>NZ_JACMSF010000001.1 GCF_014257025.1 Streptomyces cupreus
GTACGACGTCGAGGCTCTGAAGGCCCGTGTGAAGGCGCTGGCCGACAAGCACCCGCTGTACCCCGGCCTGTAACCGACACCCTCCCGCGGGGCGTGCCGTGACCGCTCGGCATGCCCCTCCAATCCCACGGAGTATGGCGTGGCAATCAGCGTCTTCGACCTGTTCTCCATAGGCATCGGCCCGTCCAGCTCGCACACCGTCGGCCCGATGCGCGCCGCCGGCATGTTCGTCGCCCGGCTGAAGCAGGACGGCGTACTCGCCCAGACCGCCGCCGTACGGGCGGAGTTGTTCGGCTCGCTCGGCGCCACCGGCCACGGTCATGGCACTCCCAAGGCGGTGCTGCTCGGCCTTGAGGGCTACGAGCCGCACACGGTCGACGTCGCCCAGGCCGACCTGGACGTCGAGCGGATCCGCAGCACCGGCCGCATCCGCCTCCTCGGTGCCGAGATCGGCCCGGCCCACGAGATTGCCTTCGACGCCTCGACCCAGCTGGTCCTGCACCGCAGGCGGTCACTGCCCTACCACGCCAACGGCATGATCCTCTTCGCGTACGACACCGACGGCGTACCGCTGCTGGAGAAGACGTACTACTCCGTGGGCGGTGGCTTCGTGGTCGACGAGGCTGTGTTTGATCAAGACGTGGTCGGCGCGGACCGGATCAAGCCGGATGACACGGTGCCGGCCCACCCGTTCAGCACGGGCGACGAACTGCTGCGCCTGACCAAGGAGACGGGCCTGTCCATCTCCGCGCTGACGCTGGAGAACGAGAAGGCCTGGCGCACCGAGGAGGAGATCCGCGCGGGCCTGCTGGAGATCTGGCGGGTGATGGCGGCCTGTGTCGCCCGGGGGCTGGGCCGCGAGGGCATCCTCCCCGGTGGTCTGAAGGTCCGTCGGCGGGCCGCGGCGGCGGCCCGGGCGCTGCGCAGTGAGGGCGACCCGGCGGGCCGCGCCATGGAATGGGTCACCCTTTACGCGATGGCCGTGAACGAGGAGAACGCCGCGGGCGGCCGGGTCGTCACCGCCCCGACCAACGGCGCGGCCGGGATCATCCCCGCCGTCCTGCACTACTTCCTCGACTTCGTGCCGGGCGCCGACGAGGACGGCATCGTCCGCTTCCTTCTCGCGGCGGGTGCCATCGGTCTGCTCTTCAAGGAGAACGCGTCCATCTCCGGCGCCGAGGTCGGCTGCCAGGGCGAGGTCGGCTCGGCCTGCTCGATGGCCGCGGGAGGGCTCGCCGAAGTCCTCGGCGGCAGCCCCGAACAGGTGGAGAACGCCGCCGAGATCGGCATGGAGCACAACCTCGGCCTGACCTGCGACCCGGTGGGCGGTCTCGTCCAGATCCCCTGCATCGAGCGCAACGGCATGGCCGCGGTCAAGGCCGTCACCGCCGCCCGGATGGCCCTGCGCGGCGACGGCCGTCACCACGTCTCCCTGGACAAGGTCATCAAGACCATGAAGGAGACGGGCGCCGACATGAAGGTCAAGTACAAGGAGACCGCCCGCGGTGGCCTCGCCGTCAACGTCATCGAGTGCTGAGGAACCAAGGCCATGGGACGGGTCACCGAGCGACGAAGGGTGCTGCGGATCCGCGAGGGTGGGGCGAGCAGTCGCCCGGACACCCTGGTCGGGGAGGAGCCGCTGGAGATCCGGCTGAACGGCAAGCCGCTGGCGATCACCATGCGCACACCCGGGGACGACTTCGCGCTCGCCGCCGGATTCCTGGTGAGCGAGGGCGTCCTGAGCCGGGCCGGGGACGTGGCGAACATCGTGTACTGCGCCGGGGCCACCCAGGACGGCTCGAACACCTACAACGTCGTCGACGTGCGACTCGCCCCCGGCGTACCGCTGCCCGACATCACGCTGGAGCGGAACGTGTACACCACGTCGTCCTGCGGCCTGTGCGGTAAGGCGAGCCTGGACGCCGTACGGACCACGGCACCGTGGCCGATCGCCGACACGCCCCCGGTCCGGGTCACCCCGGAGCTGCTGGCCGCACTGCCGGACCAACTGCGGGCCGCGCAGCAGGTGTTCGACCGCACCGGCGGTCTGCACGCCGCAGGGCTGTTCTCGCCCGAGGGCGAACTGCTCGACCTGCGCGAGGACGTCGGCCGGCACAACGCCGTTGACAAGCTGATCGGCCGTGCGCTGCGGAACGGCCAACTACCGCTGTCCCGCACCATTCTGCTGGTGTCCGGGCGGGCGTCCTTCGAGCTGGCGCAGAAGGCCGTCATGGCGGGGATCCCGCTGCTGGCGGCGGTCTCGGCACCGTCCTCCCTCGCCGTGGACCTGGCGACGGAGACCGGGCTCACGCTCGTCGGCTTTCTGCGCGGCGGCTCCATGAACGTGTACGCGGGCGAGCAGCGCATCGACCTGCGGGCCGGGGCAACGGCAGGAGTCGGTACGTGACCGGGCTCAAGGGCTTCCAGAGCAGCCGTGGCCACGGCACCACCCTCGTGGGTCCGCCCCGGTCGCGGCCACCCGGCACCCACGGCCGCCCCCGGCGCGTCGCGATGCTCAGCGTGCACACCTCACCGCTGCACCAGCCCGGAACCGGCGACGCGGGCGGAATGAACGTCTACGTCGTCGAACTCGCCAGGCGCCTCGCCGCCATCGACATCGAGGTCGAGATCTTCACCCGGGCCACGTCCGCGGCACTCCCGCCCAGCGTCGAACTCGCGCCCGGCGTTCTGGTCCGGCACGTGGACGCCGGCCCGTACGAGGGTCTGGCCAAGGAGGATCTCCCGGCCCAGCTCTGCGCCTTCGCGCACGGAGTGACGCAGACCTGGGCCGGCCAACACCCCGGCCACTACGACCTGGTCCACTCCCACTACTGGCTCTCCGGCCACGTCGGCCGGCTGGCCGCCGGGCGCTGGGGCGTCCCGCTGGTCCACGCCATGCACACCATGGCCAAGGTCAAGAACGCCAACCTGGCCGACGGCGACACCCCAGAGCCCCCCGCCCGCGTGCTCGGCGAGACCCAAGTCGTACGGGCCGCCGACCGGTTGATAGCCAACACGGAGAAGGAAGCCGACGAACTGGTCCGCCACTACGACGCCGACACCGGCCACGTCGCCGTCGTTCACCCCGGAGTCGACCTGGAGCGCTTCCGCCCCGACGCCCGCGGTGTCCAGGCCGGACGCGCCGCGGCACGATCCCGGCTCGGGCTCCCGCAAGATGCGCTGATCCCCCTGTTCGTGGGCCGCATACAGCCGTTGAAGGCACCGGACGTCATGCTGCGCGCGGTGGCCCGGCTGCTGGAGCAGCGGCCGTGGCTGCGGGAGCGGCTCGTGGCGCCCGTCGTGGGCGGGCCCAGCGGCAGCGGCCTGGCCGAGCCGGAGGGGCTGCAGAAGCTGGCGGCCCGCCTCGGGATCTCGGACGTCGTGCTGTTCCGGCCGCCGGTCGGCCAGGAGCGGCTCGCCGACTGGTACCGGGCGGCGTCCGTCCTGGTCATGCCGTCCCACAGCGAGTCCTTCGGCCTGGTGGCCGTCGAGGCCCAGGCCTGTGGCACACCGGTGATCGCGGCACAGGTCGGCGGCCTGCCGGTGGCCGTACGGGACGGGGTGAGCGGTGTTCTCGTACCCGGGCACGATCCGGCGGACTACGCGCGGGCACTGTACGGCTTCGCCGACGACCCGGAACGCTCCGCCCGGATGAGCGAGGCCGCGGTGCGGCATGCCCGGTCCTTCGGCTGGGACACGGCAGCGGCGGCGACGGCGGACGTGTACTCGGCGGCCCTGTCGCACGCGAGGGCAGCAACCTGGCAGCGACGCGCAAACCGCTCGACGGGTCGGCGGCCGTCTGCCTAGGGTGATCGTTGCGGCATCGCGTGCCGGTCACCGGCCGGGTGAGGCATGGAGGTGCCGCGGAGATTGCCTCTGGAGGCATTCGCCTTGTCAGTCGAGTTCAACCACACCGTTATCGCCTGCCGGGACCGCGAGGAGTCGGCCCGTTTCCTCGCCGGGATCCTCGGCCTCGAAGCCGGCGAACCCGCCGAGCCGTTCCTGCCCGTCGAGACCGCCAACGGCGTCACACTGGACTTCGCGACCGTCGGCCACGACGTCCCGACCCAGCACTACGCCTTCCTCGTCTCCGAGGAGGAGTTCGACCAGATCCTCGCCCGGCTCGTCGCGGCGCGGGTCCCCATCCAGGCCGACCCGCACGGCAAGCACCCGGGCCGGATCAACCGCAACGACGGCGGCCGGGGCGTGTACTTCCCGGATCCGTCCGGACACGGCATGGAGGTCCTCACCCGCCCCTACGGCTCCGATCCCACCTCGGAGCTGAACGGGGTGACCGAAGAGGTGCCCGGCGCGACCGTGAAGTGAGGGCGTCGTATGTAGTGTTCATGCCAGATCCATTTCTCGGCAAGCGACGGACGCCCACCCGTCACACGCGCCGTACAGGCTGCGAGACGCATCCGATCATGAGCCGAAGGAGCGTCCGCGTGCCCGAGTCCCGTAACCGCCGACCGCACGTCTTCCTGATGACGGCCACGCTGGTGGCACTCGCCGTGACGCTGCCCGCCCAGGCGCAGGCGTCGTCCGACCTGCCCGCGCTCACCGCCCGGGCCGAGACGGCGGCGCTCTACGACGACGAGGCGGGCGGCAACTCCGACGCGGACGACCCGGCGATCTGGCGCAACTCCGCCGAGCCGGACCGCAGCCTGGTCGTCGCCACGGCCAAGGAAGGCGGACTTCGGGTCTACGACCTCGACGCGCGCGAGATCCAGTCCGTGCCCGCCCCGGCAGGACCCACGCCCGACGACGCCCCCGGCCGCTTCAACAACGTCGACCTGGTGCAGGGCCTGAAGCTGTCCACCGGCCGCGCCGACCTCGCCGTCACCAGCGACCGGCTGCGCTTCTACCGCATCGACCGCGACCGCGTCGGCGGCCCGCTCACCGACGTCACCGACCCGGCAGCGGCGCCCGTGTTCTCCGCCGACCAGGAGGAGATCAACGACCAGCGCACCGCGTACGGCCTCGCCACCTGGACCGACCGCGCCACGGGCCGCTCGTACGCGCTGGTCAGCCGCCGCGAGACCACCAGCGTCGCCCTCCTCGAACTGCTCCCCACCCGCTCCGGCACCGTCGGCTACCGCAAGATCCGCACCATCGACCTGCCCTCGTCCTTCCGCCTGCCCGACGGCACGTCCTGGAGCCCCTGCCTGGAACCCGGTGAACTGCCCCAGGTGGAGGGCATGGTGGTCGACCCCGCGAACGGCGCCCTCTACGCCGGCCAGGAGGACGTCGGCATCTGGCGTCTGAACGCCGACCTCAGCGGCACGCCCCGGCTGATCGACAAGGTCCGCGAGTACGGCGTCCCCGGCACCTACGACGAGGCCACCGAGGAGTGCACCCCCGGCGCCGACCCGGGCTACGGCGGCACCCGTATCTCCGCCGACGTCGAGGGCCTGACCCTGATCCCCGAGGCCGACGGCGACGGCTACCTCCTCGCCTCCAGCCAGGGCGACAACACCTTCGCCGCGTACGACCGCGAGCTGGAGGACGACAACGAGTACGAGGGCGGCTTCCGGGTCACGGCCGCCTCCGCGACCCTCGACGGCTCCGAGGAGTGCGACGGAGCGGCGGCCGTCAACGCCCCGCTCGGCCGCCGCTATCCCAACGGCCTGCTCGTCGTCCAGGACGGCGACGAGACCCCGCAGTCCGAGGACCGTAGCGCGACGGGCTTCAAGTTCGTGGACCTCGCGGATGTGATGGACGCCCTGGAGGACTGACGGTGCGGGGGCGCTCGGGCTGATCTCGACGCATGAAGTCCGAGCGCCCCCTGGCCCGGACCTCTACTGACCGGGCCCCCTCCCATCCGTGGACCCTGTCGCTATGGGTCCCCGCCTGGGCCGAGGGAGCCACGACGTGGCTGACGGATCCGGACGGGAGGCGTCTCGCGGTCGCCCCGGGCACCGTGCAGCGCGGGCCGGTGGTGTACTGCGCCGAGTCCGTGGACCTGCCGGACGGCCATGACGTCGATGCCGTGCGGGTCGAGGCTTCGGCGCGACCGGTGGAGGGTGCGGGCGATACGGGAGGTGGCCGATCAGGGCGACGGGAGCTGGCCGTTTCGTCCGCTCGGCGCCCCCGGCGGTCCGACGGTGGCAAAGGGTTCTGTGGTGGTCGGTACGGCTCGTAAGCTGCGGACTGTCGTGTCGTGGAGCGAACGCGGAGGTACAGCCCGTCATGTCGGCAGCATCCGGTCCGTACGACACCTGGTTCCGCCGGTACGAGCCGGCCTCGCCCGGTGCCATGAAGCTCGTCGTGCTGCCGCACGCCGGTGGTTCCGCGCCCTACTTCCTGCCGCTGGCCCGTGCGCTCGCGCCGGAGTTGGACGTGCTGTGCGTCCAGTACCCGGGTCGTCTCGACCGGTACCGCGAGCCCGCCGTCACCGAGCTGCGGGATCTCGTCGACCAGGTGTACAGGGTGCTCGTCTCGGCGCCGGTGGGGCCCGTGGTGCTCTTCGGGCACAGCATGGGCGCCGTCGTCGCCTACGAGATCGCCCGCCGACTGGAGGAATCCGGCGGGGGCCGACTGCTGGGCGTCATCGCCTCCGGGCGGCGCGCCCCGCACCGTCACCGCGAGGAGACCGTCCACCTCCGGGACGACGACGGCATCATCGCCGAGATCCGGGGGCTGAGCGGCACCGACGCCGGCGCCCTGGCCGACGAGGACCTGCTGCGCATGGCGCTGCCCGCCCTGCGTGCCGACTACCGGGCAGTGGAGACCTACCGGGCGACACCCGGCGCCGCCCCGCTGAGCGCGCCCGTCACCGTGCTGACCGGCGAGAGCGACCCGCGGGTGAGCCCGGACGACGCGCGCGCCTGGGAGGAGGTGACGAGCGGGACCTTCCGCCTGCGGTCCTTCCCCGGCGGCCACTTCTACCTCAATGACCGCCAGGCGGAGGTGACCGCGGCGATCCGGGAGAGCGTCGACGCCTTCCGCTCCGCCGCCGCGCCGACCTCGCCCTGAGGGATCACTTCCCGCGCGCAAGGGCGGGTCTGTTGCGGCAGCTGACCAAACGCGTGCTGGAGTCCGCTCTCGAAGGCAGCGCCCGTTCCGCGTTGCCGCCTGGAGCGGCGTCTCCGCGACGGCTCAGCGGCGCGATCCCGTCGGCGGGGCGAGGCGGTGGGCGGGCAAGGTGGCGGTGGGCATCGGGAGGTTGTCGTGTGCGGTGCGGCGGAGGTGTCGCACATACTGCTCCCGCGGTACGAGAATGCCGCCCAGGTCGCGGACGTGCGGACTGTCCCGCTGTGCGTCGAGCAGCTCGCCGCCTACCTGCGCGAAGCGCGCCGCGAGGTCGGTCACCGCGACCTTCGAGGCACCGGGACGGTGGAAGAACATCGAGTCCATGCTGAAGACCGATCCGACCCGCAGGCCGAAGACGCCGCCGACCAGATCGCCGTCCTCCCACACCTCGACGCTGTGAGCATGACCCATCTCGTGCAGGCGGACCAGGCTCGCGATCAGCTCGTCGGTGAGCCACAGGGGGACGCGGCCGGCACGGCATTCGCGGACGACCCCCTCGAACCGGCGGTCCAGACTGGTCGACCACGGCAGCCGGTTGCGAAGCCGCCGGGCGAGGTCCCGGCTGAGGTGCGTGGCCGAGACGGGCAGCACCGGCCTGGGGTCGGGTGACCACCAGGAGACGGCGTAGGGATCGGCCGATTCCTCGCCCATCAGCCGGATGCGGCCCTCCTGGACCTGATCGGCGAAGACCACCTCGTTGAGGGCGCGGGAGTACTCGTCGGACGCGGGGAACGGATAGACCCCGGCGCGGTACGCCGCCAGGAGGCCGGCGGGACTGAGGTCGGCGCCGAAGGCCACCGGACCGTCGGGCGGCCCTTCCAGCACGTCCAGCGCCTCCCAGCAAGGGCATCGGCTCACCACCGCGCCGCCCCTTGACCTTGGCTCTTCACGGGCCGGACGGCATCGGCCTGTTGGAGGAAGTCGATGTAGCGGTCCATCATCTTCGCGTCCACCGGCGGAATGTCGATCCCGGCGTTCACCAGCGCCCGTTCGGCGTTGCCGCGGGTGAACTCCGTGAAAACGTCCTGGAAGTACATCTCGCTCACGGTGATGTCGGCGCGCGCACACCGGTCGACGAAGAGCGGGACGAACGGGGTGATCGGGTCGGTGGGGTGCCCGGCCGCGTACTTCACCAGAGCGGCGATCCACTCGGCGTACGGGATCTCCTGAACCGGGTAACCCCGTCGGCGCAGGCGTTCGGCGAGCGAATTCAGCAGCGTGGGCCGGGGGTTGGTGAGGTGGTAGACCTCGCCGTGAGCGGGCCGGCGGGTGGAGATGTGTCCGATGGCGCGGGCGAGGTGGTCGGCGGGCAGGAAATCCAGCGGCAGCCGGACGTCGGGGCACAGCCCGGTCCGCGCGATGAAGTCGAAGAGGGCGGCCAGCTCGCTGCTGGTGTTCATCACGCCGGTCCCGCTGCTGCCCGTGATGTCCATCAGGCGGTAGACGGCGACCGGCAGGCCCGCGTCGGACGCCTTCCTCAGCAGGGCCTCGGCGACCCATTTGGTCTCCACGTAGCCCACGGACAGATACTCGGGGAAGCGCAGCGGCGTGTTCTCCGTCACCTTGCGCACCCCGGCCGGCCCGAATCCGGCGAGCACCGCCATGGTGGAGGTGAAGTGGACGGGGACGGCCCGGCCGGCGGCGAGGCGGATGATCTCGTATGTTCCGCCGACGTTGGCCGCGCGCAACTCGTGGTACGGGTAGATGAAGTTGACCTGGCCGCCGAAGTGGTAGATGGCGTCGATGGTCGATCCCAGCTCCTCGAACCGGCTTGGGGACAGCCCCAGTTCGGGCTTGCCCAGGTCGCCGATGACCGGCTGGACGCGCCCGTTGGGCAGATCGCTGAGGACGTACCGCTGGTGGCTCGCGCGGATCCGCTCCATGCCGTGCTGGTCGTCGGAGGCCCTGACCAGGCAGAGGATCCGCCCCGTCGTCCTGCGCAGCAGCTCGTCGATCATGTGCGCGCCGCAGAACCCCGTCGCCCCGGTGAGGAGGACGTCGCCGGGACGACGGGGACGTCCTCCCGGCGACGGCGCGGCTGTGCCCACTGCCGGAACGCGCCGGTCGGTCTCGGCGGCGAAGTCGACGCTCCCGCCGTCCGGGTGGGCCAGTGTGCCCGCACGTGCCTGGCGTACGGCCTCGGCGAACGCGGCAAGCGTCGGATACCGCAGCAGCGAACGGGTCAGGTCGCGGATCTGTGTGACGCCGATGCCGAACACGACGCGGGTCCGGGCGAGCATCTCCATGGCCAGCAGCGAGTTGCCGCCCAGCTCGAAGAAGTCGTCGTGCGGACGGACGTAGTCCACATCCAGGATCTGGCCCCACAACTGGGCCATCCCCTGCGGCACCGGACGGTCGTCGGCGCCGGTGGCCGTCGGCGCCGCGGTCACGGGTTCCGGCAGGGCCCTGCGGTCGAGCTTCCCGCCGGGCGTGACGGGCAGCCGCTCCACCGCGTGGAAGGCCGCCGGGATCATGTAGCCCGGCAGGACCTCGGCGAGTGCCGACCGCAGCCGTGCGTGCAGCACCGCCTCGCCGCTGGTCGGCGGCGAGGTCGGCGTGAAGTACGCGACGAGGTCCCGGTCGCCGCCGGCGCGCGTCCGGGCCACCACCATCGCCTGGCCGATCTGCGGGTGGGAGGCGAGCGCGGCCTCGACCTCGGCCGGGTCGACCCGGAACCCGCGGATCTTCATCTGGTCGTCGGCCCGGCCCAGGACTTCCAGGTTGCCGTCCGAGCGCCGACGGCCCAGATCCCCGGTGCGATACATCCGGTCCCCCGGCGCCGAGCCGTACGGGTCGGGCAGGAACTGCTGTGCGGTCACGGTGGGTTGCCCCCAGATACCGCGCGCCAGCCCCGGGCCGCCGATGTAGATCTCGCCGCGCTCGCCCGGCGGCACCGGGCGCAGTTCGGCGTCGAGCACGTGGAGGTGATTCCCCTCCAGGGGTCTGCCGATCGGGGCGACGGCGGTGTCCGGCGCGGCGAGCACTTCCTCGTTGAGGTCGCAGAGCGTGGAGGTGATGGTGGTCTCGGTGAGCCCGTAGGCGTTGACGAGCCGCGCGCCGGTGATCCGGCGCAGAATGGCACGGCAGTCCTTCGCGGTGATGATCTCGCCGCCGACGATGACGAGTCTCAGCGACGCGAGGCTCTCGTCGCGGTCCGGGACGGAGACGATCTGATGCCAGTAGGCGGGGGTCAGGTCGGCGACGGTGATCCCGTGCTCCGGGAGGCGGTGCAGCAGCTCGGTGGGCGCCCACGTACGCGTTCCCGCGAGGACGAGTGTCGCCCCGCTGATCAGCGGGGCGAAGATCTGCTCCACCGAAGCGTCGAAGCCGAGCGCCGCGGCATGCAGTACCCGGTCGCCGGGCGTCAGTTCGTATGCCCGGGCCACCGCGGTGAGAGAGTGTGCAAGCGACCGGTGGGTGATCATCACTCCCTTGGGAGGTCCGGTGGATCCGGAGGTGTAGATCACGTAGGCGAGGTCGTCCGGCCGGGGGGCAGGGGTCGGCCGCGGTCTCTCCGGCACCGCCTGCGTGGCCGGTGCCCCGGCGTGGACGATCCGCGCCTCGCACCCGGCGAACATCGGGGCGTGCTCGCGGCTTGAGACGATGAGGCGTGAACCGGTCTCCTCGACCAGTCCGGCCAAGCGTTGCCGTGGAGTCGCCGGGTCGAGGGGCAGGAACGCGCCGCCCGAGCTCAGCACCGCCAGCAGCGCGACGACCAGCTCGGGCACACGGTCCAGGCACACAGGGACGACGGACTCCGCGTCGACACCCGACTCCCGCAGCCGGTGGGCAAGCCGGTCCGCGCGGCCGGTCAGTTCTGCGTAGCTGAGGCGGCCCTCGTCCGAGAGCACCGCGAGAGCGGACGGCGCACGCCGCGCCCGCTCCCGGACCAGCTCGGGCACGGTGTCCCGCCCGGGCGCCGGGGACCGCCCCTCGGCGCGGGCACTCGCGGGCCGCATGTCGGTCCACAGACGGTCGACCAGGCTCCCGCACCACCCGGCGGACGCCGGTACGCCGATCCGACGCCACCCGGCAGGAATCCGGCGGTCGGCGGGCCAGATCGCGTACTGCTCCTCGTCGTTGCGCAGCACGACGCACGGTGCAGCCGACTCTGCCGACAGGTGATCACGTTCCGTCACCTCGGGCCTCCTGCCTCGCGCGGCGTCCTGCGGAGCACGATCTGCGGCCCTCGCGGGAACGGGGCGCCGCCATCACCGCGTCCCGTCTCCGGGCGTCACAGGCAATCCGGCCAGGCGGCCGAGCGGCGGCGCGAGGACGAGCTGCTCCGCCTCCTCGGCGCTGACCGGCTCGGCGAAGAGGTACCCCTGGCCGAACGGGCAGCCCATGGAGATCAGCAGCTCCTGCTGCCTCACGTTCTCCACTCCTTCGGCGATCACCGTCAGACCGAGAGTGTCCGCGAGATGCGTGATGCCCTCGACCAGAGCGTACTGTTCGGACGAGCGCCCGAGTCCGTCGACGAACGACTTGTCGATCTTGAGTATCGAGATCGGGAACTCACGCAGATAACTCAGCGACGAGTAGCCCGTCCCGAAATCGTCGATCGCGATACGGATCCCGAGGTCGGTGAGCGAACTCATCTCGGCCAGGACGCGTTCGTCGTTGTACAGCAGCACACTCTCGGTCAGTTCCAGTACGAGCGACGACGGTTCGATGCCGGAGATCTCCAGAGCGCGCCGGATCACGTCGTAGAAATCCTCATCCCGGAACTGACGCGGCGACACGTTCACGCTGACGTAAGGTGCGTTGCAGTCGGCCGTCCCGCCGCGCAGCACGGAGTCCTCCCACCGGACCGCCTCGCCCGCGGCTTGGTCAAGCACCCAGGCGCCGAGCGGGACGATTTGCCCGCTCTCCTCGGCCAGCGTGATGAACTGCTCCGGCAGCACCATGCCGCGCGTGGAGTGGGGCCAGCGAACGAGCGCCTCGAAGCCGGCGATCCGCCCGCTGGTCAGCTCCACGATGGGCTGGTAAAGCACCATGAACGACGTCTCGATCGACGAACTGTCCAGGCCCTCCTGCAACTTGGCACGCTCGGCCATGCCGCGCTGCAGATCAGGGTGGTAGCGGCGCCACTGGCGCTTGCCCGCCGTCTTCGCCGCGTACAGCGCGAGATCGGCGTGCGTCAGCAGTTCGACCGCGTCGATGCTGTCCTCCGTCGTCGCGACGCCGACGCTGGCGTACGTGCTCACCGGCCCCACACTGAGCCGGAACGGCTCGGCGAACACGGTCATCACGTGTTCGGTGAACCGCTCCACGCCCGCCGACGCGACGGAACCCTCCACCAGCAGCGCGAACTCGTCGCCGCCGATGCGCGCGGCGGTGTCGGAGGCACGGACGGTGGTCTGCAGCCGGAGTGACAGCGCGACCAGGAGTTCGTCGCCCACACCGTGGCCGTGTATGTCGTTGACGACCTTGAAATCGTCCACGTCGACAAAGAGTACGCCGACCACCGTGCCCTCGCGCTGAGCCTGCGTCAGGGCGTGGTTGACCCGCTCCTGGAAGAGCACGCGGTTGGCCAGGCCGGTGAGGGAGTCGTGGAACGCCTGGTGGGTGAGTTCGCGTTCGAGCTTGCGTTGTTCGGTCACGTCCCGCAGGGTGAGCACCACCCCGCCGACGGTCGCCTCCTCGCGCAGGTCGCTCCACCTCACCTCGACCTCGATGGTCGCCCGGTCGGCGCGGACCATGCGCCACACCTCGCGCCTGCTCTGGTTCTCGCCGCTGCGCATCCGGCCGAGCGCCTCGATCACCGCGCGGCTGTTCTGCGGCGGCACCAGATCGATGAGATGGGCGCCCTCCAGGTCCGGAACGCCGAGCACCTGGCCGGCGGAGGGGCTGGCGTATCGGACCCGGTCGTCGTCGTCGAGGATCAGGATCACATCGGAGGCATTCTGCACCAGTGTGCGGAAGTACATCTCGCTGTTGCGCTGGTTGACCTCCTGGGCGAGCGCGACCCGTGCCACGGCAAGTGCCGTCTGCGCGGCGAGAGTCGCCAGCGTGTCGCGGAGCACGAACAGGTCCTGCTCGTCCCCGGCCACGAGCAACACCCCGATCAGCGGATCGCCCGAGGGGGAATCCTGCAAGGTGAGCGGGCAGACGAGCGCGTGGCCGGTGCGGGACGGCTCCTCGTCCGGGCCCGTGAGGCAGGCGGCGAGGTCGGGGCCCACATCGTCGAGGGCCACCAGGCGGTTCTCGCCGGACGCGGTCAGTTCCCGTACGGCTGCGGTCACCCGCTCGGACACGGGCTCGCGCATGCCACCGTGCGCCCCGTTCACCCAGAGCGTGTTGTCCGGCATGGTGAGCAGCGCGGAAGATGGTGGGCCGTGCGGCATCAGCTCCGTCACCGCGGAGTGGACGGCGGCGGCCACACCCCGCAGATCGCCCGTTCCGCCCAGCGACGACACCGCGATGCGCAGCACTTTCTCCCGGCCGACCGCCTGCCGGTGGGTCGCCGCCACGCCCGCCAGACGGTAGAGCACCAGGACGAAGAGCACCGCGGAGAACACCCCGATGACGCCGGCGTTGACACTCACGCCGCGCACAGCCTCGATCAGGAGGATGGTCGGCGCGATCAGCGACGCCAGGGTGAGCAGACTCAGCCGGCCCATATGGGCCTCGGCGCGCCATGCCACCGGCTGGGTCACCGACCCCATGGACGGATCGAGCGCGGCAGCCGCCCAGGCGCCGTAGAGGACGGCCCAGCCGAGATCGACCGCGGTACCCGTGCGCCACGTCCCGTTCAGCTGTATCAGGCCGTAAGCCACGTCGGCGGTGAGCAGGCCTAAGGTGCCCACGGTGAGCAGCATGAGCGAGCGGCTCTTGCCGCCACGGCCGACGAGCAGGCGCACCAGCATCGCCAGGACGAGGATGTCGCCGAGCGGATAGGCGATGGCGAACGCCTTCTGCACCCAGGTGAGATCCTCGGCATGGGCGAACGGGTCGATGAGGAAGAGCCAGGACAGCAGTGCCAGGCCGACTGTCAGCGTCAGCGCGTCGACGAAGCTCGCGCGGTCGCGCCCACTCGTGCGCCAGCGGACGAAGCTCAGCAGCCCGGCCGCATAGAGCGGATATGCCGTGAGATAGAAGCCGTCTGCGATCGACGGAAACGGGTTCTGCTCATAGAACTGGAGGAGGGTGATCTGGGCGGCCTGACCCGCGGCGAATGCGAAGTTTCCCGCGGCGAGCAACAGCCAGGGGAGTCGATGCGCGGGGTGGTTGAGGTGGATACCCAGGACAATACCGATGACGCCGGTCGCTCCAATGGCGACGAAGATCAGCCGCTGTTCCGGAAATAAGTAGTAGAACGCGGTCAGCACGACGATGCACGCGCTGACGGCGACCATCGCGGCCTGGCTTCGCAGTCGCGCGTTCATCCCAAACCAACCTCCCGGGAGGGTCATTTGTCGGGCGATGCGAGCTGGGCGAACGGCCGGTGTCCGGCGACGTGTCTTCCATCAAGTTAGCTCGGCTCGCTATTTCCCGCACGTGCAGGGAGAGATAACGCGGTGCGTCGCGGGATACCGCGCGATGCGTGAAAATGGGGACGTGCAATTGGGGGACGCGGAAACCGGACCGGATCAGCCATCGACGACCGGCTCCTGACGGAGCGTGGAGTCCCATGCTCTCCGATTACCGCCGGATCTTCTCTCCTGCAGGCAGTCTGCTCTTCTCCACCGCGGGCTTCGTATCACGCCTTCCGCAGTCGATGATCGGCGTCGGCATCGTCACCATGCTGTCGCAGCTCGGCGGTGAGTACCGGCTCGCCGGCTCGGTCTCCGCCACGCAGGCGCTCGCCGCCGCGGCGATCGGACCGCAGATCTCCCGACTGGTCGACCGCCATGGCCAGCGCCGGGTCGTCCTCCCTGCGACGGCCGTGACGGTCGCCGCCATCTGTGCGCTGCTGCTGTGCGCCCGGTACGCCGCCCCGGACTGGACGCTGTACGTCGCGGCGGCGGTAGCGGGCTGCATGCCCAGCATGGGCGCGCTCGTCAGGTCCCGCTGGGCCGAGCTTCACCGGGCGGCACCGAAGCTGCTGCACACCGCGTACTCGCTGGAGTCGGTGCTCGACGAGGTGGTCTACGTCGTCGGCCCGGCCCTGGCGATCACCCTGTCGACCGGCTTCTTCGCCGAGGCGGGACCGCTGGCGGCCGCGGTCCTGCTCGGAGCCGGCGTTTCGCTGTTCGCCGCCCAGCGGCGTACGGAACCGCCGGTGCGCCCCGGGCCGCAACGCGCCGGGGGCTCCGCGCTGTGCATCCCGGGACTCGGCCTGTTGGTGCTGGCGCTGACGTCGGTGGGCGCGTCGTACGGCTCGGTGGAGGTCGCCACGGTGGCGTACGCCGGCGCACACCACCACAAGGCTCTCTCCGGCCTGCTGCTGGGCGTGTACGCGCTCGGCTCGGGCCTGGCGGGCGCGGTCTTCGGTGCGATGAGGCCGCGGGGGGCGATCACGCGGCGGTTGCTGATCAGCGTCTGGGTGATGGCGGTCACGACGGCGCCGCTGTTGTTCGCGCCGAGTCTCGCGGTGCTGGCGGTGGTGCTCTTCGTGGCGGGCATGTCCGTCGCGCCGACCCTGATCACCACGATGGGGCTGGTGGGCCACCTGGCGCCGGCGGCCCAGCTCACCGAGAGCATCACCTGGGTCGTCTCGGGCCTCTCCCTCGGAGTGGCGCTGGGCTACGCCGCGTCGGGGTGGTTGATCGACGCGGCTGGGGCCTCGGCGGGCTACTGGGTGCCGTGCGCCGCGGCCCTGCTCGCCGCCTCGACGGTCTCCCTCGCCCTGCCACGGCTGACCCGCGCCGACGCGTGGTGAATGATCGTGCCGCATCCCGTGGAGGCGGACCTGTGGCTGACCCGGCCGCCGTGGCCCCTCAGAGCCTGTGTCACATCCCCGGCCGGGCGCCCGCCGCCTGGCGCGCACGCTCGCCGGGCTCCGCCACGAGGGCGCTCCGGCGCCTTGCGATCGCACGCTCCCCCACGCTCGAACGGCTTCGCCGACTCGCGCGGGGGCACCCCCCATCGCCGCCGCGCGCTGATCCGGCCGGGGATGTGACACAGGCTCTCAGTCCTGGGTGTCACTGATGGGCGGCTTGTCAGGGCCGGTCCTGGTTCTGCAGGGGTTCCCGCTGCTCCTCCGCGCGGATGAAACGGTCGAGCAGCGCGTCGAGACCGACGGTCAGGCCCTCCGATCCGCCCTGCTCGGCGAGGGTGCCGGCGGCTTCTCGGAGCCTGGGCAGCTCCTGGGGCGGCATGCGGTGCAGTCCGAGACGGAACGCGGGATCCGGTTCGTCGGGGTTGTCCACCATGGCCTGCAGTTCCACGGACACATAGCCGAGGACCCACCCGGTGAAGGCGCGGAAGACGGCGGCGGAACGGGCCTTGTCGAGCCCGGCCCCCTGGAGCAGGGCCAGCACCCGCTCGTGATGCCTCAGGACAGCCAGCGGTCGGCGGGCCAGCGGAACCGCCAGCATGCGTGTGGAGAGCAGCGGCATGACCTGGGGGTGGGCCAGACAGACCTCGTACGTCGCCCGCGCGATCCGGTGGAGTTCGGCGCGCCATGCGGGAGCGTGCGCCTGGGCGCCGGTCCGGGCCTGAGCCTCGGCCTCGGCCGCAATCGTGCCGGGACCCGCGACCAGATGTTCCTCCAGTTCGAGGTACAGGGCTTCGACCAGGCCGTCCAGGAGCGCGTCCTTGCTCGCCGCGTACCGGTAGAGCGCCATCGCTTCCACGCCGAGCTCGGCGCCCAGCCGGCGCATGCTCAGCGCAGACAGGCCCTCGTGGTCCACCAGCTCCAGGGCGCTGGCCAGCACCCGCTCCCGGCTCAGACGGCCGTAGTGGCCACGGTCGCTGGCGCGCCGCGCGGGGCGGGCTCCGGGGCCCTCGTCCATCTCCCGCGCCTTCGGCTGGTCCTTGGCCATGCTTCGCCTCCGGCTGGTCGGCCCGCGTCCTGTCCGCTCGTGTTGACTCTATGCACTTCCGGGAGGAAAGTGTACGTATACGGCGTAAATATACGCCATCCGTGTGCGGCGGTCCGCACGTTCGGCCATGCGTCGTCTGCGGAGGCGTCGTCATTTCTCCGGGGAGTGACAAGAAGGGCGAGCAGGAAATGACAGTCCACCGGCTCCGGCCCCGACACGAACAAGCCCCCAGGGTCCGGTCGGCCCTGAACGGCGTGCCACTCGCTGACGCCCTCACCACGGACCGCGCGGGGGAGCCTGAACTCCCCTTCGCCGTGACCCGGATCAGTCCGGAGGCTCAGAGGGCGGCGCAGCGGGTGCTCGCCTCGGGATGGGTGACGACCGGACCGGAGACGGTGCTCTTCGAGCGGGAGTTCGCGGCTCATGTCGGGGCCGCGCACGCCGTCGCCGTGAGTTCCTGCACGGCGGCGCTCGAACTGGCGCTGCGTGCCCTGCGGGTCCCGCTCGGCGGAAGGGTCCTGATCCCGACCGTGACCTTCTGCGGCGCGGCCCAGGCGATCCTGCACGCCGGGCTGCGGCCGGTGCTGGTCGACGTCGATCCGCACACCGCGATGCCGACCCCGGCCACCGTCGCCCGGGCGGCCAGGGTGTGCGGCTGCCCCCACGCGATGATGGTCCTGCACTACGCCGGGGCCCCCGCACCGGTCGCCGAGCTGGCGGAAGCCGCGCGACTGCCGCTGACGCACGTCGTCGAGGACGCCGCCCACGCCGTGGGCACGTCGGTGGACGACCGACCCGTGGGAAGCCTGTCGAGAGCGACCTGCTTCAGCTTCTACGCCACCAAGAACCTGCCCATCGGCGAGGGCGGCATGGTGACGACGGACGACCCGGTCCTCGCCGAACGGATCCGTCGTGCGCGGCACCACGGGATGTCCGCCGACGCCTGGCGACGGAACCTGCCCGGCGGCGGTTGGCGATACACCGTCGAGGAGGCGGGCCTCAAGGCCGGCATGACGGATGTACAGGCCGCCATCGGGCGGGCGCAACTCCGTCACCTCGATGACTGGCAGCAGCGGCGGCACGCCGTGGCCCGACAGTACGCGGCACGCCTTCAGTCCCTTCCCGGGGTGCAACCGCTGGAGGTCACAACCCGCGGCCGGCACGCCCATCACCTGTACGTGGTGCGCGTGCTGGAGGAGCAGTACGGGATCGGCCGCGACCAAATCATCGAACGGCTGGGGGAGCGCGGCATCGGTGCCTCGGTCCACTTCATCCCCCTGCACCACATGCCCTACTTCCAGCGTGCGGCGATCACTCCGCCCGGTGGCCTGCCGGGAGCCGACGCGCTCTTCCCCCAACTGCTGTCCCTGCCCCTGCACCCCTTCCTCACCGAGCGGGCGGTCGACCGGATCTGCGGAGAGCTGACGGCTCGGCCCCATGCCGCATCGGCCCGTCGGCAGACGGAGGGAATGTGATGTCCACGCGCCGGTGGCCCCAGTGGACGCCGAGGCGGGCTCTCGGGACGGACACCCGGCCACGCCGTCGGTGGCTGCGCCGTCTGCTGATATGCCTGGTCGTCGCCGTGCTCGCGCTGCTCGGGCTCGGCGCCGGCAGTGTCTGGTGGGCCACCGATCACTACGGCGACCAGGTCACCCGCATACCCGACGCTTTTCCCGACGGCCCACGGCCCGAGACCAGCGACGGCACCACTTTCCTGCTGGCCGGTCTCGACAGCCGCTCCCCGAAGCCGACCACCGGAGACGGCGCCGCAGCCGACCTGTGGAAGTTCGGCGCCCAGCGCAGCGACACGCTGATGCTGGTGCATCTCGCTCCGGGGGAGCGCGAGTCGTACACGGTGTCGATACCACGCGACAGCTGGGTGCCCATCCCCGGACACGGAACCGCGAAGATCAACGCCGCGTTCTCCTGGGGAGGCCCCTCACTCCTCGTCCAGACGGTCGAGGAGCTCACCGCGGTCAGGATCGATCATTTCGCCGTCATCGACTGGCACGGCTTCAGGTCCCTCACCGACGCGGTCGGCGGTGTGCCGATCACCGTCCACGAGAGTTCCTACGACCCGGAGCAGCAAAAGCACTTCAAGGCGGGCACCCACACCATGAGCGGCCAGGAGGCGCTCTCCTACGTGCGCCAGCGCCACGGTCTGCCCGGCGGGGAGCTGGACCGGATCAAGCGGCAGCAGGAGTTCCTGCGCAGCCTCGTCGGCCAGATCCGCGACGACGCGAGTATCACCAGCCCGCTGAAGGTCGACCGGATGCTCGACGCGATCACCGGCACCGTGAGCGTCGATGACCAGCTGTCCAACAGCGACCTGCGTGACCTCGTGCTCGGTCTGCGCCATCTGGGCTCCGCGGACGCCCACTTCACCACCGCGCCGATCATCAGGTCGGACCTGATCGACGGCCAGTACGTCCTGATCCTCGACCGGGACGGCTTGCGGAAGCTGTGCCGCGGGATCGAGACGGGACAGCCGCCCAGCACCGGGAAGTGAGGCAGGCAAGTGCGCCACTGGGACATGGCCGGCATACGCGGCACAGCGGCCGACACCCCGGCCCGGAGTCTCTTCTCCGGCATGGGCTTCAGCGCACTGGCTCAGATGGCACCCCTGCTCACCAACCTGGCGCTCACGCCCTACCTGATCCATCAGCTGGGGCTCGACAGGTTCGGTGTATGGGCACTGATCCTGGTCTTCCTGACCACCCTCACGGTGCTGGACGGTGGAGTCGGCGCGTCCCTGGCGCGCTTCTACGCCTACCACGGCGCCCGAGGCGACCGGGAAGGCACCGGGCGGCTGGTCGTCGGCTCGCTGGTGCTCTTCCTCGGACTGGGCGCGCTCGTCACCGGGCTCACCGTGCTGACCGGTCCCGCCCTCGTGTCCGCTCTGGACGTACCACCGCGACTGGCGCGAGAAGCTCAGCAGCTGTTGCTGGCCCTCGGCCCTCTCCTCGCCCTGGCCCTGGCCTCCAACTCCGCGATCGCGCTGCTGCAGGCGAACGCCCGCTTCCGCAGCCTGGCGGCTGTCAGCGGGGGATCGTGTCTGACGTACGCCGTCGCCGTTGTGATCGTCGTCGACCGCGGGCAGGACCTGCCGCTGCTCGCGGTGCTGACCACCATCAGGTACCTGCTGGTGGTGGTCGGTGGCTTCTGGGCAGGGGCACGGCACATCCGTATCGGGCGACCGCTGCTGCCCCGACCGACCGAGCGACGCGACTTCGCCGGATACGCCTCCCGTATGCAGTTGTCGGGCTTCACCGTCTTCCTCAACGGGGAGATCGACGCGCTGGTGATCGCCGCACTGCTGCCGGTGCGCTACGTGGGTGTCTACGCCGCCGGGTACCAGGCGGCGACCGCCCTCCGCAGCCTGCCGCTCTATGCCTTCCCTCCGATCCTCACCCGGATGACGCACGTCTATGCCGCGCGGGGGCTCGCCGGAGCGGTGCGGGAGTTCCATGTCCTGCAGTCCCGCTGGCTGCCGGCGGTTCTCACGTACGGGGCGGTGACGACCACCGCGGTGGGCCTGGCGGTCCAGGTGTGGCTGGGCACCGAGCTGGCCCTGAGCGGAGCGGTGGCCGCGGTCCTGCTGGCCGGATACGCCGTGCAGGTGGCATTCACCGGCATGCGTACCTGCTTTGTCCGAGCGGTCGGCCGCCCTGGGCTCGAGACCCGCTACTCCTGGTGTTCGACGGCGGTGAACCTCGCACTCACGGTGCCACTGACCCTGCTGTTCGGCGTTGTCGGAGTCGTCCTCGCCACCTCGATCGGCATCATGACGGGCTCCCTGTACTTCGTCGTCCTGTGCCGACGGCTGGCCCATCTGAGGGAGCAGCGCCTGCCGAAACGCTGGCTGCCGGCGACCGGGCTGGCGGTGATCACGGCCGGTCTCGGGGAGCTACTGGTGCTGAGGCTGGGGTGGCACGGCGCGCTGCCCCTGCTGCTGGCCGGACTCCCGGTGCTCGTCGGCCTCGGCGCCGCGTGGCCGTTGCTCGCCCGCGAGCTCACACGAGGTCCCCGTACGGCGCCGCACATGCCCGTGAAGGAGAAGACGTCATGACCCCGACAGCCTCGGAAAGGACCGGCGACACGCGGTCCAAGCGTGTCCTGATCGTCGCTCAGCTCGACGGCTACGCGAACAGCGTCAAGCCGCTGGCCATCGAGCGGTTCCTGCGGGAGCAGGGTCACGACGTGCACCTGGTGGACACCTGCTGCCTGGCGCGTGCGTCCAACACCCGCAGCTCCCTCGGGCGGATGCTCCCGGGGTCCCCGCGCCCCGGCAAGCTGGCGCTGTACGCGAATGACGTCGCGTCCAAGGTGCTCACCCGACGGTGGGGCTTCGGGCGACGTCACCTCTCGTACTACGTGCTGCTGACGGATCACCATCTGCGTCGGCGCATTCTCAGAGCCGATCTGGCACTTGACGACTTCGACCTCGTCATCTGCGAGACCCCCTATGACGCGGGTCTGCTGACGACAGCTACGTCGGCCGAGACTCTCTACGACTGCCCCAACCCGTGGGCCGACGAGGTACTCCACGAGGGCCGGCTCACCGGACGACAGCACAGGAAGTTCCGCCGCTGGGAAAAGGACTTCCTCGATAAAATGGCGTACCTGTCGTTCTCCTGGGAGACCTACGGCCGCTATGCCAAGGCCCGGTACGGGATCAGCGGGGACAACTTCCTTCAGCTCAACTGGGGTTGTACGCCCTCGGCCGACCGGGCGCGGTTCGCCCGGCCGCCGCGTGTGGTCTACCTCGGTTCGCTCAGTGGGCAGTTCATCAACCTCCCCCTGCTCGCACGGCTGTGTCGGCTGTATCCGCACATCGACGTGTACGGCGGCCCTCCGCCGGACCCGTCCCTCGGGCTCCCCTACCGTGGCTACACGGCTCCCGAGGTCCTGAGCGAGTACCAGTTCGGCCTGATCACCTGCACGCGGGACCCGATCCGCGAAGAGGGCTTCTCCGCCAAGCATCTGCACTACCTGGCGTACGGGCTCCCCGTCCTGGTCCCGGCGTGGCGGCGCCACCTCGACCTGTTGCGTGGATCGGTGCCCTATACCGAGGAGGACTTCACCACCGCCATCGACACGTTGAGCCATGAGGAACGGTGGCGTGCGGTCGCCGACGAGGCGTACGAACAGGCTCGGCAGCTGGACTGGAACCGGACCCTGGAGCCGCTTCGGCGGTTGCTGGACGGATCGCTCCGGCGGCCCGGGCCCGAAACCTCGTCGCCGGTGCCTCACGAGTCGTCCGGCCGGACGGGGGGTGCGCGATGACGGATGATCGCTTCCTGCGCCCACGCCGCGACCAGGATCAGACGTGCCCACCGGCCGCCGGCATGAGCAAGGCGCCCGGGCGTCCGGCGGCCGTCGACGTCGTGATCGTCAACTGGAACACCGGACGCCACCTCGGCAACTGTCTGCACTCCATCGCCCGAGCCGACCAGTCATCGCTCCGCGTCAGCGAGGTGGTGGTCGTCGACAACGCGTCGAGTGACGGCTCCGACCGCGGCCTTCATGTCCCCGGACTTCCGCTGCGGGTGGTGCGGAACACGGTCAACCGAGGCTTCGCTTCCGCCTGCAACCAGGGAGCGGCACTCGGCGACGCCGACTTGCTGCTCTTCCTGAACCCGGACACCGAGTTGTATCCCGACACCTTGCGGGTCGTCGGTGAGTTTCTGCGGACACCGGGCGCGGAGAGCTTCGGGATCTTCGGGGCACGCATGGTGGACGAGCACGGGCGCTCGCGGATCTCCTGTTCGAGGTTCCCCAGCCCGCGCATCTACCTCGGCAGGATGACAGGGCTCGACCGGCTGGTGCCCGCTCTCTTCCCGCCCCATCACCTGCGACCGGAGGAGTTGCCCCACTCGGGCCCTGTCGACCAGGTCATCGGTGCTTTCTTCCTGGTACGTCGGCCCCTGTTCACGGCATTGAACGGCTTCGACGAGCGCTACTTCCTGTATCTGGAAGAAGTCGACTTCGCCTTGCGGGCAAGTCGGCTGAAGTGGCCCTCGTTCCACATCGGCGAAGCACGGGTCTATCACGCCGAGGAAGTGAGTTCCGCCCAACTCGGGCCGTGGCGACAGTATCTGGTGCTGTGCAGTCGCACCCGTTACATGTTCCAGCACTGGACGAAGCCCCAGGCGTGGCTGCTGACCGGCCTGAGTCTGGCCGTGGAACCGGCCGCACGGCTGGTGGGGGCGGCGCTGCGTGGACAACGCCCGGAACTGCGGGCCACGCTCGCCGTCTACTGGGAGTTCTTGCGCTGGCTGTGCAGCGGCCGCCGACGGAGCCCGCCCCTGCCCAAAACCGTGCCGGCAAGACAGAGCGCGGAGCCGCCACACGTGTCTGTGGTGCGAGGAAGGAAGCGATCGACATGAGGATGCTCATCACCGGCGGCGCGGGGTTCATCGGCTCGCACCTGGTCGACCACCTGCTCGCCCTGGGCCATGACGTGGTGGTGCTCGACGACTTCAGCACCGGCTCGCCGGCGAACCTCGTTCACGTGGCCGACGCCGTGACCGCGGTGCGGGGTTCGATCCTCGACGAGGCCACGGTGGAGCGGGTGACGAAAGGCTGCGACACCGTCTTCCATCTGGCCGCCGCGGTCGGCGTGCACACCGTCGTGGACCGGCCGCTGGAGTCACTGCGCATGAATCTGCTGGGCACCGGGACCGTGCTGGAGGCCGCCCGGCGCCACGGGGCGCGGCTGCTGCTCGCCTCCTCGTCCGAGGTGTACGGCAAGAACGCCAAGGACAGCCTCAACGAGGACGACGACCGCGTCCTCGGCTCACCGCTCAAGAGCCGCTGGGCATACGCCGCGGCCAAGGGGCTCGACGAGCTGATGGC
This sequence comes from Streptomyces cupreus, assembly GCF_014257025.1. Classification (GTDB taxonomy): domain Bacteria; phylum Actinomycetota; class Actinomycetes; order Streptomycetales; family Streptomycetaceae; genus Streptomyces; species Streptomyces cupreus. The sequence goes on from NZ_JACMSF010000001.1 coordinate 23,820, forward strand.
GTACTGCTACTGGCGTGAGCACGGCCTGCGGGCCGTCATGGTGCGGCCGTTCAATGTCGTCGGTCCCCGGCAGACCGGTCGCTACGGCATGGTCGTACCGACCCTCGTCGGGCAGGCGCTGGCCGGCCTGCCGCTCACCGTCCACGGCGACGGCACCCAGCGGCGGTGCTTCTGCGCGGTCGGCGACATCGTCCCCGCACTGGTGGCTCTGGCGATGGAAGACCGCGCGTACGGCCGTGTGTTCAACCTCGGCGGTACGGAGGAGGTGTCCGTCCGAGAGCTCGCCGACCGTGTCCTGCGCGTCACCGGGTCGGACAGCCCGGTCGTCCACATCCCGTACGAGCATGCCTACGGTCCCGGCTTCGAGGACATGGCGCGCCGGATGCCCGACACGACCAGGGCACGCGAACTGATCGGATTCCGGCCGCGGACGGGCCTCGACGAAATGATCGCGGCAGTGGCGGCCGACCGGGGCGGACGCGTCCGCGACGCCGTGGGCGCCGTGGGCGCCATGCACAAGGAGTCCAGATGACAGACCTCGCCGTGATCGGGCTCGGCTACGTCGGGCTGCCGCTGGCCCGGGAGTCGGCCGCGGTCGGACTGCACGTGGCCGGGTACGACGTGAACCACCGGGTGGTGGCGGGACTCAACGCGGGCCGGTCGCACGTGGACGACGTGTCCGACGCCGATGTGCGGGCCATGCTCGCCGCCGGTTTCACCGCCACCGATGAACCGTCTGTGCTGGGCACCGCGCAGGTGGTGGTGATCTGTGTACCGACGCCGCTCCATGCCGACGGCAGCCCGGACCTCGCGCCGGTCCGTCGGGCCACCGGTACGCTCGCTCCGTACGTCGGCCGGGGCATGCTCGTGGTGCTGGAGTCGACGACGTACCCGGGCACCACCGACGAGGTGGTCTGCCCGATCCTGGAGCAGGCCACGGGGCTGACCGCCGGGCCGGATTTCCACCTGGCCTTCTCCCCTGAGCGGATCGACCCGGGCAACAAGGGCTTCGGGCTGCGCAACACACCCAAGGTGGTGGGCGGTCTCACGCCCGGCTGCGCCCAGGCCGCCGCCGCGTTCTACGGCAAGATCTGCGACAGCGTGGTGGTGGCCAAGGGAACCCGTGAGGCGGAGATGGCCAAGCTGCTCGAGAACACCTACCGGAACGTCAACATCGCGCTGGTGAACGAACTCGTCATGGTCGCCCACGATCTGGACGTCGACCTGTGGGACGCGATCGCGTGCGCGGCCACGAAACCGTTCGGCTTCCAGTCCTTCCACCCGGGGCCGGGCGTCGGAGGGCACTGCATCCCCGTCGACCCGAACTACCTGATCCACCAGGCCCGCACGGTCGGCAGCGCGGTGCGGCTGGTCGAACTGGCACAGGAGATCAACCGCGGGATGCCCGCGTACGTGGTCCGGCGCGCCGCCGAAGTGCTGTGCGGCATCGGCAAGCCGCTCAAGGGCGCCACCGTCCTGCTGGCCGGAGTGACATACAAAGCGGACGTCTCTGACTTGCGCGAGACGCCGGCACGCCCGATCGTACGGGGGCTGCGAGCCGAGTCGGCTGACCTCGTCTACCACGATCCGTACGTGGATCGGTTCACCGTGGACGGCGAGCCGGTGTGCCGGGCGGCGAACATCGTTCAGGCCGCGGCGGCGGCCGACCTGACCATCCTCCTGCAGACCCACACGGCGTACGACCTGGACGCCATAGTGGCCGCCGCGCCGCTCACCCTGGACGCACGGGGCTACACCCGCTCGGGCGCCGAATTGCTGTAGCCCGGCCCCGAAAAGAGCGCACCTCGCAAAAACAGAGTCCTTGTCCGTGATATGTCAAGTCTGGCGATTCAGGAGGCTCGGGGTAGAGTGCGCTACTCGAGCGGTGCCGACCGCTGAAATTCTTCCATGCATACGGAGTTCCTGGTTTGTTCCGAGCGCAGAGATCACACTTGGAGATATTCTCCGGTTCCAGCCCTGTCTCCCGAAGGTCGATGTTGGCGATGGCGTCAATCCCTCTTCTAGCTGCAGGGCGACGCCCTTCCAGCAACAGCGGCAACGTTCTCGTAGCGGACTACGCTACGCCTCAGTTGGCGGCCGACGCTGCCGTCGGCAAGCGCCTTGTCTTCCCGGCTGGGCGGACGTACACGGTCACATCGCTGTCGATTCCGTCCAACTGCTACGTCGAGGGGAACGGTTCGATCCTGCGCTTCCCGGACAACTCCACCGCGTCGACCACGCAGAGCGACGCGATCCTGACGGTGAGTGGATCGGGTGTCACGATTGACAACCTCAAGTTCGACGGGCGTGCGTCGAGCCAAGGAGCCACCTGGTCTCAATTCCGCCACTGCGTGAAGATCCATGGAAACTTCAGCAACGTGGTTGTCAAGAATTGCGAGTTCAGCAATATTATTGGTGACGGCGTCTATGTGAACATTGGAAGTTCCGCAAAGAATTGTGTTGTTGGGCCGAACAACACGTTCACGTCCGACCACTTCAACCGGAACGGTGTTTCCATCGTCACCGGTACGCAGATCGAGGTGTACAACAACACCTTTGTCAAGTGTTCGCGCTCCGGGATGCCTGGGCCGATCGACATTGAGCCCAACTCGTCCAGTGAGGCCCTGTCCGACGTATTTGTTCACCACAACACCATCGTCGGCGGTTCCGTGACCGGTTCGGGTACGCTGCCGGGCATCGTTTACAGCGGCTTCCAAAATGCGGCAGCCAACAACATCAATATCTACGAGAACAACATCAGTGGAACCAGGTTCACGCACGGCGTCATGATCATCGGCATCAGTGGCGGTCCGTTCAATGCCGCGAGGAACCTGAACGTCTACAGGAACAACATCCACGACATTGGAAGTGCGAACAGGTTCGGAGCCTGCATCAGTCACTACATCGGCGCGAATGTGTACGACAACACGTTCAACGGCATGCAGTGGGCCGTATACAACTACAAGGGTGCTCTGGGCACTTCGACCGGTAACACGTTCATCGGAGTGACAACGCCATTCACAAATGACGATCCGCGCTATGCGTAGCTGACTGCTTGACTCGTCCGTGCCCCTGGGACACCTCCGCTGTTCCGCCCCGGATGCGCGCACCGACCGGCAGGAGCGTGGCCGCGACGAGTGCGAAGGTCAGTGAATTGCTGATGCTGAAGGACCAGGGACGCTCCAGGACCGAGGTGAGCAGGATCGGTAGCAGGACGCAGGCCGCGACGGGAAATCCTCTGGCACCGCCCCGGAGCAGGAGATAGGCCAGCAGCGCGGCGAAGAGGACGAGTCCGATGATTCCGCCCGCGTACAGGACGTCGATCCATTGGTTGTGCAGTGAGGGCGATACAGCTGCGGGAATCTCACCCTCGTAATATTTTCCGGACCAGGCTTTGCCTCCGTAGCCGAGAAGCGGTGAGCCGGTCCACTCCTCCTTTGCCAGGTCCCAGATGGCGGCACGCAATCTGAGCTCGCCGGAGCCCGCATGACGGAAAGGCATCGCGAGACCGACGGCGGCCGCGGGGATGAGGGCGCACAGGGCCAGAAGGTTGCGTCCGGGTGTCCAGCCCCCGGCCGTGCCGGTCTCCTCGTCCGGGAGCCTGGGGCGCAGCATCGTCAGCAGGACCACCGTGGCGATCGCCGTCGCGCCGGCCAGCGCGCTGCCGGTGGCGACCGCCAGGAGAGCGAGGTAACACGCCAGAACCACGCGCACGGGTCCGCGCAGGCCCAGCCAGACGAAGGGTATGCACACGACCAACAGCAGGCTGAAGATGTTCTCGTTCGGGAAGACGCCCGCGTACAGGACTCCGAAGACACCGCATGCGTTGTCGCTCCGGCAGGGCCGGATGACGGTGGCCGGCTCGATGAGCGCCTCGACCCCGCCCAGCACGGTGTACAGCATCGCGACGGCGGCACCGCCGAGCAACGCGGAGCGTCCTGGACGCGCGACCGACGCCGCGAGCAGGATCGCGAGCAGGGTGAGCTGTCTGGGCGTCCAGAGCGGCTGACCGTGCAGGCCGTCGGAAGCGGCGAGTGTCAGGACGAGTACGACGGCGACGAGTGGTGCGGTATTGATGCGGGCACGTGCGATCAGCAGCCGGTGGCCGACGAAGATCACGCTCCCGGCGAGGAGCACACCGTTGGACACCGTGCCGACCCGGTTCACCCACTCCGGGAATCCGATCACGACATCGCCCAGGGGGCCCAGTCGCTCCCGTCGTCCGGCGACGATCACGTACAAGGTCGCGGGCAGGTTGCCCAGCGCTCCGACGAGGAAGACCAGTGTCGCGGTGTGGTCCCAGTCACCGAAGGTGCCGGCCCTGTGGAAGGCCACCGCCCAGGGGATCAGGGACAGCAGAGTCAGGATCCCGATGATCAGTACCGAGGTGGACTGCTCCTGCGTCATCCGGAGCCTCCCGTGTGCCTACCGGCGGTATCCGGCCGGGTCGTGGATGCCGGTGGGTACCGGCGGCGGCTGGTGCTCCGGTGTCGGAACGCTGCTCCGCTGTGCCGCCGCGCCGCGAGGGTGCCTGCCGGTGAGCCTCTCGGGCGGCGTGCCGGTGAGAACGGCACCCAGGACGTGGGCGCGGACGGTGGCCAGGCTGTCGAGTGCACGGCGGACCAGGTCGTAGCGGATCCTGCCGATCCGGATGACGAGGAGCACGCCCTCCGCCTCCGCGGCGAGGATCTCCGCGTCGGCGAAGGGCAGCAGCGGCGGGCTGTCCACCACCACGAGGTCCGCGTCCGCCTCAAGGGTGCGCAACAGTTGGGTCATGTACCGGGACGAGAGCAGTGCGCTCGGGTCCGGCGGCGGACCGCCGCTTGCCAGTACCCTTATCGGCCCGGCCTCCCAAGTCTGCAGGGCGTCCTCCAGCCTTACCTTGCCGGTGACCACGTCGGTCAGTCCGGCTGTCTCACGAAGGCCGAGCGCCTCGGCCAGGCGTGGCCGGCGAAGGTCCCCCTCGACGAGGACGACGCGCTGACCGGTTCGCGCGAAGCTCGTCGCCAGATCGATGGCGGTCTCGGTCCTGCCTTCACCGGGGAGGCTGCTGGTGACGAGCAGCGAACTCGGCATGCGTCCCTTGCCCGAGAAGCGAAGCCGGGTCCGAAGCTGGCTCAACGCTTCGTCGTGCCGCGTCGTACGGGCCGGGGTTCCCGCGCGCACCCGACGCCGGTTGGGCTTCGGGAGAGTGCCCAGCGTCGTGAGGCCCAGACGACGACGGATGTCGCCCGCCGAGCGGACAGTGGTGTCGAGTGAATGACGCAGCACGGCGCCTGCCGTACCGACCACGACACCGGAGAGCAGACCGATCGCCGCATTCAGCGCCGGACGGGGACTCGTCGGCGTCGACGGCGGCTCAGGGTCACCGACGACGCTGGCCTTGACCAGTGGTGGGGCGTTCGCCGAGGACTTCTCGATGCTGTCGATGTACTTCGTGAACTCGACGGCGGTCTCGTCGGCGATCGCCTGCGCACGTGTGGCGGACCGGTCCTGCACCCGGATGTCGACCAGGGTCGTGTCGAGCGGCGCCTGCGCGCTGATCTTCTTCGAGAGCTGCTCGGGTGTGGTGTTCAGATCCAGCCGCGAGATGACGTCATCGAGTACCGCCTGACTGTTGGCGATCTTCGTATAGGACTTGACCCGCTGCTGCGTGAACAGACCGCCCGCGTAGGCGTTGGTGCTGTCCTTGTCACTGGTGGCGATGAACAGCTGCGCCTTCGCCGTATAGGTGCGCGGCGTCAGGACCGTCACGGCAACGGCCACCGCCAGTCCCAGCAGCGCGCACACCATGACGAACCGCCATCGCTGGCGCAGTACATCGATGTATTCGCGGAGATCCATGGGTGCTCCTCTGTGGATCCGCGTGGGCAACTTGACCCTGCGTGCAGATACAGGCATATTCTTGTTTACGACGTAAATGTACGGTATCAGCGTATAGCCCGGGATGTGAACCCGTGGAAGATTTCCTGGATCACTGTGCGATCACTCCCTATGGCCGGCGAGCCGGCAGCTCACGGGTCCGCGTCTTCGAATGGCTGGACCGCGTCGACACGGACTTCACGGTCAGTAGCTACGCCTCACTCGCGGATGCCGCCCCGTCCCGTCTGGCCCGGCACCCCGTGTCCGTGGCGCGGGCGGAACTTCGGCTGCACCGCCTCTCGTCCACGCGACCGCGACGCCTGCTGCTGCACCGGGAGGCGTCCCCGCTCAGCCGCGGCTGGTGGGAACGGCGGCTGCTGACCTGCGCGGAGTTCGCCGTGTACGACTTCGACGACGCCCTGCAGTGGGACCGGGGTGCCGGGGGTCTGGCCCGCAGGCTGGCGCCGAAGGCGGGCAAGGCGCGGACCGCCGTGAGTCATGCGAACCGGGTCATCGCGGGCAATGACGTTCTCGCCGACTGGGCCGCACGACACCACGGCGATGTCGTGGTGATCCCCAGCTGTGTGGCGCCGGAGGACTACACACCGAAGACGTCGTACGCGCTGCACGACCCGCCGCGACTCGGCTGGATCGGCTCGCCCCACAACGAGGCGTACCTGCTGCTGGTGGCGGGAGCCCTTGAGGAGGTTCACCGCCGCTGTGGCGCCCGCCTCACCCTCGTCGGCGCGGCGAGGCGCTCTCTGGGCCGCCTGGAAGCCCTCATCGACCGTGTCGCCTGGAGCCCCGACAGTCAGCGAACCGCACTGGCCGATGTCGACATCGGCCTCATGCCACTCCCGGTGACCGACTACAGCCTGGGCAAGTGCGGCTACAAGCTGCTCCAGTACGGCGCCGCGGGACTGCCCGCGGTGGCCACGCCGATCGGGGCGAACGCCGACATCCTGCGTCAGTTCCAGATGCCGGCCGCCGGTGACGACGCTGAATGGGCCGAAGCGATCCGGGGTTTGCTGGACGGCTCGGACGCCACCCGGGAGCGGCTGGGACGCCGTGCTCGGGCCGTCGTCGGCCGGCGGTACTCCTTCGACGTCTGGCTTCCGCGATGGACAGCGGCCCTGGAACTCGGGGAGGTGGCGTCATGACCGAGGCCGCTCATGATCCCCTCCCGGCCGGCCTCGGTGTCCGACCGGGCGGAGGGGCCGACGGGCGCGACACACCGGACGGAGTCGACGAAAGTACACCTTCCATGGGCATCACTGGTCACGCACACCGGCAGGCACTACCGCCCATGGCCCCGGTACCGCTCACGGTGCCGCGCCGGGCCCTGGACATCGTCGTCGCCCTGGCGCTGCTTGTCCTCCTGTCGCCTCTGCTGCTGTTCCTGACCGTGCTGGTGCGCACCACGAGTGGCCGACCGACGGTCTTCCGGCAGCAACGCATGGGGGAAGGCGCACGTGAGTTCACCCTCTACAAGTTCCGCACCATGCGGCCCGACGCCACCGGTCCCGGACTCACCAGCGGCTCCGACCCGCGCGTGACCGGCACGGGACGGCTGCTCAGACGCTTCGCCCTGGACGAACTGCCGCAACTGTTCAACGTCCTGCGCGGCGACATGACCCTGGTCGGCCCGCGCCCGGAGCCCGCCGAACTGGCCCGCCGTTTTCCGCCCGAGTACCAGTGGATGTTCCGCCACCGCCCCGGGCTCACAGGGCCCTGCCAGCTCCATTCGCGTTCACACGCGGCGCTGCTCAACGGCATGCCGGATCCGGAGGAGTACTACCTCTCGGTCATGGTTCCGCGTCGTGCCGCCATGAACGCGGAGTTGCTGGCGCACATCACACTGACCACCGTCGTGCGCTACCTCGCCCGGACACTGTGGTACCTCCTGTCCGCCGCCTGGGACCGTTCAGGCGGCTCGTCCGGCCGACCGGGCGGCGACGCGACACGGCGCACCGAGGAGGGCCGGTCCTTATGCGTGCGGTCGTGACCGGGGCAGCCGGATTCATCGGCTCCCATCTCTGCGAACACCTGCTGTCCTGCGGCGACGACGTGACGGGCGTCGACGCGATGACGGACTACTACGACCCCGAGCGCAAGCGGGAGAACCTCGACTCGCTCCTGAACCGGGACCGGTTCACCTTCCGCCGGGTGGATCTGACGGTGTCTCCCCTGGAGCCGGTCCTCGCCGGGGCCGACGCCGTTTACCACCTCGCGGGCCAGCCCGGCGTACGAGACTCCTGGGGCCCGGAGTTCGCCCTCTACGTGGAACGCAACGTCCTGGTCACCCAGCGCGTACTGGAGGCGGCCCGCGCCACCGGACCGGGTCGGCTGGTCTTCGCGTCCAGTTCGTCGGTCTACGGGGACGCCGAGACGTATCCGACCAGCGAGGCACTGCTCCCCAGACCCGTGTCCCCGTACGGCGTGACCAAACTGGCCGCGGAGCATCTGTGCGAGACCTACCGCACCGCTTTCGGTGTTCCCACCGCCTCCCTGCGGCTGTTCAGCGTCTACGGCCCCCGGCAGCGACCCGACATGGCCTTCTCCCGGCTGATCACGGCCGCCCTCACCCAACGGCCGTTCCCGCTGTACGGGGACGGTGAGCAGAGCCGCGACTTCACCTATGTCACAGACGTGGTGACCGCCATGCGCCGCGCGGCGCTCTCCTCGTGGAGCGGCGTGGCCAATGTCGGCGGCGGCTCCGAGGTGACGATGAATCAGGTCATCGCCCTGCTCCGGCTGTCGGGGGCCTCCGTCCGTGTGGTCCGGATGCCCCGCCGGCCCGGCGACACCCGCCGCACCGCCGCCGACATCACGCTCGCGCGCCAGGCCTTCGGTTACCGGCCCGCGACGGACGTACGGGACGGACTCGCGGCGATGGTGGAGGCCGCGCGCACGGGCCGGCCGGTGCCGGCCGTATGACCCCTGGGCGGCTTCAGGCGTCCGTCTGCGCGCCGCGGTAGTAGGCCACGATCTCCGCCGCCGACATCTCGCCGTCGCGCTTGCGCCCCAGGAAGTAATAGGCGGCGGCGTCGTCCGCCGCGTAGCTTGCGGGGACGAGGCGATCGAGGGCGCGCAGCCAGCACAGCAGTCCCCGCGCGCCGCGGCCCGCGAGGGTGGAACGCGTCAGCCCGCGGACCAAGTGGTCGACGCTCCACAGCAGTTGGGTGCCGGGGCCCGCGACGGGGCCGGCGCCGAGTTCCTCGAACCGCCGGAAGAGATAGCGGTGGCCACTCGCGGTGAAGCGCGTGAAGTCGTACGCACCGGCGTGCACCTGTTGCAGGAAGGGGGTCTCCGCGTAGACGAGTCCGTCGTCCTTCAGGACGCGGTGGATCTCGGTGACGACCAGCGCCGGATCAAGCACGTGTTCCAGCACTGCCTGCACCAGCACCGCGTCGACGCTGGCCGCGGCCAGCGGAATCTGGTGGGCGTCCGCGATGAACTGGGTCACCGGGCTGGGGACGATGTCGAATCCGATCACCTGGATACGAGGATCGCGATAGACCGCGTCCACACCGTTGCCGATCGTGGCTCCGCCGACCACCAGCAGCCTCGGGGCTGAGCCGAGGAGCCCCCGCAGCAGCAGATCGACGTTCCGGACCGCGACACGATTGGGCGGTTTCCAGACGTGGGCCAGTACGGCGGGCAGCCGGTCGGCACGCGCGGCGGGGTTCGGGGACGTGCGGCCCCCGCGGTACGCCCCGGTCGAGAGTGCCTCGCGGTGCAGAACGCTGCGTTCGAAGTCGACGAGGACCGGCCACCTCCCCGTCACGGGGAAGTCCGTCGGCGCGTGGTACGGGCAGCCGGGCGATGTGCAGTGGAACGCGCCGCGCCCATCGGCCAGCGGGGACCGGCAGCGCGGACACACCAGCAGATGCCTGAGGTCTGCCAGTTCGATCAGGGCCATATGCGCTCCTCCGAAGGGCCGGGGCCCTCCCCGGGCCAGTATCGACGGCCTGGACCCCAGCGGCATCCGGAGCTGCCGGTGTGCTTCCGCGTACTCGATCGTCCCGGCTTGACCTGCCTTCAAGGCGGAGAGAGCATGTACATATACAGCGTAAATATACGCATTCGGGAAGGGGTGATGAGCGATGGCGAATCGGGCTCTCGCAGCCCCGACCGGTCGGCCGGGCACCGCACCCGGCTGGCCCGCACCGCCCCCGCGTGTGGCATCGGGGGACCGTTTGCCGCCGGAGCCGGTTCTGCCGCGGATCAAGGTGCTTCATGTGATCACCCGCCTCCAGGGAGGCGCCGGCGGTAACACGCTGCTGTCGGCCATGGGCATGGACCCCGGCCGGTACGAGGTGTGGATCGCGGGCGGGCCGGGCGGTGAGCTGTGGGACCGGGCACGGACAGCGGGAGTGCGCACGGTCGAGATACGGGCGTTCCGCCACGTCCTGACCCCCGCGGACGTAGTGGTGCTGTGGCGGCTGGTACGACTCGTCCGCCGCGAGCGCTTCACGATCGTGCACACCCACTCCGCGAAGGGCGGGTTCCTGGGGCGCCTGGCAGCGTGGCTGTGCCGCACACCAGTGGTGGTGCACACCTTCCACGGCCTCAGCTTCCACGACCGTATGCCCCAGCCCCGACGCGGAATGTACCGCTGGCTGGAACGGGCGACGAGGCGTTGGGCCCACCGCTATCTCGCTGTCGCGCCGCGCGTGGCGCGACAGGTCGTGGAGGAGCGTCTGGCTCCCCCCGGCAGCGTACTCGTCGTGCCCTCGGCGGTGGAGCTGGGGCGGATCCCCGACCGGTTCGATCCGTCCGCACGGCACGCGCTCGGCGCGCCGCCCGGAGTGCCCCTCATCGGAACCGTCGGACGGATCGACGCTCAGAAGGCCCCCCTGGACTTCGTCCGGATGGCTGCCGCCGTCCACGAGAGGTTCCCGGACACCGCCTTCACGATGATCGGTGACGGCCCCCTGGAAGGGGAGGCCCGGCGACTCGCCGCGAGGCTGGGTGTCGAGGTGAGGTTCACCGGACACCGTCCGGACGCCGCCGAGCTGGTGGCCGGACTGGACGCCTTCGTGATCACGTCCCTGTACGAAGGGCTGGGCCGCGCGCTCACCGAGGCACTCGCCGCTGCCCGCCCGGTGGTCGCGACGGCCGTCAACGGAGTCCCGGACATGGTGGAGCACGGTGCCACGGGCCTGCTCGCGGAGCCGGGCGACCCGAAGAAACTCGCCCTGGCGGTCTGCTGGCTCCTCGAACACCCCGAGGAAGCCGCCGCCATGGGACGGCAGGGACGAGAGCGCGTCCGCTCGGTCTTCGCACCCGAGGTCATGTGCGCCTCCCTCGACGCCTGCTACCGCGACCTGCTGGGCCTGCCGAGAACGTGGTCGGCCCCGGCCGTCACCCCCAGCCATCGCCGCACGACGCCCGCCGATCCAGTGCGGGCGTACACGGCGTGACATCCGTGTCATCCCCACGGCCTCGGAGACCGACATGCGCCTGACAGTCATCGGCACCGGATATGTCGGAGCGGTCCACGCCGCCTGTATGGCGGACATCGGGCACGAGGTCCTCGGCGTCGACATCGACGCGGAGAGGATCGCCGCGCTCACCAGCGGCAGACCCCCCTTCTACGAGCCCGGCCTGTCCGAGATGCTCATGAAGGCGGTGGACACGGGCAGGCTGAGCTTCACCACCTCACTGACCGAGGCCGCCTGGTTCGGCGACACGCATTTCGTCTGCGTCGGTACTCCGCAGCGCCCCGCATCGGGCGCCGCCGATCTGCGCCACGTCGAGGCCGCCGTCGACGGCCTGGCGCCGTATCTGCACGACAGCGGGTACGAGCGGGTCCTCGTGGTCGGCAAGTCCACGGTGCCGGTCGGCACGGCGGACCGGCTGACCCGGCGGCTGCACGCGGTCGCTCCGTACGCGGACATCGCCTGGAACCCGGAGTTCCTCCGTGAGGGCTGCGCGGTCCAGGACACCCTGCGGCCGGAACGTATCGTGGTGGGCGCCCGTTCGGAGCAGGCCGTGGCGCGACTGCGGGAGCTCTACGCGCCTCTGCTGGACGCCGGCACCCCGTTCATCGGCACCGACCCGGCCACCGCCGAGCTGGTCAAGCTGGCATCGAACTCCTTCCTCGCCACCAAAATCTCCTTCATCAACGCCATGGCCGAGATCTGCGACGCCACGGGTGCCGACGTGCTCACGCTGGCCGAGGCGATGGGCCGGGACTCCCGCATCGGCCCCCGCTTCCTGGCTCCAGGCCTCGGTTTCGGCGGCAGCTGTCTGCCCAAGGACATCCGGGCCTTCACCGCCCTGGCAGAGGAACTCGGCCTGGGCGAGTCGGTGGCCTTCATCCGTCAGGTCGACGAGATCAACACACGACAGCGCCTGCGCACCGTCCACCTCGCGCAGCGGCTCGTCGGCGGGTCCTTCGCGGACCGGAGCGTCGCGGTGCTGGGGGCTGCCTTCAAACCTCACAGCGACGACGTACGGGACTCGCCGGCGCTCGCGGTCGCGGACGAGATCCGGCTCCGCGGAGCCCGGGTCCGCGTCCACGACCCCGAGGCGGTCGACAACGCCCGGGCCGCCCACCCCGCGCTCCAGTTCGCCCTGGACGTGGCCAAGGCGTGCGAGCAGGCCGACGTCGTCCTGCACCTCACCGAATGGCCGCAGTACCGGGAACTCGACCCCGCCGCCCTCGCCACGGTGGTGCGCACCCCGGCCATCGTCGACGCGCGCAACACCCTCGACCCGGTGGCCTGGCACTCGGCGGGATGGACGCTGCGCGCGCTGGGCCGCCCGCGGCTCGGCTGAGGGGGGAAGAGGAGCCATGCGTGTCGTCGTATCCGGTGGAAGCGGCTTCCTGGGATCGCATCTGTGCGAAGCGCTGCTCGACAGAGGCGACAGCGTGTGTTGCCTGGACAACTTCTCCTCGGGCAGATCGGCCAACATCGCCCATCTCCTGCGCGAGCCCGGCTTCGACTGCACGGCCTGCGATGTCACGGTCCCCTTCAGGTCCTCCGGAGACGTGGACGCCGTCGTACATCTCGCGAGTCCCGCGTCGCCGTTCGACTACGGCCGTCTTCCGCTTCAGACGCTGGCCACCGGCAGCCGGGGTACGGAGAACCTGCTGCGGCTGGCCGTCCGGCACAACGCGCGTTTCGTCCTGGCCTCCACCAGCGAGGTCTACGGCGACCCCCAGGTGCATCCCCAGGACGAGGACTACTGGGGGAACGTCAATCCCATCGGACCCCGCAGCGTCTACGACGAGGCCAAGCGCTTCGCCGAGGCCCTCTCCATGGCGTACCGGCGCAGCCAGAGTGCCGATGTCGGGATCGTCCGGATCTTCAACACATACGGTCCCCGTATGCGTGCGCAGGACGGCCGGGTGGTCTCCAGCTTCATCAGCCAGGCCCTGGAAGAGGAACCCCTGACCGTGTTCGGCGACGGCAGCCAGACCCGGAGTTTCTGCTACGTCGACGACATGGTCCGCGGCCTGCTGGCCATGATCGATTCGGATCTGCCGGGCCCCTTCAACCTCGGCAATCCGACGGAGCGGACGGTGCGGGAACTCGCCGAACTGGTGCTGTCGATCACCGGATCGGGCAGCGAGCTGCGCTTCCTGCCGCTGCCCGCCGACGATCCCGCCCGGCGACGGCCTGTCATCACCCGTGCCCACCAAGGGCTCGGCTGGCATCCGAGGGTGCCCCTGGAAGAAGGGCTGCGGCACACCGTCGACTGGTTCCTGTCACAGCCGGACACACATGTACGACCCCGGGAGCGATCCCGAGTGGGGCGGCCGTCATGAAAGCGCTTGTACTGTGCGGGGGAGCGGGCACCCGGCTCCGTCCGATCACCCACACCTCGGCGAAGCAACTGGTGCCGGTGGCCAACAAACCGGTGCTGTTCTACGGCCTGGAGGCCATCGCCGCCGCCGGTGTCACGCAGACCGGCATCGTGGTGGGAGACACCCAGCGGGAGATCCGCGAGGCGGTCGGTGATGGTTCCCGGTTCGGTCTGGACGTGACCTACGTGCCGCAGGAGGCCCCCCTCGGGCTCGCCCATGCCGTCCTGATCTCCCGGGACTTCCTGGGCGACGACGACTTCGTGATGTACCTCGGCGACAACTTCATCGTCGGAGGGATCTCCGGCGTGGTCGACGACTTCCGCCGTGAGCGGCCCGACGCGGCGATCCTGCTGACCCGTGTGCCCGAACCCACCGCCTTCGGGATCGCCGAACTCGACGCGGCGGGCCGGGTGATGGGTCTCGAAGAGAAACCGCAGCGACCCAAGAGCGATCTGGCACTGGTCGGCGTCTATCTCTTCTCTCCCACCGTGCACGCGGCCGTACGGGCCATCGGGCCGTCCCGCCGCGGCGAGCTGGAGATCACGGACGCCCTTCAGTGGCTGATCGAGACGGGCCACGACGTGCGTTCCACGACGATCTCCGGGTACTGGAAGGACACCGGGAACGTCACCGACATGCTGGAGGTGAACCGCTCCGTCCTGGAAACGGTCGAACCGGGGATCGACGGCAGCGTGGACGGGGCGAGTGAGATCATCGGCCGGGTCAGGATCGAGGACGGCGCCAAGGTGTTCGGCAGCCGTGTCGTCGGCCCGGCCGTCATCGGCGCCGGCACCGTGATCGCCGACTCCTACGTCGGACCGTTCACCTCGATCGCCGAGGACTGCCGTATCGAGGAGAGCGAGATCGAGTACTCCATCGTGCTGCGGCGGGCGTCCATCGTCGGTATGCGCAGGATCGAGGTCTCGCTGATCGGCCACAACGTCGAGGTGACCCCCGCGCCCCGCACCCCCTCCGTGCACCGGCTGGTGCTCGGCGACCACAGCAGAGTGCAGATCCCGACATGACCACGACCCGCATACTGGTCACCGGCGGAGCGGGGTTCATCGGCTCCCACTACGTCCGCACGCTGCTGAGTCCGGACGGCCCGCCCGACGTGGCGGTCACCGTGCTCGACAAACTCACGTACGCCGGCAACGCCGCGAACCTGGACGAGGTCCGTGACGCGGACGGCTTCGCCTTCGTACGAGGAGACATCTGCGATCCGGAACTCGTCGGCAAGCTGGTCTCCGAGCACGACCAGGTGGTGCACTTCGCCGCGGAGTCGCACGTCGACCGGTCCATCCTCGACGCCGACGCGTTCATCCGCACGAACGTGCTCGGTACCCAGACCCTGCTGGACGCGGTCCTGCGCCACGGCCTCGGCACCTTCGTCCACGTCTCCTCCGACGAGGTCTACGGCTCGATCGGCCGGGGCTCCTGGCCGGAGACCGACCCGCTGCGGCCCAACTCGCCCTACGCCGCGTCCAAGGCCTCGTCGGACCTGCTCGCGCTGGCCCACCACCGCACCCACGGCCTCGACATACGCGTCACCCGGTGCTCGAACAACTACGGCCATCACCAGTTCCCCGAAAAGGTCATCCCCCTCTTCATCACGAATCTGCTGGACGGCATGCCGGTACCGCTCTACGGCGACGGCCTGAACGTCCGCGACTGGATCCACATCGACGACCATGTGCGGGGTATCGAGCTCGTCCGTACCGGTGGCCGCCCCGGCGAGGTCTACAACATCGGCGGCGGCAACGAACTGTCCAACCGGGAACTGACCGGCCTGCTCCTGCGTGAGTGCGACGCCGGCTGGGACATGGTCACGTTCGTCGAGGACCGCAAGGGCCACGATCGCCGCTACTCGGTCGACTTCACGAAGATCCGTACGGAGCTCGGCTATGCACCGCGGAAGGAACTGGCCACGGGGCTCGCGGAGACCGTCGACTGGTACCGCACGCATCGCTCCTGGTGGGAGCCGCTGCGGCAGCGGGCCGAGAGGTGGGCGTCATGACCTGCGAGTGGTTCGTCACCGGAGCGGACGGCATGCTGGGCCGGGAACTCGTCTCCCGGCTGAAGGCCCGCAAGGTGGAAACCGTCGCCGCGGACCGCCGCCGCCTGGACATCACCGACGCCGACGCCGTGCGCGCGGCCCTGGACCGGTACCGCCCCGCGTTCGTGGCGAACTGCGCCGCGTGGACGGACGTGGACGCGGCGGAGTCCCACGAGGCGGAGGCGCTCGACGTGAACGGTCACGGCCCGGCCCGTCTCGCCGAGGCCTGCCGTGCCCACGGCACGATCCTGCTCCACATCTCCACCGACTACGTGTTCTCCGGTGACAGCGACAGGCCGTACCGGGAGACGGACACCCCGGCCCCGCGCACCGCGTACGGGCGGACCAAGCTCGTCGGGGAACGGGCCGTCCTGACGACTCTTCCCGAGACCGGCCACGTGGTCCGTACGGCTTGGCTGTACGGGGCGGGAGGCGGAAACTTCGTGCAGGCCGTGATCAGGCTGGAAACGGCCCGGGACACCCTCTACGTCGTCGACGACCAGCGTGGGCAGCCCACATGGACCGGGGACGTCGCCGACCGGTTGATCCTGCTGGGGAACTGCGCGCGGGCGGGTACCGCGCCGCCCGGTGTGTACCACGCGACCAACAGCGGTCAGGCGACCTGGAACCGCCTTGCGCGTGAGGT
The DNA here is from genome assembly GCF_014257025.1 of Streptomyces cupreus. Lineage (GTDB taxonomy): Bacteria > Actinomycetota > Actinomycetes > Streptomycetales > Streptomycetaceae > Streptomyces > Streptomyces cupreus. The sequence goes on from NZ_JACMSF010000001.1 coordinate 40,203, forward strand.
GTTCCGGTTGCTGGGCGCGGACCCGGCAAGGGTGCGCCCCATCTCCAGCGCCGCCCTGCCGCGTCCCGCGCCTCGCCCCGCGTACAGCGTTCTCGGCCACAGCTGCTGGTCGGATGCCGGGCTGCCGACGCTGCGCCACTGGTGCTATGCCCTGGTGGACGCGTTCCCCGAGCTACGGGCTGCCGAACGCAGGCGGTGGGCACGGCAGGCCGCGTAGGCGGGCAGCAGCCCACCGCGCTCGGCCTCGATGAGCGTGGGCGCGGACGCACAGGATCGCCGTATCCTGGAAGAGCGGCAAAGCGTACAACGGCGTAATTCCGATCATGAGTACACCCATTGAGGATTACGCCCTCATCAGTGACCTCGAAACCGCCGCCATGGTCGGCAGGAACGGATCCATTGACTGGCTGTGCCTGCCCCGATTCGATTCACCCGCCTGTCTGGCCGCTCTGCTGGGCACGGAGGACAACGGATTCTGGCGGGTCTCTCCCGTCGCCCGCGGTCCCTGTACGCGCCGGGCGTACCGCCCGGACACGCTGATACTGGAATCGCGGTGGGACTCCGCAACCGGGTCGGTGCGGGTCACGGACTTCATGCCGCCCCGTGCTCAACTGCCGTGCATCGTCCGCGTGGTCGAAGGACTGTCGGGTTCCGTGACCATGCGCAGCGAACTGCGGCTGCGTTTCCACCAGGGCCGCGTCGTGCCGTGGATCCGCGTCACCGGCCGCAGCACCGTCGCCGTCGCAGGGCCGGACGCCGTCTGGCTGAACGCCGACGCTCCGGTGCGAGCACTCGACAGGCACGACGGTGCGGACCCCGCGGTCCGCGACTCGACGGTCCTCGACTTCACCGTCCCGGCCGGCCGACGGCTGGCCCTGACCCTGGTGTGGTCGCCGTCGCATCTGCCTGAGCTGCCCGCACCGCTGTGCGTCCCGGCGGAGACGGCTCTGAAGGAGACCGGCGACTTCTGGCGGCGCTGGGCCGGCCAGTGCCGCTACGAGGGGCCATGGCGGGATGCCGTGGTCCGCTCCCTGATCACGCTGAAGGCGCTCACCTACGCCCCCACGGGAGGCATCGTCGCCGCGCCGACGACCTCGCTCCCCGGATGCATCGGCGGCGAACGCAACTGGGACCACCGGTTCTGCTGGCTGCGCGATTCCACCCTGACCCTGTCCTGCCTGCTGCGCAGCGGCTACCGGGACGAGGCGGCCGCATGGCTGGACTGGCTGGTGCGGGCCATCGCGGGAGACCCCGCCGATCTGCAGACCGTGTACGGCGTCGGAGGCCAGCGGCTCCTGCCGGAGACCGAGGCACCGTGGCTGACCGGCTACGAGGGGTCGCGGCCGGTCCGGTTCGGGAACTCCGCGGTGAGCCAGTTCCAGCTGGACGTGTACGGCGAAGTTCTGGACACGCTCCACCTGTCCCTGCGGGCGGGCATCCGCATGCCGGCGCACGTGTGGAGTCTGGTGGAGGCGATGATGGGCCACCTCCACCGGCACTGGCGTGAGCCGGACAAGGGGCTGTGGCAGGTCCGCGGGCCCCAGCGCCAGTTCGTGCATTCCAAGGTGATGGCGTGGGTGGCCGCCGACCGCGCCCTGCGGATGGGGGTGCTGCTCGGCAGGAACGGGGCATCGGGCGAGTGGCGGGCCATGCGGGACGAGGTGCACCGGCAGGTGTGCCGGGAGGGGTGGGACGTGCAGCAGCGGTCCTTCGTGCAGTCCTACGGCTCGTCGGCCCTTGACGCCTCGGCGCTGCTGATTCCCCGGCTCGGCTTCCTGCCGGCCTGGGACGAAAGAGTGCGCGGTACCGTCCGCGCGATGCGGGAGCTGGACCATGGCGGGTTTGTGCGGCGGTACGCGCCCGACAATCAAGGAGAGCACAACAGTCAGGGCGTGCACAGCGTGGACGGCATGCATGGCATTGAAGGCGCGTTCGTGGCGTGCTCCCTGTGGTACGCGGACGCCCTCGCCGCGACCGGCCATGTGGAACGGGCCCGGGAGGCCTTTGAAAGAGTTCTCGCCATCCGTAACGACGTCGGTCTGCTCTCGGAGCAGTGGGATCCGGACGCAGGCCGTCAACTGGGCAACGCGCCGCAGGCGTTCAGCCACATCGCTCTGGTGGAGACGGCGTTCGCCCTGTCGGGTCTCAGCTCCTGCGCCGCAGGGCGAAGCGTTCCGAGAGCGCGGTCAACGTCTCGTTGAGCCGGTCGATGTCCTCGTCGGAGTTGAGCGCCGTGATCTGGATGCGGAATCCGACACGGTCATGGGGGACGAGAGGGTAGGCCGCGAGCGTCACATAGATGCCGTGGTCCCACAGGAATCGGGCGACCGCTCCCAGCTCCGACGCGTTGACGAGGGGGATCTCGATGATCGGCAGCTCATGGACACTCGGCGTGTCCAGGCCGAGGCCATGGACGTGATCGAGCACCCGTACGGTCTTGCGGTGCAGATCGGCGCGGATCGCGTCACCACGGCGGTCGTTGACCTCCAGACCGGCGAGTGTCGTGGCGAGGGAGGCAGTCGGCGAGGGGCCGGAGTACAGGTAGGGGGCCGCGGCGATCTTCAGGTGGTTCTTGAGCCAGGAGGGCAGTGCGATGAAGGCCAGCATCGAGGAGTACGCCCTGGAGAAGCCGCCGACGAGCACGATGCCGTCGTAGGTCTCGCCCATGTGCCGGACCACGCCGTTGCCGCGGGATCCGTACGGGCACAGCTCGTCCGCCCTCCGCTCCCCGATGACGCCGAAACCGTGCGTGTCGTCTATGTACAGCGTCGCGTCCCGTTCCCGGCAGACGCCGACCAGTTCGGGCAGGTCGGGGATGTTCCCGCTCATGTTGTCGACGCCGTCCAGGCAGACGAGCCGGGAATTGCCGGACGGTACGGCACGCAGCAGAGCGTCGAGCTGGTCGGGCCGGTCGGCGTGGAAACGCTGCAACCTCGCGCCGTGGGCCTGGGCCGCCACGCATCCGTCATGCACGGTCCGGTGCGCCGTGGCCTCGACGAAAACGTACCCCTGGCCGGTGAGGACGGGGATCACCGAGGCGTGGATCAAGGTGGCGGTCGGCAGGAGCAGCGTGTCCGGCGCTCCGAGCAGCGCCGTGAGCCTCTCCTCGATCTCGGGGTAGAGCCGTGGGCTGCCGAGCAGCCGGGACCAGCTGGGGTGGGTTCCCCAGCGCCGGACGGTGGGCTCGATCGCGCCGATGATCTCGGGGCTCCAGTCGAAGCCCAGGTAGTTGCAGGAGGCGAAGTCGATCAGCCAGTGATCTCCGCTGCGGATGTGGCGGCCGCGCACTTCGTCCAGGACCGCGTCGCTCATGGGACTCGTCTGCCGCAGGTGCTCAAGGTCGCCCCAGCGTGGATCACGCCGTGTCCGCGGGGGCTCGGCGGCGGTGGGTTCGCGCGTGGTTGTGCGCTCCTGGCGCTCCTTGTCCGCGGCCGTCTCGTCGTCTGTTCCCGGCTCGCCTCTGCCGGCCCGGGCTCGGCCCGGTGCCGCGTTCGGCCGCATGCCGATGGGCCCCTGTGCCGCCGCGCCGCCGTCCCGCGGCGATGGCTGGTCTCCGTTGCGCTGTCGCAGGACGACCTCGCTCTGCTCCACCGTCATCGGCCGTGCGAACAGATATCCCTGCCCGAACCGGCAGCCGATCCCGGCCAGCAGCTCGCGCTGGGCCGGCTCCTCGATTCCCTCGGCGATCACCTGAAGGCCGAGCGTGTCGGCGATGCGGATGATTCCCTCGACGAGCGCGACCTGTTGGGGGTCCCGCGTGATGTCGTCGATGAACGTCTTGTCGATCTTGAGTACGTCGATGGGGAACTCCCGGAGATGGCGCAGCGAGGAGAGTCCGGTGCCGAAGTCGTCGACGGCGATGCGTACGCCGAGATTCTTCAGCGCCCGTATGAGCGCGTCGAACTGGTCGTCCCGCTGCATGAGCACCGACTCGGTGATCTCCAACTGCAGCGAGCCCGGAGCCAGGCCCGGGGTGTCGAGCGCCTTGCCCACCTCGTCGAGGAAGCCCGCGTCCCGGAACTGGCGGCCGGACACGTTGACGCTGACGTACGGCGGTGCCGACCGCTGGCTCTGGTGCTGCAGGCGTGCGATGTCGGACGCAGCGTTCTGCAGGACCCAGGAGCCCAGCAGCGTGATGTGTCCGGTCTCCTCGGCGAGGGAGATGAACTGCTGCGGAGGGACCAGACCGCGTCGGGTGTGCGCCCAGCGGGCCAGTGCCTCAAAACCGACGACCTCGCCCACGGTGATGTCCACGACTGGCTGGTATCGCAGGGCGAACTCCTCCTTGGCGATCGCGTGGTCCAGGTGCGCCTGCAGGTCGTGCCGCTCCACCATGCGGACATGCAACTGGGGCTGGAAGTGGCGCCACTGGCGCTTCCCGGCGGCCTTGGCCGCGTACAGGGCCAGATCGGCGTGGGCCAGCAGTTCCTCGGCGTCCGCGCTGTCCAGCGCCGTGGCCACGCCCACGCTGGCGGAGACGCTCACCGAATCCTCGGACAGCTGGAAGGGCCGATTGAGGGTCTGTATCACCTGGGCGGCCAGCAACTCGGCGTCGAGAGGCTTCTTCGCGTCCTCCATCAGCACCGCGAACTCGTCACCGCCCAGTCGCGCCGCGGTATCGGTGCGGCGCAGCGTCTCCGACAGGCGCTCTCCCACGGCGCCGAGGAGCCGGTCGCCGACCGAGTGGCCCAGGGTATCGTTGACGATCTTGAAGTCGTCCAGGTCGATGAAGAGCAGACAGGTGAGAGTCGACTCCCGGCGGCCGCGCAGCATCGCGCGCTCGGTCCGTTCCAGCAGCAGCGTCCGGTTGGGCAGGCCGGTCAGCGCATCGTGAAAGGCCCGCTGAGTGAGCTCGTGCTCCAGTTGACGCTGTTCGGTGACGTCCCGCAGGGTGATGACAAGTCCGTTGACGGTCTTGTCATGCCGCAGGTCGCGGCACCTCACCTCGACTTCGATACGACCGCGGTCCCGCAGAACCCACCAGTGGTCGTGGGCCTCCTGCCGCCCGTTCTTCCGCATGGCCGCCAGCATCCGGTTCGCCCGGTAGCGATCCCGGGGATCCACCAGGTCCTGCAGCGCCGTACCGATCAGCTGGGCGCTGCCGAACACGGCTTCCGCGGAGGGACTGGCATATCGGACGGTGGTGTCGTCGTCAACGATGAGGATGACGTCCGAGGCGTTGTGCACCAGTGTGCGGAAGTACGCCTCGCTTTCCTTGCGAGTGATCTCCTGCCGGAGCCCGATGCGTTCCGTCGCCAGCCCCGCGTGCGAGGCCAGGATCTCCAGCGAGCCGCGCATCTCGGTGAGTTGCCGCTCGGGCCCCGCCGCCAGCAGCGCGCCCGGAAGCTCGCAGCCGGCCGGACGGTCGGGCTGGATCATCGGGCACACCAGGGCAGTCGGCAGGTCTCCGAGTTCGGTGGCCGTGCGCGGTCCGAGCGCCGTGACGGGGACCATCAGCGTGTGGTGGAGGGCGAGGCCCGCCGGCCCCTCCTCGGGGGCCCCACCGGTGTCCGTGACGGGTCCGTCGCCGGGTCCGTCACGGGACCGGGCCTGTAGCACATACAGGTCCTGGGCGTGCCTGGCCGACAGCAGCATGGAACCGTGCTGGACTTTCGGCCCGAACAGTGCGGTCACCGCCGTAGCGCAGGCCTGCGCGATCTCCTGCGGTCTTTCCGCCGCCACCAGTGAAGCGGTCGCCACGTGCAGCGCCAGTTCACGCGCCACGGCCTTGCGGTGGGCCACGACCATGCCCGCGAGACGGAAGATCACCAACAGGAACAGGGCACTGGAGAAGACGGCGAACACCGTCGTGTCGGGGTCTGCGCCCACCTGCTCCTCGTAGAGCAGGATCCCGGGCGCGATCAGGGTGGCTGCAGCGAGCAGCACGAGCCGTGGCCACGGCGGGCGCCGGGGCTGCGGCTGAGGCACGGTGGCGGTCAGCGCCGCCATGGAGGGGTGCAGCGCGGCCAGCCCCCAGGCCGTGCAGAAGACGATGCGGCCGGAGTCCAGCAGCGTGTCGGCCTGCCAGGCCCCGTTGAGCTGGAGGATTCCGTAAGCGATGTCGAAAGCGAGCAGCGTGACGGTGCCGAGGACGAGCAGCTGTACGGCGCGGTTGCCGCCGGAGACGGGGGTGGGAGCGAGCAGCCGGGCCAGCATCGCCAGTACCAGCACGTCGCCGAGCGGGTAGGCGAGGCTGATCGCGCGCTGCTGCCAGGTCAGGCCCTCCAGCCGTGCGAGGGGCTGCATCAGATAGACCCAGACCGGCAGGGCGAGCCCGGCGGTGATGATCAGCGCGTCCAGCAGACTGGGCAGGTCACGGTCCACCCAGCGGTACCGGATGAGACCGAACAGTCCCGCCGCCATGAGCGGGTACGCGGCGAGGCAGAACGCGGCCGCGGGAGAGAGGAACGGATGGACATACTCTTCGCGCGCGTTGTAGTGGGTACTGCCCGCGGCTAAGGCCGACAGTCCTGCGGCCAGTACCCACCAGGGCCAGCGGTGCGCGGGCCGGTGCATGTGCGCTCCGATGAGGATGGCGGCGGCACCACCCAGCCCGATCGCGGCCAAGAGCGGCGCGCGTGTTTCCGGGGTGGTCATGTACAGGCTGGTGGCGGCCCCGACCAACGCGAGGTACACGGCCATCAGCCGGTGGGCCAGCAGCAACGCCAAGCGCCTCCCTGCGTTGAGGAACACCAGCTCGCGAACACGCGGCGCCGTGCGCCTTTCTAGATCGTAGGCATGACAGGCACCGGGCTGCATCTCGTCACCGCGGCGGCGACGACCCCGGCCGGCGGAGCAGATGCCGAGGGCCCAGGGGGTTTTGTGAGAGTGCCGCACAGCACCCGCACGGGACTTTCGCAACACCCCTAGGCCTTCGTGTTCGGCCGCCGAGCGGAGCCCGCGTAGCCGTGGGGGTTGAGCTGCTGGAACCTCCAGGCGTCCCGGCACGTGTCGGCGAGGTCCCGGATGGGGCGCCAGCCCCAGGCGCGCGCCACGGCGGTCGCGTCGGCGACGAGTTCGGCCACGTCGCCGGGGCGGCGGGCCGCGACCTCGTACGGAATGGGCCTGCCGCACGCCTCGGAGAACGCGGTGACGACGTCGAGGACCGAGCTGCCCTTGCCGACGCCCAGGTTGTACACACGCATGCCTGGTCCGTCGGCGAGATGGTCGAGCGCGACGCGGTGGGCCTCGACGGTGTCCATGACGTGGAGATAGTCGCGGATCGCGGTCCCGTCGGGCGTGGGGTAGTCGGCGCCGAACACGTGGACCCGCTTCCGTCGGCCGATGGCCACCTGGGCCACGTACGGCATCAGATTGTCGGGTGTGCCGTGGGGATCCTCGCCGAGCAGCCCGCTGGGGTGAGCGCCGGCCGGGTTGAAGTACCGCAGACACAGCACGGTGTACTCGGGGCACCGGTGGCAGACATCGGCGAGGATCTGTTCGCAGATCCATTTGGAGGCCGCGTATGGATTGGTGGGCCGGGCCGGGGTGGCCTCGTCCAGCGGTCCGGGTCCGGCGTCGCCGTAGATCGAGCAGGAAGAGGAGAACACGAGCTGGTGCACGCCGTGCTCGTGCATGGTCCGGAGCAGAGCGGTCGTGCCGCCGACGTTGGTGTCGTAGTACTCGACGGGCATCCGTGTCGACCCGCCCACTGCCTTGTGCGCGGCAAAGTGCACGACGGCGTCCACGGAGTGGCGGTCGAAGACGGCCGAGAGGGCGCGTCGATCACGGATGTCCAGCTCATAGACGGCACCGACGAAACGGCCGGCGATCCGTTCCACACGGGTGAGGACCTGCGGAGTGCTGTTGGAGTAGTCGTCGACCACGATCACCTCGTAGCCGTGGTCGAGCAGTTCGACGCAGGCATGACTGCCGATGAAGCCGGCTCCGCCGGTGACGAGGACCGTGGACGGTGGACTCGTGGGCGTCACTGCTTCGCGCGCGCGGCGTCGGTCTGTGTTCACTGCACCTCACTGGCCCGGGGTGGCGGCGAATGTCGGGCGGAAGGCGTGATGGCCACGGCTGCCGGCAGCGACGAAAGGATCAGGCATGGGATGACGGGCAGCCGTTCGAGGCGGCGCGGCAGCGGACCGGGTGCGGGCGCCCCGAAAGCAGGGCTGCCGGCGGTGATCCGGACGACGTCGAGGTCCGAGTTCCGCGCAAGCCGACGCTCCACCCCGGGAAGATCTGCCGAATCCGGTTCCCTGCGCGTCATGGCGCGTCGCTCCAGAGTGCGGTATTGCAACGTCGTATGTTTACGACGTATATGTACAACTTTCCACCCCTTGCTCCCCGGCGTCAAGAGTTGCAGGTGTACTGGTCGAAACGTGCTGGCTGGAGCGGGACACTCTTGCGGGGCGCCCGCAACGAACGAAGTCCCTGTGGAAGTCGGCCCTTGCTCTGAGTCGGCCGAGAGGAAGGCGCCTGGCGGGTAAACGACCAGGTCAGGCGCCTTTTTCGTGCCTCTAGAAGAAGCCCAGCTTCCTCGGCGAGTAGCTCACCAGCAGGTTCTTGGTCTGCTGGTAGTGCTCCAGCATCATCTTGTGCGTCTCGCGGCCGATGCCCGAGCCCTTGTAGCCGCCGAAGGCCGCGTGGGCCGGGTAGGCGTGGTAGCAGTTCGTCCAGACGCGGCCGGCCTGGATCGCGCGGCCCGCGCGGTACGCGGTGTTGGCGTCACGGGTCCACACGCCCGCGCCGAGGCCGTACAGCGTGTCGTTGGCGATCTTGATGGCGTCGTCGAAGTCGTCGAAGGACGTCACCGAGACCACCGGGCCGAAGATCTCCTCCTGGAAGATCCGCATCCGGTTGTTGCCCTCGAAGATCGTCGGCTGCACGTAGTAGCCGCCCTTGAGTTCGCCGTCGTGCTCGACGCGCTCGCCGCCGGTGAGGACCCGGGCGCCCTCCTGCCGGCCGATGTCGAGGTAGGAGAGGATCTTCTCCAGCTGGTCGTTGGAGGCCTGGGCGCCGATCATCGTGTCCGTGTCGAGCGGATGGCCGGTCTTGATCAGCTCGGTGCGGGCGACCGCCGCCTCCATGAACTCGCCGTAGTGGCCCTGCTGGACCAGCGCCCGCGACGGACAGGTGCACACCTCGCCCTGGTTGAGCGCGAACATCGTGAAGCCTTCGAGGGCCTTGTCGCGGAAGTCGTCGTCGGCCCGCCAGACGTCCTCGAAGAAGATGTTCGGGGACTTGCCGCCGAGTTCGAGGGTGACCGGGGTGATGTTCTCCGCGGCGTACTGCATGATCAGCCGGCCGGTGGTGGTCTCACCGGTGAACGCCACCTTCGCCACCCGCGGGCTGGACGCCAGCGGCTTGCCCGCCTCCACACCGAAGCCGTTCACGACATTGATGACGCCCGGCGGCAGCAGATCGGCGATCAGGCTCAGCCAGAAGTGGATGGAGGCCGGGGTCTGCTCGGCCGGCTTGAGCACGACCGCGTTGCCCGCCGCCAGCGCCGGGGCCAGCTTCCAGGTCGCCATCAGGATCGGGAAGTTCCACGGGATGATCTGCGCGACGACACCGAGCGGCTCGTGGAAGTGGTACGCCACCGTGTCGTCGTCGATCTCGCCGAGCGAGCCCTCCTGGGCGCGGATCGCACCGGCGAAGTAGCGGAAGTGGTCGATCGCGAGCGGGATGTCGGCCGCCAGCGTCTCCCGCACCGGCTTGCCGTTCTCCCAGCTCTCGGCGACGGCAAGTCGCTCCAGGTTCGCCTCCATCCGGTCGGCGATCTTCAGCAGGATGTCGGAGCGTTCGCTCGCCGCCGTGCGACCCCAGGCCGGGGCTGCCGCGTGCGCCGCGTCCAGGGCACGCTCCACGTCCTCCGCCGTGCCGCGAGCGATCTCGGTGAACGGCTGCCCGTTCACCGGGGACGGATTCTCGAAGTACTGCCCCCGAAGCGGCGGCACGTACTCGCCGCCGATGAAGTGGTCGTAGCGCGCCTGGTAGGAGACGATCGCGCCCTCGGTCCCGGGTGCCGCGTAACGGGTCATGCCGGCCTGCCTCCCTGCAACAGCGCTGCCCGCCGTTGGGCAGCTCTCGGCGCGAGGCTAGGGAGCGGGAGGTTGCAAGGACGTTGCGCGGGTCCGGGGTTCGGAGCGGCTTCCGGTCAGCGGGGGCACGCGGCCCGGTGGCGCGGTCGGCTCTGACTGTTCGGGGCGCCTTTCGGTCAGCGCGGCACCCGGCCCGGTGGCGCCGCCAGCTCCGACTCCAGTGCGGCGAGCCGGGAACGGACCGTGGCCGTCGGGCGCACCGCGGCCAGCGCCCGCCACACGTCGAGGTCGTCCTCCCCCCAGGGCGCGTGCACCCAGTCCGCCAGCAGGTCGGGGTCCCTGCGGGCGATCAACGCCGTGCGCAGTCCGTCGGCGAGCCGCCGCCTGACCCGCGCCACCGCCGGCGCCTGGGAGGCGGGCAGCAGCGGACCGGCGTACGCCGTCGCCGCCGCACTGACCGCCCCCGCCGCCAGCCGCCGCTCGACCACGGCGACGTCCGACTCGACCGGGACGGTGAGCCGGTACGGCCGCGAGGCCAGCAGGCCGGGGCCGAGTATCCGCCGCAGCCGGGCGAGTTCGGCCCGCAACGTCACCGGCGTCACCGACTCGTCCTCGTACAGCGCGCACAGCAGCTCGTCGCCGGTCAGGCCCTCCGGATGCCGGGCGAGCAGCACCAGGATCTCGCTGTGCCGGCGGCTGAGCCTGACCTTGCGGCCACCGGTGAGCAACTGGGCCTCGTCCCGGCCGAGCGCGGACAGCTCGGGTGTGTCCGCGGCCGGGCCCGCCGGGGCGAGCAGCGCCAGGTGGGACTCGGCCGCCCGCGCCACCGCCTGCACGAAGCCCAGGCTGTGCGGATGCGCCAGCCCGTCCCCGCCGGTGATGTCCACGGCCCCGAGCACCCGCCCGGTACGCGGATCGTGCACCGGTGCCGCCGCGCACGTCCAGGGCTGCACCCGCCGGATGAAGTGCTCGGCCGCGAACACCTGCACCGGCCGGTCGACGGCGACCGCTGTGCCCGGCGCGTTCGTCCCGACCGCCGTCTCCGACCAGCGGGCGCCGGGGACGAAGTTCATCCGGCCCGCCTGCCGCCGGGTCGAGGCATGCCCTTCGACCCACAGCAGCCTGCCGTGCTCGTCGCACACCGCGAGCAGATGCTCGCCGTCCGCCGCGAACGAGCCCATCAGCTCACGGAACAGCGGCATCACCCGGGCCAGCGGGTGCTCCGCGCGGTACGCGCCGAGGTCGCCGTCGGCGATCTCCACGCTCGCCGTGCCGTCGGGCCCGACGCCCGCTCTCGCGGAACGCCGCCACGAGTCGGCCACCACGGCGCGCACCGGCTTCGGCACGGTGCCCGCCGCGGTGAACGCCTCATGCGCGCGGCGCAGCATGTGCGCGCGCTCGGAAGGGTCGGCCCCCGGCTCCAGGGCCACCCACGGATCGGTCAACTCGGCCTCCCCGGACAGCGATGCGGCTGGGGACATCGTCACTCCGGGTACGCGCGCGGACAACCTTTTCGACCGGCGTCACCCGAACGACTGGCCGGACGTCTCGGTCAGGCGGCCTCGACGAGCTTCAGGCGGCCTTGACGAGCCCGATGTAGCGCGCCCAGTCCCAGTGGGGCCCGGGATCGGTGTGGTCGGTGCCCGGCACCTCGTGATGGCCGATGATGTGCCTCCTGTCTCTCGGGATGCCGTGTCTGGCGCAGATCGCCGCGGTCAGTGCGGCCGACCGCTCGTACAGGGCGTCGGTGAAGTAGGCGGGCCGGTCCACCCAGCCCTCGTGTTCGATGCCGATGCTGCGGGTGTTGTAGTCCCAGTTCCCCGCGTGCCAGGCGATGTCCGACTCGCGGACGCACTGCGCCACATGTCCGTCGGCGGAGCGGACGACGTAGTGCGCGGACACCTTCTTCCTCGGGTTCTGGAAGACGGTCAGGGTGCCGGACCAGTCGGTCTGTGTGACATGGACGATGACCAGGTCGACGCGGTGCTCCACGGGTCGGCGGGCAGCGGTGAAGTTGGCGGGGCTCGCCCGCTGCCACTCGGCGGTCGGCTGGTCGGGCGCCTGGACCTGCGCATCGGCCTGCGGGCCGGGGAGCAGTCCGTAGGGCACGGCGGCGAGGGCGGCGCCCTTGAGGAGGAGTCGTCTGTTGGTCAGTGGTTGTGCCCGTTCCATACGGGGTGGTGCCTCTCGATCGTGTGGGTGGGCGGGCTCATACGGAGTCGGGTCGGGAGGTGCCGGGCCGGGAGATGTCGGGTCAGTGCGGGAGGGTCGACGCGGTTTCGCGCAGACGGGCGTGGACTCCGCGGTGTGTCTCGCGCCGGGGCAGCCACTGCTTGCGGAGCTTGGCCACGCACGTGTAGTTGGTGTCGCACACATTGGCCAACGGTGACTCGACGGCCTGGGTTGCGAACTGGTACGCGTCCAACTCGCTGAAGCCGTAGTCACGGACCAGCCACTGGACCAGGTCGAGCTGGGATATTCGGAACGCGTCCTCCAAGGGGCGCGCCGATCCGGTCGAGATGATGTGCGTGTCCAACTCGATGCGAGGCCAGGGAGTGGCGATCCCCTTGAGCAGTTCGACGATCACCACGGTGTTCATCGCGCACTCGACGGCGACACCGCAGGTCTCGCCCTCGCCCTGGCGGGCGTGTCCGTCGCCCAGGCTGAGCAGCGCTCCCTCGACGTTCACCCCGAGATAGCAGGTGACGCCGGCCCGCATCTCGGGCGTGTCCATGTTCCCGCCGTGCGCGTCCGGCACCAGCGCCGAGCGGACCTCCAGATTGGCGGGGGCCACCCCCACGGTGCCGTGCATCGGATCGATCGGCAGTTCGGCCTCGAAGTCGCTGTCGTGCGCGCGGAACAGGGCTGTGCGCCGGGTTCTGTCGAGCTGCCAGATCCAGACGGTCTCCGGGAGCGGCGGCTGGAGCGTGGCCGTGGTGTGGGTCGAGGTGAGGGCACCGAACAGGGGGACCGTGGTGGACGCAGCCCAGTCCCGGGCGGGTTCGATCGACACGAAGTGCACGGCGACGGTGTCTCCGGGCTCCGCGCCCTCGATATGGAACGGGCCGGTCTGCGGGTTGAGGAAGGGGAACTCGCAGACCTCGGAGACCAGATCCTTCTCGGACCGCACCCGCCCGCCGAAGCAGTCCTCCGTGAACAGATCCAGCACGGTCCCCGGCGCGATGCGCGCCACGGGCGGGACGCCGCCGAACGTCCAGGCGTATTCGTCGGGTCGGGGTCGGACGGTCAGGATCCGGGGGTCGCTCATCGCCGCACAGCTCCGTTCTGCCACAGGTCACGGGGGAGGAGGGGCGGGGAGCGCCCTCGCGTGAATCACGGTACGGCGCGGAGGGGTCGGGCCGAAGGGCCCGCTGTGTTTCCGTGGACGGCGGTCGAAGTGTGGAAAACTCCCTCACTCGATCGAGTGAAGTCGCTCTGGATTCAGGCCCGTTCGCCCACCATGGCCGGATCGTCCAGCACTCCTCGCACCACCCAGTGCGCGGCGCCCAGCAGCGGCCCCTCGGACCCGAGCCGCGACACGGACACCGGACAGGCCGCGCCCGCGGTACGCCCGTCCAACTCGGCCTCCAGCGAGGGCAGCAGCCAGGGCGCGAGCCCGGCCAGCGCACCGCCGAGCACCACGCTCTCGGGGTCCAGCAGGTTGACGGCCCCGGTCAGCGCGACGCCGAGCGCCTCGCCCGCGTCGTGCAGAGCACCCCGTACATCCGTGTCCCCCTCGGCCGCCCGGCCCGCGAGCAGCCCGACGCGGTCCTCGCCCGGTTCCAGGCCGGCCGCCCGCAGCACGGCCTCCTCACCGGCGTACTGCTCCAGACAGCCGCGCCCTCCGCACGGGCACGGCGGCCCCTCCGGGCGGACTGGCACATGCCCCAACTCGCCCGCGAAACCACGGGTTCCGCGCAGCAGTTGCCCGTCCACGACCACGGCAGCACCGATGCCGATCTCGGCGGACACGTGCAGGAAGTCCCGCGGTGTCCCCTCGCCGAGCCAGAGTTCGGCGAGCGCGCCGAAGTTCGCCTCGTTGTCCACGGTCAGCGCGAACTCCTCGGGCAGCAGGGCCCCGAGGTCGATGTCGTGCCATTCGAGATTCGGCGCGCGCACGACGGTACGGCCGTCGCGTGCCACCAGACCGGGCACCGCCACCGCGAGCCCGGCGGGCCACAGCCCTTCGCGCTCCGCGTCCGCGACGACCGCCCGCACCAGCTCGGTCAGTTCCCGGACCACCGGTTCGGCGGAACGCCCCCGGTTCGCGCCGTGCCGTACGGCCCTGGCCCGTATCGCGCCGCGCAGATCGACCGCGCACACCGCGAGGTGGTCGACGCCGATCTCGGCGCCGATGCCGGCCGGGCCGTGGGCGCTGACGGCCAGCGCCGAGCCGGGGCGGCCCACCCGACCCGGCCGTTCCGGGCCCAGTTCCTCGATCAGTCCCGAGCGGATCAGTTCGTCGACGAGGGTCGACACCGCCGCACGCGTCAGACCGATCCGGGAGGCGACGGCGGCCCGGGACAGGGGGCCCTCCGCGCTGACGGTGTGCATCACCCGCGCCAGATTGCGGCGGCGCATGCCCTGTTGGGTGTCGGGCAGCGCCCGTCCGGGAAGCGGTGCGGTCATGCCTCCCTCAGTCCTCGATCGGTGTGCGTGCGGTCACTGGGCCTGCGTCCTCCGCTCCAGCAGCGGGGCCGCGTCGGAGAGTACCCCGGCGATCCGTGCCAGGGTCGCCTCGTCCCGCTCCACCGCCTCCAGCACCGGGCCCGCGGCCGTGTTCCAGCGCCGGGCGACCGCGGCCGGATCCTCACCGGTCAGCAGGCCGGCCGCCTGGGCCGCGGCGCCGAGCGCCACCAGTTCCTTGGCCTCGGGCACCTGCACGGGACGCCCCGACAGGCGGCGCACGGTCTGCTGCCAGGCCGTGCCGCGCGCGCCGCCACCGATCAGCAGCAGCGGGGCGGAGCGGTCCGCGTCGGCGTCGAGGACCAGGTCCAGTGCGCCGAGCAGGGAGTGGACGGCGCCGTCGTAGGCGGCCTGGAGGAGTTGGCCGGCGGTCGTGTCGTGGCGCAGGCCGAGCAGCAGGCCCGAGGCGTTCGGCAGGTTCGGGGTGCGTTCGCCGTCCAGGTAGGGCAGCAGCGTGACGTCGGTGGTCGGCTCCACCGCCTCGCGGTCCAGGCCCAGCAGCGCGGCCACGCGGTCGACGGCGAGCGTGCAGTTCAGGGTGCAGGCCAGCGGCAGCCAGTCGCCGTGCGCGTCGGCGAAGCCCGCGACCGTGCCGGTCGGATCCGCGGGGCGGTGCTGGGACACGGCGTACACCGTGCCGGAGGTGCCCAGGCTGAGTACCGGGGTGCCGGGGCGCAGGCCGAGCCCGAGCGCGGCGGCGGCGTTGTCGCCGGTGCCGGGGGCGACCAGGGTGCCCTTGGAGAAGGGCAGGTCGTGGTGGGTGCGTACGGTGCCCGCCACCTCGCCGGGCCGGACCAGCCGGGGGAGCAGCGCGGGGTCGAGGCCGACATGCGCGAGGGTCTCCTCGTCGTACGACTCCGTCCCGGACGCCCACCAGCCCGTGCCGGAGGCGTCGCCGCGGTCGGTCGTGCCCTCGCCCGTGAGGCGTTCGGTGAGGTAGTCGTGGGGGAGCCGTACCGCCTTCGTCGCGCGGACGGCCTCGGGCTCGTGCTCGGCCAGCCACGCCCACTTCGTCACCGTGAAGGATGCGCCGGGCACACTCCCGGTGCGCTCGGCCCAGGCCTTCGGGCCGCCAAGCTCCTCGATGAGCCGGCGGGCCTGCGGTGCCGAGCGGACGTCGTTCCACAGCATCGCCGGGCGGACCGGTTCGCCCTGTTCGTCCAGGGTGACCAGGCCGTGCTGCTGGCCGCCGATCGACACCGCGGCGGCCTCGCGGGCCGCGTCGCCGCACTGGCGCAGGGCCTCGCACAGGGCGTCCCACCACTGGCGGGGATCGGACTCACGGCCCGCCCCGGAGGACACCGTGTGCGAGGCCTGGCCGCTCGCGACGACCTGGCCGGTGGCCGCGTCGACGACGAGGGCCTTGGTGGACTGGGTGGACGTGTCCACGCCGACGACGAGCGGTCCTTCGGCTGCTGACATCGGGCTCTCCTCTTGTGCGGCTCGGTTCTCTGCGCGGCTCGTGTCCTTACCCGAGGACAACTGTTCTCTTCCCAGAGATGCCTCGGCATACTAATTTGTAAATCGCCATGACGAAATAGTCGGCAGCAAGCAACTCGCAGCAGGCAAGGAGCCGCGGCATGAACTACCAGCCCACCCCCGAGGACAGGTTCACCTTCGGCCTGTGGACCGTCGGCTGGCAGGGACGGGACCCCTTCGGCGACGCCACCCGCCGCGCCCTCGACCCGGTCGAGACGGTGCAGCGCCTGGCCGAGCTCGGCGCCTACGGCGTCACCTTCCACGACGACGACCTGATCCCCTTCGGATCCTCCGACACCGAGCGTGAGGCGCACATCAAGCGCTTCCGGCAGGCTCTCGACGCGACCGGCATGACCGTGCCGATGGCCACCACGAACCTCTTCACGCACCCCGTCTTCAAGGACGGCGCGTTCACCGCCAACGACCGTGACGTGCGCCGTTACGCCCTGCGCAAGACGATCCGCAACATCGACCTCGCGGTCGAGCTCGGCGCCAGGACCTACGTCGCCTGGGGCGGCCGCGAGGGCGCCGAGTCCGGTGCCGCCAAGGACGTGCGGGTGGCCCTCGACCGCATGAAGGAGGCCTTCGACCTCCTCGGCGAGTACGTGACCTCCCAGGGCTACGACCTGAAGTTCGCCATCGAACCCAAGCCGAACGAGCCGCGCGGCGACATCCTGCTGCCCACCGTCGGCCACGCGCTGGCGTTCATCGAGCGCCTGGAGCGCCCCGAGCTGTACGGCGTCAACCCCGAGGTCGGCCACGAGCAGATGGCCGGGCTGAACTTCCCGCACGGCATCGCGCAGGCCCTGTGGGCGGGCAAGCTCTTCCACATCGACCTCAACGGCCAGTCCGGCATCAAGTACGACCAGGACCTGCGCTTCGGCGCCGGCGACCTGCGCGCCGCCTTCTGGCTCGTCGACCTGCTGGAGAGCGCCGGGTACGCCGGACCGCGCCACTTCGACTTCAAGCCACCGCGGACCGAGGACCTGGACGGCGTGTGGGCGTCGGCCGCGGGCTGTATGCGCAACTACCTGATCCTCAAGGAGCGCGCGGCCGCCTTCCGCGCGGACCCGGAGGTCCAGGAGGCGCTGCGGGCCTCGCGTCTGGACGAGCTGGCGCAGCCCACCGCGGCCGACGGTCTGCAGTCCCTGCTCGCCGACCGTGCCGCGTTCGAGGAGTTCGACGCCGAAGCGGCCGCCGCGCGCGGGATGGCCTTCGAGCGGCTCGACCAGCTGGCGATGGACCACCTGCTGGGAGCGCGTGGCTGAACGAGCACGCGCGCGTACCGGCGCCGCGCGCTGACTTCGGTGAGCGCGCGGCGCCGGTAAGGGACGTCCTGCGGGGAATGCACCGGAATCGTGCCCTCCAGGGCATGGGCCGGTATCAACTTCCGCGACGGGCTCGCGTGATCACCGCCGGGAGGTGACGCTGGGCGGTATGGCCATCCCGCCCGTACCGCCCCAGCCGCCCGGTCCGCCCCCGGGCGGCGGCTTCGGACCGCCCACCGACGGCTTCGGACCGCCCTCGTACGACGACGGGCCGCCGCCCGGCGGAGGCCCGAGGAGACGACGCGGCCTGCTGCTCGCCCTGCTGGCGGTGATCGTGGCGGGCGTGGCCGTCGCCCTGGTGGTGCTGTTGGCCTCGGGGAGCGATGACTCGCCGGAGGAGAAGCCGACCGCGGAGAGCCCGTCGCCGAGGCCGTCGTTCAGCATTCCGACCGAGCTGCCCAGCAGACTGCCGAGTGAACTGCCCACGTCGCTGCCGTCGGGGTTCCCCAGTGAGCTGCCCAGCGACCTGCCCAGTGAGATCGAGTCGCTGCTGCCGGATCTCGGCGAGGTCGACCTGCCGTAGGGCGACGGCCACGTGCGCGGCGGAGGTGAACCACCACGCACGCGTGCAGGTCGCCGTCAGATGCCGCGCGGCAGGCGCACGTACGTCACCGTCGTCTCGATCCCGCTGTCTACCAGCCGGCCCTGTGCGTCGAAGGCGCCCGTCCCGTCGGTCATGCCGAAGTCGTTGTCGTTGATCAGGGCGAGCGTGTCGCGGTCCACGCGCGCGACGCCCTCGATCTTGCCGGGCACTCCGGCGACCGTGCCGAGATCGACGACCAGCTTCTTGCCGAGGACGGGCACGCCCGCGGCGGCCGGGTCGTCGATCTGCTCCAGCGACGGGGACGTGGTGTCGTCGTCCCAGGGGCCGCCGAGGATGTTCGAGTCCTTGTCCAGCCGTACCAGGTGCAGCCGGGCGGTCTTGTCGGTGCGCTCCTCCACCAGCAGCCGGTCGCCCCCGACGGCGACCACCGAGGAGATCTTGAGCTCGGAGGTGTCGTCCTCGCCGGGGTCCACCACGTTCACCGGGTCGAAGCGGTACGCGTACTCGGCGGTGACCGCCTTCTTCTTCGGCGAGAAACGCAGCAGGCGGGTGGTGCGCGAGGCCTCACCGGCGTCCGCGTCGGGCAGGGAGAGCGGGCTCTGCACGGCCATCACCAGGTCGCCGCCGGGCAGTTGGGCGAGCCCCTCGAAACCACGGTTGACCTTGCGGTGCAGCAGGACGGAGGGCAGCGCCTCGACCACCGGGTAGTCGGCGCCGGTGAGGTTCAGCCCCTCGGGCACATAGCGCGTGAGCACCTTCCCGCGCGCGGAGACATGCACGAGCGAGGGCCCGTGCTCGTCGACCAGCCAGAAGCTCCCGTCCTTGGCCCGCACGATGCCCTCGGTGTCAAGACCATTGGGGTTGTACGACAGCGGTGTGCTCGCGTTGTAGGAGTACGGCGCCTCGTCGCGGCCCTGCTGGTTGGGCATCCCGGTGACGGGCTTGCCGGAGGAGGTGGTCAGCGGGATCGCGTCGATGACCCGTACCGAGTCGCCCGAGACCCGGATCTTGACGATCGCCGGGTCGAAGCCGGGCACCGGGAAGGTACGGCGCTTGGTGCCGTCCACCTTGATCTGGCCGTTGGGCCCGCGGTCGGTGACGGTCCAGAACTCGCCCTCGCGGCCGGTCGGGTAGATGTCGCTGCCGATGCCGCCGAGGTCGACACCCCGGTCGTCGGCGACCGTGCCGGGCAGCAGGGCATTGCTGAACGCGGCGAGCGGTGTGTCGCCGAGCGTGGCGGTACCGACGACCCGGGCGTCGTCCTCGGACGGGGTACCCGCGGCCGGACCCGTCGCCGCCAGGACGGCCAGGACGGCGAGGGGTACGCCCGCTGCGACGGAACGGTGGACGCGGCGCCGGCCGGTGGCGTGCGGGGACATCGGGCCTCCTGAGGACCAAGTTCGGTGACAGCGGCCAGATTTGGGTCCCGCGCGGAACGCCGCGCGACCAACTGGTGAACGCGGGGCGTCGGCCGCTCGTCGAGCCGACGCCCCGAGCACACAATCCCCAGTTGGGATGGCCCCAGGATGTGGGGGCTACCGCTCGGGTCCGGGCTCCGCCGAGGCCAGTGCCGTCGCCGGGTCCTGAGAAGGGCCGCCGGCCGGCACCCAGCGACCGCGCTCCTTCCGGTACGGCCACCAGCGGCCGTCCCGTCCCAGCCGAACCTGCCCCGACGTGCCGACCGCCGTCCAGCGGTTGCCCTTCGCCCGCAGCGACGGTCGCTCGTCCTCGTCCCAGGCCGCCTCCAGAACCGCACGCGCGCGTGCGAGGGTTTCCCCCTCCACGGCCCACTCGTCCTCCAGCGCGGACAGCGCCGCCGGCCCGCCGAGCTCCCAGGCCCGTACGGCAAGCGCCAACTGCTCCCGACCGCGCCCCGAACCATCGGCGAGGCGCTCCAGCACAGCCGGCGCGGGAGCGGCCGCCGCGAGCCGGACCGCGTCCTGGGCCAACGGCAGGTCAGGATGGTCCGCCACTCCGCGCAGAGCGTTGACCAGCAGATGGTGCGCCTCCGCCGCGGTGCGGGCGGCGAGGTACTCCAGGGCGGAGGGGTCGACACCGGGCGGGGGAGGCGTCTCGGTGTCGAGGGACGGCGGTACGCCGGGCTCCTCGGGGAGTTCGGGGAGATCCGGCAGCAGCGGCAGGATGTCCCCGGCCGCGAACGCCTCCGCGGCGTCCACGCCCTCCGGCTCGGGCGCCGCCTCGGTGGGTGCGGTGCTGCGGGCCTGGAGGTCGTCCAGCAGGGCGCGTTCGCCCCGTCCCCGCATCAGCAGCAGCACGAACGGATCCTGGTCCAGCAGCCGCGCCACCTGGTAGCACAGGGCCGCCGTGTGCGCGCAGTGGTCCCACGCCTCGCAGTCGCACTCGGGTTCCAGGTCGCCCATCCCCGGCAGCAGTTCGATGCCGGTGGCCGCCGCGTCCTCGACCAGGTGCGGCGGCATGTCGCGGTCCAGCAGCGCCGCGACATGTCCGGCCCGCTCGACGGTCATGTCCAGGAACCGGTCCCACTGTTCGTCGGACAACTCCTCCAGCAGGACGTCCGCACGGTGCTGTGTGCGGTCGCGGTCCTGGACGACGGCCGTGATGCGCCCAGGGCGCACCGACACCGCGCCCACGCTTCCCGCGCGGGCGAGCCTGCGGCCCGCCTTGAGCTGTGCGGAGTCCAGCGCGGTGTCCTCCAGCGCCTTCAGCCAGGCCCGGCCCCACCACGTCTGCGCGAAGCCCCTCCCGCGCGCGGGCGGCAGCGCCGCGAACGTGCGCTCCGTGTTCTCGTCTCCGTCGTAGCGATTCATCGTGCGCCCCCTCGCAGTTCCACCAGATCGGCCAGCTCCGCGTCCGTCAGCTCCGTCAGCGCTGCCTCACCGGAGCCGAGCACGGCGTCGGCGAGCTCCTTCTTGCGGCTGAGCATGTCCGCGATACGGTCCTCGATCGTCCCCTCGGCGATCAGCCGGTGCACCTGCACGGGCCGCGTCTGACCGATGCGGTACGCGCGGTCGGTGGCCTGCGCCTCCACCGCCGGGTTCCACCATCGGTCGTAGTGCACGACGTGCTCGGCCCGTGTGAGGTTCAGGCCCGTGCCCGCCGCCTTCAACGACAGCAGGAAGACCGGGACTTCACCGTCCTGGAACCGCCGTACCAGCTCCTCTCGCTCGGCGACCGGCGTCCCGCCGTGCAGGAACCGGGAGTTCACACCACGGGCCGCCAGATGCCGTTCGATCAGGCGCCCCATGCGCACGTACTGGGTGAAGACCAGGACGCCCGCCCCCTCGGAGAGGATCGTGTCGAGCAGCTCGTCCAGCAGCTCCAGCTTCCCGGAGCGGCCGTCGATCCTCGGCCGCTCCTCCTTGAGGTACTGGGCCGGGTGGTTGCAGATCTGCTTCAGGCCCGTCAGCAGCTTCACGATCAGCCCGCGCCGCGCCATGCTGTCGGCCTCGGCGATCTCCGCGAGCGTCTCGCGCACCACCGCCTCGTACAGGCCCGCCTGCTCCTTGGACAGCGACACCGCGCGGTCGGTCTCGGTCTTCGGAGGCAGTTCCGGCGCGATCCCGGGATCCGACTTGCGGCGGCGCAGCAGGAACGGGCGGACCAACCGGGCGAGCCGCTCGGCGGCGGCCGGATCCTGACCGCTCTCGACGGACTGCGCGTACCGGGTACGGAAGGTGCCGAGCCGGCCCAGCAGTCCCGGGGTCGTCCAGTCGAGGATCGCCCACAGCTCCGACAGGTTGTTCTCGACCGGGGTGCCGGTGAGCGCCACGCGCGCGCGTGCGCCGATGGAGCGCAGCTGCCGCGCGGTCGCCGAGTAGGGGTTCTTCACATGCTGGGCCTCGTCGGCCACGACCATGCCCCAGGGCACCTCGGCGAGCCGGGGCGCGTCCAGGCGCATGGTGCCATACGTGGTGAGCACGAACTCCCCGTCGGCGAGGGCGTCGAGATCGCGCCGGGCGCCGTGGAAGCGGCGCACGGGCGTCCCGGGGGCGAACTTCTCGATCTCGCGCTGCCAGTTGCCCATCAGCGAGGTCGGGCACACCACCAGCGTGGGACCGGCCGACGAGCCGTCCGTCTGGCGATGCAGATGCAGTGCGATCAGCGTGATGGTCTTGCCGAGGCCCATGTCGTCGGCCAGGCAGCAGCCCAGGCCCAGGGAGGTCATGCGGGCCAGCCAGTTCAGGCCCCGCCGCTGGTAGTCGCGGAGAGTGGCCTGGAGCGCGGCGGGCTGCGGGACCGGCTCCTGCCCCTCGGGGTCGGCGAGCCGCTCCCGCAGGGCCGCCAGCCACCCGGTGGGCTGCACTTCGACTCTGCGGCCCTCGACTTCGGTCGAGCCCGTCAGAGCGGCGCTCAGCGCGTCGACGGGCGTCACCTTGCGGTCCTGTTGCCCGCGAGCCCGGCGCACCTCCTCGGGATCGACCAGGACCCACTGGTCGCGCAGCCGCACGAGCGGCCGGTCGGCCTCGGCCAGGCGGTCGAGATCCTCACGGGTGAGCCGCTGGTCGCCCAGCGCGAACCGCCAGTCGAAGGCGAGCAGGGCGTCGGCGGACAGGAACGACGGCGTGTCGGAGGCGAGCTTGCCGGGGCCCGTCTCGTCGTCGGGCGGGCCGACCACCGCGCGGGCGGTGAGCTCGTGGGCCAGCTCCTTGGGCCAGTGCACGTCGACGCCCGCCGCGGCCAGGGCCCGGGCGCCGGTGGAGAGCAGGTCGGTGACCTCCTCGTCGGCCAGTTCGACGGCGTCCGGCACCGTGGCCGAGAGCAGGGGAGCGAGCGGCGGCCACGCGCGTGCCGCGCGGCGCAGCGCCAGCAGGGCGTCCATCCGCGCGCGGGAGCCGAAGGCGGAGGCCCCGGCCCACACCTGAGCGGCGTCCGCGACGAGCCCCGGATCGCTCACGCCGTGCACCTGGAGCACGGCACGGAACGCGGGCGCCGTCTCCTCCTCGGCCACGGTGGCCAGGCCGGGAACCTCGACGCGCAGGGACAGGCGCACCCCGGCGTCGTGGCCCGCGGCGACATCGGCCGCCCACGCGCGATGCTCGGGCAGACGCTGCGGATCCGGCGCGGCGTAGGCGGGGCCGCCGGTCACGAGGGGAGCCGCGGGTGTGCGGGGCAGGGTGTCCGCGACGGCGTCCAGGAAGCCGCGCAGCAGCCGCTCGGGGTCGGGCAGGCGCAGCGGGCCGGTGGTCTTCAGCGGGACGGCGTGCGCCTCGGGCGGCATCGCCGCGGCGAGCCGGCGGAGGTGCTCAAGGTCCGCGGTGCTCAGCGGGCCGGTGCGCCAGGCGTCGTGGTCGTCGGGTGACAGGCCGGGCAACAGCAGTCCTCGTGCCGCGAGTTGCAGGGCCAGCACGGCCGCCGCGCCCCAGAAGGCGGACCCTCGATGGGCGTGGGTGGAGACACGCGCGTGGACCAGGACGGGCAGGGCGGCGCGCAGGGGGAGCCACACCGCGGGGACATGCGTGAGCTCGACGTCGTCGCCGCCGGGCACGACGACGGTCAGGTCCTCGGCCGATGCCGTCTCGACGAGGGGAAGGGCTTCACCGTCGGGGTGCCAGAAGGCGACCCTGCTGGTGCGTGCCGGATCGCCGGGCACGAACACGGCGGAGCAGCGGGCCAGTTCGAAGATCTCGGAGGGTGGTGCCGGGGGAACCTTCTGCGCAGCGATGGTGAATTCCTCAAATTTGACTACCGGGCGGAGTCGCCGAGGGTACAGCACCGGGTGACTTGATCCGGCATGACGGGGCTGTGTTCTGCGTCACTGCCGTGGGAGGGTGGGGTATGCCCCTGCGAGGACGCCGCTCGCGCACACGGCGAGCCCCTCCCGAGCGAGTGGGCCAAGAGGAGGACCAGTAGGGGGAACACCTCAGGGACGTCTCAGGGTCGCGGTTCGGAACCGCGGGCAGCGCGGGCCCGTTTTGAGAGCAGAGAGCGGCAGTGCGCCGCGGAGGAGGCGACACACATGACGAGGAACCACAAGATCGCCGCAGGAGGTGCGGCGGTCGGGATCATTCTGCTCATCTGGCTGCCCTGGTGGGCAGCGCTCCTGATCATTCTGGGCGTCCCAGCCGCCGCGTACCTCGCACTCGACCCCTCACAGCGGCGCAAGCTGCGCCGCGCCACCCGTAAGGAGCTCGGCCGCTGAGGGAGCAGGGGCCCGGCCGGCATGACCGCCGACCAGGCCCCGGCTCCGGCCGGGCTCCCGGCTCCCGGCTCCCGGACGGGTCCTAGGTCCCGGCCGGGTCCGACAGTGCGCAGGAGTCGACCACATCGCCGCTCGCGGGCTTGCCGACGGTTCGGTCCGCGGGCGGCCGGACGCCCTGTTCCACCCAGGAGACCAGGGCATCGAACGCCGAGCGGTAGCAGGGCAGGATCGGCCGCAGACGGTCCGGATGGCTGTCGTACAGCCCGTCGACATGCGTCCCGCCCTCGATCGTGTAGTAGCGGTGCAACGAGCCCCGACCGGCGGCGCCGACCATGCGTGCGTACACATCCGAGTCGGCCGCCTTCGGCAGCAGCGCGTCCAGATCGCCGTGCAGTGTGATCAGCGGCCTGCCGATCCGTCCGGTCAGTGCCACCCTGGCCACCGCGCGACGGACGGAGGCTGGACGCGACGCGTAGTCGTAGGTCGCGTCCTCGGCGCAGGGCGCGAGGATCTGCTCCGGGGTGGTGCCGGCGGACGGGCCGGGGCAACCCGGGGCGTACGTGGGGTCGAACTCGGCGCGGTAGATCTTCTGCGTGACGCCCCAATAGGCCTTCTCGTGATACGGCCACAGGAATTCGGAGCCGCGTGCGAAGCCCACCGCGTACAGATCCTCATCCCGCGCCGAACCGGCCATGCGGGCCACAGTCGTGGGGAGCGAGGTGAGCAGATTGGGGCCGTCCGCGGTCCACAGCGCCCCTTCCCAGTCCACGCCTCCGTCGTACAGTTCCGGATGGTTCTCCAACTGCCAGCGGGTGAGATAGCCGCCGTTGGAGATGCCGGTGATGTATGTGCGGCGCGGGAGATGTCCGTAGCGCTGGGCCAGGGCCTGCCGGGCGGCGCGGGTGAGTTGTGTGGTGCGGGTGTTCCACTCGGCCACGGCGTCACCGGGCCGGGTGCCGTCGCGGTAGAAGTCCGAACCGTTGTTGCCCTTGTCGGTTGCCGCGTAGGCGTAGCCCTGGGCGAGCACCCGGTCCGAGATCGCTTTGTCCGTCGCGTACTGCCGACGCGTGCCCGGCGCGCCCGTGACTACCAGGCCGCCGTTCCAGCGGTCCGGCAGCCGGACGACGAACTGCGCGTCGTGCTTCCAGCCGTGGGTGGCGTTGAACCGTGAGGAGTCCGGGAAGTAGCCGTCGATCTGGATCCCGGGCACCCCGGACGGCACCCGGGTGCCGACGGCCGTCAGCCCTGTCTGGTCGGCCATGTCGGTGTACGGGGTGCCGGCGAGGCCCGTTGTGGTCAGGTCCGCGAGACAGGCGCTCTGCTGGAAGGCGGCGCCGGGGATCCGCACCCGCTCCTGGCGGGCGCAATGGTCCTCGCCAACAGGTGTCGCCCCGACGGAAGTCGGCCAGGTGAGCGTCGCCGCCATCAGCGTGGCGGCGACGAAGGGAACACCTCGGGACAGGCGCATAGGGGCCTCCAGGGACGGGAGTCGGCGACGGCGCGGGACGGCGTCGGAGCTGCCTCATGGTGCGGTCCTTCCTTGGCGTCATCCATGGGTTGGGACCACATGGAACGGTGCCGTCGCATGGGGGCCAAGACAGGCGTCGGGGGAGCGGGGCGGTGCGGGAAATCTGCTGCGCGGTTGATCAACGGCACGTCACGATGGCCGACATGACGTACGGAAAGGAGGCCCAGCGACTCCACGGTGAGCGCTGATGGCCGCACATGAGGCGTCCCGGACGCCGTCCTCCGAGCCCCGGACCCCGCCCGCGCCCCTGACGCCGGGCTTCGTGCCGCTGCCGCGCTTGTGTGCTGGATCGCCGCCCTGGGGGCCGTGGCACGCGGTCGCCACGACGAGCACCGGTGGGACCGGCTGGTGCGCGTGTGCGAGGCGGGGCCGGGACGGCTTCCGCCGTCCGATCACGTGCCGGTGAACCTCAGCCGGGCACGCGCGCGTGCCGCCGCCCTCGCCGCGGCCCGCAGTCTGCGCGTCCGTGGGACGCCCGTGTCCGGGCTGCCGGCGGTGGCGCTGGTGGGCGTCGTCGGAGGGCGCGCGACCGCCTGGGAAGGCCCTGGCGGCAGGAACTCGTCGACGCCCTGCGCGGCCACTGCGACCCGGACACCGCCACGCAGGCACTCATCGTCGACATCGAGTGAGGTCCGGCGCGTCGGGCCTCAGCTGGGGCGTACGGCCATCTTGTCGAGCGCCTCCAGGAGACCCGGCAGTTCCGGACCGCGACCCACCGGCAGGACCTCGCCGGGCTCCTCGTCGAGCAGCACGAACGCGATGTCGTCGGTCCTGGCCACGAGCGACCAGCCGGGACCGTCGGCACGCAGCGTGCGGGCCTCGCCCGAGGCGAAGGCGGACCGGACCCGCCCGAGGGGCGGCGGGGTGTCCACGTACGCGCGCGCCTCGGCGAGGACCCGGCGGATGCCGCTGTGCCCCTTCGGCTTCGGCTCGCCCTCGCCCGAAGAATCGCCCGAGGACCCTTGCTGGGCCTCCTCCGAGGTGCCCTCCGCGGCCTCCTGCGGCGCCTCCTGGCCCTCTCCGGCCTCGGAGGCGCCCCCCGCGCTCGGGAAGTCGGCGTCGTCGATCTGCTCGCGCCACAGCGCCCACTGGAGGGCGATCTCGTCGGCGCCGAGCCGGCGCTGCGCCGGGCCCCAGGTGGAGGTGTCCGGCGGCGCCAGGGGCGGACCCTCCGCGACATCGGGACCGGGGTCGTGCGGCGGGGGCACGTTGGGGGCCGCGACGGCGACCGCCAGGGGCCAGCCGGGCAGGGCGGCGACGACCGTGCGCTCGTCCGGCGACAGGTCGTACTCCATGCCGCAGTCCCAGGACGCGATGGCGACCGCGACCAGCGAGACGTCGTCGATGACGACCGTCCAGCGGGCACCGTCGCCGTCCTGGCCGAGCACCAGCCCGTACCCGTCGGCGAGCGGCGCGAGGCCGAGCGCCGCGCATGCCTCCGGATAGTCGTCGCCCAGCACGCTCGGGAACTTCGCCGGCGTCAGCAGCACCGCCGTGAGCACATAGAGCGCGTCGTCCTCGGCGGCGACGGCGTCCTCGTCCGTCCCGGCCATCCCAGCCTCCCCATCGGTTCGTCCATCGGCGCGCACCCTAATGCGAGCGGAAGGCGCTTGTCACGACTCCCCACCCCACCCGGAGCTGCAGTTTTCCGGCTGGACGGGGTGAAATCGACCCTCCTTCGTGGCGCGTTTCAGGCCGCCGGGAGACCGAGGAGGTCCCGCGCGACGCTCCGGGGGGACTCGTCGCGTTCTCGCGCGAGGGCGATGACGGCCCGGCATGCCAGCTCGTTCACCCCGAACGACAGCGCCTCCGGCGACACCCAGGCCGCTGCTTCGTCGATGCGCTCCTGATCGTCCTCCGCGCAGGCCGAGACGTAGGCCGCGGCGGCCTCGAAGAGGTTGTGCGTACGCCTGTCCTCATCGGCGCTCGACTCCGTGCGCCACGCATCCAGAAATCTGCCCCAGGACTGTCGGACCCTGCCGAACATGCTGACCACCTTCCCCCTGCGTGGTTGCCATGGCTGATCGTCCATCTCCTGCTGCTCAACGTAGAGTTGGAGTTCCGTCGGCAGAAGGGGGACGGCGCGGTCAAGGGCATGGGTACCCAGCCGGAGGCCGGTACGCCCTCAGCCTCTGAGCGAGGCGATCTTCGTGGTGATGACGGCACACGGGAGGGCGGGGCTATGAAGCAGGCCGAGTTCGACGGTAAGGGGAGCTGTGTCCGGTGGACGGAGACGCCGGGCGAGGAACCCGCGCGCGTGTACGTGCACGGGCTGGGGTCGGTTTCGTCGGTGTACCACGCGCACATCGCGGCCCGTCCCGAACTCGCGGGCCGGCGCAGCCTCTTCGTCGATCTGCCCGGGCACGGCATCAGTGACCGGCCCCAGGACTTCGGCTACACGCTGGAGGAGCATGCGGACGCCTTGGCGGCCGTGCTGGGCGCGGCGGAACTGTCCGGGGCCGAGTTGGTCGCGCACAGCATGGGCGGCGCCGTCGCCATCGTGCTCGCCCACCGGCGCCCCGAGCTCGTCTCCCGGCTGGTCCTGGCGGAGGCCAACCTCGACGCCTTCCCGCCGCCCACCGCGGGAAGCAGCGGAATCGCGTCCTATGAGGAGGACGCGTTCGTCGACGGCGCCCACGCGCGCGTGCTGGAGAAGGTCGGACCGCTGTGGGCGGCCACCATGCGCCTGGCGGACCCCCGCGCCCTGCATCGCACCGCGGTCGGGCTCATCCGTGGTTCGCAGCCCGTGATGCGCGACATCCTCGAAGGCCTGCCGGTCGACCGCGTGTATCTGCAGGGCGAGCTCAGCGGTGAACTGGAGGGCAGGCAGGCCCTGGAAGCGGCGGGCGTGCGCGTGGTGACGGTGCCCGGCGCCGGCCACAACGTCATGTTCGACAACCCTGACGCCTTCGCGGCCGTGGTCGCCGGGCGCGGGTGAGGGCTCAGCCTTCGCGAACGGCGAGCGCCAGGAAGCGGTCGTCCTGGTCGACGTACGACGTCATGCGCCACCCGGAAGCGGCCAGCAGCGGGCGGAGGTTGGGCTCCGCCCGCAGGTCGTCCGGGGTGATCTGCCGCCCCTGACGGGCCGCGAGGGCCGCCCTGCCGATCGGGTGGAACAGCGCCAGCGTGCCGCCCGGGCGCACCACACGGGCCAACTCCCGCAGATTCTCCGCCGGATGGGGCAGATGCGCGATGAGCCCCGCCCCGAAGACGGCGTCCAACGACCCCGAGCGCAGGGGGAGCGCGGCCACATCGGTGAGCAGCAGCTGCCCGTCCCGGTGCCGTCCCGCCCGTACGGCGGCCTCCAGCATGGCCGGGGTCAGATCGGCCCCGAGCACCACTCCCGAGGGCCCCACCGCCGCACGCAGGGGCGGCAGGGCCCGTCCGGTGCCGCAGCCCGCGTCGAGCACGCGGTCCCCCTCGCGCAGGCGGAGGTCGGCGACCGCGGCCGCGTACGCGGGGCAGTCGTCGGGGAACCTGGCGTCCCAGTCGGCGGCGCGGGCGGTGAAGAACTCCTGGACACGTGTGTGGTCGTCGCTCATGTTCCGCATGATCCCTCACCGGCGGGAGTGACGCCCTCACCGACAGGGATGACGCAGCGGCGCACATGTTCGAGCGGGAGGCGATCGTTCAGGGAGGCATCCGTGTCATGTTCCAACACCTTTCGAAATGCGCGCCCTTTGCGCGCCCCTGCCCCGACTAGCGTCCCTGGGCCATGGGACACCTGGACCACGCCGCCCTGGGGTGGCTGACCCCCGTGCTGTCGTACGTCATGGCCTGCATCGGCGCCGCGCTGGGTCTGCGCTGCACCGTCCGCGCCCTCGGCGCCACCGGCAGCTCGCGCCGCAACTGGCTCGTCACAGCCGCCTCGGCCATCGGCACTGGCATCTGGACCATGCACTTCGTGGCCATGCTGGGCTTCAGCGTCAGCGGCACCGACATCCGCTACGACGTGCCGCTCACCGTCGCGAGCCTGCTCGTCGCCATGGCCGTCGTCTGCGCCGGCGTCTTCGCCGTCGGCTACAGCCGCGACCGCACACGCGCGCTCTTCCTGGGCGGGCTCACCACGGGGCTCGGCGTGGCCAGCATGCACTACCTGGGCATGGCGGCCGTGCGCCTGCACGGCGACGTGAACTACGACCCCGTCCTCGTCGGCCTCTCGGTGCTGATCGCCGTCGTCGCCGCGACGGCGGCGCTGTGGGCGGCGCTCAACATCAAGTCCCCCGTGGCCGTCACCGTCGCCTCACTGATCATGGGCGCGGCGGTGAGCAGCATGCACTACACAGGGATGTTCGCGGTGAGCGTGCGGGTCACGCCCGGCGGGGACGTCCTGCCCGGGGCCACGGCGATGCAGTTCATCTTCCCCCTCGCCGTCGGCCTCGGGTCCTATCTCTTCCTGACCTCGGCCTTCGTCGCCCTGTCCCCGACGGCCGGGGAGCGCGAGGCCTCCGCCTCCGCCCAGCGGCCGGTCGAGAGCGTCGCCCGCCAAAGCGCTCCGCTGGATGTGCCGTGATGTCCCGTCGTTCGTCTGCGGCGCCATGGTGGCTGGTCGCGCAGTTCCCCGCGCCCCCTTGGGGTGCTGCCGAACCGACGGCGGACTTCGCCGAAGCCGCTCCGGCCACCCGCACGCCCCGACGAACCACTTCCGAGCGAGGAGGCCATGCGTACACCCCGTAGGACCACCCCACCCGGCGCCCAGTCGCCGCCCTCACCGCCCGTGCGCGGCCGCCGCGCCCACGCCGGACCGCCCGCCGACGAAGGACCGGACGAGTCCGCGGGAGCGGTGCCCGAGGCCGCACTCGCGCGCGGCGGAAGCTGGCGGATACGGCCGCGCACCGTCCGGGCCAAGATCGTCTGCCTGTTGATGGTGCCGGTGGTGTCGCTGCTGGCCCTTTGGGCCTACGCAACCGTCACCACCGCGCAGGACGTCTCCAGGCTGCGGCAGGTCCAACGCGTCGACGCCGAGATCCGCGCCCCCGTCGCGGTCGCCGTCGCCGCGCTGCAGGCCGAGCGCGCGACCGCGGTGCGGCTCGCCACCGACCCCTCCGCAGTGCCGGGCGGCGACTTCAAGAAGCTCACCGAACGCACCGACGCGGCCGTCGCCGAGCTGCGCCTCGGCGACAGCAACACCGTGGCCGACGCCGAGGAACTGCCCGCCGGAGTGGCCCAGCGGCTGGAGGAGTTCGTCACCGGCGCCGAGCGGCTCGGCTCGCTGCGCACCGCCGTGCTCGACCGCAGGGCGGGCTGGGACCAGACCTACGAGCGGTACACCAGGACCATCGCGGCGGCCTTCTCCGTGGGCGGCGCGCTGACCGGCATCCAGGACGCCGACCTCGGTTCCGACGCGCGTGTGCTGCTCGAATTCTCCCGCGCGGGAGAGGCGTTGGCCCAGGAGGACGCGGTCCTGGTCGGCGCACGCCTGGCCGGGAAGCTCGACGGAGAGCGACTGAGGCTGTTCTCCGGCGCCGTCGAGACCCGCCGTACCCTCACCGAGGCCGCTGTCGCCGACCTGCGCGGCCCCGAGCGCACCGCCTGGCAAAAGCTCGCCTCCGGCGGTGACTACGCCGCCGTGGGAGCCGCGGAGGACGCGGTCCTCGCCGCCGCACCCGGGGCACGCGCGGTCGACGCCGCCCCGCAGGCCGCCTGGGACCGGGCACTCGCGCGCGTGCAGGACGAGATGCGCACCATCGAGGCCGACGCGGGACGCGGAGTCGCGGACCGGGCCGACCCGTTCACCCGTGGCCTGCTCACCCCGGCCGGCGCCGCGGTGCTCCTCGGCCTCGCCGCCGTCGCCGCCTCGCTGGTGATCTCGGTACGCATCGGCCGGGGCCTGGTCGTCGAGTTGGTGAGCCTGCGCAACAGCGCGCTGGAGATCGCCCGCCGCAAGCTTCCCGAGGCCATGCGGAGACTGCGTGCCGGGGAGGAGATCGACATCCGTGCCGAGGCCCCGCCGGGGCCGCCCGCGGAGGACGAGACCGGACAGGTGGCCGAGGCGCTGGGCACCGTCCACCGCGCCGCTCTGCGCGCCGCCGTCGAGCGCGCCGAACTCGCCAGCGGCATCTCCGGAGTCTTTGTCAACCTCGCCCGCCGCAGTCAGGTCCTGGTGCACCGCCAGCTCAGTCTGCTGGACAGCATGGAGCGCCGTTCGGACGACCCCAACGAACTGAGCGACCTGTTCCGGCTCGACCACCTCACCACCCGTATGCGCCGGCACGCGGAGAGCCTGATCATCCTCTCCGGCGCGGCACCCGGCCGCGCCTGGCGGATGCCGGTCTCGCTCACCAACGTGGTGCGCGCGGCCGTCTCCGAGGTCGAGGACTACGCGCGCGTGGAGGTACGACAGCTGCCCGAGGCGGCCGTCGTCGGCGCGGCCGTCGCCGACCTCACCCACCTGCTGGCGGAACTCGTCGAGAACGCAGCCCAGTTCTCGCCGCCCCACACACGCGTGCGTATCACCGGCGAACCCGTGGGCAACGGCTATGCCGTCGAGGTCGAGGACCGCGGGCTCGGCATGGGCAAGGAGACCCTCGCCGAGGCCAACCGCCGTATCGAACAGTCCGAGGCGCTCGATCTGTTCGACAGCGACCGGCTCGGTCTCTTCGTGGTGAGCAGGCTCGCCGCCCGGCACGGCATCAAGGTGCACCTGCGCACATCGCCCTACGGCGGCACGACCGCAGTCGTCCTGCTGCCCACCTCGCTGTTGCACGGCGGCGCGGCGGAACGTTCCCCCCGCAAGGCCGCCGAGGCGTCCCGGCCCGCCGAGCGCGAGTACGCGCGCGTGCCCGGCGGCGCCGCGCACCAGGAGCTGGTCGAGGCGTCGGCCGACCGGCCCGCGCTGGTGGCCCCCGCACCCGTGGCCGCGAAGACCGCCACCGAAACCCCGCCCCCCGGAGTCACCGCCTTGCGACTGCACCGTCCCCCGGACGACTCCGACGGCTCCGACGACCTCCCACGCCGCGTCCGGCAGGCGAGCCTCGCCCCCCAACTGCGCGAGCCGCACGCCGAGGAGCCGGACCGGACGTCCACCCCCCGGGACGACGACCGGCGCACACCCGAACTCGTACGGGACCGCATGGCGGCGTACCGCGACGGCTGGGCGCGCGGCGGTGGACGTCAACCCGGCCACGGCGCAGCCCCGGATTCGACAGTGCGCAGCGACAGCAGCGAAGGAGACCCCACATGATCCAGGACCCCGGCA
This sequence comes from Streptomyces cupreus, assembly GCF_014257025.1. GTDB lineage: Bacteria > Actinomycetota > Actinomycetes > Streptomycetales > Streptomycetaceae > Streptomyces > Streptomyces cupreus. Next base: position 73,076 of record NZ_JACMSF010000001.1, read on the forward strand.
TGAGGGCCGCCCAACGGTCCGGCGAAGTCGATTGGCTGCTGGACGACCTGGTGCTGCGCGTGAGGGAGGTGCGCCACGCGGTGGTGCTCTCCAACGACGGGCTCGCCGTGGGTGCGTCGACCGATCTCAGCCGCGAGGACGCCGAACACCTGGCGGCGGTCGCGTCCGGCTTCCACAGTCTGGCCAAGGGCGCGGGCCGGCACTTCGGGGCCGGTGGCGTGCGCCAGACCATGGTGGAGATGGACGACGGCTTCCTGTTCGTGGCCGCCGCCGGCGACGGCTCCTGCCTCGCCGTCCTCACCGCCGTGACCGCCGACATCGGCCTCGTGGCGTACGAGATGGCGCGTCTGGTGAAACGTGTCGGCGAGCACCTCTACACCGCGCCGCGCCTCGCCGCGCGACCGCCCGCCGCGGGCTGAGGTCAGAAGGCGGTCGGTACTGATGAACGAAGAGCTGAGGGGCGCCCCGCGCGAGCTGGGCAGCCAGTGGTACGACAACGAGGCCGGGCCCCTCGTCCGCCCGTACGCCATGACGGGCGGACGCACCAAGCCCGGCCCCACCGGAGTCCGCTTCGATCTGATCGCGCTCGTCACCCTGGACGCGGGCGCGCCGGGCGTCGACGACGACACCGCGCTCGGGCCGGAACACCGGGCGCTGATCGAGCTGTGCCGGCCGGAGACGCAGTCGGTCGCGGAACTCGCCGCGGGCGCCGACCTTCCGGTGGGCGTCGTCCGGGTGCTCCTCGGCGATCTCCTGGAACTGGGCTGTGTCACCGTCAGCCGCCCGGTACCGCCCGCGCAGCTTCCTGACGAACGGATTCTGCGCGAAGTGATCGAAGGATTGCGGGCCCTGTAGATGACAGTTCACAACCAGGTAAAAAGCGGTCGAATCCTTCGGGAGGAAGCCGGAGTTGTCATGATGCTGACTTCGCGCACACGCACTGAATCCGCGTACGCACGTTCCGTGAGGGCGCGGTGCGCACCCGACGACGTCGACTGTTGCCGGCATTCCCGAGAGAAGTGATCGATGGTCTCCGAGCACTCCGATGACCCGGTCGGCGAGACGGCCGCCCTGGCGTTGAAGATCCTTGTCGCCGGCGGTTTCGGCGTGGGCAAGACGACTCTGGTGGGCGCGGTCAGCGAGATCAGGCCGCTGCGCACCGAGGAACTGCTCAGCGAGGCGGGCCAGTTGGTGGATGACACCGATGGCGTGGACCAGAAGGTCACGACCACCGTGGCCATGGACTTCGGACGCATCACCATCCGGTCCGGGCTCTCGCTCTATCTGTTCGGTACCCCCGGCCAGGACCGCTTCTGGTTCCTGTGGGACGAACTCTCCCAGGGAGCCCTCGGCGCCGTCGTGCTCGCCGACACCCGGCGCCTGGAGGACTGCTTCCCCGCCGTGGACTACTTCGAGCACCGGCACATCCCCTTCGTGGTGGCCGTCAACTGCTTCGCGGGCTCCCGCACCTACGGCGCCCAAGACGTCTCGCGCGCCCTCGACCTCGACAAGGGAACGCCCGTGGTGCTCTGCGACGCCCGGGACCGCGACTCGGGGAAGGAGGTGCTGATCCGGCTCGTCGAGTACGCCGGGCGGATGCACACCGCCCGGCTGCTCGACTCGGTGGGCTGAACGGGCTCAGCCCGCGACGGACTTGTGTGCACCACGAAGTCGAACGGCGGCCGGTCGTCGTCCACGCACAGAGTGACGCGGCCGTCGCGGGCGAGGTTGCGCCCCCGTGCCACGCGCGGGCTCCCGTCGGCCCAGACCGTGGAGAGCTTCGCGGTGCGAGTGCCGTACGAGACGAACTCCCGCCATTCCATGTCGGTCATCTTCTGTGCCATGCCCCCAATCTCCTTGCCCGGAGCCCGGCTCGTCCGGAAGGCTGGCGAGCGGATCCTCCCTCGGCCAGGGGGAGACATCGCACGGGGAGACGGGGCATGGCGCAGAATCAGGGACTTGGGTGGCTGTTGGACGATCTGACCGAGCGCGTCGAGCATGTGCGGCATGCGCTGGTGCTCTCCAACGACGGGCTGGTGACGGGCGCGAGCACGGGGCTGCGCCGCGAGGACGCGGAGCACCTGGCCGCGGTCTCCTCCGGGTTGCACAGCCTGGCAAAGGGCTCCGGCCACCACTTCGGCGCGGGCAGGGTGCGCCAGACGATGGTCGAGTTCGACGACGCGGTCCTGTTCGTGACCGCCGCCGGAACCGGCAGCTGCCTCTGCGTCCTCAGCGGAGCGGAGGCCGACATCGGCCAGATCGCCTACGAGATGACGCTGCTCGTCAACCGGGTCGGCGAGCACCTCGCGGTCGACGCCCGAAAGCCCGAGCGGGATTCCAACACAGAGCTCTGACCAGCGCGTTTTCGCTTCCCCGTGGAGTTATCCACAGGCTCGCGCCGAGATCTGCCGGATTGGCTACGGTTCTGTCACGGCAAACGCACACAGCGTGAGCATCCGACTCCACGGGGGAGATCGACCATGACAGGCGACACCATCACCCAACCGCACGGCACCTCCTGCACGCCCGGACGCGCCGCCCGTGAACTGGGGCTGAAGCGACGCGAGTTCGACCTCGCGGTCCACCTCGGCCACATCCGGACCATGCCCGACGAAGGAGGAGGCGGCGCCCGCCGCGTCGCCCGCTCGGAGATCGATCGCGTCAGGGCCTCGGACGGCTTCCCCGAGGCACTGCTGGAGCGGGTGAAGACCGTCGGCACCACCGATGGGGCGGTCCTGATGCAGGTGCCACCCAGCCGGTTCACCCGCCTCGCCCGCCTGGGCCTGGTGGTGCCCGTGCACTTCTACCTCAACCGCTACCGGGCCGTGGTCTGGATGTATCTGGCCGAGGAACTACGGCAGTTCGCGGCCAACGAGGAGAACACCCCGTTGCTGAAGGCGCGTACCCCCGAAGGGCTGCGCGACCAGCTGGACGCCGGCCTGGACCTGCGCCCGCGCAACTGGCGCGGACGCCATCTGGGATTCCTGCTGCGGCAGACCGACGACCCGTGGCAGCAGGCCGGAGCGGTGGCCGCCTTCCTCGACCCCCTCCAGATCGCGGAGATCGTCACCGACCCCTACGAACGCTCCCATCTGAACCGCTTCCGGCCCGGTCCGCCCGCGCACGGATCACCGGGCTCACCGGCCGCGCGCCTGTGCGAGCAGATCATGACGGCGGACGACGCGGATGAGATCGGCTGGCTGCGGGCCGACCTCACGCGGGCGATGGACGAGGCGCGCGAGCACCGGCCCGCGCCGCGCCCCGCGGCGAAGCCGGCCACCGCGGTGCTCGACGAACCCCGGCAACCTCACCGTCTGCTCGGCTGGCTGCGCCGCAGAAGCGACTGATCTACAGCGCCCGGAAAAGCCCCTCCTGGACGACGGACACCAGCAGCCGTCCCTGGAGGTCGTAGATCCGCCCACGGGCCAGACCACGCCCGCCCGTGGCGATCGGCGACTCCTGGTCGTACAGGAACCACTCGTCCGCGCGGAACGGCCGGTGGAACCACATCGCGTGGTCCAGCGACGCGATGTCGAAGCTCCGCGGTCCCCACAGGGGTTCGACCGGGATGCGCACGGCGTCCAGGAGGGTCATGTCACTGGCGTAGGTCAGCGCGCAGGTGTGCACGACCGGGTCGTCGCCCAGCGGCCCGACCGCGCGCATCCACACCGCGCTGCGTGGCTCGGCGTCCTTGACCTCCTCGGGCGTCCAGCGCAACCGGTCCACATAGCGGATGTCGAAGGGCTGGCGGCGCGCCATCCGCTCCAACTGTTCCGGCAGCGTGCCCAGATGCTCCCGGATCTCGTCGGTGACGCTCGGCAGCGACTCCGGGTCCGGGACCTCGCGGGCCGGCGGCAGCTGGTGCTCGAAGCTCCCCTGTTCAGGCTTGTGAAAGGAGGCGGTGAGATTGAAGATCGTGCGGCCCTGCTGCACGGCGGTGACCCGGCGGGTCGTGAACGACCGCCCGTCCCGCACCCGTTCGACCTGGTACACGATCGGAACACCCGGCCGGCCCGGGCGCAGGAAGTACGCGTGCAGCGAGTGCACCGGACGGTCGCCGTCCGTGGTGCGCGCGGCGGCGACCAGCGCCTGGCCCGCGACCTGGCCGCCGAAGACCCGCTGGAGGGACTCCTGGGGGCTGCGGCCACGGAAGATGTTGACCTCGATCTGCTCCAGGTCGAGCAGGTCGACGAGCCTCTCGGCCGGATTCGTCGTCATGGGTGGGATTCTCCTGTGCTCACAACTGGCCTACGTCGGTGACGCGGACCACCGCGCGGCCCTCCGCGTCGGAGGCGGCGAGGTCGACCTCCGCGCTGATGCCCCAGTCATGGTCCCCGTTCGGGTCGTCGAAGATCTGGCGGACCCGCCACAGCCGGTTCGCCGGCTCCTCCTCGATCACCAGGAGCTTTGGGCCGCGGGCGTTGGGGCCGGTACCGAGGTCGTCGTACTCGTCCCAGTACTTGTCCATGGCCTCGCCCCAGGCGTCCGCGTCCCAGCCGGCGTCGGCGTCCAGCTCGCCGAGCTCCTCGACCTGGTCGAGCGCGGCGAGCTCGACACGGCGGAAGAGCGCGTTGCGCACCAGGACGCGGAAGGCACGCGCGTTGGTGGTGACCGGCTTGACCTCGTCGGCCTTCTCCTGGGCCTCCTCCGCGGTCATCTCCTCCGGGTTGGCGAGCTGCTCCCACTCGTCCAGCAGGCTGGAGTCGACCTGGCGCACCATCTCGCCCAGCCACTCGATCAGGTCCTGAAGGTCCTCGGACTTCAGATCGTCCGGGATGTTGTGGTCGAGGGTCTTGTAGGCACTGGCCAGGTAGCGCAGCACGATGCCCTCGGTGCGGGCCAGCTCGTAGAAGGAAACCAACTCCGTGAAGGACAGCGCCCGTTCGTACATGTCGCGGATGACGGACTTCGGCGACAGCGGGTGGTCACCGACCCAGGGATGGCTCTTGCGGTACGTGTTGTACGCGTGGAAGAGCAGCTCCTCCAAGGGCTTGGGGTAGCTGATGTCCTGGAGGCGCTCCATGCGCTCCTCGTACTCCACGCCGTCGGCCTTCATCGCCGCGACGGCCTCGCCCTTGGCCTTGTTCAGCTGGGCGACGAGGATCTGCCGGGGATCGTCCAGGGTGGACTCCACGACGGACACCATGTCCAGGGCGTAGGACGGCGACTCCGGGTCCAGCAGCTCGAACGCGGCCAGCGCGAAGGTGGACAGCGGCTGGTTGAGGGCGAAGTCCTGCTGGAGATCGACGGTGAGCTGTGCGATACGGCCCTCGGCGTCCGGCTGGTCGAGCTTCTCGACGATGCCGCCGTCCAGGAGCGAGCGGTAGATGGCGATCGCGCGCCGGATGTGTCGCAGCTGCTGCTTGCGCGGCTCGTGGTTGTCCTCCAGCAGATGCCGCATCGCCTCGAAGGCGTTGCCGGGCCGGGCGATCACCGACAGCAGCATGGTGTGCGTCACCCGGAAGCGGGACGTCAGCGGCTCCGGCTCGGAGGCGATGAGCTTCTCGAAGGTGTTCTCCGTCCAGCCGACGAACCCCTCGGGCGCCTTCTTGCGGACGACCTTGCGTCGCTTCTTGGGGTCGTCGCCGGCCTTGGCGAGCGCCTTCTCGTTCTCGATGACATGCTCGGGCGCCTGGGCGACGACGAAGCCTGCCGTGTCGAAGCCGGCCCGGCCGGCCCGGCCCGCGATCTGGTGGAACTCACGGGCGCGCAGCGTGCGGACACGGTTGCCGTCGTACTTCGTCAGCGCCGTGAACAGCACCGTGCGGATGGGTACGTTGACGCCCACGCCCAGCGTGTCGGTGCCGCAGATGACCTTCAGCAGACCGGCCTGGGCGAGCTTCTCCACCAGACGGCGGTACTTGGGCAGCATGCCCGCGTGATGGACGCCGATGCCGTGCCGGACGTAACGGGAGAGGTTGCGGCCGAACTTGGTGGTGAAGCGGAAGTTGCCGATGAGCTCGGCGATCTGGTCCTTCTCCTCGCGCGAGCACATGTTGATGCTCATCAGCGCCTGCGCCCGCTCCACGGCCTGCGCCTGGGTGAAGTGCACGATGTAGACCGGCGCCTGCTTGGTTTCGAGGAGTTCGGTCAGCGTTTCGGTGAGCGGGGTGAGTTTGTACTCGTAGGACAGCGGGACGGGGCGGGTCGCCGAGCGGACCACGGCCGTCGGGCGGCCGGTGCGCCGGGTGAGGTCCTGCTCGAACATCGAGACATCGCCGAGCGTGGCCGACATCAGCACGAACTGCGCCTGGGGCAGTTCGAGGATCGGGATCTGCCAGGCCCAGCCGCGGTCCGCCTCCGCGTAGAAGTGGAACTCGTCCATGACGACCTGGCCGACGTCGGCGTGCTTGCCGTCGCGCAGCGCGATGGAGGCGAGAACCTCGGCGGTGCAGCAGATGACCGGGGCGTCGGCGTTGACGGACGCGTCGCCGGTGAGCATGCCGACGTTCTCGGTGCCGAAGAGCTTGCACAGCTCGAAGAACTTCTCCGACACCAGCGCCTTGATCGGGGCCGTGTAGAAGGTGACCTCGTCCCGGGCGAGCGCGGCGAAGTGGGCACCCGCCGCGATCATGCTCTTGCCGGAGCCGGTGGGCGTCGACACGATCACGTTCGCGCCGGAGACCACCTCGATCAGCGCCTCCTCCTGGTGGGGGTAGAGGGTCAGACCCCGTTCCTCGGCCCACGACTCGAAGGCTTCGTAGAGGGCGTCGGGGTCGGCGGTCGGCGGCAGCTGATCGATGAGGGTCACCCACCCATCTTGCCTGGCGTCCCGGCCGACGGGGGAATCGGCTGCCCGCACGAAGATCGCGACCGCTACGCTGTGTCGCCGACGACACGTCAGCGCACTCCGTCAACTGGACAGCGGCACACGAGGAATGGGGCGGGCAACGGCCATGATGGGACCAGCACACTCACTGTCGGGCGCCGCGGCCTGGCTCGGCGTCGGGGCGGCGGCCGCGGCGGCCGGACGTCCGATGCCCTGGCCCGTCGTCCTGGTCGGCGCGCTGATCTGCGCCGGCGCGGCGCTGGCCCCGGACCTCGACCACAAGGCGGCCACCATCTCCCGCGCCTTCGGGCCGCTCTCACGGTGGCTGTGCGAGATCGTCGACAAGCTCTCCTACGCCGTCTACAAGGCGACCAGGAAGCAGGGCGACCCGCGTCGCTCCGGCGGTCACCGCACGCTCACGCACACCTGGCTGTGGGCGGTCCTGATCGGTGCGGGCGCCTCGGTGCTGGCGATCACCGGCGGCCGCTGGGCGGTGCTGGGCATCCTCTTCGCGCACATGGTGCTGGCCATCGAGGGCCTGCTGTGGCGGGCGGCGCGGGGATCGAGCAGCGACGTCCTGGTCTGGCTGCTGGCCGCGACCAGTGCCTGGATCCTGGCGGGGGTGCTGGACAAGCCGGGCAACGGCGCGGACTGGCTGTTCACGGCGCCGGGCCAGGAGTACCTGTGGCTGGGGCTGCCGATCGTGCTGGGAGCGCTGGTCCACGACATCGGGGACGCGCTGACGGTGTCGGGCTGCCCGATCCTGTGGCCGATCCCGGTGGGCCGCAAGCGCTGGTACCCGATCGGCCCGCCGAAGGCGATGCGCTTCCGGGCGGGCAGCTGGGTCGAGCTCAAGGTGCTGATGCCGGCGTTCATGCTGCTCGGGGGAGTGGGCTGCGCGGCGGCGCTCAACGTGATCTGAGCGAGGGCGGCACGTTCCGGTCAGGAACCCTCGGCGTCTGCCCCGCCGTACCGGCGCTCGAAGCGGGCGACGCGACCTTCGGAGTCCACCGTGCGCGCCTTGCCGGTGTAGAAGGGGTGGCTCTCCGAGGAGATCTCCACGTCCACGACTGGGTAGGTCTCGCCGTCGTCCCACTCGATGGTCTCGCCGCTGGTCGCGGTGGACCGGGTGAGGAAGGCGTATCCGGCGGCGCGGTCCCGGAAGACGACCGGGTGGTAGCCGGGGTGCTTGTCCTGCTGCATGAAGGCTCCTCACGGGACTCCGTGCCGGCTGCTTCAGCCGGACAGGGCGTCCTCGTCGACGATGTGCATGGCGGCCTCCTCGGCCGAGGCCGCGGCGCCGTCGATGCCGACGTCCGTGGCGACCAGCGCGCTCTCCTCGTCCTCGTGCGCGCCCTCGTCGGGGGCGACGAGTCGGCCGGAACGGGCCGCGCCGACCTCGTTGTCGAGGAGTTCGCCGTCGGTGCCCTCGCAGTCGCCGAGGCCGTCGCTGTCGGGAGTGTCGAGTTCGGGCAGCTCCTCGGCGAGCCGCTGGTCCAGCGTCTCGCCCTGGTGGCGCTCCGCGGCCGTCACACCGCTGTGCTCCACCGCCCATGGTCGCTCCGGCGGGGACCAGCCGCGGTCGAGAGGGTCGCCGACGCCGTCGTTGTCAAGGGTGTCCTCGGCGTCGAGCAGCCCCGCGTCGTCCTGTACCTCGGACGCGTCGGGCTGGTAGACGTCGTCACCCCATCCGTCGGCGCTGTTCACGGGTACCTCCAGGTGGTGGGGACGGGCCCGTCGTCACCGCGATCGACGACAGGCCGGCGCGCGGGGCACAGGCTGCGCCCGACACGTGCCGCATGCATCCCGGGTGCTCCCCGAACCGGTGCCGGTATCCAGCCTTCCACCCCTTTTCGCCCCTGCGCAACGGCACGAGGCCTGGGCGGCACCGAGACGCCTGTGGGACCTGGTCTCCAGCTGGGAAATCCGGCGACCCGTGTGCGCGGCCGCCGGGTCGGTCGGCCGCCGGGTCGGTCGGCCGCCGGGCCGGCGCGCGGCTCGCCCGCTCGCCGACCGCGGCCCCGGGCCGGGAGGCCACCCTCGCCGGCTCAGGTCCGTTGCCCTCGGGCTGGGGGAGCACCCTCGCCGGCTCAGGTCCGTTGCCCTCGGGCTGGGAGAGCACCCGCGCCGACCCAGGTCCGCTGCCCCGGGCCGGAAGATCCCTTGCCGCCCCACGTCACACGCGCCCGATGCCCCCGGCCAGGTCCGCCCGTTCACCTCACCCGTGCCAGGACCGCCAGAGCGCCGCGTACGCCCCCTGCGCGGCGACCAGCTCGTCATGGCTGCCCAGCTCGCTGATCCGGCCGTTCTCGACGACGGCGATGACGTCGGCGTCGTGGGCGGTGTGCAGGCGGTGGGCGATGGCCACCACTGTGCGGCCGTCCAGGACGCGGGCCAGGGAGCGCTCCAGATGGCGGGCGGCCCGTGGGTCGAGCAGGGACGTCGCCTCGTCCAGGACCAGTGTGTGCGGGTCGGCCAGCACCAGTCGGGCCAGCGCGATCTGCTGTGCCTGCGCCGGGGTCAGGGCGAAGCCGCCGGAGCCGACCTCGGTGTCCAGGCCGTCGTCGAGGGCGCGGGCCCAGCCGTCCGCGTCGACCGCCCCGAGCGCCGCCCACAGCTCGGCGTCCACGGCGTCGTCCGCCGCCCCCGCGCTCGACGGGAGCCGGGAGTGGGGGAGGGCGAGCAGCAGGTTGTCGCGCAGGGAGCCCACGAAGACGTGGTGCTCCTGGTTGACGAGGGCCACGTGCTCGCGGACCCGCTCGGCCGGCATCCGGGACAGCTCCGCGCCGCCGAGGGCGATCCGGCCCTCCCGGGGCGCGTAGATGCCGGCGAGGAGCCGGCCCAGCGTGGACTTACCGGCGCCGGAGGGGCCGACCAGTGCCAGCCGGGTGCCGGGGGCCACCTCCAGGGACACCTTGCGCAGGACGTCCACGCCGTGGAGGTAGCCGAAGTGCACCCGGTCGGCGTGCACGTCGCGTCCGTCGGGGGCCAGCGAGGCGTCCCCGGCGTCCGGCTCGATGTCCCGGACTCCGACCAGGCGGGCCAGCGACACCTGGGCGACCTGAAGCTCGTCGTACCAGCGCAGGATCAGGCCCACCGGGTCGACAAGCATCTGCGCGATGAGCGCGCCCGTGGTCAGCTGGCCGACCCCGATCCAGCCCTGGAGGACGAACACGCCGCCGAGCATCAGGACCGAGCCGAGGACGGTGACATGGGTGACGTTGATGACCGGGAAGAGCACCGACCGCAGCCAGAGCGTGTAGCGCTCCCAGGCCGTCCACTCCTTGACCCGCTGCTTGGACAGCTCGATACGGCGGTCGCCGAGCCGATGGGCCTCGACCGTGCGGCCCGCGTCCACCGTCTCCGCCAGGGCGGCGGCCACGGCCGCGTACCCGGCGGCTTCCGAGCGGTAGGCGGCAGGCGCCCGCTTGAAGTACCAGCGGCAGCCGACCACCAGCAGCGGCACGGCGACCAGCACCGCGGCGCCCAGGGGCGGAGCGGTGATCACCAGTCCGCCCATCAGCAGCGCCGCCCACACCACGCCGATGGCCAGTTGGGGCACGGCTTCGCGCATGGCGTTGGCGAGCCGGTCGATGTCGGTGGTGATCCGCGACAGCAGATCGCCGGTCCCGGCGCGCTCCAGCACGCCGGGCGGCAGCCCGACGGACCGGACGAGGAAGTCCTCGCGCAGGTCGGCCAGCATCCGCTCGCCGAGTATCGCGCCGCGCAGCCGCACCTGCCGGACGAACACCGCCTGGATGACGAGCGCGACCAGGAACAGCGAGACGGTGAGCTCCAGATGAAGCTCCCGGGCCCCGTCCGACACCCGCTCGACCAGGCCGCCGAGCAGCCACGGCCCCGCCATGGAGGCCATGACGGCGGCGGTGTTGACGGCGATCAGGATCAGGAAGGCCCGGCGGTGCCGGCGGAACAGTTCGGTCACGTAGGCGCGTACGGTGGCCGGGGCGCCGACGGGCAGGGTGTTCGCCGTCGTCGGGGCCGCGGGGTCGTAGGCCGGTGGCGCCACGCCGATCATGCGCTCTCCTCGATCTCTTCCAGTGCGTCCAGCCGTGCAGCGCCGACCGGCCGCGAATCGCCACCGAGCCGGGAGTCTCCGCTCCGCCTTGCATCCCCGCCGAGCCGGGAGTCCCCGCCCCGCCTTGCATCCCCGCCGAGCCGGGAGTCCCCGCCCCGCCTCACATCCCCGTCCACCCGGGAATCCCCGTCCAGTCGGGCATCCCCGTCCGGCCGCGCCGAGTCCCGCAGCGCCGCTTCCTCGTCCGTCTCCCGGGTCACCACGGCCCGGTACAGCGGCTCCTTGTGCAGCAGTTCCCGGTGCACGCCGACCGCGGTGACCTCGCCCTCGTGGACGAGGACGACTCGGTCGGCCCGGTCCAGGAGCAGTGGCGAGGAGGTGAACACCACGGTGGTGCGCCCCGCGCGCAGGTCCCGGAGACCACCCGCGATCCGTGCCTCCGTGTGGGAGTCCACGGCGGAGGTGGGTTCGTCGAGGACGAGGACTTCCGGGTCCGTGACCAGCGACCGGGCCAGTGCCAGGCGCTGGCGCTGGCCGCCGGACAGAGACCGGCCGCGTTCAGTGATGAGCGCGTCCATCGGGTCCGCCGCGTCGAGCGAACCCTGGCCCAGCGCGGCCAGTACGTCCTCGCACTGCGCCGCCGCCAGCGCCTCCGCCGACCCGACCGAACCCGACTTGGGCACGTCGAGCAGTTCGCGCAGGGTGCCGGACAGCAGCACCGGGTCCTTGTCCTGGACGAGGACGGCGGTGCGCGCGGTGTCGAGGGGCAGTTCGTCCAGCGGCACCCCGCCCAGCCGGACCGAGGTGCCGGCCTCGGAGGGGTGGCCGCCGAGCCGTTCGGCCAGGCGTCCGGCCGCGTCCGGGTCGCCGCACACCACGGCGGTGAACCGGCCCGCGGGGGCGAGCAGTCCGGTGGCCGGGTCGTACAGGTCGCCGGACGGCAGGTCCGCCGCGCCGGAACCGTCGCTGCCACGGTCGTCGACGGCTCGCTCCAGCGCGAGCACCCGGGCGGCCCGCCGGGCCGAGGGGCGCGAGAAGGAGTAGGCCATGGCGATCTCTTCGAAGTGCCGCAGAGGGTAGGTGAGCAGCATGATCGAGCTGTAGGCGGTGACCAGTTCACCGACGGCGATGCGGCCGTCGCGGGCGAGATGGACGCCGTACCAGACGACCGCGATCAGCAGTAGGCCCGGGAGCAGGACCTGGATCGCGGCGATCAGGGACCACATCCTGGCGCTGCGTACGGCGGCGTGGCGGACCTCCTGGGAGGCGCTGCGGTAGCGGTCGAGGAAGAGTTCCTCGCCGCCGATGCCGCGCAGCACGCGCAGCCCTGCCACGGTGTCGGAGGCCAGTTCGGTGGCGCGGCCCGCCTTCTCGCGCTGGAAGTCGGCGCGTCGGGTGGCCCGGGGGAGCAGCGGCAGGACCGCCACCGCCAGGACGGGCAGGCCGACCGTGACGACCACGCCGAGCGCGGGCTGGTAGAGCACCAGGCCGACGCAGACCAGCACGATGGTGACCGCCGCCGCGGTGAAGCGGGAGACGGCCTCCACGAACCAGCCGATCTTCTCGACGTCACCGGTGGAGACGGCGACGACCTCACCGGCCGCGACGCGTCGGGTCAGCGCGGAGCCGAGCAGGGCGGCCTTGCGGGCCAGCAGTTGCTGGACGCGGGCCGCGGCGCCGATCCAGTTGGTGACGGCGGCGCGGTGCAGGAAGGTATCGCCCAGGGCGTTGCCGGCGCAGGCGAGCGCCAGCAGTCCGCCCGCGAGGGCGAGCCGGCTGCCTGAGCGGTCCACGACGGCCTGGATGGCGAGTCCGACACAGAACGGCAGCGAGGCGACGGACACGAAGTGCACCAGGCCCCAGGCCAGGGCCTTCAGTTGTCCGCCCAGTTGGTTCCGGAAGAGCCACCACAGGAAGCGGGGCCCCGAGCGGGCGTCCGGGACGCCTGGGTCGGGATACGGAAGGTCTTGAATCTGCATGACGTCCCAGTGGCTCGGGTCGGGGTGGGAGGGCGGGGCAACCGCGTACTGCGGCAGCAAACCGTGACAGGTTCGCGTCGCAGCGTGGTCGGAGGCAAGCGGTTTTCCATAGGGGCGAAACGATTCGGCTGTTACCACGGGCCACGCCGGACCCAGGCGTTCCGGCCGACACGCAAAACGGTCGTGCCGACGCCCCATTGCGCCGCCCCCGAACACCCCCGTAGAACACGCGACATGAAGAGACGGATCGTCATGTCCATGCTCGCCGGAGCGACCCTCCTCGCGAGCACCCTCCTCGGAACCAACCCCGCGTCCGCCCAACAAGCAGACGTCCCCGCCGAGTTCGGCTCGGACTGGCACGACCCGGTCACCGCCGCCCCGCCGGTCACCGCCCCGGACACCAGGTCCTGCCAAGTGCCCCTGGCGGAGGCGCAGTTCCGCGACTTCACGCCGTATCTGGGCACGTACACCCCGCCCGACGACTGCGGCGACCGCTGGAACAAGGTCGTGCTGCGCCTGGACGGCAAGGTCAAGGGCCGCCAGTACGACCGCCTCGGCCATGTGAGCGTGGGCGGCGTCGAGATCTTCCGTACCTCGACCCCGCAGCCCTCGCCGGACGGCATCGAATGGTCCGTCGAGAAGGACGTCACGCGCTACAGCGACACCCTCCGCGAGCGTCAGGACGTCGAGATGCTCATCGGCAATGTCGTCGATGACACCTACACCGGCATCATCGACGTGAAGGTGACCCTCACCTTCTACACCGGCAAGGTCGCCCGCACCCCCGACCGCGTCCTCCCCCTGACCGACGGCACCACCCTCACCACCCCGCGCAACAGCGAGCGCATCGTCGCCGAGGTGTACGCCACCGGATCCGGCGGAGGTTGTGAGGAGTACTGGTACCTCACGGTGCCCGACTCCGCGCCGTACTCCTGCCAGGCCGCCGACGGCCCCTACCGCGAGGTGCAGATCAGGGTGGACGGCCGACTGGCCGGCGTCGCCGCGCCGTTCCCGCACGTGTGGACCGGCGGCTGGTCCAATCCCTTCCTCTGGTACGTCGTTCCGGGCCCGCGCGCCTTTGATGTGAAGCCGATCGAATACGACCTGACGCCGTTCGCCGGGATCCTCAACGACGGCCGACCGCACGACGTCCAGGTCTCCGTCGCCGGACTGCCCGAGGGCCGCCCCGGCTGGAGCGCCCCCGTGAACATCCTCGTCTGGCAGGACGAGGGCCGCGCACAGGTCACCGGCGCGCTCACCGCGCACCACGACGAGGGTCTCGCCAACTCCTCGGCCCACATGCCCGGTTCGGAGCACCGGGTGGACACCGAGAGCGGGCACCGGCTGACCGTCGCCGGATACGTCGACACCTCGCACGGCCGGGTGACGACGACCGTCCGCCGCTCGCTGGCGCACACCTCCGCCCATCGCTGGACCGACGGCGAGACCATGGACGCACTCGACGCCACCTGGCGCGACGACGAGTCGGTCACGGTCGACGGACGCGGACCGGTCAGGACGACGCGCACGCAACGGACGTACACGATGGACGGCATCACCACGCTCGGCGCGGACGACCGGCTGCGTACCGTGCTGACCCTCGGCGACCGGGCCTCGGCCGTCACCACCGGCGACGGGCGGCGCACCGCCTGGTCGAGGCTCGACGACACCCACACCGGTGACGCGACCTGGACCGTGAACGTGCCCCGCGACCAGCGCCATGCGGTGGGCACATCCAGCGAGCGCTATCGGCTCTACGGCTCGCATGTACCCGGCGGTTGCTATGACCACTTGCTGGCCACCGAGCAGGGCGTGCTGACGGAGGACCGCGAAGTCTGCTGAGCCCCGTGGTGTGCGACGCGTCACGGGAGGCGTGATTTACACGGCTGCAACGCGGCGGTTTTCCCCACGATCAACAGCACGGTCAGAGTGATCGCCACGGAAATCGCTTTCCGTATTGCAGAAGTGCATCGCAGAAGTCCCGTCCCGGCTTCTGCGCGCCGCCGCTCGTCCCCCAAGGAGTGCCCGTGCCGCCGCCCGTCCCGTCTCTGCCGCGACGCGTCGCACGCACACTGCGTACCTCTCTCTTCGCACAGGTCACCTGCGCGCTCGTGCTCGGCATCGCCGTCGGCAAGCTGTGGCCCGGCTTCGCCGCCGAACTCCAGCCGCTCGGCGACGGGTTCACCCGGCTCATCAAGACGATCATCTCGCCGCTGGTGTTCTGCGTGGTGGTCGTCGGCATCGCGAAGGCCGGTGACCTCAAGGCCTTCGGCCGGATCGGGCTCAAGGCGCTGATCTGGTTCGAGGTCGCGAGCACCCTCGCGCTGCTGATCGGGCTGCTCGCCGCCAACGTTGTCCAGCCCGGCTCGGGGATGAACGTCGACCCGGCGAGCCTCGACTCCTCGGCGGTGGACGCGAAGACCGGCGGCGGTTCGCTGCCGTCGACGACCGAGTTCGTCCTCAACGCGCTGCCCACCAGTTTCATCGGCGCCTTCGCCGAGAACTCTCTGCTCCAAGTCCTCATCCTGGCCTGTCTGGTGGGCGCGGCGCTGCTGCACCTCGGCCGCACCAAGGTGCCGCAGGTGCTGCCCGCCATCGAGCAGGCCCAGGAGATCATCTTCGCGATCGTCGGCTTCGTGATGCGTCTTGCCCCGATCGCGGTGTTCGGCGCGATGGCCGTCCTGATCGGCCAGTACGGCCTCGGCGTGATCGAGACCTACGCCAAGCTGATCATCCTGTGCTACGCGGCGGCCGCGTTCTTCATCGCGCTGCTCGCCCTCGCGCTCAAGGCGCTCACCGGCCTGAGCCTGTGGAAGTTCCTGCGCTACATCCGCGAGGAGATGCTCCTCGCGCTCGGCACCGCCTCGACCGAGTCCGTCATGCCGCGTGTGATGCAGAAGCTGCGGGGGGCCGGTGCCCGCGATGACGCCGTCGGCCTGGTGCTGCCCACCGGCTACTCCTTCAACCTCGACGGCGCCTCGCTCTATCTGTCCATCGGCACGCTGTTCATCGCCCAGGCCGTGGGCGTCGACCTCAGTCTCGGCCAGCAGATCACCGTGGTCCTGGTGCTGATGCTGACCAGCAAGGGCATGGCGGGCATCCCCGGTTCGGCCTTCCTCGCCCTGTCCGCCACCGCTTCCTCGCTCGGCGCGATCCCGGCCGGCGCCGTCGCCCTGCTGCTGGGCGTGGACCGGATCATGGACTCGATGCGCGTGGTGACGAACCTGCTCGGCAACTGCGTCGCCGTGTTCGCGGTGTCCCGGTGGGAGGGGGCGCTGGACATGGACAAGGCGAAGAAGGTGCTGGACGGGGAGGAACCCGTACCGGCGCAGACAGCCAAGGAGCCCGTCTCCGAGGCCAGTTGACGAGCGTACGGCCGCCACCCGGAGTGGCGGCCGTACGCCGGCTCAGTACCGGACATCACTCTGCAGCAGCGGCGGATACACCATCGACGTCTCCCCGTCGACCGTCGCCCCCGCGAACTGCAGCATCGCGCTGAGCGAACCATGCATGGGCGCCGGATAGTTCAGCTCCGGCGCCGACACCTTGTCCAGCGTGTCGAGCTGTTCCGGCGTCAGCCGCACCTCCAGCCCCGCGAGGTTGGATTCCAGATGCTCCACCCGCCGGGCCCCGACGATCGGTACGACCGTCCCCGCCCGCGCCCGCAGCCATGCCAGCGACACCGCCGCCGACGAGGTCCCCCACTCGTCCGCGATCGCGGCGACGGCGTCGATCACCTCGTACTCCCGCTCGCTGGGGCCGCCGACGAAGGCCGCGCGGGCGGAGTCGGTGACCTGGGTGCCGCGTCGGTACTTGCCGGAGAGGAAGCCGTTCTTCAGCGGGCTCCACGGCACCAGCGCCATGCCCTGGTCCTGGGCCAGCGGGGCGAGTTCGCCCTCGACGGTGCGGGCCAGTAGGGAGTACTCGACCTGGAGGGCGATCAGCGGGGTCCAGCCCTTGAGTTGTGCCATGGTCTGGGCCTGGGCGGTGAGCCAGGCGGGGGTGTTGGAGAAGCCGATGTAGCGGATCTTGCCGGCGCGCACGAGGTCGTCCAGGGTGCGCAGGGTCTCCTCGATCGGGGTGTGGCGGTCCCAGTTGTGCAGCCAGTACAGGTCGAGATGGTCGGTGCGCAGTCGGCGCAGCGTCTCGTGGAGCTGGGCGATGATCGACGCGCGGCCCGCGCCGCCGCCGTTGGGGTCGCCGGGGAAGAGGTTGCCGAAGAACTTCGAGGCCAGGACGACGTGCTCGCGCCGGCCCGGACGCGCGGCGAACCAGTCGCCCAGGATCTTCTCCGAGTGGCCGTTGGTGTAGAAGTTCGCGGTGTCGATGAAGTTCCCGCCATGGTCGAGGTAGGTCGCGAGGATCTTCTCGGACTCCTCGACGCTGCATCCGGCGGCGCCGGGATCCTCGCCGAAGGTCATGGCGCCGAGGGCGAAGGGGCTGACGCGGAGGCCGGAGCGGCCGAGGGTGACATAGTTATCGAGCGGCATGATCGTGCTCCTTCGATGGTGGAACGGACATCACCATGGAAGCGCTGAATCGCAGGTCAGCGGTAGAACGATCCGCCTGAGCTCTTGCACGATCCTCCCGATCTGGCTCGGATTGGGCTCGTCGGACCAATACAGTGAAGTGTGCGCACAGCAGAAGGCCTCCTCGACGAGATCCGCGGCATCATCGCGACCCACGCCGGCCCGGACCCGCACACCCCGGTCCCCGGGCTGCTGCTGTCCCGGGTGGAGACGTCGGAGCCGGACTACTCGCTGACCGAGCCGCTGCTGGTCGTGATGGCGCAGGGCGGCAAGCGCCTCATGCTCGGCGAGCAGGTGCACGAGTACCGGGCGGGGCAGTGCCTGGTGGTCACCGCGGATCTGCCGGTCACCGGTCACTTCATGGGCGCGAGCCGACAGATGCCGGCGCTCGGCATGGGGCTGGTGCTGCGCCCGGCCGCCGTGGCCCCGCTGCTGCTGGAGACACCCCCGGCACCCCGGGTGTCCCCGCCCGCGCTCGCCACCGGCGACGCCGGAGTCGACCTGCTCGATGCCGTGGCCCGCCTGCTACGACTCCTCGACCACCCGACGGACGTGCCCGTCCTGGCCCCGCTGATCGAGCGGGAGATCATCTGGCGGCTGCTCACCGGCCCCTACGGCGCGATGGTCCGCCAGATCGGCCGGGCCGACAGCGCACTGGCCTACGTCGTCCGGGCCATCCGCTGGATCCGCGAGAACTACGCCGAACCGATGCGCATCGAGGAGCTCGCCCGGCTCACCGGGATGAGCACCTCGGCCTTCCACCGCAACTTCCGTGCCGTCACGGCGATGAGCCCGCTGCAGTTCCAAAAGCGCATCCGCCTCCAGGAGGCCCGTTCGCTGCTGGTCGCCCGCCCGGGCGATGTCGCCGGGGTCGGGCATCTCGTCGGCTACGACAGCCCCTCGCAGTTCAACCGTGAGTACCGCCGCCTGTTCGGCGTACCGCCCGGCCAGGACGCCGCCCGCCTGCGCGCGGCCACTACGCCCGTACGGCAGTTGCCCTGACCCTCAGCAGGCCCCGCCCGTACCGCAGTTGACGCTCAGCAACCCGGTCCGCCGTCCACCAGGGTGTCCAGCAGCCCGCCGAGCACCTCGCGCTGGTCGTCCGTGAGCGGCGCGAGGATCTCCTGAGCCGCCGACCTGCGTGCCCCGTGCAACTGCTGTAGCGCCTTGAGTCCGTCCTCGGTGAGCTCGATCCGGATCACCCGTCGGTTCGTCGGATCCGGCACCCGGCGCACCTTGCCGCTCGCCTCCAGCCCGTCGACCAGCGAGGTGACTGCTCGCGGGACCACTTCCAGACGCTCGGCGAGGTCGGCCATCCTCGGCGGCGAGGGGTAGTGCGCGAGGGTGCGCAGCAGCCGGGACTGGGCCGGGGTGACGCCCAGCCCTGACTGCTCGATGTGCCGCTTCTGGATCCGGTGCACACGCCGGGTGAACCGCAGCAGTTGCTCGGCGAGCGCGCCGTCGGGATCGGGGGTGCCCACGGGATCGGGGGTGGTCATGCGGGAACAATATCAGGACCAAGCTCATTGTGAGCATAGGTAACAATGAGCTAAGCTCCGTCAGTCCCGTCCTCACCCCTCCGTAGGAGCCCATGCATCCCGATCACGAACCCGCCTGGACACCGCCGGCCGATGCCGAAGAGCAGCCCCGGCAGGTGCGCCGCATCCTGCGTCTGTTCCGTCCCTACCGCGGCCGCCTCGCCGTCGTCGGCCTGCTGGTCGGCGCCGCCTCGCTGGTGTCCGTCGCCACCCCTTTCCTGCTGAAGGCGATCCTCGACGTCGCCATCCCCGAGGGCCGCACCGGGCTGCTCAGCCTGCTCGCCCTGGGCATGATCCTCAGCGCCGTGCTCACCAGCGTCTTCGGCGTCCTGCAGACCCTGATCTCCACCACCGTCGGCCAGCGCGTCATGCACGACCTGCGCACCGCCGTCTACGGCCGCCTCCAGCGCATGTCGCTCGCCTTCTTCACCCGGACCCGCACCGGCGAGGTGCAGTCCCGCATCGCGAACGACATCGGCGGCATGCAGGCCACCGTCACCTCCACCGCCACCTCGCTGGTCGCCAACTTCACCAGCGTGGTCGCCACGATCATCGCGATGCTCGTCCTCGACTGGCGGCTGACGGCTGTCTCGCTGCTGCTGCTCCCGGTGTTCGTGTGGATCAGCCGCCGGGTCGGCAACGAACGCAAGAGGATCACCACCCAGCGCCAGAAGCAGATGGCCGCGATGGCCGCCACGGTCACCGAGTCGCTCTCCGTCAGCGGCATCCTGCTGGGCCGCACGATGGGCCGCTCCGACTCCCTCACCCAGTCCTTCGCGGTGGAGTCCGAGGGACTCGTCGACCTGGAAGTGCGCTCCAACATGGCAGGACGCTGGCGCATGGCCGTGATCACGATCGTCATGGCCGCGATGCCCGCCGTCATCTACTGGACCGCCGGCCTCGCCCTCCAGATGGGCGGCCCCGAGGTCTCCATCGGCACCATCGTCGCCTTCGTCTCGCTCCAACAGGGCCTGTTCCGCCCGGCCGTCAGCCTGCTCGGCACCGGCGTCCAGATCCAGGCCTCGCTCGCCCTGTTCCAGCGCATCTTCGAGTACCTCGACCTGCCCATCGACATCAACGAACCCCAACACCCGGTCCACCTCGACAAGATCAGGGGCGAGGTCCGCTTCGAGAACGTCGAGTTCCGCTACGACGGTGAAGGCGCCCCCATCCTCGACGGCGTCGACATCACCGTGCCCGCCGGCGGCTCTCTCGCGGTCGTCGGCCCGACCGGCGCCGGCAAGTCCACGCTCGGCCATCTGGTGCCGCGGCTGTACGACGTGACCGGCGGCCGGGTCACCCTCGACGGGGTCGACGTGCGCGACCTGGACTTCGACACCCTGGCCCGGGCGGTCGGCGTCGTCTCGCAGGAGACGTACCTCTTCCACGCCTCGGTCGCCGACAACCTGCGCTTCGCCAAGCCGGACGCCAGCGACGAGGAGCTCCACGAGGCGGCGAAGGCGGCGCAGATCCACGACCACATCGCGTCACTGCCCGAGGGCTACGACACCGTGGTCGGCGAGCGCGGTTACCGCTTCTCCGGCGGCGAGAAGCAGCGTCTGGCCATCGCCCGCACCATCCTGCGCGACCCGCCGGTGCTGATCCTCGACGAGGCGACCAGCGCCCTGGACACCCGTACCGAACGGGCGGTGCAGGAAGCCATCGACGCGCTTTCGGCCGACCGCACCACGCTCACCATCGCGCACCGTCTGTCCACCATTCGGGGCGCCGACCAGATCGTGGTCCTGGACTCCGGGCGGACCGCCGAACGCGGCACGCACGAGGAACTGTTGGAGCGGGACGGACGGTATGCGGCGCTGGTCCGCCGGGACGCCCGACTGGAGCCGACAAGATGAAGATATGCCGGGTTTATGAGCTTTAGCGGGTTACCGTGCCCGCATGCACATGAACACTCCGTCACGGAACACGATTCGACTGACGCGCCGGGGCCGAATCGCCCTCATCGCGACCGGGGCCGTCGTGGCCGGCACCGCCGTGGCGGTGCCGCTGCTGAGCCTGGGCAGCGAGGGCGAGGAGAAGCCCACCACCCTGGTGATCCCCGAGGGCCGGCGGTCCGGCCAGGTCTACGAGGCCGTCGACAAGGCGCTCGCCCTGCCCGCGGGCACCACCAAGAAGTCCCTGGCCAAGGCGAATCTGAAGCTGCCGAACGACGCCGAGGGCAACCCGGAGGGCTACCTCTTCCCGGCGACATACCCCCTGGAACAGAACGGCAAGAAGACGACGCCCGAGCAGCTGCTGTCATCCATGGTCGACACCGCCAACAAGACGTTCAACGGCGCCCCGATCGCCGCGGGCGCCCAGCGCAACGCCATGAACGTCTATCAGGCGGTCACCATCGCGAGCATCATCCAGGCCGAGGCGGCCACCAAGGCCGACATGGGCAAGGTGGCCCGGGTCCTCTTCAACCGGCTGGAGCGCGGTATGCCGCTCCAGATGGACTCCACCCTCAACTACGCCCTCAACCGCTCGACACTGAAGACCACGGCGGCCGACACCCGGATCGACAGCCCCTACAACTCGTACCAGCGCATGGGGCTGCCTCCGACCCCGATCGGCAACCCGGGCGAGGACGCGGTGCGCGCCGCGATCAGCCCCACCCCGGGCGACTGGCTGTACTTCGTCACGGTCAAGCCCGGCGACACCCGCTTCACCGCCGACTATGCCGAGCACCAGCGCAATGTCGCCGAGTTCAACCGCAATCAGCGCAGCTCGTCGCCGAAGGCGAAGTGACCGGGCGGGACATCACGCGGCGACCGGCTGCTCCTTGGCCAGCAGCCGCCTGATGTCCCGTACGGCCGCGCGGCCCGCGCGGTTGGCGCCGATGGTGCTCGCCGAGGGACCGTAGCCGACGAGGTGGATCCGCGGATCGGCGACCGCTCGCGTCCCCTCGATCCGGATCCCGCCGCCCGGCTCGCGCAGCTTCAGCGGTGCCAGATGGTCGATGGCGGCCCGGAACCCGGTCGCCCACAGGATGACGTCGGCCTCCACGCGCCGGCCGTCGGCCCACTGCACGCCCTCAGCAGTGATCCGGTCGAACATGGGCTGCCGGTCGAGCACCCCGTCCGCGAGGCCCTGCCGGATAGCGTCGTTGAGGGGCAGGCCCGTGACCGACACCACGCTCTTCGGCGGCAGCCCCTGCCGCACCCGCTCCTCGACGAGCGCCACCGCCGAGCGGCCCGCGTCCTCGTCGAAGGGCCCCTCGCGGAAGACCGGGGGCCGCCGGGTGACCCAGGTGGTGGCCGCCGCGTAGGGGGCGATCTCCAGCAGGTGCTGCGTCCCGGACGCGCCCCCGCCCACCACGACGACTCGCAGCCCCGCGAACTCCTCGGGCCCCGGGTACTGCGCGGTGTGCAACTGCCGCCCGCGGAAGGTCTCCTGGCCGGGGTAGCGGGGCCAGAACGGGCGGTCCCAGGTGCCGGTGGCGTTGATCAGCGCCCGGGTCGACCAGACCCCGGCCGAGGTCTCGACCAGCAGCCGCCCGCCGTCGCCCTCACGTACCGCCCTCACATCCACCGGCCGCCGCACCTTCAGATCGAAGGCGCGCTCGTAGTCGGCGAAGTACTCGGCGATCACGTCGGCGGACGGCCGCGCCGGATCGGCCCCGGCCAGCTCCATGCCGGGCAGCGCGTGCATCCCGTGCACCTTGCCGTACGTCAGCGAAGGCCACCGGTACTGCCAGGCGCCGCCCGGGCCGGGGGAGTGGTCCAGTACGACGAAGTCGCGCTCCGGCTCGAACCCGGTGCGGCGCAGGTGATAGGCGCCGGCGAGGCCTGCCTGCCCGGCGCCTATGACGACTACCTCGGTATTGTTCACGTTTCCACTAACTCCACCGAGGCCGTAGATCTTCCCGAGCGGCTACCGTCCGGACCGTCAGGTCAGGACCGGGTCAGGACGCCTCCGTGGTGGAGGGCGGCAGGTCGCCGTTGTAGCGCTTGTCCACGAAGTCGGCGAAGTCGACCTTCTTCGGGATCAGCTTCAGCTCGGTGAAGGTGTCGGCGATCTCCTGCTCGGAGGCGATGAGCGGCTCGTCGATCGCGACCGGGATCCGGGTGGCGTTGGTCCGCCGTACCGAGGCCAGCGCGACCTCGTAGGGCAGCCCGGTGTCCTTCGCCCAGACCTCGGCCCACTCCTCCTGATGGTCGTGCACCCACGCCGTGGCGCGCCGCAGCCGCTTCAGGTAGTCCTCGATGGCGGCGGCCTTCTTCTTGTCCTGCAGCGCGGCGGGAGCCGCCGCCTGGAAGGTCAGCCCGTTGGTGACTCCCTCGCCGGTCGTCAGGATCCGCCCCTGCTCGGCCTGGAGGACCTGAGAGGTGTACGGGTCCCACACAGCCCACGCGTCGACCTTGCCGGAGGTGAACGCGGCGAGCGCGTCGGCCGGTTGCAGATACTTCACGTCGACATCGCTGAGACTGAGCCCGGCCGCCTGCAGTGAGGCGACCAGCTGATAGTTGGCGGAGGACCCCTGCGCCACCGCGATGGACCGCCCCTTGAGCTGCTCGGTCTTCGTCAGCTTCGAGTCATTGGGTACGAGGATGGTGTCGCCCTTGGACGTGCCGTGGAAGGCGGCCACCACCTTGATCTTCGAGCCGGCGCCCGCCGCGAAGACCGGCGGGGTGTTGCCGACACCGCCGATGTCGACGGCCTTGGCGTTGACGGCTTCGAGCAGCGGCGGGCCGGACGCGAAGGTCGACCACTTGATCTTGTAGTCGAGGTTCTTCAGCTCACCCGCGGCGCGCAGGATGGCTTCCGAACCGCCCTTCTGGTCACCCACGTCGAGCGTGAGGGAGCCCTGGCCGTCGGTGTCCGTGGAGGTCGAGGCGGCCGAGTTCCCGCCGCACGCGGTGAGCAGGAGGGCGAAGGGGAGGAGCAGAGCGGCGGGGACGAGGCGTCGTCGCATGGTGGTTCCGTTCTCGGGGACGGTTCAGGCGGCCTCGGCGCCGAGGCGCCGAAGGAGTCCGGCGCGCAGTTCGGCGAACCTGGGGTCGGTGATGTCACGGGGCCGGTCGAGGTCGATGCGCTGCTCGTGGGCGATGACACCGTCGTCCATCAAGAGCACCCGATCGGCGAGGAGTACGGCCTCCTCGACGTCGTGCGTGACGAGCAGCACCGCGCAGCCGCGCCGCTGCCACAACTCCCCGACGAGCCGCTGCGCCGTGATGCGGGTCAGCGCGTCGAGCGCGCCGAACGGCTCGTCGAGCAGCAGCAGATCGGGTTCCCGCACCAACGCCCGGGCCAGCGAGGCGCGTTGGGCCTCGCCGCCGGAGAGGGTCTTGGGCCAGGCGGTCGTACGGTGGCCGAGGCCGACCTCGTCGAGGGCGCGCTCGGCGAGGGCACGTTCGGGCTTGCCGGGCAGTCCGAGCAGTACGTTGCGCCAGACTCGCTTCCACGGCATCAGGCGGGGTGCCTGGAAGGCGACGGCCTTGCGGCGCGGCACCAGCACGGTGCCCTCGATGTCGCGGTCGAGTCCGGCGAGGATGCGCAGCAGTGTGGACTTGCCGCAGCCGCTGCGGCCGAGGAGGGCGACGAACTCGCCGGGCCGGATGTCGAGTCGGAGCCGGTCGATGACGGGACGGCCGTCGAAGGAGCGGGTCAGCCCCTCGACACGCACGGCGTGCGCGGCCTTGGTGGTCACCGGCCGGTGAACGTCGGTCGCCATTGCAGCAGCAGCCTTTCGAGGGTACGGACGACGAGGTCGGCGAGCAGGCCGAGGAAGGCGTAGACGATGAGGCAGACGACGATCACGTCGGTCCGCAGGAAGTCCCGTGCCTGGACCATGAGGAACCCGATGCCGGAGTCCGCGTTGACCTGCTCCGCGAAGACGAGGGCGAGCCAGGCGATGCCGAGGGAGTAGCGCAGTCCGGTCAGGGCACCGGGCAGCGCCCCCGGCAGCACGACATGCCGCACCAGACCCCACCGCGAGAGCCCGAGCGACTCCCCGGCCTCGATCAACTGGGCGTCCACGCCGCGGATTCCGGCGTAGACATTGAGGTAGAGCGGGAAAGTGACGCCCAGGGTGATGATGGCGACCTTCGGGGCCTCCCCGATCCCGAACCAGATGATGAAGAGCGGGATGAGCCCGACGAATGGCACGGTCCGCAGCATCTGGACCGGCGCGTCCACGAGATCCTCGCCGATCCTGAACAGCCCCGAGACCAGGGCGAGTCCGGTGCCGATGACGGTCCCGAGCAGCAGCCCGCCCGCGACGCGCTGAAGGGAGGTGCCCATGGCGGAGGTGAGTGACCCGTCGCCGATCAGATCGGCGCCCACTTCGGCGATCCGGCCGGGCGAGGCGAGGATGTCGGGGGCCAATGCGCCGGTGCCGCTGAGGAGTTGCCACAGGGCGAGCAGAAGCAGGGGCCCGGTGGTGCGGCGGAGCCAGCGGGGGAGGTGGGGGCGGCGGGAGGAGGCGGGCAGGACGGGGACGAGATCGAGTGCGGGATCAGGGCCGGATACAGGGGATATATCCGCCTTGTCAGGGCTGGGTGGGGCGTGGCTGATGCTCATGGAGTGCTCCACAGGCGAAGAGCGGGCGACGAGGCGGGGAACGCGCCTCGGCACGCACGAGAGAATCGGGGAAGGGCGTCAGCGACCGCGGCGACACGCGGCGGAGGCCACCCGCAGCAGGTCGATATGACCGCGCGTGGTGAGCAGGGCTGAACACAACATGCGGCCGACCGTAATGAGGTGCCGTTGCCCTGGTCAACGGGCGCCCGCCGAACTTCATGCGGGTGTCACACTCGCGCGGCGACCTGCCGGACTCCGACCGCCGGATGAAGGAGGATGGAAGGCATGTCAGACGCCTTCACCACCCGAGTTCTGCAGATCGCCTCCGGCTCCCAGGAGACGGTCGTCGACCTCACCCGCGACTGTGAGGCCTTCCTCAGGGAGGCGGCCGCGGGCCGCGACGGCCTGTTGAACATCTTCGTCCCCCACGCCACGGCCGGCATCGCCGTCATCGAAACGGGCTCGGGCAGCGACGACGACCTCCTGGCCGCCCTGCACACCCTGCTCCCCGCCGACGACCGCTGGCAGCACCGCCACGGCAGCCCCGGCCACGGCCGCGACCACGTCCTCCCGGCCATGGTGCCCCCACACGCGACACTTCCGGTGCTGAACGGGCGCCTGGAGCTGGGGACCTGGCAGTCGGTGTGCCTGGTCGACACCAACCGCGACAACCCGAACCGGCAGGTGCGGTTGAGTTTCCTGGGCTGAACGGGGCCGTCCGCCGCGTCAGTTCGGTCGGCGCAGTCCCGCGACGAGGAGCTTGACCAGTCGCCGGGCGTCGTAGCGGGGGTCGCTGTCGGCGCCGACGCAGAGGTTTCCGATGCCGCGCATGAGGTGGTAGGCGTCGAGGTCGTCGCGGATCTCGCCGGCGGCGGCCGCGGCGTCGAGGAGTTCGGTGCAGACCGGCAGGAGGCGTTCGAGGAAGTAGGCGTGCAGCGCCTCGAAGCCCGCGGTGTCGGACTGCATCGCGGCGGCCAGGCCGTGCTTGGTGACCAGGAAGTCCACGAAGAGGTCCACCCACTGCTCCAGGGCGGCGTGCGGAGTCGGGCCCGCCGCCAGCAGGGCCGGGCCCGCCTCGGCGCAGGTGTCGACCTGGTGACGGTAGACGGCGATCACCAGGTCCGCCCGCGTGGGGAAGTGGCGGTAGACCGTGCCCACCCCGACGCCCGCCTTCGCCGCGATGTCGCGTACCGGCGCCTCCACGCCCGAGGTGACGAAGACCGCGGCCGCCGCGTCCAGCAGGGTCTGCTGATTGCGCCGGGCGTCCTTGCGCTTGGACCCGGCCGAGCTTCCCGGGTTCCTGCCGCTGTCGCTCACCGCGGCACTCCTTCCATGCACAGCCTTGGACAACCTTGAAAAGCGGAACAGTGTTCCGTATCGTAAGTGGAGCAAGGTTCCGTTTCATCCATGATGGCAGACCGGAAGACCAGCAGCCATGCCCCGCCCCGAACGGAAGGCACTTCCATGTCCACAGTCATATCCGCGAAGCCCGTCCTCCTGGCCACCCCGGGCCGCGGTGAGGACCTCCAGGTCCGTGTGTCCGCCCCCGCGACCGGCTGCGGTCTGCCCGTCGTCGTCTTCTCGCACGGCTACGGCTGGTCGATGAACGGCTATGCCCCGCTGGCGGACCACTGGGCGGCACACGGCTTCGTGGTCGTCCAGCCGACTCACCTTGATTCCCGGACCCTTGGCATCCCCGCCGAGGACCCCCGTACTCCGCGCATGTGGCGCTTCCGCATCGAGGACCTCACACGCGTACTGGACGGACTCGACGCCCTGGAGGCCTCCGTGCCGGGACTCGATGGGCGCCTCGACCGCGACCGCATCGCCGTCGCCGGCCACTCCTGGGGAGCCCAGACGGCGAGCGCGCTGCTGGGAGCGCGCGTCCTCGGCCCCGACGGCGTACCCGGCGAGGACATGTCCGACCCCCGCGTCAAGGCGGGAGTCCTGCTGGCCCTGACCGGCCTCGGCGACGACCTGACCCCCTTCGCCGCCGAGCACTTCCCCTTCATGAAGCCGTCGTTCGCCACGATGACCACGCCGGCCCTGATCGTCGCCGGGGACAACGACCAGTCCCACCTGTCCACCCGCGGACCGGACTGGTTCACCGACCCCTACACCTACAGCCCCAGCG
Source organism: Streptomyces cupreus (assembly GCF_014257025.1). GTDB lineage: Bacteria > Actinomycetota > Actinomycetes > Streptomycetales > Streptomycetaceae > Streptomyces > Streptomyces cupreus. Next base: position 100,586 of record NZ_JACMSF010000001.1, read on the forward strand.
ACAAGAGCCTGCTCACCCTGTTCGGCGCCGAGCACTCCCTCGGGGGCATCCCCGGATACGAGGTCGCCGAGACGACGGACGAGAGTCCCGCACGCGTCGCCCTGCTCCAGCGGCTCACCACCGCCTACCTCCGCAGCGCCCTCCTCGGCGAGGACACCGACTGGAAGGCGGCGGCCACCGCGCTGGAGGCGGACCCCGCCCCGCTCGGGAACCTGCGGAGCAAGTGAGAAGCCCGTCCACCACCTGAAAGGACATGCGATGATCCTCGTCACCGGAGGTCTCGGCTTCATCGGATCCCACACCGTGCGCGCTCTGCTCGACCTGGGCGAGGACTGCGTCGTGGTCCAGCGCAGCGTCCGTGAACTCCCGGCCGTACTCGCCGGAACACGGGTGGCGGTGGAGCGGGCGGACATCGCCGACCGCGAGGCACTGCTCGCCGTCGGCCGCCGTCACGCCATCACCGGCATCGTGCATCTCGCCGGGTCCTACCCCTGGCCTCCCGTCCCCGAGGCGCCGGTTGAAGCGACCCGGCAGGCTCTCGACGGGCTGCTGAACATCGCACAGGCGGCGCAGGACTGGGGCGTACGGCGGCTCGGCCTCGCCAGCACGATCGGCGTCTACGGCGGCGCCGACCACGACGCACCGCTGCGCGAGGACGCCCCGCTGTCGATGAGTGCCCCCGTCTCGATCCCCACGTTCAAGAAGGTGGGCGAACTGCTCGGCGGATTCCTCGCCGACACCACGGGCATCGACATCGTCAACTACCGCATCTCCGGCACCTGGGGCCCGCTCGGCCACCGCGACCCGTTCTTCGCCGCGCCCGCCCTCGTCCACGCCGCCGCCCGAGGCACCGCCCCGGACCTCTCCCACCTCATGGGACCGGCCTTCGCCGAGGACGGGCTCGACCTCGCCTATGTGAAGGACACCGGCAGGGCGATCGCCCTTCTTCAGCTCGCGGACAAGTTGAACCACCGTACGTACAACGTCGGTTCGGGCAGGGTCACCACCAACGCCCAGCTCATCGCGGCGATCAGGAAGGTGGTCCCCGACGCCCGGGTCGGCCTCCCCACCGGAGGTGAGGCCTCGCACATGGTCCTCGACATCAGCCGCCTGGCCGAGGACACCGGCTACCGGGCCGAGTACGACACCGAGCGGGCCGCCGCCGACTACATCGCGTGGCTGCGCGCGGGCCACGCCGGCTGAACAGGCGGCTCATGTCCCCGGCCGGGGGCGGACGGTGAGGATCTGCTGGGCCTGGCCCACCGGGCCGTGGACGTCGTGCAGGACCGTGCTGGTGAGGCCCTGGCCGGAGGGGCCGAAGGTGACCGTGGCGTCCAGTCCCGTCCAGGGACCGCGTGGCTGCCGGTGCAGGTGGACGGTCAGGTCGACGTTGGGGAACATCCACGCCGTGGGCGGCTGCCGTACGGCGATGCCGTTGGCGGTGTCGACGAGGGCGAGATACGACGCGAGCCGGCCGACCGGAACACCGGCGACCAGGTCCAGCGGCGTGGAGATCCAGGCAGCCGTACGGCCCAGCCGGGGCGGTGCGACCGGGCGGACGTCCAGGGAGGCGATGTAGCCGCCGGGCCAGGCGTCGGACATCGGCCAGGTGGCCAGGGACTCGGGGGAGGTGAGACGGTCGTCGGGGCCGCCCGCGACCTCACTGGTGTCCACGGCGGCCAGGAACCAGGCGCGGGCCCTCACCACCGGGCGGCCGGCTATCCGTACGACTGCTTCGACGAGCTCGATGGTCCGGCCGGGGCGCACGGTCGCCACCTCGATCTCGCACTCGTCGAGGGCGAGGCGGCCGAGGATGTCGTAGCTGATCCGGGACAGCAGCAGGCCGTTGTCCCCGGCGGCGGTCCGGTGACGGTCGACGGCGTGGGCGACGAGTCCGCCCAGCGGGCTGAAGTGGATCTCGTCCTGGGCCCAGGCCCCGCCCGCGTGCGTGGTCGGCTTGTAGCGGTGGTCGTCGATGGGCTCGAAGTAGCTGTCGGGCGTCAACGGAGGCTTCTCCAAGTGCTGTTCAGAGGGTGTTGAGAAGGACAACATAGACGGCCGTGCCCGCGCCGACGCTGAGGATGGTGCGGCGGCCGAAGGCGAGGTGGACGGCGCCGGTCACGGCGACCGCGAGCAACGCGTACCAGGTGCCGTGCGGGTCGGCCGTGATCGTGCCGTGCAGTGCGGTCACCGCGAGGATGGCGAGGATGCCGACCGGCATCCACACCGCCAGCCGCCGCACGATCGCCGAGCCGCGCAGTCGGCCCAGCACGGCGAAGGGGACCCCGCGTCCGTGGGCCGTTCCTTCGAGGTGCTGATCGACCTCAGCCTTGAGGCGCAGGACGCGGAGACGGTCGAGCGCTTCGAGGAGGCCCTGACGCAGGCCGAGGAGGTACGGGAGTTGCGCCGGCTGTTCGGCACCCCCGACTACTTCGTCCGCGTGGCCGTGGCCGACCTGCCCGCGTACGAGGCGTTCCTCAGCCGGCAGGTCATGACCATCCCCCGGATCAAGAACGTCACGTCGCACTTCACGATGAAGACCGTCAAGCAGGGCCCGTAGCGTTCAGCGTCACTTGGGCGGCAGGCCGGCCGCGAAGGCGCGGCCCCGCTCGACCCACGCGCCCAGTTCCTCGTCCTCGGTCACGGCCGCGCCGTCGACCACCACCCAGCCGCGCATCGGGCGGCCGGTCATGTCGAAGACACGGGTGCCGGGGTGGGTGAGCGCCAGAAACCCTGCTCACGAACTTAGGTAAGGGACGTCGTACGGCCGAGCGCTCAGTGCTGCTCGGCCAGGTCCCTCTCCAGGGCGTGGGCGGTGGCGTTGAGGGTGGTGACCAGGGCCTGGAGTCGATGGGGGTCGTAGCGCACGCTCGGCATCGACACCGACAGGCCCGCCAGCGCGGTGCCGTCCCGGTCGCGGACGGGCACGCCGACGGCGACGAGGCCGCGTTCGGAGCGCTCCCGGTTGACGGCGAAGCCGTTGCGGCGCAGGCGCTTCAACTCGGTGCGCAGCCGGGAGAGATCGGGGCGGTCGGCCGGGCGGTCGCGGTAGCGCTCGGGGGCGTAGACCCCGTCCAGATCCTCGTCGGAGAGGTCGGCGAGCAGCAGCAGCCCCGCCGTCGTGCGGTGCGCCGGGAACACCATGCCCTCCCGGGAGCCGACCCGCAGCGCCTGCCGGCACTCCACGCTCGCGATGAACCGGGCCGTCTCCCCGGTGCGCACGATCAGGTTCGTCGTCTCGTCCAGCAGATCCACGACCCGGTGCAGATGGGGCAGCGCCGCCGCGCGCAGCCGGGACACCAGGGACTGGGAGTGCGCGGCGAGCTCCAGCACCGGTCCCGCGCGGTAGACGCGGTCCTCGTCCTGCACGGCGAAGTCCCGGTAGACGAGCATCGCGAGGACCCGGTGGGCGGTGGACCGGGCGACGCCCAGCCGCTCGGCGATCTGCGACACGGTCGCGCCGCCCTCCATCTGAAGGATGGTCGCCGCCCGCAGCGCGTGGTCCACGCTGGCGATGGGGTAGGGCGGCGGGGTCTTGAGCGGTTTGTCCATGAACCTTGACCTTGAGCTCGGATTCTGCTCTCCAGAATCTACCTGTTCTCCAGCCGGACAAGGAGCACGCTGAGCTCCGTGACTCAGTCCTCCATCGCGCACGACACCGCTACGGGTTCCCCGGTACGCCTCCAGGCCGTCGCCGCGGACGGGCAGCCCGAGGTCACCCCGGCGCTCCAAGAGCTGTACCGGGGCTTCGAACAGGAACTGCTCGTCCCGCTGTGGACCGAGATCGGCGACCTGATGCCCGCCCACCCGCGCTCCCGGGCCCTGCCGCACCTGTGGCGCTGGGAGCGGCTGCGGAAGCTGGCCGCACGCGCCGGCGACCTGGTCCCCGTCGGCCGCGGCGGAGAGCGCCGGGCCATCGCACTGGCCAACCCCTCCCTCGGCGGCAGGCCCTTCGCCACGCCGACGCTGTGGGCCGCCATCCAGTACCTCATGCCCGGCGAGGACGCCCCCGAGCACCGGCACACCCAGCACGCCTTCCGCTTCGTCGTCGAGGGTGAGGGCGTGTGGACGGTCGTCGGACGCGACCCGGTCGCCATGCGGCGCGGCGACTTCCTCCCGCAGGCCGGCTGGAACTGGCACGCCCACCACAACGCCACCGCCGAGCCCATGGCCTGGATCGACGGCCTCGACATCCCCATCCAGTACGCCACGGAGGCGCAGTTCTTCGAGTTCGGCCGGGACGAGATCAGCGACGCCGAGCGCACGACCCCCGAGCGGTCACGCTCCGAGCGGCTGTGGGGCCACCCGGGCCTCAAGCCCGTCGCCGCCGCCACCCGGGCCGCCCCCGGCACGCCGCTCCTGGCCTACCGCTGGGAGCACACCGACCGCGCCCTCACCGACCAACTCGCCCTGGAGACCGAGGGATACGGCGGCACCGTCGAGCCCGGTCACGCCGCCGTCCGGTTCACCGACCCGGCGACCGGCGCCGACGTGCTGCCCACCCTCCGTGCCGAGATGCACCGCGTCACCCGCGGCACCGAGACCGCGCCGGTGCGCGAGACGGGCTCGTCCGTGTACCAGGTCTTCGACGGCTCCGGCACCGTCACGGTCGGCGAGACCACCTGGTCGGTCACCCGCGGAGACCTCTTCGTCGTCCCCTCCTGGCAGCCGCTGTCGGTCCGCTCCGAGGCAGGCGCCACCGACTCCGACTCCGGCGCCCTGGACCTGTTCCGGTTCAGCGACTCGCCCGTCTTCGAAGCCCTGCGGCTCGACCGCACCCACGTGGAAGGAACCACCCGATGAAGCTCGCCACCCTCCGCACCGACGGCACCACCCGGGCGGTACGGCTCGACGGCGACGTCCTGGTCGACCTCGGTGTCCCGGACGTGGGCGCGCTGCTGGCCGAGGACGGCTGGGCCGAGCGCGCCGCGACGGCGACCGGGACCACGTACCCGGTCGAGGGCGCCGACTTCGCGCCCGTGGTCCCCGCCCCCTCGAAGGTGGTCTGCGTCGGCCTCAACTACCGCAACCACATCCAGGAGATGGGCCGCGACCTGCCCGAACACCCCACGCTGTTCGCGAAGTTCGCCGACTGTCTGATCGGCGCCCAGGACGACATCGTGCGCCCGGTCGAGACGGAGAAGCTCGACTGGGAGGTCGAGCTCGCCGTCGTCGTCGGCGCACCCGCGCGCCGCGCCCGGGGCGCCGAAGCGGAGGCGGCCATCGCCGGGTTCACCGTGCTGAACGACATCACCTGCCGTGACTGGCAGTTCCGCACCCGTGAATGGCTCCAGGGCAAGATGTGGGACTCCACGACGCCCGTCGGCCCCTGCCTGGTCACCCCGGACGAGCTGCCCGGCGGTGTCCGCCCGGCCGTGGACGTGAAGCTGCTGGTGGACGGCGAGGTCATGCAGTCCGACTCCACCGGCGACCTGCTGTTCGACCCGGTCGACCTGGTCGAGTACGTCTCCACGATCGTCCGCCTCAACCCCGGCGACATCATCGCCACCGGCACCCCCGGCGGCGTTGGCCACGCCCGCAGGCCCGAGCGCTACCTCCTCGGCGGCGAAACCGTCGTCACCGAGATCCAGGGCATCGGCCGCCTGGAGAACCGGGTCGTCAAGGAGAAGTCCGCCTGATGCCCCGCACCTTCGACGACGCCCGCCGCTGGGCCCGGCTCGGCACAGAACTGTTCCTCGGGGCGGCGGGTGCCGGGCTCGGCGAGCCGAGCGCGCTGCCCGGCTGGACCCGCGCTCACCTGGTCGCCCATGTCGCGGCCAACGCCGACGCACTCGGCAACCTCGTGCACTGGGCCGCCACCGGCGAACCCACCCCGATGTACGCCTCGCCCGAGGAACGCGCCACCGTCATCGAAAGGGGCCGCGCCCTGCGGGCCGCCGAACTGAGCGCGTGGCTGCGGGACTCGGCGGACGCGCTGGAGAAAGGGATGGCCGCACTCGGCGAGGAGCAGTGGGGTGCGCAGGTGGTCACCGCGCAGGGGCGGACCGTGCCGGCCACCGAGGTGCCCTGGCTGCGCTCCCGCGAAGTGTGCGTGCACGCCGTGGACCTGGCGAACGGCGTGTCCTTCGCCGACCTGCCGGCCGACTTCCTCACCGCCCTGTGCGACGACGTCGTGGCCAAACTGGCCGCCGCCCCCGGACCGGCCGCCTCGCTGCGGGCCCCGGGCGCTGCCTGGGAGCTGCCGGGCCATGGCGAAACCGCCCTGGTCACGGGCGAGTTGCACGAAATCGCGGCCTACCTGACCGGACGGGAGGCCATCCCGGCCGCCCCCACACTCGGTGCCTGGCTCTGACCCGGCGACCCAAGGGACAGATCATGAACCCTGAATCCAGCCCCGACGTCCTCGTGGTCGGCGGCGGCATCGGCGGCCTCAGCTCCGCCTTCGCCCTGGCCCGCCAAGGACTGCGCGTGCGCGTCCTCGAACGCGCCAAGGAGTTCGGCGAGGTGGGCGCCGGCCTCCAGATCGCGCCCAACTGCACCCGCATCCTCGCCGAGTACGGCTTGCTGGAGGAGGCCAAGACGCTCGGCGTCCTCCCCGAGAACATGGTGATGCGCGACGCGCTCGACTCCCGTGAGCTGACCCGGCTGGACCTGCGCGACCTCGAACGCCGGTACGGCTTCCCGTACATGGTCATCCACCGCAGCGATCTGCACGGCATCTTCCTGCGCGCCTGCCGACGCGCCGGGGTCGAGCTGCTGACCGACCGGACCGTCGTCGGCTACCGGAACACCGCGGACGGCGCCCAGGTCCTCCTGGAGGACGGGCGGGCCGAGTCCGGGCCGCTGGTTGTCGCGGCCGACGGACTGCACTCCGCGGCCCGCCGCCTGCTGGTCGGCGACGACGTGGTCAGCTCCCACTACGTCGCCTACCGCGCCGCCGTCCCGATCGAGCAGGTCCGCGAGAACGGCATCGCGGAGAAGGACGTCACCGTCTACATCGGCCCGCGCTGCCACTTCGTGCAGTACGCCCTGCGCGGCGGCGACATGTTCAACCAGGTCGCCGTGTTCCGGTCGCCCAGGGCGCTGGCCGGGCAGTCCGACTGGGGTACCCCCGACGAACTGGACGCCGCCTTCGAGGCCACCTGCGAGACCGTACGCAAGGGCATTCCGCTGATGTGGCGGGACCGTTGGTGGCAGATGCTCGACCGCGACCCCGTCGAGACCTGGGTGCACGGCCGTATCGCCCTGCTCGGTGACGCCGCCCATCCGCCCCTCCAGTACATGGCGCAGGGCGCGATCATGGCGATCGAGGACGGCTGGGTGCTGGCCGAGCACCACGCCCGCCTCGCCAAGTCCGCCGAGCCGTGCACCGCACCGGACTGGGACGCCGCGCTCGCCGCCTACCAGGCGGTCCGGGTGGAGCACTGCCACCGGGTGCAGACCACGGCCCGCGCCTGGGGCGAGCTGTGGCACCTCGACGGCGAGCCCCGGCGCCGGCGCAACGCGATCATGCGGGCGCGGGACACGTACGACTACTCCTTCACCGACTGGGTGTACGGCCCGACCGCGCTCACCCCGGACGAGGAGCCCCCCATGTTCACACCGATCCCGCTGTCGTCGGTGCCGGCGGCGGACGCCACACCATGAGCGACGTCCGTCCGTACGAGCCCTGACGCGCCCGCGCGCGGATGCGGCAGGTACGGCCGCCCCGGCGCACACGCCTCGATGTCCGCGACCAGCGCGCACAGCGCCTCGTAACCCTGCGGCGCGGCAGGGGAGTTGTCCAATGTGGCCAGTGCGCGCCGGGCGCGGTGCAGGGCACGGTCGCTGCGTCCGTGGCGGTGGTCGACATACGCCAGCGCGTGGCGGGCCAGGAGCGTGGCCCAGTCGTCGTCGCGTACGCCCTGCTGGGCCAGGGCGCGCCGGACCGTGCGGCGGGCGGCGCCGGGTGCGAAGGCGGCCTCGGTCACGGCCTGGGCGGCCAGGCTCACGGCCGGTGAGGGGCCGTGCGCCGGCCGGTCCGGGATCGTGTGCGCGGCCTCCTCGAAGTACTCGGTGGCGCCCCGCGGATCGCCTTCCCGCAGGGCGATCAGCCCCTGGACGTGGGCGATATGGCCGACGGCGGCGTCGTCCCCGGTCAGGACGGCCTGCGGCCAGGCCCGGCCCAGCAGCGCCCGAGCGGCCTGCGGATCACGGTCGGCGCCGAGCCAGGCCGCCAGCCACCGTCCGCGCACGCCCACCGGGCTGTCGTCCGGGGACAGCGGCAGCAGCCGCAGCAGATGATCGCGCCCCTCCTCGGCCCTGCCGTACACCAGCCACCAGAACCACAGACTGACGACGGTCTCCAGGGCGGCCCCGGCATGGTCGGGGCGGTTCACCGCCTGCCGCAGTACGGCGGTGAGTTCTTCCTCCTCCTCTTGTACGAGCGTCACGGCCTGGCTCTGGAGGCCTGTCGCCCACAGGTTCGCCGCTGTCTCGGCGACCTGCCGGCAGTGCGCCGCGAGGCGTTCCAGGGCCGTCTCGCACTCGCCGGCCTCGTGCAGCCGTTCGGTCCCGAAGTCCCGGGCGGCCCGGGTCATCCGGTATCGGGGAGGGCGCGGGCCGCCCGGATCGCGGACCGGTTCCAGTACGTGGATGGCGGCCAGCCGGGCCAGCAGGGAGGGCACGCGGTGGGGCTCCACGCCTCCGCCGCCGCACAGGAAGGCGGCGGTGGACTCGTTGAATGCCCCGGCGAGGACACTGGCCCTGCCCCACACGATCCGCGCCTCACGCTCGCACAGCGCGTAGCCGGCCCCGACCGTGGCCCGCAGCGAGCGGTGCCGGCGCAGCGCGGGGCGCTCGCCGCGCAGCCAGCATTGGTTGACGTCCAGCATTTCGGCGAGGTCCTGCACGGGCTGGAGCGCCACCTGCTCGGCGGCCAGCTCGATGGCGAGGGGGACGCCCTCCAGGGTCCGGCAGATCGCCTCCACCGCGTGCAGATCGGCGCCCTCGGCGCGGAACCCCTGCACCGTGTCCTGGGCCCGCTGGAGGAACAGTTCCACCGCGGCGGGCTGACACGGCAGCGGCGCCAGCCGCAGCACCTGCTCCTCGCCCAGCCCCAGCACCTGCCGCGACGTCACCAGCACCCGCAGCCCGGGCACGGCCCCGAGCAGCCGCTGCACCACCCCCACGGCCTCCCGATGGACGGGGTCCACGTCATCGAGGAACAGCAGGGTGTCACCGGTCTGTGGGCCCCCGCCCCGGGTGAGTGCCCGGCGTACGGCCGCCGCCGGCGCCTCCTTGCCCTGCCCGTGCACATGGACCACCCGCCACGGCCCCCGCGTTCCCACGGCCGCCGCCATCCGGCTCTTGCCGACGCCCGCCCTCCCGGTCACCGTGACCAGCCGGTGCCCCGCCAACAGCCGCTCAAGGACTGCCGATTCCCGTGCCCGTCCGACCAGACCCTCAGCCGGGTCGCCGTAGCACCCGCCCGGCTTCGCGGCGCAGCCGACACACGTCCATACGTTCATGACTTCCCGCACTCTTCGGCAACAGCGATCGGTGACACCTGCCCGGGGTCGGCGGCCCGGGATGCAGAACCGTCACTGCGTGGCGTCACGGCAACCCCAACGCGGTACCGCCATCGAGGTGGCGACACAGCGGGGCGGACCACACGCCACAGCGACAGTGCGAACGCCAGTGCAGCCCCAAGAGCAGGCGCAATTCGATGTCGCCGTGATGCGGCATCAAATGTGCGTAAAGATTGCCGGAATCAGGCAATGAACCGATGCCCGCCCCGGTGTCAGTATCCCGTCAAGTCGGAGCTCAGCGACGGGTGAGAGGGGGACGGCACGCATGGCCTGGTTTCTGGGAATCGGCATCACGGGGGTCGTGCTGCTCGCCCTGTCGCTGGTCTTCGACGGGATGCTGGACGGCGCGCTCGACGGCGCGCTGGGCGGCATCCTCGACGGGTGGCTGTCGTTGCCGGTCGTCGCCGGGTTCACGGCGATGACCGGCTTCGGCGGGGCACTCGCCACCGGCACGGTGGACGCCGGTCCCGGCCTCGCCACGGCGGCGGGCGCCGTCTGCGGGCTGGGGACGGCCTGGCTGACGTACCGCCTCGGTCGCGCCCTGATGCGTGACCAGACGGCCCTCACCCCGCGCGGCGACGACCTCGTGGGCAGCTCGGGCAACGTGGTGACCGCCATCCCGGCCGACGGATTCGGCGAGGTACTGCTCCACATCGCGGGCCAGCGGGTGAAGTTCGCCGCCCGCAGCGCGGTGCCGGTGGCCCGGGGCGCCGAGGTGTGGTCCGAGCGAGGCGTTCATCGTCACCGGCCGGCGCGGCAAGAAGGCCACGGATCCGGAGACCGGACGCGTGTTCACCGACAACAGCGGGCAGAAGGTCGTGGTCGGCGGCGGGGTGTTCGTCGTGCCGTTCGTCCAGCAGAAGTTCAGCCTCGACCTGTCCTCCCGGCACATCCCGGTCGCGGTGCGGGGCGCGGTCACGCTGCGCGGGGTGAAGGCCAACCTGGAACGGCGTCGCCATCGTCAAGGTCGGCGGGACCGAGGACTCCATCCGGGCCGCGGCCCAGCGGTTCCTGATGCAGCAGGACGGCATCGTCGGCTTCACCCAGGAGGTGCTGTCCGGCGCCCTGCGGGCGATCGTCGGGCGGATGTCGGTGGAGGACGTCATCCGTGACCGCGCCGCGTTCGCCGGGCAGGTGGCGGAGGAGGCGGAGGCGAGCCTGTCCGGGCAGGGGCTGGTGCTGGACGCCTTCCAGATCCAGGACATCACCACCGAGGGCTCCTACCTGGAGGACCTGGGCCGGCCGGAGGCGGCGCGTGCCAGGCAGGAGGCGGACATCGCGGAGGCGGTGGCCCGGCGTGCGGCCGAGCAGGCCCGGCTGAAGGCGGAGGAGGAGATCGCCGTCGCGCAGCGGACGTTCGCGCTGAAGCAGGCCGAGATCAAGGCGGAGACCGACGAGGCCGCGGCCCGGGCGGCCGCCGCGGGTCCGCTGGCCGAGGCGGCCCGCCGGCAGGAGATCCTGACCGAGCAGGAGAAGGTCGCCGAGCGGCAGGCCGCGCTGACCGACCGTCAGCTCGACACCCAGGTCCGCAAGCCCGCCGACGCCCAGCGGTACGCCGCCGAACAGGAGGCCGAGGCCCGGCGGGTGGCCCGGGTCAAGCAGGCCGAGGCGGAGAAGTCCGCGGGCATCGCGGCCGCGCAGGCGCAGGCCGAGACGGCCCGGCTGACCGGTGAGGGCGAGAAGCAGCGCCGCAGCGCGCTGGCCGAGGCGGAGGCGATCGAGGGCCTGAAGCAGGGTGAGGCCGAGCGGTCCCGGCGCGCGGCGATCGCCGAGGCGGTCCGGCTGGAGGGCGAGGCCGACGCGGCGGCGATCGGCGCCAAGGGGGCGGCCGAGGCCGAGGCGATGCGCAAGAAGGCGGACGCGTTCGGGCAGTACGGCGACGCGGCCATCCTCCAGATGCTCGTCGAGGTGCTGCCGCAGGTCGTGGCCAAGGCGTCCGAGCCGCTCAGCGCCGTGGACAAGATGACCGTCATCTCCACCGACGGCGCAGGCCGCATCCCGCGGGCCGTCGCGGACAACGTCGCCCAGGGCCTGGAACTCCTCGGCTCCACCACCGGTGTCGACCTCGCCGAGCTGCTGAAGGGCGTCACGCGGCGTGGGGTCGCGCCGGGGGAGCAGCCGGCGCCGGTCAACGGCCAGCTGGAGATCAGCGGCTGACCCAGAATGGACAGCCGCTCCTGGCGCCTCTCGCTCTCCGCCGACGGCGCACGGGCCACGCGTCTTCCGACGCCCGGCGCCGCTGTTGCCGAGGGCCTGGAAACGCCCACCGCCTCCGCCCGGGGCACGGCCAGTGAGCTGGTCCTCACCCTGTACGGCCGTATTCCGGTGGACTCCCTGAAGCTCGACGGCGACCGAGCTGTCTTCGACCTGCTCCAGGCCTGGGAGCCGGAGGAGTAGGAGGCGACGAGGCGTCACCTCCTACGCCACGACTCGGCCCGGCAGGCCCTCCGCTAGGGGCGGGCGTAGGGCCGGGTCATGATCTCCATGTTGTGGCCGTCCGGGTCGTCGAAGTAGGCGCCGCGGCCGCCGAACAGGCGGTTGATCTGGCCGGGTTCGGTGTGGCTGGGGTCGGCGTAGTAGGTGACTCCGAGGGCTTCCAGGCGGGCGATCATGTCGTCGAACTGTTCGTCGGGCACGAGGAACGCGTAGTGCTGGGACTGGATCGGCTCGTCACGCAGCTCGTAGTAGTCGAGCGTCACGCCGTTGCCGAGGTCGAGGGGAAGGAACGGGCCGAAGGGGGCGCCGACCTCCAGTCCCAGGATCGCGGCCAGGAACTCGGCGGACAGTTGCCGATCGCCGGCGAGGATGGCGGTGTGGTTCAAATGGACGGATGTCACGGGCAGTTCGGGTACATGGCCCATGGCCGACCCGGCAGTCACGCGAACGACCTTAGCAACGCAGACGTGTGCACGCCTCTCCCTTCGACGGGAGAGGGGCCTGGCGTCGAGCGAGAGGAAGAGAAGACGTGGATGTGTACGAGGCCGTGGACAGTCGTCGGGCCGTGCGGGCGTTCAGCGATGAGCCGGTGCCCAAAGAGGTACTCGAAAGGGTGCTGGCGGCGGCGACGCGGGCGCCGTCGAGCGGGAACCTCCAGCCGTGGCTCGTGTACGTCGTCACCGGCGAGCCCCTGGCCGACCTGAAGGAACGCGCGACGGCCAGGGCCCTGGCGGGAGACCCGGGTGACGAGCGGGAGTATCCGATGTACCCGGCCGAACTGACCTCACTGTATTTGGACCGCTTCTCCGCCGCGGCCGCCCAACGGTACGAAGTACTGGGAATCGACCGCGACGACCCCGAACGGCCCATGAAGATCGCCGCGTTGAACTCGGAGGCGTTCGGAGCGCCGGTCGTCCTGTTCTGCTACCTCGACCGGATGATGGGGCCGGGACAGTGGGGGGACGCGGGCATGTACTTGCAGACGGTCATGCTGTTGCTGAGGGCGGAAGGGTTGCACAGCTGCCCCCAGGTGATGTGGACGATGTACCGCAAGACCGTCAGCCAGACGGTCGGGGCCGACGACGGGCTCGTACTGTTCTGCGGAGTCGCGGTGGGATTCGAAAGGGAGGGCGTGCCCCAACTGCGCACTGGGCGCGCGGATATGACGGAGACGGTGAGCTTCATCGGGTCTTGACCGCTAGGCAGTGGTGAGGCCGCCGGATGGCCGCTGTGCCACGAACACGAACTCCCGGCCCGGGCGGTCCGGAGCGTCGCGGACGTCCTCGATCGCGTAACCCTGCGCGATCAGGGTCGCCTCGATCTCCTCCCGGCCGCGGAAGTACAATGTCGAGTCCGATGTGAGCACTTGACCGTCCGAGGTGAAGATGTAGGTCCATCGGAACGTCACCAGCGGCAACTGTACGTCCGTGACCTCGACCCAGGTCTCGACCGCGCCGATGCCGGGGATCTCCGTCACGCGGTACGAGTCCTCCCGGTTCCACTCCTCCCAGCCGCGCCTGGCGGGATCCCGGGTCTCGAACACCAGGCGTCCGCCGGGGCGTAGGGACTCGTGCGCCGTTCGGAGGGTTCGCTGCCAGGGCCCCGGGTCGACGATGGCCTGGGCGACGTTGCCCGTCATCGTCGCAAGGTCAACTCGCAGAGGTGGGAGAGCGGTTGCGTCACCACTGATCCAACGCACCTGCCCGCTCCCCGACTTGGTCCTGGCCACGTCGATGGACGCAGCCGCGGGGTCGACTCCGACAACCTCGATTCCCCGGTCGGCCAAGAGCAGGGCGAAGACCCCGGTCCCGCAGCCGATGTCCAGCACCCTGCGCGCCTTGAACTCGTCCGTCATGCGAAGGTACGCGTCGAGGTCGGTGCGATCGGGGTCGAGTTGGTCGTAGATCGCGGCGAGCCGGGGCAGTCCGAAGCACTCGTCAGCCATGCGGGTGACGGTATGCGGCTTGCCTGCGGGTGCTCTACCGGGTTTCGCCGTCGGTCCTGGCTGACAGGCTGAGGCCATGAATGGTGTGTCTGGGACCTACTGGCTGGGCCAACCGATCGACGCCCGCCCCTTGTTCGGTTCGGAGTTGGGAGCGCTGCTCAAGACCCTGCGTGGGCTCCGGGCCGCCGACTGGCGCAGGCCCGCACTTCCCGGCTGGACCGTGCATGACCTTGCCGCGCACATCCTCGGTGACTCCCGCGGCCGCCTCGGCGGAAACCGGGGCGCCCTCCTCCCCGGGGAATCCCTCGTCGCCTACATCCACCGCACCAATCAGGAACTCGTCGACCGCCACGCCGACGACAGCCCGGCCGCACTCATCGACGCCCTGGAATCGGCCGGGACCCAGGTCGCCGAGCGGTTCGCCGCCGCTGACCTCGACGTGCCCGCCCTGGGTGTGTCCTGGGCGGGGGTCGATCCGGCCCCGGCGTGGTTGGACATCGCCCGGGAGTTCACCGAGTACTGGACCCACCGGCAGCAGATCCGCCATGCCGTCGGCCGCCCCACCGACCCCGAGCCACATGCCATGTCCACGGTCCTGGACACCTTCATGCGGGCATTGCCCCACACCCTGCGGCATACCACCGCACCGGTCGGCGCCCAGATCGAAGTGATCGCCGAGGGGGAGGGGGGTGGCCGCTGGTCCGCCACCTCCACGGCCGGCCGCTGGACGCTTGCCGAGCCCCCCAGCGGCCGCCCGACCGCCTCTGTACTCCTCGACACCGAAACCGCCTGGCGGCTGTGCACGCGTGGCATCGAACCCGCCATCGCCCTCGGCCGAGCCCGTATCCAGGGAGAACACCGGCTCGCCGCCGCCGTGTGCGAGGTCGTCTCCATCGTCCGCTGACGGTTCGCACCGCCGATTCAATCCGAGGCCGCCGTCAACCCAAGTTGCCTGCCGCGGCCCGAACCATCAGCGCCGCAGCTCCGTCTCCCGCTCCATGCGCGCCAGCTTCTCCGGGTTGCGCACCGCGTACAGCCCCGTGATGCGGCCTTCGTCGATGCGCACCGCCAGCACCGTGTCGACCTCCCCGTCGAGCCGGAGGATCAGCGCCGGGGAGCCGTTCACCTGGGCCGGCTCCAGCGGGGCCACGGAGGCCAGCCGTGACGTGGCCAGCAGCGCCGCCACACTCTCCGCGCCCACGATCGGCGAGAGTGCGGCCCGCGCGACTCCTCCGCCGTCGCCGAGGAAGACCACGTCCGGCGCCAGGACGTCGAGCAGAGTCTGCAAGTCGCCTGTTTCGACCGCCCGTTGGAAGGCTCCCAGCGCTGACCTGGTCTCCGCCGCCGAGACTTCCCCGCGCGGGCGGCGTGCGGCGACATGCGACCGTGCCCGGTGCGCGATCTGCCGTACCGCCGCCGGGTTCTTGTCCACGGCCTCGGCGATCTCGTCGTAGTCGAGGGCGAACACCTCCCGCAGCACGAACACCGCCCGCTCGGTCGGCGTGAGCGTCTCCAGCACCAGCAGCATCGCCATCGAGACGCTGTCGGCCAGCTCCACGTCCTCCGCCACGTCCGGCGCCGTCAGCAGCGGCTCCGGCAGCCAGGGGCCGACGTAGGTCTCCTTGCGGCGGTCGAGCATACGCAGCCGGATCAGCGCCTGGCGGGTGGCGATCCGTACCAGGTACGCGCGCTGATTCCGTACGGCGTCCAGGTCGACGCCCGCCCAGCGCAGCCAGGTCTCCTGGAGTACGTCCTCGGCGTCGGCGGCCGAGCCGAGCAGCTCGTAGGCCACGGTGAAGAGCAGGTTGCGGTGCGTGACGAACGCCCTCGTGGCGGAGTCGCCCGTCTGTGTCGTGCCTGCCATGCGTGGTCCCTCCGCGCTGTCGACTGTGTCGCACACGGGACACCGGCCGCCGTCGATCTGTGACATCGACAGGTTGTGCCGCTCGTCACTCATCAGGAGCTGTCACAGCGCCGGACGCCCCGGCATCTCATGACTGTCAACGCGCCGCGACGGCGCACGAGTTCACGGATGAGGACCACGCCATGGAACCCCGTTTCGACCTGCTCGCCAACGAGATCGGCTCCAAGATCGCCAAGCGGACCTACAACGTCAGCCTCGTCATCGAGCAGTCGGCGTTGCCGAAGACCACCCAGGAGCTGGTCAGCCTGCGCGCCAGCCAGATCAACGGCTGCGGCTTCTGCGTCGACATACACACCAAGGAGGCCGCCGCGGCCGGCGAGAGCGCGGTCCGGATCGGCCTGGTCGCCGCCTGGCGGCATGCCACGGTGTTCAGCGAGGCCGAGCGGGCCGCGCTGGCGCTCGCCGAGGAGGGCACCCGGCTCGCCGACGCCCACCAGGGCGTGTCCGACGAGACCTGGGCCCGGGTGCGCAAGCACTACGACGACGACCAGATCGCGGCGCTGGTCGCTCTGGTCGCCATGATCAACGCCTCCAACCGGTTCGGCGTGATCCTCAACAACCAGGGCGGCTCCTACCAGCCCGGCACGTTCACCAGCCTGACGAACTGAGCGTCGGGAGAACGCCGGGGCCTGAACTCGGGCCCCGGCGCGGAGCGCCGCGACCCACAGCGCGCGTCAGGGCAGGAAGTCGTAATACGGGCCGTCAGGGCGAAGTTGCGGGAGCACAGCGTCACGTCCCTGCCCCTGAGACAGGCCCGCTTCCCCCGTTGTGGCCGATGCCACCGGTGTCAAGCTACAGCAGCGGGTCTCCGGAAAACCGTTCGTTCGCTTCGCCGGGCCCTGGCACAGTGGCGCACCATGGATGACTCCGAGTTCATGACCGCCGCGGACGTACAGCTCATGCAGGCCCTGGCGCAGCGGATGGTGGCCGTCCGTCCCGACCTGGTGAACAGCGACGCGTCGTTCGGGGAGTTGGCCTGGAACTGGGGCAAGGGGCACGCGAGCCAGGGCGGGAGCTGGCGGCGTCGGCTGTGGTTCTCCGGCGGCGAGCTGGTCGCGTGGGGCTGGGCCCAACTGCCCCACCGGGTACGGCGGAACGACGGATCGGTGAAGGACGTCACCAGTGCCTACCTGGCCTATCAGGTCGATCCTGACCACGGGGAGCTGGTGGACGAGGTGATCGGCTGGTACGACGGTGTGGCGGACGGCATCGAGCGTACGGTGGTGCCGCAGGCCGCCGATGAGTTCGCCCTGAAGCGCTGGGCGGCGCACGGTTATGGGACCGATCCGGACTCGCTCGGCGACACCGGCTCCTGGACCCAGCTCAATGTGCGGGACCTCGATGAGCTGGAACAGCCGGTGCTGCCCGACGGATTCCGGTTCCGCACCGCCGACGAGGCCGGGCCGCGGGCCGTGGTTCAGGCCCATGTGGACGCCTGGGCTCCGTCGCCCTACACAGCCGAGGCCTATGAGGACGTCCGGCGGACACTGCCGTACCGCGGCGATCTGCACGTCCTGGTGGAGGCGCCGGACGGAACGATGGCCGCATCCACGATCATGTGGCTCGACGAGGCGAACAGGACCGCCGAGTTCGAGCCGGTCGGCACGCATCCGGACTACCGGCGGCGTGGCCTGGGCAGGGCGATGCTGCTGCACGGGATGAGTCGGGCGCGGGACGCCGGGGCCCGTCACATGACGGTCGCCTGTCTGGGCGCACCAGGACATCCCGGGGCGCGCGGGCTGTACTACAGTGTCGGGTTCCGGGAGTTCACCCGAGACGTGCCGCTCATCAAGACCGTGCGCTAGGGCAGTTGGGCGCTGTGCGCCTGTGCGCCTCTGTGCCTGTGCGCCTCTGTGCCTGTGCGTCTGTGCCTGTGCGCCTGTGCGCCTGTGCGCCTGTGCGTCTGTGCGAGGATTCCCGGCGTGATCGGTTATGCGGTGAGTTTCCTGCTCGGCCTGGGAGTGGGCGGGCTCTACCCGATGGTGCGTCGGCGCCGAGCCCCCGAAGCGGGACCTCCCGCGGTGGAACTGTCCGCAGCGGTCCAGGAGTCGGTGACCGTCTTCGGGGAAGAGGCCGCCGCTCTGGAGTTCGACGCCAGTGGCCCCGACGCCACCCCCGCTGTCCTGAAGGAGTATCGGGCGGCGTTGACGGCGTACGACCGGGCCAGTGGGGCCCGTACGGAAGCCGACGCCCTGACCGCCCTGCGCGACGGCCGCGCCGCCATGATCCGTCTCGATGCCCGGCGCCAGGGCCGACCGGTCCCGATCGACGCCCTGCCGCCGGCGCCCGAGGCAAGCCGCCCGCTCCCGCTCACCGGCACCGGCGAACGCCATGTGTCCACCGGTCACGGCGACGGCAGGACCGAGGTGCTCATCGACCGCCCCGAGCCCGGCCGTCCCGCCCTGCTGGAGGCCGAGGTCACGGGCGGAGGCAACTTCATCGTCCAGACCGTGACGCGCACCGAGGAACTGACCGGCACGGGCGATTCGCTGCTCTCGATCATCGACGAGTACCACGGCCGCCGTTACCTGCCCGCCGACGCCACCCACCTGCGCGTCATCACCGACAACAGCAGCGACGACCACCGTTGGTCGACCCGCATCGCCCCGTTGTCGGCCGCGACCCCGCTCGCCGCCGAACACCGCGGCCACGGCGACGAGGTGCTCCACCACAGCGGCGGTCCCGCGTTGCTCACCGTCCAGTTCCAGACCGACAGCGGCTGGCAGGTCCGTTACCTGTGCCAGTGCCTGCGGGGCTGGCGCGACTGCGACTGCCGCCCACCCGCATGGCCCAAGGACACCCCCGGCGACTGGGGCGACGGTGTCTCGGGCCTGGGCGACGGACGCCGCACGCTGCGACTGCCCCGCTCCGGCTTCCTGGTCGTCCACGAGGACTACGGCGGCGGCTCTTGGTACCTGACCACCCAGCCGGTGGACATCCCGCCGCAGCCGTCCCGGCCCAGGCGCGGGCGGCGGCGCTGACTCGGCGGAACGCGGAGAGCGGTCGTCGCCATTCCGGGGAAGTGGCCTGATCGAGGCGCGGTGAACGAGTGCGCCGGGCTGTTCGGGACGTCACTCGGCACGATCGAGGCTCATCGCGCGGTGGGTTGGCCAGCGGTGACTCGCGCGGCGTCCAGGACCGTGTCGAAGCAGGGCCAGCCGTCCAGGTCCAGGTTCTGCTCCCGTGGCCGCGTCCGCAGTACCGGTGCCGCCGCGTCGAGCAGGCGCCGGGCCGTTCCCGGCTCGTAGAGGTTGAGCCAGCCGCGGTCGCAGAGGCGTACGACCGTGCCCTTCTCGAAGTACGAGTGGGAGACGACTCTTCCCGGGCCGGGGGCGAAGACCATGGACAGTCGGCGTCGAGCACCCTCCTGCGGTGGCTCCGTGAAGAAGGAGAGCGTCAACCGGCAGTCGGCGTAGTCGGGTTTCACCTGTTGGCGGACCGTCCAGTGCCAGACCGTGCCGTCGACCACGAGGCGGCGGACGCGTCGATCGTTCCCCATGGGGGCACCCTAGACCGCTGACCGGCCTGCCCGGAATCCGGTTTGGCGGTGCCCCGGCCGCGGACCTACCGTCGAGCGGTGGATCTCTTCTCCCGTTCATGGACGGCACTGCGCTCCGCCGTCGCCGACATCCCCGACGAGGACTTCGAACGGCCGTCCGGCTGCGCCGGCTGGCTGGTGCGGGACCTGGTGTGTCACCTGGTCATCGGCGCCCAGGACGTCCTGATCACCCTCGTCACGCCCGCCGACACCGAGCCGACCGTCAACGCGGTCACCTACTGGCAGCAGTTCGCGGGTGGCGGCGAGGGTCTCGGCGGGCGGTTCGGGGGCCGATGGGAGACGGTCGATCAGGTCGAGGTGGTGCAGGGTCCATTCGAGGACGTACGCGTGCAGGAAGTCGCCGACGGTCAGCACCTCGTCGCGGGTGCTGACCCGGGCGGCGGGGTCGGCGAGTACGGCGGCACGGCCCGCCGCGGAGCCGACGTCGTCGAAGTGGAACTTCAGCCACTTCGGCTCACCGTAGGCCGCCGCAAGACGAGGGATCAGCGGAGACCTCGCTCGACGGTTGCCGCTCGCGGTGGGGTGAGGGGGCAGGCCGGTCAGCCGGTCCCAGGGCGCCCCCTTCGGCTCAGCAGATGGTCTGCCAGCTGTTCACGAGCGTGTTGTTGCGGAACGTGGTGGCGGTCCCGCAAGGGTTCTCGTTGATCGCCGAGTTGGTGACCGTGAGGTTCTGGATGGTGATGTCGGAGTTGTTGGGGAACTCCGAACGGGCCGCGAGCCGGATCTCGCCGCCGCCGGTGACACTGCCGCTCTGGGCCGCGACGTTCACGTTGTAGCAGTTCTCGATCAGGATCGAGTTGTTCCCCGTGTTCGAGAGATTGACCCGGTCGATGACCGCGCCACCGCTCTCGGACACACAGAACACCCCGCGTCCGCCGCCGCGCGCGATCACCTCGCCCACGCGGATGTTGGTGGGGTACGAACCGCCCACTCGGCCATTGCGGTTGGCCATGCGGAAGGCCGCGTAGCCCGTGCCGGTGCCCGCGCCGTCGGCGTCGACCTCGGTGACGGTCGCGTTGATCGTCTGATTCAGCAGCAGGCCCGACTCGCCCACGTTGCGGGCGGTGACCGTGCCGATGGCGATGCCGTCGACGCCGTACGTCTCGACCGCGTGGCTGCTCGCGCCGGAGACGTACACGTTGTCGATCCGGACGTTGCGCGTCCACTGGCTGGTGTCGCCGCGGTTGTCGATGCGGACGCCGAGTCCCGCCGACAGGCGCATGTCGATCTGGCCGAGCACGACGTTCTGGACGTTGCGCATGAAGACGCCGTAGAGCGGTGCGCCGGTGAGGTTGAGGTGCTGGACCTCGATGTCGCGGACGCCGCGGGCGTAGACCGGGGCCTGGTCGCCGGAGCCCGATCCGGTGACGTTGATCGTGCCGCAGACGTCGAGCACGGTGTAGCTGGGCAGGGAGACCCGGGAGCCGGCACTGATGGAGCCCGATCCGCGCACGACGACCCGTTCCTTCGAAGTGCGGCCCGCCGTCAGGCTGTTGACGGCCGCCTGCATCGCCGCGCGCATGTCCGTGCCCGTGTACACGACGGAACCGCCGCGGCGGGCGGTCCAGGTGCTGCCGCTGAGTACCGCCTCCGCCTGGTAGGCGCCCTCGCCGCAGGCCGCGGCCAGGCGGGGTGCGGTCGCGCTCGCGGGCTGGGTCAGTAATCCGGCGCCGGTCAGCAGTGCGGTGGCGCAGGCGGCGGTGGCGAGAGCGCGCCCGCGGCGGCCTGTGGCGAGGTGAACTGCGGCTCTGCGTTTCATCTCGGCTTCTCCTAGGGGGTTGGTGACGCCTGGGATTCCCTCTCCCGTGCCCGTGGTCGAACGCGATTCGATTGAATCGATTCACTCCCAGGCGTCGCGTGACCTGGTACGACGTTGCCGTGCGGGAGTGGGTCGGTGTCCGGGCTGGTATAGCAAGCGTTTTCTGGAGCGGCCCGCGAGTGTGCCAACCGTCTTCCCGGGCGTCAAGAGGTACCGCCATTCGAGTGGTGACCGCACAGGCTCCGGCGTACCGTCGAACGATGGACCGACAGTGGACGCGGCCGTTCACTGACCCCGAGGGTGAAAGCCCCGAGAGTGCGACACGACATGAGCAGTAGCCCGCAGCCCACATCCCCGCAGACCACGGCCAAGGAGAACGGCGGTGGCGGAAACGCGATGGCACTGTTCGTCATCGCATCGTGCCAGTTGATGGTGGTCCTGGACATCACCATCGTGAACATCGCGCTGCCGGACATCCAGCGCTCCCTGGACTTCTCCACCACCAGCCTGTCCTGGGTGGTCAACGCCTACACCCTGACCTTCGGCGGACTGCTCCTGCTCGGCGGCCGGGCGGGCGACATCCTCGGCCGCCGGCGGGTGTTCATCTTCGGCGTGCTGCTGTTCGTCTTCGCCTCCCTGCTCGGCGGGTTCGCCCAGAACGAGGGCCAACTCCTCGCCGCACGTGCCCTCCAGGGCGTCGGCGGCGCCATCGCCTCACCGACCTCCCTCGCCCTGATCAGCACCACCTTCCGCGAAGGCCCGGAACGCAACCGGGCGTTCGGCGTGTTCGCCGCGGTGTCGGCGGGCGGCGGCGCGATCGGACTGCTCGCCGGCGGCATCCTCGTCGAGTGGCTGAACTGGCGTTGGGTGCTCTTCGTCAACGTCCCCATCGGATTGCTCATCGCGCTCGCCACCCCCCGCTGGATCAAGGAGTCCGAACGCCACCCCGGCCACTTCGACATCACCGGCGCACTGACCTCGACCGTGGGCATGGTGCTTCTGGTGTACGGCTTCATCCGGGCCGCGCAGGACGGCTGGCGGGACCCGCTCACGCTGGCCTCGTTCGGCGCGGCCGTGGTCATCCTCGCCGGGTTCATCCTGGTGGAACGGCGCTCCACCCAGCCCATCACCCCGCTGCACATGTTCGCCGACCGCAACCGCGCGGGCACCTACGGCATCATGCTGTGCCTGGCCGCCGCGATCTTCGGCATGTTCTTCTTCCTCACCCTCTTCGTGCAGAACGTGCTGGACTTCAGCCCGCTCCAGGCCGGGCTCGCCTTCCTGCCGGTCAGCGCGGTCATCGCGATCGGCGCCGGGCTGGCGTCCAAGTTCCTGCCCACGTACGGGCCGAAGCCCTTCATGGTGGTCGGCGCGATCCTCGCCGCGACCGGACTGAGCTGGCTGACCCTGACCGACGTCCACTCCACCTACGCCGGCAGCGTCCTCGGGCCGATGCTCGTCTTCAGCCTCGGCATGGGCATGGAGTTCGTCTCGCTCACGCTGATGGCGTTGTCCAACGTCCCCGTCCGGGAGACCGGCGCGGCCTCCGGACTCCTCAACGCCACACAGCAGGTCGGCGGCTCGCTCGGCCTGTCCATCCTGGTCACGATGTATGGGACGGCCAGCAGGAACGAGGCGGAGGAGCAGATGCGCCTGTTCCAGTCCCAGGCGACCCCGGCGGAACGGCAGAGCTACGAGCGCACGGGGGAGTTGCCGCCTCCCTGGGGCCACGAAGTTCTCACCGCCGGAGTCTCGTCGGCCTTCATCATGGCAGCGATCTTCACGGTGGTCGCCGCGCTGATCGCGCTCCTGGCCATCCAGGTCCGGCCGTCCGACCTGGAACGGCTGAAGGGCGGAGCGGGCCCGCCGGGGGCGGTCTGAGGGCCGCCGCGCCACATCGTCATATGGCTCCGGGCTCCGCTCCCCACGCCGCCGCGCACAGCGCCCGGTCCACCTCGGCCGTGTAGTGGGCCGCGCCCAGCCATGCCCGCGCGAAACGGTCCACATCCGCCGGGACCAGACGGCCGAAGGCGTCGCGGTCCCGGTCGGCGGCCGCGGCGTGCAGTTCGTCCAGGAGGTCGCCCGCGGTGGCGAGGCCGAGGCGCTGCAGACGGCGGCTGTCGAAGGCGCTGTCGCCGGGGAAGGCCAGCACCCGGCGGCCCCCGGAGGCGGTCTGGTGGACTCGGCGGCGCAGCAGGTGCAGCGGTGGTTCGTTCGATGCGGGCGCAGGGGCTGAGGGTGGCGTTGCCGCGCCGGTGGGCAGGTCGGCGTGCTGGAGGCGGTCGAAGCCCAGGTCCACACGGGCCTTGGGATCGGTGGGGTGGGCGGTGGCGAGGAGGAGGGCGCGGGCGTGCGGGGCCGGGGAGAGGCGGGCCACGACCCGCAGCCGGGTGCCCGGGGCGGCGGACAGCAGGCGGAGGTTGTCGCGGTAGGGGAGCGCCGGGTGGTCGTGGGCGGCGGCCAGCCGGACCGTCAGGCCGCCACAGTCGGCGAGCAGACAGTCGCCCGCAGCCTCACGGACCGTGCCGAGGAGCGTGACGTCCAGGAAGAGCAGGTCGTGCCTGTCGTCGGACAGCGCGCGTACCGCCTGCTCGGCGGCGGGCACGGACCAGAGCCGGTCCAAGGGCTCGCCGTCCCAGGCCACGCCGGACGCGCGCACCGCCCGTACCCCCTTCCCCGCGCCCAGCCGTCCCGTCGGCGACACCGTCGCCCCTGACACCGCGAGCCCCGCCCGGGACAGCTCCCGATGGGACAGCGCCGTGTCTCCGATGCGTACGGCACGCTCGGCCGCCCCAACCGCCCGGCCCGAACCGCCCGGCGCCACGTCGGACACCGTGTACAGACGGCCCTCGGCGTCGGCGGTCCAGGTCACGGCGCCCGCGTATCCGGCCGCCGTGAGGACGGGCTCCGAGAAGAGCCCATAGAGCCGCAGCGAGCCGTCCGGGGTGTACGGCTGCCGCACGCTGCCGCGCAGCGCCGCCAGTTCGGGGCCGGTGGCGTGCGGGAGCCGGTGTGCCGCGCCCAGGACGGCGCGGAGCGCGGTGACGAGATCGGTCAGGCGGTACGACGGATCCGCGCCGCGTGCCGCACGCAGCCCGGTGACCACGGCGACCGCCGACGCGGCGGCCCGGGGCAGCCCGGCGAGCCGCGCGGTGTGCGCCGCGCGCAGCAACTCCGCCTGGAGGACGGCTCCGGCGCCGTCCGTTCCGGCGTCGAGCACGGCGGCCGCGGCGGTATGGAGGGTGTGGGCGGCGGAGTGCTGGTCGGGGGTCGCCGAGTCGGCGGGCGCTGTCGGCTCGGGGTCCGGCGAGGGGGCTGTCGGGGCGGTGTCGGCAGTGGTTTCAGCCGCATCCGCGACAGGCGCCGCCGACGCCACCGCCGCCCGGTGCAGACAGTCCGGCGCCAGCAGACACCCGCACCGGATCGCGTCCGCACTGGTCACCACCCCACCCGGCGCGTGCAGTTCGAGGTCGGTGTCGTCGTCCACGGCGATGTGTACGGTGTCGCCGTCCACGACGACCGGCCGCCCGGCGAGCTTGGCGACTCCCGCGTCCAGCCGCTTGCGCAGCCGGGGCGACAACGCTCCGACCAGTTCTGCGGTCACGTCCGGCGCGACCGGCGGAAGGACCGGGCTCATGCGATCTTCTCCCCTACCCAGCGGGCGAGTTCGAGCGGACTGAGGGCGGCCACCGGCATGCCCGCGGCGACGAGCTGTCCCGCGACGCCGGTGGAGTAGCGGGGGCGGCCCGCGTCGTCGAGGCTCGCGCAGCCCAGCACCTGGCAGCCGGCCCCGACCAGGGCGCGTACCTCGGCGAGCAGCTCGCCGAGCGGATAGCCCTCCTCGAAGTCGCTGACGACCACGACGAGCGTGCGCGACGGGACGGTGACGAGTTCGCGCGCGTGCCGCAGCCCCGCGGCGATGTGCGTGCCGCCGCCCACGCTGACCTCCAGCAGCAGGGACAGCGGGTCGTCGACATGGCCGGTGAGGTCGATGACCTCCGTGGAGAAGGCGAGGAAGTGCGTCGACAGGGTCGGCACCCCCGCCAGCACCGAGGCGGTGAGCGCGGCCCACACCGTGGACGCCTCCATCGACCCCGACACGTCCGTGACCAGGATCAGCCGCCAGTCCGCGGCCCGCTTGGCCCGGGTACGGAACACCGGCCGCTCCGGGACGACCACGATCCGGCCGTCCGGGCCGCGCCGCGCGGTCGCCAGGTTGGCGCGCAGGGTGCGCGGCAGGTCCAGGCCGCCGCCCGGTCGCCGGCTGGGGCGAGGCAGAGCCGCTCCGTGCAGGGCGGGGCGCAGCCGCGTGGCCAACTCCCGGGTCAGCGCGTCCACCAGTCGCCGTACGAGCGGGCGCAGCGCGGCCAGCCGGGCCTCGGGCAGACCGCCCGCATGCCGCAGCACCGTCCGCAACAGGTCCACCGAGGGCCGCACACGGTCCGGGTCGAGCTCGGCCAGCACATCGGTCCGTCCCGACGCCGCCGCGGCCGCCAGCACCTCCTCCCGGATCCCGGGCCCGAACAGCGCCGCCAGTTCCTCGGACCACTCCCGCACTCCGGGGTACGGCGCCTCCCGCCCACCGCCCCGGCCGCCCGCTCCGGGCAGCCCACCTCGACTGCCCTCGCCACGCCCGGTGCCGTACAGCTCGTCCAGCGCGGTCGCCAACCCGGCGGCGGAACGCGCCAGTTGATCCGACCGCCGCCCCAGCACGAGCCGCCAACGGTCGGCGGGGGAGATGCGGTGGTCCTGGACGGTCGGCGCGGGCGTGGGATCTTCGGGGACCCACGAGGCGGTTCCGGGCGACGGCAGATGCCCGGGGTGCTCCAAGTCGGCTCGGCCGGACGTGGGTTCTTGGGGCTCGGGTGGGGTGGCTCGGGGTGACGGCTCGACGGGCGGCGGGCCGGCAGCGCCTCGGCCCGCAGCCGTGGCGACAGGGGACGGCAGCAGCCCGAGCCTGTCCAGGCCCGCACGGGCAATGAGATCCGCACGGGTCCAGGCGGCGAGCGCGGCGGGGTCGACATCACCGGTGTCGCTCACGCCTCCCGTGCCGCCCAGCCGCTCCTCGACGGCGGACAGCAGGCGTTCACGGGCCGCCGGGCTGAGCGTGTCGAACCCTCCCCGCAGCGCGGGCAGCCGGTCGAGGAACGCCCGGTCGGGCAGCTCCACCACCCGGCTCAGCAGTGGCTCCAGCGCGGTGGGCGCCGATTCCAGGAGCGGTCCGGCCGCGGTCAGCACTCCCGTGAGGCGCGCGGTCAGCGCCGACCGGGACTCCGGGCCGGTCGCCGAGTCGACCCAGGAGGCGATACGGCCGCCCAGGGCGTCGGGCACCTCCTGCCCGAGCAGGACGCGTACGGCCCCCGCGGCGCCCCGCATCAGCGGCGAACCGTCGGCGGCAAGCCGGGCCAGCGCGTCGGTGAGCCGGATACCGCCCAACACGTCGGCGCGGTGGGAGAGTTCGAGCAGGGCGTGGGCGTCGGAAGGGTCCTCGGAGCCGGTGAGGCCGTCCACCTGGCGCACGGCGGCCGCCGTCAGCAGCTCGGCCACGGCGGCAGCACGAGCCGTACGGTCCTCGTCGGCGTCGAGCCCGGGGATGTGACCGGCGCGCAGCCGGTCCAACAGGGCGAGACCGGTGAGGAGTTCGGGGAGCGTGCCGGAGTGGGGCAGCACGTCGGCGACATCGGCGAGCCGTTCGTCCGAGAGCGCGGGCAGGCCGCACTCCGCCGCCTCCCGCAGACCGCGCAGCGTCTGGTCGGCCGTACTCCCGCCCTCGTCCCGCTCCGCGCGCCGACGCTCCCGCAGCACACCCTCGGCGGCCTGCGCCGGAGTGACCCCGCGCACCCCCGCCGCGGCCAGCATCGCCGCCGTGGCCGGAGTCCAGCGCACCTCCCACCGCGAGGTGAGCGCCTCGGCCCCGCCCGTCCCGGCCACGTCCTGGGCCTGCCCGTACGGCACCCCGCACACCGTCAGCCGGCGCAGCAACAGCTCCCGTCGGCGGTCCAGTTCCGAACGCATCGGATCCAGCCGCAGATCACGCGAGGCGCTCTCGGCACCCGGGCCCGGCAGGCCGAGCGCCTCCAGCTCCGCCTCCACCGCCGGGGCGAGGCCGCTGCGGGGTGCGCCGGGCGCGGGCTGTCCGGTGCGGGTCCCGACGAGCACCCGCTCCATCGCCCGGGCGACGGCCCTGCCCCGGCCGTACGGTTCACCCTGCGCCAGCACGGTCTGCACCGCCTCGACCAACTCACCGCGCCCCGCCGCGGGCAGCCCCCGCAGCCGAGCAAGGTCACCGGCGAGGCGGCTGATCTCCCGCGCGTCGGCGGGCCCCGACGGATGACCGAGCGACCGCAACGCGGCACACATCTCCACCGCCGCCCGCGTCAGCGCGTTCTCCAGCGCGGCGGGATCTCCGGCCGCCCGCAGGACCAGGTGCTGCCACTCCGGGTCGCGGATGCCGGCCGGGTAGCCGGAGCGCTCGTCCAGCAGGGCGTAGGCGTAGGGGATGAGCGAGGTGGTCCAACTCCCGCTCGCCGCACGCTCGTCCGGGGCCTCGCCCGAGGAAGGCTCGCCCGACACCAGCGCCGGGGCGTGAAACGCGCCGACGACCACCGCGGCCCGCTCCCCGTCGGCGGTCGCCGCCGCCAGACGTGCGCGCATCCACCGCTCGCGCCGCAGATCAAGCTCGGGAACGCCCCCCGCGCCCACCGCGTCCTCGCGCAGCGCCCATCCCGTGAGCAGCGCTGCCCGGCGCAGCGCCTCCGGCGGGGAGCCGGGGGCCGTGGCCTCCACGAGCCGGTCCCACAGGTCGTCCCCCGGACGCCCGGTCAGCCGGGCCCGCAGGGCATCGGCGATCCCGGGACCGACGGACGCCGAGCCCGCCGTACCGCGCCCCTCTCCCCACGCGCGGTCGGCCAGCGGCAGGTCGCAGGCCACGACCGGAACCCCCTGCCGAGCCGCCCAGCGCACCGCGGCCAGCTCCGGCGAGAAGTCGGCGAACGGGTAGAACGCCGGTCCGCCGCCTCCGTCCGGTGGCGCGGCCGCGAGCGCGACCGGCGCGCGTGTCTCCACGTGGCCGAGCCACGGCAGCCACTCCTGCATCTCGTCGGGGAGTTCGACGAGCACCACGTCCGGCTTCGCCGCGTCCAGCAGAGCGGGCATGGCCGCGGCGAGGGACGGCGCGTGATGCCGTACGCCGATGAGGTACGGCGCCGTCGGGTCGGTCAGGGCCGCCACGGCCTCGTCGGGGGAGAGGGGCACGGCGTCAGCCCTCCAGCACCGTGCGCAGGTCCCACAGGGTGCGCCAGGTGGCGGAGCCCTGTTCTGCCCTTCGCCGGACCGGACCGTCCCAGTAGCCGCGCAGGCGGGCCGCGTCGGCGGGGTCGTCCTTGCGGACCACACCGAGCAGATGACCGGGCAGCAGCCCGAGCACATCGCGGTCGCCCGGGAAGTACGCCGCCGCCAGCCCCAGCGCGCCCGCCACGGACACGGCCTCCGCGGTGCTCATCACCGTGGACGGCCGCTCCACCTCCCAGCCCTCCGCCGACCGGCCCTCCCGCAGATCCCGGAACGCGGTCACCAGCGCCTCCAGCACCGCGTCGTCGACCTGGAAGGCCGCGCCCGCCCGCTCCACGGAGGCCCGCGCCTGGCTGCGCACCAGCGCGGTCTCGGCGTCGAGGTCCGCGATGGGGCCGACCGTCTCGAAGTTGAAGCGGCGCTTGAGCGCGGCGGACATCTCCGAGACGCCCTTGTCGCGCAGGTTGGCGGTGGCGATGAGGTTGAAGCCGGGTGCGGCGTGCGCCAACGAGTCCTCGCCGCCCGCCAGTTCGGGCACCGCGATCCGCCGCTCGGAGAGCAGCGAGACCAGCGAGTCCTGCACCTCCGGCAGACAGCGGGTGACCTCCTCGACCCGGGCGATGGCGCCCCGGGACATGGCGGTGAGGACGGGCGAGGGCACCAGCGCCTGTCGGCTCGGGCCCTGGGCGAGCAACAGGGCGTAGTTCCAGCCGTACTTGAGCTGGTCCTCGGTGGTGCCCGCGGTGCCCTGCACGACCAGTCCGCTGGTGCCGCACACGGCCGCCGACAGCAGCTCGGACAGCATGGACTTGGCGGTGCCGGGCTCGCCGACCAGGAGCAGTCCGCGCTCGCCCGCGAGCGTGACGACACACCGCTCGACCAGGGCCCGGTCGCCGACGAACTTCTCCGACACCTCCAGGCGCCGCGGCACGCCGTCCGGCACCTCGGCGGTGTCGGGCAGCTTCAGCGCCCGGCCGCCGCTGCCCATGACGAACGTGACGACGGCCCGGGGCGTGAGCTGCCAGGCAGGTGGGCGCGGACCGTCGTCGTAGGCGGCGAGGAAGGCCAGTTCGGTGGCGTACAGGTCCTCGGGCGGGACGATCTGGCGGGTCGGCGCGGAGGGCAGGGTGCTGGTCATCGGCGACGGTTCTTCCGGTCGGCGGGTGTGTGGGTCGGCTGGGGCAGGGGCGCGTCCGTCATCGGCGCCGCCCCTTCCGGGTGGCCTGTGTGGTCAGCTCCTCGTAGGCCGGGGTGTCGCCGCCGCGGACGCGGTCCCAGGCGCGGGCGAACAGCTCGGGCAGCGGGAGAAGCGGGACCGCGCGGACGTGGTCGTCGATCCGGTAGAGGCCCTCCTTCCAGGCCTCCACCGGCAGCGCGGAGCCCTTCAGGTCGCGCCAGGCGCCCGGCAGGAACAGGGTGCGCCCGGCCCGTGCCCGCTTTGCCTCGACGACCAGGTCGGTCGCGGCCAGTTCGGCGCGGGCCTTCTTCAGCCGGGCGGGCTTCCAGCCGGTCCAGCGGGCGCAGTTGCGGTCCGTCGGGTCCGGAAGCGCGAGCAACTGGAGGTAGAGCGCCGCCGCGTCCTCGCCGAGGCCATGGGCCGCGGCGACCTCCGTGACCAGGTCCGGCACGCTGATCATGGGGTTCTGGGCGTGGCCGGGGGAGCCGTCGGCGGCGACGGACCGCGCGAGGTCGTCGGCCAGGAGTGTCCGCAACGACCGCAGTCCGGCTCCTCGCCCGGGACCCACCAGTCCTTCGAGCAGCCCGAACACGGCGTCGTCCGGGCCGGTCAGGCCCGCGGGCCGGACCAGGGTGATCTCGTTGTCGCCGTGCCACGGGCGCAGCACCAGCGCCTCGCCGACGCGGGTCAGCCCGTGCGTGTCCGCTCCTCCGGTCTCCGGAAGTCCGTACGCCTTGCGCACCTCCACGGCCGTCGTGCCGCCCTTCTCCGTCCACTCGACGTCGAGCGGGAGGATCAGCTCCGGGTCGGCGAACCGGCGGCGCAGGGCGGCGAGACCCTCCGGCAGGGCGGCGCGCAGGGGGTGTCCGTAGGGCAGGCCGTAGGCGAGCGACGCCAGGGCGGCGACGGCGCCGACCAGGTCGTGCCGGCCGGGCATCGCCGCCGGGTCCTGCGGGGCCAGGTTGCCGTCCTTGTCGACGCGCAGGACCGTGGTGCGGCTGATCCACGGGGTGTGCCCGGGGTTGAGCACCTGCTCGGCGGAGCCGATGGGCAGCCCCGCGAGGTCGGCCGAGAGGTCCTCGGGCAGCCGGACGACGGAACCGAGCCGCTCGGCCCACACCCGGCCCGCCGCGTCGATGTCCGGTCCGGTCGTCCACAGGTCGGCGGGGTCGGCGGGCAGCAGGGCACCGAGCAACGCGCTCCTGTCCGTCGGGGACAGCGAGCCCAGCTTGCCGTTCGCCTGATCCATCTGACGCGGCTTCAGCCCCGTCACGGCGAGCGCCTGGGCGTCGCGCTCCTCCGGGCGGCCGGCCAGCAGCACGGTCGCCTGGAGCGGGCCGAGCCCGTCCCGCGTCGCGGCGGCGAACGCCTCGGGCGCCTCCGGGAGCCAGGGACAGGCGCCCTTGTCCCGGATCAGGCGGGCCACGGCGGCGAGCCCGTCGGAGGGGAACGCCTGCCCGTGCCGCGTCTCCTTCTCCAGGGTGAAGTGGGCGACGGCGCCGAACTCACCGGACGGATCGTGGTCCAGGGCGAGCCAGTTCACCCGGCCGCGCGCCATGTCGACGTTCTGGCAGCCGAGGACGACGACGGTACGGCCGTCCCTGCGCAGCACCTGCCCGACGCGCTGTTGGTTGTTGTCGTGCGGCTCGCCGAGGACGACCGCGCGCAGGCTGTCTCCGGGGGCGGCGAGCGGCCCCTCGGCGAGGGCCTCGAACAGCAGGAGCAGCGCCTCCCGTCGGGCGTCGGTCAGCGTCGGCAGGGCGGCCCGGTAGGCGAGCGGGCGGAGTGCGCCCAGCAGCGAGGGCCAGATCGTGCCGATGCCCGGGATCGTCAGCCCGTCGCTGATCCAGCCGTCCCCGACCAGGGCCTGAGGCGGCAGCGGCTTGCCCTCGGCCGGGAGCCCGTTCAACACGTGGTTCACCGCGCGGATCTGGCGGAGAACGGTGTACTTGTGCTCGCCGCCCCAGCCTCCCCACAGGGAGGCGATGCCGGCGGTGGCCTCGCGCATCGTGCGGTCGTCGCCGTGGTCGGGGCTGTAGTCGGCGAACATGCCCTCGGTGCGCCGCCGGTCCGGCACCACCCGCTCGACGGGCGGCGCCGCGAGAGCGGTGGCCGACTCGGTGACCCGCAGCGCCGCCCGGACCAGCGCGGAGACACCGACGATCAGCCGCTCGTCGGTGAGTTCGGGCAGCGCCGCCGCCACGGCCCGCCGCACGAACTCGTCGGTGCCGGGGATCCTGGCCCGCGCTTCGAGGTCCGGGGCCGCGTCGTACCGCGCCCGATGCTCCGCCAGGCCCGCGGTCCCCGCCCGCAGCAGCTCCGCCGCCCGCTCGTCGCTCAGGGCGCGCAGCACGGCCGAGCCCCGCTCGTCGCGGGGACGCAGGGCGTGCCAGAAGGACAGCGGCGGTACGTACCGGTTGCCGGCGGCGAACTCGCTGCCCCGCTCGCCCAGGGTCACCCGGCCGAGCAGGCCGCCGTCGGACGGGTCGTCGGCGTCGAACAGGGCGATGTGCGAGTCGACGATCGCGGCGACGGGCTCGGCGCCACCGGGCAGCCGCAGCGCACCCAGCGGAGTTCCGCGGGTCCCGCGCAGGGCGGCGGTCCGGCCGTCCGGCGTACCGGCGGTCGTCCGCGTCTCGTCGCCCGCCGTCTCGGTGCGCACCCAGCGCCCCAGGACCGTACCGTCGGTGCCGAACGGACTGTGTTCGAGGCCGGGTTGCAGCGGCAGCACCTCGCACTGGTGCTGCTGGAGCGTGGCGTCCTCGCGGATGCCGCAGCGCAGGAAGGCGGGCAGCGAGGCACGCCCGTGCGTGCCGGTCGCCGGGTCGTACTCCAGCCACACCTGCTGGAGCCCCTGCCGGCCTTGGCGCCAGCATGTGGTGCCGTCGCCGATGACGGCACGGCTCGGGGGCAGGACGGTGTCGCCGGCGTGCAGCGTGCGACCGCCGGTGGCCCGGCCGCCACCCGGCAGCGGAATCGAGGGGGAGCCGACGTGATGGCCGTACCAGTAGCCGAGTTGCTCTCCGCCCAGGCTGAACACCTCCGAGGGCCGGGCCGACCAGTACCCGGACTGCTTGCCGTCGTGCCGCCACATCACCAGCAACTCGCCGTCGGTGTAGCGGAACTGCGGGCGGCTCCAGCGGTCCAGTTCGACGGGCAGGCGCAGGTCGTGTTCGAGCAGCACCTTGTCCGGGCCGACGACGACGGCCTTGTGCCCTCGGGAGAGGATCAGCGCGGGCCAGGCCTCGCTGACCGACAGTTCGTTGTGGTGGCCCCGGGCACGGGTCTCGGAGC
Organism: Streptomyces cupreus; assembly: GCF_014257025.1. Classification (GTDB taxonomy): domain Bacteria; phylum Actinomycetota; class Actinomycetes; order Streptomycetales; family Streptomycetaceae; genus Streptomyces; species Streptomyces cupreus. The sequence goes on from NZ_JACMSF010000001.1 coordinate 133,500, forward strand.
CGAGCAGCCGCAGCGCCTCGTCGAGGGCGGGCCAGCCCAGCTCGTCCAGGATGCCCGCGCGCAGGGTGCGGCCGAGCACCGGTGCGATCTCGTGGGCGGCGATCCGGGCGACGGCGTCGGCGTCGACGCGGGAGGCCACCGGGCGGAACGTCCGCAGCCGGTCCAGCGCCTCGCGGGCGCCGGGCAGACCGGTCGCGCGGGTGAACTCCCCGGCCCTGTCGGCGATCCACCCGCGGAGCACCTCGCCCAGCACCGGGTGCGCGGTCAGCGCCTCCAGCACCTCGGACGAGGTCCGCTCGCGGCCCAGGGTGTCGATCGCCTCGTGGAGCAGGCGCCGCAGCCGGGGGTCCGCGGCGGTGGCCTTGAGGTCGCGGCGGCCGGGGCGCTCTTCGCGCAGCCAGCGGTCCAGGGCCAGATGGACGCGGGTCGCCGTGCCGGGTACCGCCAGCGGCACGCCCTCCGCCGCGCACAGGTCGAGCAGGTCCAGGTCGGCACCGGCGTGCCAGCGGCCCGCGAACAGGTCGACCGCCCGGCCGTCGGCCCGCAGCCGCTGCGTCATGCGCGCCACCAGCGCGAGGGTGGCGGGGGAGCGCCCGGAGACCGCGGCGCCGTGCTTGCGGTGGCTCGCCCAGCGACTGAGCCAGTCCGCCGCGTCGACCTCGCCCGCCGCCTCCGCGTCCTCGCCGGTCAGCAGTCGGTCGGAGCCGGTCTCCGCGAGCAGCCCCAGCCAGAACTCGTCGTCCTCGACGCTGCGGCCGAGTCCGCCCGGCATGATCTCCAGCAGCCGCACGCGTACGGCCGGGCGCTGCTCGGCGAGGACGGACAGGGTGGCCCGGTAGGTGTTCCAGAAGGAGGCCGGTGCCCGTACGGCGGCCGGGGAGGCGATCAGGTCGGCGACCAGCTCGCACTCCTCGGTGACCCGGGACAGACCGGCCGCCTTGATCAGGCTCCGGGCGTCCTGCGGCAGCGAGGCGTACGGCGGCATGCCCGCCGCGCAGCGCTCCACCGTCAACTGCCGGTACTGCGCCCACGCCGCACCCGGGTCCAGACGGCGGGCGAGGTCCTTCACATGCTCCTTGAGAGCCTTGACCGTCAGCGCCCCGGCGAAGGCGAACTCCAGGAACACCGCCCGCTGCCGGTCCTCGTCGACGGTGAGCGCGTGCACCCGCTCGGCCTCGCGCGCCTTGCCGAAGAAGGCCGCCGCGTAGGTGGTGTTCTCGTGCTGGAGGAAGATCCGGGCCGCCTGCTCGTAGAAGGTCGGCAGGAAGTGCGGGACGGCCCGGCCGAGCCGCTCGCCGAGCTCCTCGAAGCCCTCCTTGGCGGTGCCCGGACGGGACTTGGCCTGCCGGGCGAGCCGCTCGACGTCCTTGACCAGGGCCAGCGCGTGGTGGCCGTTGGCCGGGTCGTGGACCAGCGCCCAGGCGGGGAAGCCGAGCGTCTCGCGGCGCACCTGGCCGACCTCGGGCGCCTCCGGCTCGCGGGCCAGACCGAGGAACTCAAGGGCCAGGTCCTCGGCCTCGCCGAGGGTGCCGGGCACGAGCCGGACGATGTGCCGGTCGTCCAGGGCGGGGTGGGTGTAGCTGCGGACGGTGAGGGTGTCCGCGTCCTCGCGAGTGGTGGTGCCCGGCGGCAGGACGGCGCCCGCCTCCAGCAGCGCGGCCGCGGTGGTCTCGTCGTACGTGCTCATGCGGCCTTCTCCTCGTCCTCGATGTCGCGACCGGCGTACAGCGCGGCCGCCATGCGCATGCCCTCCGACCAGGCCACAGGCCCGACCTGACCCGGCTTCAGCACCCTGCCGCCGGCGTCCGTCCAGGTCAGCGGGCCGGTCTCGGTCTCCATGTAGGTGTCGTAGTCGCCGATCCAGACCCGGGCCTCGATCGCGCGGCCGTCCTCGCGCAGCGAGCAGACGGCGTCGCCGCCGCGGACGCGGTAGCCGAGCTGGGTGGCCCTTCCGTGCAGGAACCGCAGCTCCTTGAAGACCCCGCCCGCGTAGTCCTGGACGACCGCGGACTCGGTGTCGAGATCGTCCGGGCGATGCCACACCTCGCGGAAGAGCTGCTGGGCCCGCTGCTCGACGCCGAGTTCGACGGCGAACTCCCTGAGCTCCTCCAGGTCGTCGAGGAGCACCGGGTGCGGGACGCTGACGAGTTCGGGGCTGATGCGCACGGTGTCGCCGTCGAGGTCGACGAGCCCGAGTCCGCGCTCCAGGTCGGCGTCCCGGAGGAAGCCCGCGACCGCACCGTCGGGTCCGGTGACCACGAGGTCGCGCAGGGCGTTCTGCCAGGCCGGGTCGGGCCACACCCGGGCGATGACCGTGAGCGGCACCGGAAGGGAGCGCACCATCCACCGCTCCACGTCGGTCAGACACCGCCGTTCGTGCCGCTCCAGCCACTCGGCGAGCTGACGCAGTCCCACCACCGCGGGATCGTCGGCGAGTTTGGCCGGTACCGACTTCAACCGCCGTCCTGCCGCGTTGCGGCACACGACCTTCCCCGCGTCCAGCGCGACCTCGTAGTCGCCGGCCGTCACCCACCCCACAGGTGCCTCCCCGCACTCCAGTGATCAAGTGACCGGAACTCTAGGCCAGACCACTGACAACGCCCCACCGCGGTCCCTGACCTGCGCAGGAGACGCTCACCCCAGCATCAGTGACCCGTCGTCAGCCGCTACGACATGAACGCCCACGCTGATCTCCTCGACCGTCGCCCGCAGCCACTCCCGGTCCGCGGCACCCGCCCGCTCCAGCCGCATCCGGCAGACCCGCAGCGGCACCATCCGCAGCCCGGTCAGCCGGCCGCTGTCCGCCGCCACCGAGACCAGGAACATCAGCCGCAGATCGTCCCGGTACTGCTCGAAGCCGCCGATGCCCTCGTAGTCGTCGACGAAGTCGCCGCAGCCGTAAAGGATCAGGCGGTCGCGGTACACCTCCACCGGACGCGGATGATGCGAGGAGTGCCCGTGGACGACATCGACTCCGCCGTCCACAAGGGCGCGCGCGAAGACGACCTGGTCCCGGGGCACGTGGTACCCCCAGTTGGAGCCCCAGTGCACCGACACGACCACGAGGTCACCGGGCCGCCGCAGCCGCCGTACGCCCTCCAGCAGCGAGGCCGCCGCGCCCGGCGTCGGCGCGGGGGTGTAGGCCACGCCGGACTCGTCCTCGGCCGCCGCCCAGGACGGCGGGACGCCGCTGGAACGCATCCCCAATGCGAACACCAGCACCCGGCCACCGCCGTTGAGCGGGATCACCGCCGGTGCGTACGCCTCCTCCGCGGCCCGTCCGGCGCCCGCTGTCCGCAGCCCCGCGCGGGCCAGCGACGACAGCGTCCCCGCAAGGCCGGTGCGGCCGAAGTCCAGGACGTGGTTGTTGGCCAGCACGCAGACATCGGGCCGGGCCACCGCCAGGGCGGGCAGGTTGGCCGGGTGCATCCGGTAGTGGATCTCCTTGCCGGGCTCGAAGGTGCCGTTGTCGGTGACCGACGTCTCCAGATTGACGATCCGCGCGTCCGGCGCGGCCGCATCGAGCACCCGCAACGCCTCGCCCCACGGCCAGGAGGGCGGTACCGGGGCGGGAACCGGGCCGTTCACCGACTCCGCGAGGCGGACATAGTCACGGGCGTCCGTCACGTACGGCTCGCGCAGGGCCGGGTCGCCGGGGTGCGCGAGGATCTGGTCCACGCCGCGCCCGAGCATCACATCGCCGCACAGGAACAGCGTCACCGCATCGCCGCCCATATCTCCACGGTAGGCCGGTTGCCCGGCCGGATCGGAGGAACTCGGAGAGCGGAGGCGATAGCGATGATCTCCCACTCGGTCGTCGTGCCCGCGGGCCCGGGCATCGAGCTGGCGGGCGACCTGGTCGTACCCGAGGACGCGCGCGCGGTGGTGCTGTTCGCGCACGGCAGCGGCAGCTCCCGGCTCAGTCCGCGCAACCGGCAGGTCGCCGCGGAACTGCGCACCGCCGGGCTCGGCACGCTGCTGATGGACCTGCTCAGCGACGAGGAGGAACTTCAGGACGAGCTCACGCGCGAGCACCGTTTCGACATCCCGCTGCTGGGCGGGCGGCTGGTGGCCGCGATCGACTGGCTGGCGGAACGGGACGACACCCGGGGGATGCTCGTCGCCCTGTTCGGTGCCAGTACCGGGGCGGGCGCCGCCCTGGTGGCCGCCGCCGAGCGTCCCGCGCGCGTGCTGACCGTGGTCTCCCGGGGCGGGCGGCCCGATCTGGCCGCGGACGCCTTGGACGCCGTACGCGCGCCCGTGCTGCTGATCGTGGGCGGGCGGGACCGCGAGGTGCTGCGGCTGAACGAGGAGGCGGCGCGGCGGCTGCGGGTGCCCTGCACGCTGCATGTCGTGCCCGGGGCCACGCACCTGTTCGAGGAGCCCGGCGCCCTGGAGGAGGTCGCCGACGCGGCCCGGCAGTGGTGCGCCGACCACGTCCGGGCCTCCGCGGGGGGCTGAACCCGTGCCGCGTGCCTACCCTGAACGTGTGGCTCGTGCCAACGACGAGGTCTCCGCGCTCTTCCAGGAGTACGCGGACCTGATCTCGATCACCGGAGGAGACGCGTTCAGGGCACGCGTCTACGAGAAGGCCGCCCGCGCGATCGGCGGCCACCACGCCGACGTGTCCCAGCTGGACGTCAAGGGCCTCCAGGAGATCCCCGGGGTCGGCAAGTCGATCGCCGAGAAGGTCATCGAGTACCTGGGCAGCGGCCGCGTGTCCGCGGTCGAGGAACTGCGCGCGAGGATCCCGGCCGGAGTGCGCCGGCTGACGACGATCCCTTCCCTCGGCCCCCGAAAGGCCCTGATGCTCTACGAAGAGCTGGGCATCTCCTCGATCGACGAGCTGGCCGACGCCATCCACGAGGAGCGGCTGCGCGATCTGAAGGGCTTCGGACCGCGCACCGAGGAGAAGCTCCTGCACGGCATCGACCTGCTGCGCGCCTCCGGGCGCCGGGTGCTCGTCGATGTCGCGACCGATCTGGCCGAGGAGGTCGTCGCCGCGTTGTCCGAGGTCAGCGGCGTGCAGCGGTGCGAGTACGCGGGATCGCTGCGGCGGGGCCGCGAGACCATCGGCGACATCGATGTCCTGGTCACCGCCCGCAGGGCGGGGCCGGTGATGCGGGCCTTCACCGAGCTGCCGTACGTCTCCGAAGTGATCGCCCACGGCGAGAAGAAGACCTCCGTGCGCACCGACCGGGGCCTCGCCGTCGACCTGCGCGTCGTACCGCCGGACTCCTGGGGTGCGGCCCTGCTGTACTTCACCGGCTCCAAGGCGCACAACATCCGCGTCCGGGAGATCGCCGTCCACCAGAAACTGAAGCTCTCCGAGTACGGGCTGTTCGACGCCGAGAGCGGCAAGAAGATCGTCTCCCGGACCGAGGAGGACGTCTACGCCCGGCTCGGGCTGCCGTGGATCCCGCCCACGCTGCGGGAGGACCGCGGGGAGATCGAGGCGGGGCTGCGCGACGAGCTGCCCGACCTGGTGACGGAGGCGGACGTACGGGGCGATCTGCACACGCACACCGACCTCACCGACGGGCTCGCCTCCCTGGAGGACATGGTCGCCGCGGCGGCCGAGCGCGGCTACGCCTACTACGCGATCACCGACCACGGCCCCGACCTGTACATGCAGCGCATGACCGACGAGCGGATGCTCGCGCAGCGCGAGCGGGTGCACAAGCTCAAGGCCAAGCGGATGCGGCTGCTGCACGGGGTCGAGCTGAACATCGCCCCGGACGGCGGCGTCGACTGGCCGGAGGAGTTCCTGGACGGCTTCGACCTGTGCGTGGCCTCGGTGCACTCGCACTTCGACCAGGGGCGGGCGGCGTTGACCCGGCGGCTCGTGCGGGCCTGCGAGAACCCGTACGTCAACATCATCGGCCACCCCACCACCCGCCTCATCGGCAAGCGGCCGCCCATCGACGCCGACCTCGACGAGGTCTTCGCCGCCTGCGCCCGCACCGGCACGGCCCTGGAGATCAACGCCCACCCGGACCGGCTCGACCTCGGCGACGAGCACATCCTGCGGGCCAAGCGGCACGGCGTGCGGTTCGCGATCGACAGCGACGCCCATGCCGTACCCCACCTGGCCAACCTGCGCCACGGCGTGGCGACCGCCCAGCGTGGCTGGCTGACCAAGGACGACGTGATCAACACCTGGACCCTGACCCGTCTGCGCCGTTTCCTGCGCAAGGGGAGGTCCTAGGAGGTGCCCCATGACCCATCGGATACGTGACGTGATGTCGTCCGGAGCCGTGGCCGTCGAGCCGATGACCACGGTGGAGAAGGCGGCGCGCGTGATGAGCGAGCAGAACGTCGGCGACGTCCTGGTCGCCTACGACTGTGATCTGTTCGGAGTGCTCACCGACCGCGACATCGTGGTGCGGGCCGTCGCCGAAGGCCGTGACCCGCGCACCACGGCGGTCGGGGCCGTGTGCAGCCGGCCTCCGGTCGTCACGGTGAGCCCCGAGGACAGTACCGACCATGCGATCGAGCTGATGTGCCAGTACGCGGTGCGGCGGCTGCCGGTCGTGGAGCGCGGCGGCTGCCCGGTCGGCATGGTCAGCCTCGGCGACCTCGCCGTCACCGAGGACACGCACACGGCTCTGGCGGACATCAGCCGGGCCGCCCCGAATCACTGACGGCGCCGGTTCCGCCAGGCCTCGTGGTGGTCCAGGACCGTCTGCTCGATCGGACGGTAGGTGATGCCCAGTTCCTTGACGCTGCGGCTGTTGTCCACAGGGAAGCGGATGCCGAGGTGTCGGCGGATGTACTCCTGGGTCAGCCCGAACGCGGGGCCCAGCACACGGACCGGCCAGTGCGGGAGCGCGGTGCGGGGCAGGCGCAGGTCGCGGGGGTGACGGGTGCGGACGATACGGGCGATGTCGTGGAAGGACGTCATCGTCGGCGCGGCGACGATGTAGCGGCCGTGGGCGTCGGGCTGCTCCGCGGCCGCTATGTGGGCGTCCGCCACATCGCGGACGTCGGCCGTGGTGAAACTGAAGTCCGGTGCGCCGTAGAAGAAGTAGCCCTTGAACAGCTCGTCGAGGAGGAAGAGGCTGCCGGACTCGGAGGCGGGGGTGAGTGAAGGGCCCAGGATCAGGCCGGGGTTGATCGACACCATGCGCCAGCGGTGCTGTGCCGCCTCGGCGTCCCAGGCGGCGCGTTCGGCGAGCGTCTTGGCGTAGTGGTAGGGGTTGTTCCGCACCGTGCTGCTGGTGTTGAAGTACTTCTCCGACAGCGTCCCGCCGTCCATCTCCCGCACATCGGCGTAGTCGCCGAAGATCGCGCCGACGGTCGAGGTGAACACCAGCCGCTCCACGCTCGGTGTGCGCTCCACGCTGCCCAGGACGTTGCGGGTGCCGAGCAGCGCCGGGTCGACCATGTCCCGTCTGCCGTCCTTGATCTTCTCCGGCATGAAGAACGGCGACGCCACGTGGAAGACGACCGCGCAGCCGCTCATCGCCGTGTCGAAGGAGCCGTCCGCCAGCAGGTCCGCCTCGAAGAGTTCCAGTCGGCCGGGGAACTCCTCGCCCATGGCGCTCAGCGGGCGCACCTTCGCCGCCTGCCGGGTGCCGCGCACGGTGGCGCGGACCCGGTAGCCGCGCTCCAGCAGCCGTCTCACCAGATGGCTGCCGACGAACCCGCTGCCGCCGGTCACCAGCACGGTCCTCGATCCGTCAGCGCCCATGATCCCTCTCCTTCGGCCCGGCCTTCAGGGTCGGGCATCCGGAGGTGACCGGAAATACCCCCGGGGGTACCCGTGCTACTGTCTCTCATATACCCCGGGGGGTAATTCTGATCGAAAGGGAGCGCCCGACGTGTTCTTCATCGACACCCTCGACGTGGCAGGACTCGGCAACCGCGGCTATCTGGCGGGCGGTGAGCGGACGGCCGCGGTGGTCGATCCACCGCGCGACGTCGACCGGGTGCTGGCGGCGGCCGCCCGGCGGGAGGTGCGCATCACGCATGTCGTCGAGACGCACCTGCACAACGACTACGTCTCCGGCGGCCTGGAGCTCGCCCGGCTGACGGGCGCCGACTATCTGGTGCCTGCCGCCGCGCGGGTCGCCTTCGCCCGGACACCCGTGCGGGACGGGGACCGCGTGGTCGTCGACACGGGGCTGACCCTGCGCGCCCTGGCGACGCCCGGTCACACTCCGCACCACACCTCCTACGTGCTGGAGGAGCGCGAGAGCGAGGTCGCCGTCTTCACCGGCGGATCGCTGCTCATCGGCACCGTCGGCCGACCCGACCTGGTGGAGCCCCGGCTGACCGAGGAACTGGCCCGCGCCCAGCACGCCTCGGCCCACCGGCTGGCGGCCGAACTCCCCGACGAGACCCAGGTGTTGCCCACCCATGGCTTCGGCAGCTTCTGCTCCGCCTCCCAGGCCGACGGCGACGCCACGACCATCGGCAAGGAGAAAGCACACAACGACGCCCTCACCCGTGACGTCGACACCTTCGTCGCCGAACTGCTGGCGGGCCTGGACGACATCCCCGCGTACTACGCGCACATGGGCCCCCTGAACGCGGCCGGCCCGCAGCCGGTCGACCTCACCCCGCCCGCCCTTGCCGACGCCGAGGAGATCGCCGCGCGGCTGGCCGCGGGGGAGTGGGTGGTGGACCTGCGCAGCCGGGTCGCGTTCGCCGAGGGGCATCTCGCGGGCTCGTTCAACTTCGAGGCCGGGGGCCAACTCGCCCCCTATCTCGCCTGGTTGGTCCCGTGGGGCAGGCCGGTGACCCTGCTCGCCGAATCGGCCGAGCAACTGGCCGACGCCCAGCGCGAGTTGGTGCGCGTCGGCATCGACCGGCCGGCCGCCGCGGCCACCGGCGGACCCTCCGACTGGGTCCGCGCGGGCGACACACCGGCCGCCTTCCCACGGGCCGCCTTCGCCGACCTCGCGCGCCGGTACCCGGCCGAGGGTGTCGTCGTACTCGATGTGCGCCGCACCTCCGAACGCTCCGCCGGATTCGTCGACGGCTCGCTGCACATCCCCCTGCACACGCTGCGCCGGAGGCTCGACGAGATCCCCGAGGGCGAGGTGTGGGTGCACTGTGCGGGCGGGATGCGGGCCGCCGTCGCCGCGTCCCTGCTCGACGCGATCGGACGTGACGTCGTCGCGGTGGACGACGCCTTCGACGCCGCGGAACAGGCCGGACTCACCGTCCGGAACGCCTGACATGGCGAGTCGGATCACCGTCCAGGAGGCGGCCGAGCGAACCAGGAACGGGGGTTCGGCACTGCTGGTGGACGTACGGGAAGCCGACGAATGGCAGGCGGGGCACGCCCCTTGGGCCGTCCATCTGCCGCTGTCCGCACTGGGCGCGCCCCTGTCGCCCGACGTGCGGGGACGCCCGCTCGTCGTGGTGTGCCGCTCCGGCAACCGGTCCCGACAGGCCGCCGAGCTGCTGGTCGCCCAGGGCGTCGGGGCGGTGGACGTGATCGGCGGGATGAACGAGTGGGCGCGGGCCGGGCTGCCTCTGGCGGACGCCGGGTGAGCGCTCTGATACTCGCCCTCGCCGCCGGGGCCGTGGTCGGTCTCGCGCTCGGCGCGCTCGGCGGCGGCGGCAGTGTGCTGGCCGTGCCCGCGCTGATCTATCTGCTCGGCTTCAGCCCGGCCGCGGCCACCACCGCCTCCCTCGTCATCGTGATCGTCACGTCCGCCACGGCGCTGTTCGCCCACGCCCGCGACGGGCGGGTGCGATGGCGTGCGGGCCTGGCGTTCGCGGCTGCGGGCATCGGACCGGCGCTGCTCGGTGGGGCCGTCGCCGGACGGATTCCGCAGGCTCTGCTGACCGCGGCCTTCGCCGTGCTCGCGGCCGTGGTCGCGAGCCGCATGCTGGGCACGAGCCGACCGGGCCCGGTCGTCGGGGAGCGTCCGCCACGGCCGCGTCGGGCGGCGGCGGTCGGTGCCGGGCTCGGCACGGTCACCGGGGTCCTCGGCGTCGGCGGCGGCTTTCTCGCCGTACCGGCGCTGGTGGGCGGCCTCGGGATGCGGATGCGGGCCGCCGTCGGCACCAGCCTGCTGGTCATCACCGTCAACGCCCTCGCCGCGCTCACGCTGCGCGCCGGGACCGTCGAGGGCCTTGACTGGTCGCTCGTCGCGCCGTTCGCCGGGGCCGCGGTGCTCGGTGCCTGGGACGGGCGGCGGCTGGCGGCGAAGGTGTCCGGGGGCGCCCTTCAGCGGATCTTCGCGCTGGTGCTGCTCGCGGTGGCCGTCTTCATGCTGCTGGACGCGGTGCTGTGAGACTCGCGTTTCGCCATGCGGTCAGGCCAGCGACAGGAAGAGCTTCTCCAGCCGGGCCCGCATCTGCTCGGCGTCCTCGCCGGAGCTGCGGCCGGCCTCGATGTCGGTCACGCACTGCTGAAGACCCGTCGCGATGATCGCGAAGCCCGCCCGGTCGAGGGCGCGTGAGGCGGCGGCGAGCTGCATCACGACCTCCTCGCAGTCCCGTCCCTCCTCGATCATCCGGATCACACCCGAGATCTGGCCCTGCGCCCGGCGCAGCCGGTTCAGCACGGCCTTGAGGTCGGCACCCGCGAGGTCCAGTTCCACGATCACTCCTCCAGAAATACCCCTAGGGGTACTCTACGTCCCAGTTCGGGACGACGTCGACGACCACCAAGGATCACATCTGCCATGACAGCTCCACTCACCCCTGACACCCTCACCCCGGGCCAGGCCGGCGCCCGGCTGGCCGAGTTCACCGTCATCGACGTACGGACACCCGGCGAATACGCCTCGGGCCACCTGCCCGGGGCCCTGAACCTCCCGCTGGACCAGCTCCGCGGCGCCCTGCCCGAGCTGCGGCGGGCGGCCGGGCTCCTCGTGGTGTGCGCCTCGGGGGCCCGCTCGGAGAACGCCTGCCGCACCCTGGCCGCCGAGGGCATCCCCGCCGCCACCCTCTCCGGCGGCACCGCCGCCTGGGTGGCCGAGGGCAACGCGCTCCACCGCCCCGAGGCCGCCCGCCGCACGGTCTGGGGCATGGAACGCCAGGTCCGCTTCACCGCCGGCACCCTGGTCCTCCTCGGACTGCTCCTCGGCGTGCTGGTCCACCCGGCCTTCCAGCTGCTGGCGGCGGGCATCGCGGGCGGCCTGGTCTTCTCCGCGCTCACCAACACCTGCGGCATGGCGGCCGTACTCGCCAGGCTCCCGCACAACCGGCCCCGCCCGGCCGACCTGGAAGCCACGCTGGCCGCCCTCCGGGCCCGCTGAGTAGGCTCGCGAACATGCGGATCTCCGTCTCCTCCGACATGGACGAACCCGTCGCCCGCTTCCTTCTCGCGGAGCTGGAGCGCCGAGGTCACGAGGTCGCGCCGCACGGGGCGCTGCGGGCCGGCGACGACCCGCAGTGGGCGGTCTGCTCCGAGGCGGCGGCCCGCGAGGTCGCCGCCGGTACGGCCGACCAGGCCGTGGTCTGCTGCTGGACCGGCACCGGCGCCTCCATCGCCGCGAACAAGGTGCCCGGCGTACGGGCCGCGCTGTGCACGGACGCCTACACGGCGGACGGCGCGCGCCGCTGGAACGACGCCAATGTCCTCGCCCTCAGCCTGCGTCTGACCTCCGAGCCCCTGCTGAAGGAGATCCTGGACGCCTGGTTCACGGCCGAGGCCAGCCAGGACGCGGAGGACCGCGAGAACGTGGCGCACATCGGGCGGCTCGACAGGTAGCCCGGGGCCGGGGTGGCGTGTTCGAGTCACCCCGGTGAAATCGGCCGACGAAGGATTGTGTACGACTCGGGGAGACCGTACGCGCGTACGACGGTCCTGGAATGCGCGTATCGGGTTCCCGGGGGCCGCACGCACCCCCGTGCCCGACCCCGCTGTGAAGGATCTGTGAACCAGCCGGCCGGGGCATGCAGGCGTGATGTGCGGATGCCGGGCCGCCCTCTTCACCAAACCCCCTCCCTCGCTGGCCTGAACGCGCCTTGTTTCGTCAACTCGAAACACACCAAGGTGTATTGAGCACTTGAGCATCAGGAGTCACAAGCGCGCTGCTTGACCCGGGCGAACCGATCAGCCCGGGGCACTGACGGGGGAACTTGATGCGGTGCGCACCAGCCGCCGCCGACCAGGGCGGGGTCTTTTTGCGCGCCGCTTGTGGAATGTCTCCCTCCGCCGTCTCTTGGTGCCTTCGTCCCGGTGCCCGAGACAGGGATAGGAGGGGGAATGCCGATGAGCGCGGTGAGCGCCGCCAAGCCGACGTATCCCGGCGTCTACGTCGAAGAGCTTCCCAGCAGCACCCGCACGATCTCGACCCTGACCACGTCCGTGACCGCCTTTGTGGGCCACACCCGGCGCGGTCCGCTCAACGAGCCCGTGCGCGTCACGAGCTTCACGGAGTTCGAGCGCCGCTTCGGCGGTCTGAGCGCGCGGAGCGCCGTCGGTCACGCGGTTCACCAGTTCTTCGGCAACGGCGGTACCGTCGCCGTCATCGTCCGCGTCGCCAAGTCCGGCAGCGGCAAGGCCGCCTGCGTCACCCTGGAGTCCACCGAGGGCCACAGCGAGACCCGTGTCCTCGACGTGCACGCCAAGGAACCCGGCGTATGGGGCAACGGTCTGCGGGTCGCCGTCGACCACGACACACAGTGCCCCGACGACACGTTCAACCTGCGGGTGTACGACGCCCGCGGCGAGGCCCGCGAAAGCTTCACCGGCCTGTCCATGGACTCCTCCGACGGCCGCTACGCACCCACCGTGATCAACGCCGGCTCCCGGCTGATCCGCGTCGAGGTGCTCGGCGAGGGCCGCCCCGACCCGTCCGGCACCGTCTCCAAGCCCTTCGGCGACGAACTGCCCGACCTGGCCGTCGACCTCACCGTCAAGATCGGTGACGTGGAGCGCGAGTTCACGTTCTACGACCCCGACTCCGACGGCGAACCCCCTTGCTCCGTCGCCGAGTTGGCGCTGCTGCTGGAGCGCAAGCTGCGCGCCCTGCCCGACGCCCCCGGCAAGCACGCCTTCGCGGGCGCCGAGGTCACCGCCTTCGGCCGCCGCGTCCAGGTGGTCGCGGGCTCCACCGACCCCGAGGACGTCGTCCGCTTCCTCGGCGAGTGCGCCAACGACCTGGGCCTTGAGGCCTCCGTCAACCCGCCGGTGTTCCCGCTGGAGGGCGGCGAGGACGGCGAGGCGCCCGGACCGCGCGACCTCATCGGCAGCGAGTCCGGCAAGACCGGCATCCAGGCACTGCGCGGTGTCGCCGACGTCAACCTGCTGGCGCTGCCCGAGATCTCGGCGTACGAGAAGACCGAGGACATGCTCACCGTCGTCTCGGCAGCGCAGCGGCTGTGCGAGGAGCGGCGGATCTTCCTGCTCGTCGACGCGCCCGGCACCTGGGTCAGCGTGGACACCGCACGCGCCGGGCTCGCCGCCTTCGACGCCGTCCGCGGCAACCACGCCGGTCTGTACTTCCCGCACATCCAGCTCACCGACCCGCTCACCGGGCGGCTGCGCGCCTTCCCGCCGTCCGGCGCGGTCGCCGGCGTCATCGCCCGCACCGACTCCGAGCGCGGTGTGTGGAAGGCACCGGCAGGCACCGAGGCCCGGCTCGCCGGCGTGCGCTCGCTCACCGTCGACCTCACCGACCGCGAGACCGGACTGCTCAACCCGCTCGGCGTCAACTGCCTGCGCACCTTCCCTGTCACGGGGCCCACGGTGTGGGGCGCGCGCACGCTCCAGGGCTCGGACGCCCTCGACAGCGAGTGGAAGTACGTGCCGGTGCGACGGCTCGCGCTGCACGTGGAGGAGAGCCTCCAACGCGGCCTGCAGTGGGTGGTGTTCGAGCCCAACGACGAGAACCTGTGGCAGCAGATCCGCCTCAGCGCCTCCTCCTATCTGCACACCCTCTTCCGCCAGGGCGCCTTCAAGGGCGGCACCCCGCGCGAGGCGTACTTCGTCAAGTGCGACAGCGACACCACCACGGACGAGGACATCGCGAACGGCGTCGTGAACGTCCTGGTCGGCATCGCGCCGGTCAGGCCCGCCGAGTTCGTGATCGTCAAGATCCAGCAGACGTCCGGGCAGTTCGAGCTCTAAGGAATCCCGAGGACATTTCGATGGCTGAGTTCACGGTCAACGCCCATCGCTTCGACCCCTACAAGAACTTCAAGTTCCTGGTCCTGTGGGACGGTCGGACGGTCGCGGGCATCAGCAAGATATCTCCGCTGAAGCGGACCACGGAGGTCGTCAAGCACCGCCACGGCGGCGACCCCTCCTCGCCGCGCAAATCCCCGGGCCGCTCGGAGTTCGAGGGCATCACCCTGGAACGCGGGGTCACCCACGACCCCGAGTTCGATCGCTGGGCCAACAAGGTCTGGCAGGTCGGCGCGGGCCTCGGTTCGGAGGTCTCCCTCGCCGACTTCCGCAAGGACATCGTCATCCAGGTCCTCAACGAGGCCGGCCAGGTCGCCGTCTCCCACAAGCTCTACCGGACCTGGCCGAGCGAGTACCAGGTCCTCGGCGAACTGGACGCCAACGCCAACGCGGTGGCCATCCAGACGCTGAAGCTGGAGTGCGAGGGCTGGGAGCGGGACTACGAGGTGCCCGAGCCGGACGAACCCTCCTTCCTCAACCCGGCCTGACCAGCGGGAGGTTGGGGGACATGACGAGCACGGGGGCGGCCGAGCTGCTGGCCACCTGGGAGGCCGGACTCGCCCAGGCACCGGCCGGGCGCACGCTGCTGCTGCACCGCACCGCCCGGCCGGACCTCGACGGCACGGCACTGCCGGTGCTGCCACTGGGTGAACGCGAGGCGGACCTGTTCGCCCTGCGCCGGGCCCTGTTCGGGGACCGGATGCAGGTGCGCCTGGAATGCGCGGCCTGCGGCGCGGACATGGAGTTCGACCTGGACGCCGGGGAGTTCGCCTCTCGTGCGGCCGACCACCAGGTCACGGTTTCCGAGGGCGGCTGGGAGGTGGAGTTCCGGCTGCCCGGCGTCGCCGACCTCGCGGCGGCCGCCCGGGCGGCGGACCCACGCGCGGCACTGCTCGCCCGGTGCCTGGTCTCGGCGGCGCACGACGGGACGGCGGCCACGGCCGACGCCCTGCCCGCCCCCGTCCAGCGCCGGATCGCCGAGGCGGTCGAGGCCGCCGACCCCGGCGCCGACGTGACGCTCAACGTGGCCTGCCCCGACTGCGGGCAGGCCACCCGAGCCGAACTCGACATCGCCTCCTACCTCTGGACCGAACTGGACGCCTGGGCACGCGACGTCCTGCTCGACGTCCATCTGCTCGCCACCGCCTACGGCTGGAGCGAGCCGCAGATCCTGGCGCTCAGCCCACTGCGCCGCCGCTACTACCTGGAGCTGTGTGCGGATGTCTGACGCCCAGGGGGCGCCGGTCCCCGACTTCCTCGACCGCCTGATCGCCCGGCACGCACCGGCCACCGGTCCGCGCCCGGGCGTGGTGCGGGTACGGCCCCGGCTGCCCGGCCCGTTCGAACGCGTCGAGGCGGTACGGGGGACCGCGCCGGAACCCCAAGAAGGCCCGAATTCGCTGTGGCCGACGGCCACTCCGCAGCGGGAGGCGCCGGGGCCGACCGAGGTCAGGCTCCACACGGAACGGGAGCGGACCGTCGTACGCACTGAACGCGCCCTGCCTGAAGGGGACTTGGAGCCGACTCCGCTTCCCCCTCAGATGCCCGTCGCGCCGCTGCTGCGTCCCGTCGCGCAGATCGCGCCGGAGCCGCGGACGGTTCCCGACGTCGCGCGTCGCGCGGAGGGACGGGAGCGCGCCGACCGCGACCCCGCCCCCGGCCCGGCGTCCGTGCCCCTCCCCTCGGGTACGGCCGCCGTCACCGCCGCCGTGTCCACCCCACCGCGGCCCAGCGCCGCGGACACGGCGGCGGCACGCGACGCCGTACGACAGGCCGCGGCGCGTCGGCCGGCGCGGCAGCCGGAGCAGGTGGTGCAGGTGCGGATCGGGCGGCTCGAAGTGACGGCGGGGCCACCTCCGTCGGGCGGCAGCCCGCAGCGGTCGCCGGAGCACGCGCGGCCCGGGACGACCCTGAGCCTCGCGGAGTACCTGGCGCGAGGGCGTGAGTGATGTCGAGCGAGACAGACCGAGGAACCGAGGAACCGACGCCATGAGCAACGCACTCGCCATTGCCCACGTCACCCAGGCCCTCGCCCTGCTGATCGAGTCCAACCTGGGCCCCGAGATCGACATGGCCGTCAAGGTCGAGCCGCGCAAGCCGCCCGCCGAACCGCCCGCCGAGCCCACCGTCTCGGTGTTCCTGTACCAGGTCACGCCCAACACCTCGCACCGCAACACCGACCTGCCGACCCGCGCGTCCGACGGCAAGCTGATCAAGCGGCCCGCAGCGGCGCTGGACCTGCACTTCCTCATCAGCGCCTACGGCGACGAGACGGAATTGGTCGGCCACCGGCTGATCGGATCCGTGGTGCGCACCCTGCACGAGATCCCGGTGCTGCCGAAGGACGTCATCGAACAGGCCGGTGAGCGGCCCTACTTGGCGGGCAGCGACCTCGCCGAGACCGTGCAGCGAGTGCGGTTCACGCCCTCGGTGACGGACGTGGACGAGACGTCCAAGCTGTGGGGGATGCTCCACCAGACGCCGTACGCGCTGTCGGTGGTGTACCAGGCGGCGCTGGTCCTGATCGACGGGCTCGGTACGCCGACGCCCGCCAAGCCGGTGGAGCGCTCGACGGTACGGGTGGTGCCGTTCCAGCCGCCGCGCTCTGTCGAGGAACCCGCTCCCGAGAAGCCCGTCGCCGAGCCGGAAGAGGCACCCAAAGACGTGGTCCCGGTGAAGCGGGCGGCGAAGAAGACCGCCAAGACCCCGGTCCGCGCCCGCAAGTCGGCACCATCGCGCGCCGCGAAGAAGACCGACGGGGAGGGGAACTGAGGCGCCATGGGAACGGGGGCAGGTGAGGACATGGGGACGCACGAGTCGACCACGGCCGCGGCAGGCACGCTTACCGCGGAGATCCGGCGCGTCCTGGACCGTATCGACGCCCACGCCACAAGCGCCGGGCAGCCCGAGGACGAGCGGGCGACTGCCGCACCGGCGCCCACGGACGGCACCGGCCCCCTCGACGCCCTGGCCGCCTGCTTCGGCCTCACCCCCTTCGAACGCGACCTCGTCCTCCTCGCCGCCGCCGACGAACTCGACCCCACGACCGCCGCCCGCTGCGCCGCCGCCTGCGGTGACCCGAGGCGGGCGTACCCGACCTTCTCGCTCGCGCTGGCCGCCCTGGCGGAACCGCACTGGAGCGCGCTCACCCCCGTGGCACCGCTGCGCCGCTGGCGGATCGTCGAGCTGGAGGACGAGTCCCGCCTGACGACCTCACGGCTGCGTCTCGACGAACGGATCCTGCACTTCCTGCTCGGCTCGCCCTACCTCGACGCCCGACTCCACGGCCGCCTGCGCCGCACCTCGACGCCGGAGCATCTGCCTCCGTCGTACGACCGGGCCGCGAGCCGTATCGCCGAGGGCTGGACCACGGTTTCCGGCCCCGACGCGCCACCGCTCGTGGAGGTCACCGGCGGCGACCCGCGCAGCCGTGCCGACCTCGCCGCCGCGGCGGCGGCCCGGATCGGACTCGGCCTGTACGCCATGGGCGCCGAGGACATCCCGGCCGACCCCGCAGAGCGCGACGCCCTCGCCCGGCTGTGGCAGCGCGAGGCGATCCTGTTGCCCGCCGCACTGCTGGTGGAGGCGGGCGAACTGGACCGCGACCAGCGGGCGGCGACCGAGGCGTTCCTGGCCGGGGCCGCCGTACCGGTCGTCGTCTCCAGCGAGGATCCGATGCGCTCGGACCGGCAGCAGGGCGCCCGGGTGACCGTGCCCCGGCTCGACGACGACGAGCAACTCGATCTGTGGGCCGAGGCGTTCCACCCCGTCGCCGACCTCGACGACGGTGAACTCCGTTGTCTGATCGCCCAGTTCCAGCTCCCACCGCACGTCGTGCGCTCCGCGGCGGCCACGGTACGGCGCCGACTGCCCTACGAGGACGACCTGGACGCCGTCCAACTCGCCTGGCTGGCCGGCCTGGACGAGGCCAGGATCGGCATGGACGAGCTGGGCCGCCGTATCGAACCGGAGGCCGGCTGGGACGACCTGGTGCTGCACGACCGGCAGACCGGCGTCCTGCGCGAGATCGTCGCGCATGTACGGCAGCGGGCCACCGTCCACCAGGAGTGGGGCTTCGCCGCGACCCTGCGCCGCGGCCTCGGCGTCACCGCCCTGTTCGCGGGCGGCTCCGGTACCGGCAAGACGCTCGCCGCCGAGGTGATGGCGAAGGAGCTCGGCCTGGATCTGTTCGTGATCGACCTCTCGCAGGTGGTCAGCAAGTACATCGGCGAGACGGAGAAGAACCTGCGCCGGGTCTTCGACGCGGCCGAACGCGGGGGTGCGCTGCTGCTGTTCGACGAGGCGGACGCCCTGTTCGGCAAGCGCAGCGAGGTCAAGGACAGCCATGACCGGTACGCCAACCTGGAGGTCAGCTATCTGCTGATGCGAATGGAGGCGTACCGGGGCCTGGCGATCCTCACCACCAATATGAAGAAGGCCCTGGACACGGCCTTCCTGCGGCGGATCCGCTTTGTCGTGGACTTCCCCTTCCCGGCCGAGCACGAACGCGCCGAGATCTGGCGGCGGGTGATCCCGTCCCAGGCTCCGGTGAAGGACCTGGACCCGGGGCTTCTGGCCCAGCTCACCGTCGCGGGCGGCTCGATCCGGAACATCGCGCTGTCGGGAGCCTTCCTGGCGGCGGAAGAGGGTGACCGGCTCCAGATGCGGCACATGCTCGCGGCGGCCCGCACGGAGTATCTGAAGCTGGAGCGCTCGCTGACGCCGTCGGAGGTGCGCGGATGGGTGTGACACCGCATCAGATCCGAGTAGAGGTGGGCGAGTTGGCCCTGACCGGGTTCCGGGTGGATCCGGAGCGGGTCTCGGCCGCGTTCGAGAGCGAGCTGACCCGGCTGATCCGGGCGCACGGAGTGCCCTTGGCGACGGAGGGTGCGCTGACCGTGGACGCGCTCAGCGGCCTTCCGCCGCTGCCCGCCGGTCTGTCGGCGCGGCGCCTCGGGCAGGAGCTGGCGCGCGCGGTGCATGAGGGGCTGAGCGGGTACGGGGAGGTGGCCCGGTGAGCGACTCGCATACGCAGGAGGCCTCTTCGGAGCAGACGGCGGAACAGCGGCGCCGCAAGCGCAAGGAGCGGGCCGCCAAGTCCCGTACCCCTGAACCGAAGGACATCGTCAGCGGCGCGGGGCAGCCTCTCGACCCGGGCGTCCGGCGGGAGTTGGAGGAACGGCTCGGGCACGACCTGAGCCGAGTACGACTGCACACCGGCCGTGACGCCGGGCAGCTGACGGAGCTGCTCGGCGCGGACGCGGTCGCGGTGGGTCAGGACGTCTTCTTCCGCGAGGGCGCCTTCAAGCCGGGCACCGATGAGGGACTGCGGCTCCTGGCCCATGAGCTCCTGCACACCGTCCAGAACCCGCACGGCCTCGGCACGTTGCGGGCGGGGCGTGAACTCGGTGCGGTCAGCTTGCCTCAGCAGGCCATCGAGCTGGAGGCGGAGGCGGCGGCGCGGGATGTCGTACGGCAGCCGGAGGCTTCGGGGTCCGCGGAGGTCGGGGAGGGGCAGGCCACGCCTGGGTGGCTGCGGTACGCCACCGTCGACGCCGACCGGCGGCGTATGGAGCAGCTGGATCCCGCGACGCTGGTGGACCGGCTGGCCAACGGGCTGCTGCGGTCGCTGCGGGGGGATCCGGAGGACCGGTCGGGGCGCGTGCGGTTGCAGTTGGCGCAACTGGCGCCGGAGGTGCAGGACGTGGTGCTGGAGCGGCTTGAGGTTCGGCTGCCCACGCCTGTCGTCGACCGATTGGTGGGCCTCGTCGAGGAGACGGAACAGGGGCCGCTGCCTCTGGACGCGGCTCCGGCGCCGGGGGCGGTGCCTGATGAGGCGGAGGAGGTCGAGGAGGAGCGCGAGCGGGGGCCTGGCGAGGCGGCCGAGGAGACCAAGGAGACCGAGGAGACCGAGGAGGGCGGTCGTCAGGAGGACGACCCGTCCGAGGGGCAGGGTTCCGCGCGCGACCCTGAGGAGTCGGTGGGACGTGAACAGGAGCGGTCTCAGGATCGGGAGGAGGAACGGGACGCCTCCCGGCAGGACGCGCAGAAGGACGCGGGGGACGCGCAGAAGGAACAACAGGAGCAGCAGGGCCAGAGCGACGAGGGTGTCGCGGAGGAGGCCGGCCCGCAGGAAGAGCCCGCGCCGGAACCCGAGCAGCAGGCCGGGGAGAAGGAGGGCGTCGGCCCCGCCGAGCAGGCACCCCGCCAGGCCGCCGCCCCCGCCGCCGTGGACCGGAGCGGGGCCGAGCCGGGGGAGAAGCGGCGCACCGGGGACGACACGCGCGCGACCCGCACCCTGGGCGACCCGACGAACGAACAGGACACCGACGACGAGCCGTTGGGCCTTGAACCGGAATCCGCGGAAGGCGACGCCGACCGTGACCGCGAGATCCAGACGCGGGAGGACGAGGAGCCGGGCGGCGAGGAAGCGGCCCCCTCCGAAGCCGACCTCCTCGGGCACACCGACGCCGCGAAGAGCCCGGGCATGGTCGAGGAACGGCAGAAGGGGACGGCCTCTCGGCCGGTGCTCCCGTCCACCGACGTCGAATCGGTGTCGGACGCGGTCCAGGGCGACAAGGGAGCCGACAGCTCCCAGGACGCCGCCTCACGCGGCGAGGAGACGGGGCAGGAAAGCCAGACTGTCGACGATCTCCCGAGCACGGTGTCCTTCGGGCCGGACTCCGAGCGGCCCGGGGCCGACAGCGCCCTGGAAGCGGCCTCACCGGGCGCAGGTGCCGCCGGTCAGGTTGCCGGGCCCGGCGGGGACCGGGACAGGAAGCAGACGGAGGAACGCGCCGAGGACGCGGAGGCCCGACACCGCGACGAGGACGCCCGTGCCTCGGACGGCGCCGGGCCCGACACCGCGTCCCAACCCGGTGAGACGGCCGGGCCCGAGCAGTTGGCCAAGGCGGACGAGGACGCCCGTAGCCAGGCCGCGGGCGCGCCTTCGGGCACCCAGGGCGCGGCGGGCGGCCGTGAGGCGGACTCGGGCAGGGGCGGGGCAGCGGCCCAGGGCCGGACGGACACGGACGCCGGTGGTCGCAAGGGGGCTGAACAGCAGGCGGACAAGGGCACGGACAAGAGTGCGGAGAAGGGGACGGAGAAGGAGGCAGACAAGGGGACGGACAAGGGCCCGGACAAGGGGACAGACAAGGGTCCGGACAAGACCGGCACCGACCCTGTACCCACCCCCGCCGACCAAGACGTCACCGAAGGCAAGGGCGACGCCACCACCCCCGGCCCCGTGACCGGCCCCGACAAGGTCTCCGCCCCGGGCCCCGTCGGCACCCCGAAACTGGCACCCGGCAACGGCCCATCACCCGCGTCCGCAGGACCGCAGGCCAGGACCAACACCCCGAAGGCCACCGAAACCCCGGCACCCACCGGCACCCGCGCCAAGCCGAAGGGCGCCAAGCGGCAGGCGGCACAGCAGGCCGCGAAGACCGCACGGCGGGGCGGCGGGGGCGGCGGTCGTACGGCTTCCGCGCCCACCCCCGCACGGGCCCCGGGCCGTGGCCGTACCGCCCCGGCCGGTGGCTCCAAGCCCAAGAAGGAGGCGCCCGCGCCGGACGTCTCCCATGCCACGCCCGAGGCGGGCCTGGCCACGGCGGCGTCGCTCAAGCCGCACCAGATGCTCGAGACGCTGAAGGGCGTGGACGGTGCCGTGGGCCGGTCCGTCGCCAAGGAGCGCTCCGCCCTGCGCAAGGCGCCGCCGACCACGCAGCGGCCCTCGGGTTCGCCGCGCACGGTCCCCGGCGGTCCGACGGCCTCGGCCCCCGGCGCGTACACCAACGCGAAGGTGGCCCGCACCGAGGCTGCCGCCGGAAAGACGCCGGAGATCACCGGCGAGCAGAAGCCGGAAGGCGAGGTGCCCGGCGCCGACGTGCCCGAGCCCAGCTGGTGGGACATCGCCGTCACCATCGGCGCCCAGCTCTTCGGCAAGCTGCTGAAGGAGATCCTCCCGCTCGACGATCTCATCGACTCCATCCTCGGCCTGCCCACCAAGGACGAGGGGCTGCGGAGCGCCCGCGTCGGCGACGCCCCGAAGCTGCCCCTGGAGAACGACTCCGACCCGCAACGCACCGACGAACAGGGCCAGAAGCTCGACGAGCGCAAGAACGAGCTGCACACCGCCGGCCGTGAGGACGCGGCCCGCCCGATGGGCGAGGACCAGATCTACCCGGACGTCCCCAAGGAGACGCTGACCGGGAGGGTGCCCGGCGGGAAGGGCGGCGCGAAGGCGAGCGGTCCCCGGTCGGTGTCCGGCGGCGTGCCCATCGAGTCCGCCTCCGCCGTCGCCGAGCACGACCGCGGCCCGCAGATCCGCGCCGGTTTCGCCGAGGGCGGCCAGAAGATGACGCAGGAGCGTCGGGCCAAGGACAAGAAGGCCGCCGACGACCGCGGTCAGTACGACCAGGACCTCCAGCGCGAGGTCGCCGCCAGCGGCAGGAAGCAGGCCGACGCCCGTGACAAGGGCCGCTCCGACATCGCCGACTCCCGCGACAAGTGGCGCAAGGAGCAGGACGACAAGGTCGCGGACATCGACGGCAAGAAGGGCAAGAAGTACGACCAGGTCCGCAAGGACATCAAGAAGAAGGAGGAGGACACCGACAAGGACGTAGACAAGCGCACCGAGGACGACAACAAGAAGATCGAGACCGAGCAGACCAACGCCGAGCGGGACGCGGAGAAGAAGCAGGAAGAGGGCAAGGACGACGCCGACAACTGGCTCGAAGAGGCCATCGAGAAGCTGAAGGAGTTCTTCGAGGGCCTGAAGAACGCCATCAAGGGCATCTTCGAGAAGGCCCGGCAGGCCGTCACCGACCTCATCGACAAGTTCAAGCAGCAGGTCTTCAAACTCATCGACGACGCCCGCAACTGGGTCATCGAGCAGATCAACACCTTCGCCGACGCCCTGATCGCGCTCGGCGACGAACTCCTCGCCGACTACCCGGCGATGCGCGACAAGTGGCGCAACACCATCGACGGGGCGCGCGACTGGGCCGTACAGAAGGTCAACGAGTTCGCGGACGCCCTCAAGGAGGTCGCCGGGAAGCTGCTCGACGGGCTGTGCGGGGCGCTGCTCGCCGGTCTCGACGTGCTGGAGACGGGGCTGTTGGCGGCCGTCGACATCGCCGAGACCGTCACGGTCGGTGCGCTGGAGTTCGGTGCCGCCGCAGTCGCGGCGCTCGGCGAGTGGGCCGCCATCTTCAACGACATCGTCTCCGACCCCGGCGACTGGATCAGCAAGGCGGGCGCGGCGGCGGAGACGGGCGCCCGGGACCACCTCTTCGACGAGATCAAGACGGCGGTCAAGGCCTGGTTCAACCAGAAGGTCCAGGAGATCATCGGTATCCCGATGGAGGACTTCCAGGCCCTGATCGACGGTGGTGTGACGGTCGACCAGATGGCCCAGATGGCCTGGGACGAGGCGGTTCCCCAACTCCCGGTCATCATCGGCGTGTTGGTGATCGAGAAGGTCGTCGCCAAGCTGATCCCCGGGGCCGGCTGGGTGATGGCGATCATCGACGCGTTGCAGACCGCGTGGGGCGCGCTCAGTGAAATCCTCGCCGCCTTCGGCCTGTTCATGGACTTCCTGAAGTCGGTGAAGAGCGGAAACGGCGCGCTGCCCTTCGCCAAGGCCGTCGCCGCGGGTGTCGTGGCGCTGCTGGAGCTGGTCTACACGTTCCTGATCGAGGGCGTCGGCCGCTTCATGGGCAAGGTCGCGGACCGGCTCGGCGACATGCTGAAGAAGATCCGCACGAAGAAGGACAAGCCGGGGGAGCCGGACGCGCCGACCAAGCCCAAGGACGACAAGCCGAAGGACGACAAGCCCAAGGACGAGGCACCCAAGGACACCGACAGGCCGGCCGACCCCCCGGCCCCGCGCAAGCCGTCCCCGGACAAGACGTCCCGCCCCCGGTCCAAGCCCCGCCCCGGCAAGCGCTCCGCACCGGAGAAGAAGCCGCGCCTCGCGCACACCACCCGCCCGAAGAAGCGCCGCGACGACGACGAGCGCCGCGAGGAGGGCCGTGATGTGAACGCCGCCAGGCGGCGGGCGCGGGACGCGGAACGCAGGATGCGCGACGACGACAGGGACGAGCGCGGCGGCGGCACCGACCGCCGCGGCCCGGCCCGGGACACGCTCCGCACCGACCGGCGCCGCCCCGTCACCGACCGCACGGACGGCCGTGAGCCCGCCTCCGGGCGCACACCCCCCGGCGACCGCCGGGCGGACGACAGGCGGCGCCCCGACGAGCGCCGACGGGACACCGACGGGCGGAGCGACCGGCGCGACACCGACACGAACCGCGACCGCCGTCCCCAGGACCGGGACCGGGATCGGGACAGGGGCCGGGACCAGGACAGGGACAGCCGGCCCGGTGACCGACGTCGCCGCGGCCCGCTCCGCCGCGCCCGCCAGACGGTCAAGGCGGCCGTGAACCGCGCCCGCCGGGCGGCCGGAAAGCTCTACGGAAAGGCCCGCCGCACGCTAGGCGGTCGGCTGAACGACCGGCTGCGTCGCCTGCGGGAGATGTGGCGCCGCCGTCACGACCGGGACCGTACGCGGGACCGGGACCGCAACCGGCGCCGCGAGAACAACAGGCGGCGGGAGGACACCACCCGGCAGCAGGCACCGCCGCTGCCGCAGGTGCGGTTCCGCATGCAGAACAGCGAGGTGCACACGCTGCTGTTCAACGGCCGTACCCAGAGCGCCGATCTCGTGGTGCGCAGTGTGCAGCAGGCGATGAGCGCGTTCTTCGGTGCCTGGCGCACGGAGATCGGCACGATGCCCGACGGGGACGAGAAGAACGCTCAGACGACCGCCCTCAACAAGGCGGACGCGCTGGCCAAGAAGATCGACGGCATGCAGAACAGCATGTCGCCGCGGTACACGACCGCGAACTACGGCAGCCGTCCGATTCCCACGAACATCCGGTCCCGGGAGTACAAGCGGCTCCAGGCGGCGATGGTCCGGCTCGCCCGTCTACTCGAAGAACGCGAAACGAACAACAACGACGCCATTCCTCCCGCGGTCTTCCCGCCCTTCGTGGACAACGTGCGCGCACGGAGCTTCAAGGCCTACTACCTGCAGGAGGACATTCCGGCGGGCCAGAAGGCGGGAAGTGCCAGCACGAACCCGCCCAACCCCGTCGGATGGAGCGAGGCGCTGACCCAGGCCCCGAACCGCTTCGTCAAAATGCACCTCCTGCCTTTCAAGCTGGGTGGTCTGGCATCCGGCTCGAATCTCGTACCGGCGCCGAGCAACGTCAACACGCGATTCCACTACGGTGTCGAAGGGCCCGCGGACACGGCGAGAAAAGCGGCGGGGAAGGCGATCTGGTACACGGTCCGGGTCAAGTTCCGTGGAAATCCCCATGAGTTCTTCCCGGAGAACGTCATGACGAGGTGGAACTACCACTACAAGTCCGGGAACACGTGGAAGGAAAGGCCGCCGAGCACGCTTCCGAAGCACCACTACACCGAGGACGTTCCCTTGCCGAAGTTCATCGAGGTGAACCGGCAGAGCGAAGAGGACCGCATGTTCCTGAAGTACTTCAAGGCCTCCAGTGCGATGGCCACGGAGATCAGGAGGCTGTCCGCCCGGCGGCGGTTCCGCAGCGCCCGCGATCTCACCAGGCGACTGGAGCAACACCTGAAGACCACCAGCAGCCCGTTGCTGAGCGAGTTCAGCACGGTCAAGGCGGAGATCCGCGCACGGCACATCGAAGGACTGATCTCCTACTGACCACGGCACGGCCGCCCCATGCCTGACGAACGGAGCACCCCATGACCGACCTGAACGCCGCCGAACGAGGGCTGCGGCTGATGATGAGCGAACTGCGGGAGACGTCCGAGTTCGAGGTGCACGACGCCCTGCCCGGTGTCGTCGACCCCGCCTGCGAGGATGTGGACGCGGCATTCGCCGGCATCATGGCCACTACGGGCGTCGCTCTGGACGACGGGCTCAAGAACTGCTTCGTGCGTTTCGACCGGCTCTCGGCCTGCTGGGATCTGGAGGGTTCCGAGAACGGCCTCTCCGGAGAGTTCTGCATTTCGCACCTGCCCGCCGTGATCGCCACCGAGGCACCGCCCTCGGCGCCGGAGTTGATGACCGAGGACGAGCGGCAACGGTATGCGCAGTTCCGGGTTCTCGACGATCACCCGGTGAGCGGGACCGGAGCCTTCGCGGCCCTGCGTCTGAATCCGGAGAGCCCAACTCCGGAGATCTGGTACCACGACTTCCACTACAACCTGGGCGGATTCCGGATGGCCCTCGACTACTGCCGGTATCTGGACGTCCTCACGCTCACCAAGGGGACGTTCGGCTGGCAGTTCCTGTTCTGCGACGTCTCCTTCACGGACGACGACTTCCTGGGCCTGGGGGACGAGCTGGGAGAAATGCTCGCCGTCTTCCCCCGCCTCTTCCCCGACCGCGACTACACGGACCTGCGCGCCCGACTTGAGGAACGCCTGTGACCCGCTACGCCGACATCCCCAAACCCATCCGCTCCGGCATGGTCGTCGTTGACCCCGACACCGGCGCCCCCCAGCGGGTCATCGTGCTGCAGTTCAACCCGGACACCCTGGAGCGCAGTGTCGCGCCGCAGTCCGCCGGGGACAGCGGTGACGCCGGTGGCGGTGGGACCGGGAGCGGGGACCGCAATGAGGCGCTCCGGCTCAAGGGCCCCGCCCAGGAGACCTGGAAGTTCACCGCCGAGATCGACGCCACCGACCAGTTCGAGGTCGCCGCGCCCGACGGGATCCATCCCCAGCTCGCCACGCTGGAGATGCTGGTGCAGCCGACCACCGCCCAACTGCGTGCCGCGAGCCGGCTGTCGCAGAAGGGGGCCATCGAGATCAGCCCGATCGAGATGCCGCTCACCCTGTTCACTTGGGGGAGCAAGCGGGTCATGCCGGTGCGGCTCACCGAACTGTCCGTCAACGAGTCCGCGTTCGACGTCAACCTCAATCCCATCCGCGCCTCCCTCAGCATCGGCATGAAGATCCTCACCGTCAGCGATCTCCCGGCCGGACACCGGGGCGCGGACCTCTATCTCGCCCACCTCGCACAGAAGGAGCGGCTCGCCGCCGCCGCGCGGGGCGGCAGCATGGGCGGGCTCGGGCTCGCCGGAACCAACGTCGTGACCGGAAGGGGCTGAGCGGCACTTATGGCCGAGCTTGAGCCGTACGAGAACGCCTTCGACGCGATACCGGGTGCGCACCCCTATCCGCGGAACAGCCGGTACCACGATGCCGAGATCGGCATCCACCGGCGCCCTGACGGGACCGAAGTCCGGTACACCAAGCGGCGGTTGCTGCCTCCCCTGGACGAGCGGGAGACGCAGGGGCACACCGTCGCCGCGGGGGAGCGGCCCGATCTGCTCGGGCAGCGCTACTTCGGCGACCCCGGCCAGTGGTGGCAGATCGCCGACGCCAACCCCGTACTGGATCCACGCGAGTTGACCGAAGAGCCCGGACGTGTCGTCGACATCCCGCTCACCGGCGGATTCCCCCGCGGAGACCGGCGTGTTTGATCTGCCCGTGGGGCAGGGCCCCGTCCACATCACCCTCCTCATGGGACCCAAACTCGCCCGGCCCGTCCCCGCCGAGGTCACCGAGGCGCTGCTGACCGCCCAGATCACCGCCACCGCCGGTGAACGCAGCGGCTTCCAGCTGGCCTTCGACCTCACCAAGAACGGCATCATCAGCCGACGGCTGCTGCCCGAGGGCTTCTTCGACCCGAAGACCCGGATCATCGTCACGGTCAGCGTCAAGGGCACCCCCGACGTGCTCTTCGACGGCCTGATCGTCCGCCATGAGGTGGGTGCCAGCAACCGGCCCGGACACTCCACCCTCACCGTCACCGGCGAGGACCTGACGCTGCTGATGGACCTGGAGGAGCGCACCGCCCCATACCCGAACCTGCCGCCCTCGCAGCGGGTGCTCGCCATCCTGCGCCGCTACTCCGACTACGGCATCCGGCCTGACGTCTACACCGAGAAGGTCGCCCAGCCCCCGCACCAGGACCTGCGCGTCCACTACCAGACGGGCACCGACCTCCAGTACGTCACCGAACTCGCCCGCGCCAACGGCTACACCTTCTATCTGGAGCCGGGCCCCAACCCCGGTCAGTCCTCCGCCCGTTGGGGCCCCGAGGTCCGCCTCGGCATCCGCCAGCACGCCCTCAACGTCAACATGGACGCCAACTCCACCGTGGACCAACTGACGTTCGCCTACGACGGAACCGCGCGCGAGGAGCCGCAGGCCCGCTGGCAGAACCCCGAGACCCGGCAGTCCGCCCTGCTCCCGCAGCCCTCCATCAGCCCCCTGCGCCCGCCCCTCGGCAAGCGGCCCACCCCGGCCCTCAAGCGCAGGACCCTCGCCGGCACCGCCAAGCAGCAACGCGAGCAGGCCGAGGCGGAGTTGCTGGCGCGCGCCGCCGTCTCCGCGGACGTCGTCTCCGGCTCGGGCTCCCTCGACGTCAACCGGCACGGCTACATCCTCCAGCCCCGCCAGCTCGTCGGCGTGCGCGGTGCGGGACGGGCGTACGACGGCGACTACTACGTCAAGTCCGTCACCCACAACCTGCGCCCGGGCTCGTTCCAGCAGAACTTCACGCTCTCCCGCGAGGGCCTCGAAGCCCGCGGCGACTACGTCAGGCCCTGAAAGCCCCAAGCCCGGAAGGCACAAGCATGGCGGCACCCAGCAATCGCTACCTCGGCAAGTTCCGCGGCCGGGTCGTCGACAACGACGATCCGCTGCGCATCGGCCGGATCACCGTCGAGGTCCCGGACGTGCTCGGCGACGAGCCGTCCACCTGGGCGCTGCCCTGTCTGCCGTTCACCGGGCCCGAGGCGGGCCAGTTCGTGGTGCCGCCGCCCGGCACGGGAGTGTGGGTGGAGTTCGAGCAGGGCGATCCCAGCTTCCCGGTGTGGACCGGGTGCTGGTACGGCGCCGCCGAGGAACTGCCGCCCGACGCACGCCGCGAGCTCCAGGCGAACGCGTCCAGCAAACCGGTCGTCGTGCAGACACCGGGGGCCCACAAGCTCGTCCTGAACGACACGCCCGGCGCCGAGCAGGGGATCCTCCTCCAGGCCCAGGGCGGCGCGTACATCCGCATCACCAAGGAAGCCGTGGTCATCGCGACCGGCGCGGGCGCCGAGGTCATCCTGCGCGGGCGTGAAGTGACCATCAACGAGGGCCAGTTGACCGTGCTCTCGAAGCGATAGAAGACGGGGGACGAACGAAGTTGTCCGGGAGTCTGCTCGACGCGGGTGCCGTGATCGGCTGCCCGCACGGCGGCCGTGCGAGCACCGCCACCACACCCACCGCGGCCGTGCTGATCGACGGCAGGGCCGTCGCCACGGCCGCGCACGCCTATGCCGTCACCGGCTGCCCGCACACCGTGAACGGCGTGCCCAGCCCGTGCGTCTCCGTCCGCTTCAGCGCCGACGGCAGCGGCGTCACCGTCGACGGCGCGTCCGTGCTGCTCGACACCTCCGCGGCCCAGTGCCTGAGCGCGGCCTTCGTCCCGCAGGGACCGCCCGTCGTCCAGGCCGCGCAGCGAAAGGTCACCGTCCGATGAGCCCACGCACCCGCAGCGACATCGCCTTCCCCTTCCGGCCCGACCGCCGGGGCCGCACCGCGCACGCCGGGCATGGCGAACACGTCCACGACCTGATCGAGCAGCTGCTGTTCACCAGCCCCGGCGAGCGCGTGATGCGCCCCGACTTCGGCTGCGGACTGCTCGATCTGGTCTTCGCCCCGACCAGCCCGGAACTGGTCAGCACCCTCGAACTGTCCGTCCAGGCCTCGCTCCAGCGCTGGCTCGGCGATCTCATCGAGGTCGAGACGCTCGACGTGGTCGGCGACGACAACACCGTCCGCGTGTACCTGTCCTACGTGCTGCGCGCCACCGGCGCCCGCCGCGACGACGTCTTCGAAGGGAGGGCCGCCGCATGATCACGTCCCGGCGCAGCAAGGTCCGCGCCGCCCAGCTGGGCGGCGTCGACTCCGTCGAGGTCGGCGACGACGGGCTGCTGCTCACCGTCACCTTCCTCGGCAAGGCCCCGCACGGCCTCGGCCCCGAGAACGTCCGCATCGACGGCGGCCGCCGTGTCACCGGCATCACCGCCGTCGACGTCAGCGTCGAGCGCGAGGAGGACCCCGAGCTCGACGACCGGCTCTACGTCACCCTCGACCGGGCCGGCGACACCTCCCGCTACCGGCTCTCCCTGGTCGAGGCCGACCCCTACGGCCGCCCCGGCACCGAACCCTTCCGCGGCTTCGACCAGCGCTACCACAGCGCGACCTTCACCTTCCTGCCCGACTGCCCAACCCCCTTCGACTGCAAGGAAGAAGAACGACCGACCTCGGACTTCCCGGCCGCGCCCGTCATCGACTACACCGCCCGCGACTACGACACCATCCGCAAACTCCTGCTGGACCGGCTCGCCCTCACCACCCCCGAATGGGTCGAGCGCAACCCCGCCGACCTCGGCATGACCCTGGTCGAGCTGCTCGCCCACACCGGCGACCAGCTCAGCTACCAGCAGGACGCGGTCGCCACCGAGGCCTACCTCGACACCGCCCGCCGCCGGGTCTCCGTACGCCGTCATGTCCGGCTCATCGACTACGCGATGCACGACGGCTGTACGGCACGGGCCTACGTCGTCGTGGAGACGGCCGGCGACCACACCCTCGCCCCGGGCACGTACCGCTTCGCCTCCGTCGACGTGCGCACCCTCGACCCGCACGATCGCCCCGAACCCGGCACCGTCGTCGACGAGAGCGCGCTCGGCGACCTCGACGAGCGAGGCTCGGTGGAGGTCTTCGAACCGGTCGTCACCGCCGACCCGCTCGAACTGCGCGTCGCCCACAACGCGATCCGCCTGTGGACCTGGGGCGGCGAGACCCGCACCCTGGCCAAGGGCGCCACCTCCGCCACCCTGCGCGACGAGTGGGCCGACCCGGAGACCTGCCGAGGCCGCCGACTCGATCTCAGGCCCGGCGATCTACTGATCCTGGAGGAGGTCAAGGGCCCGCGCACCGGCACTCCCGGTGACGCCGACCCCGCCCACCGCCAGGCCGTCCGTCTGACCTCCGTCACCCCCGCCGTCGACCGCATCGAGGACCAGCCGGTCCTGGAGATCACCTGGGCCGCCGAGGACGCCCTGCGCTTCCCCCTGTGCCTGACCACCCTCGGCGGACGCGACTGCCTGCCCGTCGAGGACGTGACCCTGGCCCGCGGCAATGTCGTCCTCGTCGACCACGGCCGCACCCTGACAGGCCTGCCGGAGACGTTCACCGTGCCGCACGAGCCGGCCGTCATCGCCCCCTGCGAACCCCCCGCCTTCGGCTGCTGGGACCGCGATGAGGGCAACGCACCCGCGAGCATCGTCAACTCCCTCACGGATCAGGCGGAATCGGGTCGGGCACTGCGCCCCGACGACATCCGCGAACTCTTCGACGTCGTCGGCGAGAGCGCCACCACCCGCGCCAGACTCGGCCTCGAACGCGCCGGACAGCGGCAGGAACAGGTCGTCCCCGGCACGGCGTACGCCCAGGCCGCCGCCCTGCGCAGGCTGCTCGCCCAGTCCGTGTACCCGGGCATCCGGCCCCGCTTCCGCCCTGTCCTCGGCCGGGCGCCCATCGCCCAGGCCGTGCCCTTCCCCGACCCGGCGACCGTCGCCACCGGGCAGGCCGAGCGCATCGCCGCCATCCCCGGCCGGATCCGGCAACGCCTGGTCGAACTGTGGCGCAGTGCCCGCGACCGGGACGGGCTGGGCGAGGAGGAGATCGCCGAACTGACCGTCGTCTACGGCCTGAAGACCCTGGAACGCCTCGAACTGCGCCGCCATCCGGTGCGCGCCCTGCGTGAACTCCTGCACCGCAGTGACCGGTTGCTCGACGGCAAGCTGCGCCGCATCGAAGGCCTCACCGCACGCGCCCGCGCCGGAACCGTCCTCGACGGGCACATCGCCTGGGAGATCGCCCACAGTTGGGGCCCGGCGTACGCGGCCGGACTGCACCCCGACGAGCCCGTGCTGCGCGGCTCCGCGAGCGCCGGGCTCGCCCAGGACCCGCGCCGCGCCCTGCCCGCCGTACGCCTGCACCACGAGGACGAGGTGTGGCAGCCGCGCCGCGACCTGCTCGACAGTGGCCCCCGCGACCGGCACTTCGTCGGCGAACTGGAGGACGACGGCCGGCTCGCCCTGCGCTTCGGCGACGGACGGCACGGCGCCAGGCCCACCCCCGGCGCCCGGCTCGCCCTGCACCACCGGCTCGGCGGCGGCACCGCCGGCAATGTCGGCGCCGAGGCCATCAACCATCTCGTCGTGGCCGCCGACTGCGAGCCCCCGCCCGCCGCAGTGGTCCGCAACCCGCTGCCCGCCACCGGCGGCACCGACCCCGAACCGGTGGAACAGGTGCGCCAGTTGGCCCCGCTCGACCTGCGCCGAACCCGCCTGCGCGCGGTCACCGCCGAGGACTACGCGGCCCTCGCCACCGCCCTGCCCGGCGTCCAGCGAGCCGCCGCCGAACTCCGCTGGACCGGCAGTGTCCAGGAGGCGCACATCGCCATCGACGCGCTCGGCAGCGGCGCACCCACCCCGGAACTCCTCGCCGAGGTCACCCAGTCCCTGGAGACCTACCGGCGCATCGGCCACGACCTCGTCGTCGGCCCCGCCCGGCTCGTCCCGCTGGACATCGCGCTGACCGTGTGCGCCCTGCCCGGACACCAGCACGGGCAGATCCTGGCCGAGTTGTACCGCGTCCTCGGCGCGGGCCCGGGCGGGTTCTTCCACCCGGACACCCAGACCTTCGGCGAACCGGTCCGGCTCAGCCGACTGGTCGCCGTCGCGGCGGCGGTCCCCGGCGTGGAGAGCGTCGAAGTCACCCGGCTGCAACGGCTGTTCGAGCAGGA
This sequence comes from Streptomyces cupreus, assembly GCF_014257025.1. Classification (GTDB taxonomy): domain Bacteria; phylum Actinomycetota; class Actinomycetes; order Streptomycetales; family Streptomycetaceae; genus Streptomyces; species Streptomyces cupreus. The sequence continues at coordinate 166,529 of NZ_JACMSF010000001.1, forward strand.
CCGAGGAGAGAGCGAGGACGGCGTGCTGCGGCTCGGCCCGCTGGAGGTCGCCACCTGCGACAACGACCCCGACCGGCCGGAGAACGGCCGACTGGCGATATCCCTGGGAGGTGCCCGATGAGCCAGGCGTGCTCCTGCGGCGGCGCGTGCGGCGGCCACGACGAACGGCTCGCCCCCGCCCCGCTCCACAACCCACCCGGCCGCACGGCCCTCGACTACCGTGTCGGCGAGTACGGCTCCTTCCTCGCAGCCCTCCTCGACCGGCTCGCCTCACCGGCCTACCTCGCGCTCGACGGACTCACCGTCCGCACCGCCGACGACCCGGCGATCGGCCTGCTCGACGCCACCGCGGTCCTCGGCGACCTGCTCACCTTCCACTCCGAGCGCATCGCCGACGAGGCCTATCTCCGTACGGCCAACGAGCACCGCTCCCTGGCCCTGCTCGGCCGGCTCGTCGGCCACCGGCCGCGCCCCGGCGTCGCCGCCACCACGCATCTGGCGTACACCCTCGAACGCGACCCGCGCGCCGAAGCGCTGCCCGTCCTCATCCCGCGCGGCGCCCGCAGCCATAGCGTGCCCGCGTCCGCCGAGGAGGAGTCGCTGACCTTTGAGACTCGCCGGGATCTTATGGCGCGGTGGGACTTCAACGAGCTGAAGGTGCGTCGGCGTCGGCCCTCTCTGATGACGCCCTCGGAACTGGAGCGGCGGTCCGAGATCTTTGTCGAGGGGACGGCGAACTCCCTTCAGACCGGGGATCAGTTGTTGTTCGTCTTCGGCGAGCAGGCGGGTGGGCAGCGGTTGTTGCTTCCGGTCGCCAAGGCGCGTGTCGATCGGGACGACGAGATCACCGCGATTTCGCTGCCGAAGTCGGCGCCTCCTACTTTGAAGGAGCTTGTCGAGGAGGTTCGGCGGTGGATCGATGGCGCGTCCCATCCGCGGCCGGTCAGTCGGTTTGTCGAGGACTTCGAGGATCAGGTGCTGGCCCCGTTGCGGGCCGACCTGGAGGGGATCAAGAGCCCGGAGCGGCTCGCGGCGCGTCTTGCGGAGCCCGTTGCCCGGCTGGGTGAGGCTCAGGTGTTGGCTGCGGCGTACGAGGAGGTGGCTGCTTGGTTCGAGCGGTTGGAGGCCGTTCTGGCGGACATCGCTGAGCGGGCGTTGGAGTTGGCACCGGCGCAGGATGATTCGTCTGCGGCGCCGTTGGGGCTGGTCGCGCCCCTTGGCGGCGATTCTCGCGCCGCTGCCTTTCAGGCGCTGAGCGCCGTACTCCCCGCCCTACGCGCCGCGTCTGGCTCCGAAAGCCGCCCCGCACGCCCCACCACCGACCCTGCCGGTCTCCTCGCCGCTCTGCACCCCACCCTCTACCCCGCCTGGCGCAAAGCCGCCGCCCCCGGCGCCCCCCACCTCCTCCGCGAACTCCTCGCCATGCGTGTCACCGCCGCCCCCTTCGGCGCCACGGCGCCGCTCAAGCCCGTTCAGGACGACCGGGGGCGAGTCATCCGCACGGCCGACTGGCCGCTCACCGGCGCGGTCCTGGCGAGCATGCGCGTCGTGTTCGATCCGGCGGGCAAGGTGCCGGTGCGGGCCGAGTTCCAGTACGTCGAGGGCAACGGGTCCGACCAGCGCAGCGAGAACCTGCCGAGCACCGTGCGGTTCCCGCTCGGCACCGGGCAGGTCGACCTGTCGGTGCGCTCCGGCCAGGACCGCGATCTGAACTGGCTCAACCGCAGGCCCGCCGACTCCCAGGAACCCGGTGTCACCGCCCGCTTCCACTCGGGACTGCCCGAGCGCACGTTGTTCGTCTCCCGGCCCGGTGAGGACGGCCTGATCCAGGTCGGCATTCACAACGGCACCGCCCGGCAGATCCCCGTACGCCCCGGCGCCAGTGAGCAGTTCACGCATGGCGAGTACGAGATCAGCGTGCGGTACACGGTGGGCAGCGCCGAGCCCAACGTCGAGGTCGTCATCGCCTCCAGGCCCGAACCCGTCAACCGTCGCGTCCTCCAGCTCGACACCGTGCACGCCGGGATCACCGTCGGCAGCTGGGTGGCGATCCAGCGCCCGGCCAAGGGCAAGGGCGTGCCCGGCGACGCCAAGCTGGCCTTCGTCACCACCCAGGTCGTGGCGGCGCGTACGGCGGCGTACACCAACTACGGCATCACCGGCCGGGGCACCGAACTCACCCTCGCCGACCCGTGGTTGGACGAGTTCGACGTACTGCTCTCGCACATCCGCGACACGACCGTGCACGCCGCCGGCGAACCGCTGCGCCTCGCCGACGAACCCCTCGGTGAGGACGTGCACGGCGACGAGATCGAACTCGCCGAGCTGTACGACGGGCTGCGGCCCGGCCGCACCCTCATCGTCACCGGCGAGCGCAGCGACATCCCCGGCACCACCGGAGTGCCCGCCACCGAGGTCGTCACCGTCGCCACGGCCGACCCGGCCGTCGACCCCCAACTCCCAGGCGACCGGGTCCACACCCGGCTCACCCTCACCGCGCGCCTCGCCCACCGCTACCGCCGCGAGAGCGTGCGGATCCTCGGCAACGTCGTCGAGGCCGGGCACGGCGAGAGCCGCGAGGAGGCCATCGGCAGCGGCGATTCCGACCGCGTGAACCAGACGTTCGCGCTGTGGCAGTCCCCGCTCACCTGGCTCGCCGACGACAACCCCCTCGGCGCCACCCCGGTGCTGGAGATCCGCGTCGACGGCGTCCTGTGGCACGAGGTCGACAGCCTCGCCGGACGCGGCCCGGCCGAGCGCGTGTACATCACCGGCTCCACCGCCGACGGCCGTACGACGGTGACCTTCGGCGACGGAGTGCACGGCGCCCGGCTGCCCTCGGGCCACGAGAACATCCGCGCCCGCTACCGCTTCGGCACCGGCAAGGCCGCCAACGTCGCCGCCGACCGGATCACCCAGCCGCTCACCCGGCCGCTCGGCGTCACCCGGGTCACCAACCCGCTCCCCTCGACCGGCGGTTCGGACGCGGACGGACCCGGTCTTACCCGGCGCACGATCCCCCTCGCCGTCTCCGCCCTGGACCGCCTGGTGTCCGCCGCCGACTACGAGGACTTCGCCCGCTCCCGCGCCGGAATCGGCCGGGCCGCCGCACGCGAACTCTTCGACGGACGGCGCCGCGTGCTGCACGTCACCGTCGCCGGCGCCGACGACGTGCCCCTCGGCGACTCCGACACCCTGCACGCCCTGCGCGGCGCGCTCACCGAGTACGGCGACGCGAACCTCCCGGTGCGCGTGGACGCCCGTGAGCTGGTCCTGCTGCTCCTGGCGGCACAGGTGAAGGTGGCCCCCGACCACGCCTGGGAGATCGTCGAGCCCCGGCTTCGCCAGGCGCTGCTGCGCCGACTCGGCTACGAGGGCCGCGAGTTGGGGCGGCCCGCCCGTCTCTCCGAGGTCCTGGCCACGGCCCACTCCGTGCCCGGCGTCGACTATGTGGACGTCGACGTCTTCACCGGCGTCCCCGCCTCCGCCACCCCCGAGGAACTCACCGCCATCCTCACCGACCCCGGCCCGCCCAAGGCATCGGTATCGGCGCACCCGGCGACCTACGACGAGAAGGTCCACACCGTCCGCGCCGAGAACGGCGAGACGCTGTCGGAGATCTCCGGCCGCCACGGCGTCCCGCTCGCCGAACTCCTGCGCCTCAACCCCGACATCACCGACACCCGGCGCCTGCCCAGGGGCCGGACGGTGTTCGTCTTCCGCGGTATCCGCCCGGCCCAGCTCGCCCTGCTGTCGCCGAAGGCCGCGGACACCCTGATCCTGACGGAGGTCAAATAATGTCCCCGGACGTCCGGTTCGAGACCCTGGTGTCCAGGGAGGCCGACGGGCTCGCGAAGCTGCTGCCCCGCTGGCATCTGCTGCGCGACGCAGAGGAGGGCGGCGCCCTGCGTGAGCTGCTCGCGGTCATGACCGAGCAGCTCGACCGGGTCCGCGACGGTGTCGAGCAGGGCTACGAGGACCTGTTCGTGGAGACCGCGGCCCCCTGGGTGCTGCCGTATCTCGGCGACCTGGTCGGCTACCGCACCCTGACTGGTTACGAACGCGTTCTCACCACCGGCCTGCACGACGGAGGCCGCGCCGCCCTCGCCGAGGCCGTCGCCCCGCGCTCCGACGTGGCGGCGACGGTCGGCAACCGCCGCCGCAAGGGGACCCTGCACCTGCTGGAGGAGATCTCCGAGCAGGTCGCCGGGTGGCCGGCGCGGGCTGTGGAGCTGTCCCGGCTGGTCGCCCACAACCAGTCCGTGAAGCTCCACCGGGACACGGGCCGGGGGCGGCTTCTGGACCTCCGCGACAACTCCGCGCTGGATCTTGCGGGCGGCCCGTTCGGTTCGACGGCCCACACGGTCGATGTTCGGCGGGCCAACTCAAACAAAAGCAAGGGCGGTTGGACGCCCGCCGGAGTCGCCCTCTTCGTCTGGCGGCTCAAGGCCCACTCGCTGACCTCGTCCCCGGCGTACTGCGTCGACCGAGCCCGCAACCTCTACACCTTCTCGATTCTCGGCAACGACACCCCGCTGGTCACCAAGCCCTTCCCGGAACCGTCGCCCACCCACATCGCCACGATCGACAACGTCCCGGCGTTCGTCCGCCGCCGCCAACTCCACGACCGGCTGCTGGACTACTACGGCCCCGGCAAGAGCTTCGTCATCCGGCGCGACGGCGAGGACAAGCCCGTACCGCCCTCCGACATCGTGGTCGCCGACCTGTCCGACTGGCGCTATCGGCCCAGGCGGGGGCAGGTGGCCGTCGACCCCGAACTCGGCCGGATCGCCTTCGGCGCCCGCTCCGCGCCCCGGCAGGGCGTGTGGGTGGACTACCACTACGCGTCCGCCGCGGACATGGGCGGCGGCGAGTACGACCGCCACGACCGGGTGCCGCGTCCCGACGCCGTTGTCTACCGCGTCGGGCCGGGACAGCCGTACCGGCAGATCATGGACGCCTATCGGGCGTGGCAGAGCGAGCGCGGTCCGGAGCGTGCCGGCGTCATCGAGATCACCCACAGCGGCGCCTACCAGGAGCAGTTGGACTTCGACCTCGACCCCGGTGACCGTCTCGAACTGCGGGCGGCGGAGGGGGCGCGGCCGGTGATCCGGCTGCTGGACTGGTACAGCAACCGGCCCGACGCCCTCAACATCCGTGCGGTGGGCGACAGTTGCGCCCCGCACGAGCGTCCGCGGATCACTCTCGACGGACTCCTTGTCGCCGGGCGCGGCATCAACGTCACCGGGCCCATGGGTGCCGTGGTCGTACGCCACTCGACGCTCGTGCCCGGCTGGTCCCTTGAGCCGGAGTGCGCCCCGCACTCGCCGGAGGAGCCCAGCATCGTCCTGGAGCGCACCACCGCCTGTCTCCAGGTCGAGCACAGCATCCTCGGCACCATCGAGGTCATCGGCGACGAGGTGAGCGAGGACCCCCTCGACATCCATCTGCGCGACAGCGTCCTCGACGCCACAGGACACGACCGGGAGGCGCTCTCGGCACCCGACTGCCGGCACGCCCACGCGGTCCTCCATCTGCACCGCACCACCGTGATCGGCGAGATCCACACCCACGCCGTGCGGATCGCCGAGAACTCGATCCTCACCGGCAGGCTGCACGTGGCCCGCCGCGGCATCGGCTGCTTCCGCCACTCGTACGTCCCCGCCGGGTCCCGTACGCCCCGCAGGTACCGATGCGTCACGGACGTACGGCCGTTGTTCGTCTCCGAGCGCTACGGCACGCCCTGGTACGGGCTGCCCGCGGACCGGTGCCCCGAGGAGATCAGGCGCGGCTGCGACGACGGCGCCGAGATGGGCGCCTTCCACGACCTGTACCGGCCCCAGCGCGAGGACGGTCTGCGGGCGCGGCTCGCGGAGTACACGCCGGCCGGCACGGACGCCGGGATCTTCTTCGTGACGTGAGCCGCACCGACACCGACGTGAACCGCACATTCCTGAACCAGGGGGACCCCCTTCATGCACGCTGACCTCTCCCGCCTCATGTTCCGCCCGGAGCGGCACTACTCGGCGGTGATCGCCCAGCAGGGCCGTGTCCAGCTCGACGCCGACACCAATGAGCAGACCGCGATCCAGCTCCACCAGGCCCGTACCCTCGCCGCCGACCTGATCGGGCGGCACGGCGGGCCGCGCGACGCCGCCGGCTTCCGTATCGAGTACGTGGGCGGACGGCACGAGATCGACACCCTGTTCATCCACGGCGGCCGCTACTACGTGGACGGCATCCTGTGCGACGCCGACCGCCCCGCGCCCGGAGTGCCGGTGCCCGACGAGCACGCCGAGGAGCAGGAGACCGCAGCGCCGCCCACGCACTGGACGTACTGGGACCAGCCCGACGCCCACCTGGACCCGGAGCGTCCCGGCGACCGGCTGCCCTCGCCCGCCCAGGCGCCCTTCGTCGTCTACCTGAAGGTGTGGGAGCGCTCGGTGAGCGCCGCCGAGGACCCGGCGCTGCGCGAGGTCGCCCTCGGCGCCGCCCTGCCGGACACGACCGCCCGAGTGAAGATCGTCTGGCAGGTGCTGCCCCTGTCGCTGGCCGCGCTGGACATCGAGGACGCCGAGCCGTCCAGGGAGGTCGTGCGCGCCGCCTTCGACAAGTGGGCCGCCCGCCGGTCCGCCCCCTCCGCCCACCTCGCCGCCCGCAGCGAACGGCCCGACCACGCCGACGAGGACCCCTGCCTGGTCAAGCCGGACGCCCGCTACCGGGGCCCGGAGAACCAGCTGTACCGCGTCGAGATCCACGCCGGGGGAGCCGCGAAGGACGCCACCTTCAAGTGGTCCCGCGAGAACGGCTCGGTGGTCTTCCCGGTCGACGAACTCGACGGCACCTGGGTCCAGTTGGCCTCTCTCGGCCACGACGCCAAGTTGGACCTGGACGTCGGCGACCTCGTGGAGTTCACGGACACCGCCAGTGCCTCGCGCCTGGAGGCCCTTCCCCTGCTGCGCGTCGAAGAGCTCGACCTGCCCGGCCGCCGTGTCCGTCTCTCCGCCGAACCGGAGCCCGGTGTCGGCCGCCTGCCCCACCTGCACCCCTTCCTGCGACGCTGGGACCACCACGAGGGCCCGAAGCGCAAAGGCCGCACGTCCGTTCTCAAGGACGGCGCCATGAAGATCGAAGAGGGCGAGTGGCTGCCGCTGGAGGACGGTGTCGAGGTCTACTTCGCCAAGGACGGCGCCTACCGCACCGGCGACCACTGGATCATCCCGGCCCGCACCGCCACTGGCAGCGTCGAGTGGCCCCTCGACCCGGCCCGCCGCCCGCTGCTCCAGGCGCCCACCGGCATCGCCCGCCACTACGCGCCCCTCGCCCTGGTCAAGGGCGAGCACGGCGCCGTCGATCTGCGTCTCGCCTTCGGCCCGCTGGCCAGCAGCGTCCCGGCGGCCGACGAGGCGGCGCTCGCGGCGGAGGAACAGGCCCGCCGCGAGGAACAGGCCGCGGAGGATCCCTCCGGCGGACGGTCGCAGACCACGGCCGAGGCCGAGGCCGCGGCGGAAGGAGACGAGTGATGGCCAGGCCGCTGAGCGCGTCCAAGATGGTGGAGATCCTGCGCGCGGAGGGCCTGACGGTTCACGAGGTGCGCAGTTGGCGCACCCACAACCGCAACAGCAAGGGCCCCTGGGGCCCGGTGAACGGCGTGATGATCCACCACACCGTCACCTCCGGCACCAACGCCTCCGTCGACATCTGCTACGACGGCTACTCCGGCCTGCCGGGGCCGCTGTGCCACGGCGTCATCGACAAGAAGGGCCATATCCACCTGGTCGGCAACGGCCGCGCCAACCACGCCGGACTCGGCGACAGCGACGTCCTGCGCGCCGTGATCAACGAGTCCAGGCTGCCCGCCGACAACGAGGCCGACACCGACGGCAACCGGCACTTCTACGGCTTCGAGTGCATCAACCTCGGTGACGGCAGGGACCCTTGGCCCGAGGCGCAGAAGGAGGCCATCGAGAAGGTGGCGGCCGCGATCTGCCGCCACCACGGCTGGAGCGAGCGGTCCGTCATCGGGCACAAGGAGTGGCAGCCGGGCAAGCAGGACCCGCGCGGCTTCACGATGGACGGCATGCGCAAGCGGATCGCCGGGCGCCTGGGCGGCAAGACCCCGGCGCCCGACCCCAAGCCGGCGCCGCCGAAGCCGTCGTACGAGCCCTTCCCGGGCAGCGGCTTCTTCCACATCGGGCAGCACTCGCCGATCATCACGGCGATGGGGCGTCGGCTGGTCGCCGAGGGGTGCGGCCGGTACGAGGAGGGCCCCGGTCCGGAGTGGACCGAGGCCGACCGTCGCTCCTACGCCGCCTGGCAGCAGAAGCAGGGCTTCAAGGGCAAGGACGCGGACGGCATTCCCGGCCGGGTGAGCTGGGAGCGCCTGAAGGTGCCGAACGGGCCCAACTGAGCTACTCCTGGCGGAGATCCTTGACGCGCTTGAGCTTGCCGAGCGAGCGCTCCAGGGTCTCCGGCTCGACGATCTCCACGTCGACGCTGACCCCGACGCCGTCCTTCACCCCCTGGGCGATGGCCCCGGCGGCCGCCCGCCGCTGCTCGGGGCCGGCGTCGGGGCGGGCCTCGACGCGGACGGTCATATGGTCCATCCGGCCGCGCCGGGTGAGTTGGATCTGGAAGTGCGGGGCCACCGCGGGGGTGCGCAGCACGATCTCCTCGATCTGGGTGGGGAAGACGTTCACCCCGCGCAGGATGATCATGTCGTCGCAGCGTCCGGTGACCTTCCGCATCCGCCGGAAGGCGGGCCGTGCGGTGCCGGGCAGCAGCCGGGTCAGATCACGGGTGCGGTACCGGATGATCGGCAGCGCCTCCTTGGTGAGCGAGGTGAACACGATCTCGCCCTCCTCGCCTTCGGCCATGATCTCGTGCGTGACCGGGTCGACCACCTCCGGGTAGAAGTGGTCCTCCCACACATGCAGCCCGTCCTTGGTCTCCACGCACTCCTGCGCCACACCGGGACCGATCACCTCGGACAGCCCGTATATGTCCACGGCGTGGATCGCGGTGCGCTCCTCGATCTCGCGGCGCATCTCCTCCGTCCACGGCTCGGCGCCGAAGATGCCCACCTTCAGGGAGGTCCCCCGTGGATCGACGCCCTGCTTCTCGAACTCGTCGAGCAGGGTGAGCATGTAGGACGGGGTGACCATGATGATCTCGGGCCGGAAGTCCTGGATGATCTGCACCTGGCGTGCCGTCATGCCGCCGGAGGCGGGGATCACCGTGCAGCCGGCCCGTTCGGCGCCGTAGTGCGCGCCGAGTCCGCCGGTGAACAGGCCGTAGCCGTAGGAGATGTGCACCTTGTGGCCGGGACGGCCGCCGGCGGCCCGGATCGAGCGGGCGACCACGTCCGACCACATCGACAGGTCGTTCTCGGTGTAGCCGACGACTGTGGGGCGGCCCGTGGTCCCACTGGAGGCGTGCACACGGCGGACCTGGTCCATGGGGACCGCGAACATGCCGAAGGGGTAGGTGTCCCTGAGGTCGGCCTTGGTGGTGAAGGGGAATCGGGCGAGGTCCTCCAGCGCCCGGCAGTCGTCGGGGGTGACCCCGGCCTCGTCGAACTTCTTGCGATACAGCTCGACATGGTCGTAGGCATGGCGCAAGGTCGCCCGCAGCCGGTCGAGTTGGAGCTCCCTGAGCTGGTCGCGGGTGAGCCTTTCGCCGTCGTCCAGCAGGTCGTGGGGGAGGGGTTCGCCCAGGTTGCTCATCGCGACTCCTTCGTTGTGTCCTGGACCGTGCGGCTGCGGCCCCGGAACTCCGCCACCATCCTGTGTCCCAACCGACCATTCGGTCTGCATTCGGTGCACAGGCCAAACAATCAGCCGTGTCACCCTCTGTCAAGGGTGGCGAAGGGTCTTGCCGAGGGCCCGGAAAGGCGTCACACTGGTACCGAACGAATGGTCGGTTGGGGAGCTGGCGCAGATGACCACGACACACCACGCCGAGGCCTCGCCCCCGGAGTCCCCGGAGTCTCCGGAGACGCTCCAGGAGCACTTCGACGCCACGATCGCGCGCGACCAGCGGATCGAGCCGCGCGACTGGATGCCGGACGGCTACCGCAAGACGCTGGTCCGGCAGATCGCGCAGCACGCCCACTCGGAGATCATCGGCATGCAGCCCGAGGGCGAGTGGATCAGCCGCGCGCCGTCGCTGCGCCGCAAGGCCATCCTGTTCGCCAAGGTGCAGGACGAGGCGGGACACGGCCTGTATCTGTACTCGGCCGCGGAGACGCTCGGCGCGGATCGCGCGGACCTCACCGACCGGCTGATCGAGGGCCGCCAGAAGTACTCGTCGATCTTCAACTACCCGACGCTGAGCTTTGCCGACGTCGGCGTGATCGGCTGGTTCGTGGACGGCGCCGCGATCTGCAACCAGGTCCCGCTGTGCCGCAGCTCCTACGGCCCCTACGCGCGCGCGATGGTCCGGATCTGCAAGGAGGAGTCCTTCCACCAGCGGCAGGGCTACGAACTGCTGATGACGATGATGCGCGGCACCGACGCCCAGCGCGAGATGGTCCAGGACGCGGTGGACCGCTGGTGGTGGCCCTCGCTGATGATGTTCGGCCCGCCCGACGACGCCTCCCCCAACTCGGCGCAGTCGATGGCCTGGAAGATCAAGCGGCACAGCAACGACGAACTGCGTCAGCGCTTCGTCGACATGACCGTCCCGCAGGCCGACAAGCTCGGTGTGACGCTGCCCGACCCGGAGCTGAAGTGGAACGCCGAGCGCGGTCGGCACGACTTCGGCACCCCGGACTGGGACGAGCTGATGCGGGTCATCAAGGGCGACGGACCCTGTAACGACCAGCGGATGGAACGGCGCAGAAGCGCCCACGAGGAAGGCGCGTGGGTGCGCGAGGCGGCCACCGCCCACGCGGCCAAGCGGGCCCGGAAGGAACCGGCGGCATGAGCAACGAGAGCTGGCCTCTGTACGAGGTGTTCGTGCGCGGCAAGCGCGGCCTGAACCACGTCCATGTGGGCTCGCTGCACGCCGCCGACGACGCGATGGCCCTCACCCACGCCCGCGACCTGTACACCCGGCGCAACGAAGGCGTGTCGATCTGGGTCGTGCGCTCCGAGCACATCGCCGCCTCCACCCGCGACGAGAAGGACCCCTTCTTCGCCCCCAGCGCGGACAAGGTCTACCGCCATCCGACGTTCTACGACATCCCCGACGATGTCCCGCACATTTAGGAGCCGGGGATGAGTGAGGACCACGTCTACCTGACCCTCGCCGAGGGGCACGAGGACGACGCCCGCTGGGCGTACGGCACCGGTTTCGAGGACCCCCTGCACGGCGTCGACACCACCGTGCCCGAGGGTGTCGACGCGAGCGAACTGGCCGCGTCCTGCGTCGCGTTGGCCGACGACGCGCTCGTCTCGGCCCAGCGCCTCGCCGAGTGGATCACCCGCGCCCCCGAGCTGGAGGAGGAGGTCGCGCTCGCCAACATCGGCCTCGACCTGCTCGGCCAGGCCCGTCTGCTCTACTCCCGCGCCGGACAGGCCGACGGCACCGGCCGCGACGAGGACGCCTACGCCTACTTCCGCGACGCCGACGACTTCCGCAACGTCCGGCTCGCCGAACTCCCCAACGGCGACTTCGCGTTCTCCATCGTGCGGCTCCTGGTCCTGTCCAGTTGGCGGCTCGCCCACTTCGAGCGGCTGGTCTCCCACCCCGACCCGGTGCTCGCCGCCGTCGCCGCCAAGGGCGTCAAGGAACTGGCCTACCACCGGCAGTACGCCGCCGAGTGGGCGGTCCGCCTGGGCGACGGCACCGAGGAGTCCCACCGCCGGATGCGCAAGGCCATCGAGCAGATCGCCCCCTACATCGGCGAGTTGTTCACCGCCTACGACGTACGCGCCGAAGTCGTCGCCGTGCTGCGTCAGGTGACCGAGGAGGCCGGACTGCCCATGCCGGCCTACCGGCCGTCCGCCGGCTGCGGCCGCGACGGCGAGCACACCGAGCATCTCGCCCCCCTGCTCGCCGAGTTGCAGAGCGTGGCCCGCGCCCACCCGGAGGCGACATGGTGACCCTCCAGCTCGACGCACGGCACGCCCGGCACATCGCCGAGCGGGTGCCCGACCCCGAGCTGCCCATGCTGACCCTCGCCGACCTGGGCGTCCTGCGCGAGGTGACGCTCACCGAGGACGGCGCCGTCGTCGCCGACCTCACCCCCACCTACTCGGGCTGCCCCGCCATGGCCGAGATGCGCGCCGACGTCGCCGCCCGGCTCCGCGAGGCCGGGTACACGCGCGTGGAGATCCGCACCGTCCTGAACCCGCCGTGGACCAGCGACTGGATCACCCCCGAAGGCCGCCGCAAGCTCGCCGAGCACGGCATCGCCCCGCCCGGCGCCGCCCCGCGCGGCCCGGTGCCGCTGACCCTGTCGCCCACCCGGCGCACGGTGCCCTGCCCGCGCTGCGGATCCGCGGACACCGAGGAGACCTCCCGGTTCGCCGCCACCTCCTGCAAGGCGCTCTGGCGCTGCCGCGCCTGCCGTGAGCCGTTCGAGTACGTCAAGGAGATCTGATGGCCCCGACCGCCCCCGCCGAGGCCGTGAAGCCGCGCCCGCGCCGCCGTCCGGTCTTCCATCCGCTGCGGGTCGCCGCGGTGCAGCCGCTGTGCGAGGACGCCGCCGCCGTAGGCTTCGAGATCCCGCCCGAGCTGGCCGAGGAGTTCGCCTTCGCGCCCGGCCAGTCCCTGACCCTGCGGCGCGAGATCGACGGCCGCGACGAGCGTCGCTCGTACTCGATCTGCACGCCCGCCGGAACGGCCCCGCGCATCGGCGTCCGGGTGGTGCCGGGTGGCCTGTTCTCCTCCTGGCTGGTCAACGAGGTGCGCCCCGGTGACACGGTCGAAGTCATGGCCCCCACCGGCAACTTCACCCCCGACCTGACCACCCCCGGCCACCATGTGCTGCTCGCCGCCGGCTCCGGCATCACCCCCATGCTGTCCATCGCCGAGTCCGTCCTGGCCGCCGACTCCCGCTCCCGGGTCACCCTCTTCTACGGCAACCGCCGCACCGGCACGGTGATGTTCGCCGACGAACTGGCCGACCTGAAGGACCTGTACCCGAGCCGCTTCCAGCTCGCCCACGTCCTGTCCCGCGAGCCCCGGGAGGCCGAGGTGCTCTCCGGGCGCCTCGACGCCGACCGGCTCTCGGCGCTCATCGACGGCCTGATCGATGTCGAGGCGGCCGACCACTGGTGGCTGTGCGGCCCGCACGGCATGGTCCGTGACGCCCAGCGGGTCCTCGACGGACTCGGCGTCCCGGCCGACCGCGTCCACCAGGAGCTCTTCTACGCCGACGACGAGCCCGTGCGCGAGGTGCACCACTCGGAGTCCGGGCCGACCGGCCCCGTCAGCCAGGTCACCGTCGTCCTCGACGGCCGCTCCACCACCTCCGCCCTGCCCCGCGAGCGGACCATCCTCGACGGCGCCCAACGCACCCGCCCCGACCTGCCGTTCGCCTGCAAGGGCGGTGTCTGCGGCACCTGCCGCGCCCTGGTCACCGACGGCAAGGCCGACATGCGACGCAACTTCGCCCTCGAACCGGCGGAGGTCGACGCGGGGTACGTCCTGACCTGCCAGTCGTACCCGGTGTCCGAGACGCTGACGGTGGACTACGACAGCTGAAAAGGCCTCCGGCCGTCCCCCGTGAGGGGACGGCCGGAGGCCTCAAGCCGAGGGCGAGGAAAGCGAAGGGACTATCATCGAATCCGTTTTCGCGGAGGTAGAAGGAAGCCCCCTCATGGCCTCGCCACGGCTCACGCTATCAGTCACCCCGGGATCATGTCGCGCAGATTTTCGAGGGTCACGATCCGCGAGTCCGGATGCAGCCCCTCGGGCCGCTGGAGCCCGATGTAGGTGACCGGATGGTCCGGGACCTCCTCGCCGTCCCACGCCGTCACGGCACCGCCCGCCATCAGCTCCGTCAGGTAACGCACCGTCAACTGCTCCCGCTCGACGATGCCCCGCAGCAGCGTCGCCACCGAGACCTGGTTGCCCTCGACCCGGTTGGACGTCGGCGTGCCCCTCAGATACAGGTGCAGCCACTTGGCCCGCCACCGACCGTCGGCCCCGCGCAGGAAGGCGAGCGGCAGCGCCACCCGGCCCGGCCCGCGCAGCTCCGACTTCATCCGCACGGTCCGCGGCTCGAACGGCCGCCCCTTCTGCTCGCCCTCCCGCAGCATGAACCCGAAGAAGGACTCCTCGACCTCCTCGAAGCCCTCCCCGGAGTAGAGGTTGACCTGCGGCACGACGAACGTCCCGCGCACCGCACCCAGCCGGAGGTTGATGAACTCCGAGGCCCCGTGGGGCGCTTCGGTGATGTCTCCGGAGTGCTCGCCCTCCACCTCCGTGAGGTTGGTGTACGACAGCCAGCAGACGGTCGCGTAGTCGTCGTCCAGCATCAGCGCCGACAGGTCGTAGTCGGTGTCACGGCGCCGCTGCTTCCAGTACACGAAGAACCGCAGCAGCTCGCCCTCGACCGGCGAGAGGGAACCGCGGGGCAGCACACCGAGCCCGGCCGCCGTGGCCCGCCCGCTGAGCGGCAGCGCCACGTCCAGGACGTCCGGGTCGACGAGCAGCTGCCCCGGGTCCGGCAGTCGGCGCCGGATCTCGGCGTCCAGCGCCGCGATCAGACGCTCGCGCTCGGCCGCCGGCACGGGCGCGCGCAGATCGTCCGTCACCCAGGCACGGCCGAGCCGGTTGATGAACACCCGGCGCCGGCCCGTCTCTTCGGCCCGGTTGTGCAGATGCTCGCGCACCGACAGCAGGACGCGCGCCGACACCTCCGGGGCGACCGCTTCGGCGGCGGCCACGACGGCGTCCCGCTCCTCCTGCGCACCGCAGGTACGCAGCAGCCGGTCCAGCGACCGGAACAGCCGCCCGGGCGCGCCCTTCAGCAGCTCCGCGGCCCCGGCGACATCGTCCGCGCCGAGCAGTTCCTCGACCCGGCGGTCGAAGGACGGCGCCTTCCGCTCGCCGCGTGCGACCGCGAACACCTCGGCGGCGTGCGGCCACCGCGGATACTCGTGCGGGTGCAGCCGCTCACCGAGCCGCTTGAACGCCTCGCGGTGCACGGGTACGTCGGCGAGCTTGCCGGGCGCGTCCGCCACGACGGAGTCGAGCCCCGCGAGCAGTGCGCGGCGCGCCGGACGGGACAGCGCCCGGAACCGGGTCGGCTCCTGGAGGGTGACATCACCGTCGGACAGCGCGCAGGCCAGCCGTAGTACGTCCGTGACCGTGTCCAGCAGCAGCCCGGCCCCCGCCTCCAGACGCGCCCGGTTGACCACGGCCCGGTTCTCCCGCACCGGGATCGCCTCGGGCTGCGGCCCGTCGGCGCAGATCCCGGCGAGGATCGCGAGATCGGCGAGGTGCTCGTCGCCCAGCGGGGTGGTGGACCCCGCGAGCGCCCGATACAGGCCGCCGACCTCGTCCGCGAGTTCGCCGCCCAGGTGCAGCACGGTCACCCGGTCACCGCCGGCGGCGATCAGCTCGTCGTGGGCGGCGAGCATCTCGGCGTAGGAGTGCTGGTAGCGGCCGTACGAAGGGAGGGTGAGCAGGTTCACCACACCGCTGCTCAGCTGGGCGAGGATCTTCGGCCGTACCGACTCGTCGGCGAGGGCCTTGACGATGCAGTCCCGCCAGAAGTCGAGGGTGTCCGGCACGTTCGCCGGGAAGTCGACGAAGTAGACGTTGTGCCGGACGTGGTCGCCCACCATCTTCCGGACGGTGTCGAGCGTGCGCTCGGCGGTGGCGGCGACCGTGTCAGCGGACAGCCCCGACAGGTGCTCCAGCAGTTCCGCGGAGAGCTTGAAGCCCACGGACATCAGAGCGGCGTCGAACTGCCGCGCCACGACATCGCCCCGCACCGAGGACCCCGCGGGTTCCGAGGGCCGGGGGAGACGGTGGGTGTGCCGGACGACCAGCGATTCCAGGCTGCGATCCATGCCGGGATGCTCCCAGAACCGCACGCGTGCACGCATGCGGGTTTTTCCCGGCAGGGACCCGCCCGTGGGTCGGCGACCCGTCCCGTCGGTCAGGACTCCCGGCGCTCGGCGTCCCGCTTCTTCAGGCGCGCGGCCTCCTTGCGGACCTCCGCCTGGGTGGCGCGCTCCTTCTGCAGCCACTCCGGCTGCTCCTGCTTCAGCGCCTCGATCTGCTCGGTGGTGAGCGGCTCGGTGACCCCGCCCCGGGCGAGGCCCGCGATGGACACACCGAGCTTCGCCGCGACCACCGGACGGGGGTGCGGGCCCTTGGCGCGCAGCTCACGCAGCCACTGGGGCGGTTCCGCCTGGAGCGCGTTCAGTTCGGCTCGCGAGACGACACCCTCCTGGAACTCCGCGGGGGTGGCCTCAAGGTACACACCCAGCTTCTTGGCGGCGGTGGCCGGCTTCATCGTCTGGGTGGTCTGGTGCGACGTCATGCCTCAAGGGTATCGAGTGGGTGAACGACCGCCGACCACGGCCGGTAACCTGGCCAGGTGACAGGCTCGGAAGCACCCCCATCGTTCCGGCTCGCGTACGTTCCCGGAGTGACACCCTCGAAGTGGGTGCGGATCTGGAACGAGCGCTACCCCGATGTCCCCCTGGAGCTCCTCTCGGTCACCGCGGCCGAGGCGCCCGAGGTACTGAGGGACGGCGGCGCCGACGCCGGTTTCGTCCGGCTCCCGGTCGACCGTACGTTCTTCAGCGCGATCCCCCTCTACACCGAGACCACGGTCGTCGTGGTCCCCAAGGACCACGCCGTGGCCGCCGTCGAGGAGGTCACCGCCGAGGATCTCGCCGACGAGGTCGTCTTCCATCCGCTGGACGACGTCATCGGGTGGGAGCGGCCGCCCGGACAGCCCGGCTTCGAGCGCCCCGCCACCACCGCGGACGCGATCGAGCTGGTCGCGGCCAACGTCGGCCTGCTCGTCGTGCCCCAGTCGCTGGCCCGTCTCCATCACCGCAAGGACCTCACCTACCGCACCCTGGTGGACGCCCCCCAGTCGAGCATCGCCCTGTCCTGGCCGGAGGAGGCCACGACCGACCAGGTCGAGGACTTCATCGGCGTCGTCCGCGGCCGCACCGTCAACAGCACCCGCGGCCGATCGGCACCGCAGGCCCAGGAGCAGCCCAAGCGCAAGCGCCCCGAGGCCACGTCAGCCCGCCGCAAGCCGACCCCGGCCAAGAAGAGCACCCCCACCCGCCGCGGCAAGCCCCGCCGCAGGTCCTAGCCCGCCTCCAGCTGGCGGGCCATGAGGGGTGCCGCAAGGCGGGCGAGGCCGCCCGGGCCGCCCCGGACACCATGTCGAGCAGCCAGGGCATGTCGTACGCCGCCATCCGCTCGGGAGGGAGCGGGATGACACGTTCCACGGACACGCCGATCGTCATGGGGCCTCCAGGATCCCCGTGCCGGGCGGCGGACGCACCCGATGCGCGCCCGCCGCCCGCGGGGTCAGGCGGCGAAGGTGGCCCGCTCCGCCGTACGCACCACCGTCCGCCCGTCGGCCGCGCCCAGCAGCCCCGCCGTGACCCACGCGTCCACGGTGGACCGCACCCGCGCGAGCAGCGCGCTCTTGCCGCCGAACGGTGCCCCGGCCCAGATCTCGTCCAGGAGGGTGGTGCCGTCGGACCGTGCCGGGTTGGCGACGCCGGAGTCGGTGTTGCCGAAGACCACCCCGGGTTCCGCGCGCCGGAAGTAGGCGTGCGTCGGGTCCTCGGTCCCCTCGAAGAACGGGGCGAACTCGGTTCCGTTCAGGGTGTAGTGCAGCGGTTTGCCGGTCACCGGGGTGAGGGAGGGAAGCAGGTCGCCGGAGAGACCGGCGTTGCGGTAGAGCCCCAACTCCAGGTAGCCGGTGGCGGAGTTACGGCCGACCAGGTTCACCGGGCCGTAGAACAGCGTCTGCAACGACGGGTCGTCGAGGGCCTTCTCCACCCGGAGCCGGAAGGGGACGGCGATCCGGACGACATCGCCGCCGCGCCAGGTGCGGGACACCGTGACGTAGCCGCCGGGGGTCGGAGTGCCGGACACCGCACGGCCGTTGACGGTGACGCGGAACCCGGCCGTCGCCCAGGACGGCACCCTGAGCTTCAGCTCGAAGGCCGCGCTTCCGCCCGAGAGGGTCAGGGTGGTCCCCTGCTCCCTGGGGTAGTTGGTGGTCTGGGTGACCGTGAGGCCCTTCTCCGCCCAGGTCAGCGTCGACGGGCTGTACAGGTTGACGTAGAGGGCGCTGCCGTCGGCCTTCCGGAAGTACACCGAGTCCTGGTACTTGGTGGCGCTCTCCATGCCGGTGCCCTCGCAGCAGGTGGTGCCCTGCTTGGGCGTGTAGTCCCGCACATGACCGGGCGTCAGCCCGATGAAGTAGGTGACGAGCGGTTTCTCCGCGTCGGCCTTGTCCTGCTTGGAACCGAGCACCTGGTTGTACAGCGCCCGCTCGTAGTAGTCCATGTACTTCGGCGCCTGATCATGGAAGAACAGCGTGCGGCTCAGCTTGAGCATGTTGTACGCGCAGCAAGTCTCCGCCGTCGTGGCACTGATCGTCCCCGCGATGACGTCCCGCGCCTTCCAGAACTCGCCCGTGCTGGTGCCGCCGATGCCGTACATACGGTGCGGTACGACCATGTCCCAGAAGTTCCTGGCGGCGTCGAGGTAGCGCCGCTCGCCGGTCGCGTCGTACAGCCTCAGATACCCGGTGAAGATCGGTATGTGCTGGTTGGCGTGCAGGCCGTCCAGGATGTCGGTGTTCGCGGCGCAGGAGTCGATCAGCCGGTCCAGGTCGAACAGCTGGGCCAGTGCGAGGTGTTCGGCCTTGCCGGTGATCGCGTGCAGATCGCAGACGGCCTCGACGATGCCGCCGAACTCGCCGCTGGAGAACAGGCCCCACATGCGTTGCCGCGTGGACTCCGGCAGCTTGGACAGCCGCGAGTACATCCAGCCGCACATGCCGGACGCGAGGTCGAGGGCGCGGGCGTCGTCCGTGGCGAGGTAGGCGTCGAGCACACCTCTGAGGATCTTGTGCGCGGTGTAGTACGGCGCCCACACCTTCGTGTAGTCGCTGCTGGTCCTCGACTCCAGGTCGATGAACTGCGTCTCCGGGTAGGCCGCCAGGAAACCGGCATGGCTGGGCCCGCCCCAGGTGCGGCGCAGCGTGGCCGTGAGGTTCCGGCCGGAGGCATCCGCGAAGGTCCCGCCGGACGTCTCGTCGAAGGCGTACGCCGCCAAGTCGCCGCGTCCGGCGGAGGAGTCGGTGGCACGCCCGCTCTGCAACTCGGTGATCTCGGCGGCCGTCAGGGCCCGCGACCAGATGTTGAACTCGTCGTAGGCGCCCGCGAAGACGGGGTCGGCGGCGTAGTTCGAGCGGCCGAGCCAGTTGTTCACGGGGGTGCCGAGCGCGGCCGGGGTGAGGGTCATCGCGGTGTTGCGGGCGACCTCGGTGCCGTTGACGTGGAGGATGCCGGTGCCGCCCGCGATGGTGACGGCGAGGTGGCTCCACTGGTTCAGCGGGAGCGCGGCGGTGCCGTTCAGGCCCTGCTCGGCGCCCGGGCCCGAGGTGGTGATGGCGAACCGCGGTACGCCGTCGGCATTGCGGGCGGCCAGGTACATGTACCGGGTGGTGTTGTCGCCGAAGTCGAAGACCCGGGCCCAGTTGCCGTCGTGGGTGGGCTTCACCCACGCGGACAGGGTCACCGCGGATGTGCCGCCGAGGACGCCGGAGGGCAGGTCGACGTACTGGTAGGAGCCGCGCACGTTCTCGGCGGCCGTACCGAACCTCCCTGCTGTGCTGAGCACGACCGGGTCCTTGCGCAGCGCCTCGCGCACCTCGGTGAGCGCGCCGACCATCGTGCGGAGTCGATCGGCGAAGACCTGCTCGCCGGTGCCGGCCCAGGCCTGGGCGAGCATCGTTATGAAGTGGCCGGTGTAGTGCCCGCGGAGATTGCCGTTGGCCTCCCCGTCCAGGCCCTCCCAGCCGCCGGGGGCGACCGCGTCTGCGGTGGGCAGACCGGCGTTGGCGCGGAAGACCTGGAGCAGCCGGTTGACGTCGTAGCCGCGGGCGTGGTCGAGCATCAGTTTGCGTTTGTCGGCGAAGACGCCCTGGCCGAGGGTGACTTGGTCGAGTGCGAAGGGCTGTACGGTCCAGGCGGCCGGGGCGGCCGTGGCGGCTGGTGCCTCGGCAACGGCCGCCGCGGCGCGGGCCGTTGGGGCGAGGGAGACCGCGGGTGCGGCCACGGCGAGGGCCGCGGTCTGGAGAAGGGATCGTCTGGAGAGGGGCGGTGCCATGTGTGCTCCTCCACGAGTCCACGTCGTAATCTACAGGTGGTCGATATATCGAACGCTGTGCGAATAGTCGACCAGACGATAGGAACGGGGCGCGTGGGGGTCAACGGGTCTGGAGCGGTCAGTTCCGGCCGTTCAGTCGGAAGAGACGCTCGGGATGTTCGTGGCGACCTTGTTCACGGGCGCGATGAGCAGCCATATCGCGGCCAGGGCGACGAGTGCGCCGGCCCAGATCTCGTAACTGCCCGACAGCCACGGCACGGAGAGCAGGAACGGCACCCCGTAGACCCTCAGCCAGCCCACGGCCCCGCGCGGTGTCCAGCACTCCTCCGTCTCGGCGCCGAAGCCGACGGACAGACCGCCGATGATCCCGCCCATGAGCCCGGTCAGCAGCAGAGCGCCCCCGGTCAGCGGCCAGCGCACCACGGGCACCCACTTCTCGATGTCCTCCAGCGACCCGGCGGCGCCAAGACCCATGACAAGACCGGCGATCGGGACGCCCATCAGGACCAGGTTCGCGATCCGCAGCGTGTTCCACAGCCACTCGGGATCGCCCCAGCCGTCGGGTGCCAGACCAGCAACCCTCGGCGGTTCACTCCCGGCGTCGGCGATCATGCCGCCGCGCAGCCATCGCGCGGCCCGCCACAACAGCACCGCCCACAGCACCCCGCAGGCCAGCGCCGCACCACCGACCGCCAGCGCCTGCCGCAGCCCGGCCGGGTCGGGCTGCCACCACAGCAGGCCCCCCGCCAGCCACCCGAGCAACACCGCGGCACCCGCGGCCAGTCGGGCGGCCATGGTGAACAGTCGGCCGGTCCGCTCCGCACGTTCACGGCTCGTGTGCAGTCGTCTGAGCTGATAGAGGTGGATCAGCTCGCCTTGCCGCGCCTTCATCGGCGCAGGCCGAGGGCGTTGAGTATCCGGGACACGCAATCATGACCAGCGAGACCGGCTCAGGGTTGCCCGGCACCGGCCGGCCACTCGTACGCCGCCCGCGCCGTGAACTCCGGCTGACCGCCGCGCAGCAGGAGCCCGGCCGTCGCGAACTCGGGGGCGTCGGCCTGCGCGGCGACGTACGGGATCGCGATGCAGCGCATCCCGGCCGCGTGCGCGGCGGCGCCCGGGGCGGCGTCCTCCAGGACCACGCAGTCGGCGGGCTCGGCGCCCAGGCGGCGGGCGGCCTCCAGGAAGACGTCGGGGGCGGGCTTGCCGTGGTCGAACTCGTCGGCGGAGTTCTTGGCGGCGAGGAGCTCCTCGACCGAGGCCCGCGGTCCATAGCGGGCCTTCCAGTGCCGCCGAGAGTGCCCATGGGATCCAGCATGCCCAGAGTCATGTGCGGGCCGAGCGGCCCACCGACTCCACCAGCGGCAGCAGCCGGTGCGCCACCCGCTCGCGCAGTGCCACCTCGGTCCGGGTGCGGACCACACCGGGCAGGCTGATCAGCTTCTGGATCACGTCCTCCAGATGCGCGTTGTCACGCGCCACCACCCGGGTCAGCAGATCCCCGCCGCCCGTGATCGAGAATGCCTCCACGATCTCCGGTACGGCGGCCAGCGCGTCGCCCACGTCGTCCAGGTGGCCCTGGGTCACCTCGATGTGCACGAACGCGAGGACCGGGTGGCCGAGGGCGCCGGGGGACAGGGTGGGCCCGGTGCCGGTGATCACACCGTCCCGTTCCAGACGGTCGAGCCGGGCCTGGAGGGTGCCTCGGGCGATCCCGAGGATGCGGGCGTACTCGCGCACGCTGGTGCGCGGCTGCTCCAGCAGCAGCCGCAGGATGCGGGTGTCGAGCTCGTCCACGGCCATCGGGCCGGCCTCCTCGCGCATGGTCCGTTGGCCCGCCCCTGGGCGGCCCCGGACCGAACCGTATGTGCCAATGGCCCAGCCTATTCGACACGACTTGAGCCAGCAGCCGGGCGGATGCTGCAATGAAACCGTCGATGGCGCTGCGGACCCCGCGGCGCCTTTTTCATGCCATGTCCGAGCAGGGGGCGGGAAGCAGTGCTGAAGAGGGTGTTCATGGCGCCGGACCCGGGCCGTGCGCGGCTGCGCTTCGCCGTGCGGGCCGTCGTCGGCATCGGTCTCGCGGTCGTCGTCTGCGGCCTCGCCGGACACTCCCTCGTCGGCGCCGTCACCGGCGGCCTCGCCGCGCTGCTCGCCCTGTTCACGGTCACGGACTCCACGGTCCGCGGCCAGGCGGTCACCACCGCGCTGCTGCCGCTCGTCGGCCTGCCCGTGCTCGCCGCGGCGGCCGAGCTGCACGACCAGCCGCTCGCCCGCGACGTCACCTTCCTCGCGGTCGTCGGCGCGGGCGTGTACGCCCGCCGCTGGGGCCCGCGCGGCCACAGCCTCGGCGTCTTCGCGTTCATGACGTACTTCGTGGCGCAGTTCCTCCAGGCGACCCCGCGCCACCTCCCCGAGCTCTACGCCGCCGTACTCCTGTCCCTGCTCGTCGCCTTCGGCGTGCGCTTCGGACTGTGGTGCTACGAGCGCCGACTGCCCCCCGCCCCCGCCCTCGTGCCCGCCGCGCCCGGCGGCACCGGCCTCGCCCGGGTGACCACGCGCCAGGCCGTCCAGGCCACCGCCGGAGCGGGCTTCGCCCTCGTGGTCGGCCAGTTGGTCTCCGGGGAGCGCTGGTACTGGGCCGTCGGCGCCACGTGGTGGGTCTTCGTCAACACCACCTCGCGCGGAGAGACCCTGGTCCGCGGCTTCCGCCGGGTCCTCGGCACGGTGATCGGCATCGGCCTCGGCCTCGCGGTCGCCGTCCCCGTGGACGGCGCGCCGATCCCCACCGCCGTCATCCTGGCCGTCTGCGTCTTCGGCATCTTCTACACGGCCGCGGTCTCGTACACCTGGATGATGCTCTGCGTGACTCTGCTCGCCGAGCTCCTCTACGGCCTGCTCGGCGTCCTCGATCCCGCGCTGCTGGCGCTGCGGCTCGCGGAGACCGGGGTCGGCGCGCTCGGCGCCGTGCTCGCCGTGCTGTTCGTCCTGCCCGTCACCACGCACGCCGTCACCGACGCCTGGATCCAGCGCGCCCTGCGCTGCGTCCACGCCGCGACCGCCGAGGCCGCCGCCCGCCTCGCGGGCTCCACGACGGCCGACCCGGCCTCGCGGGTGGCCGAACTGGAGCAGCTGCTCGGCCGGGTCCGTCTGTCGGTCGCCCCGCTGGTCCACCCACTCAACCCGATGCGGGGCCGCAAGCGCCGCGCCCGCACGGTGCTCGCCCTGCTCGACGACTGCGCCCGTGAGATCCGCGGCCTGGTCGCGGTGGCCGCCGACCCCGTGGCCTCCCACGACGCCCGCCTGGCCGCCGCGTGCTGGCGCGTCGAGGCCGCTGTCGAGGCGCTCACCGGCGGTGCGGACATCACCGCTCCCGCCGGGCAGCCGTCGGCGGCGGAGCCCGCGCTGGCCCATCTGCACGGTCTGGAGCGGGCCCTGGCGGAGCTGGCGACGCCGCTCAGAACGGCCTCGGGCTCCCCGCTGGTCGGCGCCTGAGGTCCGAGGCGCCGGTCAGCGCAGTACCGCCGCCAGCAGGTCGGTGCCCAGTGCCGTCAGGTCGGGCAGATTGAGGGTGTGGCGCACGTAACGGCCCTGCCGCCGGGCCGTGAGCAGGCCCGCGCGGCGCAGCACGGCGAGGTGGCGGGAGACCTCCGGGGCAGAGAGCTCCCAGGTGTGGGCCAGCTCGCCGGTGGTGTGCGGACCGCGTGCCAAGGTGCGCAGCAGCCGCAGCCGTATCGGATGGGCGAGTGCCTCAAGGCGCAGGGTGACCGTCTCCAGCGAGACCGGCTCCGACGGACCCGGCTCGGCCACCGGGTACTGCACCACCGGCTGCCAGCCGGGCGCGTGGACCACCACCAGGTGCGGGCGGTTGAAGACGCTGGGGATGAAGGTGACCCCGGTGCCGTGCGCGGCGGTCGCCTTGTCCTGGAGCTTGTCCACGACGATGCAGTCGCCGTCCGGGGCGAGGGAGACCGCGCCGGAGACCGAGGCGAGCGCCGCCCCGACGCCCTGGCGCCTGAGCAGGTCGTTCTTCACCCGCAGATCGGTGGCGAGCCGCACGGCGACGCCCGCCCAGGCGGCGTCGAAGAAGGCCTCGGCGCACTGTTCGAGGGTGTGGCGCACCCGCGCCCGCACCGTGGCCGGGCCCGCGAGCAGCCGTTCCGCGAAGGCCTCCTGCCGCGCCCCACGGGCCTGGGCCAGGTCCAGGGCCCGCTCGCGTGCGGCGGCGTCGCTGAGCGGCGACGGAGCGGGGAAGGGGACCCGGTTGCCGCCGCATGTGGTGACGAGCGCGGCGGTCACAAACGTCTCGTCGTCGATCCGGTCCACGTCGTCCAGCTCCTCGGCGAGGGTCGGCCGAGGCCGGGCGGGGAACAGGAAGTCGGCCTGCGAGGAACGCCAGAGGAACTCCGCCTCGCGCAACCGCTCGGCCGGCTCCGGCTCAAGACCGGCCCAGACGTCCGCGGCCCAGTCGGCGTGCTGCGGATGATGCCCTGGCTCGGCCAGCACGTGCAGCATCGCGGTCAGCTCGGCCAGTGGGGAGGCGGCGAACCGCAGCCGCTCGGACGGCAGCCCGCTGATGTCGATCCTCAACGTCATCCGATCATCATCGCCGCCCGGACGGCCGACGACGCCATCGGTTGACGGTGTCCGTCAACCCACGTGCCCGGCCCCGCGGCCGGACGCACCGTTCGACACCATGGCAACCACCAGCAAGATCCGGCCCCGCGCCCTCGTCCGCGCCTCCGGAGGCCCCCCCTACGCCGTCGCCCTGGCCGTGGACGCGCTCGGCACCGGCCTGCTGCGGCCCTTTCTGCTGCTCTACGGGGTGACGGTGCTGAAGCTGTCCGCACCGGCCACCGGTATCGCCATGACGGCCGGCATCGTCGCGGGTCTGGTGTGCATGCCCGCCGTGGGCCGCTGGCTGGACCGGGGAGCCCGCAGCACCGTCGTGGCGGCGTCGATGCTGGTACGGGTGTTGGGCGTGGTGCTGCTGCTGGCCACCCCTCAGGGCCACGTCTGGCTGTTCACGGCGGCGGCCCTCTTCCACGGCATCGGCACCAGGCATGGCCCGCCGCCCACGCCGCCCTCGTGGCCACCGTCGCCCACGGCCGGGAACGCGACGCCGCCCTCGCGGCGGGCCGCGCCCTGCGCAACGCAGGCCTGGGCGTGGGCGCGCTCATCGCCACCGTGTGCCTGGCGGGCGGCACCACCGCGTTGCGGGCGCTCGCGGCTGCCACCGGCCTCGCCTATCTCGCCGCGGCGGCCTTGGCGTGGTCGGTCCACTTGCACGCGCGTCCGGCCGCTGCCGAGGCCCAGGAGGCGGGGGATGTTCCCGCGCCCCGGATGCCCGCCCTACTGGCCGCCAACGTGGTCTACGTCTTCTGCCTCAACGTCCCCGAGATCGCGCTCCCACTGGTCCTGGTGACCCAGCTGCACGCCTCCCCGGTGTGGTCGGCGGCCATCTTCGTGGCCAACACGGTGCTGGTGGTCACCCTCCAGCTCCCCGTCACCCTCCTGCTGTCCCGCTAATCCCGGAGAGCCGTGCTGGCCCTCGCCGGAGTCGTCCTCACCGCCTCCTACCTCGGTTTCCTCGCGGCCACCTCACTGGGAAACGGCTGGGGCGCCCCGGCCGTCGCCGTGGTGTCCGTGCTCTGCACCATCGGCGAGATCATCTACGCCGGCAGCGCCACCGCACTCGTCACCGCCCTCGCCCCGCCCCAGGTCCTGGGCCGCACCCTCGCCCGCTTCGAACTCTCCACAGGGTTCGGCCTCGCCGTCTCCCCGGCGGCCATCACCGCCCTCGCCCCCCACGGCCCGACCGCCCTGTGGGGCGGCCTCGCCGCTGCGACACTCCTGTCCGCGTCCGCCGTCGCCACCGAGAAGGACGGCTCCGCCCGGCGGACGTCGCCACATGCGGGTGGCTTGGTCTAGACCGCGCTTGATCGACTGCTACCGTCACCACCGGAGGGCACCCGACCGAAAGGGGACAGTGGTGGCAGACGGTGACAGGCGGGCCTTCATCGGGTCGTTCACGGCGGCCGGGGGGCCGGGGATCGTGGTGGCGGCCGTGGACGCCGACGACGGGGCACTGACCCCTCTGACCGGCGCGCACGACGTCCCCGACCCCGCCTACCTGGCCCTGGCACCCGACGGCGGCACGCTCTACGCGGTCAGCGAGACGACCGAGGGAGCCGTGGCCGCGTACCGGGTGAACGGCACAGAGCCCGAGCTCATCGGCCCACCCACCCTCGTGGCCGGCAGCGGCCCCACGCATCTCGCCCTGTACGCCGGACACGTCCTGACCGCCAACTACGGCTCCGGAAGCGTCAGCGCCGTGCCCGTGCGCCCCGACGGCTCCCTCGCGGGCGCCCCCTCCGCCGTCCTGCAGCACACCGGCTCCGGCCCGCACACACCCCGCCAGCAGGGCCCGCACGTCCACCAGGTCCAGGCAGACCCGAGCGGCCGCTGGGCCGTCAGCGTGGATCTCGGCACCGACTCGGTACGGGTGTGCACCCTGACGGACGGCCGCCTGGAGGTCCACGGGGAGTACGCGCTGCGCCCTGGCTCTGGCCCCCGCCACCTGGCCTTCCACCCGGACGGCACATACGCGTACGTGATCAACGAACTCACCCCCACCGTCACCGTCTGCCGCTGGGACGCCGCCGACGGCTCGCTGAAGCCGCTGTCCGAGACGCAGGTGCTGCCGGGCGCCCCGGCGGGCGACGCCTATCCCTCGGGCATCGCCGTCGCGCCCGACGGACGCTTCCTGTGGACCGCGACCCGCGGCGAGGACGTCCTGTCCGCGTTCGCCGTCGAGGGCGAGGCGCTCCGGCTGCTCGGCACCGTGCCCTGCCGGGGCCACTGGCCCAGAGCCCTCACCGAGGCGGGCGGCTTCCTGTACGCCGCCAACGAGCGCTCCGGCGACGTGGCCTGGTTCGCGGTGGACCCGGCGTCGGGACTGCCGCGCTACGGCGGCTCCATCGAGGTTCCGGCGGCGTCCTGCGTGGTCATCGGCTGACCCGGCGCATGACGAAGGGCCCGCTCCGTCGCGTGGAGCGGGCCCTTTCGTCGTGCCGTGAGCGTGGCCGGGCCTCAGCGGGCCGGCGTGCCCTGCGGCTGCTGGGGGGCGATGCCCAGCGCCGTCGTGTACTTGGCCAGGGCCAGCTTGCCGATGGCCGGATAGGCGCCGAGCGGCTCGGCGGCGGAGCAGCCCGCCTCGTTGGCCGCGTCCTCGATCAGCGCCGAGTCGATCTCCGGCCCTATCAGGTACGGCGCGAGCGCGAGCTGCTGCGAGCCGGAGCCGCGCAGCTGCTCGGCGACGGAGGCGATCGAGCCCTCCTGGTCCAGGGCCGCCGCCATCACCGGCACCGCGAGGCGCGCGGCGAGCAGCATGCCGGTGATCCCGGCCGCCTGCACCGCCTCCTCGCCCCCCACGGACGCCAGGATGATGCCGTCAGCGGCGGTCGCCACGGTGAACAGACGGGCGCGGTCGGCGCGGGCCAGACCGGCCTCCGACAGACGCACGTGCAGCGCCTCGGCGAGCAGCGGGTGCGGGCCGAGCGCGTCGGTCAGATCGGCGGCGACCCGGCTGTCCATCACGGCCTGGCGGACCTGGCGCAGCAGCGCACTGTCCGGACCGGCCAGCAGCGGAACCACGACGGCCACCGGACCCTCGGGCGCCTTGGCCTCCACGCCCGCGGCGACCGCCTGCTCGTAACGGGCGGTGCGCTCCTGGGTGGTGTGCGCGAGCACGGTCTGGAGCGTGGCGAACTCCGCGTCGTCCCCGTCGAGATACCCGATCCGGGCGTCAAGGCCGGGCAGCTCGGAGCGGGCGATGCTCACGACCTCCTCGGCAAGACTGCGCGTGGCGGCGCCCGGCGTGCCCGGCACCGCGAGAACGAGCGCGGGCGCGCCTTCGGGAGCCGCCAGGGGCTCGGGTCGGCGGTGCCGCCCGGGCTGACGAGGTCGCGGCATTCGTACTGGCAGGCCGGACGCGGGCCCAGTGGGGGAGCTCATGGCGACGCATGTTACTGGCTTCCTGGGCTCCCCTGTTCGGGGAGGGTGCAGGTGAGCGGTTTCCGTCCGGTTTTGTCTGATGAGTTACGCGCGTTGCGGAACCGGACGGCGTAGGCGATCAGTCCGCCTTGTCGGTGACCACGTAGAGCATCGCCCCATCCCTCGGCAGAGTGAGCGTCCCCGACGCCAGCTCCGTCGCGATCCGGAAAGCCCCGTGCAGCGGGCTCCCTTCGGCCGCCACCCGCCGGGCGTGCGGCAGGCGCCGCGACAACTCCGCTTCCAGGGGTACGAGAAGGGGGTCCCCCATCTTGAACAGTCCGCCGGTGAGCGCGACTTGGGGCTCCCCCTCGGCCGGGCAGACGGCGGCCGCGGACTCGGCCATGTGCCGGGCGGCGTCCCGCAGGATGCCCGCCGCCACCGGGTCGCCCGCGGCGCAGGCGGCCACCTCAGGTGCGAAGGAGGCGAGGACGGCGGGGCGGTCGGGCCGCGGGTACAGCTGTCCTGGCAGTCCGGGCAGCGGGCCGAACAGCTTCTCGGCGCGGGCCAGCAGGCCGCTCGAACCACCGGGGCGACCGTCGTAGGCCCGCAGCGCCGCCTCCAGCCCCGCCCTGCCGATCCAGGCCCCGCCGCCGCAGTCGCCGAGCAGATGCCCCCAGCCGTCGGCCCGACGCCAGTGCGTCAGGTCGGTGCCGATGGCGATCAGGCCCGTACCGGCGGCGAGGACGGCACCGGGCCGGGGCCCCAGGGCGCCGGTGTAGGCGGTGACGGCATCGGCGACCAGCGCGACCCTGCGGATCCCGAACTCCCGCGCCAGCGCGGCCGGCAGCTCCGCGCGCAGTGCGTCCCCCAGGGTGGCGAGGCCCGCGGCCCCGATCGCGGCGGCGCGCACCTGCGCGAGCCGGGCCTCGGCGGTCGACTCCCGCACCAGGGGCACCAGTTGTTCCATGAGGTGCCCGGCGTCGATCCCGCGCTCTCCGGTGCGCACCGGCTCGCGGGACTCCCGCTGGGCCAGTACGCCCCGTTCGACGGTGCCGACGACGACCCGCAGCCCGGAGCCCCCGGAGTCGACGGCGAGGAGTCCGCGGGCCTCGGTCACGGCAGGCGCCAGTCCACCGGCTGACCCCCCTGCCTGATCAGCAGGTCGTTGGCCCGGCTGAACGGCCGCGAGCCGAAGAAGCCGCGGTCGGCCGACATGGGGGAGGGGTGGGCGGACTCCACCGACGGCAGGGAGCCGAGCAGCGGGCGCAGATTGCGGGCGTCACGGCCCCACAGGATGGACACCAGCGGCTTGCCGCGCGCGGCAAGTGCCCGTATCGCCTGCTCGGTGACCTCCTCCCACCCCTTGCCGCGATGCGCGGCCGGCTTGCGCGGGGCCGTGGTCAGCGCCCTGTTGAGCAGCAGCACGCCCTGTTGCGTCCATGGCGTCAGATCGCCGTTGGACGGCTGCGGCAGCCCGAGGTCGGTGTGGAGCTCGCGGTAGATGTTGATGAGGCTGCCGGGCAGCGGTCGCACCTCGGGTGCGACCGAGAACGACAGTCCCACCGCGTGTCCCGGGGTCGGATACGGGTCCTGTCCGACGATCAGGACCCGCACTTCGTCGAAGGGCTGCTGGAAGGCCCGCAGCACATTCGGTCCGGCGGGCAGATAGGTGCGTCCCGCGGCGATCTCCGCGCGCAGGAAGTCGCCCATCTCGGCGATCCGTCCGGCGACGGGTTCCAGGGCCTTCGCCCAGCCCGGTTCGACGATCTCATGCAAGGGTCGTGGTGCCACGGGCGTCACCCTACTGCCGTACACACAGCGGCGATCAACCGGTGGCCAAGGCCCGGACGTAACCCGGTGCGGCTCATCCGACCACCGCCGCGCGCACGCACAGCACGTCCGGCAGATGCGAGGCCAACTGCCGCCAGCTGTCGCCGTCGTCGGAGGAGGCGTACACCTCGCCGTTGCGGTTGCCGAAGTACACGCCGGCCGGGTCCGCGTCGTCGGTGCACAGGGCGTCGCGCAGCACCGTGCCGAAGTGGTCCTCCTGCGGCAGCCCCGCCGACAGCGCCTCCCAGGTCTTGCCCGCGTCCGCCGTACGGAAGACCCGGCACCTGCGTCCCGCGGGCACCCGGTCGGCGTCGGCGTTGATCGGGAACACGTACGCCGTGTCACCGCGGTGCGGATGGGCGGCCGCGGCGAAGCCGAAGGTGGACGGCAGCCCCTCGCCGATGTCCGTCCAGGTCGCGCCGGCGTCGTCGCTGCGGTACACCCCCCAGTGGTTCTGCAGATACAGCCGGTCCAAGTTCGCCGCGTCGCGCGTCACCTTGTGCACGCACTGGCCGAACTCCGGGTTGGGATCGGGCAGGAACACCGCGGAGACACCGGAGTTGGAGGGCACCCAGCTCGCGCCGCCGTCCGAGGTGCGGAACACGCCCGCGGTCGACACCGCCACCGTCACCGACCGCGGGTCACGCTTGTCGGTCAGCACCGTGTGCAGCCCCTCTCCGCCGCCGCCCGGCACCCACTGGGAGCGGGTGGGGTGCTCCCACAGCGGGCGGACCAGCTCGAAGCTCTCGCCGCGGTCCTCCGAGCGGTACAGCGCGGCCGGTTCCGTGCCCGCGTAGACCACGTCCGGCTCGGCCGCCGCCGGGTGCAGCTGCCACACCCGCTCCAGCGAAGCCCCCGTGTCCTTGGGGAACTTGACGGCCGGCTGGGGCGGTTCGGTCCAGGTGCGGCCCAGGTCGTCGGAGTGGAACACCGACGGGCCCCAGTGCGCGCTGTCCCCGCCGGCCAGCAGGCGCGGGCTCTCCCCGCGGGTGTCGATGGCGACCGAGTACACGGCCTGTGCGTTGAAGTAGGGGCTCTGGTCGAACTCCCAGGCGTCACCCCGCTTCCGCCCGATGAACAGGCCCTTGCGTGTGCCCACGGTGAGCAGTACCTCGGTCATGCCGATCACCTTCCGCGACGTCTTTGTCTCAGACAGGGGCCAGTCTGCACCCCGCCACTGACAGCCACCTCTGGAAACGGCTTCGTCGCAGGTCAGGGCGGCGATGATAGCCCGCGGCCCGGGCGGGTGGGGCGGTTTCCCAAAGACGCGGGTGCGGGTTTCGGGCGCGTGCGACGGTCGGGGACCGGCAGATGTCGTGAGCATCGGGACGCCGTCCGTCGTATGGGAGGGCGGTCCGGTCGGTGTGCGCATGAGGAGGAACCCCGCGATGGCGCTGCGAGGTCCGAGGGTGTGGCTGTGGCGCTGGCGGCGCAATCCGCTCAAGCGCACCGCCGACGCGGTGGAGTCCTGGGTGCTGCTCGGGGCCTGGGCGGTCACCGTCCTCGTGGGCGTGACCGTCGGGTTGGCGACGGCCGGTTCCGTCGAGCGGGGGTTGGCCCGGGAGCGCGCCGAGTGGCGTCCCGTGCAGGCCCGGCTGACCGATCAGGCGCCCGATGTCTCCAACGGCGAGCAGATGTGGGCGAAGGTGGGCTGGACGGCCCCGGACGGCACCCACCGCACGGGACAGGCCCGGGTCCGCCCGGGCAGCGAGGCGGGGGCCGCGGTCACCATCTGGACGGACCGCACGGGCCGCCTGGTCACCGAGCCCGCCACCCCCACCCAGGCCCGATTGCGCGCCGCCCTCTCCGGGGGACTGGTGGGGGCGAGCGCGGCGATCGTGCCATTCGTGGGCGGCCGGATGGTGCGCGGACGCCTGGAACGGCGGCGGATCGATCAGTGGGGTGCCGAGTGGGCCCGGTTCGGGCCGCTGTGGCGACGGACGACGGGGTGAGTGAGCCCCTACAGGCGCACCAGCACCTCCCGGCACAGCCTCAGCAGTTCCTCGTCGTGCGGAATGTCATGGCTGCCGTAACCGTCGGAGTGGGCCGTGTGGCGCCGGGGCGCGGTGAGTTCCGACTCCACGAGATCCCGTAGCGGCGCGCCTGCCGGACCCATGGTGAGCAGACACACGGCGATCGAGCGGCGCAGGTGCGGCCTCTGCTCCCACGAGGAGCGCAGCACGGGATCAAGCGCTTCCGCCTCGCCGCCGATCTGCCACAGGGCGCAGGCCGCCGAAGCCCGTCGCTCCGCCCGCCCTGCGGACTCGGTCGCCCGGCGCAGCTCCGGCAGCGCGGCACGGGCCGCCTGCCCCATCCGCCCCAACGCCTCCACGGCCACGCCCCACCGACGGGAGTCCGGGTGCGCCAACTCCCCGAGCAGGACGGGCAGTACGGCCGAGACGTCCCCCTCGATCGACCACAGGGCGGCCGCCGCGGGGACGGCGAACTCGGTGTCCAGCAGCCGCGACAGCGCCGGTATCGCCTCCCGCGCGGCGGATCCCCACGCGCCGAGCGCCGGGACCGCGTACTCGACGACCCCGCCCTCCAGCAGCCGCAGCGCCTCGGGCACCGCCTCCGAGTCCCCCAGCACCGTCAGCGCCCGCAGCAGCGGCGCCGCCCGTGTCGGCGTCTCGGGATCGTCGAGGGCGAGGGAGCCCAGACGGCGCCGCAGCGCCGGTGCCAGCGGTGCCGCGTCGGCGCCCAGCCAGGAGAGCTCATGGCCCAGGCCGTCCGGCACCACGGCCCCGGCCAGCACCTCGCCCAGTACCGGCACGGCCCGTGGATCCCCG
The DNA here is from genome assembly GCF_014257025.1 of Streptomyces cupreus. Lineage (GTDB taxonomy): Bacteria > Actinomycetota > Actinomycetes > Streptomycetales > Streptomycetaceae > Streptomyces > Streptomyces cupreus. The sequence continues at coordinate 199,426 of NZ_JACMSF010000001.1, forward strand.
CACCTGACCAGCGCCCTGAGCGGATCACCCAGCGTCGGCGAGCCGCGCTCCCACTGCCGCACCCACAGCTCGGGACGGGCCGTCACCAGCGCGTGCAGATCGTCGGCGGCCGGAGCGGCGAGCCCGAAGAGCTGCTTCAGCGCGGACACCGCCGCATCCCGCAACCGGTCCTCCTGCGCGGACAGTTGCGCCCCGATCAGCGCGACCGGCTCGCTGAAGTCGGCCCGCCAGGTACGGAACAGTCCGCCGGACATCCACACCGCGTTGCACCGATCCGCCCAGTCCGGGCTGCTCAACTGCCCGACCAGCAGGGCGATCCGGTCGGCGGTCCGGCCGTCGAGCGCGTTGTGGAGGGTGCGCAGCAGTTGGGAGCCCTCCTCGTCGGACGGCCGCAGGCGGCGCAGACGTCCGACGAGCGTGTCGGTGAGCGGGCGGGCGCACATCGCCTCCCGGCGGGCCCGCCGTTCGGACCGCTCCCGCAGCAGTCGGACGGCGGTGGGAACCAGGTCGGCGGGTATCCGGTCGGGCGCGCACCCGGCGAGTTCGCCGAGCGCGGCCAGCCGCAGCTCCGGCCCGTACGGCAGCGCGGCCTGTGCTGCCAGGAGGTCCACCGCGGCGTCGGCGTGCGCGGGGTTCCTCCGGGCGAACAGTCCCAGGCTCTCGGTGAGGGCGAGCAGGACCGGGTCGTCCCGCTCCACCCTGATCCGCTCCCGTAACAGGTCCAGCACGCGCGCCGGTGGGTCCAGGAACCGCACGAGCGCGTCGGCAGCCGTCCGGCGCACCCCGGGATCCGGGTCGCCGGCGAGCCGGCCGAAGACCTCGGCGCCGGCCCGTACGGCCGACGGACCGTCGCCTTCCCCGCCGATGCTGACCAGCAGCTCCACGACGGCGCCCCGGTCCGGCAGATCCGGGCGCGCCGCCAGCGCGAACAGGAACGGAACGCAGGCGAGCGTCGAGTCGTACACGTCTCCCTGGTGGTGCACGGTGCCGTACAGACCGTCGAGCGCGATCTCACGCTCGGCGGGGTCCGTCGAGGCCAGGCCTCTCAGCAGTGCGGGCACGTCCTCGGCGCTGCCGTACGCATGTCGCATCGAGGCCCAGTCGACCTCGTCGATCCCCGTGAACACGTAGTCCTCCCCAGGCAAGTGCCACCTGGTTCGGAGTGTGCACCACAGCACTGACAACGGGGCGGAATCGGGAGGTGACTGTGTGCGATCCGGTCAGTGCGGTGCGGGCAGGGCCCGGTCCAGGATGCCGCCCAGGTCCGCGCCGTCGGGCAGGGTGCCGAAAGCGTGGCCCCAGTCGCCGCCCAGGCGGGTCGCGCAGAACGCGTCGGCGACCGCGGCCGGGGCGTGCCGGACCAGCAGGGACGCCTGGAGCGCCACCGCCATCAGCTCCACCAGGCGCCGGGCGCCGGTCTGCGAGGCCTTGGGCAGCATGACCTTCAGCCGGGTCACGGCCGCGTCGAGACGGGCGTCCGCCCCCTGGGCCAGGGCGAGTTCATCGAACAGGGCCTCGGCCGCGCCCTGCTCCTTGCCGAGCGCCCGCAGCACGTCGAGGGCGTTGACATTGCCCGAGCCCTCCCAGATCGACAGCAGGGGAGCCTCGCGGTAGTGGCGCGGCATGCCCGACTCCTCGACGTAGCCGTTGCCGCCGAGGCATTCCAGGGCCTCCGCGGTGAAGGCAGGACCCCGCTTGGTGACCCAGTACTTGCCGACGGCGGTGGCGATCCGCCGGAACGCCGCCTCGGCGCCTGATCCGTCGTCTCCGCGCACCGCCCGGTCGGCCGCTCCCGCCAGCCGCAGGGTGAGCGTCGTGGCGGCCTCGGACTCCAGCGCGAGGTCGGCCAGAACATTGCGCATCAGCGGCTGATCGAGCAGCCGCGCGCCGAACGCGCTGCGGTGCCGGGCGTGGTGCCCGGCCTCCACCAGCGTCTTGCGCATCAGTGCCGCCGACATCATCACGCAGTCCAGACGTGTGCAGTTGACCATCTCGATGATGGTCTTCACGCCCCGGCCCTCGGGACCGACCAGCCAGGCGACGGTCCCGTCGAACTCCGGCTCGCAGGAGGCGTTGGAGCGGTTGCCCAGCTTCTCCTTCAGGCGCTGGATACGGAAGGTGTTGCGGGTGCCGTCGGGCAGGATCCGCGGCACCAGGAAGCAGGACAGACCGCCCGGCGCATGCGCCAGCACCAGGAAGACGTCGCACATGGGCGCCGAGGTGAACCACTTGTGGCCGCGCAGGGTGTACACGCCCGGTTCGGCGGTGGGCGCGGCCGTGGTGGTGTTGGTCCGGACATCGGAGCCGCCCTGCTTCTCGGTCATCCCCATGCCCGCGAGCAGACCCCGCTTCTCGCTCGGCACGCGCAGCCCCGGGTCGTACTCCCTGCTGGTCAGGAGGGGTTCGTAGATCTTGGCGAGGTCCGGCTGGGCGCGCAGCGTGGGGACGGCGGCGTACGTCATCGACGTGGGGCAGCCGTGTCCGGCGTCGGTGTGCCCCCACACCAGACCGCCCGCGGTACGGGCGACATGGGCGCCCTTCCGGTCGTCGGCCCAGGGCGCCGCGGCCAGACCCTCGGCGACCGCCACCCGCATCAGGTCGTGCCAGCTCGGGTGGAAGTCGACCTCATCGACGCGATGGCCGTACCGGTCGTGCGTGCGCAGCTCGGGCTCACGCCGGTTGGCCTGGTCGCTCCACTCCTGGGCCGCGACACCGCCGGCCTCGCGGCCGAGCCGCCGGATGTCGTCCTCGGCCCACCCGGCGCCCTCGCGCCGCAGTCCTTCGAAGAGGGCCGCGTCCTCGGAGGCGTCGTAAGGGGCCAGGGGAGGGGGTTGGTTGGTGACGTCGTGCGTGGCGTACGGCTCGTGCTCGGGTGTCAGGACCATGCGGTGAGTGTTGCACTTCGGCTACAGCCGCAGCAATAGTGCAACATGAAGATCGGCGCCGTACAGTACGTGCTCATGCGGACGAACGAGACGGCGGAGGCGGGAGAACTCGCCCTGCGCCCACTGTCCGCCCGCTCGGTCGTCCTGAGCCTGCTGCTCGGCAGTCATCCGCCCGAGTTGCCGGTGAAGGATCTCGTGCGCGGCGTGGAGCCCTTCGGGGTGGGGGCTTCCACGGTGCGGGCCGCGCTCAGCCGGATGGTGGCCGCCGGGGATCTGCACCGCGCGGACACCGTCTACCGGCTCAGCGACCGGCTGCTGGAGCGCCAGCGCCGCCAGGACGAGGCTGTGTGTCCCCGCACGCGCGCGTGGGGCGGTGACTGGGAGATGGTCGTGATCACCGCGACCGGCCGCGGCGCCGCCGAACGCGCCGAACTGCGCACCCGGCTGACCGCCCTGCGGCTGGCCGAACTCCGCGAGGGCGTCTGGCTGCGCCCCGCCAACCTGCCCCGCCCCCTGCCGGCCGACCTCGACCCGGTGAGCCGGCACTACACCGCACGACCGGCCGCCCCCGCGCGCGAGTTGGCGGAGACTCTGTGGCCACTGGACGCCTGGGCCGCGTCAGCCCGGGCGCTGCTCGCGCACATCGCCGAGGCGGACCGCCCCGCCGACCGGTTCACGGCCTTCGCCGCCGTCGTACGCCATCTGCTGGCCGATCCGGTGCTGCCGCCCGAACTCCTGCCTGCCGACTGGCCGGGGGCGCCGCTGCGCGCCGCCTACACCGGCTACCAGCGCGAGGTGACCGAGCAGGTACGCGCGCGTGCCGGGCGGGAATGACACGGCGGCCGTGCGAAGCGCCGTGCGGGGACGCTTCGTACGGCCGCCTTCACCGCGGGGGGATCAGCGGTAGGTGATGTCGGAGGCCGAGTACAGACAGTTGGTGCTGTCTGGGCCCGTGCCGACCGCGGTGTTGTTGTTGTACTTCTGGCAGGGGATGACCTTGCGGCTCGCGTCGTTGAGGATCGTGATGCCGCGCAGGGTCGCCACGTCGTTCCGGTTGACGTTGATGCCGACCAGGCGCGCGGTGGTCCCTGTGCCGGTCACCTCGATGTTGCTGAGGTTGACCTTGCGCGTGTACTGCGTGGAGCAGTCGCCGCAGGAGCGGTAGAGCGTCTTGAACTCGCTGACCGCGAAGTTGGAGATGTTCACCGTGCCGGGACCGTTGTGCTGGAAGACCTTATCCGCCGCCTTCTTCGCGCCGCCGCCGGTCACCGTGTAGGTGGAGCCGCCCCGGAAGGTCGCCGCGTCCTCGCCGACGTCCTCCCACCAGACGTTCTGCAGGGTGCAGTTGCCCTCGCAGTGGATGCCGTCGGCGCCGGGCGCGCCGATGATGACGTTCTTCAGCGTCGCGCCGGCCGCGAGCCGGAAGATCGGGTCCTGGCCTTCTTCCTGGCCGTCGCCGGCCAGGTCGCCGCTGCCGTAGTACCGCTTCATCCCGCCGTCGACCGTGCCGGACACGGGGATGGTGGCGCTCACCGGCCGGCTGCTGGTGGGGGTCGGCCAGGTGGCGGCGTGCGCCGCCGGAGCCGTTCCTGTCGTGGTCATGCCAACCGTGACGCCGAGTGAGGCGAGCCCGCCGATCAGGGCGCGACGCCTGGTGTGCCGTGAAGTCATGTCCCGATGCCTTCTTCTGAGTGGGGGTCAGATCTGTCGGCTCTTGTCGTGAACGGAGTTCGTGATTCTGAACACCATCCATGAACTGTGCGACCGATTGCGCCCGTTGGGGCGCCGGTCGGTCGCACTGTTGAACGGAAGGTAGAGGGTAAGCGCTTTCTGGTCAACGCTTCACGCGCGACAGTTTCGGCCGCCGTGGTCGGCGGGCCGAGCGAATTCGTTCGAAGCGTGGGAGCGCTTCTATGGCGGCCATGTGCATGCCACGATGCCCTGCCCAGACGTACCGCACTCGCCGATCCACGTCCACGAGCCGCCACCAGAAGGGACAAGGACGTGCCCACCCCCACCAGAAGATCGCTGACGTTGGTAGCTCGCCTTGCGGCGCTCGCCGCCCTGTTCGTCACCACACCCGCCGCCCGCGCCGGGACCACCGACGTCGTCCCCGCCGCGACGCTCACCGAGGTGACGAACTTCGGCACCAACCCGAGCAACCTCCAGATGTACGTGTATGTCCCGGACACCGTGACCGACCGTCCCGCGGTTCTGGTCGCCGTGCACTACTGCACCGGATCCGGCCCGGCCATGTACTCCGGCACCGAGTACGCCTCGCTCGCCGACCGCTACGGGTTCATCGTGATCTACCCGTCGGTCACCCGCGCCGGCAAGTGCTTCGGCGTCGCCTCCCCGCAGTCCCTGACCAGAGGCGGCGGCAGCGACCCGGTGGGCATCAAGTCCATGGTCGACTGGGTCACCGGCACCTACGACGCCGACACCTCGCGGATCTACGCCACCGGCATCTCCTCCGGCGCGATGATGACCAACCTTCTGCTCGGCGTTTATCCCGATGTCTTCAAGGCGGGCGCAGCCTTCGCGGGCGTCCCGTTCGGCTGCTTCGCCACCACCGACGGCTCCGAGTGGAACAGCGCCTGCGCGAACGGCACGATCACCCGCACCCCGCAGGCCTGGGGCGACCTCGTCCGGTCCGCGTACCCCGGCTACACCGGCCCCCGGCCGCGTATGCAGCTCTGGCACGGCACCGAGGACGACGTGCTGCGCTACCCCAACTTCGGGGAGGAGATCAAGCAGTGGACGAACGTGCTCGGCCTCGGCCAGACCCCGGCCGCCACCGACACGCCCCAGTCCGGCTGGACCCGCACCCGCTACGGCGGCACCGGTGACCAGGCCCCCGTCGAGGCGATCAGCCTCCAGGGCGTCGGCCACAGCCTCTACAGCTACGGCGTCATGGGCCCGCTCGCCATCGCCTTCTTCGGCCTCGACGACGACGGCCCCGCACCGCAGCCCCCGGCCGGCCCCTGCAAGGTGAGCGTCACCACCAATGCCTGGAACACCGGCCTGACCGGCTCCGTGACGATCACCAACACCGGCTCGACAACCGTGAACGGCTGGAAGCTGGGCTTCACCCTGCCCACGGGGCAGACCATCACCAACGGCTGGAACGCCACGTACACCCCGGCCTCCGGGGCGGTCACGGCGACGAACGCCTCGTACAACGGCACGATCGCGCCGAACGCGAGCGTCAGCATCGGCTATCAGGCGACCCATACGGGCAACAGCGCGGCCCCGGGCGCCTTCTCGCTGAACGGGACCGCCTGCACGGCCGGGTGAGCTCACAGCCGTCGGGGGGCGGGTCCCCCCGACGGCCGGAATCGGGCCGGCGCCTCCTTTTCGGATTCCGAATCCCGGGAACCCGCCGGATCAAGAAGAGATCCGCAGGTGTCCTGCGGAGATCGGCTCGGGAGGCGAGAAGAGTCATGGCACACGAGACATCGTCGACCACACTGCCGCAGCCGCTGCGCATGACCGTTTCGGCGCTCGGCAAGGTGCCGGGCGCGGGGACCGTGGGCAAGGCGGCCGAAGGCGCGCTCGACGCGATCGGCACCGTATCGCCGCGCGGGCGGCGGATCGCGGTATACACCGGGGCCGGTCTGCTCGGCGTCGCGGGCCTGGTGGAGTGGCCCGTCGCTGTCACCGTGGCGGCCGCGGCCTGGCTGACCCAGCCGCGACCTCATGAGGAGTCGGCAACCACGAGCACGACATCCGCGCCGACCAGGAAGGCTCCGGCCAAGAAGGCGTCGGCCAGGAAGGCTCCGGCCAAGAAGGCGTCGGCCAGGAAGGCTCCGGCCAGGAAGGCCCCCGCAACCAAGAAGGCGTCGGCCAAGAAGGCCCCGTCCGGCAAGCCGTCCACCGCCCGCCGCAGCAGCCGCACCACGAGCTGAGGCTTGCCATGGGCCTGCTGACAGGACCCGCCGCCGCTGCCGGACTGGTGCTGGGCGCCCCCCGGTTGCTGGCGCGCGGAGCCGCGCCCGCCGTGGGGGCCGCCGCCGGCGCCGTGGCCGGGACGGCGCGGGCCGGGGTGAGGAGTGCTGACGCCGTTGTCAGGGTGACCCGCGTCGCCCGTAACGCGCTGCCGGGCGGCGAGGACCACTGGCGCTCGGGCAGGCGGGCGCACTTGGCACTGCGGCCCGTGTCGGACCGGGCGCGGCGGGAGGGTGGGACGGCCCCTGCCGCGCGGCGCGTGGCCAGGGCCCTCGCCGAGCATCCGGAGGTGGCGTACGCCTACTGGGACGGCGGACTGGCCCGCCTGGTGGTGGTCGCGCGCGAGGAAGCCGTCACGGACCGGGTGCTGGAGAGGGCGAGCGCCCTCGCCGAACGCCACGGACTCGGCCCGGGCGACGATTCGGTCGAGGACATCACGCACCCCGGCGACCCCGCCGGCATCCGCACCGCCGCGGCAGCGCTCCTGGCCGACGCCATCGGCACCGGTGCCGCGCTCACCACGTACGCGCTACGGCTGCCGCCCTCGCCCCGCTTCATCACCGCGGCCGTGACCCTGCTGCGCGAGAACCCCCGCTTCCGCGGCCTGCTCCGCGAGCGCTACGGCCGTTCCCGCACCGACCTGCTCCTGGCCGTCGCCAACGCCGCCGCGCACGGCGCGGGCCAGACCCCGACCTCCCTGCTGCTGGATGGCACCCTGCGCGCCTTCCAGCTCGCGGAGACCGTGGCACGGGCCGCCGCCTTCGACACCGTCCACGACCGGCTCTGCTCACCCGACCGCGTCGACGTGTCCCCGGACGTCTGTCCCCGCCCGCCCCTGCGCTCCACGCCCGCCCACGAGTACGCCAACCACGCCGAGACCGGCAGTGTGGCCGGCGCCCTCGCGACCCTGCTGGTCAAGCACGACGCCGCCGACGCCGCCGAGGCCGTCCTCGCGGGCTCGCCCAAGGCCGCCCGCTACGGGCCCGCCGCCTTCAACGCCGTCCTCGGCTGCGCCCTGGCCCGCACCGGAGTCCTCGTCCGCGACCCCGAGCGGGTACGGCGACTGGAGACCGCCCACACGCTCGTCCTGCACCCCAGCGCCCTGTGCACCGACGGCGAGGCGGGCGCGGACCCCTGGACCGAGGCCGTCCTGGACGCCGCCCGCCACGCCGGTCTGCGCGTCGTGGTCGTCGACCATCCCGCCCTGGAGGACTTCACCGCCCTCGCCGACCGCGTCGTACACCACCGTCCGCTGCCCGACGTGGTCGAGTCGCTGCGTGAGCACGGAGGCGTCGTCACGGTCGCCCGGCCGGAGTCGGCCGACGACAGCGACGTCCTGAAGGGGCTCCTGGGCTCCGACGTGGCCGTCGCGCTCGCGGACCGGGACGCGGCCGTGGTGTGGGGCGCGGACGTCGTGGCCCCGGGCGGCCTCGCCGACGTATGGCGACTGCTCACCTCCGTCCCCGCCGCCCGCAAAGTGGGCAGCAGATCGCAGACGCTGGCCAGGTCCGGTGCCGCGCTCTCCGGGCTGCTGGTGGCTATCAGCGAGTCCCGGCGCGGCCGGCGCGCCCCCGTCCCGGGGCTGCGGCACGCTCCCGTCGACCTCAGCGCAGCGTTCGCCCTGGTGTCCGGAGCGCGGGCCGCCGTCGGCGTGGCGGCGACCCGCGCTCCGCACCCCCGCGCGCGGGTGGCCTGGCACGCCCTGCGGCTCTCCGACGTACGGTCCCGGCTGCGCCGCCGGGCCGAGGGGGAGCTGTCGGTCGTGGAGCAGGCGACGACCCGCGTCCACCGGGCGGCCGATGCCGCGGGACGCGTCCCCGTGCTGGCCCCGGTCCGCTGGTCGGTGCAGCTGGCGCGGGCCGTACGCGGCGAGCTGGACGATCCGCTCACCCCGGTGCTGGCGGTCGGCTCGGCGGCCTCGGCGATCCTCGGCTCGGCGGTGGACGCGCTGCTCGTCGTCGGCGCCCTCGACCTCAACGCCCTGGTCGGCGGCGTGCAGCGGCTACGGGCCGAGCGTGCCCTGGCCGGGCTGGTGGCCGAGCAGAAACGGCGGGCCCGCCTCGCGCCGGACGGATCCGCGGACGGGGCGACGTCCCCGCGCACCGTCGACGCCGCCAAACTCATCCCCGGCCAGATCATCGAGCTCAAGGCCGACGACGTGGTCCCCGCCGACGGGCGTCTCCTCTGGGAGGACGGCCTGGAGGTCGACGAATCCGCGCTCACCGGCGAATCGCTGCCGGTCGACAAGCAGACGGCCCCCACTCCGCACGCGCCCGTGGCCGACCGCCGCTGCATGGTGTTCGAGGGCACGACCGTGGTCGCCGGCCAAGCCCGGGCCATGGTCGTGGAGACCGGTGACCGCACCGAGGCCTCCCGTGCCGTCTCCCTCGCCGCCCGCAAGCCCCCGTCGGCCGGGGTGCAGGCCCGGCTCCAGGAACTCACCGCCAAGGCCCTGCCGTTGACCATGGCGGGCGGTGCCGCGGTGACCGGACTGTCCCTGCTGCGCGGCACCCCGATCCGACAGGCGGTCAGCGGCGGCGTGGCGGTGGCGGTGGCCGCCGTTCCCGAGGGACTGCCGCTCGTCGCCACGGCCGCCCAACTGGCCGCCGCACGCCGGCTCAGCCAAAGGGGCGTCCTGGTACGGGCCCCGCGCACCCTGGAGGCCCTCGGCCGGATGGACACCCTCTGCTTCGACAAGACGGGCACCCTCACCGAGAACCGCCTCCGCCTCGTCCGCGTCACCGACGCCGAGGGCACCACCGGAAAGCCGGACGAGAAGAGGAGCGCGGACGTCCTGCGGATCGCGGCCCGCGCCTGCCCGGTCCTCGACGGTGACTCGGACCGCCCGGTGCACGCCACCGACGAGGCCGTCCTGGACGCGGCCGACAAGGACCCCGACTGGACACAGACCGGGGACCTGCCCTTCGAGGCCGCCCGCGGCTACGCCGCCGCCGTGGGCCACACCAAGGACGACGACCGCATGCTTGTGGTCAAAGGCGCCCCGGAAACCGTCCTGCCCGCCTGCCGCGACCTGCCCGACCACGCCACCAAGGCCGCCCAGACCCTGGCCCGCGACGGCCTGCGCGTCCTCGCGGTCGCCCGGCGCGGGCAGCGGACGGAAGACGCGGCCGTACTCGAAGAACCCCTGCGGGACCTGGAGTTCACCGGCCTGCTCGGCCTGGCCGACGTCCCGCGCGAGACTTCCCAGGCGCTGGTGCACGGGCTGCGCGAGGAAGGCGTACGGCCGGTCATGCTCACCGGCGACCATCCACAGACCGCACGCGCCATCGCCGTGGAGCTGGGCTGGCCCGAGGACACGGCCGTGGCCACCGGCGATGAACTGGCCCACGCCGACCGGTCGGAGCGGGCCCGCATGCTGCACGACGTCGGTGTCGTGGCCCGGGTCGCGCCGGAGCAGAAACTCCAGGTCGTGGAGGCGCTGCGGGACGCGGGCCGGGTGGTCGGCATGGTCGGCGACGGCGCCAATGACGCGGCCGCCATCCGCGCCGCCGACATCGGCGTCGGCATCAGCGCCCGGGGCTCGGCCGCTGCCCGCAACGCGGCCGACCTGGTGCTCACCGACGACGACCTCACCGTCCTCATCGAGGCGATCGCCGAGGGCCGCGCCCTGTGGCACAGCGTCGCCGACGCCATCGCCATCCTCATCGGCGGCAACGCGGGTGAGGTGGGCTTCGGGATCGTCGGCACGCTCCTCGCCGGGTCCGCGCCGCTGTCCACCCGGCAGATGCTGCTGGTCAACCTGTTCACGGACCTGTTCCCGGCGATGGCCGTCTCGGTCACCCCGCACCAGGACCCGAGCGACGAGGAGACCCACGACGACAAGCCCCTCGGCACTTCTCTGCTCGGCGCCCCGCTGATGGAACAGATCCGCCACCGAGCCATGACCACGACCCTGGGCGCGGTGGCCGCCTGGCTCATCGGCCGCTTCACCCCGGGCTCGGCCCGCCGCTCCACGACGATGGCCCTGTGCGCGGTGGTGGGTACCCAGCTCGCCCAGACCCTCGCCGACCGCCGCGACAGCCCCTTGGTCCGGGTCACCTCCCTCGGCTCCGCCGCCGTCCTGGTGGCCGTGGTCCAGACCCCGGGCGTCAGCCGCCTGTTCGGCTGCACTCCGCTCGGCCCGATCGCCTGGACCGGGGTGGCCGGGGCGATCGCGCTGGCGCTGGCGGGCCAGCGGGCGCTGCCGCCACTGGAGGAGATCGTACGGCGGTTGAACCGTTAGGCGACTTCCTCGCGTGCCGTCACTTCGACAGACGTCTTCGAGGGAAGGTGGTTGAACAGCAGGTTCAGCACGATCGCCGTCAGACACCCGGCGCTGATCCCGCTGTGCATCACCGTCTGGAACCAGTCGGGGAACTCGTCGTAGATCGTCGGCACACCCACCGGCAGCACACCCATCGCGACCGAAACCGCCACCACCGTCAGGTTGTTGTTGCCCTTGAAGTCGACCTGGGCCAGGGTCCTCAGGCCGCTCGCGGCCACCGTCCCGAACATCACCAGACCGGCACCGCCCAGCACCGGCGCCGGTATCGCCGCCACCACCGCGCCCAGCTTGGGCAGCAGACCGAGCAGGACGAGGATGCCGCCCGCGGCGGCGACGACCCAGCGGCTGCGCACCCGGGTCATGCCGACGAGGCCCACGTTCTGCGCGTACGCCGTGTAGGGGAAGGTGTTGAAGACGCCGCCGAGCACGGTCGACAGGCCGTCCGCGCGCAGTCCGTCGGACAGGGACCGCGAGTCGACCTTGCGGTCGGTCATCTCGCCGACCGCGATGAAGTCACCGGTCGTCTCGGTCATGCACACCAGCGCGACGACCAGCATCGACACGATCGCCGACGCCTCGAACGTCGGCGCGCCGAAGTGGAACGGCGTGCTGATCCCCACCCAGTCCGCGTCGGACACCCCGCCGAAGTCCGTGAACCCGAACGGCACGGCGACGGCGAGCCCCACGACGATGCCGACCAGCACGGCGATCCGGCTCAGGAAGACCGGCGCGAACCTCTGCACGCCCACGACCACCGCCAGCACGAACGCCGCAAGCGCGAGGTTCTTGGGCTCCCCGAAGTCCTCCGAACCGGCGCCGCCCGCGGCCCAGTTGCCCGCGACCGGCAGCAGGGAGATGCCGATGATCAGGATCACCGTGCCCGTGACGAGCGGCGGGAAGAAGCGCAACAGCCTGCCGAGCACCGGTGCCAGCAGCATGATCGCCAGCCCCGCGACGATCACCGAGCCGTAGATCGCGGGCAGTCCGCCGCCCGTCGTACCGATGATCACCATCGGTGATACGGCCGCGAAGGTGCAGCCCTGCATGATCGGCAGCCGTACGCCGAAGCGCCAGAAGCCGATGCACTGGATGAGCGTGGCGATGCCGCACACCAGGAGGTCGGCGGTGATCAGGTACGCCAGGTCCGCGGGCGGCAACTTCATCGCGCCGCCGACGATCAGCGGGACCGCGACGGCGCCCGCATACATCGCGAGGACGTGTTGGAGGCCGAAAGCGGCCAGTTGGCGGGCGGGTGGGACTTCGTCTACGGGGTGCGTGGTCATGGGCGAGACCGTAGGCCCCTTGAACAGTTTGTTGATTTCTGATGTGTTTCCGGTCCGTGTCCCGCTGCGGGCCGGTGGGGGCTGGTCGCGCCCGCGCGGCGGTAGCCGCACATCGCTTGCAGCCCCGCGCCCCTCAGCCTGCGTTTCCGTGCGCGGCAGTCAGTAGTGAACGCCAGTCCGCGAGCTTCACCACCCGCCTGCCCAGCCTCGCCCCCAGCTCCGCCTCCGCCTCTTCGATCGCCTGCCAACCCGCCCACGTCACCGGCTCGACCCCCTCCGCCCGCAGCGCCGTCAGCGGATCCTCGGGGACCTCTTTGCCCACGAGCACGGCGGCGTCCTCGATCAGCGACGTCACCGTCTCCTTCGCGCACGGGCGGTTGGTGCCGATGACCCCCGTCGGGCCCCGCTTGATCCAGCCGGCCACGTACTCGCCCGGCGTGACCACGCCGTCGCGCAGGACGCGCCCCGCCAGATTCGGCACCGTTCCGGTCGCCGGGTCGAACGGGAGGCCCTCCAGCGGCACTCCGCGATAGCCCACCGAGCGCAGCACCAACTGGGCCGGGAGCACCTCGAATCGGCCGGTTCCGGTCACTCCGCCCTGGCCGTCGGGCGCCGTCCGTTCGAAGCGGACCGCGCCCACGCGCCCTTCCTCGGCGAGGAGTTCGACAGGGCGCAGGAAGAAGCGCAGGTGGATCCGGCGGCCCGCGCCCGTCGGCGGGGTATCGGACCAGCCGCGCAGTACCTCCACGTTCCGGCGCTGGGCGCCGGGCAGGGCGGAAGGGTCGGACCAGGCCGGGTCAAGGGCGGCCTCCGCCGGGTCCACGGTGACGTCCGTGTCCGGCAGGGAGCCCAGCTCGCGCAGTTCCTTGGTGGTGAAACGGGCCTGGGAGGGGCCGCGCCGGCCCACCATGGCGATGTCGGTCACCCGGCTCGCGCCCAGCGCGGTCAGCGCCGTCTGGGGCATGTCCGTCGGGGACAGTTCCGCCGTACCCCGGGCCAGCATGCGGGTCACGTCCACCGCGACATTGCCCACGCCGATCACCACGGCCGACAGCGCGCCGCGTACAAAACCGTCGTCGACGGCGTCCGGATGGGCGCTGTACCAGGACACGAACTGGGTCGCCGACCAGCTGCCCGGCAGATCCTCGCCGGGGATCCCGAGGTGACGGTCGGTGGCGGCGCCCACGCAGTACACGACCGCGTGGTACAGCTCGCGCAGCCGGGCGGCCGGAATCCCGCCGGCGCCGATCTGCACCCCGCCGAGGAACCGCACCCGCTCGTGCTCCAGTACGGTCCGCAGGTTGTTCTGCAGGGACTTGATCTTCTCGTGGTCCGGGGCCACGCCGTACCGGACCAGGCCGTACGGGCAGGGCAGACGGTCCAGGACGTCGACGCGCACCGCGGGATCCTGCTGGACAAGACCCTGCGCGGTGTAACACCCGCTCGGCCCTGAGCCGACGACGGCGACATGCAGCACGGCGAAACTCCTCACCCGTGGGTTCTCAGGAGAGCGCTGGTGCTTCCAGCATCGCATCCGCGGTGCTGTGCTGACAGGGTGCAGGCGCGGAGTGGCCTTGCGTGTCCCTTCGATTGGAATGTGATGATGCGGTTACGTTCCGTGTGTGCTGGAAGCATCCTTTCTTAATCTTTCTGATCGTTGTCCGACGGACGGCCAGGTGTCCGTGTGGCCCGCGTGGGAAGTGCAGGAGAGCGAGGGCGTGACCTCGTGGTTCCAGGTCCGTCTCGCGTTCGCCGACGGTGCCCGGGTCGACGCGCTGGCCGTGGTGTCCGAGGGGTGCGTCTCCATCGAGGACGTACGGGCGCAGCCGGCGCTGTCCCTGCACGATCTGACGGAGCTCGCCGACTGGATCGAGGAGCCGCTGTTCGAGGCCTGCGGGGTGGCCGAGGAGCCGCGGAGCGAGGCCGACGGCGGCGAGGGGGAACCGGTCGGGTCGCGGCGTGCCCGGCCCGCCTGGCCGCGTGGCGTCGAGGGGCGGTGGCTGATCGCCCAGGAGTACCGGGCGGCTCAGGAGGAGGGGTTCGATCCCGTCCTGGCGGTGATGTGCGCGACGGGGCACAGCCGCCGCAATTCGCTCAGACTGATCTCCCAGGCGCGCGACGCGGGCTTTCTGACGCCGCGTCATGCTCGGCGCTGAACGGGAAGACTCAGGTCGGCGGATTCTCCCCGGTCGCGAAGAAGCGCGACAGGTCGGTGTCGTGCGGGCCGTCGGCCGGGGTGGCAGCGTCCGGTGGGATCCCCATCTCCCAGTCGAGCCGGTAGCGCTTGAACAGCTCGGCCCGCAGCACCGGCACGGGCATCGGCACCCCGGGGACCAACGCCGCGTAGACCGCGCCCATGAGCAGGGCGCGCAGCATCGGGTAGTCGGTGTCGACGTTCATCGAGCCGTGCCGGGCGCAGGTGTCCCGCAGCAGTTCGGCGAGACGGCGCTGTTCCGGGCACTGGACGAAGCCCTCGGCCTGGAGGATGCCGGCCATGTGCTGGCGCATCAGCACCGGCCGGTCCCGGGCCAGCCCCAGGATCGCGTCGATGGCCCTGGCCATCCGCTCCCGGCCGTCCTCGGTGCGCGGTTCCCGCTCCAGCGCCTCCTCCAGGGTGCAATGCATCAGCCGGTGCACCGCGGACTGGACGAGCTGGCGTTTTCCGGGGAAGTAGTACGAGACCAGACCGCGCGCCGAACCGGCCCGGTCCGCGATGTCGCCCAGGGTCGTGGCCTCGTAGCCGTGCTCGCTGACGAGCTCGACCGCCGCCTGAAGGAGCCGCTCCCGAGAACGCCGCCGCAGTTCTTCATTGACCGAGGCGCTTCGCGGGGACATGCTGTAACTCCTGCGTTGACTGGCTGCCAGCCAACTATACTCAGCGTGTCCGGTCAGGCTCTTCGCCGACCGGGTTCGGGTTGCCGCCTGCCTTGGGCGACGCGGGGGATCGCCCAAGGAAGGCGTGCACTCCCCTTGATGGTGGCCTGGGCGACTTCTCAGGCGCCGATCCCGGAGTCCGCGGGCGGACGGCCCTCGAGCAACTCCAGCACCGGCCGCAGTCCGTCCGGCCGTTCGGACACCGGCAGATGGTCCACGAAGTGCACCCCGCATCCCAGCGCCGCGGCACCGCCGTCCGCCCTGCGGTCGTCGCCGACCATCAGAACCTCGCGCGGATCGGCGTCGAGCTCGGCGCAGGCGGCCCGGAACAGCCGGGGGTCCGGCTTCTGGATGCCGTGTTCGAAGGACAGGACGTAGGCGTCCACATACCGGTCCAGGCCGTGCTCACGGAACACCGGCCGCAGGTCCCAGCCGATGTTGCTGACCACCCCGACCCCGACCCCGCGCTCCCGCAACGCGCCGAGCACCTCGGCCGCGTCGGGGTAGGGATCCCAGGCGGCGGGCGTCATATGGCGGTCGTAGAGCGTGTCGTGCAGCCGCTCGTCGGGGAGCGGGACGTGCCGGGACAGGCCGGTGTATGCGGCGCGGTGCAGCTCCTGGCTCTTGTCCCTGACGCCCCAGACGCTCGCGACATCCTCCGGCAGCCACGCCGGACTCCGTCCGCCCGGCAGTGCTCCCATCCGCTCCAGCGCCTCCGCGGCCTCGGTCAACTCCGGCTCGGTCAGCTCCACTTGCCGCTCGGCGAGCGCCCCGCGCAGCCAGGACTCGGCGGACTCGACACGGAAGAGGGTGCCGGAGAAGTCGAACAGGACGGCGGTCATGTTCGAACCCTACGGGGAAGACGATCGCCGACGCGGGAAGATCGGCTGAGTGTCCGGACCGTCGGACCGTCGACGGCCGTACACGATCACCGCCGCGGCCACCAGCGCGGCGCCCATCAGCCAGCCGCCGACGACGTCCGACGCCCAGTGGACGCCCAGCCACACCCGGGTCAGGCCGACGCCGACCACGGAGACCACCGCCACCGCCACGGCCGTACGCCACACCGCGCGGCCGGCGCCGTGGCGGTGCAGCAGATACAGCAGGAGGCCGCACACCACCGTGGCGGTCATGGCGTGGCCCGAGGGGAAGGCGGCGTAGTGGGCGGAGTCGACGGGGTCGGGCCAGACGGGACGGGAGCGGTCCATGGCGGCCTTCATGCCCTGCTGGAGCGCGGAGCTCAGCGCGGTGGTGACGGCCAGCCACAGGGCCGCCCAGCGCGCCGCGTGCCGCAGAAGCAGCCACAGCACCGCGACCGCGCAGAGGATGCGCATCGTCCACGGATCCCAGACCCAGTCCGTCAGGATCCGGAACGCCTGCGTCAGCCCGGACTCGTCGACCGCCCAGCGATGCGTGGTCTCGGCGATGTCGCCGTCGAGGGTCATCAGGGGGTGCCACCGGACCGCGACCAGCGCCAGCAGCAACGCGGAGCACAGCGCGAGGGCGCCGGCCCAGCGGACGGCGGGCCTTCGGTCTGACGATCGGGGCGGGGAGTCGACGGACTGGGTGTGCATACTGCGATACTCGCCGACTTCTGGGGCGCGAGGCCAACACTGGCGGGGCACAAGCCTGAAGGGATACCGGTCACGGGCCTCACATCGTGAGCAGCATGGCGACCATGGCGATCCCCATCGACAACCGGCACGCCCGTGCCAACTCCGGCCGGTCGCCGAGGCGCACGGCACCGCCGCCCGCGGTGACCGGGACCAGCCGGACGCCGGTCAGCAGCACGTACCCGGTGAAGTAGAGCAGGAGCGCCCCCGTCACGAGGGGGACGCCGGAGGCGCCGTGGCCGGGGGAGGCGGCCATCGCGACCGCCATGTAGACCATGGCCGAGGTCCCGACCAGATGGTGGAGATGATGCGCGCTCGCCCGCGCCGCCCACAGGGCGCGCAGCCCCGCCGCGCCGAACACGACCGCGTAGACCGGCCAGGTCCACGACGGCGGGGTGAACACCGCGGCGGGCACGGCCATCGCGGCCATGCCGAAGCCCATCAGCGCCTCGCCGCCCGCGGCCCGGCGCTGTGCCTCGACGTTGCTGCGCATACGCAGCAGACAGTAGGCCCCGGTCGCCGCGCACAGCGCGATCAGCAGCCAGCCGGGCGAAGCCGGTAGATGCACGCGCCCTCCCCGCTCGACGGTGCCGGGCAGTCGCCCGCGGTCGGTCGGAGAATGCCCGGGCCATGCGGCGCGCACCCAAGCGCAAGGGTGTACACGGGGAGCATTCACGGGAGCACGGCAGGTCACCCATATGTTTCACGAGTAAAACACCTTCCAAGGTTATGGGTCAGATCAGCCGCAACTACTGGCTCGGCAGCGTCGGTGTGACCCCGATGGCGCCCCTCACCACGGAGCTCAGCGGCTCCCACGAACCCGGCACCCGCGGGCCACCGTCGACGCCGCCTCCGGCGAGTGGTGGCGGCGCGCCCTGCCACAGGAGCGGGTCGTGCTCGCCGAACAGTCCGGACACCGTACGCTCGCCGCGACCACCCGGCACCACAGATCGACGGAGGGCGTACGGCGATGACGGCAGCCGAAGCGGCAGGGCCACGGGGAGGGCGGGACGACACGGTCGCCGCCGTCGTCCGGCAGTGGCGGGCCGTCCACCCCGGCCTGGACACCGGCCCCATGGAGATCATCGGCCGCATCAACCGCTGCGCCGCACTCCTCCAGCAGGCCGAGGACGCGCCGCTGCGCCGGGCCGGGCTCAGCCGCCCCGAGTTCGACCTGCTCGGCGCGCTGCGCCGCACCGGGCACGAGCTGACCCCGGGCGAGCTGGCACGGGAGACCTTCTCCTCGGGCGCGGCCGTCACCAAGCGCCTCAAACACCTCACCGAGCGCGGCCTGGTGGAGCGCCGCGCCGACGCCCGCGACCGCCGCGTCTCCCATGTCCGCCTCACCGACGCGGGCCGCGACCTCGTGGACGGCATCCTGCCTGAGCAACTCGCCTACGAGACGGCCGTACTGTCCGACCTGGAGGCGCCCGGGCAGGACCAACTGGCTGCGTTGCTCGGCGAGTTGCTGATGCGACTGGAAGGGCGGCTGGGAGCTTTGCGCGTCTGAGGGATGGTCATCGCGCCGCGGCTCAGTCGTAGTCGGAGGCGCGGTAGACGCCGAACATCGCGCCCTGCGGATCCCGCAGCACCGCGATCCGCGGGCCCTCGGGCACCGAGGTCGGCTCCATGAGGATGGTTCCGTCGGCCTCGGTCGCGGTGGCCGCTGTGTCGTCGACGTCCGCCACGGCGAAGTACGGCAGCCAGTGCGCGGGCACCTCGTGCGGGAACTTGTCGTCCATCGTCACCAAGCCGCCGAAGTCGGCGCCGTCGATGCCCCACTGGGTGTAGTGCTCGGAGGCGTTGACGCTCCAGCCGAACAGCGTGGTGTAGAAGTCCACGGCGCGCTCCGGGGCGCGGGTCATGAGCTCCACCCAGCCCAGGGATCCGGGCGCGTTGAACAGGCCCGCGCCCGGGAAGGAGCGGGCCTGCCACATCTGGAAGGCGGCCCCGGTCGGATCGAGTGCCACGGCGAACCGGCCCACATCGAAAATGTCCATCGGCCCGACCAGCACCGTGGCGCCCTCCGCCGCCGCCTGCGCCGCCGCGGCCTCCACATCGGCCACCAGGAAGGACACGTTCCAGGAGACGGGCTGCGACTGCTGATACAGCGGGCTCAGCGCGGCGACCGCCTTGTCCCCGAGGTGGGCCACCGTGTAACCGCCCGCCTCCTGGCGCGGATCCGTCTCGGGACGCCAGCCGAAGAGGCGGCTGTAGAACCGCTTGGCGGCGTCGAGATCGCTGGTCCCTAGCTCGGTCCAGCAGGGCCCGCCGGCCACCGGCCTGTCGAGCTTCATGGCGTTCCTTCCGAGAGGGCGACCCCTCCAGCACGCTAAGCCCCCACGCCGGACCCGAGCCATCGGAAGCAGCCGGGCTAGATCCCGGGCCGGTACCGCAGCGGATGGTCCTTCGGTGTCTCCACCAGGGCGATCCGCGTGCCGTCCGGATCGGTGATCCACATCTCGATCAGGCCCCATGGTTCGCGCACCGGCGGCCGTACGATCTCGACGCCCTTCGCCCGCAGCTCCTCGTGCGTCGCCTCCGCGTCCTCGACCTGGAGCCAGAGCTGGAGGGCGGGGGAAGGCGGAGTCTCGGAGCGGCCGGACACCTCCAGGAAGCCGCCGCCGAGGAAGTAGACGGTGCCGCGCTCGGGGCCCGTACCGAACTCGCGCTGGATGGCGAGGCCCAGCTGATCTCCGTAGAAGGCGCGGGAGCGGTCGGGGTCGACGGGACGGAGCAGGATTCTGCTGCTGAGTACATGCACCATGATCCCGGAGCGTAGCGGGGGCGGGTTACCCTCGTCCCTGCCCGCGCAGTGCCGAGAAGTGGAGACACGCCCCATGGAGACCGCCGCCGCACTGACCTTCCGTGACGCCACCGACGCCGATGTCGACGCGCTGGTCGCGCTGATCGAGTCGGCCTACCGGGGCGATTCCAGCAGGGTCGGCTGGACCACCGAGGCGGACATCCTCCAGGGGCAGCGCACCGACCCGCAGGGCGTGCTGGAGGTCATCAAGGCCCCCGACAGCCGACTGCTCACGGTCGAGCGGGACGGCCGTGTCGTCGCCTGCTGCCAGCTCGAACACCGCGGTACCCACGCCTACTTCGGGATGTTCGCGGTCAGCCCCACCCTCCAGGGCGCGGGCCTCGGCAAGGTCGTCATCGCGGAGGCCGAGCGCGCCGCCCGCGAGAGCTGGGGCGCCACCGAGATGCATATGACGGTGATCTCCGTGCGCGAGGACCTCATCGCCTGGTACGAGCGCCGCGGCTACCGCCGTACGGGGAGGATGACGCCCTTCCCGTACGGCGACGAGCGTTTCGGCATCCCGCAGCGCGACGACCTCCAGTTCGAGCTGCTGACCAAGGAACTCGGCTGAGCGTCAGGCCGTGAAGCGTCCCGTGCGCTTGATCTCCGGGTAGTCGGTGGTCGCGCCGTCCAGGCCCAGGGCGCGTACGAGACGCAGATGGTCCTGGGTGTTCACCACCCAGCCGATGATTTTGAGGTCCGCCTCGCGGGCCGCCTCCACCACCTCCAGGGTGAGGCGGCGGATGTTCAGGCAGACCGTTCCCGCACCCGCCTCGACGGCTCGCTCCACGATGTCGGTGCCGAAGCGGCTGCCGATCAGCGCGGTGCGCACCCCCGGCACCAGGCGGGCGATCTCGGCGACCGCCTCGTCGTGGAACGAGGACACCTCCACCTGGGAGACCAGGTCCCGTCGCTTCATCACCTCGGCCAGCGCCCGGGCCGCGGCCACGTCCTTGATCTCGGCCTGAAGCGGCGCCGTCACGGCGTCCAGGACCTCGTCGAGGACCGGCACCCGCTCGCCCTTGCCCGCGTCCAGGGCGCGCAGCTCCGCGAGGGTCTTCTCGGCGATCGGGCCACTGCCGTCGGTCGTGCGGTCCACGTCGGTGTCGTGCATGACGACGAGGTGACCGTCCTTGCTCAGATGCAGATCGAGTTCGATGACGTCGAGGCCGGCCTGCTGGGCGGCGACGAAGGAACGGAGGGTGTTCTCGGGTTCGACACCCATCACTCCGCGGTGACCGATGGTAAGGAAGTTCAAGGTTCGACTCGCTTCCGTCGACGGCGGCTCGGCGCGCGCACGACCGGAGCGGGGCGTTCGCGCGGCAGGGCCGCAGCCTAACCGCCGGGGCCCCGGATGAAACCTGTGCGTACACCGGGGATCGGCCCCGTGGACGCAAGGATCCGGCCAGTACCTGGTCGGCCGCCATGCGCGCCCCGGGCGGCCGGTCACCCGGCCGTGGGCGAGTCTCGCGGGCATTGACCGGCTGAAAGATTGCGTCTACCCCGCGAGAGTGCCTTCACCCCGTACCACAGGAAAAAGTTCGGTGACGATGGGGTCGGGCAGGATAATTTCCCGAGGTCCCACTTGCTGGGAGGAACCTCGTGCGCATACGGTGTCCTGACGAGAGGTTCTCCCGTGGAGGATGGGACATGACGGAAATTCTTGTGCAGTCGGGTGTGGGGGAGCAGGTTCGTCCTGCGGCCAGGGTGGTGGAGCACCCGGCATGGCCCGTGCTCAAGGATGCCGTGGAGCAGATCCGGCCATGGCAGTCCAAGGACGGATCGATCGACCTCCAGGCCGAGGGCGCCCCGGCCGCCGCCGACGCCGAGGCCGCCGTGGCCCGGATCGTGACGGCCGTCGAGGAGCTGTCGCCACTGCTCCCGCACGACGCCGACTACCACCAGGCCCTGGTGAAGGACCTGCGCCGCTGGGCCGAGGGCGGCTTCGAGGCGCCGGACTTCCTGGACTCGCTGCTGGCCTTCCAGCCCGCCGCGAACCGCGCGGACGGCCTCCAGCACCTGGTGGTCTTCCCGATGTACACGCAGAACGGCAACCCCGACCGCAATCTCGAAGCGGTCGTGCTGCGCATGGTCTGGCCCGACTGGCTGGCCGAACTGGAGCGCACCCGCTACGACAACCCGCTGTTCTGCGGCATCAAGTTCGAGGACTTCACGGCCGGTTACGACACCAACTCCGCCGTGCTGTTCCCGGAGACCATAGCCGTGCGCGAGGCGCCGGAGCGCTTCACCTGGGGCGGCATCTTCTGCGACCGCGAGGCCGCCCGCTTCCGCCGGGTCACCGAGGCCTCCGTCGACATCCTGGGCCTTCAGCTGCCCGAGGACATCGCCGCGATGATCCACGACCAGAAGCGCTGCGAGGAGGCCTTCGTCCTGTGGGACATGGTCCACGACCGCACCCACAGCCACGGCGACCTGCCCTTCGACCCGTTCATGATCAAGCAGCGCCAGCCGTTCTGGATGTACGGCCTGGAGGAGCTGCGCTGCGACCTCACCGCCTTCAAGGAGGCCGTGAAGCTGGAGGCCGACGGCGTCCCGCAGGCCCGTGACGTGCAGTACGCCGTGCTCTTCGACCGTATGTTCCGCTTCCCGGTCACCGGTGAGCGCGTGCGCAACTACGACGGCCTCGGCGGCCAGCTGCTCTTCGCCTACCTGCACAAGCACGACGTCGTGCGCTGGACGGACAACAAGCTGTTCATCGACTGGCAGCGCGCCCCGCAGGTCACCAACCAGCTGTGCGCCGACATCGAGAAGCTGTACCGCGACGGCATCGACCGCCCCAAGCTCGTCCACTGGTTCGCCGGGTACGAGCTGGTCTCCACCTACCTCGCCCCGCACCCCGGCTCCAAGTGGGCCAAGGGTCCGGACGCCCTGGACCTGACCCAGCCGCCGCGCAAGCTCGTCGATGACGTGCTTCCCGACGAGTTTCCGCTGAGCATGTTCTATGAGGCCCTGTCCAAGAAGCTGAAGAACGTGATCGCCTCCACCAAGGGCATCACGGCGGACGGCGCCGAGCGGGTCGCCGCGTGAGCGACCGTACCGAGGACCTGGCTCAGGAGGGCAAGATGGCGAACGGGAACGGGCCGCTCAGCGGTGCGGTGATCGCGGTGGCAGGCGCGGGCGGACCGGCCGGGCGGGCGGCGCTGCTGCGCCTCGCCGAGGCGGGCGCCACTGTCGTCGGCTCCGACAACGACCCGGAGCGGCTGGCGGCGGCCGTGGACGCGGCCAGCTACGCGCACGGCGGCGCCACCGTCGTCGGCGACACGGTCGATCTGCTGGACCTGAAGTCCACGCACGAGTGGGCCACCCGCATCGAGAAGGACTTCGGCCGTGTCGACGGCCTGGTCCACCTCGTCGGCGGCTGGCGCGGCAGCGAGACCTTCACCAAGACCAGCCTGGACGACTGGGACTTCCTTGAGCTGCTGCTCATCCGCACCGTGCAGCACACCTCCCTCGCCTTCCACGAGGCGCTCCAGCGCAGCGACCGGGGCCGGTACATCCTGATCAGCGCGGCCGGCGCGTCGAAGCCGACCGCGGGCAACGCCGCGTACGCCGCGGGCAAGGCGGCCGCGGAGGCGTGGACGCTGGCCATGGCCGACTACTTCAAGAAGGCCGGGGGCGAGCAGGGCGCGACGTCGGCGGCTGCCATCCTGGTGGTGAAGGCGTTGGTGCACGAGGCGATGCGCGCCGAGCGGCCCAACGCGAAGTTCGCGGGCTTCACGGACGTCAAGGATCTCGCCGAGGCCATCGTCGGCGTCTGGGACAAGCCCGCCGCGGAAGTGAACGGACAGCGTCTGTGGCTCACCGAGAAGCCGTGAACCCCCCGAAGACCGATGCGCGTCGCCACCACGACCCGGAGCTCCGCGGTTTCGCCAGCGACAACTATGCCGGCGCCCACCCGGAGATTCTCGCCGCGCTGACCCTCGCCAACGGCGGCCACCAGGTCGCCTACGGCGAGGACGCGTACACGGAGAACCTCCAGGGGATCATCCGCAGCCACTTCGGTCCTACGGCGGAGGCGTTCCCGGTCTTCAACGGCACCGGTGCCAACGTCGTCGCGCTCCAGGCGGTCACCGATCGCTGGGGCGCGGTGATCTGCGCCGAGAGCGCGCACATCAACGTCGACGAGGGCGGCGCCCCCGAGCGGATGGGCGGCCTGAAGCTGCTCACCGTGCCCACCCCGGACGGCAAGCTCACCCCTGAGCTGATCGACCGGCAGGCCTGGGGCTGGGAGGACGAGCACCGCGCGATGCCGCAGGTCGTCTCGATCACCCAGAGCACGGAGCTCGGCACGCTGTACACGCCCGACGAGATCCGCGCCATCTGCGAGCACGCCCACGCGCACGGCATGAAGGTGCACCTCGACGGCTCCCGGATAGCCAACGCGGCGGCCTCGCTGAACGTCCCCATGCGGACCTTCACCAACGCCGTCGGTGTGGACATCCTCTCCCTGGGCGGCACCAAGAACGGCGCCCTGTTCGGTGAGGCGGTCGTGGTGATCAACCAGGACGCCGTCCGCCGTATGAAGCATCTGCGCAAGCTGTCCATGCAGCTAGCCTCCAAGATGCGCTTCGTGTCGGTGCAGCTGGAGGCGCTGCTGGCCAAGGACCTGTGGCTGCGCAACGCCCGGCACGCCAATGAGATGGCGCAGCGGCTCGCCGAGGGCGTCCGCGCGGTGCACGGCGTGGAGATCCTCTACCCGGTACAGGCCAACGGCGTCTTCGCCAAGCTTCCGCACGACGTGAGCGAGCGCCTGCAGAAGCGGTTCCGGTTCTACTTCTGGGACGAGGCCGAGGGAGTCGTGCGCTGGATGTGCGCGTTCGACACCTCCGAGGACGACGTGGACGCGTTCGTGGCGGCGCTCAAGGAGGAGATGGCGCGCTAGCCCACTGCATAAATATGCGATCACCCGAAAAAGAATTGACTCTCGGGTGATCGCATTCCTATGCTCTGCGGCCATGGCGCTCATCCAGGAAACCCCCGACCTCTCCGCCTACTTGGCCGCTGACGAGGTCATCGACCACGATCATCCGGTGGTACGGCGGACGGCCGCGCACCTCGCCGGGCGGGCCGAGGACTCGTATGCCTATGCGCGGCTCGCGTTCGAGTTCGTGCGCGACACCATCCCGCACTCCCAGGACTCCGGCGACCTGCGCGTCACCTGGCGTGCCTCCGACGTGCTGGAGCAGGGCACCGGCATCTGCTACGCCAAGGCCC
Source organism: Streptomyces cupreus (assembly GCF_014257025.1). Classification (GTDB taxonomy): domain Bacteria; phylum Actinomycetota; class Actinomycetes; order Streptomycetales; family Streptomycetaceae; genus Streptomyces; species Streptomyces cupreus. The sequence continues at coordinate 224,355 of NZ_JACMSF010000001.1, forward strand.
ATGCGCTGGCGGCGCTGCTGCGGGCCGAGGACATCCCGACGGCGCTGTGCTATCAGAAGTTCGACGTGGTGCACGGTCTGGTCGCCGTCCGGTTCAATGGCGCCTGGCATCGACAGGACCCCCGGGGCAACAAGCCCGGCGTGGACGCGCAGTTCTCCCTGAACGGTGAGCGGCTGGCCTTCCCGGTCGACCCGAAGTCCAATGAGTTGGACTATCCGGTCCTGTATGCTAAACCGCACCCGGCCGTCCTCGGTGCTCTCCAGGGCGCGACCGACCGACCGCATCTGTGGCAGACGCTCCCGACCGCACTCTGAGGCAAGGCCGACCATGACCCTCACGCTGACCGTGTCCGACGAGGTGCGCACCCTCGCGCCGGGCTTCACGCACGTCGCCATCGAGGCCCACGGACTCGTCAACGGACCCAGCACCGCCGGAAGTTCCGAACTCCTCGACGACGCGGCCCGCCGTCTCGCCGTACGTCTGGACGGCCGTGCCCCGCACGAGGACCCGCACATGGCGGCCTGGCGGGAGGTGTACACGGCCTTCGGGTCCAAGCCGTCGCGCACCCGCAACTCGGCGGAGGCGCTGGCCAAGAGGGCGCTGTCGGGTGCCGGGCTGCCCCGGATCAATCTGCTCGTCGACCTCTACAACGCGATCAGTGTGGCGCATCTGATCCCGGTGGGCGGCGAGGACCTCGATCGCGTCCAGGGCGGAATGCGGCTGATCCGGGCCACCGGCGACGAGTCCTTCGTGACCGTCGCCGACGGCGCCGAAACCGTCGAACACCCCGACGCCGGCGAGGTGGTGTGGTGCGACGAGGCCGGCGTGACCTGCCGTCGCTGGAACTGGCGCCAGGGCCCGCGCACCCGCCTCACCGAGGAGAGCGTCTCGGCGATCTTCCTGCTGGAGAGCCTCGCACCCATGCCGCTCGCCGAGGTGGAGCGGGCAGCTGCTGAACTCGCCGAGCTACTGGAGAAGTTCAGCCCAGGAGCCCAGATCGCCATGCGCCCCTAGGGGACGGTCCGGCAGCGCACCTCAAGTGCGCTCTCAGCGGGCTTCGCCCTCGCGGACCTGCTCCGGAGTGGGGGCCGTACCCCCGAGGTGCGCGGGCATCCACCAGGTGTCGCTCGCGTCCTTGGGGCGTACGGGGTAGGCGCGCTGGGCGGCCTCCAGGAGCTCCTGGACCCGCTCGCGCAGTTGCCGGGTGATCGCACCCGCGTACTTGTCCTTGGATGCCTCGATGGCCTCGCCGACGCGGATCGTGATCGGGGTGTGGCTGCGCTTGAAGTTGCGCGGGTGGCCCTTGGTCCACAGCCGCTGGGTGCCCCACACGGCCATAGGGATCAGCGGGACGCCGGCCTCCTGGGCGAGCCGGGCGGCGCCCGACTTGAAGCTCTTCAGCGCGAACGACTGGGAGATCGTCGCCTCCGGGAAGACGCCCACGATCTCGCCGGAGCGCAGCGACTCCAGCGCGTGCTGGTAGGCCACCTCACCCTGCTTGCGGTCCACCGGGATGTGCTTCATCCCGCGCATCAGCGGACCGGAGATCTTGTGCCGGAAGACGGACTCCTTCGCCATGAAGCGCACCAGGCGCTTCTGGGGGAGCGCGGCCAGGCCGTTGAAAATGAAGTCCAGGTAGCTGATGTGGTTGCTCACCAGCACGGCGCCGCCCGAGCGTGGGATGTTCTCCGAACCCTTGCAGTCGATCTTGAGGTCCCACGCCTTGAACATCGTGAGGGCGAGACCGACGACGGGACGGTAGACAAGCTCTGCCATGGACGGGGTGGACCTTCCTTCTCTGCCTGGGAAGGGAGCTCCCGGCGGAAAGTTACGCAGCCGTAGGTTTACGGCATCTCGCAGATCGTGCCCCAAGAACGCACGGGGAGCCAGTCCTGGTGCCGGGGAACGGCGAGATCCTCGTCACGTCACCCGATAGGGGCGGCCACTCGCACCTGGGAATCATCGCGGTCCCCTGAGCGCTGGAGCAGTCGACGACAGGAGGAGGGCAAGGGTGCGCGAGCGGGACGAGGACACGCGGCTGGGGCCGGACGAGTTGGGCGGGCGACTCGGCGAGCTGGCCACTCTGGTGCAGTTCTCCAGCGCCTTCTGCGCGCCCTGCAGGGCCACGCGGCGCGTGCTCGGCGAGGTGGCCGCGATGGTGCCCGGCGTCGCCCATGTCGAGATCGACGCCGAGGCCCGGCTGGAGCTCGTACGGGAGCTGGAGATCCTCAAGACGCCCACGGTGCTGGTCCTCGACGCCCACGGACGCGTGGTGCGGCGCGCCGTCGGACAACCGCGCAAGGCGGACGTGATCGCGGCCCTCGGCGAGGCGGTGTGAGAGGCGTGATTCCGACAGTGAGTCATCTCCCACATCCCCTGGCGCACTTGACTGTACGGGCCATCTATCGTCAGTCTGACGGGATGTCCCCGGCGCCCCATCTCCCCAGGTGTTCATGACCGCCACGCCCGACGTCGACGCCACCCGGCTCGCCTCGCCCGAACTGCTGCGCTCCGTCTTCCGGCGGCACGCGGCGGGAGTCGCGGTGATCACCGCCCACGGCGAGCAGGGCCCCGTCGGCTTCACCGCCACTTCCCTGGCCTCCGTCTCGGCCGAGCCCCCGATGCTCTCCTTCGGTATCGGCACCGGGTCCTCCTGTTGGCCCACACTGTCCCGGGCGGAGCGTGTCGGCGTACATCTGCTCGGCGAGCACCAGCGAGACCTGGCCGCCACCTTCGCCCGCAGCGGCGCCGACCGCTTCGCCCCGCCCACCGTCTGGCACGAGGGCCCCGAGGGTGTCCCGGTCCTCGACAACGTCCCCGCCTGGCTGATCTGCCGCATCCACGCGCGCGTGCCCGCCGGCGACCACCGGATCGTGCTGGCGGAAGTCCTGCTCGGCGACCACACCGGCCCCGGGCGGCCGTTGCTGTACCACCAGGGCCGTTTCACCGGCCTGCGCGACTGACCGCGTATCGGACAGTTCTGCGAAACCGTCCAGTTCCGATTACGCTGCGTTGCGAAGGTCACAGTTCAAAGCGCTTGCTTAGCGGGAACGAACTGGGTGTACTGACGAGTAATATTTTCGCTCGGAGCGCGGGTCGCCCCGATCGGGATCGGCCGCTTGGGGCGCCTATGCTGCCTGCAAGTAGGCAGCAGAGAAATGTCGACGCAGTAGGAGAGCCGGCGTGAGCTTGAGGATCGTTGTCACTGTGAAGTACGTGCCCGACGCCACTGGCGACCGGCACTTCGCCGATGACCTGACCGTCGACCGGGACGACGTGGACGGTCTGCTCTCCGAGCTCGACGAGTACGCCGTCGAGCAGGCGCTGCAGATCTCCGAGAACTCGGACGACGACGTCGAGATCACCGTCCTGACCGTGGGCCCCGAGGACGCCAAGGACGCGCTCCGCAAGGCTCTTTCGATGGGCGCCGACAAGGCGATCCACGTCGAGGACGACGACCTGCACGGCACCGACGCCATCGGCACCTCCCTGGTGCTGGCAAAGGCGATCGAGAGGGCCGGCTACGACCTGGTCATCTCCGGTATGGCCTCCACCGACGGCACCATGGGCGTGGTCCCCGCGCTGCTCGCCGAGCGTCTGGGCGTCCCGCAGGTCACCCTGCTCTCCGAGGTCTCGGTCGAGGACGGCACGGTCAAGGGCCGCCGCGACGGCGACGCCGCCTCCGAGCAGCTCGAGGCCTCCCTGCCGGCCGTCGTGTCGGTCACCGACCAGTCGGGCGAGGCGCGTTACCCGTCCTTCAAGGGCATCATGGCGGCCAAGAAGAAGCCGGTTCAGTCCTGGGACCTGGAGGACCTGGAGATCGAGGCCGACGAGGTCGGTCTGGACGGCTCCTACACGGTGGTCGACTCCGCGGCCGAGCGTCCGGCCCGTACCGCCGGCACGATCGTCAAGGACGAGGGCGAGGGCGGCAAGCAGCTCGCTGAGTTCCTCGCGGGCCAGAAGTTCATCTGAGCCCGGATTCGCTGACCGCCCCTCAACTGATCCAAGCAGGAGAGCATTCCCATGGCTGAAGTTCTCGTCTACGTCGACCACGTGGACGGCGCCGTCCGCAAGCCCACCCTGGAGCTGCTGACCCTGGCCCGCCGCATCGGCGAGCCGGTCGCCGTCGCGCTCGGTGCCGGCGCCGCCGACACCGCCGCCGCCCTCGCCGAGCACGGCGCGGTGAAGGTCCTCACCCACGACGCCTCCGAGTACGCCGACTACCTGGTCGTACCGAAGGTCGACGCCCTGCAGGCCGCCTACGAGGCCGTCTCTCCGGCCGCCGTGCTGGTCCCGTCCTCCGCCGAGGGCAAGGAGATCGCCGCCCGTCTGGCGCTGCGCATCGGCTCCGGCATCATCACCGACGCCGTCGACCTGGAGGCCGGCGACGAGGGCCCGGTGGCCACCCAGTCGGTGTTCGCCGCCGCCTTCACCACCAAGTCCCGCATCGCCAAGGGCACCCCGGTCATCACGGTCAAGCCCAACAGCGCCGCCGTGGAGGCCGCCCCGGCCGCCGGTAGCGTCGAGGCCCTCGCCGTGACCTTCTCCGAGAAGGCCACCGGCACCAAGGTCACCGCGCGCACGCCGCGTGAGTCGACCGGCCGCCCCGAGCTGACCGAGGCCGCGATCGTGGTCTCCGGCGGCCGCGGTGTGAACGGCGCGGAGAACTTCGCAATCATCGAGGCGCTCGCCGACTCCCTCGGCGCGGCCGTCGGTGCCTCGCGTGCCGCCGTCGACGCCGGCTGGTACCCGCACACCAACCAGGTCGGCCAGACCGGTAAGTCGGTCTCGCCGCAGCTGTACATCGCCTCCGGTATCTCCGGTGCGATCCAGCACCGCGCCGGTATGCAGACCTCGAAGACGATCGTGGCGATCAACAAGGACGCCGAGGCCCCGATCTTCGACCTGGTCGACTACGGCGTGGTCGGCGACCTCTTCGACGTCGTCCCGCAGCTCACCGAGGAGATCAAGACCCGCAAGGGCTGATCCGTCCGACGCCGTACGAGGCCCCCGCGACCGTGCCGACGGTCGCGGGGGCCTCGGCGCGTTCAGCCCAGGCTCAGCGATGCCTGTACGGGCAGATGGTCACTCGGGAACTGGCCGTCCACGGCGAAGGTGTTGATGGTCGCCCGGTGCGCGGTGACGCCCGGCGTGGTCAGGATCCAGTCGATGCGGTCGCCGTCCGGGACCAGCGGCCGGTAGCCGTGGAAGGTGGCGTACTGGGCGCTGCGCTCGGCGGCCGTGTCCCAGGTGTCGACGAGCCCGGCGCCCAGCAGGGTGTCGTAGACGATGTTCTTGTGCGCGGCCACGTTGAAGTCACCGGTCACCACGACCGGAAGAGCGGGGTCGAAGCCCTTGATCCGCTCGGCGATCAGGGCGGCGCCGCGTTCGCGCGCCGACTGGCCGCGGTGGTCGAAGTGGGTGTTCATGACGTAGAACTCCCGCTCGCCGTCGCGCAGATCGCGGAAGCGGATCCAGGTGACCATCCGGGGGAAGGCGGCGCCCCAGGTGTTGGAGCCGATCACGTACGGGGTGTCGGAGAGCCAGAAGTGGTCGTACTCGACCGGGCGGACGCGACGGGTGTCGTAGAAGAGCGCCATCGATTCGTCGGCACTGCCGTGCAGACGGCCGGTGCCTGTCCAGTCGTAGTGGCGGCCGAGGTCGGCGTCGATGTCGAGCAGTTGCGGGAAGAGGCCCTCCTGCGTGCCGATGACGTGCGGGGCCTCGCGGCGCAGCAGCTCGCGCATCACCGGTCTGCGCACGGCCCAGCCGTTGGGCTCGGTGGTGCTCGCGAAGCGCAGGTTGAAGGACATGACCTCCAGGTGGCGGCGCGGGCCTTCGTCCGCCGCGGCGGACTCGGAGGTCAGTGCTGTACTGGAGAGGGGTGTGGTGACCGCGACGGCTAACGCGGCCTTCATGCCCAGACGGCGCGTGACTCGGCTGTGGTTCGGCACGGGAGGCTCCTTAGGTGGGAACTGCCGGACGAGTCGTGCGGACGTGCCCAAGGAGTGTCATAGCGTGCCATGAGGCGGGCGTGAACATGACGAGATGACCGAGTGGCTCCCCGTGGACACGGTGTTGACCATCGGAAGGACCCCGGATAACTTCGTTCTACGGATTGTTGATTCCGTACAGCGGAAAATAGGAGGGTGTGGGATGGGTCAGGGCCAGCAGGAGAAGGTGGCGACGAGCCTCGCGGGCGCCGTCAGCGAGGAGATCAGCGCCTCCCTCGCGCCGGTCGACGCCGAGCTGGAGCGCCGCTACCCCGGAGACCCCGGCACCCGCCAGCCCGTCCACACCGTCTACGTCCCCGGCGAGGTCTTCGCCGCCGACACCATCCGCTCCTGGGGCGACCAGGCCCTCACGGCGCTCGATGAACACGCCCCCGACGCCGCCTCCTTCGCGGCCGTCCTCGGCCTGGCCGACGAACTCGCCGAACCGGTCTACACGCGCGTGCGGGCCAAGTTGGAGCGCGAGCCCGTCGAAGACCTGCGCGTCGACTTCGAGGACGGCTACAAGGGCGCGGACGAGGACCAGGACGCGGCCCGCGCCGCCCGCCTGATCGCCGAGGCGTACGAGAGCGGCACCGCCGCCCCGTACATGGGCATCCGCATGAAGTGCATGGAGGCCGCCGTCCGCGACCGCGGCATCCGCACCCTCGACGTCTTCCTCAGCGGCCTGATGGAGGCGGGCGGACTGCCCGACGGGCTGGTGCTGACGCTGCCCAAGGTGACGTACGCCGAGCAGGTCAGCGCGTTCGTGCTGCTCCTGGAGGCCTTCGAGAAGATCCACGGCCTGGAGCCCGGCCGGCTCGGCTTCGAGATCCAGATCGAGACCAGCCAGTCCATCCTCGCCACCGACGGCACCGCCACCGTCGCCCGTATGATCCAGGCCGCCGAGGGCCGCGCCACGGGCCTGCACTACGGCACCTTCGACTACAGCGCCTGCCTCGGCGTCTCCGCCGCCTACCAGGCCAGCGACCACCCGGCCGCCGACCACGCCAAGGCGATCATGCAGGTCGCCGCGGCCGGCACCGGCGTACGCGTGTCGGACGGCTCCACCAACGTCCTCCCGGTCGGTACGACCGAGAAGGTCCACGACGCCTGGCGGCTGCACTACGGCCTCACCCGCCGCGCCCTGGCCCGCGCCTACTACCAGGGCTGGGACATGCACCCCGGCCACATCCCGACCCGGTACGCGGCCGTCTTCGCCTTCTACCGCGAGGGCTTCGAACAGGCGGCCGCCCGGCTCGCCCGCTACGCCAACCGGACCGGCGGCGACGTCATGGACGAGCCCGCCACCGCCAAGGCCCTCAGCGGCTACCTGCTGCGCGGCCTGGACTGCGGCGCCCTCGACACCGCGGAGGTCGCCCGGCTCACCGGTCTGACCCGCGCCGACCTGGAGGGCTTCGCGGCGCCTCGGCGCGGGGATCTGACGATCTCCGGGCCGCAGTAGGCTCCGCCAGGGCGCAGCAGGCTCCGCCGGGAGTGCTCTGATGCGTCGTCGGTCGGCTGCGGCCACGTCGTGGCTGGTCGCGCAGTTCCCCGCGCCCCTTTGGGGCGCCTTCGCCGCCCCCCTCTAGTCTGTACGGCACGCGTTGGTGGGTCACAGGAACGGGGCGGCGGTGTCTTCGGGGGAGTACGGACGGACGGATGGGGGCGGGCGGCTGCTGGCCGGGCGTTATCGCGTCCTGGCGCAGCTCGGCCGGGGTGGCATGGGCGTCGTCTGGCGGGCCCGCGACGAGGTCCTCGGCCGCGAGGTCGCCGTCAAGGAACTGCGCACCTACACCGACGCCGACGGCCCCGAACTCGACGGCCTCAGGGTGCGGATGCAGCGCGAGGCCCGCGCGGCGGCCCGGGTGCGCCACCCCGGAGTCGTGGCCGTGCACGACGTCACCGAGGTCGACGGACGTCCGCTGATCGTCATGGAGCTGGTCGACGGCCCCTCCCTGGACGACGTGCTGCACGAGCGCGGCACCCTCGACGCGCGCGAGGCCGCCGGGATCGGCGCCAAAGTGATGGACGCACTGGCCGCCGCCCACCGCGCCGGCGTCCTGCACCGCGACGTCAAGCCGGGCAACATCCTCCTCGACCGCTCGGGCCGGGTCGTGCTGACCGACTTCGGCATAGCCACCATGGAGGACCCGGGCGACGGCTCGGCGACCCATCTCACCCGCAGCGGCGAACTGGTCGGCTCCCTGGACTACCTGGCGCCCGAACGCGCCCAGGGCGCCGACCCCGGCCCGGCCTCCGACGTCTGGGCCCTCGGCGCCACCCTGTACGCCGCAGTCGAGGGCTCCTCGCCCTTCCGGCGCACCTCGACCTTCTCCACGCTCACCGCGATCGTCAGCGAGCCCCTGCCCGAGCCCCACCGCGCCGGTGCGCTCGCCCCGGTTCTCCAACGCCTCCTGGACAAGCGCCCGGAGGGGCGACCGGAGGCCGAGGAAGCCCGCGAACTCCTTCAGGCGGTGGCGGGCAGGGACACGCCGACGACGACACTGCGCGGCCCGGAACGGGCGGAGACGCAGCGCAGCGTGCCGACGGTGCCGCCGGGGTTCGGGCCACCGCAACAGGGCGGTCCCGGGGCGTACGTCGCCGGTTTCGACGCCGCCCCGGCGCCACAGGAGCCGGCCACCACGCACCCCATGGACACCCCCCGCCCCTCCCGCCGCAAGAGCCGCGCCCTGCTCGCCGCCGCTGCCGTGACCCTCGTCCTCGCCACGGCCGGCGTCACCGTCGCCCTGGTGAGCAACGGCGACGAACCCAAGGCGGCCGGACAGCCCACCTCCACCGCCATCTCCGCCGACGCGACCGGCGGCGGGCCGAGTCTCGACGGCTCGGCCGACACGAAGCCCACCGACAAGGGCGACGAGAAGACCCCGACCCCGAGCCGCTCGCCGAGCCGCAGCACCGAGACCGAGCCGTCCGCGAAGCCCACTCCCACACCGAGCAGGACCTCCGGCGGAGACGGCGCCACGACCCCCGCGGCCGCCTGCCACCCCATCGGCGGCGGCAAGTACAACTGCGAGGTCTGGCGCACCGCGAAGTCCTACACCGCCGACGGCACCGAGGTCGGAGTCCTGGGCGCGGGCACCAACTACTTCTACTGTCAGCAGAATCTGGGCCGCCGCGAGACGTCCGGCGAGTGGACCAACGTCTGGTGGGCGAAGACCGACGACGACAGCGGCAACGCGGACGTCTGGGTCAGCGACGTCTACGTCAAGGGCGGCGACAACGACGAGCCGGTGCCCGGACTTCCGGTCTGCTGAGCGACGTACCGCTCCAGGCCGTGCACGGTCACCAGCTTCTCCTGTGCGAACAGCCGTGTCCCCTGCTCGCACAGCCGCCGGTCCGCGCGCGCCCGGGCGCAGAACTCCTCCGGGGCCACGCCGAACAGCTCCCTCAACCGGGCGGAGTTCAGGAGCAGTTCGGTGAGCAGCTCCCGCTGCCCGGGGTGGGTGCGCGGTGCCGCGGAGCCGTTGCGCAGAACGCCGCGGCGGTTGACGTACGAGAAGACACCCGGCAGCGTCGTTCCGTCCGCCAGGTCGAGGCGCACCTCGGGGGAGGGCAGCCAGGCACGCCGGTAGTTGCCGTAGGGCAGCGGTACGCCCTCGCTGGCGTCGATCACCGCGAGCTGCTCGGCGTCGAGCCACAGGACGAACAACTCCCGTACGGAGTCGGACGCGTGGAAGGGTGATGCCGACACATAGCCCAGCCGGCTCACATGTGCCGAGACACCGATCGCGATGCCGGTGACGCGGACCTTGACCATGGGGATCGGCGAGAGGATGCCGAACTCGGTCATCTTGTGCCGCAGTTGGCCCGGGCAGGCATTGGAGCCGATCGCGAGGACGGGGGTGCGGTCCGGGTGGGTCAGCCGGTCCAGGGGCAGGAAGCGCTCGCCGTCCAGGAGCCCGGAGTCCGCGGGCCAGGCGCCCGGGTAGAGCAGCGGATGGTCGCGGGGTGCCATCGCGAGGCCCAGTGCCTGGAGGGTGCGCGCGTCCATGCCTTGCTCAGTCCGCCGGGGGCAGCTCGCCCGAGCCGCGGGTGATCAGCCGGGTCGGCAGCTCGATGCGCTCGGGTGTGATCAGCGTACCGTCCAGCTGCCGGAACAGCCGCTCGGCGGCGGTCCGGCCGAGGGCGGCCGCGTCCTGCGCGACGACGGTGACGCCCGGCTGGAGCAGATCGGCGAGTTCCAGGTCGTCGAAGCCGACGAGCGCCACCCGGCGGGCCTCTTCGGCCAGGACCCGGATCACGGTGACCGTCACTCGGTTGTTGCCCGCGAAGATCGCGGTGACCGGCCGGGGTCCGGAGAGCATCTCCTCGGCGGCCCTGCGCACCCGCTCGGGGTCGGTGACGCCCAGGGACATCCAGGAGTCCTCCACGGGTATCTCCGCGTCCTCCATGGCCGCCCGATAGCCGCGCAGTCGCTCGGCGGCGGTGTGGATGCGGGGCATGTCGCCGATGAAGCCGATCCGGCGGTGCCCGTGGGCGATCAAGTGGGCGGCTCCCTCCCGGGCGCCGCCGTAGTTGTCGGAGAGGACGACATCGGCGTCGATCTTCCCGGCCGGACGGTCCACGAACACGGTGGCGACGCCCGCCCTGATCTCGGGCTCCAGATAGCGGTGGTCGTCCCCGGCCGGAATCACCACCAGACCGTCCACCCGCCGTGCGCACAGCGCGAGCGCCAGCTCCTGCTCGCGGTCCGGGTCCTCGGCGCTGGAGCCGTTGATCAGCAGCGCGCCGTGCGCCCGGGCCACCTCCTCGACCGCGCGGCTGAGCGGGCCGTAGAACGGGTCCGCGAGGTCCTCAAGGACAAGACCGATGCTGGCGGTACGGCCCTTGCGCAGTACCCGTGCGCTGTCGTTGCGGCGAAAGCCGAGGGCGTCGATGGCCTCCTGGACGCGGCGCTCCGTCTCCGGTGTGACGCCCGGCTCGCCGTTGACGACCCGCGAGACCGTTTTCAGTCCGACTCCCGCACGAGCGGCCACGTCCTTCATCGTCGGCCGATTGCCGTAACGGTTCCCGGGGGTACGGTCGGCGCGGCGGATGGTCTCGGGCACTATGCGGGTCCTGTCCTGTTCGTCCACGGGGGATGCGTCGATCCATGGTTTGTATGAGGATGTGGCGTCGAGCATAGAGCCTGGACAACGTTGTCAGATGCAGGGGACACTGTCCACCGCACTCTCCGGCCTGCGCCCCACCGCGAGACCGGCCTGCCCTTTTCCTCATGGTTGACCGGGAGATCTGACTCTGATGCACACCGACCTCGTGGCCGCGCTCGACATCGGCGGAACGAAGATCGCCGGAGGTCTTGTGGACGGCGACGGCCGGATCCTGGCGCGCGCCCAGCGCCCGACCCCGGCGCGGGAGGACGGTGACACCGTGATGGGCGCCGTCGAGGCGGTGCTCGGCGAACTGACCGCGAGCCCGCTGTGGACGCGCGCGACGGCCCTCGGGATCGGCAGCGCGGGTCCCGTGGACGCCTCCGCCGGCACGGTGAGCCCGGTGAACGTGCCCGGCTGGCGCGACTACCCGCTGGTGAGGCGGGTCCGTGAAGCGGCGGGCGGACTGCCGGTCGAGCTGATCGGCGACGGCGTGGCCATCACCGCGGCCGAGCACTGGCAGGGCGCCGCCCGCGGCCACGACAACGCGCTGTGCATGGTGGTGTCCACGGGCGTCGGCGGCGGTCTCGTCCTGAACGGCCGGCTGCACCCCGGCCCCACCGGCAACGCCGGCCACATCGGTCACATCAGCGTCGATCTCGACGGCGACCCGTGCCCGTGCGGTGCGCGCGGCTGCGTGGAGCGCATCGCGAGCGGCCCCAACATCGCCCGGCGCGCCCTGGAGAACGGCTGGCAGCCAGGCCCCGACGGCGACACCTCCGCCGCCGCGGTGGCCGCCGCCGCCCGCGCCGGCGACCCGGTCGCCGTGGCCTCCTTCGAGCGAGCCGCGCAGGCCCTGGCCGCCGGGATCGCGGCCACCGCGACCCTGGTCGAGATCGACATCGCCGTCATCGGCGGCGGGGTCGGCAAGGCGGGTGAGGTGCTCCTCGCGCCCCTGCGCAAGGCGCTCGGCGACTACGCCACCCTCTCCTTCGTCCGGCGTCTGACGGTGACGCCGGCACAGATGGGGACGGACGCGGGGCTGGTGGGGGCGGCGGCCGCGGCGCTGCCCCGGCGGGCGGACGCGGCGACGGTGTGACGGGGGCGGCCCGGCGGAGCGTGGCAGGAACGTTCCGGCGCTGGTCGGACCAGCGCTTCGGACAAGAACGCCGTGACTGTTGTCCCGCTGTGCAGTTGAACCGGTCATGAAGAAGCGCAGCATGCTCGCCATCGCCTCCCTGGCCACCGGTTTCGTCGTCGCGGCGGTCACGCCGTCCCACTCGCTCGGGTCCGACCTGGACGACCTCGACGTGGGCAAGACCCTCAGCACCCTCGACGACACGGTCGCCGGCGACAGTCCGGCCGTCGAGGACAGCGCCCTCGGGCAGAACGACTGACGAGCCCGACGGCACGGAGCACGGCGCCGGTGTCCCGCACCCAGGGGCACCGGCGCCGCCGCGCGTGCGCCCTCAACTGGCACTGGTTTCCGTGGCAGGGTGGAGCGGGCAAGCCACAGGGGTCCAACAGAAGAGGGGGAGTCTGTGATCGTCTGGATCAACGGACCTTTCGGTGCGGGGAAGACCACCACCGCACGGGAACTGATCGAACTGATCCCGAACAGCGCGCTCTTCGACCCCGAGGTCATCGGCGGAGCACTGCCGCATCTGCTTCCGCCCAAACACCTCGCCGAGGTCGGCGACTTCCAGGATCTGCCGATCTGGCGACGACTCGTGATCGACACGGCGGCCGCGATGCTCGCCGAGCTCGGCGGAACCCTCGTGGTCCCCATGACCCTGCTGCGCCAGGAGTACCGCGACGAGATCTTCGGCGGCCTGGCCGCGCGCCGGATCGCCGTACGACACATTCTCCTGGCCCCGGCGGAAACGATCCTGCGCGAGCGAATAGCGCATCGGGAGATCCCCGACGTCCCCGACGGCGAACTACGGGCCCGGCAATGGTCGTACGACCAGATCGAGCCCTACCGCTCCGCGCTCGCCTCCTGGCTGACCGCCGACGCCCACCTCGTGGACAACGGCCGGCTCACCCCGTACCAGACGGCCGCCCGGATCGCCGAGGCCGTCACCTCCGGTGAGGCGCCGGTGAGCGACATCGTGCAGACGCCCGAACCGACCGCCGAGACGCTGGCCGCCGGAGTGCTGCTCTTCGACGAACACGACCGGGTCCTGCTCGTCGATCCCACCTACAAGGCCGGCTGGGAGTTCCCCGGCGGCGTCGTCGAGCCCGGCGAGGCGCCCGCGCGCGCGGGCATGCGCGAGGTCACCGAGGAGACGGGGATCCGTCTGGACGACGTACCCCGCCTCCTCGTCGTCGACTGGGAACCGCCCGCACCTCCCGGCTACGGCGGACTGCGCCTCCTCTTCGACGGCGGGCGGCTCGACTCCGCGCGGACCGGACGTCTGCTGCTGCCGGGGCCCGAACTGCGCGACTGGCGCTTCGTGACCGAGGAGGAGGCCGCCGACCTGCTGCCACCCGTGCGCTACGAGCGCCTGCGCTGGGCCCTGCGTGCCCGTGAACGCGGGGCCGCGCTGTATCTGGAGGCGGGGATTCCCACCCCGTGAGGGGCGGGCCGGTCAGCTCCCCGCGTAGTTGCGCAGGAACAGCGCCTCCGCCACGGAGAGACGCTCCAGCTCCTCGGGCGAGACGCTCTCGTTCACGGCGTGGATCTGGGCCTCCGGCTCGCTCAGCCCGATGAGAAGGATCTCCGCGTCCGGGTAGAGGGCGGCGAGGGTGTTGCACAGCGGGATGGAGCCGCCCTGACCGGCGTACTGCATCTCCTGGCCCGGGTAGGCCTCGGCCATCGCCCGGGCCATCGCCTCGTACGCCGGGCTCGTGGTCTCGGCGCTGAACGCCTGCCCCTGCCCGACCTGCTCGCTGCGCAGCCGCGCGCCCCACGGCGTGTGTGCCTCCAGGTGCGCCTGGAGCAGCTTGGTCGCCTCGGCCGCGTCCACGCCCGGCGGCACCCGCAGGCTGATCAGCGCACGGGCGCTCGACTGCACGGACGGGGTGGCGCCGACGACGGGCGGGCAGTCGATGCCGAGCACGGTCACGGCCGGGCGCGCCCAGATACGGTCCGCGACCGTGCCGGAGCCGATCAGCTCCACCCCCTCCAGCACCTTGGCGTCCTTGCGGAACTGCTCCTCGTCGTACTGGAGCCCCTCCCACGCGGATCCCGGCGCCAGCCCGTCGATCGTCGTCGAGCCGTCCTCGGCGCGCAGCGAGTCCAGTACGCGGATCAGGGCGCCCAGCGCGTCCGGGGCGGCGCCGCCGAACTGGCCCGAGTGGAGGTTGCCCTCCAGCGTGTCGATCTGCACCCGGAGCATGGTCATCCCACGCAGCGTCGTGGTGACCGTCGGCAGGCCGACCCGGAAGTTGCCCGCGTCGCCCACCACGATCGTGTCCGCCTCAAGGAGCCCGGGGTGCGCCTCGGCGTACTGCTCAAGTCCGCCCGTGCCCATCTCCTCGGATCCCTCGGCGATCACCTTGACGTGCACGGGGACGCCGCCGTTGGCCTTGAGCGCGCGCAGCGCCAGCAAATGCATGATCAGGCCGCCCTTGCAGTCGGCGGCCCCGCGGCCGTACCAGCGCCCGTCGCGCTCGGTCAGCTCGAACGGCGGGGTCCGCCAGGCGGTTTCGTCCAGCGGCGGCTGCACGTCGTAGTGGGCGTAGAGCAGGACGGTCTTCGCGCCCGCCGGCCCGGGCAGGTAGCCGTACACCGACTGTGTGCCGTCCGGGGTGTCCAGCAGGCCCACGTCCTCGAAGCCCTCGGCGCGCAGCGCGTCCGCGACCCAGCGCGCGGCGCCCTCGCTCTCGCTGCGGGGGAACTGGTCGAAGTCCGCCACCGATTTGAACGCCACCAGTTCGGTGAGCTCTCGCTTCGCCCTCGGCATCAGCGAGGCGACGGTCTCGGCGACCGGATTCGACGACATGGGCACGCTCCTTGTAGGTGCGACGTTGTACGTGTGCGTACTTCTGTGTACGGCTGATCGTGCGAGCGTAGGCGCCGCCGGGTGGGGTGGGCACCCACGTCGCCGATCCTCCCACAGCGGCCTGCGGCGACCGCCGCCGTAGGATGCGGGGGACAGCAGCGGCAGGCGGCTTGATCGGGAGCAGTAGACCATCGTGAGCAGCGAGAACTCTTCGGCGGACGACGTGCGGCAGGTGTGGGACGTCGTCGTGGTCGGCGCGGGGCCCGCGGGTGCCTCGGCCGCGTACGCGGCGGCGGTCGCGGGGCGGCGCGTGCTGTTGCTGGAGAAAGCCGAGTTGCCGCGTTACAAGACCTGCGGCGGCGGCATCATCGGCCCCTCCCGTGACTCCCTGCCGCCCGGCTTCGAACTGCCGCTGCGGGACCGGGTGCACGCGGTGACGTTCTCGAACAACGGCCGCTTCACGCGCACCCGTCGCTCCAAGCAGATGCTGTTCGGGCTGATCAACCGGCCCGAGTTCGACCAGCAGCTCGTCGAGCACGCGCAGAAGGCGGGCGCCGAGCTGCGTACGGGCGTCACCGTGCAGCGGGTGGAGCAGCACGGCTCGGCGGTACCGGACCGGCGCACGGTCGCCGTCGTCCTGCAGGGCGGCGAGACGCTGCTCGCGCGGGCGGTCGTCGGCGCGGACGGCAGCGCGAGCCGGATAGGAGCGCATGTCGGGGTGAAGCTCGACCAGGTCGATCTCGGACTGGAGGCGGAGATCCCGGTGCCGGAGACCGTCGCGGAGGACTGGCAGGGGAGGGTGCTCATCGACTGGGGGCCGATTCCCGGGAGTTACGGCTGGGTCTTCCCCAAGGGCGACACGCTGACGGTCGGGGTGATCTCGGCGCGCGGTGAAGGTGCGGCGACCAAGCGGTACTTGGAGGAGTTCATCGGGCGGCTCGGGCTCGCCGGGTTCGAACCGAGCATCTCCTCCGGCCACTTGACGCGCTGCCGCGCCGACGACTCGCCGCTGTCGCGGGGGCGCGTGCTGGTGTGCGGGGACGCGGCGGGGCTGCTGGAGCCGTGGACCCGTGAGGGCATCTCCTTCGCGCTGCGCTCCGGGCGGCTCGCGGGGGAGTGGGCGGTTCGGATCGCCGAGGCGCACGACGCGGTGGACACCCGGCGCCAGGCACTGAACTACGCGTTCGCGGTCAAGGCCGGGCTCGGCGTCGAGATGAGCGTCGGCAAGCGACTGCTGGCCGTCTTCGAGAAGCGCCCCGGCCTGTTCCACGCCGCGCTGACCGGGTTCCGGCCCGCCTGGCGGGCGTTCATGGACATCACCCGCGGATCGTCGTCGCTGGGCGAGATGGTCCGCAGCCATCCGATGGCCCAGCGCGCCCTGACAGCGCTGGACCGCCGGCAGATGGGCGGCGAGTCCGGGGAGCGGGCTGAGGTCTAGTGCCTCGGCAGGCAACGTTTGCCCGTCAAGGAGCGGCGTCCGGTGCGTGCTCTCGGCGTGCCGGGTGCAAGCCCTCGTACTGGATGTACTTGGGCTTGTGCCCGGTGCGGCGAGTGGGGGCACCTCCCACGCCCTTAAGGCAGTGGGGGAGCGTGCCGGGCGTCGCGACGGGGCGAACGTTGCCTGTCGGGGCACTAGCTCTTGATGGTGACCTGGAATACGGGGTGGTCCGGGGCGATTCGGCGCAGGTCGGTGTCGGGGGAGTCGGGGCCGACTCCGTTGAAGAAGACGCCGACCTCGGCCTTCCAGCGCTTGAGGTAGGCGCGCAGCAGGGGGACTTTGTCGTCGTCGGAGACCTCGGTGGCGGTGAACACGTCCACGTTCTTGCCGAGGTGCAGCTCACCGCCGCCGGCCGCGCGCATGTTGTGGGTCCACTGGACGTGGCCGCGCGGGGCGACGAGGTAATGCCGGCCGTCGACGGTCAGCAGGTTCACGGGGGTGGTCCGCCACTGGCCGCTCTTGCGGCCGCGGACGGCGAGGACGCGGGAGCCCCAGACGCTGAGGCCACGGCGGGTCAGCCAGGCGACGGTGCGGTTGAAGACGTTGACGGTGAACCAGCCGGGCTTCTTGACGTGCGTGGACATGGAGGACTCCCAGGGTTTGGTGAGCGGTGCTCTCTGTGGCGAACGGGTGTTCTTCGCTGAGAGCGGTGTTCTCTGTTGTGAGCACTGCTCTCGCTGCCGCTCCTACAGTGTGGACGAGATCGACGCTCCAAAGCAAGAGCAGTGCTCTCTTTTTAGTTCACCGCTCTCGTTTGTGTGCACTGCTCTCGCTTTCATGCGACACTGCCTCGCATGAGCACCGCACACGGCAGCACTTCCCAGGGAGCCCGGGCCCGGGCCCGGATCGAGGTCACCGCGGCCATCAAGGACGAGGCCCGCAGACAGCTCGCCGCCGACGGCGCCGCCAAGCTCTCACTGCGCGCCGTGGCCCGCGAACTCGGCATGGTCTCCTCCGCCCTCTACCGCTACTTCCCCAGCCGCGACGACCTGCTGACCGCGCTGATCATCGACGCCTACAACTCCGTCGGCGAGAGTGCCGAGGCCGCGCGCGACGACTTCGCCGACGTCGGTCCCGGGCACCGCTGGATCGCGGTGTGCGAGGCCGTACGGGGCTGGGCGCTGGCGCATCCGCACGAGTACGCGCTGATCTACGGTTCCCCGGTGCCCGGCTACAGCGCCCCCGACACCACGATCCCGGCCGCGTCCCGGGTCGGTCAGGTCTTCATCGGCATCGTCCGTGACGCCCACAAGGGCCTCGGCCTCGCCAAGCCACCCCTCCCCGCCCAACTCCGCCCCGAGGCCGAGCGCATGGCCGCCGACTTCGCCCCCGACCTCCCCCCGGAGACGATGGCGGCACTCATCGCGGCCTGGGCCCAGCTCTACGGCCTGGTCGGCTTCGAACTGTTCGGCCAGTTCCACCGGGTGGTCGAGGACCGTGAGCGGTTCTTTCGGCATGCGGTGGGCCAACTCGCCCATGGGGTGGGGCTGGTGTATCCGCAGACGGGACCGGCCGCGGAGGGAGGGTGAACGCGTCCCGTGTGTGGGCCTGCCGGTCAGGGAGGGCGGCGTACTTCGTGGGGAGTACATGTGATCACCTCGCGTGGGTGACGCGGCCCGGTGGGGGTGGCGTCTAGCGTGGCGGGCATGGAGGAGCAGCGTGTGCCCGTGGTCGGTCCGCCGCAGTGGTGGCGGAGCGGGCCGTCGTGGTGGCGGCAGGAGGAGCAGGAGCGCTGGCCCTGGCGGTCCACCCTGCTCGTGACCGCGTTCGTGCTCGTCGGGTCCAACTTCGCGGCCGAGGAGCAGGCCGGGGAGCGGGCCGACCTCGATGCCTTCGCGCGGGCGCTGTTGCTCGTGGCCGGGCTACTGCTGCTGTGGCGGCATCGGTACCCGGTCGCCGTCGCCTTCGGCACGGCCGGTGCCGCCATGGTCTATCTGGGCGCCGGGTATCCGTACGGGCCCGTCTTCCTGACCGTGGCGATCAGTTGCTTCAGTGCCATCGTCGCCGGGCATCGGCGGGCCGCCTGGGCGGCGATGGGCACCTTGTGGGTCGGGCATGTGCTGGTCGCGCACTGGCTCTATCAGTGGCTGCCGCCGTCCGGGGACTCCGCCGCCCCCTGGGGGCAGGAAGGCGTGGTCGCCGCCTGGGTGGTGGCCATCGTGGCGCTGTCGGAGCTGGTGCGGACGCGGCGGGAGCAGTGGGCCCGGGAGCGGGCCGAGCGGGCGCAGGCGGCTCGGCGGCGGGCCGACGAGGAGCGGTTGCGGATCGCCCGCGAGCTGCATGACGTACTGGCGCACAGCATCTCCGTCATCAACGTCCAGGCGGGTGTCGGGCTTGCGCTCCTCGACACCGATCCCGAGCAGGCCCGCACGGCGCTGACCACCATCAAGGCGCAGAGCAAGGAGGCGCTCGGCGAGGTGCGCCAGGTGCTCGACACGCTGCGCGCGCCGGGTGACGCGCCGCGCGCGCCCGCACCCGGACTCGGCCGGCTCCCCGAACTCGTGGACCAGGCGGCCGGCGCCGGCCTGACCGTCGACGTGCGCGGCACCCCGCCCCCGCTGGCGCCCGGCACCGATCTCGCGGCCTTCCGGATCGTCCAGGAAGCCCTCACCAATGTCGTACGGCACTCGGGATCGCGGCACGCGCGCGTGCACCTCGATCACGGTGGCGGGACGCTGCGGATCCGCGTGGACGACGACGGCCCCGCGACCGGCGCCGACGCGGGCGGCAGCGGCAATGGTCTGGCCGGAATGCGGGAGCGGGCCGCCGCGTTGGGTGGCACGATCGAGGCGGGCCCGCGCGCCGACGGCGGCTTCCGGGTGCTCGCCGTACTGCCGCTCACCACGAAGGAGGACGACCGGTGATCCGCGTACTGCTCGCCGACGACCAGTCGCTGGTGCGGGCCGGTTTCCGTGCGCTGCTCGACGCGCAGCCCGACATCGAGGTGGCCGGCGAGGCCGCCGACGGCGAGGAGGCGGTGCGCACGGCGCGTGAACTCGCCCCCGATGTCGTGCTGATGGACATCCGCATGCCGGTGCTCGACGGCCTGGCCGCGACCCGGCGGATCACCGAGGACGACCGGCTGAAGGACGTGAAGGTGGTCATGCTCACCACCTTCGAGCTCGACGAGTACGTCTTCGAGGCCATCCGCTCCGGGGCCTCCGGATTCCTGGTCAAGGACACCGAACCGGATGAACTCCTGCGCGCGGTGAGGGCGGTGGTCGGCGGCGACGCGCTGCTCTCGCCGGGAGTGACCCGACGGCTGATCGCCGAGTTCGCCGCCCGTTCCAAGGAGCCCGCGGCCGCCGACGCCCTCGCCGAACTCACCGAGCGGGAGCGGGAGGTGATGGCCCTGGTCGGGATCGGCCTGTCCAACGAGGAGATCGCCCGCCGTCTCGTGGTCAGCCCCCTCACCGCCAAGACCCACGTCAGCCGCACCATGGTGAAGCTGGGCGCCCGCGACCGGGCCCAACTGGTCGTGCTCGCCTACGAGTCGGGGTTGGTACGGCCCGGCTGGCTCGGCTGAGCCGTCCGCCGGTAGCGCACCAGCACGCTGATCACGCGGGCGGCGAACAGGACCACGGCGAGCCACTTGCCGCCCTGCCACACCAGCGACTCCGCCGTCCGCGGCAGCTCGAACAGCAGCGCCGGACCGGCGACGGCCCCGAAGACCACCCCCGCCGCGAACACCGCGCTGAGCAGCGCGTACCCCACCTCGACGACGAACGCGTCCTGCTCGGCCTTGGCGCGCCGACCCCCGTGAAGACTCATGAACGGAGTCAAACAGGCGTGTGCCCGGCCGGGCAAGCACCCCGGCCGGGCACACGCGTTGGAGGCGATCCCCCTAGTCACGGACCGGAACCCGGTCCGCCTCCGCCTCCCGCACGGTGGACTTGGCGACCACGACGGACTGCCGGGCCGGGCGCGACCGGCGCAGGCCCGTGAGCGTGATCAGCAGGCCCGCGACGGCGACGCACGCCACCACCGCGAAGCCGGGACGGTAGCTGTCGAGGACCGCCTGCGGAGTGGGCCGGTCGGGCGCGCCGGCGGTGACCACCGCGGTCACCACGGCGAGGAAGATCGCGCCGCCCACCTGCACCGAGGTGTTCAGCAGCCCGGAGACCATGCCCTGCTCGTGGTCGTCGACGCCGTTGGTGGCCTGGATGTTGAGCGAGGGGAAGACCAGCGCACAGGCCGCGCCGATCAGCAGCATCGACGGCAGGATCGTCGCCGCGTACACGGGGTCGAGGTCGATCTGGAGGAACAGCGCGTAGCCGACGACCATGAGCCCGAAGCCCACCGCGATCAGCCGCTGGGTGCCGAACCGGTCGACGATCGAGCCGACCTTCGTCGAGGAGAGCGCCACCAGCGCGCCCGCGGGCAGGAAGGCGAGCGCCGTGTGGAGCGCGGACCAGCCGAGCAGCGACTGCATGTAGAGGGTGGTCAGGAACTGGAATCCGACGTACGAGCCGAAGAAGGCGATGGCGCCGAGCTGGGCGCGGATCTGGTTGCCCGAGCGCAGTACGCCGAGCCGGATCAGCGGTCCGGGCGAGCGCCGCTCGACCGCCACGAACGCGGTGAGCAGGACGGCGACGGCGAGGAAGGACAGCAGCGTCCGGGCGGAGGCCCAGCCGACCTCGGGCGCCTGGACGACGGTGAACACCAGCAGCAGCATCGACGCGGTGCCGAGGACGGCGCCGGGGATGTCGTAGCCGTTGTGGTCCTTCTCGCGGGCGCTGCGCGGCAGCAGCTTCAGGCCCGCCACCAGGGCGATCAGGGCGATCGGCGCGGGCAGCAGCATGGTCAGGCGCCAGCTGGCCTCGGTGAGCAGTCCGGACAGGACCAGGCCCATGGAGAAGCCGGTGGCGGCGCAGGTGGTGTAGATGGCCAGGGCCCTGTTGCGCAGCGGGCCCTCGGCGAAGGTCGTGGTGATGATCGACAGGCCGGCCGGCGCCGTGAAGGCCGCGCTCAGGCCCTTGATGAAGCGGCTGGCGATCAGCAGCGGCCCGGAGTCGACGAGCCCGCCGAGCAGCGAGGCCAGTGCGAAGACGCCGAGGGCCACCAGGAAGACCTGACGCCGGCCCAGCAGGTCGGCGGTGCGTCCGCCGAGGAGCAGCAGTCCGCCGTAGCCGAGGATGTAGCCGCTGACGATCCATTGCAGCGTCGAGGTGGAAAGGCCCAGGTCGGCGCCGATGGACGGCAGCGCGACGCCGACCATGGAGACGTCCAGGGCGTCGAGGAACATCGCGGCGCAGAGCACCAGCAGGGTGCCCCACAGCCGGGGGGTCCAACGTCCGTCGGACGTGGGGGTGGTGAGCGGAGAGGTCATGCCGCAGACACTACATGCGCTTGCATTGAATGCAAATACATTTAATTCCGATGCAACAAACCCGGTTCTCTGCTACGGTGCGCCCATGGCGGCGAAGAAGGCCGAGCAGGCGCTCGTGGACCAGTGGCGGGACATTCTGGCGCTGCACGCCCGCACACAGTGCGAACTCGACCGGGCGCTGCATCAACACGGCTTGTGCGGCAGCGACTTCGAGGTGCTGGACGTGCTGGCGGGCGGCGAGTGCGCGCAGCGCGTGCAGGAGATCGCCGAGCATGTCCATCTCAGCCAGAGCGCGCTCTCGCGGCTGATCGCGCGCCTGGAGAAGGATGGCCTCGTCGACCGCCACATGTGCCCCGAGGACCGGCGCGGGGTGAAGGTCGCGCTCACGGCGAAGGGGCGCGCGCTGCACGGGGATGTGCTGCCCGTGCAGCGGGCGGTGCTGACCAGGATGCTGTCGGGCTGACCGCGTTCGGCTTCAGATGACGCCGGACTTCTCCCGCCACAGCGCGGCCACCGACGCGTCGCCGTGCACGCTAGGGAAGGGCAGCCGGTTCCACAGCGCCGGATACAGCAGTTCAAGGGGCCCGGCGACCTCGCAGTCGGCCTCCCCGACCTCCTCACGCACCGCCGCGGGCGGCTCCTGGGACAGTCGTACGGTCCACACCGCGTCGTCCCTGTCGGTCGCCCGCACCCGCAGCACGCGGGGCTCGGCGCTGCGGGCGCGGCTCTTGGGGCGGGCGTGGAAGGCGAGCAGGAGTTCGTCGATGCCGTCGGCCGCGAAGGCGGGGTCGATCCCGGTCGGCGTACCGCCGAGGGCCGCCTCCGCGTCGAAGCGGTGGATCGTCGTTTCGTGCGCCTGACGGCGGGCCCAGAAGGCGAGCGGCGACGGCGCCGGCAGGAAGTGCCAGCACTGTACGTCCGGTTGGGCGCCGGTGAGGGTGTCGACCAGGTGACGGTGTCCCTCGCGGAACCAGGTCGTCAGCTCGGTGCCGTCGAGGTCGGGCGGGTCCGCGGCGGGCACGGAGGCGGTGTGGCCCTCGGCGACGAACGCGGCCGCCCAGCGGTGCACCATCCCCGTGTGCCGCAGCAGGTCGCGCACCTGCCACTCCGGGCAGGTCGGCACCTTGGCGTCGGTCCCGGCGCGCTCGGCCGCCTCGGCCAGCAGTCGGCCCTCCCGGTCCAGGACGCGGATGAACTCGGCAGTCTCCATGCGGCTGAGTCTGCACGATGAAGTGCGGTCGAAGGCAATGGCCGTAAGGGTTTCGTCATCGGTTCAGGGATGCCGTACGCCTCGGTGATCGGCTGGAATGGGAGCCGACAGGAACTCTCAGGAAGTCGGGGGGAAGGTTATGGGGCGCGTGCGGAAGTCGCTGATCGTCGGGGTGCTGGTGGTGGCCGTCGTCGGGGTCGGGTTCGGGCTGTACTGGTTCCAGCCGTGGAAGCTGTGGCAGGACGAGACGGTGGACGAGGCCCTGCCGGTCGCGGTGGGCACGTCCGCGCCACCCGCGACCGCGGATCCCTCCGCCCCGGCGGATCCCTCCGCGACACCCGGCCCGCGGATCCTCGCCCGCGGCGAGCTGATCAGCCACGAACACGACACCTCCGGCAGCGTGAAGCTCGTACGGCTGGCCGATGGATCCCATGTCGTCCGGCTGGAGAACCTCGACACCAGCAACGGCCCCGACCTGCGGGTCTGGCTGACCGACGCCCCCGTGAAGGAGGGCAGTGCCGGCTGGCACGTCTTCGACGACGGGCGGTACGTCAGCCTCGGCAAGCTCAAGGGCAACAAGGGCAGCCAGAACTACGCCGTCCCGGCCGACCTCGACCTGACGCAGTACAGCAGCGTCAGCATCTGGTGCGACCGGTTCGACGTCTCCTTCGGGGCGGCGGAGCTGGGGCAGGCCTGAGAGCCGTGGCTCAGGCGGTGAGCTCCTTCCGGATGCGGTCCAGCATGAACGCCGAGGACTCCCGGGCCCGTTCCTCCCACGCGAACACACAGGCCGTGGCCACGCCGTCGAAGCCGAGGTCGCGCAGGGTGCCGAAGAAGGCGTCCCAGTCCACCTCGCCCTGACCGATGTCCAGGTGCTGGTGGATACGGGCCGGGGTGCCGGGCGGGTTGAGGATGTAGCGCAGGCCCGAGGAACCCTTGTGGTTGAAGGTGTCCGCGATGTGCACGTGCTGGAGCTTGTCGCCCGCGTACCGCATCATCGCCGCGATGTCCGCCGTCGGGTCGGCGCCGGACAGGTGGAAGGAGTGCGGGGCGCAGTAGAGGTAGTTCACCCACGGCTTGTTGATCGCGCGGACCAGGTCGACGGCCGGGGTGTTCTCCTCGCAGAAGTCGTCCGGGTGCGCCTCCAGGTTGAGGGCGATGCCCTCCCGCTCGAAGAGGGGCAGCAGCTCCTCCATCGAGCGCCAGAAGGCGGCCTCGCTCTCGGCGGCGCGCTCGGGACGGCCGTTGAACTCGCTGTTCATCAGCGGGCATTCGAGATCGGAGGTGATCTCGATCATCCGCTTCCAGTAGCGGACCGCGGCCTGCCGCTCCGACTCGTCCGGCGACGACCACTTGTAGAGCGGCAGCACGGAGGAGAGCCGGACACCGTGCGCGCGCAGGGCGTTCTTCAGCTCCGCGACGCGCTCGTCGTCCGCCCGCGGGTGCAGGAAGAACGGCATGAAGTCCTCGCGCGGCGACAACTCGATGTACTCGTAGCCGAGTTCGGCGACCGTGCGCACCATCTCGTCGATGGGCAGCGCGCGGAACATGTACGGGTCGAGGGCGATCTTCACGCGGCACCTCCGTAGAAGGCGGGACGGGGCTTGAGGTCGGTGGTGACGACGCGGCCCGACTCCAGGGCCTCGACGGTGGCGGCGGTGATGACGGTGGCGGCGTAACCATCCCAGGCCGAGGGCCCGGCGGGCTCGTCTCCGGCGGCGAGCCCCGCGATCCACTCACGGAACTCGGTGTCGAAGGCGTCCCGGAAACGGCCCACCCAGTCCGTCAGCACCTCGGTGCTGTGCTGCCCGGCGGTGCGCACCCCGACCGCGGCCGGATCCGGCAGCCGTACGAGGCCCTCCTCGCCGACCGCCTCGCACTGGATGTCGTAGCCGTACTGGCAGTTGACGAAGACCTCCAGATCGATGCGGACGCCCTTGGCCGTCTCGAAGAGCATGATCTGCGGGTCCTTCAGATGTGCGAACCGCTTGCTCGTGGCGCGCGGGGTGAGCACCTGGGTGGAGACGATCTCGTCGTCGAGCAGCCAGCGCAGTACGTCCACCTCGTGCACCGCCGTGTCCAGGGCGGCCATCGAGGACGTATACGACTCGGGGACGGTCGGGTTGCGGTGGGCGCAGTGCACGATCAGCGGCCGGCCGATCCGGCCCGAGTCGATGACCTGCTTCAGTTGCCGGTAGCCGGTGTCGTAGCGGCGCATGAAGCCGACCTGGACGAGCCGGCGGCCGTGCGCCTGCTCCGCCTCGATGATCCTCAGGCAGTCCTCGGCGGTGGTGGCGAGCGGCTTCTCGCAGAACACCGGCTTCCCGGCGGCTATCGCGCCCAGCACATGCTCGGCGTGCGTCGGGCCCCAGGACGTCACCAGGACGGCGTCGACGTCGTTCGCCGCGATCACGGCCGCGCCGTCGGGCAGCACCCGGGCGCCGACCGGCGCCGCCGCCTCCTCGGCGCGGGCGGAGTCGATGTCGGTGACCGCGCTGACCCGGGCACCGGTGACGGTGTCGGTGAGCCGCCGGATGTGCTCCTTGCCGATCCAGCCGGCGCCGATCACTCCGATGCGTACAGTCATGGTTCCGTCCTAACTAGGAGAAGCGCGCCCGGAGTTCGGCTTCGAGGGTTTCGAGGGTGCGGCCCTTGGTCTCGGGGACGTAGAGCTTCACGAAGGTGAGGGAGGCGAGCCCCACCACCACGAACAGGAAGAACGTGCTGGAGATCCCGATCCCGTCGACCAGGGAGGGGAACACCAGACCGATCACGAAGTTGGTCAGCCACAGCACCACGGCCGCGACTCCCATGCCGAACCCGCGCATCCGCATCGGGAAGATCTCCGAGAGCATCAGCCAGGTCACCGGCGAGATCGCGCCCTGCTGGAAGGCGAGGAAGGTGACCGTCATGGCGAGCACGGCGTACGCCCGTCCAGTGCCCTCGGGCAGCGCGAGGGAGAAGATGCCGATCAGCAACAGGGCGCCGGTGGTGCCGATCTGACCGGCCATCAGCATCGGGCGCCGGTTGACGCGGCTCAGCAGCCAGATCCCGACGAAGGTGGCCAGCACCGAGATCACACCGTTGGCGATGTTCGCGGTGAGGGCGCTGTCCGAGGTGAAGCCGGCGTCGGTGAGGATCTGGGTGCCGTAGTACATGATCGTGTTGACGCCGGTGATCTGCTGCACGATCGCGATGCCGAAGCCGACGAACATCAGCCTGCGCACCCACGGCACGGTCTTCATGTCCTGCCAGCCGCCGAGTTTCTCCTGCTCGTCCTTGACGGCGAGCGCGGACACCTCGGCGAGTTCCGCCTCGGCCCGCTGCCGTGCCCGGACCTGCTTGAGCACGTCCAGCGCTTCGGAGAACCGGCTCTGCGAGGCGAGCCAGCGCGGGCTCTCCGGCATCACCAGCATGCCGAACCAGAGCACGACCGCGGGGAGGGTCGCGATGACGAGCATCCAGCGCCAGACCCCACCGGACTCGCCGCCGACCTGAGCGATGATCGCGTTGGAGGTGAACGCCAGCAACTGGCCTGAGACGATCATGAGTTCGTTACGGGTGACCAGCGCTCCGCGCCGCTCGGCGGGCGAGATCTCCGCGAGGTACACCGGCACGGTCACCGACGCCCCGCCGACCGCGAGGCCGAGCACGAACCGGGCCACGACCATCACGGCCGTGGTCGGCGCGAGCGTGCAGCCCAGCGCGCCGATGAAGAACAGCACCGCGAGGGTGAGGATCGTACGGCGCCGGCCGCGCGCGTCCGACAGCCGTCCGCCGACGACCGCCCCGAGGGCCGCGCCGAGCAGAAGGGAGCTGGTGACCATGCCCTCGGTGACCGGGGTCAGGCCGAGGTCGTCGGTCATGTACGGCAGGGCGCCGTTGATGACGCCGGTGTCGTAGCCGAAGAGCAGTCCGCCGAAGGTGGCGACGATCGTGATGACCCGCAGCCGCCGTGAGACGGCTGGCGGGGTGTCGTTCGTCAGGGCAGGGGCCTGAATCGCGTCGTCCCGGACGTCCATGGCCGCCTCCTTAACGGTTCAGGGTCGGGCGTCGGGTTCCGGTGAGGCCGCAGCCGACCAGGTGCTCACGGGTGCGTACCGCGATCGGCAGCGGCACCTCGGGAGCGCACGGGTACAGGTCCTGCTCGACGATCACGAACAACTCGGCGTCGAGCCGGGCGAGTTCGGCCACCACCTCGGCCGGGTCCGGCACGCCCGCCGGGGGCGAGACACACACCCCGCGCTTGACGGCCTCGCCGAACGAGAGGTCCTCGGCGGCGACTTGGGCGAGGACGTCCGGGTCCATCTGCTTGATGTGGACGTAGCCGACGCGCTCGCCGAACCGGCGGATCAGATCGAGGTTGTCCCCGCCGCCGTAGGCGACGTGCCCGGTGTCCAGGCACAGGTTCGTGCAGCGGGAGTCCGACTCGTTGAGCAGCCGCTCGATCTCCGGCTGGGTCTGGATGTGGCTGTCCGCGTGCGGGTGAATGACGAGCCGCACGTCGTACTCGTCGAGGAGCAGCTCGCCCAGCCGGTCGGCGGCCTTGCCGAACCCGGCCCACTGCTCGGCGGTCAGCTCGGGGGACTCGGTGTACGCGCCGGTCTTCTCGTCCCGGTACATCGGCGGGATGAGGACCAGGTGGTGGGCGCCCGCTGCCTGGGTCAGCGCGGCGACCTGGCGGACGTGGGCGAGCATGTCGTCCCAGGCCTCGGGCCGGTGCAGCGCGCCGAACGCGGTGCCGCCGGAGACCTTCAGGCCACGGGCGTCGAGCTCCTCCTTCAGGCGCTGGGGGTCGGTGGGGAGGTAGCCGTAGGGGCCCAGTTCGAGCCACTGGTAGCCGGCCTCGGCGAGCTCGTCGAGGAAGCGGGTGTACGACACCTGCTGTTCGTCCTCGGGGAACCAGATCCCCCAGGAGTCGGGGGCGGAGCCCAGGCAGAGGTTGCCTGCGGTGGTGCGGAGCGGTGTGGATGGCGCCGTTGCCATGACGTGTTCCTTCGGGGAGTCAGTTGGAGGTGGGGAAGGTGAACCCGGCGGCGACCTGCTGCTTCGGCTGGGGCCAGCGGGTGGTGACGACCTTGGGGCGGGTGTAGAAGCGGATGCCCTCGGGGCCGTGGATCGGCGAGTCGCCGATGAGGGAGTCCTTCCAGCCGCCGAAGGAGTAGTACGACATCGGCACGGGCACCGGCACATTGACGCCGATCATCCCGACCCTGACCTTGCGCTGGAAGCGACGGGCGGCCTCGCCGGAGGCGGTGAACAGGGCGGTGCCGTTGCCGTAAGGGTTGGCGTTGACCAGGTCGATCGCCTCGTCGAGGGTGTCGACGCGGACGATCGCGAGGACGGGGCCGAAGAGTTCCTCCTTGTAGGCGTCCATCTCGGCGGTGACGTGGTCGAGCAGGGACGGGCCGGTGAAGAAGCCGTCCTCGTGACCGTCGATCTTCAGGCCGCGTCCGTCGACGACCACGGTCGCGCCCTGTGCGGCAGCCGTGCCGACGGCGTTCTCGACGCGCTCCTGGGCGGCCTTGGTGACCAGCGGGCCCATCTCCACGCCCGGCGCGTCACCCGGACCGACCTTCACCTCGCGCGCCTTGCGCTCCAGCACCTCGACCAGACCGTCGGCCGCGTCACCCACGGCGACGGCCACCGAGACGGCCATGCAGCGCTCACCGGCCGAGCCGTAGGCGCCCGCGGTGATGTGATCGGCGGCGAACTCCAGGTCGGCGTCGGGCAGGACGACGGCGTGGTTCTTGGCGCCGCCGAGGGCCTGGACGCGCTTACCCGCCGCCGTGGCCTTCTCGTGCACGTACTTGGCGATCGGCGTCGACCCGACGAAGGACACGGCCTGGATCCCGGCGTGGGTGAGGATCGCGTCCACGGCGTCCTTGCCGCCGTGCACCACATTGAAGACACCGTCGGGCAGACCGGCCTTCCGGTACAGCTCGGCGACGAAGTCGGCGGCCGACGGATCGCGCTCGCTCGGCTTGAGGATGAAGGTGTTACCGGTCGCGATGGCGATGGGGTGCATCCAAAGTGGCACCATGGCCGGGAAGTTGAACGGCGTGATGCCCGCGACCACACCGAGCGGCTGACGGAAGTTGTGCACATCGACACCGCGCGAGACCTGGTCGGAGAAGGACCCCTTCAGGACGTCGCCGAGACCGCAGGCGTACTCCACGACCTCCCGTCCGCGCACGATCTCGCCGCGCGCGTCGTCGACGGTCTTGCCGTGCTCGGCGGAGATGATCCGGCCCAGCTCCTCCTCGTGCTCGACGAGCAACTGCCGGAAGGCGAACATGACCTGGGTGCGCCGGCTGAGGGAGGACTCCGACCAGGCCTCGAAGGCGTGCGCGGCGGCGGTGACCGCGGCGTCCACCTCGGCGGCGCCGCCCAGGGCGACCCGGGCCTGTTCGGCGCCGGTGGCCGGGTTGAACACGGCGGCGGTCAGGGCGCCGGGGACCGGTGAGCCGTTGATCCAGTGCTGGATGGTCTTCACTTCGACGGTTTCCTTACAGGTAGTGGCGCTGGGTGAGCTTGTGGGCGGCGTACGCCTTGTGGGCGGCCCTGGTGGAGTCGAGTTCCGAGACCTCGCTGACGGGCACGTCCCACCAGCCGTGGCCGGGCGGGTTGGGGCCGTGGAGGTCGGTCTCGACATGCACGACGGTGGTGCGGCTCGCGGCCTTCGCCTTCTCCATCGCCGTGCGGAACTCCTCGACGCTCGTGGCGTGCAGGACGTCCGCGCCGAGGCTGGAGGCGTTCGCGGCGAGGTCGACGGGGAGGACGTCACCGTCGAGGAGGCCCGAATCCCCGTCCCGGTAGCGGTACTGGGTGCCGAAGCGCTGCGAGCCGAGGGACTCGGACAGGGCACCGATGGAGGCGAAGCCGTGGTTCTGGACCAGGACGATGATGACCTTCAGGCCTTCGGAGACCATGGTCACGATCTCCTGAGCCATCATCAGATAGGAGCCGTCGCCGACCAGGACGACGACCTCGCGCGACGGGTCGGCCATCTTGGCACCGACCCCGGCGGCCACCTCGTAGCCCATGCAGGAGTAGGCGTACTCCACGTGGTAGGCCTTCGGATCCCGGGCCCGCCACAGCTGTTGGAGGTCGCCGGGCATGGAGCCGGCCGCGTTGATGACGACATCGCGGTCGTCGAGTACGGCGTTGAGCGCGCCGAGGATCTCGGTCTGGGCGGGTAGCGGACCGTGCCCGACGGTGAAGCAGGCGTCCTCGATCTCCCGTGTGCGGGCGATGAGTTCACGCGTCCGCGCCCGGTACTCGGCCGGGACCTGCCAGTCCGAGAGCGCTCCGGCGAGGGCCTGGAGCCCGAGGCGGGCGTCCGCGACCAGCGGCTCCGCCGAGTGCTTCACGGCGTCCAGGCGGGCCACGTTGAGGTTGACGAACGTGACCTCCGGGTCGCCGAAGACGGTGTGGCTCGCGGTGGTGAAGTCGGAGTACCGGGTGCCGATGCCGAGGACCACATCGGCCTCGCGCGCCAGCTCATTGGCGGCGTACGACCCGGTGGACCCGATGCCGCCGACGGCGTACGGGTGGTCCCACGGCACCGCGCCCTTGCCCGCGTGGGTGTCGGCGACCGGAATGCCGGTGGCCTCGGCGAAGGCGCGCAGTTCGGTCTCGGCGCCGGAGTAGACGGCACCGCCGCCCGCCACGATCAGCGGCCTCTTCGCCCCGCGGATGAGCGCGGCGGCCCGCTCGACCGCTTGGGGCTCCGGCACCGGGCGGCCCACATGCCAGACCCGGCGCCGGAAGAAGCCGGCCGGCCAGTCGTATGCCTCGGCCTGCACGTCCTGCGGCAGCGCCAGCGTGACGGCACCGGTCTCCACCGGATCGGTCAGCACCCGCATCGCGGCGAGGGCGGCCGGGATGAGCTGCTCGGGGCGCGAGATCCGGTCGAAGTACTTCGACACGGCCCGGAAGGCGTCGTTGACGGTGACGTCCCCGCAGCGGGTGTCCTCCAGTTGCTGGAGCACGGGGTCCGCGGCGCGGGTGGCGAACATGTCGCTGGGCAGCAGCAGGACCGGCAGCCGGTTGGTGGTGGCGAGAGCCGCACCCGTGATCATGTTCGTCGAGCCGGGGCCCGTCGACGCAGTGCAGGCGAAGGTGGCCAGCCGGTCGCGCATCTTGGCGTACGCCACCGACGCGTGCACCATGCCCTGCTCGTTGCGCGCCAAGTAGTAGGGGAGATCGGCCTCTTGGGTGACGGCGGCCTGCAGCAGCGCCTGCCCGATCCCGGCCACGTTCCCGTGCCCGAAGATGCCCCACACGCCGGGGATCAGCCGCTGCTCCTGGCCGTCGCGCTCGCTGTACTGGTTCGCCAGGAAGCGGACGAGGGCCTGGGCGGTGGTGAGTCGAATGGTGTTCATCGGTGGTCTCCGAAGGGCAGCCGGTCGTCGACGTCCTGGGACTCCCACGTGGAGCGCACCCACCCGTGCGCCGGGTCGTCGCAGATCAGCCAGGCGCGGTCCTGGCCCGGACCGGCCATGATGTTGAGGTAGTAGAGGTCGTAACCGGGCGCGGCGATCGACGGGCCGTGCCAGCCGTGCGGGATCAGCACGGCGTCGCCGGAGCGGACCTCGGCGAGCACGTCGATGGGCCGCTCAGGGGTGCCGTACACCCTCCCCCACGCTCGGCTTCGCTCGCGCGGGGGCACCCCCAGGTAGCCGAAGCCGCTTTCGCCGCCGGAGACCTCGAAGTAGTAGATCTCCTCCAGCTCCGACTCCTCGCCGGGCCGGGCCTCGTCGTGCTTGTGGGGCGGGTAGGAGGACCAGTTGCCGCCGGGGGTGAGCACCTCGCAGACCAGCAGCTGCTCGGCGTCGAAGGTGCCGGGCAGGCAGTAGTTGTTGACCTGCCGGGACAAGGCGCCGGCGCCGCGCAGTTCGACGGGTACGTCCTCCTTGCGCCCGTACCGAGCCGAGTGACCTCCCCGCTCGGTACGGGCGGAGGGCAGCGCGAACCTCCCGCCGGTGGCGCTGCTGATGACGGCCTCCGCCTCGCGCGGCAGATACGCGAAGTCGGTGACCGAGGCGAACACGTCCGTCCGGCCGTCGAGTTCGAGGCTCCGCCCGTCGACGGTGACCGTGCAGCCACCGCTCAGCGGCAGGACCAGGAACTCGGACTCCCCGGTGGACAGGGTGTGCGCCTCACCCGGCCTCAGGTTCAGGATCCCGAGGCCGGAGTATCCCCAGCCCGCCGACTCGGGCGTGACCAGGAGTTCGTAGGGACCCTCGGCCGAAGTCCCCTTCGGCAGGTGGTACTTGCCGCTCACAGCAGGCTCACCGCCTTGTCGACGGCGCCGGCGATATCGCCGCCCGAGGGGTAGAGCAGGGAACGGCCCACGACCAGGCCCTGCGCGGTGGGCTGCTTCAGCGCGCGGCCCCAGGAGGCGAAGGCCGCGTCGGGGTCGGTGACTTCGCCGCCGAGCAGCAGCGCGGGCAGGGTGGAGGCGGCGAGCACACGCTCCATGTCCGCCACGACCGGCAGCTTCAGCCAGGTGTACGCGGTACGGCGGCCCAGTCCCGCCGCGATGGTGACGGACTTGACGACGGCGTCCGTGGAGAGGTCGTTGCGGATCCGTCCGTCCTGCCACTCCGACAGGAACGGCTCGACCATGGCGATGAGTTGACGGTCATTCAGCTCGTCGACGGCATGGGCCGTGTTCTCCAGGAGGGAGGGGGTGGCGGGGTCGCCGAGGGCGATTCGGGTGAGCATCTTGCCGCCGTCGAAGCCCATCGCGGCGATCGTCTCGGCGTCGTATCCGGTGAACCGGTCGTCGATCTCGAAGATCGAACCGGCGAGCCCGGCGCGGTTCATGGAGCCGAAGACGCTCTTGCCGTCGAGGACGCCGAGCAGCAGCAGGTCCTCCAGGATGTCGGCGGTGCCCAGCACGCCGGTGACGCCCGGGCGCTCCAGGGCGACGCACATGCGGTCCAGGAGTTCGAAGCGGTCGGCCATGGCGTTCGGGTCGCCGCCCACCGCGTTGGCGCCGCGCGCGGGATGGTCGGCGGCGATGATCATCGCCTTGCCGTGTTCGCCGAGCGGCGAGGTCGCGCGGACCCGGGCGGCGGCGGCCGCCGCGATGGCACCGGGGTCGCCTACCCGGGTGTCGACGATGCGGGTCACCTTCTCAGACGGCACGGTTCACCTCACGCAGCTTCTCGTCGACCTCGGCTTCGGTGGGCATCGCCTCGGAACAGGCCAGCCGGCCAGCGACGAGGGCGCCGGCGGCGTTGGCGAAGGCGACGGTGCGGGGGAGGTCCCAGCCGGACAGCAGCCCGTGGCACAGGGCGCCGCCGAAGGCGTCACCGGCGCCGAGCCCGTTGACCACGTCCACGGGGACCGGCGGGATCTCGACCGACCGCCCGTCGCGGTCCATGGCCAGCACGCCCTTCGGGCCCTGCTTGACCACGGCCAGCTCGACGCCGGCCGCCAGCAGCGCCTTCGCGGCGGCGGACGGTTCGCGCTCGCCGGTCGCCACCTCGCACTCGTCGAGATTGCCGACGGCGATGGTGGTGTGGCGCAGGGCCTCCGCGTAGGCGGCCCGGACCTCGGCCGGGTCGGTCCATACCGTGTCCTTCCAGAACACCGGCCGCCAGTCGAGGTCGAAGACGGTCGTGCCGCGCTTCGCCCGGTGGGCCAGGGCGGCGAGGGTGGCGGAGCGGCTCGGTTCTTCGCTGAGCCCGGTGCCGGTGATCCAGAAGATGCCCGCGTCCCGCACGGCGTCCAGGTCCAGCTCGTCCGGCTGGATGTCGAGGTCGGGAGCCTCGGCCAGCCGGTAGAAGTACAGCGGGAAGTCGTCCGGCGGAAAGATCTCGCAGAACGTCACCGGCGTCGGCGCGATGTCCGACGTACCGACGAACCGGCTGTCGACGCCGTATCCGTCCAGGGCCGTCCGGACGAAGTCGCCGAACGGGTCCCGGCCGGTCTTGGTGATCACGGCGGCGGCTCGGCCATGGCGTGCGGCGGCCACCGCGACGTTGGTCGGGCTGCCGCCCAGGTACTTGCCGAACGAGGTGACCTCCGCCAGTCCCACCCCTGTCTGGAGCGGATACACATCCACTCCGACGCGGCCCATGGTCAGCACTTCGAACGACATCACGCTGGTGGTCCCTTCGCCCCGGCCCGACCTGAGCGGCCTTCGTCGGGGAATCGGTGTCTGTCGCGCTCTACTAGCGCGCTCTAGTGCGAGTACGATGGCCCCTGTCCAAATGTCATGTCAATAGCTTGTTGCCGGGGAATTCCGAGAGCGCCCTTAGGGTGGGCCGCGTCGAAGGGTGGGTTCACAGGTGGATGCATCGGGCAGGCAGCGGCCCACGATGGCGGACGTCGCCGAGAAGGCGGGCGTCTCCCGCGCGCTCGTCTCGATCGTCTTCCGCGATCAGCCGGGGGCGAGTCAGGAGACCCGGGAGCGGGTGCTGCGGGTGGCCGACGAGATCGGCTACCGCCCCGACAACGCGGCCCGGCTGCTGGCCCGTGGCCGCAGCCGCACGCTCGGTGTGATGTTCACGGCCCATCAGACCTTCCACGCCGACCTGTTGGAGGGCATCTACGGCGAGGCGGAGCGGCTCGGTTACGACGTCGTGCTGTCCGCCACCGCGCCGGGACGCGGCGAGGCGAAGGCGGTCGAGTCACTGCTCAGCCACCGCTGCGAGGCGGTGATCCTGCTCGGTCCGGGCGCGGACGCGGCGGACCTCGACGCCCTCGGCGGACGTACCGCCGTCGTGTCGGTCGGCCGGCGGGTGCTCGGCGCCCGGGTCGACAGCGTCCACACCGCCGAGAGCAAGGGCATCCGCCAAGCCATGGACCACCTCGTCGAGTTGGGCCACCGCCGCATCGTGCACATCGACGGCGGCCGGGGCCCCGGCTCGGCGGAGCGACGCCGCGCCTACCGGGCCGCGATGCGCCGCCACGGCCTGGAGGACGAGCTGCGGGTCGTCCCCGGCGACCACACCGAGGAGTCCGGCATCGAGGCCGGCCGCCTGTTCCTCGCGGAACGGGACAGCGGCCGACCCCTGCCGACGGCGGTCCTGGCGGGCAATGACCGTTGCGCGATGGGCCTGTTGATGGCGCTGACGCGGGCGGGCGTGGAGGTTCCGCGCGACTTGTCGGTCGTGGGCTACGACGACAGCCACCTCTCCCATCTCATGCCGGTCGGCCTCACCACGGTCCGGCAGGACGCGGTGCTCATGGCCGAGCACGCGGTGCGATTCGCCGTGGAACGCCTGGACGACCCGGACTCGGCGCCCCGGGAGGCGGTGCTGGACCCGAAGCTGGTGGTACGCGGGACCAGCGTGCCGCCGCCCGAGAAGCCGGTCTGAGCTCTGCCCTCAGCGCGTCCCCTTCGCCGCGAACTCGGCGACCTGGTCGACGTTGTCCTTGGTGATGAACGCGGGCCCGGTCAGCACCGGGGCGGTTCCGCCGCCGCTGAAGTTGCCGTTGGTCCGGTACAGCCACAGGGCGTCGATGGCCAAGTAGCCCTGGAGGTAGGGCTGTTGGTCGACGGCGAACTCGACTGTGCCGCTCTGGACGGCCTTCACCAGATCCCTGCTGAGGTCGAAGGTCGCCACCTTCGACTCGGTGCCCGCGTCGGACACCGACTGCACGGCGGTCAGCGCGATGGGCGCGCCCAGGGTGACCACCTGGTCGATCGAGGAGTCCTGCTTGAGCTTGGCGGTGATGGTCGACTTCACGGACGGCATGTCGGTGCCGTTGACGTACAGCGTGTCGGTCTTGCCGCTGAAGCCCTTCTTCAGACCGGCGCAACGGGCTTCGAGAGCGACCTGGCCCTGCTCCTGGATCACGCAGAGGGCGTGCTTGGCGCCGAGCTGGTCGAGCCGCTCGCCGAAGGCCTGGCCCGCGATGTTCTCGTCCTGCCCGAAGTACTCCAGCATGCCGAGGTCTTTCCAGTTGTCCAGGCCGGAGTTGAAGCCGACGACCGGGATACCGGCCGCCTTCGCCTTGGCGACCACGTCCTTCATGGCGTCCGGCTTGGCGGCGGTCAGCGCGATGCCGTCGACCTTCTGGTCGATGGCGTTCTGCACGAGGTTCGCCTGGGTGCCGGCGCTGGGGTCGCTTGAGTAGACGAGCTTGACGTTGTCCTTGGCGGCGGCGGCCTCGGCACCCTTGCGGACGATGTCCCAGAAGGTGTCGCCGGGGGAGGCGTGGGTGATCAAGGCGATCGTCATCCGGGGAGTGTCGGCCTTGCCCGCGGAGGCGTTGGCGGAGCCCTCCTCGGACTCCTTCCCGCCGGAACTGCTGGAGCAGCCGGCGACGAGGAGGGCGCCGACGAGGGCGGCGGCGGTGAGAGCGGCGGATCGGCGGTGTCTGCGCATGTCCCTGTGCACCTCGCTGTGCTGATGGGGGCGTGGATGTTGAGCGGGAGCCCGATGAGCCCTGGGGCGGGGAGATCCTGCAGGTGCGTACTAGAGCGCTTTATTAGCGCGCTCTAGTGGCACGTACTATGAGTCCGCCCCAGAGGGATGTCAACGGGTTTGTCAGGACGTCTCAACAAGGGGCTTGCGGGGGCCCGGTCAGCCTGTTGCCGCGTGCCGGGTCGCGAACCCGATGACGGCGGCGACGGCGGCGAGCACGGCGACGCTGGTCAGGGCGGTCGGCAGGGAGAACCACTCCGCCATGAAGCCGATCGCGGGCGGGCCGAGGAGCATGCCGCCGTAGCCGAGCGTGGAGGCGGTCGCGACACCGCTCGGTCCGGCGAGCGCGCCGGCGCGCTCGATGGCGATCGGGAAGAGGTTGGCGAGACCGAGCCCGGTGACGGCGAACCCGACGAGCGTGGCCCACACGGAGGGTGTGAGCGAGCCGAGGAGCATCCCGGCGGCCGCGGTGGCACCACCGACGACGACGGTACGGGTGCGGCCGAGCCGCTGGAGCAGCGTCGACCCCGTCAGCCGCCCGAGCGTCATGGCGAGCGCGAAGCATGAGTAGCCCACGGCCGCGAGCCCCGGTGATGCATCCAGGTCCTGCTCGAGATGGAGCGCGCCCCAGTCGGCCATGGCGCCCTCGCCGTACGCCGTGCACAGCGCGATCAGCCCGAAGACGGTGACGAGTCCGCGGGTACGGCGGTCCAGGCGCCGCGGGCTCGTCTCCTGGGGCCGCGTTGCCTGGGGCGGTGCGATCCGCAGGAGCACGCGCCCCGCGAAGGCGGTGACCAGGAGTCCGACGAAGGTGAGGCCGAGCAGATGCCGCGTGGGGGAGAGGTTGCCGGCCACCAGCCCGCCAAGTCCCGCGCCCACCATTCCGCCCAGGCTGAAGGCCGCGTGGAAGCTGGGCATGATCGGCCGCTGGAGCGCGGTGACGAGATCGACGGCGGCGCTGTTGAAAGCGACGTTGATGCCGCCGTACGCGGCGCCGAAAACGAGCAGTACGGCGGTGAGGGCGGGGACGGAGTGGGTGAGCGGTGGCAGGGCGACGCTGAGGGAGAGCAGGACGGCGCAGAAGACGGTGACCGGATGGCTGCCGTAGCGACGGCAGAGCCGTCCGGTGAGCGTCATCGTGATCACCGCTCCTGCGGAGACACCCAGAAGCGCGAGCCCCAGGCTTCCGGCTGACGCGCCGACCTGCTCCTTGATCGCCGGGATGCGCACGACCCACCCGGCGAAGACGAAGCCGTCCATGGCGAAGAAGACGGTGAGGGCGATACGGAGGCGGGTGAGGTCGGTGGCGGTTCCCGGCACGACGTTGTGCGAGCGGGGTTTGTTTATTTGCGGCACAAAGTCAGGCTAGGTGGGGTGGGGTGATGGGGCAAGGGTGAGGTGGCACCCCCCTTTGGCTGCCACGCGGAGGGGTGGAACGCCCCTGCTCCGGCAGCAGGGGCTTCCTTCAGCCGAGCGGCACGGTGGCGAAGGGCTCCCACTCGTACATCTGGTTGTCGCGGTGGATGACGATCAGCTCCGCGCTGGAGATGCGAGCTTGCGCTGGGGAGAGTTCCCTCCCGGCAAGTGCCTGCGCGATCGGCTCCGAAGGTCCGTCGCTGGAGCTGTACGCCACCGAGACGTGAGGTGTGAACCCTTCCGCCTTCTCGGGCACTTCGTTCAGGACGTCACCGATGGAGGCGCGGATGGAGTCCCGTACGGCCCGCACCGGAGCGTCCGGCTGGACGTGCAGGAGGACGGCCTCGGGGTCCAGGACTTCAGGCCCGATCTTGAGGTCGAAGGCCGGGATGGCGGCGAGGCGTGCAGCAGCAGCGTCAACGATGGCCTGGACGTCGTGTTCCTTCACGTCTCGCACGAAACCGATGCCCTGCATGGTCAGGTGCAGCCACTCGTCGGGGATCGGAGTGAGGACATCGCCCAGCGGTGCCAGAGCGGCCCGGTACTCGGCAGCGAGCCGGTGCACGTCGCCCTGGCCCTCGAACGTCAGATGCCAGGTGTAGAAGCGCCGGCCCACGCTCCAGCCGGGACGCCACCACCAGTGGTTGCGCATGATCTCGGTGTGAGTCGTCATACTTCGAGATCAAATCAGGCAGAGGCTTCCCCTGGCGAGAGTGCAAGGTACCGCGGTGCGGAGTCCACGCAGAACTCTTCGATGGCGGCGCGTAGTCCGACCGCCGCTGTTCCCTGGGCGCTCGGTCGGCCCATCCCGCCGGACAGCTCATTCAAGCGACATGTGACGGGCGCCAGTCGGTGGTCGGGCGGGAGTGCGAGGACCGGTGCAAGGGCTTCCAGGGCGCCTTCAGCTTCGCCGTCGGCGAGGTGTGCCGCAGCCTGGCTGATGTGGATCTGTGCCTCTGTGCCGTACGCCCTGACACGCTGCACGGACATCAGGGAGAGGGCCCGGTCAGCTGACCGTAGTGCGTCCGCCGGGTGGCCGATACGCAGTTGTACTGCGGCGGCGTAGTTCTGCTGCCGCGCTGGCTGGCAGGCGAAGATGCCGCCGACCTCGTCTTCACCGCTCACGCCGTCACGAGCATCGTCGGAGCGAGCAAGCGCGGCCATGGCCTCGTCGTGCGCCCCCAGTTCCGACCAAGCGTCGGCTTCCTGGCAGGCGAGCAGGACGCCGACGGTGCCGGAAGTTCGGAACGTGGCACCGCGACGGGCGAAGCTGATGGCGTCTCTCAGGCGTCCGTCCCAGAAGGCCACCTTCGAGCGGGTGGACAGCACCCAAGCGCGCAGGTCGTTGTAGCCCGCGAGTTCAGCGCACAGCCACGCTGTTCGCCCTTGGGTGTCCGCATCCCGCAGCTGGCCCAAGTCCGAGGACATCCACGCGAGCAGCCCACACAGATAGCCGGCGGCAACGTAAAGGTCGGCGGCTTGGCGCGGGTACTGGTGACCTTCGAGCAGGGTGAAGACGCGGTCGCGGAGTGCTCGCGTGCGAACGAACAAGGCGACGGGGTCAGATGTGAGGTAGTCCGAAGCCAGGCCTCGCATCTCCGTCATCAGCTGTTCCAGCGCGATGTCGCCGACGTTCGAGGCCTCTGCCCACTGCGCCCACGACGCCGATTCGTCCGCAGCGAGGCGTACAAGTTCGGTGCCCGATGGGTCGGCCGACAAGGAAGGAAGCTGCGGTGTGGGCGCCGGCGAAGCCGGTTCGACGTGCGCCGACTGGCTGTTGATGATGCGGACGTCGGCGTCCGGCAGGGAGCGCCGGTCGTCAAGGTCCAGGAGGTCGTGCGCACAGCATCCGAATGCCTCGGCCATGGCATGCAGCACGGCGATGCTGGGCCGCCGCGAAGAAGGGCCAGGCCACTTCTCCCACTTTCCCACCAGGGATGCGTCAGCGGCGACAGCTCCGCCGGGGTGCTGGAGGCTGGCCTGAGTGATGCGGTCCGCCGTCTCCTGGAGAGTCCAGCCGCGGGCGTGGCGCCAGGCTTCACGCGGACGCATGCGGTAGCGGGTGCGCATTTCGATGGCGATGTCGGCGACCGTGCAACCGGCGGCGGTCATGTCGTGGCGGAGGGCGTCTCGGTCGGCTTTCGACCCAGGCTTGTTGGGGCCGTTCATCGGCAAGCTCCTGCGCGGCGTCGTAGACACACGGTAGCGGCCGTGTACCCCTCCTGTGTGAGCGTCAGCCGAAGGAGCTCCGCGATGCTGCCCAACAGCGGATCCAAAAGGCCGAGTTAGCCCAGCTCACAGGCGTTCTGCCGGTCCAGGAAAGTTGGTCACCGGTGCCCGTGACGCTAACGACCCTCCTTGGAACCGTAGGAGGCCTACAGATCAGACCCGGCGGCCGCGCGAACGGCCCCGGGAGTGGCCAACGCTCGAATCAGGCAGGAGCGTCGACATGACGAACCATAGGACCCTCAGAGGGGACTGCACAGCATCAAGTCCGTCGCCCACCGAGACGGTTCAGGAGTGGCTCGCCTCGGCACACGCCTCGCCCGCCGCAGTGCACCGTGAGTGGGACAGCGAGACCCGGCTCGCCCTGATCCCGCTGGGGAAGCTCTTCGACGCGGTCCGCATCTCCGAGAGCGTCGTTCACAGCGTGGCCGGAACCGCCGAGCCGTCCACCGTGAACGGTTGGCTCGGCTGGAGCTTCAACGGCGGCCCGGTCATCCACGACCCCGCCGGCCGCCGCTACTACGCCCTCGTGCCGCCCGGCACCGCCCCGGACTGGCGAGCGCCCGCCGCCGCCTGCCTCGGCGATGGCACCTATCTGGGCGTGCCGCGTACCGATCTGACGGAGCTGGAGGAGCACGCCTCGGGCTCGTACTGGGCAGTGCCCCTCACCCGGCCGGGCTGGCTGTGCAGGACGGCCGATGTGCTGACGTTCGCCATGGTGGCTGGCTGCCTGACCCGCGTGGACGACAGCGAGGCCGAGTCGTGACCTCGATCGACCCCCCTGCCACGAACGACGCCCCGCCGGTGGACATCGCCACGATGCGCGCGAGCGTCGCCCAGGTCCTCCCGCCCGAGGTGACCCCCACCGACCGGGCCACGCTGGAGACGCTGACCGATACCCTGCGCCGCGGCATACAGCTGCTCATCCCCGAGGTTGAGCGGGCCGCCGCGAAGCAGCCCGCCGACGACATCCCGCGCTACGTGGCGCTCGCCTGCGTCCGCGAGGCCCGCGGCAAGCTGGACGCCCGCCCCCTGCTGATGCCGTCCGACGCCGCCCCGTACGTGCGCAAGCTCGGCCGGTCGCTGCTGGCGCTGTGCGATCACTACATTGCGCTGACCGGCGTCCGCGTGTGTGTGGTCTGCGACCAGTCGATCAGGCCGGGCGAATCGACGCAGCCGTACGACCAGGGCAGCCAGTCCGGAGGGTCGGCCGTCTCCGGCCGGATCCACGAGGGCTGCGTCAACGCCGTCCGCCTGCGCTGACTGGCGCCGCCCCGCCCCGGCGAAGAGGGGTCCCACGGCGACCGCAGGGTCAGGGTCGCGCCCACCACGTCTCTCCCGCCGGAGGTCCGCAAGCCTGCGGCGGGACGGGTCTCCAAGACGTCCGCCCCGGCTCCCCAACCCTGGACAGGCCGAGCAGTCGGGGCGGGGTCTCTTCCGACGAAGGGGAATCATGACCACTCCGACAGTTGCAGGGATCCGCTCCGTGGAGCTGGAGATCACCGGTCGCTGCCAGCTGAAGTGCGGGCACTGCTGCACCAGCTCCGGCCCCAAAGCGCCCGCCGGGACGATGACCTGGCAGGACTGGCTCGACGTCAGCACGGACATCGCCGAAGTCGGCATCCCCGCTGTCCAGTTCATCGGCGGTGAACCGACCCTCGCGCCGGACCTGCCCCAGTACATGGACCACGGCCTCAGCCTCGGCCTGAACGTGGAGGTGTACTCCAACCTCAGGCACATCCGGCCGCAGCTGTGGGATACGTTCCAGCGGCCGGGCGTGTGTCTGGCCGCCACTTCTACAGCGACCAGGCACAGCAGCACGAGCAGATCACCAACGGGCCCGGCAGCTACCGGCGCACCCGCGAGAACATCGCCGAGGTGGTCCGGCGGGGCATCCCTTTGCGCGTCGGCATCGTCGAGGTCCTGGAGGGCCAGCGTGTCGCTGAGGCTCAGGAGCAGCTGCGGCACTTGGGCGTGACGAGGATCCAGGTCGACCGGGTCAGGAAGGTCGGTCGTGCCGCCGCACCGGATACGTCCATCCCGAGCACGTCCGAGCTGTGCGGCAACTGCTTCCGTCACCGCATGTCCATCTCCCCGGACGGGCAGGTGTCCGGCTGCATCCTGTCGAGGTTCCTCGTCGCCGGGAACGTCCGCGAGCAGCGTCTCGCCGACATCCTTGTGAGCGAGGAGTGGCAGCAGCTGACGGATGCCGTGCCGATGCCGCGCATGGCGTGCACGCCTGACGACTCCGGAGACTGTGACCCGGCCAACACGGAGGCGTGCGACCCTGCCTATTACGCCCCGGCTCCCGCACCGATCCTCGGAGTGACCGCGTGAACTGGAAAGACCACGCCCTGGACTTGGCCGACCGCGTCACCCACCGCACCTCCCGGTGGCGTGGACCCGTCTCGTACACGCCCCGGCATCTCTTCGTGCCGCAGTGGTGGGAGCGCGAAGGCGAACAGTGGACCCTGCGTGAGCCGCTCACCGACACCGACTGGTACGCCGCTGTCTACGACGACCGCTCCCTGATCACCCGGGTTGGCGCGCTGCACGCGGACCGCGCCAAGTCCGGCGACCACCCCACGGGCCGGCCGACGTCGTCGGCCACACTGCCAAGCCTCGTGGTGCGCATGCTCGACCACGCCCGGATCGACGACGGCGACGAGCTGCTCGACGTGGGCACTGGCAGCGGGTACGGGGCAGCGCTCGCCGCGCAGGGGCTCGGCGATGCCTCGGTGACGAGCGTGGACGTCGACCCGTACCTCGTCGAGGCCGCCCGCGAGCGCCTCGACCTGGCCGGCCTGCACCCCACGCTGGAAGTGGTCGACGCGACCGGACCACTCCCTGCCCGCCGCGGCAAGTTCGACCGCATCGTGGCGACGGTCGCCGTGCGCAGCGTCCCGGAGAGTTGGCTTGCGGCCCTGTGTGTCGGAGGCCGTCTGGTCACCACGATCGCGGGGACATCGCTGTTGGTGACCGCGGAGAAGCGGGCGGATGGCAGCGCAGTGGGCCGCGTGGAATGGGACCGTGCCGGGTTCATGCACGCCCGGCGCGGCGACGACTACCCGCCCGGTGCGACCAGTCTGCTCGCGACGGCGCACGACCTGGACGGTGAGGACGTCATGACCAGCCCGTACCCGGTGGTCGACGTCGCCAACGCCTGGGACCTCGACTCCATGCTCGGTATCACCACGCCGGGCATCGAGCACTCCTACCGCGAGAACGGCGAGCGGCGCACGGCCGAGATGGCGCACGCCGACGGCTCATGGGCGCGCGCTGTCACGGCCGACGACGGGCGCACGGTCGTCCACCAGGGTGGACCGCGCCGCCTGTGGGAGATCCTCGACAGCCTGCGCGCCTACTGGCTCCAGCATGGCGAGCTGCCGGTGCGAGGCGTCCAGGTGCTCATCACCCCCGAGGGTCAGACGCGCCTTGCCCGCGGGAAGTGGCGCGCGGTGCTCTGAGCGCGCCCCCTGATCGGCCCCGCTTGTCTGCTTCCCCCGTGGCGGATGGGCGGGGTCTCATCGCGGCGTTGGGTTTGTGCCGACCCGGGTCGTGAGCGGCCCGTCGAGGACGTCCGACATCCGGAGCAGGTCGCCGAGGCGTGGGTCAGCCTGGCCGGATTCGATGCGCTGGATGTGGGCCCGGCTCAGGCCGATGGCCTCGCTGAAGCGATCCTGGGTACAGCCCGGGGCGACACGGACGTCGTCGCCG
Source organism: Streptomyces cupreus (assembly GCF_014257025.1). GTDB lineage: Bacteria > Actinomycetota > Actinomycetes > Streptomycetales > Streptomycetaceae > Streptomyces > Streptomyces cupreus. The sequence continues at coordinate 268,193 of NZ_JACMSF010000001.1, forward strand.
ATGAGTTCGCCCAGCTTGCGGCGCCGCTTCATGATCCAAAAGGTCCCGGAGGTGATGTCCCTGCGCGAGCACACCCCGCGGCGGGCCCTGCCCAGCGCGGCCTGGACCGTGTCGCCCGTGCCTACGACGCCCGGGCGTCGACCGTCCAGCAAGCGGCGGTGAAGCGGACTTCCGTGCCCTGTACATACGGGTCGAAGGCGGCGCGGACCGTCTCGATTACGCGTGGCCGAGTGTCTTCGTCCACGTCGGGGAGGATCAGGCCGAGCGGGCCGAGTCGGGTGAAGTAGCCCACCAGCTCGCTCTCGGGCAGGGTGCAGGACAGTTCGACCGGCCGGATGTCGATCTCGGACCACCCGCTCTTTGTCAGGATGTCGCGGATCCTGTCCGGGTCCGCGAAGGCGAACTGGCCCGGCCCCTCCGGTCGTCGGGCGGGGAGGTTCGGCACGAGGGGCGCCGCGGCGCGTTCGGCCGTCGTCATGAACGGATTCTCCTCGGCGCCTCGCCAGGCGATGAACCGCAGCCAGGCCTCGTCCTTGGCGGCCCGCCGAAGGTTCGCGAAGGCTCGGACGGAGTCGGTGAAGAACATGACGCCCAGGCGCGAGATGACGGCGTCGAAGGCGGCGGGTTCGAACGCGTGATGTTCCGCGTCGGCCAGGATGAAGGACGCCGCCTCGCCCGCCCGTGCGACACGCTCCCGGGCGGCGGTGATCATCGGCTCGGAGATGTCGATGCCCACGGCATGACCGGTGGGACCGAGCCGCCGTGCGACGGCCAGCGTGGTGCTGCCGGTGCCGCAGCCGACGTCGAGCACGTGGCCTCCGCGCCCGGCGGGCACCCTCTCGACGAGCAGTTCCTCCAACGGCCTGAGCATTCCGTCCAGCAACTCCTGGGTCTCGACCCAGGCGTGGCCGGCTGCCCGCCAGCGGGCCGCCTGATCGTCGTCGGCCAGGTGTTTCGCGTCCATGATCATCTCCTGTGCTTGCCATCAGCGGGTGTGGATGACAGCGTGCTACTTCAAGTCGACTTGAGGTCAAGAAGATGACAGACCTGGACATCGGTGAGGTGGCGCGACGCGCGGACGTTCCCGCCTCGACCCTGCGGTTCTATGAGGAAAAGGGGCTGATCGCCTCGACCGGCAGGCGGGGCCTGCGCCGCCAGTACGATCCCGCCGTACTGGAGCGCCTCGCGCTGATCGCGTTGGGGCGTGCCGCCGGGTTCTCCCTCGACGAGATCGCGCGCATGTTCACACCGGACGGGCAGCCACACATCGACCGCCAGATGCTCGCGTCCAAGGCGGAGGAGTTGGAGACACGGATCCGCGAACTGGGCGTCCTGCGTGACTCCCTTCGGCACGCCGCCGCCTGCCCCGCACCGAGCCACCTCGAATGCCCCACCTTCCGCCGCCTCCTCAAGGCCGCGGCGTCCGGCGCTGTCGCCACACCGAGGAGGCGGGCTCCCGGGGCGGCCACACCGAGGAGGCGGGCTCCCGGGGCGGCCGCACCGAGGAGGCCGGCTCCGGGGGCGGGGTGATTCCCGCACGCTCGCAGGCGGTTCAGTCGCCGCGGCCCCTTCCGAGGAGGCGGTGCGCGTGCGACGTAGATCATCATTACGTTGAGTGAGGGCATGTGACGCCTGAGAGCCGTGCGCCGTCCTCGTGGCACCGCGTCCGTCGGCTGACTGTGCGGCCCCCGCCCTTGGTGCGACGCTGGAGAGGCAGGTATCCGCCGAGGTGACTCGGGAGGGCGCGATGGGACGTGACGTGCCGGCCCTGGTGTTCACGCGGGAGGACCGCCGTCGGTACCGGGAGAAGATGCACACCTGCCTCGATGTGCTGGCGCACATGCTGCGCGAGTCGAGCTTCGAGAGTGAGCGCCCCCAGGTCGGTCTGGAGATCGAGCTCAATCTGGTGGACGACGACGGGCTGCCGGCGATGCGCAACACCGACGTGCTCCAGGCCATCGCCGACCCCGCCTGGTCGAGCGAGCTGGGACGCTTCAACCTGGAGATCAACATCCCGCCCCGGCGGCTGACCGCCGGTGGCCCCTACGCCTGGGAGCAGGAGATCCGTGACGCGCTCAACCACGCCGAGGAACGCGCTTCGGCCGTGGGCGCGCACCTCATCATGATCGGCATCCTGCCCACCCTGGGGGAGGCGCACGTCGACGAGACCGCCCTGTCCGGCGATCCGCGCTACCGGCTGCTCAACGAGCAGATCTTCGCGGCGCGCGGCGAGGACCTGCGGATCACGGTGGATGGCGTGGAGCAACTGTCGACGTACGCCGACACGATCACCCCCGAGGCCGCCTGCACCAGCACCCAGTTCCATCTGCAGGTCTCGCCGAAGGATTTCGCCGACTACTGGAACGCGGCCCAGGCCGTCGCCGGCGTACAGATCGCCCTGGCCGCGAACTCGCCCTTCCTCTTCGGCCGGGAGCTGTGGCGCGAGACCCGTATCCCCCTGTTCGAGCAGGCCACCGACACCCGGCCCCAGGAGATCAAGGCCCAGGGCGTACGGCCCCGGGTGTGGTTCGGGGAGCGGTGGATCACCAGCGTCTTCGATCTCTTCGAGGAGAACGTGCGCTACTACCCGGCGCTGCTGCCGCTGTGCGACGACGAGGACCCGCAGAAGGCGCTCGACAGCGGCGGTGTTCCCCAGCTGGGCGAACTGACGTTGCACAACGGCACGATCTACCGATGGAATCGCCCCGTCTACGCCGTCACCGACAGCGGCCCGCACCTGCGCATCGAGAACCGCGTCCTGCCCGCAGGACCCACCGTCGCCGACATCATCGCCAACGGCGCCTTCTACTACGGCCTGACCCGCGCCCTCGTCGACGAGGACCGGCCGGTCTGGACGCGCATGTCCTTCACGGTCGCCGAGGAGAACCTCCACACCGCCGCCCGCGACGGCATCGACGCCCGTCTGTACTGGCCCGGCACGGGCGAAGTGCCGGTCACGGAACTGGTGTTGCGGCGCCTGCTGCCCCTGGCCCATCGGGGCCTTGAGCTGGCCGGCATGGACGCGGCGTGGCGCGAGCCCCTGCTCGGCATCATCGAGCAGCGCTGCGTCACCGCCCGTAACGGCGCCCTGTGGCAGGCGGAGACGGTTCACCACCTGCAGAAGGCCGGCACCCCCGACCGGGGCGAGGCACTGCGGCAGATGACCCAGGCGTACATGGACTACATGCATCTGAACGCACCCGCACACACCTGGCCCGTGGACTGACCCCGACGGCCTCAGCCGGTGATCCGTCCTCTCCACTCCTCCACGGCCGTCAGCGGAACGCGGGCCGGAGGCTCCGCCGAGGTCGTCAGCTCGATGCGGCGGCCCTCGGCCGACGAGCGGAGCAGCGCGCTCATCGTCTCCAGCACGTGCAGGGCGAGTTCACCGTTCGCGCGGGGCGACCGCCGCCCGTCGGCGGTGACGAAATCGAGGAGGCCCACGCCGCGGGCGCCACTGACGTAGCCTGCCGACGGTGGGAGCGTGCGCCACTGTGCGGCGCCGAGTTCGAAGAGCCGTATCTCTCCGCCGAAGCCGTTCGGATCCGGAACCGTGAGGGTTCCCGTCTCGCCGTGGACCTCGATGGGCGCGGCCGTGGTGGTCACGCCGTCGAAGCTCGTCGTGATCGTCGTCAGGGTCCCGCCCAGGTGCTCCAGCACCCCGGAGACATGGCTGTCCACCTCGACCGGTATCCGCTCGCCCGCGCGCGGTCCGGAACCGATGACGCGCTCCGTGCGCAGCCGGCTCGAGGCCCCGATCACGGCGCGCACCGGACCCAGCAGGTGGATCAGGGACGCGAGATAGTACGGGCCCATGTCCAGCAACGGACCACCCCCGGCGGTGTAGTAGAAGTCCGGGTGGGGGTGCCAGCGTTCGTGTCCCGGGGTGACCAGTGTGGCCGAGGTGAAAAGGGGGCGGCCGATGGTTCCCGCCTCCACAACCGCCCGCGCCGTCTGGATCCCGGTGCCCAGGACGGTGTCCGGCGCACACCCCACCCCCACCCCCGCCTTCGCGGCGGCCTCCAACACCGCATGGGCGTCAGGGAGGTTGGCGGCCAGCGGCTTCTCCCCGTAGACGTGCTTGCCGTGGCGTATGGCGCCGAGGGCGATCTCGGCGTGGGCCGCGGGGACGGTGAGGTTCAGGACCGTGTCCACGTCCGGGCTGCTCAGCAACTCCTCTACGGACAGCGCCCGGACGCCCGGCAGTTCGGCGGCGACCGCGGCCGACCGTGCGGCGTCGAGATCGGCGACCGCGGTGACGCGTAGGGCGGGATGGCCGACCAGCGTGTCCAGGTACGCGCGGGAGATGACTCCGAGCCCTACGACGCCGATGCGGTGCGCGTCGCCCACAGCATGCCCCTCTCGATGATGGTGCGGACGCTGGGGTCCGCCAGAACGTCGAGGCTGTGCCCCGGTGTTGTCACCACGATGCGCCCGGCTCCCCAACGGCGGGTCCAGACCGCCGGCGAGACGACCGGGCGGTGCCAGGGCTGCCACGGCCGGACGGGATGGGTGGTGGTGGCCAGGACGTCGATCAGGTCGTCGTGGAGCACCCAGTACTGCTCGGTGTGCAGCTCGAAGTCCTCGATGCCCGCCGTGACGGGGTGTTCGCGGCCGAGCTCCGTGATGTGGACGGCGTACGGCAGGTAGTTGTCCTCCTGGACACCCCGACGCTCGCACGGTTCCCTGCCCGGGTGGGTCGCGAACTGGCCTCCGACCAGGTGGAGATAGTCGGAGGAAGCGCGGAAGGAGTCGGCGATGCCACCGTGCCAGCCGGTGAAGCCGGTGCCGGCCTCGATCGCCGTACTCAGTCCCGACAACTGCTCGGCGGTGATCTCCGACATCGTCACGCACTGCACGACGAGGTCGGTGTCGGCCATCTCGGTGGTGGCGGCGTAGACGTCGGTGGACTCCTCGACACGGACGGTGTATCCGCTGTCCCGGAGGAAGGGCAGGAACAACTCCGTGGCTCCGACCGGCTGGTGTCCCTCCCACCCGCCTCGGACCACCAGGGCTTTCTTCCGCGTCATCTCGTTCCTTCATGGATCCCCGGGGACGGCGCGCCCTCACTATGCACCAGGCACTCGTATTCAGGAACTCGTCGGTGGTGAGGGGCCGTACGTGCCGCTGGTGCAGCCGGGCGCCGACCAGCCGGGCCGGCCGGGCGAGGTCCAGGAAACGGTTGGCCGCCTGTACGTCGGCCAGTTGGCTCCAGGCCGACGCCATCAGCTGCTCCTGCTCGCGCTGCACGGACCGTGTACCGAGGCCGGCGGCGACCCGCCAGCGCGGGTCGAGGTCGGGCGGGCGCGCGCAGTCCGGGCGGCGCTGCGCAGCGGGAGGGCGATCCCGTTCTCCCGCCACCCTCGAAGCGGACGCCCTGCGCGTCGAATCGGGCCTGTAGGTCGCCCTCCAGCGCCAGTCCGCCCGGTACGAGCAGGGTGAGCAAGTCGTCGCCGGGCAGGGTGAGTTGCACACCGCGCACGGAGAGCCTCAGCGCGGCGCCGGCCGGGTCGGAGGGCACGGTGAGGGTGAGCGTGATGTCCTGCCGTACCCGCAGGACGTCGGCGAGGCGGAGCGTGCCGAGGTTCACCACGAAGGCGACCTCGGGCGGCAGCGCGGTGGCCAGTACTCGGACGTCGTCCGCCGTGGCCGTGAGCACCTCCGGCACGGTGAGGCTCCAGGACGGGACGACGTCGTCCGCCGCTGCGGCGAGCAGCGCCAGCAGCCGGGGCCACAGGTCGCCGGCCTGGTCGGCGTCCGGGGCGCCGAGCCGGGACAGCAGCGTCGAGGGGGTCAGCCGGGCGCCCGGGAGCCCGAGCGCCTCCGCCAGCTTCGCGCGCCGCTGGGCGGGGTCGAGGGGGCCGAGGGATCCCAGCACTCCGGCCAGCCCGCTGCGCAGTTGGCCGGCGAGACCGGCGACTGTTCCGCTCATGCTGCGGCTCCCTCTCCCGGCCGGGTGACGTCATCGGTACACCCGGCGTGTGTCCCCCGACCGCTGCGGAGGCCTGAGTGTAGGGCGGCTTTCGGGCGCGGCGGAATCCTTCCGGCAATCGCTATCGGGTTCGATAAAAGCCCTGGTGGGGACGGGTGTTCACGCGTGGGCCGGCTGTGCACTCAAGTGGTGTCGGCGTACGGCGCGGGCGCTGCCGGCTCTGCGCTCATCCCACGGATACGTCATCGGCATAGCCCTGAAACACTCCTGACGGACCCTCATCTGGCACCTCCGGTCTCATCGGCAACTCACCCCCCACGTGACCGGTTGACAGGACGTCGTGTCCGGACCTTGTGCCCGGGCGCGGGTGAGGAGGAGTGGATGGCTGCGGAGAGATCCACGGCATCACGGCGGAACTTCCTGCGCTCCGTCGGAGTCGCGGGCGGCGCGGGAGTGCTCTACTCGGCGATGGGGGCACTGGGCCTCGCGCCGGTGCCCGACGTACGGGCGGCGGAGTACCGGGCGCCGCGAGGGAGCGACTTCGCGCTCAGTGGGCGGAGCGGGAAGAAGGTGCTCGTTCTCGGGGGTGGCATAGCCGGTCTGGCCACCGCCTACGAACTCGGCAAGGCCGGCTACGACTGCCGGATTCTGGAGGCCAAGGACCGGCCCGGCGGACGGAACTGGACCGTGCGCGGCGGTACGAGCCTCACCGACCTCGACGGGCGTGCGCAGACCGCCTCGTTCAGCAAGGGCCAGTACATGAACGCCGGGCCCGCCCGGCTGCCCCAGTCGCATGTCACGCTTGAGTACTGCCGTGAACTGGACGTTCCCATCGAGGTGTTCACCAATCAGAACGCCAACGCGTACATCTATCACGAGAAGAGTGCCGCCCTCGCGGGGCAGCCGATGCGCTGGCGGACCGCGAAGGCCGACGTCTACGGCTATGTCTCCGAACTGCTCGCCAAGGCCACCGACCAGGGCGCCCTGGACGCCGAACTGACCGCCGCCGACAAGGAACGGCTGATCGCCTTCCTGCGCAACTTCGGCGCCATCAAGGGCAAGGCGGACGGCTACGCCTACACCGGCAGCGACCGGCGCGGCTACGCCGTGGAACCCGGCGCCGCCTTCGAGGCGGGCACCGTGCTCGGTCCGGTGCCAACGTTGTCGGACGTCATCGCGAGCGGCGTCGGGCAGCGCTTCACCTTCGAGTTCGGCTACGACCAGGCCATGCTCATGTTCCAGCCGGTCGGCGGCATGGACGCCATCCCCTACGCCCTCGCCAAGGCCATCGGACCTGACCGGATCACCTACGGCGCCGAGGCGCTGGAGGTCACCGACCTGGCCGACGGCGCCGATGTCACCTACCGGGACGCCCAGGGCCGTATCCGTACCCGGCACGCGGACTTCGTCGTCGCCGCCGTACCGCCCATGGTCATGGCCCGCATCAAGCACAACCTCGGCGCGGATGTCACCGCCGCGCTGAAGTACCCCACCGCCACACCCGTCGGCAAGATCGGCCTGGAGTACGGCAGCCGCTGGTGGGAGACCGACGAGCACATCTACGGCGGCATCACGCCCACCGACACCGACCTGGCCACCATCTGGTACCCGTCCTACGGCTACCACGGAAGCCGAGGCACCCTCATCGGCTACTACAACTTCGGCGCCGACGCCCTCAGTTACAGTGCGCTGCCGCACCAGGAGCGGCTCGCCCGGGCGGTCAGCCGGGGCGTGAAGATCCACGGCGAGAAGTACCGCACCGAACTCGCCCACTCCTTCAGCGTCGCCTGGCACCGCACCCCGTACATCGAGGGCGGCTGGGTCGGCTGGGCCTCGCAGAACGGACCGGAGTACAAGCGCCTCAACCAGCCCGCCGGACATGTCTACTTCGCGGGCGACTGGCTCAGCCATGTGATCGCCTGGCAGCACGGCGCGTTCAGCTCCGCCCGCAAGGTCGTGACCGACATCCACGAGAGGGTGATGGCCGCGTGAAGCGCCGTACGAAAGTCGTCGTCGGTACGGCCCTGACCGCCACGCTCCTCACCGGCGGCACCGCGCTCGCCGATGCCCGCGGCTGGTGGCCGGGACCGAAGGAAGTGCGCGTGATGCTGCCCGAGGGGCAGTCCAACCCGGCCATCGCCAATGGCGTCGTCACGGGCGGGGAGGTCGCCCTCTACCAGAGCAGCGGCCTCGGGCCCTCCGCGCTCAACCCCTCGGCCCCTGACGGGAGTCCGGAGCGCTACACCGACCCGTCGCTCACCGAGGGCGCCCAAGGCGTCACGGTCACCGAGGCGCAGGCGCTCGTGGTGCTGCGCAACATCAAGAACAACCTGGAGGCCGCGGGCCTCACCCCGGCCGACGTCATCACGATGAAGTGCTATCTGATGAAGCCGCCCGGCGCGGAGACCGCCGACTACGCGGGGTGGAACCGTGCGTACCGGCAGTATTTCGCCAATATCGACCTGACGACCCATCAAGTCGTGGCCGTGCCGATGGGCACCTCTACGCCCAGGGCGCCGCTGCTCGCCAACCAGGCCCGCCCGGCGCGGGCCACGATGGAGGTCGCCTCGCTGGCGGTCAAGGGGTGGCTGGTCGAGGTCGAGGTGACGGCGGCGTACCGCAGACGCTGACGGTGAAGATCGGCCGAGAAACACCGGGGCGGGACCGCGTGCCGGATCCCGCCCCGTACGTTTCCCTCATCCGTCTCTCCTGTTCCGGCACACCAACCCCGTGCACTGGGAGCTCCCTTGGACGTCGAAGACACCTCAGCCTCCGCCCTCTCCCGCCGCCGGTTCCTCCAGGCGAGCGCCTCGGCCACCGCGCTCGTCACCCTCGGCACTCCCGCCGAAGCCGACGCCTTGGCCACGACGACCCTCTCCCTCACCGCCGCCACGGGTGGCTCCGCGACCCTCTCGCCCTCCGGGGACACGCTCGTCGCCGAAATCCAGAACGTGCTCTGGTCCGTGCCGCGCACCGGAGGCACCGCCGTCGCGCTGACCCCGCCCGGCCTGGAACCGACCCGGCCGCAGTACTCGCCCGACGGCAGCCGTCTCGTCGTGTGCGCCTACCGCGGCGGCGGGTTCCACCTCTGGACGCTGCGGCCCGACGGCAGCGATATGCGCCCGCTCACCGACGGACCCTGGGACGACCGCGGCCCGGCCTGGTCGCCGGACGGCACCCGGGTCGCGTTCGCCTCCGAGCGCGGCGGCGACACCGTGACCGGCAGCCCGTACCGCATCTGGGTCGTCGATGTGCGCACCGGCGCGCTCACCCGGCTCACCGGCCTGCCCGGTCAAGAAGGTCCCGAGCGGTGGGAGGACTTCGACCCCACCTGGTCCCCGGACGGTGAGCGTGTGCTGTTCGTCCGGGCGGCCGTCACCGCGAGCGGCGCCCTCCGGGCCTCCACCGTCGCCTCGGTCGCCGCCGACGGTTCGGGACCGGTCGACATCGAGCACACCGACACCTCGGGCGCCCAGGTGATGACCCCGGCCCTGTCGCCGACCGGCCGCCTCGCCTACCTCCGTACGACGCCCTCACCCGCCGCCTCCTGCACTCTCGTCGTGGCCGGCGAGCCGGTCGCCGTCGACGGCGACGTCCTGTCCGCGCCACCCCGCTGGACCGACGACGGACGCCTGCTCCTCGCCGTCGACGGCCACTTCCGGCTTCTCGACCCGGCGGCGCCGGGAACGGGGGAGGAGATCCCGTTCACGGCGACGATGCCGGTGCACCGGCCCCGCTACCGCGTCAAGAAGTACGACTTCGAAGGCGCCGGCACCCGGCCGGTACGCGCCCTGCACCTCCCCGCCCTCTCACCGGACGGCCGCAGCGTGGCCTTCGCCGCGCTCAACGCCCTCTGGATCGCCGACACCGAGGGCGGACGCGCACCCCGCAGGATCCTTCAAGTCCCGCCCACGCGCTATGTGTTGGCGCCGACCTGGACGCCCGACGGCAAGGCGCTGCTGTACGCCGACGACCGCGACGGGCTCTTCTCGGTGCGGCGGCGCGAGCTCGACTCCGGCACGGAGACCGTGCTCGCCGAGGGCGGCCGGGTCTTCCCCGCGCTCTCGCCCGACGGGACACGGCTGGCCTGCCTGGACATGTCCGGGAACCTGGTGGTGCGCGACCTGTCCGAGGGCACCGAACAAGTCCTCGCCGCACCCCTCGGCGGCGGCGGAATTCCCGGACGCCCCAGCTGGTCGCCGGACGGCCGCCGAGTGGCCCTCTGCGACCGCAACCGCCTCAACCAGCGCTTCCGCGAGGGCTACAACCTCATCCGGGTCGTCGATACGACCACCAAGGCCGCCGTCCTGCACGCCCTCGCCCCGCACACCTCGCTCTCCGACCGCTACGACTCCGGCCCCGTCTGGTCCCCGGACGGCCGCTGGATGGCCGTGGTCGCCGAGTCGGCACTGTGGCTCCTGCCGGTCGGCGCCGACGGCACCCCGGCCGGCGAACCGCGCCGCCTCACCACCGAACCCGCCGACCACCCCTCCTGGTCCGGTGACTCCCGCACCCTGCTCCACCTCTCGGCAGGCAGACTGCGCCTGATCGACATCGAGTCCGGCACGGCCCGTACGGTCCGGGTCCCGCTCGACTACCGCAGACCCCGGCCCGCCGACACCGTCGTGCACGCGGGCCGCTTCTGGGACGGCACCGGCGACGAGGTCCGCGAGGACGTCGACGTCGTCGTACGCGACGGCCGTATCGCCGAGGTGTCCGCGCACCGCGGCGGACGGCCCGCCGGACGACTCATCGACGCCTCCGGCCGTACCGTCCTGCCGGGTCTGTGGGACGCGCACACCCACCCCTGGCAGTCCACCTACGGCGGCCGGCAGTGCGCGCTCCAGCTCGCCTACGGCATCACGACCGCGGTCTCGCTCGGCGGCTTCGCCTACGAACAGGCCCGCATCCGGGAGGCCGTCGCCGCCGGAGTGCTCGCCGGACCGCGGCTGCTGGCCACCGGCGAACTCCTCGACGGGGCACGCGTCGCCTACAGCATGGGCCGCGCCCATCGCACCCGCGAGGGTCTGCAACGGTCACTGGCCCGTGCGGCGGCGCTGGACTGGGATTTCGTGAAGACGTACGTCCGTGCTCCCGGCTGGATGATGAAGGAGGCCTCGGACTTCGCCCATGAGCGGCTCGGTGTGCGGAGCGGAAGTCATCTGTGCACCCCGGGCGTACAGCTCGGCCAGGATCTGACGACCCATCTGCAGGCCACGCAGCGACTGGAGTTCGGGCACGCGACCAGCGCCGGGGGCCGGGCGTACCAGGACGTCGAGGAGATCTACACCAAGGCCGGTTTCCACCTCGTCGCCACCCCCTTCACGGCCTTCCCCCTGCTCGGCTCCGACCCCGCGCTCGCCGAGGACCCGCGCGTCACCACCCTCATGCCGCCGTGGGACGTCGTGCTGGTCCGCCAGCAGGCGGCGCAGCCGCCGACAGCCCCGCAACTGGCCACGCTGGACCGCGAGTTCGCCGTCTACCGACGGATCCTCGCGGGCGGCGGACTCATCGCGCTGGGCACCGACCAGCCTCTCGTCCCGGTCGGGCTGCATCTGCACCTGGCGCTGCGCGCCCTGCACCGCGCGGGACTGTCCCCGGCCGAGGCGCTGCGCACCGCCACCGTGCTGCCGGCCCGCGTGTACGGCGCCGACGCGGACCTCGGCACCCTGGAGGAGGGGAAGTTGGCCGATCTGACGGTGGTGGACGGGGATCCGTTCAGCGACTTCGACAGCCTGATCCGGACGGTGGCGGTGGTGCGCGGGGGCGTGCACTTCGAGCAGGCGCAGCTGGTCGGCGCCTTCGAGAAGGTGTCGTACGCCGGGGACTGGCACGAGGTCAGCCGTCAGTTGCGGCGCGACGGATGCTGCGATCCCGGATCAGGTCACTTGTCCCGGACTCTTGACTCGGATTGAGTCAGTCGTCATCCTCGACCCACACATTGGGCTGGTCATGACAATTCGTCATGGTGATTTCAGGAGGGTGGGTCCATGGCTCGGCTCCCGTACCGCGGACGCAAGGACGTCACCGTCGCGTCGCTGCTCCTCCTGGTCCTGGCCCTGCTTCTCGGCCCCGTGCCGAGCTCGGCGGCCGGGACCGAGTGGTGGCTGCCGACCGCCCGGCCCGCGCCGGACTCCCAGATCAACGTCACCGGTGGGCCGTTCACCGGAACCAACGCCCAGGGCGAGGTGCGCGGCTTCGCCGACCTGCACAACCACCTGTTCTCCAACGAGGCGTTCGGCGGACGGCTGATCTGCGGCAAGACGTTCTCCGAGGCCGGTATCGCCGACGCCCTCAAGGACTGCCCCGAGCACTACCCCGACGGCTCCCTCGCCATCTTCGACTTCATCACCAACGGCGGCGACCGCAAGCACGACCCGGTCGGCTGGCCCACCTTCAAGGACTGGCCCGCCCATGACTCGCTCACCCACCAGCAGAACTACTACGCCTGGATCGAGCGCGCCTGGCGCGGCGGCCAGCGGGTCCTCGTCAACGACCTCGTCACCAACGGCGTGATCTGCTCGGTGTACTTCTTCAAGGACCGTTCCTGCGACGAGATGACCTCGATCCGCCTCCAGGCGAAGCTGAGTTACGACCTCCAGGCCTATATCGACAAGATGTACGGCGGCACCGGAAAGGGCTGGTTCCGGATCGTCACCGACAGCGCCCAGGCACGCCAGGTCATCGAGCAGGGCAAGCTGGCGGTCATCCTCGGCGTCGAGACCTCCGAACCCTTCGGCTGCAAGCAGATCCTGGACGTCCCGCAGTGCAGCAAGGAGGACATCGACAAGGGCCTGGACGAGCTGTACGACCTGGGCGTGCGCAGCATGTTCCTGTGTCACAAGTTCGACAACGCGCTCTGCGGCGTCCGCTTCGACGAGGGCTCCCTCGGCACCGCCATCAATGTCGGCCAGTTCCTGTCGACCGGCACCTTCTGGAAGACCGAGCAGTGCACCGGGCCCCAGCACGACAACCCCATCGGCAACGCCTCGGCGGCCGAGGCCGAGGCGGAACTCCCGGCGGGCGTCGAGGTGCCCGCGTACGAGAGCGGCGCGCAGTGCAATGTGCGCGGCCTCACCGAACTCGGTGAGTACGCCGTGCGGGGCATGATGAAGCGCAAGATGATGCTGGAGATCGACCACATGAGCGTCAAGGCCACCGGCCGCGCGCTCGACATCTTCGAGGCCGAGTCCTACCCCGGCGTGCTCTCCTCGCACAGCTGGATGGACCTCAACTGGACCGAACGGGTCTACGGCCTCGGCGGCTTCATCGGCCAGTACATGCACGGCTCCGAGGGCTTCATCGCGGAGGCCGATCGCACGGAGGCCCTGCGCGACAAGTACGGCGTGGGCTACAGCTACGGCACCGACATGAACGGCGTCGGCGGCTGGCCGGGACCGCGTGGAGCGGACGCCCCGAACAAGGTGACGTACCCCTTCAAGAGCGTCGACGGCGGCTCCGTCATCGACCGGCAGACCACCGGACAGCGCACCTGGGACCTGAACACCGACGGCGCCGCCCACTACGGCCTCGTCCCCGACTGGATCGAGGACATCCGCAAGGTCGGCGGCCAGGACGTGGTGGACGACCTCTTCCGCGGCGCCGAGTCCTACCTGGACACCTGGGGAGCCTCCGAACAGCACCGGTCCGCGGTGAACCTCGCCAATGGCGCCCCCGCGACGGCCAGTTCGGCGGAGTGGAACCCGTTCACCAGCTACGCTCCCGGCCGGGCCGTCGACGGTGACCGGGGCACCCGGTGGGCCAGCGACTGGAGCGACGACCAGTGGCTGCGGATCGACCTGGGAGCCACCCACCGGGTCGGCAGGGTCACCCTCGACTGGGAGCGCGCCTACGGGAAGTCGTATCGCATCGAGCTCTCCACCGACGGCGCGAGCTGGAAGACCGCCTGGTCGACCACCGCAGGCGACGGCGGCCTGGACACCGCCCGCTTCACCGGCACACCCGCCCGCTACATCCGGATCCTCGGCCTGGAACGCGGCACCGACTGGGGGTACTCACTGCACGAGGTGAGCGTCCACAGCAACTGAAGACCGGTACGAGCACGAGGGACACGCACATGGCACGCATGCCGTCGGCAGAACGGCGTCAACAGCTGACGGAAGCGGCGATCAGGGCGATGGCCCGGGACGGCGTCGCCAGGACGACGACCCGGTCCATCGCCGCCGAGGCCGGCGTGTCCCTCAGCGTCTTCCACTACTGCTTCGACTCCAAGCAGGCCCTGATCGAGTCCGTCATCACCACCATCACCGACCACTACGTCACCCTGGTCAAGGACGCCCTGCGCCCGAGGGCCACCCTCCAGGAGACCATCCGGGCCGGACTCCAGGCCTACTGGGACCACGTCCGCGCCCATCCGGACGAGCACATGCTCACCTACGAACTCACCCAGTACGCCCTGCGCCAGCCGGGGTTCGAGCATCTGGCCCGGCGACAGCACGAGCTCTACCGCGACACCTTCGCCGAACTCATCGAGGAACTGCGCCCCGCCATGGGCCTCCGGCTGAGGGTGCCCGTCCCGGTGCTGGCGCGCTACCTGGCCGCCATGACCGACGGGCTGACCCTCAACTACCTGGTACTGGGCGACAAGGAGGCCTGGGCGGGAGTCCTGGACACGGTCACCGCCCACATCGCCGGACTCGTCGACCCGCAGGGGTCATGACGGATCGCGGTCGCCGATCCACTTCAGCATCAGCGCCTCCCGCTCCTCACGGCCGGGGCCCGTCTCGCCGACGCGGTCGCGGCGCCACAGGAGCAGCTCTTCGAGGTCCGTGCGGCCGTCGACGAGCCGGCCCAGCAGGGTGCGGGAGAGCTCGTACTCCACCGGGCCGTAGATCCCCCCGGCGACGGCGCTGAGCACGCTCACCTCGACCGTCTCGTCCGTGGTGGTGATCCGGACGGTGAAGGCGGGCGGCAGTTCCCCGTCACCGGTCAGCGCGACGGCCACCACGTCGATGGCCTGTGAGACCCACCGTCGGGAGGCGGGGCGTACGGTCACGTCGGCGACCTCGATCCGCCGCACCTCCTCCCAGCTCCAGGAGCCGCCGTGCTCAAGCCCCAGGGCCTCGACACCGTCCTTGGACAGCCGTACGCCGGATGCCGTGCCCGCCGGTTCGGCACCGACGTACACCGAGTCCTCGGTGATCCAGAACAGGCCGACCATGGCCATGGGGTCCTCCTCGTGATTCGTCTCGGTGACTGAGACGGCGGGCGTGGCCACTCGGTTGCGTACGAGGTCAGGCCGCTACTTCGGGAGCCAGTCGGCGAGGGCGTCGATGAGCCGGTCCAGCGCGGGCTCCGCCACGGAACGGTCGGTGATGACCGTACGGCCGTCGATGCGCAGCGTGTACTGGAACGTGTCCCGCGCCCCCATGTCCATGGTGAGTCCGGGAACTTCGGCGAGCGCGGGATTGCCGAGCAGGGTGCGCAGTTCGGTGAACTGGGCCTTGGTGGTACGGCGGACGCGCGGCTCGCCCTCGGCGCTGGTGTGGACGGTGCCGTCGGTGCGCAGGATCACCGTCTGGTGGACGCCCGCGAAGCCGCCGGTGACGGTCATGATGACGAGCTTGGGGTCGGACCGGCCGGTGGTGGGGACGGGCGTCGGGGGTGCCTCGCGCGAGGGGGTGGGCATGGGCGTGGGATCGGCGGGAGCCGGTGTGGGGGAGGCCGTCACGGTGACTGTTTCCGTGGGGGCCGTCGCCGGGTCTTCGCCGACGTCGGCGGTGCAGCCGGACAGGGTGGCGAGCCCCAGCGCCGCCGTCGCGGCCGTACGTCTTCCGATCACCGTGTCCCCCGTCGGCCGATCGCCCCCGCCACATGGTGAATACCACGGAACCGATCCATCCTGGGAGTTCCGCGTGCTGTCCGGAGGCGTCTGGAGGCCCCCATGCCCGAACCGTCCGTCCTCGCCTCACTGGTGTCCGCGCTGCGGGAGGGGGCGATCGAGATCGTCGACCTGACCGCGCCGCTGTCGGCGGCGACCCCGCTGATCCAGCTGCCGTCCGAGTTCGGGCAGACGGCGGCCTTCGAACTCCAGCAGATCAGCCGGTACGACGGCCGGGGCCCTGCCTGGTACTGGAACAACTTCCGTACCGGCGAACACTCCGGCACCCACTTCGACGCCCCGAACCACTGGGTGACCGGCAGACACCTCGACGACGTGGCATCGGTGCCCGTCCGTCGCCTGATCGCACCGGCCGCCGTACTGGACTTCAGCGCCGAGGCGGAGCGGGACCCCGACTTCCTGCTCGAAGTGGACCATGTGAAGGCCTGGGAGGCCGAGAACGGCCCCCTGCCCGACGGCGGTTGGCTGCTGCTGCGCACCGGCTGGGACGAACGCGCCCAGTCGCAGGAGGAGTTCCTGAACGCGGACGACAACGGCCCGCACACCCCCGGGCTGTCCCCGGAGTGCGCGCGCTGGCTGGCCGAGGAGTCCCCGGTGATCGGGCTGGGGGTGGAGACCGTGGGGACGGATGCCGGGCGCGGGCACGCCTTCGAACCGGCCTTCCCCTGCCACTCCTATCTCATGGGCAACGACAAGTACGGGCTGACGCAGCTCCAGAACCTGGCGCTGCTGCCGCCGACGGGCGCCGTCGTGATCGCGGGACCGCTGCCCATCGTCACCGGGTCCGGATCGCCCGCGCGGGTGCTGGCGCTGGTGGAGCGCTGATGAAGGTCGCCGAGGCGGTCGGACGGGCGCTGGTGGGGGCCGGGGTGGCGCAGGTCTTCGGCGTGGTCGGATCCGGGAACTTCCATCTGACCAACGCCATGGTGGCGGCGGGCGCACGGTTCACGGCCGCCCGGCACGAGGGCGGCGCGGCGACCATGGCCGACGCGTACGCCCGCATGAGCGGCACCGCGGCGGTGCTCAGCGTGCATCAGGGACCCGGTCTGACGAACGCGCTGACCGGGATCACCGAGGCGGTCAAGAGCCGCACACCGCTGGTGGTCGCGGCGGCGGAGGTGACCCAGCCGCGGTCCAACTTCCATGTGGACCAAGAGGCGTTGGGGCGGGCGGTGGGCGCGGTCCCGATGCGGGTCGCCGTGGCGGAGGAAGCGGTCGGGCAGGCCTGCGAGGCGGTGCGCCGGGCCCTGCACGAGCGGCGCACGGTGCTGCTCAACCTGCCCTTGGACGTGCAGGGTTCGGACGTTCCGGCCGATACGTTGGCGCAGGCCGTGTGGCCACTGCCGAGAGCGGCGGTCGAACCGTCGGCGGCCGATGTCGAGGCGCTGGCGCGGGTCCTCGCCCGGTCCCGGCGGCCGGTGTTCGTGGCCGGGCGCGGAGCACGCTCGCCCGGTGCGCGGGACGCCCTGGAAGCCCTCGCCGACCGCTGCGGGGCGCTGCTGGCGGCCTCGGCCGTGGCGCGGGGCCTGTTCCGGGGCAGCCCCTGGGCGCTGGACGTGTCCGGCGGCTTCTCCTCACCGCTCGCCGCCGAGCTGATCACGGATGCCGACACGATCGTCGCCTGGGGCTGCGCCCTCACCGCCTGGACGACCCGGCACGGCCGCCTGATCGGCCCCGACGCCACCGTCGTAAGGGTCGACGACGACAGCAGCACCGTCGGACCGGCCGACGTCACCGGCGATGTCGAGCTCACCGCGAGGCGGGTGCTGGAGGCGAGCGGCGGCGGCCGGCAGGGCTACCGCACCCCCGAGATCGCCGAGGCCCTGGCCGACCGGGTGCGCTGGCGGGACGTCCCGTACGAGGACCTGAGCACCCGCGACCGGATCGACCCCCGCACCTTGAACATCGCCCTCGACGACATGCTGCCCGCCGAGCGCGTCGTGGCGGTGGACTCCGGCAACTTCATGGGCTACCCGACGATGTACCTCTCGGTCCCGGACGAACAGGGCCTGTGCTTCACCCAGGCCTTCCAGTCGATCGGCCTGGGCCTGGCGACCGCGATCGGCGCGGCCCTGGCCCGCCCGGACCGCCTGGCGGTGGCGGCCCTGGGCGACGGCGGGGCGCTGATGGGGGCGGCGGAACTCGACACGGTCCGCCGCCTCGGGCTGCCCATGGTGGTCGTTGTCCACAACGACGACGCCTATGGGGCGGAGGTCCACCACTTCGGCCCCGACGGACACCCGCTCGACACCGTGCGCTTCCCCGAGACGGACATCGCCGCCGTGGCCCGCGGCTACGGCTTCGATGCGGTGACCGTGCGCACACGGGCCGACCTCAAGGCCGTGGCCGACTGGCTCGCGGGACCGCGGACGGCACCGCTGCTCGTCGACGCCAAGGTGGTGGCCGAGCGGGGGAGCTGGTGGCTGGAGGAGGCCTTCCGCGGGCACTGACAGAGGCCAAGTGCGCCTGGCTCGGCACCAGGCGCACCGGCATCTCTTCGACCGGCCGTTACGGCCGGTCGACCACGCGCCCCAGTTCGATCCGGTCGATGTTCGGCGCCCAGGCGCTCGCGTTGCCGAACGTCACCTTGTTGGCGCCCTCCTTCAGATCCACGGGGACGGCCACCGTCCAGTAGTCGTCCCAGCTCCACGTGTTCTTGAAGGTGACCCTTTTCGGGTCCTCGGAGCCCACCGTGATGTCCGCCGTACGGGACATGATGTCCGTGTTGTAGGCGTGGCCGTTGTCGCGGCGGTCGTTGTGGGCGTAGTGGACGACCAGGAGGAAGCGGCCGGACTCGGGTGCGGTCACCGTGAACTCGGCTGTGCTGGATGCACTGTTGCCGAGCCAGCCGATGCAGGACCCGGCCGAGGCGTACGCGGAGTCGACCAGCTTGGCCCCGCCCGCGAGGACCGCCGTCGCCCCCTCGTAGGAGAGAGCACCTCGCGTCGAGCCGTCACCCGACACGTCCAGGGACCGGACCGCCGCGCGCGGGGCCGTCATCGCCACGCGGTTGTTGCCCGCCGCGAGATACAGGCGCAGCGGGCGGCCCGGAGCCGCGGTCACCGTCTCGCCGTGCAGCGCGAGCCTCACCGCCGCCGACGCCCTCGGCGTCACCGTGTAGTAACCGTCGCGCGGCGCGTACACATCGAACACCGCCGTGTCGCCCGAGCGCAGGAACAGGGCGCCCGTGCCCACTCCGGCCGACGAGGAGTAGTCGTACGACGGCCTGCCGCTGATGTCCGCGAGCGTCGCTTCGTACGACGCCGTCGGGGCGCCGGAGCGGGCCGTCAGGTCGATGCGGTCCAGGGTGACCTCCGCGTCGCCCTTCGCCAGCGTCAGCAAGTGGGTGCCGGCCGTCAGCTCGACGGTGACGTCCTTCTTGGCGCGGTAGGTCCAGTTCTCGGTCGACGGATACGCCACCGTCACCGGGGCGCCGCCGTCCACCGACAGCTTCTGCGTCGCGGGCACTCCGGACTGGTTGCCGTACAGGATCGCCAGCTCGTACGCGCCGTCCCGGGGGACCGTCACCGTGAAGTCGACCTTGCTGGTGGCCTGGTTCAGGGAGCCGACGTCCTTCGTCCCGGAGGCCGCGTAGCCGTTGGCGTTGCTCACCGTGCCCTGGGTGTAGACCTTGCCGTCGGTGATGGCCGTATCCTCGGCCTCGTACGACGCCGACCAGGGCACGGAAGCGGTGGACGGGGTGCCCGTGCCGCCCGGGGTGAGGACGATCCGGTACGCGGACATCTTGTGCATGCCGCGCAGCGGGACGGTCACCGTGCCGTCCTCGGCGACCCGCACCTTCGTGCGGGACAGCACCTTCGGGGCCGCGTGCTGTCCCTCGTAGCCGGACCAGGCGGCCTCCGCGACCGTCGCGGTGACCGTGCCGCCGAAGACGGAGCGGGGGACGTGCGACACGACGACGTCCGAGTCGCCCGCCGCGCCGCCCAGCAGCACCTGTGCCTGACGGCGGGAGGAGTCCAGGGAGGCCAGGCCCTGAAGCGTGTCTATGGTGTTCGGCTGCGGCGGGGTCACCTTCACGGTGTCGCCGGTCAGACCCGCGTACCAGCGGAAGAACCACCAGCCGCCGTTGGGGATGTTGGAGCGCACCACATTGCCGTCCAGGTTGCCGGCGGCGTCCCAGTAGGCCTGGTTGGCGTACACCTTGTTCCGCTCGAACATCGAGACCCATTGCACCAGTTGGCCAGGTACGGAGAGGTCACGGCGGTTGGCGTACTCATCGATGTTGATCTTCAGCGGGCCGATGCCCAACTCGCGTTCCAGGGCACGGTAGTTGTCGTAGTGGCCCTGGAAGTCGCGCAGTGAGCCCGAGCTCAGCTCGTGCCAGGTCATGATCTGGGGCAGGACGTTCTCACGCTTGGCGAAGGTGAGGAAGTCCCGCAGGAAGCGCGGGTAGTAGCCGGTCTCGTTGGGTCCGGCGATCACCGCGTCCGGGTCGATGGCGCGGATCCGCTGGTACACCGTCTTCCAGTGCGCGAGGAAGCGGTCGCGCTCGACCTCGTACTCCGCCTGGGGCCCGTTGAGCTTGTACCAGATGAAGTCCGGTTCGTTGAACGGGATGTAGACGAAGCGGTCGCTGTTCGGGTCGGCCGAGATCTCCTTGACGATCTTGTCGACCTTGGGGAGATAGTCGTCGATGCCGAGGTCCTCGTACGGCCACTTGGCGTAGACGTCCTGCATCATCACATTGATCTCGCCGCCGCCGTTGCGGAAGAACGACTTGGAGACCGTGAGCGCGTCGCCGTTGGGATGCTGGGCGCCGCCCTCCGGCTTCTGCGAGATGCTGGTGAGCTTCAGCGGCTCCAGCACGGCGTCGCTGGGCACTCCGTCGTCACTGAGTCCGTACAGCGCGCCGTTCGCGCCGAGCATCACCGGGCCTTCGGAGGCGGCGAGGTCGACGGTGAGACGCTGTGGGCCGGCCGCGGCCGCCGGTGCGGACGCGGGGAGGGTGGCTGCCATGGCGGCTACTCCAAGTGCGGCTGTGATCAGGGCGGTTCTGAAACGGGATCTTGTGCGGGTGGGGGTGATCACACTGGACCTCCGGTCATTTGACGGCTCCACTGGTGATTCCGGACACGATCTTTCGCTGGCCGACGAGGAACACGGCGACCATGGGCAGGCTCATCACCACGACGTACGCGAAGACGAGATGCCAGTTGTTGAGGTAGAGCTGCGCGCTGGCCACCTGGTAGAGGTTCAGCGGCAGGGTGGCGCGGTCACCGCCGCCCAGGACGAAGAAGGCGTAGAAGACATCGCTCCAGGCGTAGAGCATCACCATGATCGTCGCGGTGGCGATCACCGGCCTGACCAGCGGAAGGACGATCCGCGCGAAGATCCGTGCCTGTGACGCCCCGTCCATCCGGGCCGCCTCCTCCAACTCCATCGGGATGGCACGGATGAAGCCGGTCATGAAGAAGATCGACGTCGACAGATACATGCCGGTGTAGACGGCGATCATTCCGGGCCGGGTGTTCGCCAGACCCAGTTGCCTGAGCTCCATCACGATGGTGATGACCGCCGGGGGCAGCAGCAGCCCGCTGATGCACAGCGCGTACGCCGCCGACACCAGCCTCGACCTGCGGCGCGCGAACACCCAGGCCGCGCCCGCCCCGAGGAGCAGCACCAGCAGCACCGAAGGCACCACGACCAGCAGGGAGTTGACGAAGCCGCGCAGCATCTCGCCCTGGCTGACGGCGTCCTCGTAGTTGGCGCCGGGCTGCCAGCGGTCCGGCAGGTCCAGGTTCGGTTCGATCGACTCCGCCTGCGGCTTGGCCGAGGTGACCGCGACCAGCCACAGCGGCACACCGACCGCGAGTCCGGCGAGCAGCAGGACGAGGGCCGGGCGGCCGTAGCGCCACATCACCGGGGTCACAGCAGTTGCTCCCTTCGGCGGAGCCCTACGACCAGCGGGATCGCGACCGCGACCACCACCAGGAAGAGGACGAGGCTCATCGCGGAGGCCTGGGCGTACAGGCCCTGCCCGAAGATCCGGAACATATAGATGTTGAAGACCTCGGTGGAGGCCGCAGGACCGCCGCCCGTCGTCGCCTGCACGATGTCGAAGGTGTTCATCGAGCCGATCAGCGCCGTGGTGACATTGAAGGTGACCGCCGGAGCGAGCATCGGCCGGCGCACCGACCAGAACGTCCGCCAGGGCCCCGCGCCGTCCATCCGGGCGGCCTCCAGCAAGTCGCCCGGGATGCCCTTGAGCCCCGCCAGATAGATCAGCATGGCCAGGCCCATCCACTTCCAGCCGTGGATCAGGGTGACCACCACCAAGGTCCACGTCGTCGACCCCAGCCACGGAACGTCCGTACCGAGCAGGGAGTTGACGGCACCGTCCTGGTCGAGCAGCGCCTGGAAGACATAACCCGTGGCGAGCGCGGAGATCAGCACGGGCAGGAAGAACACCGCGCGGAAGAACCGGTTGAACCGGGTGTCGGCCTCCAGCAGCAGCGCGAGCACCAGACCGAAGCCGTTCTGGAACAGCGCCGCCAGCAGCGCGTACAGCAGCGTCGTGCGGATCGCGCGCAGCAGTGAGCCGTCGTCGGCGATGGTCCGGAAGTTGTCGAGGCCGGTGAAGGCGATGTCCGCGTGGTACGAGGACCAATTTGTGAACGGGTAGTAGAAGTTCAGCAGGTTGGGCACCAGGAAGAAGCCCACGAAGACGGTGATCGCGGGCAGCGCGAACCACCAGGGGTGGTGCACGGCGGCGCGCGGGAGCCGTCCCGCTCCCTTCGGCGGACCCTCCACTGATACCTGCCTACGCGTACGTACGACCGTGTCCGCCATCGCTAGAACCCGGACGCGCCCTGCGCCTTGGCCACCTGCGCGAACTGGTCCTGGATGGCCTGGGCGACCTGCTGCGGGTTCTTCTTCCCGAAGATCATGTCGGCGAGGTAGAGATGGGTGTCCGGCGCGACGATCGCCTTGGCCTGGAACACCCCGATCGCCTTCGGCAACGCCGCCACCTGGGCCTTGGACGTCTGCGGCAGCCCCTCCGGCGTGGGCACGGACGGCTGCACGGACGGGATCTTCATCTCCTTGATGTAGTCGGCGTAGTCGGGCCCGAGCCAGAAGGCGAGGAACTGCCGGGCCGCGTTCTGCCGTTTCTCATCACCCGTCTTGAAGGCGACGACCCCGTTGGTCTGGTCGGGGGAGTACATGCCGGTGGCCGAGGAGTTGGCGATCGGGAACCAGCCGATCTTCTCGTCGATCTCGGCGGTGGAGTACTTGGCCTGCAACTGGCTCTGGAAGGAGGTGACGTTGAGGACCATGCCGACCTCACCCTTCCACAGGGCGTCGGCCTGACCGGTGAACGTGCCGGTGCGGTAGTTCTTCTGGGCGAGCCCGGCGTCGAGCAGCTCCTCCTTGTACTTCTTGATCGCGCCGACGACGACCGGGTCGGTCCACTGTTCCTTGTTCCGGTTCAGCCCGTCCCACCACCGCTTGTCGAGGTCGGTGAGCTGGACCTGCATCTGCCACTGGAGCGGCCACTTGTCGCCCCCGGCCTCGTAGAAGGCGGCGGAG
Organism: Streptomyces cupreus; assembly: GCF_014257025.1. Taxonomy (GTDB): domain Bacteria; phylum Actinomycetota; class Actinomycetes; order Streptomycetales; family Streptomycetaceae; genus Streptomyces; species Streptomyces cupreus. Next base: position 291,535 of record NZ_JACMSF010000001.1, read on the forward strand.
TCCGTCTCGTCGACGACCTTGTGGCCGAGGGCGAGGAGTTCGTCGTAGGACTTCGGGAAGTCCTTCTCGCCGAGCCCGGCCTCCCGGAACACGTCCTTGTTGTAGTAGACACCGAGCATGGCGGGGCTGGTGACGATCGCCGCGTACCGCTTGCCGTCGATCACGCCGAGGGACTTCTCGGTGTCACCGAGCTTGCCGACCCACTCCTCCCCGTCGAGGGTGAGGAGGTTCTGCTGCGGCTGTACGAACGGCAGGGTGGAGATGGACGGTTGCCAGAACATCAGGTCCGGGCGGTCGCCGGAGGCCAGCTTGGTCGGCACGTTCTGCTCGTAGAGGTCCGGGATCGCCTGGGTCTCCACCTCGGCGCCGGTGGCCTTCTCGAAGGCGTCGATGACCTGCTTCGGGGCGTTGACCGTGTTCTGCGCGGTCCACATGGTCAGCTTCACGCCGTCGAGTTCGGCCGTCGGGTCGACCGGCGCGTCTTGGCCGGTGTCCGTACCGGAGTCGTCGGCGGTGGGGTCGCTGCACGCGGTGGCGGCCAGGCCCAGGGCGCATATCAGGGCCAGGGCGGGGAAAGCGCTTGTCTTCATCACGTGCCTTTCTCTGAACGGAAGTTCGGGGCAGGACGTGCTCACGAAGGGGTTCGGTTCAGCGAGGAGGCCGCCCCGAAGTCTCCCGCACCACCAGCTCCGGTACGGAGACGGGATGCGGGGCGACCTGGGCGGACTCCTCCACCGCGCCGTGCAGGAGGGCGAACGCGGCTCGTCCCAGGCCGGTGAAGTCCAGGCGTACGGTCGTCAGGGACGGCGTGAGATACGCGGAGTGCGGGGCGTCGTCGAACCCGGCCACGCTGACCTCGTCCGGCACCGCACGGCCGGCCTCGTGCAGGGCGCGGAGCACGCCGAGCGCGAGGTCGTCGTTGCCGCACAGGACGGCGGTGACGGCCGGGTCCTTCGCGAGCTTGCGGCCCGCCGTATGACCGCCTGCCGGGCCCCAACTTCCTTGCACCGGACGGGGCTCAGGGGCTCCGGCCTCCCTGAGTGCCTGCCGCCAGCCGCTGGTGCGGGCGCTGGTGCGGCGGGTGCTGGAGGGGATGGCGACGTAGTGCACGGTCTCGTGGCCGAGCGAGAGCAGATGCCGGGTCACCTGGTAGGCGGCCTCGCGGTCGTCGGTCCACACCCAGGGGCGGTCGCCGCCCGGCGGGCTCGCGGGGGTCTCCACGACCCCGACGACCGGGAGTTCGGCGGGGACGGAGGTCAATGCCCGTACACCGGCCGGATCGTAGGCGATCACGATCAGTCCGCCACCCGCGTCCGCCGCCCGTTGCACCTGGGCGGCGACGGCGGCTTCCTCCGCGGATTCGAGTACGCCGATCCCGACCGCGTAGGACGCGGCGCGGGCGGCCTCCTCGACGCCCTGGAGGATGGAGGCGTAGCCGTAGTGGGTGGTGTTGGCGGTGAGCACGGTCACGGCGCGGCTGCGTCCGCTGGCCAGAGCGAGCGCGGTGGCGTTGCGCCTGAAGCCCAACTCGTCGATGGCGGCCAGCACTCGGTCCCGGGTGGACGGCTTGACGCTGGGGTGGCCGTTGATCACCCGGGAGACGGTCTGGTACGAGACGCCGGCGGCGGTCGCGACGTCCCTGATGCTCGCCGGGCGCCTTGTGTGACCGGTCACATTCATGCCAGGATTGTGACCGGTCACATATGGGCCGTCAAGAGACCGTAACGAGGGATTCACGAGGGGGAGCACCTTGACCGGTACGGCGGACACGGATCCCAACGGCAACCGCACGAGGTTCGGTTGGGGTCATTCGGCCCTGGAGACCGAGTTCGTCATCGCCTCCGACGGGACTGCGCGCCTGGTCCGGCTCGGTGCCACCGGCTCCGTCGACCCGGAAGCCGCACTCCCTCTGGTCGAGCTCACCGCCTTCGGCCACGGCAGCGGCTGGTCCGGCCCGCGCTTCACCGGTACGGCCCTCGGTGCGCGCCTGCGCTACCGGGAGCACCGCACCGGAGCACGCGGCGCATGGGAGTGGCTGACCGTCGAACTCCACGACCCGGCAACCGGATTGACGGCCTTCGCCGAGCTGTCCTCCCCGGACGGTGTCCCCGCCCTGCGCTCCCGGGTGCGACTGCGCAACGACGGCGCCGAACCCCTGGTCGTCCAGTCCGTCAGCAGCCTGCTGCTCGCCGGACTCCCTTCCCCGGACGCCCTCGACGTCCACCGCGCCCGCAACGACTGGCTCGCGGAGTGCCGTTGGTACACCGAGCCCCTGCGCGACTGCGTCGCCGACATCAACGTCGACGTCCATCAGCACGACAGCCGGGCCACGCTCACCCTGACCGGGCGCGGGAGTTGGCCCACCGACGGGCATCTGGCGATGGGCGCCGTCACGGACCGGGGGAGCGGCCGGGCCTGGCTGTGGCAGGTCGAGTCGCCGGCCGGCTGGCGCTGGGACCTGGGGGAGTGGGCGCACGGCACCCATCTGTCGGTGAACGGCCCCACCGACGCGGAACACCAGTGGCGGGTGCGGCTCGCGCCGGGCGAGGAGTTCACCACCGTACCGGCGGCGCTGGCCCTCGGCTCCGGGTTCGACGAGGCGCTGGGCGCGCTCACCGCGTACCGCCGTGCGGTCCGCCGCCCGCACCCGGACCACACCAGGCTCCCCGTCGTCTTCAACGACTACATGAACACCCTGATGGGCGACCCGACGACGGAGAAACTGCTCCCGCTGATCGACGCCGCCGCCGAGGCCGGGGCCGAGTACTTCTGCATCGACTCCGGCTGGTACGACGACACGGGAGGCTGGTGGGACAGCGTCGGGGAGTGGCTGCCGTCCGGGCGCCGGTTCCCGGACGGCGGCATCCGGACGGTCCTGGAGCGGATCCGGGAGCGCGGCATGGTGCCGGGGCTGTGGCTGGAGCCGGAGGTCGTCGGGGTGCGCAGCCCGGTCGCGGGCGCGCTGCCGCCGGAGGCGTTCTTCCAGCGCGACGGCGTACGCCTCGTGGAACAGGGACGCCACCAGCTCGACCTACGGCATCCCGCGGCCCGCGCCCACCTCGACAAGACCGTGGACCGCCTGGTCGGCGACTGGGGGGTCGGCTATCTCAAGCTGGACTACAACATCGCCGTCGATCCCGGCACCCGCGGCCCCGGCGACCTCGCCCCCGGTGCCGGACTGCTCGGCCACGCCCATGCCTACCTCGACTGGCTGACCGGCGTCCTGGACCGCCACCCCGATCTGGTCGTCGAGAACTGCGCCTCGGGCGGAATGCGCATGGACGGCGCCACACTCGCCGTCACCCAACTCCAGTCCACCAGCGACCAACAGGACCCCCTGCGCTACCCGCCGATCGCCGCCGCCGCCCCGACGGCGGTGCCGCCGGAACAGGGTGCCGTCTGGGCCTACCCGCAGCCCGAGTTCGACGACGACCTGATCGCCTTCACGCTGGGCAGCGCACTCCTCGGCCGTATCCACCTCTCCGGGCACCTGAACCGGATGGCGGAACCCCAACTCGCCCTCGTGCGGGACGCGGTGGCGACGTACAAGTCGATCCGCGGGGACCTGGCCCGGTCGCTCCCCTTCTGGCCGCTGGGCCTGCCGGGCTGGACGGACGAGTGGCTGGCGCTAGGTCTGCGCACCGAGCACACCGCCTACGTCTCGGTCTGGCGCCGCGGCGGCCCGGCCGAACTCCGCCTCCCCATAGCCTACTTGGCGGGCCGTACGGTACGGCCCGACATCCTGCACCCCGCCCGCCCCGGCGCCGGCTCGGCCGACTGGGACGGGACGGCACTGCGGGTGTCCGTGCCGCACACGCCCGGGGTGCTGCTGATCCGGCTCACCACCGAGGACGTCCGGGTCAGGCCGGCGTGAGCTGCTTCCAGACCTGGGCGTTCGTGCCGTTGCACTCGTGGATCTGGAGCTGGACTCCGTTGGCGAAGTTCGCGTAGGGCACGTCCAGGCACTTGCCGGACCGGGGGTTGATGAAGGTGGTCCGGTCGTAGCTCCACTGCTGGGCGCCGGTGCCGTTGCACGTGTAGATCTGCACCTTGGTGCCGTTGGCCGTGCCCGCGTCGGCCACGTCCAGGCACTTGCCCGAGTTCGGGTTCACCAGCGTGCCGCCGGACCTGATCGTCCAGGTCTGGCCCAAGGAGCCGTTGCAGTCCCACAGTTGCACCCGCGTGGCGTCCTGCGTGCCGGCGCCGCTCACGTCCAGGCAGTGCTTGCCGCCGTCGGGGCTGTAGGAGAACTCCGCGGGCGTGGCCGCCGGGCCCGTAACGGTGAACGTGCACCACGCGGACCAGGCGGACGGGCCGTCGGAGCCCTCGGCACGGATCCGCCACTGGTAGTCGCCCGGGCTGAACGTGCTGGTGGGGATCTGGACGCCCCACTCGTGGCCGACCGGCCCCGTGCTGACCTGGACGGTGTGGAAGGGCTGCTCGCCCGGGCGCGCGATCTCCAACGTTCCGCCCAGGTGGGGCTGGGGGTCCACGCCCCTGACCGAGGCGGCGAACAGCGGGGCGGAACCGTTGGTGGTGCTGAACGTCGGCGCGGTCGGTGCGCCGCACATCTGGAAGCCCGCGTAGGGGCCGTCGGAGATCCGCAGGGACTCGGGGACATCGGGTGTGGCGGCCCACGCGGGGGCAGAGACGCTGAGGAAGGCGGTGGCAAGGCCCACGGCCGCGACGAGCACGGAACGAATCCGTCTCATGACTACTCCGTATCGCAAGATCGACAATCTGGTCGATCAGGAGTTCACACCGCCGAACGCTCCCACGCCAGCCCTTCATGGGCGGACGTAATGATTACGTCATATCCCGGGTGCCCGCGACGCCCGGTCCGGGGCGGGTGCGCGCCCCGGACCGGACAACCGCGCTCAACCAGTGGTCAGTTCATAGAAGCCGCGCCCGAAGGTCGCCGCCAGCAGCCGCCGGTGCCCGGCGTCGTACTCGATGTCGTCCACCGGAACCGCGGGCATGCCCCGCCCCAGCCGCATCCAGTGCCCGCCGCCCTTGAGGCTCGCGAACACGCCCTGATCGGTGCCGATGTACAGGGCGCCCCCCTTGGCGACGACGAGGTCGTTGACGGGGGCCGCCGGGAGGTTGCCGGACAGGTTCCGCCAGGTCGCGCCGCCGTCGGTGCTGCCGTAGACATGGGGCAGCGGTGAGCCGGAGCGGTAGCCGGAGTGGGTCGTCCAGACGCGGTCGGGGTTGTTCGGGTCGACGACCACCCGGGTCACCCAGGGCCGGCCCTCGGCGAGCTTCGTCCAGGTCGCCCCGAGGTCCTTGGTGACCCATACGCGGCCGTCGTCCGTGCCGACGTACACCGTGCGTCCGTCGGAGGCCGGCGCGATCGAGGTGATGGTCCCGAAGTTGGTGTAGATCGGGTCCGCGCCCGGTCCGCCGGTCAGATCCGGGCTGATGGGCTGCCAGGTCGCGCCGCCGTCCGTGGAGCGGTTGAGCACCTCGGCGCCGTAATAGAGGATCTTCGGGTCGCGCGGGTCGAAGACGACCGGGGTGAACCAGTTGCGGCGCTTGAAGGTCGTGCCGTTCGCGAAGTACGTGAGGGTGTCGCCGCCGTCGGTGGAGCGGAAGCAGTTGCCGTACTGGTAGCAGGCGTAGACCTTGTTCACGTCGGTGGGGTCGATGAGGTTCTCCTCGCCGTCGCCGCCGAGATACTCGTTGAAGCCGTCCCCGCCCCAGGAGCGCAGGGAGCCGTTGTCCTGGGCGCCGCCGGAGATCCGGGTGACGTCCTGCGGACTGATCGCCGCGCTGTAGAGCTGGGTGTACGGCTCGTGGCGGGCCTTGACCCAGCCGCCGTCGCCGTCGGAGTCGGAGCGGTAGACGCCGCCGTCGTTGCCGAGGTAGACGCGGCCCGGACGGCGCGGGTCCCACACCATGGCGTGGTGGTCGACATGGATGCTGGTGTCGTCCGCGGTCCAGGTGGCGCCGCCGTCCTTGGTGGTGAGCAGGGCCACTCCGGCCACATGCACATGCTCGGTGTTCCGGGGGTCGATCCACACCTTGCCGAACCACCAGCCGAAGCTGGACTGGGAGCCCGCCAGATCCGGGTTGGCCGGAGCGCGGTTCCAGGTGTCGCCGCCGTCGGAGGAGGCGTAGAAGCCCTCGAAGGGGCCGCTCGCCTTGTTGACGATCGCGTACAGGTGGTCCCCGGCCACGGCGAGGCCGATGCGTCCCACGTCCGGGCCCTCGGCGGGCAGTCCGCCGCCGAGGCGTTCCCAGGTCGCGCCGTCGTCGTCACTGCGGTAGACACCCGAGCCGACACCGCCGTAGGTCCTGAGGTCGGGGCGGCGGCGGTGGTCCCACAGGACGGCGTAGAGGCGGTCGCCGTCCTTGATGATCTCGGTGGCGCCGGTGAACTCGTTCGCGCCCGTGAGGATCCGCTCCCAGGTGGCGCCGCCGTCCTCCGTGCGGTAGACGCCCCGGTCGCCGCCGCCGTTGTACAGCGACCCGGCCGCGGCGACGTAGATGCGGCGCGGGTCGGCCGGGTCGACGGTGATGGCGCTGATCGCACCGGAGTCGCGCAGGCCGAGCGGCTTCCAGCTACGGCCGCCGTCCTTGCTGCGGTACAGGCCGGTGCCCTCGTAAGTGATGCTGCCGCCGCCGGGGTTGGGCTCGCCGGTGCCCACGTACAGGGTGCCGTCGGGGGCGGTCGTCACCGCGCCCATGGCCTGCGTCCAGCTGTCCGGCCACACCGAGTGGAAGGTCTGCCCGGCGTCGGTGCTGCGCCACAGGCCGCCGCTCGCCGCCGCCGCGTACAGGGTGTCCGCGCGCTTGGGGTCGAGGGCCAGGGAGACGATGCGGCCGCCGATGTTGGTCGGCCCGACGCTCTTCCAGCGCCCGCCCGCGGTGGGCAGTTCGCGGGCCTCGGCCGCGGCGAGATCGTGGGCGTGCCGGGGTATCGACTCGCCGGGCAGGGTCTTCTGGAGGTAGCGGTACTCCGCCGGTGCGGCCGGGCCCCGGACCGGCCGGTACACATCGGTCGGCGGGGGCGGTGGTGCCGCGGACGCCGGTGCCGCGAGCAGGGCGGCTCCGGTGACCGCGGCGAGCATCAGCGACAACAGACCTCTGCCCATGAGAACCCCTTCGTAGTCATGGCCGCGTCAATCGGCAACGACGGTACGGGAGAGGTGAGTTGAGGAGAAGGGTGCCTCCGGGGAGGGCGTTGCGCCGGGGCGCGGGCCATCCGAAACATGCCGTTCCTTTACGACCGCCACCCTTGACAGTCTCGGTGCGGTTTCGCCACGTTTGATCCCTGCCGCACTGTTCCGATCTCGGTCGCGCAGCCGGCACAGCAGGGCGTGGCGCGCACCGCGCGTCACAGGGGGGAACTGGGGGGAGCGATCGCCCATGCGATCCATGAGCAGCACGGATACGGACATCACCGTCCACAGACCCGACCAACTGAGCGACCCGCTGCGCACGGCCTGGCACCGCGCGATGGACGAGTCGCCCGAGTACGCCAACCCTTTCCTGTCACCGGAGTTCGCCGTCGGGGTCGGCGCTCACCGGGGCGGGGTCGAGATCGGCGTCCTGCACGAACACGGCGAGCCCGTCGGCTTCCTGCCGTACGAACGCAACATCCTCGGCGTCGGCCGGGCCATCGGACTCGGCCTCTCCGACCGCCAGGCCCTCGTGCACCGGCCCGGGATCATCTGGGACACCGAGGAACTGCTGCGCGGCTGCGGGCTCGCCAGCTTCGAGTTCGACCATCTCGTCGAGGAACAGAAGCCGTTCGGCCGGTACGTCACCGGCATGTTCGCCTCGCCGGTGATCGACCTGGAACCCGGCGACGGCGACTACGCGCGATGGCTGCGGGCCACCTACCCCGGCCAGGCCAAGACGACGCTGAAGAAGGAACGCCGGCTGGGGCGGGACATCGGCGAGGTGCGGTTCGTCTTCGACGAGCGGGACCCGAAGGTGTTACGGCGGCTCATGGAGTGGAAGTCCGCCCAGTACCGCAGGACCGGCCGCATGGACCGGTTCGCCCGGCCCTGGATCGTCGACCTCGTGGACCATCTGTTCCGGTTGCGCGAGGAGCACTTCACCGGGGTGCTGTCCGTGCTCTACGCCGGTGACCGTCCCGTGGCCGCGCACTTCGGGCCGAGGTCACGGACCGTTCTCGCGGCCTGGTTCACCGCCTACGACCCCGAGTTCCACTACTACTCGCCCGGGCTGATGATGCATCTGCGCACCGCGGAGGCGGCGGCCCGGCACGGGGTGCGGCTGATCGACCTCGGGCGGGGCGACAAGGAGTACAAGGACTGGCTCAAGACGCGCGAGCTGCGGGTGGGCGAGGGCTTCGCGACCCGGCCGCACCCCGTGGCGGCGGCGCACCGGATGTGGCGCAGACCGGTGCGCGGACTGCGCAACACCGTCCTCGCCCACCCCGGCCTGCGGGAACCCGCCGACCGGCTGCTGAAGACGGTCGGCGCGCTGCGGTCCTCCCGCCGGACGGCCCCGCGCACCCACTGAGCCGGCCCCATGACGGGGACGACCCACCGAGCCGTAAGGCTCCCGGATCCGATCGGCGCGCGCGGACAGCCGCGTCCGTCCACCCCCTACACGGAAGAAGTGACGATGCCGTACGGATCGCGGCTGGCCGCGACGATGACGCGGCGGCTCGGACGCGAATGCGTCTACACGCCCTCGGCGCGGCTGGCCCTCTATCTGGCGCTGCGGCGCTGGTGTCGGCCCGGTGCCCGGGTGCTGATGTCGCCGGTGAACGACGATGTGATCCTCTTCGTGGTCCTCGCCGCGGGCTGCCGCCCGGTGCAGGCCCCCGTCTCCGTGTGGGACGGCAACATCGACGCGGCCGCCGTACCGGACTCCACCTGGCGCACCGTCGACGCCGTCCTGACCACCAACCTCTACGGCATCCCCGACCGCGTCCTGGAACTGCGCCGCCGCTGCGAGCAGTTGGGCATCCCGCTCATCGAGGACGCGGCCCACGCCATCGGCACCCATGTGGACGGGCAGCCGATCGGGACCTTCGGGACCGCGGCCGCGTTCAGCCTCTCCAAGCACGTGGCCGCCATGGCCGGCGGATTCCTCGCCGTCGAGGACGCGCGCACCCGGCGCGAGCTGGAGCTGCTGCGCGACGACCTCCTCACGCCGAGCCGGCTGCGCGACGACCTGAGCGTGACCCTGCGCCCCCTCGCCCGCTCCACCGTCCGCACCCTCCACCTGGTGCGCCCGGTGTGGCGCACGATGCAGCGCCTCGGGCTCCTGGAGCGCGACGCGTTCCGGATGGCCCTGCACGCCCCACGCCTGACCGCCTGCGCCCGCTCGGCCCCCAGCCTGACCGCCTACGAACCCTGGGTCAGCGTCGATCTGCACGGCTTCCGGGTCCGCCACGGCAGCCTGGTCCGCGGCCAGCTGAACCTGCGCATGTCCCGCCTCGACGACGACCTCACCCGCCGCAGGGCCGGCGTCGCACTGCTGGCGGGCACCGCCTGGGCCTCCACCGCCCTGCGCGAACGGGCGGTCCCCGACGGACCCCTCCCGCTGTTCCGCGTACCGCTCCTCGTCCAGAACCGCGACGCCCTCCTGGAACGCCTGGTCGACCACGGCATGGTCTGCGGCTACGTCTACGACCCACCGCTCGACGACTACGCGGGCGCCGAGTTCGTCGAACCCTCCCCCGCCCCGGCCGCGGCCCGCTGGTTCGCCTCCCATGTCCTGCCGGCCGACCCCCTGTCGGCCCGCCGGATGACCGGCGCCCTGACCCGGGAGCGGGCGGCGACCGCGCGGCCGTCGTTCCCCGTGGCCGTCAAGGACGCCACACCTCCGGCGCCCCTGGGGCAGTAGGCGGCGCCCGGGAAGCACGGCGCGCAAACCCCGCCCAGGGACCTCGGCGACCGGTGTGACCTGAGAAAAAGCCTCGTCGATGTCCCTGTAGAGGGGTTGTCCGGACAATGCCTCGGCGCCTAGGGTCTGCCTTCGAGCGCAAGCGCTTTCTGTTGGCATGTCCGTCGGCCGTTCGAGGAGCGCCGCATGACCGTGTTTTCCGGGGACCCCGTCCGCCGCCGCGTCGCCGTCGTAGGCACCGGTGCCATCGTCAGCGGCAGCCATCTGCCCGCGCTCACCGCCCACGCCGACCGGACGGAACTGGTCGCCGCCGTCGACGTGGACCGGGACAGACTCGACGCCTTCCAGGAACTCGCGGGCGGCACGGTCACCGGGTACACGTCGATGGCCGCGATGCTGGACGCCGAGCGCCCCGACCTGGTGCTCATCGGCACGCCCCCGTCCCTGCACCGGGAGCAGACGGTGGCCGCGCTCAAGGCGGGCGCCTGGGTCCTGTGCGAGAAGCCGCTCACCCTCTCCCTCGCCGAGTACGACGAGATCGCGGCGGCCGAGGAGGCCTCCGGCGCCTACGCCGCCGTGATCTTCCAGCACCGCTACGGATCCGGCGCCGTGCACGCCCGCGAGCTGCTCGCGAGCGGTGAGCTGGGCACCCCGCTGGTCGCGCACTGCCAGACCACCTGGCACCGGGACGCGGAGTACTACGCGGTGCCCTGGCGCGGTCGCTGGGCCAGCGAGGGCGGCGGCCCGACCATGGGCCACGGCATCCACCAGTACGATCTGCTGCTCCACCTGCTCGGCGAGTGGGACGAGGTGCGGGCCATGGCGGCCCGGCTGGTCCACGACACCGAGAGCGAGGACGTCTCCACCGCCCTGGTCCGCTTCGCGAACGGCACCCTCGCCACCGTCGTCAACAGCGTGCTCTCCCCGCACGAGGTCAGCCGCATCCGCGTCGACTGCGCGGACGCGACCGTCGAGCTCACCCATCTGTACGGGCACCGCAACGACGACTGGGTCTACACCTCGGCCCCGCATGTCGCCGCCGACCGCGCCGACGCCTGGCGCAGCCCGGCCGCCGACGTCCCCAGCTCCCACACCGCCCAGCTCGGCGGCCTGCTCGACGCGTACGACGCGGGCGTACGACCCCCCGGCAGCGGCCCCGACGCCCGGGCCACGCTCGAATTCGCCGCCGCCCTGTACAAGTCGGCGTTCACCGGCCTGCCGGTCCGCTCCGGGGAGATCACGCCGGGTGATCCTTTCTACGCGGCGATGCACGGAGGCCACCCCGACTGGGCCCCCAAGGAGCGCGCATGAGCATCCGAGTCAGCCACGCGTACGGCGAGCACATCGCGGTCGCGGCGGCCAACGGCACGGAGATCCTCCGCTACGTCTACCGCCCCGACCCCGACGCCTTCGAGTCCCGCAAGCCGTACGCACATCCCTTGCGCACCCTCGCCGGCCGGACGGTCACCGGATACCGGCCCAGCGACCACCGCTGGCACAAGGGCCTCCAGATGACCGCGAGCCATCTGTCCGGGCAGAACTTCTGGGGCGGCAACTCCTACGTCCATGGCGAGGGCTATCTGCGCCGGCCGGAGCGGGTCGGCTCGATGCGGCACGACGGTTTCGCCGAGTTCACGCTCACCGATGACAGGCTCGCCGTCACCGAGGAGCTGACCTGGGTGGAGAACGGCGGCGAGGAGTGGGCGCGCGAGACCCGGGGACTCACCGTCCACTCGGTCGACGAGGAGGCCGGTTCCTGGGCCCTGGACTGGTCGATCCGGCTCACCAACATCCGCGCCGAGCCCCTCGCCTTCGGCTCCCCGACCACGGCGGGCCGGGAGATGGCCGGCTACACCGGACTCCAGTGGCGCGGACCGCGTGACTTCACCGGCGGTACGGTCTTCGCGCCCGGCACCGACTCCGAGAAGCTGATGGGCTCCCAGGGGCCCTGGCTCGCCTTCACCACCGAGCACGACGACGTCGACGCGCACTCCACGATCGTCTTCGCGCACGCCCCCGAGAATCTCGACGCGATCCACGAGTCCCACTGGTTCGTGCGCTCCGAGCCGTTCCCCACGGTCGCGTTCTCCTGGGCGTTCTTCGAGGAGTTCGAGCTGGCGCCGGGCGAGTCCCTCGCATACCGCTACCGGGTGGTGATCGCCGACGGTGCCTGGGACACCGAGCGCGTGGCCGCGCATCTGGAGGGCCTGCCGTGGTGAAGCCCGCCCTGCCCCACCCGCTGCCCGGGGCCGTCGGTCTGTCCCACCTCAGCGCCTACGACTGGGAGGCCACCGACGGCGTCTGCGGCGGCAGCCCGCATCTGCACCTGGTGTGCACCGAGGCGTACGTCGTCACCGGCGGCCGGGGCGCCGTACAGACCCTGAGCCCCGACGGCTACCGGGAGATCCCGCTGGAGCCCGGCTCGGTCGCCTGGTTCACGCCGGGCACCGCGCACCGCATGGTCCAGGGCGGGTACCTGCGTATCACCGTACTGATGCAGAACAGCGGGCTGCCCGAGGCCGGGGACGCGGTGTTCACCTTCCCACCCGAGGTGCTCGCCGACCCCGAGAAGTACGCGGCGGCGGCAACGCTCCCTCCCGGTACGGGAGTTGACACCGCCGAGGCCGCCCTGCGCCGCAGGGACCTCGCCGTCGAGGGCTACCTCGTCCTGCGCGAGGCCCTCGTCGCCGGCGACAACGGCCCGTATCTGGAGTTCCAGGGCGCCGCCGCCCGGCTGGTGCGCGACAAGGTGCCGGCCTGGCGCGAGCTGTGGCGGGCGGGGGCCCTGGCCACGGCGGAGCGCACCGGCGCCCAGCTCGACGCGCTGGCCGAGGGCGAGCCCGCCTACCTCGGCGAGGCGACCGCGCACGAGGCAGCGCCCACCCGGCTCGGCGGCTTCGGGATGTGCGGCAGACGGGACGAGTACGCGCTGCCGGGGACGACGCTGCCGTATCAGGGGGAGTAGCGCACCCGGGGGATTCCCCCAACGGTTCGCCGACATGCTGAGCGTCGGCCTCGCCACCGCCGTGGCCTGCCTGCCGCTGGTGTGCGGTCGGCCGGTCAGCGCGGTTGATAGGCCTTGGGCAGGCGCATGCCCCGCTCGGCCATGATCTCCCTTACCCGGTTGGGGTAGTTGGTGATGATGCCGTCCACCCCGGCGTCCATCAGCGCCTCCACCGTGGCCGGGTCGTCGCAGGTCCACGGCACGACCTTCAGGCCCCGGGCGTGCGCCGCCTCGACCATCGCCGCGTCGGCGTAGAAGCGGAAGCCCGGGTCGCCGACCTTGCCGCTCTGCGGGAAGCCGTAGTTGGGGGAGAGGGTGGTGACACCGGGGAGGGAGTCGGCGGCCTTCACGAAGTCGCCGTCGTAGTCGTCGGCGTCGATGCCGCCGAGCCACGGGGAGGCGCCGGGCTTGCCGACCTGGAGGAAGTCGTAGTTGGTGAGCGCCACCAGCGGCCACTTGGGCGCGAGCTGGTGCATCTCCTTGAGCGCGCCCCAGTCGAAGGACTGGATGGTGACCTGCTTCTCGATGCCGGACCGGTGGATCTCCTCGTAGACCCGGCGCACGAACAGCTCGCGGGGCGCGGTCTGTTCGGGGGCGCCCGCTTCCACCTTCGTCTCGACATTGAGGGTGACCTGACGGGCCTCGTAGCGCTTGACCAGGTTCAGGACGTCCTTCAGCTCGATCATCCGCAGACCGTCGATCTGCTCCTGCTCGGGATGTCCGGGCAGCTGCTGGTAACCGCAGTTCATGGTCCTGATCTGGGCCAGGGTGAGGTCCTTGATGTACTTGCCGACATACGGGTACATCGGGTCGCCCTGCACCAGGGGCGCGGTGTCCCGGCACTTGGTGGCGCTGACCTGCCGGTCATGGGTGACGACGACCTTCTCGTCCTTGGTGATCTGGGTGTCCAGCTCCAGCGTGGACACACCAAGACGGAGGGCCTTGGCGAATCCCTCCAGCGAGGACTCGGTCGTCATGCCGAGTCCGCCGCGGTGGGCCTGGAGGTCGAACTGCGTCTTCTGCGCGTCGTATGTCGTGGCGTGCGCCGCCACCGGGGTGAGAAGCAGCGGCACCAGCGCCAGGCCGGCGAGGACATGTCTTGAGGACATCGCAACCTCGATCGTGTGGGTTCGGACGACCAGACGACGCTATTTCTACGGCAGAAGCGCTCAACAGCCCAGAAGTGAATGCTGGACGAACGCTGAAGCGCCCTCCGCCCGATGAGGCGGAGGGCGTCGGCTTTCGTCGTCAGGCCGTGGCCCGGAAGGAGCGCAGCCGCAGCGAGTTGCCGACCACGAAGACCGAGGAGAAGGCCATGGCCGCTCCGGCGAGCATCGGGTAGAGCAGTCCGGCCGCGGCGAGCGGCAGGGCGGCCACGTTGTAGGCGAAGGCCCAGAACAGGTTGGAGCGGATGGTGCCGAGGGTGCGGCGGGCCAGCCGGATGGCGTCCGCCGCGGCTCGCAGGTCGCCGCGGACCAGGGTCAGGTCACCGGCCTCGATCGCGGCGTCCGTCCCCGTGCCCATCGCCAGACCGAGGTCGGCCTGGGCCAGCGCGGCCGCGTCGTTGACGCCGTCGCCGACCATCGCCACCGAACGCCCCTCGCCCTGGAGCCGCTTGACGACGTCGACCTTGTCCTGCGGCAGCACCTCGGCGATGACGTGCTCGGGTGCGATGCCCACCTGCCGTGCCACGGACTCGGCCACGGCCCGGTTGTCGCCGGTGAGCAGCATCGGCGTCAGACCGAGCGCCCGCAGCCGGCCGATGGCCTCGGCGCTGGTCTCCTTCACGGCGTCGGCGACCTCCAGGACCGCCCGCGCCTCACCGTCCCAGGCCACGGCGATGGCGGTACGACCGCCCGCCTCGGCCTCGGACTTGGCCCGCGCCAGCTCCGCGGGCAGCTCCATGGCCCACTCCGCCAGCAGCCGCTCGCGGCCCACCAGAACCGCGTGCCCGTCGACTATGCCCTGCACCCCGAGTCCCGGCACGTTCGCGAAGTCCTCCGGTACGGGCAGCGTGCCCAGCTTCTCCAGGGCGCCGTCCGCGACGGCACGGGCGATCGGGTGCTCGGAGGAGTGCTCCAACGCACCCGCAAGACGCAGGACTTCGGCCTCGTCGGCGTTGTCGGCCGTGTGCACCGCCAGCAGTGTCATCCGGCCGGTGGTGACGGTACCGGTCTTGTCGAGGACGACGGTGTCGACCTTGCGGGTGTTCTCCAGCACCTCCGGGCCCTTGATCAGGATGCCGAGCTGGGCGCCGCGCCCGGTGCCGACCATCAGCGCGGTCGGGGTGGCGAGGCCGAGGGCGCAGGGGCAGGCGATGATCAGTACGGCGACCGCCGCGGTGAAGGCGGCGGCCACACCGGCGCCGCTGCCGAGCCAGAAGCCGAGGGTGCCCAGCGCGAGGGCGATCACGATCGGCACGAAGACGGCCGAGATCCGGTCGGCGAGCCGCTGCGCGGCCGCCTTGCCGTTCTGCGCGTCCTCCACCAGCTTGGCCATCCGGGACAGCTGGGTGTCGGCGCCGACCCGGGTGGCCTCGACGACGAGGCGTCCGCCCGCGTTGATCGTGGCGCCGGTGACCGGGTCACCCACGCCGACCTCGACCGGCGCCGACTCGCCGGTGAGCATCGAGGCGTCCACCGCGGACGAGCCCTCGACGACGGTTCCGTCGGTGGCGATCTTCTCGCCGGGACGGACGAGGAAGCGGTCGCCGACCTTCAACTCGCCGACCGGGACGGTCCGTTCGCTGCCGTCGGGACCGATCAGCGTGACGTCCTTCGCGCCCAGCTCCAGCAGCGCCTTCAGCGCCGCGCCCGCCGTGCGCTTGGAACGGGCCTCGAAGTACCGCCCGGCCAGGATGAAGGCGGTGACCCCGGCAGCCGCCTCCAGATAGATGTTCCCGGAGCCGTCGCTGCGGGAGATGGTCAGCTCGAAGGGGTGCGTCATGCCCGGCTCGCCCGCGGTGCCGAAGAACAGCGCCCACAGCGACCACAGGAACGCGGCCGAGGTGCCGACCGAGATCAGTGTGTCCATGGTGGCCGCGCCGTGCCGCGCGTTGGTGAACGCGGCCTTGTGGAACGGCCAGGCGGCGTAGGTCACGACGGGCGCCGCCAGGGTGAGGGACAGCCACTGCCAGTACTCGAACTGCAGGGCCGGAATCATGGCCATCGCGATGACCGGGACGGCCAGGACGACAGCGGTGGTCAACCGTTCTCGCAGCGGCCGGAGTTCGTCCTGCTCGGGCGCCGTCTCGGGTTCGGGCGTGGGTACTTGGGCGGTGTACCCGGTCGCCTCGACGGTCGCGATCAGATCGTCGACCGAGACGCCACCGCCGTAACTGACCTTCGCCTTCTCGGTGGCGTAGTTGACGGTGGCGGTGACGCCGTCCATGCGGTTGAGCTTCTTCTCGATGCGCGCCGCACACGAGGCGCAGGTCATGCCGCCGATGGTGAGTTCTGTGTCGATCGTGGTGGTCACTGTCTGCTCCTCGTGTGGGCGTGCGGGGGATCAGGCTCGGCCGGTCAGCTCGTAGCCGGCCTCGTCGACGACCTCGGCGACGAGCGTGTCGTTGGGCTCGGCGCTGCTGCTGACGGTGACCTGACCCTTCTCAAGATCGACCTCGACCCCGGTCACACCGTCCAGCTCCCCGATGACCTTGGTGAGTGTGGCCTTGCAGTGGCCGCAGGACATGCCGGAGACGGCGTACGTGGTGATCGTCTGCGTGGACATGAGGTGCCTCCCGGATAGACTTCCGCATACCCGGCGGGGGTATCCCGGCCGGTGACACCATGTATACCCATGGGGGGTATTGAAAGCAAGCGGGATCCGGGCTTGACTTCATACCCCCCAGGGGTATGGTGAGCGGCGTAGAGACCTGAGACCGAGGAGATCGTCATGAATGCCGGACTCAAGATCACCGCGTTCGCCGCCGGCCTGGCCGCCACCTTCGGCACCGCCTACGGCGTGGGCAAGGGCGTCGGACCGGTCGGGGAGGACCCCGCGCCCGCACGGCACGAGAGCCACAGTGAGGCCTCCCCGAGCCCGGAGGGAGGCGGCGGGAACCAGGCGGCGGCCGGCGGGCTGCAGATCTCCGAGGGCGGCTACACCCTCGACCTGAAGACCCCCACCGTCGCCGCCCGCGACCGCGCCGACCTGCGCTTCGTCATACGGGACGACAGCGGCCGCGCGGTGACCGCCTACCAGCGCGACCACGACAAGGAACTCCACCTCATCGTGGCCTCGCGCGACCTGGTCACCTACCGCCATCTGCACCCGACCCGCGCCGCCGACGGCACCTGGAGCACCCCCGTCGACCTGCCCCGCGCGGGCGGCTACCGGGTCTTCGCCGACTTCACCCCGGCGAGGAAGGGCGC
Source organism: Streptomyces cupreus (assembly GCF_014257025.1). GTDB lineage: Bacteria > Actinomycetota > Actinomycetes > Streptomycetales > Streptomycetaceae > Streptomyces > Streptomyces cupreus. The sequence continues at coordinate 308,743 of NZ_JACMSF010000001.1, forward strand.
CGAGAACCTGACCCTCGGCGCCGACCTCGCCGCCTCCGGCCCGTACGAGCCCCGGAACCTCCCGGCCCCGAAGGCCACCGCCGAGGTCGACGGCTACGAGGTCCGCCTGGACGGCACCCTGCGCCCCGGCGCGGAAAGCGAACTGAAGCTGAACGTCTCACGCGACGGCAAGCCCGTCACCGACCTCCAGCCCTACCTCGGCGCCTACGGCCACCTGGTCGCACTGCGCTCCGGTGACCTCGCCTACCTGCACGTCCACCCGAACGGCGAACCCGGCGACGGCAAGACCGAGCCCGGCCCGGCCGTCTCCTTCGGCGCGACCGCGCCGAGCAGCGGCACGTACCGCCTGTTCCTCGACTTCAAGCACGACGGCGTGGTCCGCACGGCGGCGTTCACGGTCCGCACCGGAGTCACAGCGGCGCCGGAGGAGGCCACCTCGCACGAGGAGGCACCCGCTCACGGCCACTGAGGTCAGCCGAGCGCCCGGTCGAGATTGAAGGCGGCGCTGATCAGGGCGAGGTGGGTGAACGCCTGGGGGAAGTTGCCCTGTTGCTCGCCGGTGTGGCTGATCTCCTCGGCGTACAGGCCCAGATGGTTGGCGTAGGTGAGCATCTTCTCGAAGGCCAGGCGGGCCTCGTCGACGCGGCCGGCGTGCACCATGGCCTCGACGTACCAGAAGGAGCAGATCGAGAACGTGCCCTCGTCGCCGCGCAGTCCGTCGGGGCTGGCCATCGGGTCGTAGCGGTAGACCAGGGAGTCGGAGACCAGGTCCTGGGTCAACGCGTCCAGGGTGGACAGCCACTTGGGATCCGTCGGCGCGATGAACTTCGTCAGCGGCATCATCAGTACGGCCGCGTCCAGCACGTCGTCGTCCTCGTGCTGGACGAAGGCCTGGCGGGACTCCGACCAGCCGTGGCTCATGATGCGCCGGTAGATGGTGTCCCGGCAGTTGCGCCAGCGGACGATGTCGGCGGGCAGGCCACGCCGGTTGGCCATGCGGATCGCCCGCTCGATCGCCACCCAGCACATCAGGCGCGAGTACAGGAACTTCTTGCGCCCGCCCCGGGTCTCCCAGATGCCCTCGTCCGGCTGGTCCCAGTGCTCGCACACCCAGTCCACCAGCGCGCACACATCGTCCCACTGGTCGCTGGAGATGGGCTTGGCCCACTTGTCGTAGAGATAGATCGAGTCGATCAGGGCGCCGTAGATGTCGAGTTGGAGCTGTTCGGCGGCGGCGTTGCCGACGCGGACCGGCGCGGATCCCTGATGGCCGTCCAGATGGTCGAGTTCGCGCTCGGTGAGATCGGTGCGGCCGTCGATGCCGTACATGATCTGCAACGGTCCCGAGGGCTTGCCGTCGCCCGGACTGACGTGCCGGGTCACGAAGTTCATGAACGCCTCGGCCTCACCGGTGAAGCCGAGACGCAGCAGCGCGTAGACACAGAAGGCGGCGTCGCGCACCCACACATAGCGGTAGTCCCAGTTGCGCTCGCCGCCGATCTGCTCGGGCAGGCTGGTCGTCGGCGCGGCGACGATCGCTCCGGTGGGCGCGTACGTCAGCAGCTTCAGGGTGAGCGCCGAGCGGTGCACCATCTCCCGCCAGCGGCCCCGGTACTTGGACGCGGACAGCCAGTGCCGCCAGTACGCGACCGTGGTGCTGAACTGCTCCTCCGCCTCGGTCCTCGCGCACCTGCGGGGTGTCACCTCGCCGCCGACCTGGTCCAGCGCGAACACCGCCGACTCGCCCTCGGCGAGCTTGAAGTCGGCCCGCACATCAAGGCCGTCGGGCTCCAGGGGCACCGTCGCGGTCAGCCCCAGCGAGAGTTTGGCGGACTCGAAGACCGCCACGTCGCCATCCATCCGGACGGAGTGCGGCTGGGTGCCGTAGTCGAAGCGCGGGGCCACGCGCGTGCGGAACGGGATGGAGCCGCGCACGCACAGCACACGCCGGATCAGCCGATGCCGCTCGGTCTCCACCGAGTCACCGTCGACGGGCATGAAGTCCTGCACCTCACCGACGCCGTCCTCGGTGAAGAAGCGGGTGATCAGGACGTTGGTGTCCGGGAAGTAGAACTGCTTGGTCCGTGCCGGTACCGCCGCCGCCAGTTCGAAGGCCCCGCCGCGCTCGGCGTCGAGGATCGCGGCGAACACGCTCGGCGCGTCGAACGCCGCGCAGCAGTACCAGTCGATCGTGCCGTCGGTCCCCACCAGGGCCACGCTGCGCAGATCGCCGATCAGGCCGTGCTCGGCGATCGGCAGATAGCGCGAAGCCCCGGGGGCCTCCTGGTCGCTCGGTGCTGTTCCGCTCATCGCAGCCTCCCTGGCCCCCGACACCGCCACGGAACCAGCCTAGGCGGAAAGAGCAGCCCCGTGGGCGCGCAACGGCGTCAGACCGTGACGACCTCGATGCCCGCCTCAGTGAACCTCCGGACCGTGTCGGACCCGGCCGCCGTGTCCGTGACCAGCGTGTCCACCGCGTCGGCCGCGCAGATCCGGGCGAACGCCCGCCGGCCCAGCTTGCTGGAGTCCGCGGCGACGATCACCCGCCCCGCCCGCTCGCACAGCAGCCGGTTGATCGCCGCCTCCGCCTCGTCGTTGGCCGCCGCCCCGTGCACCACGTCGAACGCCACGACACCGAGCACCGCCACATCGAGGGTGATCTGCCCGAGCACCCCGTCCGCGAGCGGCCCGATGAGTTCGTACGACTGCGGGCGCGCCACCCCGCCGGTCACGACAATCTTGAACTGGGGCCGTACGGCGAGCTCGTTGGCGATGTTCAGCGCGTTGGTGACCACGGTCAGCGCGGGCGAACCGGAGGCCAGATCGCCGCGCACGGCCAGCGCGCGGGCCACCTCGGTCGTCGTCGTGCCGCCGGTCAGGCCCACCGCCTCGCCGGGTGCGACCAGCGCGGCCACCGCCTTGGCGATGCGCTCCTTCTCCGAGGCGTGCCGGGCGGTCTTGTAGCGCAGGGGCAGCTCGTAGGAGACGCCGTGGACGACCGCGCCGCCCCGGGTGCGCACCAGCATCTGCTGCTCGGCCAGCTGGTCGAAGTCGCGGCGGATCGTGGCGGCCGAGACCGCCAGCTCGGCGGCCGCCTCCTCGACATCGAGACGGCCCCGCTCGACAAGCAGTTCCAGCAGTGACTTCCAGCGGGCGTCGCGCGACATCCGCACCTCCGTTCCTCGATCTCCCGGCGACCCTAGCGCACCCTCACTTCCCTCGAATGCTTGATTCTGCTCGAAAGCTCGCTATATCTTGCAAGAAAAATCAAACAAGGGGAGGGGTGGGCATGACCCACGTCGAGGAGGAGCTGGCCGGCCAGCCCGACTGCTGGGCACGGGCCGCGACACAGGCGACGGCACACGGCGCGGCCCTGCCGACGCCGGGGGAGCGCGTCGCGATCGTCGGCTGCGGCACCTCGTACTTCATGGCGCAGTCGGCCGCCGCCCTGCGCGAGGGCGCGGGCCAGGGCGAGACCGACGCCTTCGCCGCCTCGGAGTTCCCGCACGGGCGCTCCTACGACCGCGTCGTCGCCCTCACCCGCTCCGGCACCACGACCGAAGTGCTGGCCCTGCTGGGGGAGTTGAGGGACCGCACCCGCACCACCGCGATCACCGCCGACCCGGGGACCCCCGTCATGGCAGCCGCCGACGATGTCGTCGTCCTCGACTACGCCGACGAACGCTCCGTCGTGCAGACGAGGTTCGCGACCACCGCGCTCACCCTGCTCCGCGCCCACCTGGGCCTGCACACCGACTCGGTCGTCACCGACGCCCACGCCGCGCTGGCCGCCCCGCTGCACGAAGGGCTCGTCGACTGCGCGCAGTTCACCTTCCTCGGGCGCGGCTGGACCGTCGGGCTCGCCCACGAGGCCGCGCTGAAGATGCGCGAGGCCGCGCAGGCGTGGACCGAGTCCTACCCGGCGATGGAGTACCGGCACGGCCCCATCAGCATCACCACCGACTCCACCGCGACCTGGATGCTCGGCGACCCGCCCGAGGGACTGGAGGAACAGGTCCGCGCCGCCGGCGGCAGCTGGGTGACCGGCACCCTCGACCCGCTCGCCGAACTGATCCGCGCCCAGCGCCTCGCGGTCGCTGTCGCCCAGGCCCGCGGCCTCGACCCGGACCGTCCGCGCCACCTCACCCGCTCGGTGATCCTCGCCCCCTGACGCCGCCGGGTGTCCCGACGCCCACGGAAGGACCAGCCGTGCCCCTCGTCACCACCGGCGAGCTCGTCACCCGAGCCGCCGCCGAGCGCTGTGCCGTCGCCGCCTTCAACATCATCACGCTCGAACACATCGAGGCCGTCATCGCCGGCGCCGAGTCCGCTGAGGCCCCCGTCGTCCTCCAAGTCAGCGAGAACGCCGTCAGGTTCCGCTACGGCCGCCTCCTCCCGCTCGCCCGGGCCGCCGTCGCCGCCGCCGAACGCGCCGCCGTACCCGTCGCGTTGCACCTCGACCACGTCCAGAGCGACGACCTGCTGCGCCAGGCGCCCGGCGCCGGATTCAGCTCCGTCATGTACGACGCGGCCTGCCTGCCCTACGCCCAGAACCTCGCCGCGACCCGGGCCGCCGCCGACTGGGCGCACGCCCAAGGGCTCTGGATCGAGGCCGAGTTGGGTCAGATCGGCGGCAAGGACGGACAGCCCGCCCTGGACGCCCACGCCCCCGGCGCCCGCACCGACCCCACCCAGGCCCGCGCCTTCGTCACCGACTCCGGCGTGGACGCACTCGCCGTCGCGATCGGCAGCGCGCACGCCATGACCACCCGCACCGCCACCCTCGACCACGATCGCCTCAAACGTCTGGCCGCCACCCTGGACGTCCCCCTCGTCCTGCACGGTTCCTCGGGCGTACCGGACGCCGAACTCACCGCGGCCGTCGCCGGAGGCATCGCCAAGGTCAACATCGGCACCGCGCTCAACATCGCGATGACCGGCGCCATCCGCACCTACCTGGCCGCGCACCCGGAAGCGGTGGACTCACGCAAGTACCTGAGCGTCGGAAGGGAGGCGATGGTGCGGGCGGTGGCCGGAATCATCGGCACCCTGACTAACGCTTGACCGCCTTCAGCACCACGAACTTCGGGTCCCCGGACACCAGTTGGCAGTTCCCGAACAGGCGGCGCAGCTTGACGTGGTAGCCCAGATGACGGTTGCCGATCACCCACAGCTCGCCGCCCGGCCGCAGCGCTCGCTTCGCCCCGGTGAACATCCGCCACGCCGTCGCGTCGGTGGTCGCCTGGTGGGAGTGGAACGGCGGGTTGTTCAGCACCAGGTCGACACTGCCGGCCGGCACCCCGGCCAGCCCGTCACCCACCCGGAACTCCGCGTGCCCCGGCACCCCGTTGGCCTTGTACGTCGCCTCGGCCGACGCCACCGCCTGGAAGGACTCGTCGACGAAGAGCACCTCCGCCTCCGGATTGCCCAGCGCCACCGCCGTACCGACCACGCCGTTGCCGCAACCGAGGTCCACCACCCGCCGGCTGCCCCGGCTGCTCGGCAGATGCGCCAGGAAGAACCGGGTGCCGATGTCGAGCCGGTCCGCGCAGAAGACACCCGCGTGGTTGACGACCGTACGGCCGGAGACGACACCGATCCCGTCCGGCAGCTCATAGCGGTACGGCCACGGGTTGGCGCCGCGCTCCAGCGCCGGATCCGGCGTGCAGAAGATCAGTCGCGCCTTCTTCTCGGCGAGGGAGGTCCGGGTCGGGCCGATGATCCGCTCGAACAGCTTCAGCGTCGAGGTGTGGATGTCCTTCACCATCCCGGTGCCGACCACGACCGTGTCCGCGTGCACGGAGGGCGCCAGCCGCAGCAGCTGGTCCTCCAGCAGCGCCAGGCTCTTCGGGACCCGCACCAGCAGCACATCGATCCGCTCGGGCGGCGGATCCTGCGTGGTCAGCAGCCGCACCGCGCCGGGCTCGACACCGGCCCGGGCCAGGTTCGCCCGCGTCGCCTCCTGGGCGAGATGGGAGTCGGTGATCTGCGTCGGCCGGTGCGCCGCCAGCGCCGTGACCAGCGCGCCCCAGCGATCGCCGACCACCACGACCGTGCCGGACAGCGGGATCTCCTGGTCCGCGAGATGCCTGAGGAGGTACTCGTCGGACGCGTCCCAGGCACGCAGCCGGTCGCGCGGATCCTCCGGGAAACGGGACAGCAGGGCCTCGCCCCACGGAGTCGTCATACGGTCGTTCATCGTGTGTCAAGGCTAGCGGAGCCGCAGCTCAGGGCAGGATGGAGGGATGGACGCCGAGCTGTTCCCGAGGCCCCGCGCGCAGATCGCGCCGGGCGCGGTGCACCTACCGGACTGGCTGGACGCGGACCGACAGCGCGAGCTGCTGGCGGCCTGCCGGGAGTGGGCCCGCCCGCCGGCCGGACTGCGCACGGTCCACACCCCGGGCGGCGGCACGATGACCGCGCGGCAGGTCTGTCTGGGCTGGCACTGGTATCCGTACGGCTACGCCCGCACGGTCGTCGACGGCGACGGCGCCCCCGTCAAGCCCTTCCCGGACCGGCTCGGCGAGCTGGGCCGTCAGGCGGTGCGAGACGCGCTGGGGGAGGAGACACCGTCGTACGACATCGCGCTGATCAACTTCTACGACGCCGACGCCCGCATGGGCATGCACCGCGACAGCGACGAACAGTCGGACGCCCCGGTGGTGTCGCTGAGCCTCGGGGACACCTGCGTGTTCCGCTTCGGCAACACCGAGAGCCGGGCCCGGCCGTACACCGACGTGGAGCTGCGCAGCGGGGATCTGTTCGTGTTCGGGGGACCGTCGCGGCTCGCGTATCACGGGGTGCCCAAGGTGTACCCGGGCACCGCACCGGCCGAGTTGGGGCTGACCGGGAGGTTGAACGTCACGCTCAGAGTCAGTGGCCGGTAGACCGGCGCACCTGCGGATCATGGGAGACTCGCCCTCATGAGCGGCAAGGCTGACCCCCGGCCGGCGGGGGAAGGGACCACCTCAAGGACGCGGTTGGACCGGGGACGTGGCGCGCTCGGGCCCGCCCTGGAGCTCGTGCACACCGGACGCGCCCCCACCCGGGCCGTGCTCACCGCCGAACTCGGCGTGACCCGGGCCACGGCCGGCGCGGTCGCCGCCGAACTGGAGGCCCTCGGGCTGATCCGGGTCGACGCCCGCCCCGGCGCGGCGGCCGGATCCCAGGGCCGCCCCTCGCACCGCCTCGAGGTCGCCGAGGACGGCCCCGTCGTCCTGGCCGCCCAGGTGCACGCCGACGGCTTCCGGGCCGCGCTGGTGGGCCTCGGCGGGCGGATCGTCGCCACCGCGCCGGGCTGCGAGACCGTCGACGCCGACCCGGCGAAGGTCCTCGGCTCCGTCGTCGAGGCGGGCGCGGACCTGCTGCGCACGACCGGCCGGCGCTGCGTGGGCGCGGGCCTCGCCGTGCCGTCCGCCGTCGCCGAACCCGACGGTCTCGCCCTGAACCCCCTGCACCTGGCCTGGGCCGTGGGCGCGCCGGTCCGCCGGATCTTCGCCGAGTGCGTACGGGCCGCCGGGATCACCGGACCGGCGTTCGCGGGCAACGACGTCAACCTCGCCGCGCTCGCCGAGCACCGGCACGGCGCCGGCCGCGGCGCCCGGGACCTGCTGTGCGTGGCCACCGGGCACCGGGGCGTGGGCGGCGCGCTGGTGCTCGACGGGCGGCTGCACACCGGCAGTTCGGGGCTCGCCCTGGAGGTCGGCCACCTCACCGTCAACCCCGAGGGCCGTCCCTGTCACTGCGGCAGCCGCGGCTGCCTGGACGTCGAGGCGGACCCGCTGGCCCTGCTCACCGCGGCAGGCCGCGACCCGGGCCCCGAGGTGTCCCTGTTGCAGCAGGCCAACGACCTGATCCGGCACCACTACGACGACGCGACCGTCCGCACCGCCACCCAGGCACTGATCGACCGGCTCGGCCTGGGTCTCGCGGGACTGGTGAACATCCTCAACCCGGACCGCATCATCCTCGGCGGTCTGCACCGCACCCTGCTGGACGCCGACCCGGACCGGCTTCGCGCGGTGGTCGCCGACCGCAGCCTGTGGGGGCAGAGCGGCGGCGTCCCGATCCTGGCGTGCACGCTCGACCACAACAGCCTGGTGGGCGCCGCCGAACTGGCCTGGCAGCCGGTGTTGGACGATCCGCTGGGGGCGCTGACCCACCAGTGAACCCGCGGATGCTCAGGGGCCCGGTTGGGGCCGGACGGCCCGACCGGCGGCTACTTCTCCGCTGACGGCCCACTGCCCTGGGAGGCCGTGAGGCTCCACAGCGCCGCCACCGACGGCCGCCGCAGATCCGCCCGCCGTACGCACAGCCCGATCGGGAAGTCCTCCGGCGGCGGATCGGCGGGGAGCACCGACAGCCGGTCGCGCACCGCGCTGTGCTCCAGTACGAGGCTGGGGACGACGCCCGTGCCACAGCCCAGCGCGACCAGCGTCAGCAGGCCCTCGTGGCCGTCCGGCTCGCAGGCCACGTCCGGCACCGTGCCCCGGGCCCGGAACCAGCGGTCGGCGGCCTCCCGGACGAGCCCCCGGTGCGGCAGCACGAACGGGCCGTCGAGAGCGGGATCCGGGCGGTCCGGTTTGCGTCCAGCCCCGCGTCGCTGACGCGGTGGTGGGGCTGGGGCCGTCGACTCGGCCCCGCGTCGCCACAACTCCCACGCACGCGCACGGATGTTGCGGGAGCCGTTCAGGTCCGCGTGATCAACGAATCCGCACGACCGGCACGCGAAACAGGCCCGAAGCGCGTCGAGGAGAACGCCGGCGCCGCCGCCCTCACCCTGACCGAGGCCGACCTCGCCGCCATCGACGAGATCCTGCCCCACGGCGGCTTCGGCGCCCGCTACGCGGAAGGCCACGTCCCCACCTGGATCTGACGCCGGAACCCGGCTAGGCCGGGGCAGTGGCGCGGCGAGGCCTCGGGACCAGTTCGCCACCGCAGTTGGGGCACACATCCCGCATGGCCTCGCCGCACGGCACACAGAAGGTGCACTCGTAGGAGCAGATGCGGGCGGGCCCGTCGGCCGGCAGGGCCGCCGCCTCACAGCGCTCGCAGCGGTCACGCATCTCCAGGGCCATGTCCGCGCCTTTCCTCGGCATCGTCCGTCGCCTTCCATCCTCCGCACGCCGGGCGTGGCCGAAAGTGTTCGGCGGGACAAAGATCAACACGATCGGGCCACGGTCAGGGCCGGGACGGCGAAGGCTCGGGCCGGATTCTCGACCAGCATCCACCGGACCGGCTCCGCACCCACCGCGAGCTCCAGCCGCGGCCGCACCGGGCGCAGCAGATACGGCATCCCCGGGCCACCGCGGGCCGAGGCGGTGGTCGTGTCACCACCGAGCAGAAGCCGATCATGGTTCGCGCGTGACGGCCCCTCAAAGGCGAGATAACACCCGACCTGAGCCGCCTGCCGCTGCTCCACGAGATCGGGGGACGGGTTGAGGTGCCCGAGGATCACCCGCCGCGGAGGCATCCCCAACTCCCCGCACAGCAGGTCCAGTACGTCCAGAGCCGGTGCCGAGTTCCAGGTGTACGGCGACGAAGACCTCGGCGAGCCTGCCACGCAGCCCGGCGTCCACTGCACAACAGTCCCCCCGCCCTTCGCCCGACAGGCGGCGAGCTCCTCACGTGCCGCGGGAAGACTCCTCATCCCGAGCGCGGTCCGCACGAAGCTCACCGGGCCAGCCGATCCCGCTCGGGCGTCGACAGATGCAGCACCTGGAACACGTCCCCCTCGGCCTTGGGCGCGTCCTGCTCCCACAGCGAGAAGTGCACGAACTCCCAGGCCCCGGTGTCCACACCGGCCGCCGCCAGCACCGCCCCCTCCCGCGCCGCGAGCCGCCGCACCTCGCTCAGCGCCTCCTCGACGACCTCGGCCAACGGCACGCCGTCCGGCACGGGTTGCCGTCGCCGTACCGCCGTCCGCGCGCGGGATCCGTGCCCCTCCTCGTAGGCCAGCCCGGTCCACCCCCGCACCGACGGCCGCCCGAAGTCGTCACAGATGCCCTGGAAACCGCCGCCCCACAGAAAGGAGTTCATGCCCTCCACGGTGTTCCAGAGGTAGAACGGCGCGTACTGGCTCATGGGCGACCCGTGCACCCCCCGCTCCCGCATCAGGTAGGCCTTCAGCCCGAGCCCCTCCCAGCGGTCGAGCAGATGCCCCCGCTCGGCGACACGCCGTCGGATGACGCCCATGTCGTAGTCGGCGGGCAGCGTGATCTCGTACTGCATGGCGTGCACAGAACCCCCTAGGCGGTAGGACGGAGCAGAGCGAGCAGCCCCCGCACCCCGGTGTCGAAGGCGGCCGGTGAACCGGACGCGCGGGCCAGCACATAGCCGCCCTGGACGGTCGCGACGATCGCCGCCGCGATCTCCTCGCCGTCGAGGCCGGGCGCGAACTGCCCCTGTTCCTTGCCCTCCTCGACGATCCCGGCGAGCCGTTCGCGCAGCCAGTCGAGGGTCTCGTCGACCGGAGCGCGCAGCTCCTGGCTGGCGACGATCTCCGGGTCCATGGTCAGCCGCCCGATCGGGCAACCCCGCAGCACATCGCGCTCGCGCCGCAGATAGGCCTCGATGCGCTGGTACGGCGTTCCGGGCGAGCTCAGTACCGCCTCGGCGGTGGCCCGCATCTCCTCGGCGGTCCGCCGGATCGCGGCCAGGGCGAGATCGGGCTTGCCCTTGAAGTGGTGGTACATGCTGCCCTGCCCGGCACCGGAACGCTCCAGGATCGCCTTGGGGCTCGTACCGACGTAACCGCGCTCCCACAACAACTCGCGCGTGGACTCGATCAGCCGCTCCGGAGTACTCATACCGACACTGTACATACTAGTAGTTACAGAATCCGGGGAGCAGCCACAGACGCCCCACCTACTCCCCGGGAGGTACACGCACTGCCGCTGCCCGTACGACGACCAGGACCCCTCCCCAGGGCGAGTCTCGAAGCATCACCGGAAGTCCATCCGAACCGACTCGGGAGATGACCAGAGATGCAGACCCTGGCGCACTTCGCGGACGGCGGGCCCGGCCCGTGGATCCTGTTCTTCCCCCTCATCTGGGCGGCCGTCGTGATCGGCGGCGTCACGCTGCTGCGCCGTACCGTCCGGCACGGCCGCGGCGGCCCCCGCAGGCCCACCGTCGACGACCACTCGCCCCTCACCGTGCTGGGCCACCGCTTCGCTTCCGGTGAGATCGACGAGGACGAGTACTGGCGCCGACTGTCCGTCCTGGACGAGCAGTTCGGCCGCACCGGCAAGGGCGGTGCGGCATGACCACCACGACCCTCGCCCGCACGGCCGCCCGGGTCGTCGACGCCGTCAAGGTCTACGGCAGCGGCGACACCGCCGTCAGGGCCCTGGACGGGGTGAGCGTCGACTTCCCGGCCGGCCGCTTCACCGCGATCATGGGCCCCTCGGGCTCCGGCAAGTCCACCCTGATGCACTGCGCCGCCGGCCTCGACACCCTCACCTCGGGCGCCGCCCACATCGGCGACACCGAACTGGGCAGGCTGGACGACCGGCGCCTGACCCTGCTGCGCCGCGACCGCATCGGCTTCGTGTTCCAGGCGTTCAACCTGGTGCCGACGCTCACCGTCGCGGAGAACATCACCCTGCCGCTGGACCTCGCGGGCCGCCGCGGCGACCCGGAGTGGATCGACGCGCTGATCGACGTCGTAGGCCTGCGCGACCGGCTCCACCATCGGCCCACCGAGCTCTCCGGCGGCCAGCAGCAACGCGTCGCCGTGGCCCGGGCGTTCGCAGGGCGGCCCGAGGTCGTCTTCGCCGACGAACCGACCGGCAACCTCGACTCCCGCTCCGGCGGCGAGGTCCTCGGCCTCCTCGGCCGCGCCGCACGCGAGACCGAGCGCACGGTCGTCATGGTCACCCACGACCCGGTCGCCGCCGCCCACGCCGACGAGGTCGTCTTCCTCGCCGACGGACGCCTGGTCGACCGTATGACCGCGCCCACCGCCGACAAGGTCCTGGACCGCATGAAAGCCTTCGAGGTGCCCTCATGAACGCCTCCGTCCGCCTGAGCGCGTCCTCCCTGCGCGCCCACAAGCGCCGCTTCGCCGGAACGTTCGTCGCGGTGTTCCTCGGCGTGGCGTTCCTGGCCGGGACGCTCGTCATGGGCGACACCCTGCGCGCCAGCTTCGACAACATGTTCGGCAACGCGACCAGCGGCACCGACGCCGTGGTCCGCAGCGCCGACGCCATCACCACACCCGGAGAGAGCGAGGGCGTACGCGAACCGGTCGCCGCCGACCTCGCCGACACCGTCGAGCAGGTCCCGGGCGTGGCAGCCGCCGAGCCCAGCATCGAGGGCGCCGGCCAGCTCGTCGGCCGCGACGGCGACCCCATCGGCGGCCAGGGCCCGCCCACCCTCGCCGGCAACTGGATCACCGACGAGAAGCTCAACGCGTACCGACTGGACGAGGGCCGCGCCCCGGAGAAGTCCGGCGAGGTCGTCGTCAACCGGGGGACCGCCGAGCGCGGCGACCTGAGCATCGGCGACACGACGACACTGCGCACGCCCGACCCGGTGAAGGTCACCATTGTCGGCCTCGCGACCTTCGGCGGCGAGGACGGCATGGCGCAGGTGACCTACACCGGCATGACCCGCGCCGACGCCGAGAAGTACCTCACCGCCCGCCCCGGCGAGGCGGCGACCATCCTTGTACGGGCAGGACCCGGCGTGAGCCAGCAGGAACTGGTGGACCGCCTGACTCCCGCCCTCCCGCAGGGAGTCGAGGCCATCACGGGCCAGGAGTCGGCCGAGGAGAACACCGACATGATCTCCGGCCAGTTCCTGAGTGTCTTCACCACCTTCCTGCTGGTCTTCTCCGGCGTCGCCCTGCTCGTCGCGACCTTCTCCATCCACAACACCTTCGCCATCGTGGTCGCCCAACGCACCCGCGAGAACGCCCTGTTGCGCGCCCTCGGCGCTTCCCGCCGCCAGGTCACGGCGTCCACCCTCGTCGAGGCGACCGCGGTCGCCGTCACCGCGTCCCTGGCGGGCCTGGCCGGAGGCATCGGCATCGCGGCCGGACTTCAGGCACTCTTCCCGGCGATCGGATTCCCCTTCCCCGAGGGCGACTTGGTGATCAGCGGCGTATCGATGGCGTTGCCGCTGGCCGTCGGCGTAGTGGTCTGCCTCGGTTCCGCGCTCCTGCCCGCAGTCCGCGCCGGACGCACCGCACCCCTGGCCGCGCTCCGGGAGACGGCCGTGGACACCTCCGGAGCCTCCCGCGCCCGAGCCATCACCGGCCTGGGCCTCGCGGCCCTCGCGGTCGGGATCACCCTGAACGGGGTCCTGGTCTCCCCGAACATCTGGCTGGCAGGCCTGGGCGCCGTACTGGCCCTGGCGGCCTTCGTGGTCCTCGGCCCGGTCGCCTCCACCACCGCGATCCGAATCCTCGGCGGCCCCCTCGGCCGACTCCGCGGCGTCACCGGCGGCCTGGCCCGCCGCAACGCCCTGCGCAGCCCGAAGCGGACGGCCGCGACCGCCGGCGCCCTGATGATCGGCGTGGCCGTGGTGTCGCTGTTCACGGTGTTCGGTGCCTCGCTCAAGGCGACCATGGACCAGACCGTGTCCCGCTCCTTCGCGGGCGACGTAGCCGTCAGCGCCCCGTCGTTCGGCGCGGGCGGCAGCGGCCTGAGCCCCCGCCTCGCCGAAGCGGTCCAGGACCTGCCCGAGGTGGACACGGCAGTAGGGCTGGGCCGGGGCGTAGCCGAAGTAGACGGCAAGGGACGCGCGCTGACAGTCACCGACCCGGCGGCCCTGGAACGCACCTTCGACCTGGGCGAGATCCGCGGCTCCCTGAACGACCTGGGCACGACCGGCATCGCCATTACCGAGAAGGAGGCCGACAAGCACCACCTCACCACCGGCGACAAGACCCGCCTGACCTTCACCGACGGCAGTACCCAGACCTTCACTGTCCGCGCGGTCTACGGCCAGTCCGAACTCGCCGGCGACTACGTCATCACCCGATCCGCCTGGGCCCCGCACCGCACCCAGGACGCCGACACCCTCGTAGCCGTGTCCTTCGCGGACGGCGTCAGCACGGACGCCGGAAAGACGGCAGTGGAGAAGGCCGCAGCCGACTACGGCAACCCGGAAGTCCAGACCCGAGACGAGTACGCGCAGTCCTCGGCAGGAGCCATAGACATGATGCTCACCCTCGTCTACGCCCTGCTCGCCCTGGCGGTCCTCATCGCGCTTCTGGGCATTGCCAATACGCTGACCCTTGCCATCCACGAGCGGACCCGCGAACTGGGTCTTCTGAGGGCGGTGGGCCAGACCCGCTCGCAACTGCGCGCGATGGTCCGCTGGGAGTCGGTCCTGGTGGCAGCCTTCGGCACGACAGGTGGCCTGGCTCTGGGCGCGTTCCTGGGCTGGGTGCTGGTGAAGGCCTCGGACGGAGCGAGCGACAGCGCCTTCGCGTTCGCCATGCCACCCCTGCAACTCCTGGTGGTGGCCCTGGTAGGCCTGACGGCAGGAGCCCTGGCGGGCCTACGCCCGGCAAAGCGAGCGGCAAGGCTGGACGTACTGCGAGCAATAGCCACGGAGTAAGGGGCAAGAGGCCAACCAAGCGAGCTCGAACCCCGGCCACCGGCCGGATCTCCCACCCCGGCAAAGGTCCCGGCCCCCCTCACCGCCCGATCAGCCGACAACGGCCGACCGGGCGGGAGCGTGTTCGGGTCGGCGGAGGTCGACACGCGGCCCGATGTCCGTGAACCGGTGGGCGGGTTTGTCCAGCACCGTCCGCCGTGGCGGACGCGCCGCCGCGGCCCTGGCAGCGGCCGGGGTGGGCAGCGTGAACCACACGACCTTGCCCGACTCGCCGTCCGGCCGCACGCCCCAGCTCTCGCTGACCGCGGCCACCATCGCGAGGCCTCGCCCGCAGGTGGCGAGGGGTGCGACGTCGTCGATCTCCTCCACGACCGGCAGACGTGGGTCGTGGTCGTGCACGGAGACCATGAGCCGGTCGAGCAGCAGTTCGATCTCCACTGTGCACGTCTTGTCGGGCTGCGCGTGCTGGTGGACGTTGGTGAGCAACTCCGTCACACCGAGCGCCGCTCGGTCTATCAGGGGATCGAGATGCCAGTAGCGCAACTGCGCCGATACGATTCTGCGGACCTGGCCGATCCGCGACGGCAGGGCTTGGAGCTCCACCGTGCAGTGCCTGCTTGGGTGACTGATCACGGCTGCGACTCCCCGACTTGAGGTCCGGAAGAACACGGGATTCGGATCGATCCAGCAGGGTGGCTGCGTACAACGGCCGCCTGCTGTGGTGGCCGGCGGGCTGGTTCGCAGCGTTATCGCCGGTAAACCCTAAGTGACGTGAGACCAGAGTGACGCAGGGGGTGCGGTACCGCAACTCGCCGTGCGTCAGCGGTTACGCCCCGCAGCCTTCCGTACCGCCTCGATGAACCGGCGTGCCGCGGGCGGCCCGGGCTCGCCGGGCGCAGGGTCGTGGTCGCCCAGGGTCAGCAGGTACCGCTTGCCGTTGAGGTCCGCGAGCGCCCGGTCGTCCGGCGCGAACCAGGGTTTGGACGCCCGTACGGCCTGCACCGGCGCACTGTCGATCTCGCTGCCGTAGCTCGTGAGCAGTTCGAGCCGACCGCCGCTGATCCGGACCTGTCCGGCCCGGGTGAGCGAGCGCAGCCGCTTCCCGATCCGCACGCCCGTCGCCGTGAACTCCGGCTCCGTCATGCCGCCCCGCCCCCTTGTGCGTGTCGGTCAGCCGGACCGAAGGGCCCCCGTGGGCGAGGTCCGGCTCGTGTCGTGATCCAGTGTGCGCCCTCGCTGAAGTCTGCCCGCACCCGGCGTCGAGCACCAGTGCGTACGGCGGCCTCGGCACGCGGGGCCGGAGCACTCGTCCGAATGCGCCCCCATGGATCCGCGCAGCGTCGTCCCCAGGGTGGTCTTTGAGGCGCTCAAAGGTGTGTTTATGCAGGTGAGAAGCGTGCGGAAGGTGTCTATGATCGGGGCGTCGGCCGCGCGAGGCGCCGTCGGCGCGAAGCGTAAGGAGCCCGCCGTGAGCACCCCTCAGCAGACCCGGACCGGCGAAACCCTCGATGTCGATCACACCGACGTCACTTATCGGAACTGGCTGAAAGAGGCCGTCCGCAAGGTCCAGGCCGACGCGAACCGCTCGGCCGACACGCATCTGCTCCGCTTCCCGCTGCCGGAGAAGTGGGGCATCGACCTGTATCTGAAGGACGAGTCGACCCACCCGACGGGCAGCCTCAAGCATCGCCTGGCCCGCTCGCTCTTCCTCTACGGCCTGTGCAATGGCTGGATCCGGCCGGGGTGCCCGGTGATCGAGGCGTCCAGCGGTTCGACGGCGGTGTCCGAGGCGTACTTCGCGAAGCTGATCGGTGTGCCCTTCATCGCCGTCATGCCGCGCACGACGAGCGCCGAGAAGTGCCGACTCATCGAGTTCCACGGCGGGCAGTGCCACTTCGTGGACGACCCGCGCACGATGTACCAGGAGTCCGCCCGCCTCGCGGTGGAGACCGGCGGCCACTACATGGACCAGTTCACCTACGCGGAACGGGCCACGGACTGGCGCGGCAACAACAACATCGCCGAATCGATCTTCCGGCAGCTGGAGTTGGAGCGGTATCCGGAGCCCGCGTGGTTCGTCGCCACGGCCGGCACCGGCGGTACGTCGGCGACCATCGCCCGCTACGTGCACTACATGCAGTACGACACCCGTATCTGTGTCGCCGATCCGGAGAACTCCTGCTTCTTCGAGGGCTGGACCACCGGCGATCCGGACGTCACGTGTGACTGCGGCTCGCGTATCGAGGGCATCGGCAGGCCGCGGATGGAGCCGAGCTTCGTGCCCGGCGCGATCGACCGCATGATGAAGGTTCCGGACGCGGCGAGCGTGGCCGCCGTGCGGGCGCTGGAGAAGGCCATCGGCCGCAAGGCGGGCGGCTCGACCGGCACCGGGCTGTGGAGCGCACTGAAGATCGTCGCCGAGATGGTGGCCGAGGGACGGCAGGGCAGCGGGGTGACGCTGCTGTGCGACCCGGGCGACCGGTACCTCGACAAGTACTACTCGGACGCCTGGCTCGCCGAGCAGGGCCTGGACATCCAGCCGTACACGGAGGCGATCGAGTCGCTGCTGGAGACGGGCGTCTGGCCGTCCTGACACAGGCTCTCAGTGTTTCGCCAGCCGCCGGTCCAGTGCGGTGACCGCGTCCCGGAACGCCCGCCCGAGACCGGGCCGTACGGCCTTGAGCACCATACGGAAGGGCGCCGAGCCGTCCGCCGCGAACGTCCACTGCACGCGCGTGCCCGTCCCGGCCGGGGCGAGGCGCCACTCCTCGACCAGGGCGCGCAGGCCCGGCGCATTGGTCGAGGCGACGCTGTAGGCGTACACCTCGGGGCTCTTCGCCACGAGGACGTGTTCCACGAAGCGGATTCCGCCGCGCAGGGTGATGTCGCGTCCGAGGCTGGTGTCCTCGATGGCGCGGGCCCGGGTCACGGCCGAGAACCACTCCGCCCAGCCGGGCACGTCGCCCGCGAGGGCGGTGAAGACCTCTTCGGGCGGCGCGGAGATCTCCCGGGCGAAGACGAGCCGTACCGGAGCGGTCTCGACGAAGCCGAGCCCCTCCGGCCGCAGTTGCCGCAGCATGGACGCAACCCCCTTGGCGATGGCCGGAAGCGCCACCTTAGTTGACGGCGCGTCAGCTGTCTGCAGCGTCCTCCGGCTCACCGGCGACGACCAGCCGCCGCAGATGCTCCGACACCTCGGTGCGCGCCTCGGCGGCCAGGCCCCGGTCCGTCACCAGTGTGTCCACCTGGTGCAGCGCGGCGAACGAACTCAGCCCCACCACACCCCACTTGGTGTGATCGGCGACCACCACGACCCGGCGCGCCGACTGCACCAGACGGCGGTTGGTCTCGGCCTCGGCGAGGTTCGGCGTGGACAGACCGGCCTCCACCGATATGCCGTGGACACCGAGGAAGAGCACATCGAAGTGGAGCGCGGCGATGGCCTGGTCGGCG
The DNA here is from genome assembly GCF_014257025.1 of Streptomyces cupreus. Taxonomy (GTDB): domain Bacteria; phylum Actinomycetota; class Actinomycetes; order Streptomycetales; family Streptomycetaceae; genus Streptomyces; species Streptomyces cupreus. Next base: position 326,767 of record NZ_JACMSF010000001.1, read on the forward strand.
ACCGGACCCACCAGCGAGTCGGACGGGGTGCGCACCCCGCCGGTCAGCACGACCGTGGCCGCGCCCTGCCGGGGGCCCGTCGTGCGCTGCGCGACATGGAAGACATCGGCGACCCGCACCGAGTTGGTGACGACGGTCAGGTCGGGGACGTCCACCAGCTGATGGGCCAGCGCGTACGTCGTCGTACCGCCGGACAGGGCGATCGCCGCGCCCGGGGCCACCAGTTGCGCGGCGGCCCGCGCGATGTCCTCCTTGGCCGTCAGCTCCAGGCCCGACTTGGCCTCGAAGCCCGGCTCATGGGTGCTCGCCTCGACCACCGGGACCGCGCCGCCGTGCACCTTCTCCAGCACGCCCTGCCGGGCCAGCGCGTCGAGATCGCGGCGCACGGTCATGTCCGACACGCCGAGCTTGCGGGTGAGCTCATTGACCCGGACCCCGCCGCGGCGCCGGACCTCGTCCAGGATCAGGGCGCGCCGCTGCTCCGCGAGGAGGTTCTGATTCTCACTCACGTACGCTCCGGTTCCTTTCGCCTCAAGCCGTCTCGCCCGCCTCGCGCACCCGCTCCGACGAGCAGGTTCTCCTCGTTTCCGGTGCGCGGACGTCCCATCCTTGCACGCCGTGGCACGGCATGCGCCACCGACCGCCCCGACGCGCGCATGTCACCCGCACATCATCCCTCCCTCGCATGTCACCCGGATCGGGGAGATTCCGTGACGAGGGGTGTGAGCCGCCCGCCGAGCGGAGATCCTGGTGCCCGCACGGACACAAGCCGACGGCTCGTCACGGGGGAAGTGCGAAACAGTGGAGCGTGCCCCAGAAGAACCCGCCCCGGCCGCCGCGGCGCGGCCGGAGGAAGCGGACATCGCCCTGGAGCTCCTGGTCCACGGAGTGGGCGGTACGACACCGCAGGACATGCTCGGCGATCCCCGCACGGAGCGGATCACCGGCGACGACACCGCGGCCGTCTTCCGACGGGCCGACGACGTCGACGCCGAGTCCCGCCCCGACGACTACCGCGACCGACCGGTCCCCGAGGCCTACGTCTGGTCCAACCTCACCTCCGGCAACGGCGCCCGCGCCCTGTGGCTGTTGCTGCTGCCGTTCATGGTGGTCAACCTCGCCCACTGGATGCGCCCCAGCGTCCGCGGCCGGGTCCGCACGGTCCGGCTGTACGGCCTGCTGGTGCGGCTCGCCGGACTGTCCCTGACGGTGCTGCTGGTCGCGGCGGCCTGCGAGGTGGCCCTGGATCTGGCCGCCTGGCAGTGCGCGGGCACGCAGGCGTGCGCCGAGCGGCACTCCTGGCTGGGCTTCCTGTCGCCCGAGGTCTCGAACGCCGGCTGGTGGAGCCTGCCCGGCCGCCGCCTCGCCCTGGCCGCCCTGGTGCCGCTCGCCCTGACCGGTCTGCTCTGGTACCTCTCCCACCGCACCTGGAGCGCGTACGAGTCCCAGGAGCCGCTGACCCGTGGCCGCGAGCCCGAGGAGGAGACCGACCGCACCGCGCTGGGCCGCCCCGGCTTCTGGTACGGCCGCCGCCTGGTCGCCCGTCTGCGCGCCGCGCACACCTCGGCGGGCCTGCTGACGGTCGCCGCCGCGGCCGGCCTGCCCGCCGCCCGCTTCGACCACGAGACCGGCGGCCCCGCCACCCTGGACGCCCTCGGCCGCCTCCTGGAAGCGTCCCTCCTGATCGCGGCGGCCGTCGTGGTCTGGGTGGTCTGCCGCCGGGGCCGCAGCGAGCACCGCCTCGATCGGCGGCTCGACGACCATCTCGTACGACGCCTGCCGCTCGTCTCACTCGCCCTGCTGGCCCTCACCCTGCTCTACGCCGCCTGGCAGCGGCCGGAGTGGACATCGAGCGGCCGGCTCCCCGGCGACGCCACCTTCGGCGCCCTCGCCTTCGTCCAGGGCCTGCTCGTCATCGTCCTCGGCGTGATCGCCCACGCCCTGCACCGCACCCACCCCGACCCGAGGGCCGCGATGGGGGGCCTTGGCGGACCGGCCGTCGCGATGCTGGCCTGCGCCCTCGGCGGAGTGATGTCGGGCGGTGTCTCCCAGCGTGTGGCCGACTGGCTGGACGGCACGCGCGCGTCGATCCCCGGCCCGCCGGTCCTGCTGACCTGGCAGGCGTCCGTGATCCCGCCCCTGCTCGTACTGGTCCTCCTGCTGTGCGGCTGGCTCGCCTGGCGCACCATGCGGCTCGCGCGCGCCGAACTCGCCACCGTGGAACGCGACTACCGGAGCGAGCCCCACGACAGCACGCGCAGCCGCCGTATCGCCCGCACGCGCGCGATGGCCACCCTCACCGACCGGGGCCCGCTCCTGGTCGCCGTGGTCTCCACCGCGACCCTGCTGCTCGGCGCGGGAGCCCTGGCGGGCGCCCTGACCACGGACGAAACCCCGGCCGAGGCGACGGAACCGGCGCACGCCTTCGTCCAGGGCGCCGCCGAGACCGCACAGGCCCTCGGCTCCTGGCTGATCGGCCTCGGCTTCATACTGTTCGTCACCTGGGGCCGGCGCGCCTACAAGGACGCCTCCGCCCGCCGCACCATCGGCATCCTGTGGGACGTCGGCACCTTCTGGCCGCGCGCCGCCCACCCCTTCGCCCCGCCCTGCTACGCCGAGCGCGCGGTGCCCGACCTGACCTGGCGGATGGCCACCTGGACGCGGGCCACGGGCGGACGGCTCGTGCTGTCCGGCCACTCCCAGGGCAGCGTCCTCGCCGCGGCCGCCGCCTGGCAGCTGAAACCGTCCGTCCGCAAACGCGTCGCCCTGCTGACCTACGGCTCCCCCCTGGAGCGCCTCTACGGCCGCTGGTTCCCCGCCCACTTCGGCCCGGCCGCGCTCAGCGCCCTGCACCACGACGTCGACTGCTGGCGCAACCTCCACCGGCCCACCGACCCGATCGGCGGCCCCGTCCTGCTGCCCGGTGCGTGCGGCCCCGAGGTGGACCGCGACGCCCTCAAGGACCCCCTCGCCTACGGCCGCACCGAACTGCACCCCCTGCCCGCACCGATCCTCGGCCACTCCGACTACCAGGCGGACCCGGCCTTCGCCGAGGAACGCGAACGGCTGCTGACCCGGCTGCGGCCCGGGCTGCCCGGCCCACGCGGTCAGGACGGATCGGGCAGGTCCTCCGCGTAGAGCAGCGTCAGATCGTCCGTGCTGGGCTCCTCCAGCTGGGCGACCCGGCTCGCGTGCCGCTCCACCATCGCCTCGAAGGTCTGCCGCGCGGTGCGGCCGTTGCCGAACGCGGGCCCCTTGGGGATCGCCGTGAAGTACTTGAGCAGCGCCTCGGCGGCGCCCGGGGCCAGCCGGTACTCGTGTTCCTCGGCCTGCTGTTCCACGATCCGGAGCAGTTCCTCGGGGTCGTAGTCGCAGAAGGTGATGGTCCGAGAGAAGCGGGAGGCCACACCGGGGTTGACGGAAAGGAAGCGTTCCATCTCCGCCGTATAGCCCGCGACGATCACCACCACCGCGTCCCGGTGGTCCTCCATCAGCTTCACCAGCGTGTCGATGGCCTCCTTGCCGAAGTCCCTGCCGGAGTCCTCCGGGGAGAGCGCGTAGGCCTCGTCGATGAACAGCACACCGCCGCGCGCCTTGTCGAAGGCCTCCTGGGTGCGGATCGCGGTGGAGCCGATGTGCTCGCCGACCAGGTCGACCCGGGACACCTCGACGAGATGGCCCTTCTCCAGGACGCCGAGGGAGGCGAGGATCTCGCCGTAGAGCCGGGCGACGGTCGTCTTGCCGGTGCCGGGGGATCCCGTGAAGACCAGGTGCCGTTTGACGGATGCGGCCTTCAGGCCCGCCTGCTGGCGGCGCCGGCCGACCTCGATCATGTCGGTGAGCGCACGCACCTCGCGCTTGACGCTGTCCAGGCCCACCAGCGCGTCCAGTTCACCGAGGACGGCCTTGGAGGTCCGCGCGGGCTGCTCCGGCGTCACCGGGGCGATCAGCGGCTCCTGTTCGGTGGCGCGCTGGCCGGGGATCGCGCCGAGCAGGCCCGGCGACTGGCTCGCCGACTGCACGGCCGTCTCACGGGGCGCGGTCGGCTGCCGCAGCCCCGCGCTCTCGTCGCTCGTGCAGTCCTCCACCACGGGCCCGGTCCTCGAACCCGCGTCCGGGCCGGCGTCCGCGAACTCGTAACCGCCGCGCGCACAGCGCTCCGTACGGCACTTCTTCAGCGTCGTACGGCAGCCGTCGATCACATGGAAGCCGTAGCCCGCGCTGCCCGTGACCCGGCAGTTCAGGAAGCTGCCCCGGCCGCCCGCCGACACATAGAAGCCCGCCTCGGCGGGGGAGGCGACCGTGCACCGCTCGATGGTGGGGTCGGCGCCCTTGGTGACGATCACACCGGTCTGTACGCCGTCCAGCGTGCAGTTGGCGAGGGTGCCGCCGCTGCCGTGGTCGCGGAACCAGGCGCCCGTCGCCGTGTCCCGGATACGGCAGTCGTCGAGCTGGGCGGTGGCGCCGTCGCTGACCGACACGGCCGTGTTGCGCACCTGGGACAGGTCGCTGTCGACGACGTCCGCGCGGGAGCCGCGGTCGAGGACGAACAGGGCGTCCGGCACGTCGTGGACCCGGCAGGAGTCCAGTACGGCGGTGGCGCCGTCGCTGACCCAGACGGCCGGGTAGTCGCCGGTGCTGTCGAAGATCTCGCACTGGTTGGCGTCCACGCGCGTGCCCGGGTCCCACACCGACAGGCCGTTGCGCCCGAACTGCCGCACCGTCGTACGGGTCAGGGTGAGCACGGAACGGGAGCGCAGGTCGACCGCGTTCTCCGGGATGTCGTGGATCCGGCAGTCGGCGAGGGTCAGCACGGCGTCCGTGTCGAGGGTGACCCCGTCCGCCGTGGTGCGGTGCACATCGCAGTCGGTGAGGTGCCCGGTGGCCCGGCCGGTGATCTGCACTCCGCTGCCGCGGACCTCGTAGACCTCGCAACCGACCGCCTCCAGCGCGGAGTTCTCCCCGGTCGCGCTGAGCCCCGCGCCCGAGGTGTGGTGCACCCGGCAGCGATCGAGCCGGGGGTGGGCCCCGCCGCGCACCGCGATCCCGGACTGTCCGGCCGCGACCACCTCGCACTCCTCGAACACCCCGCCCCCGCCGTCGAGTACGGCGATGCCGATGCCGGCGGGGTTGTCGACGGTGCAGCGCCGCACGGTCGGCCGGGCGCCTCCGCGCACCTCGATTCCGGCCGCGGAACGGGTGACGACCCGGATGTCCACCAGCTCCGGAGCGCCCTCCTCGACCAGCAGGGCGGGCGCGGCCGAGTCCTGGCCCTCCACATGCAGGTCCTGGATCACCGCCGAGGCCCGCACGGTCAGCGGCACACCGTCCAGGGGCGCGATGCGCACCGAGCCGGGGGAGCCCTCGGGGCCGCGCAGGGTCACCGGGCGCTGGACGACGAGGTTCTCCCGATAGGTACCGGGCGCGACGGTGAGGACATCACCGTCGGCCGCGGCCTGGAGCGCTGCGGCGAGCGATGCGTACTCACCCGTGCGGCGCCGCCACCGCGACGTGCCGGTGTGCGTCACCTGGACCGTGCCCTGTGCCATGGCGTTGTTGTGCCCCCACCTCGGTCGTACTGATGGCTCGCTCGCCTTCGGGGCGCGTCGGCCACCCCTGCGGCTTCGCGCGGGTCGTCGCCGAAGACTCGGCCGGTCCACCGTAGCGTGCGCGCAGGTCTTGGGTTGACCAGAGGCGGAAGGCGGTCAGCTGCCGGTACCGGTCCGGCCCCAGTCCGGTCCCGCCCGGTCCCAGGCCTGGTCCCAACGGGCGTACCGGCGACGGACCATGCGCCAGACGATCAGCCGTCTGGCGCACTCGACCAGGCCTATGACCATCACGGCCGCGCCGAACCCGGCCAGCACGGCATGGGTGGTCGCCGTCGCGGAGTCCAGCGGGCGGGCCGCCACGCGGCCCTGACGGTCCGTCCAGATCGTGAAGCGGTCGCCGGGCTGCGGGTCGTCGATCCGCGTGGTGACCGCGCCATGCCGGTCGGTGCCGTCCGGGGCGGTCCAGTCGGCCAGCACGCGGGTGCGCACCTCCCGGCCGGTGGCGGCGGTCTCGGGGTCGGCGGCCAGCGGGGAGTCGCCCAGGGTGTCGGCGACGGTGGCCCTCACCAGGTGCCGGGAGGCCCGCTGTTCGCGCACCGACTCCTGCAACGCGTCCTGCGCGACGGTGCCGACCACGGCGCCGGACACGGGTGCCAGCACGAGGACGAGCAGCAGCGCGGACAGCGCCACCCAGGCCTCGGCCAGATCGGTCGACCGGCGCAGCGGGTTGTGCCGCCAGCGCCAGAGCCCACTGATCGCTCGCACCCTCCCGCACCCCCTTCCCGCTCCGTGATAACCCCCCGCGGAGCCGCTCACGCGCGATCCCGGCCGAGAGAGAGCGAAATCACCTGCGGCCGAGACTCTCATGAACTGCTCGCGAAACGCTCAACGCGCAGGCCGGTGCCCCGGGTTCCCGCCGCCGCGGGTCAGGCGAGGATCTCGACCGGATCCCCGACCCGGATCGTGCCGCCGGTCAGCGGCACCAGGTTCTGCCCGAAGACGAGCTTGCCGCCGATGCGACGGTGGCGCCCGAGGGTGGACAGGGGCTCCTTGCCCCGGCCTGCGGTGCCCTGGTCGGTGGTGGTGACGACGCACCGCCCGCACATCTTGGCGACCCGGAAGGTGACGTCGCCGATGGCGACGCGGGACCAGTCGTCCTCGGCCCAGGCGGCGGTGCCGGACACGACGACGTTCGGCCGGAAGCGGTTCATGGGCAGCGGGCCCTCGTCCGCGTGATCGCCCTCGGCGATCAGGGAGTTGAGGGCGTCGAGGGAGGCGGTGGAAGTGACCAGCAGCGGGTAGCCGTCGGCGAAGCTGACGGTCTCACCGGGCAGCGCGTACTCCGGGTCGACGGGCCTGCGCGTGGCCGGGTCGTCCATGTGCACCAGACGTACGGCAGTGCCGAGATAGGCACTGCACCAGGCGTGCGCGGCGTCGTCCTCGGCGGGCACGGCCTCGACCTTGTCGCGGAAGATCTCCACCGGGACGGTGGCGGCGGACTTCGGCACGTGCACGGTCAGCGGGTCCATCCCCGGTGCGGACAGGCGCAGGCCGCCGCCGGGCAGAGGCTCGGCGGCGGCCAACGCGAGGCGCGCTTGCTGGCGTTGCGTGACGACCTTTCCCCCGTCGTCGATCAGCATCCAGCGACGATCACCGGCCAGCCCCCAGGGCTCCACGACGGCCTCCCGGGGCGCGACGCCCCGGAACGCCTTGACCGGATGAACGTGTATCGACTGCAGTCGCGTATTCCCCATGGGGTCAATCGTGCCAGGTGGCACGGACCGTCGGGGAACGGCTCAGTAGCCGCGGTACTGCTGGTTGTTGTACGGGTCCTGGTACATCGGCGCCGCGGGCCGGGGCTGCGCGGGACGCATCGCCTCGTAACCCGTGGGAGCCGCCGGGCGGGGCTGCTGGGGCTGCGGACCGGGATAACCGCGGGGCGCGGCCGCCTGCTGCGGGATGTACGCCGCGGGGGCCTGCTGGAGCGGCGCGGGCTGCGGCGCCTGCGGGTAGCCGTAGGAGGGCTGGGAGGGAGCCGCCGGCAGGGCGGGCAGGGCCGACGGGAGCGCGGGCAGATGGCTGCTGCCCGTGTCGTACGCGGCGGGGACCCGGATCGGGGCGATCTGCGGGGTGCCCCGCTCGGCCACGAGCGAGTCGTAGATCGGGGTGTCCGGGAAGGAGGCGGAGTAGTAGCCGCCACCATAAGTGGAGCGGGGGGAGGTCATGGCACATAAGTTAAGCCCACGATGTGCTGGTTGGGGAGACCGATAAGAGGGTTGTTTTCCGTGTCGGCGGTGACGTGGGATCCCCAATGCGAGCGAACTTGGCAAAAAGGGGCGCCGTTCGGCGTTCGGATGCTGTAAAGGCCAAGTTCCCTAGGGGTTACCGGCGGTTGGCCAGCGATCTTCGTGGGCGCTGCGGTGCCGGTCCCCGCGCGCGGGGAATAGGTTGACCCTGTACGGAACCGAATGGAACCAGCCGGGGCGTGACCTGGCACGCTGACACGTGATGGGGGCGGACATGTCAATGCCGAAAGGATCGAATGTTCCGGTGCCGACGACGGAGCTTCGCGTCGAATTGGGCTGGCGTTCCGGGCCGGGTGTGCCCGACGCCGACGCCTCGGCGCTGCTGCTGGTCGGCGGAAAGGTCCGCTCCGACGCGGACTTCGTCTTCTACAACCAGCCGGTGCACGCCTCGGGCGCGGTCCGGCACGAGGGCAAGCGGGACGCCGGCGGGCGGGTGACCGACACCCTCCTCGTCGACCTCGCGCGCGTGGAGCCCGCGATCGAGACCGTCATCCTCGCCGCCTCCGCCGACGGCGGCTCCTTCGGCCAGGTCCCCGATCTCGCCATCGAGGTCAGGGACGCCGCCCAGGGCACTTCGGTCGCCCGCTTCGACAGCACCGGCGCCACCGTCGAAACGGCCTTCGTGCTGGGCGAGTTCTACCGCCGGCAGGGCGCGTGGAAGTTCCGCGCCGTCGGCCAGGGCTACAGCAGCGGCCTGGAGGGCCTGGCCACCGACTACGGGATCACGGTGGACGAGCCGCAGCAGGCGGCCCCCGCCGCTCCGCCCGCGGCTCCCGCGGCGATGATGCCTCCTCCGCCCGCGATGCCGCCGACCGCCCCGCCCCCGCCCCAGGCGCCCCCGGTGAGCCTCAGCAAGGTGACGCTCACCAAGGCGGCCCCCGCGGTCTCGCTGACCAAGCAGGGCGGCACCTCGGGCGCGATGCGCGTGAACCTCAACTGGGAGGTGCGCAAGCAGTTCTCGGGCTGGGCGAGCAAGCTGGGCCGCCCGGTCGCCATGCACAACGACCTCGATCTCGACCTGTGCGCCCTGTACGAGCTCGCCGACGGCAGCAAGGGCGTCGTCCAGGCCCTCGGCAACGCCTACGGCTCCCTGCACCAGCCGCCGTACATCCACCTCGACGGCGACGACCGCACCGGTGCCGTGGCCAGTGGTGAGAACCTCACCGTCAGCCTTGATCATCAGCGGGCCTTCCGGCGCATCCTGGTCTTCGTGACCATCTACGAGGGCGCGCGCTCCTTCGCCGACCTGCACGCCACGGTCACCCTCACCCCGCAGTTCGGCGCCCCGATCGACTTCTCGCTCGACGAGTGCACGGTCCCCTCCACGGTGTGCGCGCTCGCCCTGATCACCAACACCGGCAGCGACCTCGTCGTCCAGCGCGAGGCCCGCTATCTGGTGCCCGAGCGCGGGGTGAGCCCGCAGCGGACGGTCGACTACGCGTACGGCTGGGGCATGAACTGGACGCCCGGCCGCAAGTAGTCAGCCCTCGGCCGCCGTGTCCGGACGTGCGTAGGTGCGGCCCTTCCAGGCCGCACCCCGCCCCCGGTAGTGCTGCACCGCGGAGTCGACCGTCATCAGCAGATACAAGAAGGCGGTGAACGGCAGCAGGGGAGCGAGCCACAGCGGCTGCCGGTAGTAGCGGAGCATCGGCACGTACGTCCCGGTCATCACCAGCCACGCCAGCGCGCCGATGACCGCCGTCGCCGTGTCCCCGGCCGCCAGTCCCGCGAGCAGCGCCACGGGCGGCACCAGGTACACCAGCGCGAGCCCGGCGACCGTACCGACGAGCACCAGCGGGTTGTGGCACAGTTGCGCGTAGGCGCAGCGGGAGACCATCCGCCACAGGTCGTGCAGGCGGGGATACGGCCGCACGCTGTCCACCGCGTCGGCGAGTCCGAGCCAGATGTGCCCGCCGCCGCCCTTCACGGCCCGCGCGAGCGCCACGTCATCGATCACCGCGTGCCGGATGGCGTCCGGGATCCGGGCCCGCTCGGCCGCGTCCGCCCGCAGCAGGACGCAGCCGCCCGCGGCGGCGGCCGTGCGTGTCCCCTTCTTACCGATCCGGCGGAAGGGATACAGCTGCGCGAAGAAGTAGACGAAGGCCGGCACCACGAGCCGCTCCCAGAGGCTCTCCACCCGCAGCCGGGCCATCTGCGAGACCGCGTCGAAACCGCCGGTGTCCGCCGCGGCGACGAGCTGTCTGAGGCTGTCGGGCGCGTGGGCGATGTCGGCGTCCGTCAGCAGCAGATATTCGGGGTCACGCGCGCGTGCCAAGCCGATGCCGTGGCGCACGGCCCACAGCTTGCCGGTCCAGCCCGCGGGCGGTTCACCGGGGGAGTCCACGGTCAGCGGCAGCCCGCCGTGCCGCTCGGCGAGCTCCCGGGCCAGCTGCCCGGTGCCGTCGGAGCTGCCGTCGTCGACGAGGAAGATCTCGGCCCGTCCCGGATAGTCCTGGGCCAGCAGCGCGGGCAGGCTGTCGGGCAGGACCGCCGCCTCGTCGCGTGCCGGTACGACGACACACACGGACGGCCACGCGCGCGGTTCCCGCCGGGCCGGCAGCCGGACGTCCGTGCGCCAGAAGAAGCCCTGACAGAGCAGCAGCCACAGCCAGGCGGCGAGTGATCCGACGGCGATCCACACAAAGGCGCTCACCCGCGCAGTCTGCCCCACGGGAGCGGCCCGCAAGGGGCCATCGTCTATCGTGGCCGGGTGAAGATCGCGCTGATGGACTCCGGAATCGGCTTGCTCGCGGCCACCGCCGCGGTACGACGGCTGCGGCCCGACGCAGATCTCGTCCTCTCCCTCGACCCGGACGGCATGCCCTGGGGACCGAGGATCCCCGAGGACCTCACCCGGCGAGCCGTCGCCGTCGCCGAGGCCGCCGCGGCGCACCGGCCCGACGCCCTGATCGTCGGCTGCAACACCGCGACCGTGCACGCCCTGCCCACCCTGCGCGCCCGCCTGGAACCGGCCATTCCGGTGATCGGGACGGTCCCCGCGATCAAGCCCGCCGCGGCCGGCGGCGGACCCGTCGCGATCTGGGCGACGCCCGCCACCACCGGCAGCGCCTATCAGCGGGGCCTCATCGAGGACTTCGCCGACGGTGTGACGGTCACCGAGGTGCCCTGTTTTGGGCTCGCCGAGGCCGTGGAGTACGCGGACGAGGACGCCATCACCGCCGCCGTCGCCGCGGCCGCCGCCCTGACCCCCGACGACGTGACGACCGTCGTCCTCGGCTGCACCCACTACGAGCTGGTCGCCGAGCGCATCCGCGCCGCCGTGCAGCGCCCCGACCGCCCGCCCCTCGTCCTGCTCGGCTCCGCCGAGGCCGTCGCCGCGCAGGCGCTGCGCCGGATCGGCGCGCACCCCGCGCCCGAGGCCGACGTCACCGGCACCGTCACGGTGCTGCTGAGCGGACGCGAGGGCACCCTGCCCGAGCCCGCCCTGGCCTACGAAGAAGGGCAGCTGCTCCAGGCGGTCACCCCGGCCAGGTGACCCGGGGACGCCCGCGCGGACCAGTCACCCTGCGCAACGAGGTACCCGCGCAGCGAAACCTGAGTAACCTCAATGCCATGAGGGAGCACTCCCAGGGCGAGCACGCGCCGCACCCCGATGTCTGGACCGGCCGCGCCACCAACCGTGTCCAGTGGCTGCTGGCGCTGGTCGGTGCCGCCTGCATGGCGCTCGGCATCGAGCTGGCGGTCGACTCGGCCTGGACCTCCGGCGCCGCCCCGCTCGCGATGGCCGTGGTCGGCTGTATCGCGGCGGGCCTGCTGGTGCTCTTCGGCACCCTGGCGTTCGTGCATGTCGCCCTGAAGGTCGACAAGGAGTCCCTCGAAGTGCGCTGCGGCCACATGGGTGTGCCGCGCCGCCGTATCCCGCTGTCGCATGTCGCGGGCGCCGACTTCGCCCCGCTCGTCACCCCGCGCCACTGGGGCGGCTGGGGCTACCGCTGGCGGCCCGAGAAGGGCACCGCGGTCGTCGTACGGCGTGGTGAGGGCGTGGTGCTGCGGCTGTGGGACGGGCATACGTTCACGATCACCGTGGACGACGCCGAGGCCGCGGTACGGGTCATCAGGGACCGGCTGCGCGCGGGGACCCCCGGCACCGCGCACTGACCTCATGCCGCCCGGTGCGGGCGAGCCTCCAGGAGGACCGCGGCGGCCGGCGTTTCGGGTATCGGGCGGGCCGTGGCCAGCCCGGCCAGCAGTCCCGCGCCCACGGACACCGTGGTGAAGCTGAGCGCGTTGCCGACGGCGGCGATCGCCGCGAGACCCGTCAGGGCCGCACCGGCGGTGAGCACGACCGGTGTCGGGCGTGGCGCGCGCCAGAGCGCGAACAGCACCCAGCAGAAGGCCGCCGCCAGCAGCACCACCCCGACGACTCCCTGCTCGGCCGCCTGCTGCAAGGGCGCCGAGTGCGGTTTGCCGTCGGAGAGCAGGGTGCTGGTCGCCGTCGTGCTGAGCTCGCCGAAGCGGCCCGGGCCCACGCCCAGGGCGGCGTCATTTTGCGCCAGGTCCAAGGCGTCGTGCCACAGGTCCAGACGGTGCCCGGTCAGCTGGCCCTCCAGTGACGCCGCGAGCCCGTCCGGCACCGCACTTCCGGCGACCGCCCAGGTCACACCGGTCACCAGGGCGGTGGTCAGGGCCAGTCCGGCGATGCCCAGGCCGCGGTGGTGCATACGGCCGGCGGCGAGGGAGCACAGCAGCACCGCGGAACAGACCACGAAGCCGGTGGTGGAGCCGAGGGCGGCCGCGGTCACCGCGATCCCGGCGGCCAGCAGGCGCAGGGTGAGCCGAAGGGCGGGCGCGGTGGCGGCCCACGCGGCGCAGCAGGCGGCGCCCGCGGAGAGGGTGAGGAGGGCGGCCGTGGCCCCGGCTTGGCCGAGCGGCGGGACGATATCGGGGTCCGGGCCGAGATGGGGGAGGGTGACCGTCAGAGCCACTCCGGCCAGCGCCGCCGCGCAGGGCGCGAGGACCGGCAGCAGCGCTCCGCCGATCCGGCCCGCCGCGTAACCCGCGGCGACGGCGAGGATCGCGAGCAGCACTCCCTCGGGTCGGCCGTCCTGCACGGTGGCCGTGACCAGGGACCAGGTGGCGCAGGCGCCGAGCACGACGACGCCCGCCGCGTCAGAAACGTTTCGTCTTTCGCCGATTTCTCTGGCGCCCTCAGAACCGGCCGTAGACGTCATCCCCGTGGCACCCACCCCGACCCGCTACCCGGCCGCCCCCCGAACCATGACGAAACCTTCCGCCATGGCCCTGACCGGCTCCTACGACACTTGCTCCGGCACACCGTAACGGCTGATGGACGATTTGTGGACGTCTTGGGCAGGAGCGATGCAGCACACAGGGCGCCACTGCCCCAAGGACCGCGCTGTCGGGGCCAAGGTCAACCGCCGTACACTCCCACAGTGACCGTCACCGCAACCTCCGTGGACGAGTCGGACCAGGTAGAGCCGCTCGCGCCCGCCCCGCGCCGGGTGTGGCTCGCGCGCCTGCTCCCGGCTCTCACCGCGGCGCTCTCCGGAGTGCTGCTCTACGTCAGCTTCCCGCCGCGCACCCTGTGGTGGCTGGCCCTACCGGCCTTCGCCGGCTTCGGCTGGGTGCTGCGCGACCGCAGTTGGAAGGCGGGCCTCGGTCTCGGTTACCTGTTCGGCCTGGGCTTCCTGCTGCCGCTGCTGGTGTGGACGGGCGTGGAGGTCGGTCCCGGTCCATGGATCGCGTTGGTCGTCATCGAGGCGGTCTTCGTCGCGCTGGTCGGCGCGGGCGTCGCCGCGGTGTCCCGGCTGCCGGGCCGGCCCGTCTGGGCCGCGGCGCTGTGGATCGCGGGAGAGGCGGCACGCGCGCGTGCGCCGTTCAGCGGATTCCCCTGGGGCAAGATCGCCTTCGGCCAGGCCGACGGTGTCTTCCTGCCGCTCGTCGCGGCGGGCGGCACCCCGGTGCTCGGCTTCGCGGTCGTGCTGTGCGGCTTCGGCCTGTACGAGGTGATCCGGCTCGCCGTGGACCTGCGGCGCACCCGAGCTGTCCAGCGGTCCGCCGCGGCCGTGGCGCTGCTGAGTGTCGCCGTCCCCGTCGCCGGGGCGCTGGCCGCCCGGCCGCTGGTCAGCGACAAGGCCGAGAACGGCACGGTGACCGTGGCGGTCATCCAGGGCAATGTGCCGCGCGCGGGACTGGACTTCAACTCCCAGCGCCGGGCCGTGCTCGACTACCACGCGCGGGAGACCGAGCGGCTCGCCGCCGAGGTCAAGGCGGGCAAGGTCGCCAGGCCCGACTTCGTGCTGTGGCCGGAGAACTCCTCCGACATCGACCCCTTCGCCAACGCCGACGCGCGCACGGTCATCGATTCGGCGGCCAAGGCCATCGGGGCGCCGATCTCGGTCGGCGGAGTCGTGGAACGGGACGGCAGGCTGCTCAACGAGCAGATCCTGTGGGACCCGGTCAAGGGCCCGCTCCAGACCTACGACAAGCGGCAGATCCAGCCGTTCGGCGAGTATCTGCCGTTGCGGTCGATGATCGGGGCGATCAACTCCGAGTGGACGTCGATGGTCCGCCAGGACTTCAGCCGGGGCAGCACGCCGGGTGTGTTCAGCATCGGCGGCACCAAGGTGGGCCTCGCCACCTGCTACGAGGCCGCGTTCGACTGGGCGGTGCGCGACACCGTCACCGACGGCGCGCAGATGATCTCGGTGCCGAGCAACAACGCCACCTTCGACCGCAGCGAGATGACGTACCAGCAGCTCGCCATGTCCCGAGTGCGGGCCGTCGAGCACAGCCGGACCGTCACCGTCCCGGTCACCAGCGGGGTCAGCGCGATCATCATGCCGGACGGGACGATCACCCAGAAGACCGGCATGTTCGTCGCCGACTCGCTGGTGCAGGAGGTGCCGCTGCGCTCCTCCGAGACGCCCGCCACGAAGCTCGGCATCCTGCCGGAGATCGCCCTGGTGCTCATCGCCGCAGGCGGACTCGGCTGGGCGATCGGCGCCGGGGTGCGCGGGCGACGCGCCGGTGACGTGTAGCCGTACGCCTGCCGTACTCCCGCGGGAAGCCCCGCAGGTGACAAGGGCGGCCCGTTAGGGTCATGGCCATGGCCACTCCTGACTTCATCCGTACGATCCGGGCCGCCGCCGGGAACCAGCTGCTCTGGATGCCCGGCGTCAGCGCCGTCGTCTTCGACGACGAGGGCAGAGTTCTGCTCGGGCAGCGCGCCGACAACCACAAATGGGCGGTGATCTCCGGTATCCCGGATCCCGGCGAGCAGCCCGCGGCCTGCGCCGTACGGGAGGTGTACGAGGAGACGGGCGTGCACTGCGTGCCCGAGCGGATCGTGCTGGTGAAGTCCGGGAAGGAAGTCACCTTCGACAACGGCGACATCTGCCAGTTCATGGACGTCTGCATCCGCTGCCGGGCGGTCGGCGGCGAGGCCCGCGTCAACGACGACGAGTCGATAGAGGTCGGCTGGTTCGAGGTGGACGCCCTGCCCCCGCTGAGCGAGTACCAGCTGTTTCGGATCAAACAGGCGCTGTCCGACGAACCCACATGGTTCGAACCCATGACCAGCGACTGAAGTATGGGCTGTGACCACATGGGGCGGGATGGGAGCGCTGCCTAGGGTCGGGGCATGACCCCGTCCAACGCCCTCTCGGCGCCCCCCGCCCCCTCGCTCGACCTCGGCGGTCGCACCGCCCTTGTCACCGGCGCCGCCGGAGGCATCGGCCGCGCCTGCGCGCTGCGGCTCGCGGCCGCCGGGGCCAAGGTCAGAGCGGTCGACCGGGACGCCGCGGGCCTGGAGGCGCTCGCCGAGCAGTGCCGAGGCCTCGCGGGCACCGTCGAGCCGCACCCCCTCGACCTCACCGACCTGGACGCCGCGGAACTCGCCGCGGCCGGCACCGATGTCCTCGTCAACAACGCCGGACTGCAACTGGTGCGGCCCCTGGAGGAGTTCCCGCCCGAGGTCTTCCACACGGTGCTCACCGTGATGCTGGAGGCGCCGTTCCGGCTCATCCGCGGCGCCCTGCCCCATATGTACGGCCAAGGGTGGGGCCGTATCGTCAACGTCTCCTCGGTGCACGGGCTGCGCGCCTCCGCCTACAAGGCGGCCTACGTGTCCGCCAAGCACGGTCTGGAGGGACTCTCCAAGACCGCCGCCCTGGAGGGCGCCCCCCATGGCGTCACCTCGAACTGTGTGTGCCCCTCCTATGTGCGCACCCCCCTGGTCGAGAAGCAGATCGCCGACCAGGCCCGGGCGCACGGGATCCCCGAGGAGCGCGTCCTGACCGACGTCATGCTCCAGGACAGCGCGCTCAAGCGGCTCATCGAACCGGACGAGGTCGCCGAGGCGGTGGCGTATCTGTGCAGTCCGCAGGCCTCCTTCGTGACCGGTACGTCGCTCGTCCTCGACGGTGGCTGGACGGCGCACTGAGCGCTCGCGCGCCCCGGGTTGTCCACAGGGGCTGACCCGGTGGCGGTGTGATGAGGAATCCTGTGAGCATGTCCCGCGATCACGTGCAGTCCGCAGAGCGCTCCGCCGGCCCTTCGCCGGACGGCGGTGCCGAGGCGCCGTTCCTCGAACTGCTGGCCCGAGGCGCCTCGGCCGACGCCTACGAGCAGCCGGTGCTGCTCGCCCGCGCCGAGGGACAGCCCGCCGAGCGGATAGCCGCGCTGGAAGCGGCGAAGCTGCTCGCCCTGCGCGTCCGTTCCGAGCTGGAGGGACGGCGCCGACGCGAGGCCGAGCTGTCCGCCCTCTTCGAGACCGCCCACGATCTCGCGGGCCTCCGGGACCTGGACGCCGTACTCCAGGCGATCGTGCAGCGCGCCCGGTCACTGCTCGGCACCGATGTCGCCTACCTCAGCCTCAACGACCCCAAGCGCGGCGACACCTATATGCGGGTGACCGAGGGCTCGGTCGCCGCCCGCTTCCAGCAACTGCGCCTCGGCATGGGGGAGGGACTCGGCGGTCTCGTCGCCCAGACGGCGCGCCCCTACGTCACGGACGACTACTTCCAGGACGACCGGTTCCGGCACACCCTCAGCATCGACGCCGGGGTGCGGGACGAGGGCCTGGTGGCGATCTGCGGGGTGCCGCTGATGCTCGGGCACCACGTCATCGGCGTGCTGTTCGCGGCGGACCGGCGGGCCCGGGTCTTCGAACGGGAGCAGATCGCGCTGCTGGGCTCCTTCGCCGCCCTGGCCGCCGCCGCCATCGACACCGCAAACCTGCTCACCGAGACCCGCTCTGCCCTCGCCGACCTGGAGCGCGCCAACGAGATCATCCGGGACCGCAGCGGCGTCATCGAGCGGGCCTCCGACGTGCACGACCGGCTCGCCGAACTCGTACTGCGCGGCGGCGGGGTGCACGACGTGGCCGCTGCCGTCTCCGAAGTCCTCGACGGCACCGTCGAGTTCACCGAGAGCGCCCCCGCCCGCGCGCTGGAGACCTCCCGCGCCGAAGGACACGCCGTACGGCACCAGGACGACTGGATCGCGGCCGTGGCCGCGGGTGGTGAACTCCTCGGCGCGCTCGTGCTGCGCGGCCACCCCGGACTCGACCCCGTCGACCAGCGCACACTGGAGCGTGCCGCCATGGTCACCTCGCTGCTGCTGCTCGCCAGGCGCTCCGCCGCCGAGGCCGAACAGCGGGTCCGCGGTGAGCTGTTGGACGACCTGCTGGACGGCCGCGACCGCGACCCGCGCCTGCTGCGCGAGCGCGCCGCCCGGCTCGACGCCGACCT
This sequence comes from Streptomyces cupreus, assembly GCF_014257025.1. Taxonomy (GTDB): domain Bacteria; phylum Actinomycetota; class Actinomycetes; order Streptomycetales; family Streptomycetaceae; genus Streptomyces; species Streptomyces cupreus. Next base: position 344,356 of record NZ_JACMSF010000001.1, read on the forward strand.
CGACGCCACCCATGTCGTGCTCGCCGCCCGCCTCGACGGCCCCGCCGCCGACGCCGACCAGGAGGCCGCCGCCCGCCGCCGCCTGTGGTCCGCCGCCTCGCATCTCGCCGCCACCCGGCACGGCCTGGCCGCGGCCCGGGACGGCGGCACCGTCCTGCTGCTGCCCCTGGAACGGGGCGACACCGCCACCGACCTGGCCCGCCGCACCGCCCACCAACTGGGCACCGCCGTCCAGGAGACGGTCACCGTCGGCGCCTCCGCCCCCGTGGAGGACCTCGCCACCTACCCCGACGCCGTGGCCGCCGCCTACGAGGAGGGCCGCCGCTGCCTAGACGCCCTCAGGCTGCTCGGCCGCCGCGGAGACGGCGCCGCCGCCGAGGACTTCGGCTTCGTCGGTCTGCTGCTGGCCGGCGACCGGGACATCACCGGCTTCGTGGAGCGCACCATCGGCCAGGTCGTGGCCTACGACGAACGCCGCGGCACCGACCTGGTCCGCACCCTCGACGCCTACTTCGCCAGCGGGATGAGCCCCGCCCGCACCAAGGACGACCTGCACGTCCATGTGAACACCGTCGCCCAGCGCCTGGAACGCGTCGGCCGCCTCCTCGGCGACGACTGGCAGAGCCCGGCCCGCGCCCTGGAGATCCAGCTGGCGCTGCGGCTGCACCGGCTGACGGGCTGACCGGTTCGGCTTCCGACGCGCCCTGAGGACACGGAGGCGGGCGCCGCCTGCTCGGGGGCAGGCGGCGCCCGGTGTCCACGGCGACTTTGGCGGCCTCAGCGGACCGCGGCCGTGTCCGTGGTGTTCTGCGGGGAGTCGGTGGCGCCGATCTGCGCCAGGTCGCGGTGGCGGGTCTCGCGGGCCGCCAGGATGGCGACGAGGGTGATGGCCACCGCGGCCAGCAGGTACAGCGAGATCAGGGTCGAGCCGCCGGACTCCGCCAGCAGCGCCGTCGCGATGAGCGGTGCCGGAGCGCCGGCCGCGACGGAGGCGAACTGCGCACCGATCGACGCGCCCGAGTAGCGCATCCGCGTCGCGAACATCTCGGAGAAGAACGCCGCCTGCGGCGCGTACATCGCCCCGTGGAATACCAGACCCACCGTCACCGCGACGATCAGCAGACCGAAGCTCTCGGTGTCGACGAGGGCGAAGAAGGGGAACGCCCAGGCGCCCATACCGAGCGCGCCCAGCAGATAGACCGGGCGCCGGCCCACCCGGTCGGACAGCGCGCCCCAGCCCGGGATCACCGCGAAGTGGATCGCGGAGGCGATCAGGACGGCGTTGAGGGCGGTCTGCTTCTCCAGACCCGTGTCCTCCACGGCGTATACCAGGATGAAGGCCGTGATCACGTAGTACGAGATGTTCTCGGCCATCCGCGCGCCCATCGCGATGAGCACGTCCTTCCAGTGGTGCCGCAACACGGCGACCAGCGGCATCTTCTCGACGGCCTGCTCGGCCTTGCGCGCCTCGGCCTGCGCCAGCGCCGCCTTGAACACCGGCGACTCGTCGACCGAAAGCCGGATCCACATCCCGACGATCACCAGCACACCGGAGAGCAGGAACGGCACGCGCCAGCCCCAGGACTCGAACGTGGCGTCGCTCTGAAGCGCCGTCAGCGAGGCCAGCACGCCGGTGGCCAGGAGCTGCCCGGCCGGGGCGCCGGTCTGCGGCCACGAGGCCCAGAACCCGCGCCGCCGCGCGTCCCCGTGCTCGGAGACCAGCAGCACGGCACCGCCCCACTCACCGCCGAGGGCGAAGCCCTGGACGAGCCGCAGCACGGTCAGCAGCACCGGAGCGGCGGTGCCGATGGTGTCGTGGGTGGGCAGCAGCCCGATGGCGAAGGTGGCACCGCCCATCAGCAGCAGGCTGAGGACCAGCAGCTTCTTGCGTCCCAGCCGGTCGCCGTAGTGACCGAAGACGAGAGCGCCGATGGGCCGGGCGGCGAAACCGACGGCGTAGGTCAGGAAGGAGAGCAGGGTGCCGACGAGCGGGTCGGAGTCGGGGAAGAACAGCGTGTTGAAGACCAGTGCGGCGGCGGCACCGTACAGGAAGAAGTCGTACCACTCGATGGTCGTGCCGATGAGGCTGGCGGCGACAATGCGCTTGAGGCTGCTGGGTGTCGGTGGTGCGGTTGCTGCGGAGGCCATGTGCGCCACTTCCTCGTGTGCGGTGGGGACGGGTACGTGTCGGCACACCGTAGAAACACGCAGGTCAGGCGCACATGTGGCGGGACTACATAGTTCCGGGCGCGGCTATATGCGTCAGACCACCATGACGGCTCGCGCAGCGGCGGCTCAGTGGCTCGAAGAGGGTCGGGCATGCACCGCGCTGAGCGTGCTGGCGGACATCGCCCCCGAGTACGAACCCGCGGCCACTCGGACGGCCCTGAGGATCGCAGGCAACGGCCAGTCCTGACGCCGGGCTTCGAGAGCTCGTAGACGAGGTCAAGGGGTACCCGCCCCCCTGCTGTCCAGGGCATGCCGCCGTTCCTGACGGTCACAGTCCGCGGCCGATGTCCCGCGCCACCGCGAGCAGCGGCTGGGCCAGTTCGGTCAGTCGGCCCCTGGGGCAGCGGGCGGACGGCGCTGCCACGGCGACGGCGCCCACGGGCGGCGGCAGCTGGGCGAGCAGAGCCTTTCCGCCCGAGGTCATGTGTGCGGGCAGGAGTGCACCGGTGCGGAAGCTGACGCGCGGCGCTTGGGGCCCTCCACTCCGACCTGTTCAGCGAAACAGAGCCCGTATGGTCGAACACCGTTCGAAGTGGCGGCTGTGTGCTGATGCTGAAGTGGCAGGGCCCGGTTCCGTCACCGGGCCCCGGCCGCTCGGCCTGTCAGGCCCCCAGAAATCGTGCCTACTGAACGAGCTCCCAGTCCTGGGAGCCGTCCGTGACCGCGTTCTGCAAGGTCAGCTGCGCCCCGGCGGAGGCTCCGGTCAGGTACAGGTTCGGGTTCTTGACGGACTGCAGTTTGTAGAACCCGTCGTCGGTCTGGACGAGGTTCCAGCTGCCCGTGGCGCTGTTGTCCACCCACTGCCCGATCTTCTGTCCGGCCGTCGCGTTCCCGGTCCAGATGGCTGCCGCGCGTCCGCCCGACTTGTTCAGCAGCGTCTTCCCACCGTTCGGTTCGGTCATGATGTGCCAGTACTGCGTGTCCGGGTCGCCCGCGGAGCCGGGGGCTTCCAGACGGACGTCGGGAACGTCGCCGTTGCCGAGGTTCGCGTCGTTGCTGTTGTTCCCGGTGCCGATCACCTGGTCGGTCTTGCGGTTGACCAGCTGGTAGTAGGCGCCCGCGGAGTCGCCGAGGTCGACCTCGGCGAACCTGAGCGTGGATGTGCCCTGGTTGTTGAGGATCGAGACGCGGCCGGTGCCTTCGACGTACGTCAGGTTGCGGCTGTAGCCGGCCTGGGACGTCGTCTGGTACTCCTTCCACTCGCCGTCGCTGCGTCCGCTCTCGTTGACCCAGACGTTGCCGCTGCCCGCGGCGTTGTAGACCAGACGCCCGCCGGGGAGCTTGATGAGGACCGGGCTCCCGTTCATCGAGAGCGTGCGCGAACCGGTTTCGACCGGCAGTGAGTTGACTCCCGTACCGGTGGGCGAGCCGGTGTAGAACTTCAGCGGGTCGTCGGCGATCCGGTATCTGGTGTTGGCGCCGCCGCCCCAGTACTCGTAGGTGATCATCCACTTGCCGTCCGTCGTGCGGACGACGTTCGTCATGCCGGGCCTTCCGCCCCCGATCTCCGTCTTGCCGCCTCCCATGTCCTGGGTCAGCCCGGCGATGTCGACGACGGGCGCGCTCCAGTTCGTATCGCGGCCGTCCCAGGTCTTGTGCACGAGGATCTGGCCGAGCGAGTCCTTGGCGGTGTCGTTGGCGGGGTCCAGGGTCGGGACGCCGGTGTTCGGGTCGAAGCCGGTGTAGTCGTTCTCGTCGGAGTAGTAGCAGACGAGCCGGCCCTTGTGGACCATCAGGTACGGCTCCCAGAGCGGGTCCACCTGCTGGTTCGTGTTGGCGTTCGCGAAGTTCTGGCCGAGGGCCCCCGCGCTGCCGCCCTGCCAGCCGCCTGTCGCGACGATGTTGAGGATCTTCCACGTGGCGCCGTCATCGGTGCTGGAGTACAGGGCGATCGCCAGATCCCTGCGGTCGCCGTCGTTGGACGGGATCCAGTTCGGGTCGGCCGCCTTGCGCTCCTTGTAGTACTCGTCGTCGCCCGACACGACACTCGCGAGCAGCAGCGTGCCCTGCTTCAGGTCCCCGACATCCTGCGGGAGCGCGTAGAGAAACGGGTTGGTCCAGTTGCTCGTGTACTTCGCGTACTTGGGGTCGCTGGAGATGTACGCCGGGGCCTTGACCTCGGACAGGGGCTGCCAGGTCGTGCCGTCGTCGTCGCTCTTGTAGACCGGGAGGGTCTGCTTGTCGGCGCTTCCGGTCTCCGCGACAACGGTGGACTTCTCGAACGACGCGACCAGACGTCCGCTCGGCAACTGCGCCGCCTTGGGGTAGACCGCGCAGTTGCCCCGCCCCTTCAGGCAGGGTTCGCTACCGAGCTGGTACAGGGTCCCGCCCGTCGGGTTGTACGCCTGCGCACCGGACGCGGGTATGGCCAGCAGCGCAGTCGCGGCGGTGAAGGTGCCCAGCGCCTTCCCCACTCTTCTTCTCTGCATGGTTCCTCCAACTTGCTTACGGGGTTGGGGTGGTGGTGTCGGCGGACACGAAGACACGTACGTCCCACGCGTTCAGGTCCAGCGGGGTGCCGGCCCGTATGGGGTCGTCGGTCAGGACATCGGACAGGGCAACCGGGGCCTGGACGCGTGTGGGCTCCCAGCTCCAGTTGTGCACGATGTGCACGCGGCGGCCGCCGGGTGACGTACCGGTCGTCGCGGTCACGGACGCGGGCAGACCCTGCCATCCCTCGCGCGAGGCCGGAGCCAGCCAGGCGGCCAGCGCCCGGGCGAGGTCGCGGCCGGGCACGGTGCCCACGCAGGTGACGCGTCCCTGGCCATGGCGACGTGTGGTGACGGCCGGCCAGCGGCCGAAGTGCGGGTGGTCGTACGAGGCCAGCACGTCGGCGTCGATGACGATGAGGCCCTCGATCCAGTGCGTCGCCGTCGCATCTGCGGGCAGGTCGAGCGGACCGCCGGGGACGGTGCGGACCGGAACGTCCTGGGCGAGGTTGCTGAACTCGTCGTACCGGACGCCCGCGGCCTTGGTGAGACGCCCGGGGGCCGGTTCGTGCCGGGCGCGGGCCTCGTGGTCGGCGTAGGCGGTGCGCGGGCCGAGTACGAGGTGGCCGCCCGCGTGGGCGTAGGCCGCGAGCCAGTCGACCGTGGTGTCGTCGACGACGTACAGGGCCGGGGCGACGAGGACCGGGTGGCGCCGCACGGCTTCCTCGGGCGTCATCCCCTCCCGTCGGCCGCTCGGGTCGTGCAGCTGCCGGGCGTGGACGATCCGCACCTGGCGGCCCGCGTCGAAGGCGCCCCGGTAGAAGGGGTCGAAGATGCGGTGGTAGGAGGCCGGGTCGGGGGCGCCGTCCGGCTTGGACAGCGGCGGGTACTTCTGCATCAGCCATTTGCTCGGCATCGAGTAGACCATCGCGATGTCGGTGTCCGGCTCGATTCCGGCGACGAGCGGGCCCGCCTTGTCGAACTCGGCTCCCAGACGGGCGATTTCGGCGAACGTACGGCCCGGCTGTCCGCTGTGCGGGAGGACGCCACCCCAGTAGGTCTCCGCGCCGAAGCGCAGGGTCTGCCACTGCCAGTACTCGATCATCCGGGCGCCGCGTGCCACATGCGCCCAGGCGGCCTGCCGCCACTGGCCGTCGTACCCGGGGCGGTTGTCCCAGCAGAAGCCGATGGAGTTCGCGTTGGTCTCGGTGACCAGGAACGGTTCCTGGCGGGAGGAGAACATCCAGTCGGCGGTCTGGTACATCGACCACACGCCGGTGGTCTTCCAGACCTGTTCGTGCTCGTCGGGCGTCGGGTCGGGGAGGAGCAGGCCGTCCTGCATGTCGTAGTACGGGTTGCCGGAGGCGATGTCGAGGCGGTCCGACATCTCGTCGTCCTCCACCCCGTTGCGGGTGTAGGAGATGCAGGTGGTGACGAACTGCTCCGGGCGGGCGTAGTCGCGGACGATGTCGGCCTGCCAGCCGATGAACTCGGTGACCTGCCGGGCCTGGAACTCCCGCCACGCGACGTCGTACTGAGGCTGCTCGTTGCCGTCCGGCGTCCACAGGTCGGCCCAGGTGGACAGGCGGTGCGACCAGTAGACCAGGCCCCACTCGCGGTTGAGGGTCTCGATGTCGCCGTACTTGTCGCGCAGGTGGTCCACGAAGCGCTGGAAGACGCCGTGGTTGTGGAAGAGGTGCAGGCCGGGCTCGTTGTCCACCTGCCAGCCGATGACCGCCGGGTGGTCGGTGTACCGGGCAACGATCTTGCGGATGACGCGCTCCGCATGGAAGCGGAAGGCGGGGTGGGTGAAGTCGGCCTCCTGGCGGGCGCCCCAGCCGATGCGTTCGCCGGTGCGCCGCTCGCCCGTGATCTCCGGGTACTGGCGGGCCAGCCACGGCGGCACGGCATAGGTCGGCGTGCCGAGGATGACGGAGATGCCGCGTTCGTGGGCGCCGTCGAGGACCGGCTGTAGCCAGTCGAGGTCGAACCGGCCGTTCTCCGGCTCCCAGGTCGACCAGACCGACTCACCGACCCGGATGACGGTGAAATTGGCTTCGACCATCAGGTCGAGGTCGGTCTTCAGCCGTTCGTCGGGCCGCAGTTCGGGGTCGTAGGCGGGTGTGTACTCGTGGTAGTACGCGGCACCGAACAGGATGCGGGCGGGCAGAACCGCCATGAGGGAGACCTCCGAAGAGTCGAATGGGGCGTGGTGGTCTGTGCGCCGGCGGCGCATCACTGCTTGACGCCGCCGGTGGCCAGACCGCTCTGCCAGTTCCGCTGAAGGAGCAGGAAGGCGATGACGAGCGGGATGAGTGAGAGCAGCGAGCCGGTCGTGACCAGGGCGAGCATGTTGCTGTTGGCCCCGGATCCGCCGCCGACGGCCTGGGAAGCCCAGGAGGAGAGGCCGACCGTCACGGGGTACAGCCGCGGGTCGTTGAGCATGATCAGCGGCAGGAAGTAGTTGTTCCAGGTCGCGACGAGCGTGAAGAGAACGACGGTCACCAGGCCGGGGGCCAGCAGCCGCAGCGCGATCGTGAGGAAGATCCGCAGCTCGCCCGCCCCGTCGATGCGCGCGGCCTCCAGGATGCTGTCCGGTACGGCGTCCTCGGCGTAGATGCGCATGAGGTAGAGGCCGAACGGGCTGACGAGTGAGGGCAGGACGATCGCCCAGGGGGTGTTGACCAGGTCCACCTTCGCGAAGAGCAGATAGGTCGGGATGGCCAGGGCGGTGGGCGGGATCATGATGGCGCCGAGCACCGACGAGAAGGCGGCGTTGTTGCCGCGGAACCGGTACTTGGCGAACCCGTATCCGGCGGCCGCCGCCAGGAGTGCGGCACCGAGCGCGCTGCCCACGGAGTACAGGACCGTGTTGAGCAGCCAGTGCAGGAAGACCCCGTCGTCGTGCGTCACGGTCTCCCGGATGTTCTCCAGCAGCTGCGGAGAGCGCGAGAACCACAGTCCGAAGGAGGTGAACAGGTCCTGGGTGCTCTTGGTCGACGCCACGGCCAGCCAGAACAGCGGCAGGAGGAAGTAGGCGAGGACGGCCAGCATGACGATGGTCAGCGGTGTGCTGTGGCGGCGGACCGATCGTCTACGCGGGTGAGTTGGGCGGGGCGTGCCGGTCGCGGTGCTGTTCAGCGCCGCTTGGGAGGACGCGGCCGGGGGACTTGTGGTCGTCATGAGGTCCTCCTGCGGTTCGCGGTGAACAGGACGACGTAGGAGAAGATCACGATGACCAGACCGAGGAGGAAGGACACCGCGGCCGCGTAGTTGACCTGCTGTCCGGTGAAGGCGAGGGAGTAGGCGTAGAGGTTCGCGGTGTACGAACTGTCGATGACGTCGGGCGCGATGTCCTGCAGCAGCTTCGGCTCGTTGAACAGCTGGAAGCTGCCGATCACGGAGAACAACAGGGTGAGCAGGAGCGCCGGGCGCAGGGCGGGGAGCTTGATGGACCAGGCGATCCGCCAGGCGCCGGCGCCGTCCATCGCGGCGGCCTCGTACAGCTCCTGGGGGACGGTACGCAGGGCCGCGTACAGGATGATCATGTTGTAGCCGACGAACTCCCAGGTCACGACGTTCGCCAGGCTACTGAGCATCCAACCGTCGCTGAGGAAGTGGGGGACCGGCAGGTCGAACTTCTCGCCCAGCTGGGCGAACGGCCCGAAGTCCGGCCCGTAGAGGTAGCCCCACATCAGGGTGGCGACCACACTCGGGACGGCGTAGGGGACGAAGATGCCCAGGCGGATCACCCGCGCGAGCCGCAGCAGGCCGCTGTCGAGGGCGAGCGCGAAGAGCAGGGCCAGCAGCAGCATCAGCGGGACCTGGATCGCGAAGAACGCCGCGACCCGCAGGACCCCTTCTCTGAGGAGCGGGTCCTTCAGCGCGGTCACGTAGTTGTCCAGCCCGACGAACGTGGTGCCGCCTATGAGCCGTTCCTGGAAGAGGCTGAGGTAGGCGGCGTAGCCGAGCGGAGTGACGAACATCAGCAGGAACAGCACCATGAACGGTGCGACGAACAGTGGACCTGCCGCACCATGACGCGGGCCACCGAGCCGGCGACGCTTCGGCCCCGCTCGGCGCGGGTCCTCGGTGGAGGCCGCGGTTGTGGCGGTCATCATCGGGCCTTTCTGAGGGGGAGAGACGTGTGCTGACCGGGTGCGGGTCCCGTGTCCTGCCGGTGGGGTGTCGGAGCACGGGACCCGCCGGACCTCACGGGGCCTGGACGGTGAAGCCCTGCTTCTCGGCGTACGTGGTGAGCCGCGTCTGCCACGCGTCGAGAGCGGCGACGGTGTCCTTCTTCCTGGCGAGGGACGTGCCGACGGTCTCGGTCCAGTCGGTGACGGCCTGGTCGAGGAACGGCGGCCACTGGAAGTCGAGGCTGACCGTATCGCCGATCTCGGCGAACAACTGGTTGACCTTCTGCCCGCCGTAGAAGGCGGACGCGTTGCCGGCGAAGGAGGGGTCGGCGAGCAGTGGCTTCGTCGCCGGGAAGAACGACTGCTTGGTGCTGAAGAGCTTCGCGCTCTCCGGGTCGCTGTTGAGGAACTGCGCGAACACCGCCGCGGCGATCGGGTTCTTGGTCGCCTTGATGACCGCGCTGGTCGAGCCGCCCCAGTTGCCCGAGCTCGGCTTCGCCGCGTCCCATTGCGGCAGGGGTGCCGCCCGCCACTTGCCCGCGGTGGACTTGGCCGAGCCGGAGAGAAAGACCGGCCCCCAGGCGGCGGTGATCCAGGTGGCGTACTTGCCCTTGTTGAGGGCGGAGAACCAGGCGTCGGTGAAGTCCGGCTCGACGCCGATGACTCCCTCCTGGGCCAGCCCGCCCCAGTATGCCGCCAGTTTCTTGGAGATCTCGTCGTTGACGTTGATGGAGACGTTGCCCTTGCCGGAGGTCGCGTATGGCTTCGCTCCCGCCTGCCACAGCAGACCGTGCCAGGCGGCGGCCTCGTTCGCGGCCAGGTTGGTCAGGTAGACGTCCGGGTCGGCCTTGTGCAGCTTGCGTGCCGCGGCGGCGAAATCGTCCCAGGTCTTCGGCGGCTCGATGCCGTGCTTGTCGAAGATGTCCGCCCGGTACAGCATGCCCATCGGGCCGGTGTCCTGCGGGATCGCCCAGATCTCGCCCTCGGGGCCGCTGACCTGCCCCCACGTCCAGTCGACGAACGTGTCCTTCAGCTTGGACGCGCCGTACGGGCTCAGGTCCAGGAGGCTGTCCGTGATCGTGAACGTGGGAATGGCCTGATACTCCATCTGGGCCACATCAGGCGCGCCCTCGCCGGCCTTGATCGCCGTGCGCAGTTTCGTGTAATGGTCCACGCCCTGGCCCGCGTTGACGACCTTGACCTTGATCGCCGGGTACTTCTTCTCGAAGAGCGCGATCTCCTGCTCGATGTCGGGGACCCAGGTCCAGAACGTCAGCTCGGTCGGAGTCTTCATGGCCTCGTCGATGTCGGTCTGGCTGACCGGCTTGGCGGAGGAGGCTGAACCGCCGCCGCCGCCGCCGCCGCCGCTGCCGCCGCAGGCGGTCAGTGCGGCTCCGAGCGACACCGCTGACGCGGCGGTGAGGAAGAGTCGGCGGCTCATCTGGGAGGTGCTGGGGGTGAAGCTGGCTCTGTGCATGGTGAACTCCCGCCAATGGCTGAGGAAAAGGCACGCCGGGCTAGGACGTGCGCAACGAGGGAGACGAGAAAGGCTTTGGGCGTGACGGCCAGGACGTGACGTCGCCATGGCACGGACACACGTTTCAGACGGACTTGGCCCGGTGGGCGGCCCACCTACCGGTGGGGCGGAAGCCGCGGCTCGGGGAAGCAACGGGTGGAGCTGTGAACCGTTCGTTGCGGCGAACCTGGTCTGGGGCTGCCGCGTGAAGGCGGGGAGACGCGTTGCTCGCGCAACGGGGGTGTCCGCACATGTGCGGGCGCGCTCGGGGGAAGGGGAAGCGAGCGGAGACCGATACGGCGGCTCGCCTCAGTGCCACGCGCCTGGAACTGACGAAGGCGGCGCGGGCTGGTCTGCGCTGTTCAGTCGTGGGCCGAGGCACCTCCGTTCAGGTCTGGACTGTGCCGGGTTCCGCTCGTAGGAGAGGCGGTATGCCGACCATGACGTGGGGTCGTCCGGGTCGAAGGGGGCGCGGTCGAACTGCGGATCACGAGGTGGACCGGGGGATCGCTCGCCGGCAAGGGGAGCGCCTGTGGATTCTCGATGGCATGGACGAGGCGCTTGAGTCCCTCCTGCGCCACGGCGTCGAACGGCTGACGCATCGTGGTGAGAGGAGGGGTCACATAGGGGGCCACGGGGATGTCGTCGAAGCCGACGACGCTGACGTCCTCCGGCACACGGCGGCCTGCTTCCGCCAGTGCCCGGATGAGGCCGATCGCCATGTCGTCGTTGGCAGCGAACACCGCGGTCACCTCGCCGTCCGAGGCCAGTTCGCGGCCCGCCGCGTAGCCGGACGCGGCCGACCAGTCACCCTCGACGACGGGCGGCACCGTTCTGCCGTGCGCGGTGAGCGCCGCCCGCCAGCCCTCCAAGCGGTCCCGGGCGGCGTACCACCGCTGTGGCCCGGCGAGGTGGCGAACGGTGGCGTGCCCCAGGTCCAGCAGGTGCTCGGTGGCCGTTCGCGCCATCAGATCGGCGCCGGTGCCGGCGGCCAATGCCCTGGGTGTGAGCATCGGCGGCGCGCCGAGAACGAGGACGGGCATGTCGAGTCGGGCCGACAGGTCTCCCTCATGCCCCTCGTCGATCGGCTCGGAGATGACGATGCCGTCCACGCCCTGATCGAGGAGCGACTCCACCGCGCCGGCGACTCCCGCGGGGTCGCCTTCCATCGTGTTGACCACGCGAAGCGCGTACCCCGTGTCCCGTGCGGCGCGCTCGACCCCCATGATCAGTGAGGCGGGCCCGTACAGGGCGGTTCCCAGCGTCACGACACCGATGGACCGCGTACGTCCGGAAGCCAGCGCTCGGGCGGCGTTGTTCGGTCGGTATCCGAGTTCCTCGGCAGCTTCGAGAACGCGTCGGCGCACGTCGGCGGAGACATATGGCTCGTCGTTGAAGACACGGGACACTGTCTTCTGCGATACGCCCGCCATGCGGGCCACATCCACGCTGCGCGGTGCGCCGGAACTTCCGCCCCGCGTTGCCTCTCGCGCCATGGTGTCTCCCGAGGATCGTGATCCGAACCACTGCTGTTTGATGTCCGTCTGACTGCGCTGACATGTCTACGCAGTCATAAGAAGGGCGTCAAGGGTCTGGGAACAAATTCGTCACCTGGAACGGGGATGTATTCTCCCGGTTTGTGGCGACTGGTTTCGGCGCGTCTCGCGCACCACGGCGACGCCCCCGGCGGGCACGGTGACCGATCCGTGGACGGGCTTGCCGGTGAGGAGCTCCACGCCGTCGGCCGGGACCTCGGCGCCGGCTCCCGAGTGGTCGATCAGAAACAGGTAGTCCGCGTCGGCCCCGCTGCGGCGAACGGCCTCGATGCCGTTCGGTGCGGTGGCGAGGACAGGCCGGACGTCGGCCTCGTCCCGGATACGGTCCAACAGCGCCCCCAGGGTGACCGGATCGGGACGAGTGGCCAGGTACCAGGCGGTGCCCGTGCCGTGGGCGTTCCTCGTCACGGCCGGTACGCCGGCCAGTGGGCCGTCGGCGTAGGAGGAGATGGGCTCGGCGCTCGTGAGCCGGAGGCGTTCGGACCACAGGGCGGCGGTGGCGTTCTCGGGGACCTGACCCATCAGTTGTCGGGGCTCGTCGGGAAGCAGCGGGAACAGTTCGTCCGCACCCCGAGGGCGTCCCGGAAAGCGCCGGGGTAACCGCCGAGCCGGGCGTGGCAGTTCTCGTCGACCGCGCCGCTGCGGAAACCGACGGCAAGGGTGCCGCCGCGCTCCGCGAAGCCGGTGAGGTTCGCGGCGCCCGCATCGTCGATCAGGTAGAGGCTGGGGGCGAGGACCAGGCGGTAGGGGGACAGGTCCGTGTCGGGGCGTACGAAGTCGACGGCCACGCCTGCGCGCCACAGGGGCGTGTACCAGTCTCGGACGAGGTCCTCGAAGCGGAGTTCGGAGCTGGGCTGGGGGGGAGTTCCAGGGCCCAGCGGGCGTTCCAGTCCCAGACGATGGCCACGTCGGCGGCTACGGTACTGCCACGGACTTCCGCCAACGCCTCGAGATCAGCGCCGAGTTGAACGACGTCCTGCCAGATCTGCCTGTCCGTGCCCGCGTGCGGCAGCATCGCCGAGTGCCACTGTTCGGCGCCTGCCTTGGCGGCCCGCCACTGGAAGTAGGCGATGCCGTCGGCGCCGTGCGCGACGTGGGTGAGGGCGTTGCGGCGCATCTCGCCGGGCCGCTTCGCCCGGTTCACCGGCTGCCAGTTGATGGCCCCGGTGGAGTGCTCCATCAGCAGCCAGGGGCCGCCTGCCATGGAGCGCACCACGTCGCCGCAGAGAGCGACGTCGATCTCCGACTCGGGGTCGGTGGAGCGCAGGTAGTGGTCGTTGGAGACAATGTCCAGCTCGGGCGCCCAGCGCCAGTAGTCCAGTGCCTCGATACTGAAGTTCACCATGAAGTTGGTGGTGGCCGGAATGCCCGGCGCGGCACGGCGGAGCACGTCGCGTTCGGCGGTGAACAGCGACAGCAGTTCGTCCGAGCAGAAGCGGCGCCAGTCCAGCCGGTGAGTCGGGTTGGGGGCGGCTCCAGTGGTGCGGGGCGGCAGGATCTCCTCCCAGTCGTAGTACCACTGGCTCCAGAACGTCGTGCCCCAGGAGTGGTTGAGCGCGTCCAGGTCATCGCCGTACTTCGCGCGCAGCCAGCGCCGGAAAGCGGCCGCGCTCTCGTCGCAGTGGCACTCGGCGTTGTGGCAGCCGTACTCGTTGTGTACGTGCCACATGGCGAGGGCCGGGTGGTCGGCGTAACGCCGGGCGAGCTCACCCGCGATGCGCAGCGCCGCGGTGCGGTAGGCCGGGCTGGACGGGCAGAAGGTCTGGCGGCTGCCGTACGACATTCTGCGGCCGTCCCGGTCGACGGGCAGCGCGTCGGGGTGGGCGCGGAAGAACCAGGCCGGTGGGGCCGCCGTCGGGGTGGCGAGGTCGGCGGCGATGCCGTTCTCGTGCAGCAGATCGAGGATCCTGTCCATGCGGGAGAAGTCGTACACCTCCTCCGCGGGTTCCAGCAGGGCCCAGGAGAAGATGCCGACGCTGACCATGGTCACCCCGGCCTCGCGCATCAGGCGCATGTCCTCGGCCCAGACCTCCTCGGGTCACTGCTCGGGGTTGTAGTCACCGCCGTACGCGATGCCGGGCAGGCGCAGGCGGCGTTCAGTACTCACTGGTGGGGCTCCAGGGGTAGCAGGGTCGACGAAGTGACCAAAAGTAAACGCGATCAAACAAAATCGATCGACGAGACGTCAGGAAGAGTGAACGGGGTGCAGTCCCGGTGTCAAGGCTCCGAGCCTGACGGCCTGCACGGGTCTGGCCCGGGCAGGGTCATCGGGCCGGGGCGCCGAACTCCCGCCCCCGTCCAGCAGTCCGGCCCCTGTCCTGCATGAACGCCGCCCGAGCCCGACCCCTCGGCGCCGGTCATGGCGACCACCGCCGCACGGTCGCCGATCGAATGGAGCCGTGCGAACCCTTGACGAGCGGCCGGTCCCGCTGCGTAGATATGACCGCGCGGTCAGACCGCGCGGTCATATCGCTTGACGTCGTTCGAGTCGTTCGATGAGGAACGTGGCCGTAGGGAGACTTCATGGCACCAGAAGTGGGGCGCGCTGCCGGTTCCACCGCGCCGCGTAGTGCGGACGTCGCCCTGGTGGCCGGGGTGTCACGCAAGACCGTCTCTCGCGTCCTCAACGGTGAGCGGTATGTCTCCGACGAGGCCCGCCGGCGTGTCCTCGCGGCCGCCGAGGAACTCGGCTACCGGCTGAACCACGCGGCCAGGGCACTGGCCTCCGGACGCACCCGTTCCCTCGGCGTCGTCGCTCTGGGAACTGCCGGGTACGGAACGGCCTCCCTGCTCGTGCACATCGAACAGGCCGCACGGGAGTCCGGTTACGCGCTCCGCGTGATCTATACGCCGGACGGCGACCCGGAGGGCATCGCAGGTGCTCTGGCGTCACTCCTCGAACAGGGCGTGGACGGCGTCGTCGTCTCCGAACCCATCGTGAAAGGAGACGTCCCGGTCCGCGTCGACGTGCCGGTCCTCTTCATCGGAGCACCACCGGCACCCGCCTTCACCGCCACCCGGACGCTGACCGTGAGCGTGGGCGCCCTCGAACTGGCGCGGGCGGCCACCGAACATCTGTTGGACCTGGGGCACGAAACCGTCCATCAGCTCGCCGGCCCGCGGCAGTGGTACGCCACCAAGGACCGCATCGAGGGATGGCAGGCGGCGCTGGCGGCACGGGGCGCGCACGAACCGCCTCTGCTTAACGGTGACTGGTCGGCCGCCTCCGGGTACGCGGCGGGTCGTGCGCTGGCCTCGGACAGGTCCGTGACCGCGGTGTTCGCCGCGGGCGACGAGATGGCCATCGGCCTGATCCATGCCCTGCGGGAAGCCGGGCGGCGCGTTCCGGAGGACATCAGCGTGGTCGGGTTCGACGGCAACCCGGTCTTCGCCTACGTCTCCCCACCGCTGACCACCGTTCGCCAGCCTTTCGACGCCGCGGCGCGGGAAGGAATCCGGCTTCTCGTTCACGCCATCGAGAAGCCCGACGCCGAGCTGCCGCCGACGGGCCAGCCACCCGTCGAACTCGTCGTCCGCGGCTCGACCGCGCCTCCACCGTCCCACCGAGGCGCGACGGCACTTCGCACCACCTGACCAACCGGACCACCTGACCGACCGGGCCAACCGGACCACTGACAAGGCCGACCCCAGGAGTACGTCCGCCTCGAACACCGCGTCTGTGTCCAACGGGCATGTCACCGTGCCTCCGGCCGGGCCGCACAGTGACGGCACCAGCCTCTGCGTACCCGACTGTCGCACCCCCACTGGACTCCGCCGTACCCGACCCGAAGAGTCCCAGGAGCGGCGGGCACCGAAACACATCCCGACGTCGCAGGTGCGGAAGCGCCCGGATTCGACGACTCCGGATGGACCTCGGTCAACACGCCCCACACCTGGAACGCCGTCGACGGCGCCGACGGCGGCAACAACTACTACCGCGGGGTGGGCTGGTACCGCCGCCATTACAACGTGCCGTCCGAACTGGCCGGGAAGAGGCTGTACTTGCAGTTCGCCGGGGTGAACCAGGTCGCCGACGTCTGGGTCAACGGCACGTATCTCGGGCAGCACAAAGGTGGATACTCCCGGTTCAGGTTCGGAGTCACCGGCGTGCTCGTCCGGGGCGGGGACAACGTGATCGCGGTGCGGGTGACCAACGCCCGCAACACCGACATCGCGCCGGTCAGCGCGGACTACACCTTCGAGGGCGGCATCTACCGCAATGTGAGCCTGTGGGCCACCGACAACCTCCATGTGCGGATGGAGGATTACGCAGGCCCCGGCGTCTACCTGCGGCAGAGCAATGTGACCGCGGAATCGGCCACGGTGACCGTGACGACGAAGCTGTGGAACGACAACAGCACCACCAGATCGGTGCTCGCCCGCACCGTCATCGCCGACAACAGCGGGACCGTCGTCGCGGAGACCAGCAGCACCGCGCAGAGCGTCGCCGCGGCCACCGGCGCGGAGATCAGACAGACCGTCGCCATCGACCGCCCCCGCCTGTGGAACGGCGTCGCGGATCCCTATCTCTACAACGCCGGCGTGGAGATCCATGACGTCACCGCGGGCGCGGACAGGATCGCGGACGTGGTGACCGAACGCCTGGGCCTTCGCTCCTTCACCGTCGACCCCGACACCGGCTTCCACCTCAACGGCAGCCACCTCGGCCTGCACGGCGTCAACCTGCACCACGAACGGGCGGGCAAGGGCTGGGCGATCAGCGACACTGAACACACAGGACTTCGATCTCATCCGGGAGCTCGGCGCCAACGCCATCCGGATGGCGCACTACCAGCACGACCAGAAGGACTACGAGCTCGCCGACGAACGGGGGCTGATCGTGTGGGCGGAGATCCCGCTGGTCAACTCCGTCACCGACTCGAGCGCCTTCACGGCTGGCACCCAGAACCAACTCCGTGAGTTGATCGAAGCCGAAGACCCCGACCGGCTCTCCACCTACGTGGTGCGCTCCGAAGACCCGGACAACGCGCAGGCTGGGCTGCACACGCGGACAACGGGATTCAACAAGTACCTCGGCTGGTACTACGGTTCCAAGGACGGCGAACTCGGTGCATGGGCCGACAACCTGCACGCGAACTCCCCGTCCCGCAGGATCGCCATCTCGGAGTACGGAGCCGGCGCCAACACCACCCAGCACGCCCTCAACCCGCCCAGGCCCGAACCGGGCGGATCCTGGCACCCTGAGGAGTACCAGGCGCTGTTCCACGAGGCGTACGCCATCGCGGCCGGCGACACGGTCACCGTCCTGGCCCGCAGACCGGAGGCGCTGGCAGACCTGGCAGACCTGGCAGACCAGGTCAACGTGGTCGCCGGAGACGCCACCTCACACAAGGACGTCGCGAAGGCCATGGTCGGCCAGGACGTCGTCATCTCGGCTCTCGGCAGGAGCACATCCGTGCGCGCCGACGACCTGTTCACCCGCGCCGCGCCGCGGCGGCGGTGATCGGTGCGGTCAAGGAACAGGGCGTATCGCGCCTGGTCTGGCTGTCCTCGTTCGGCGTGGGTGACACCTACCGGTCGGCGAGCGCCGCGCAGAAGCTCATGTACCGCACGTTCCTGCGGAACATCTACGCGAACAAGGAACTCTCCGAGAAGGCGATCCGCTCCAGCGGCCTGGACTGGACCCTGGTCTACCCGACCTTGCTGACCAAGGCCCCCGCCAAGGGCACCTACCTCGCCGGCGACCGTCTCCCGATGAAGGGCAACCCGAAGATCAGCCGCGCGGATGTCGCTGCCTTCATGCACAGGGCGGCCCACAGCCCCGAGTGGATCCACCGCGACGCCGTCATCACGGACTGACGAACCCTGATTCCCCCACCTCACGCACTTTCTTGCCGGTGTACATCGCGGCGGACACCGTCGCGGCCCCGGCGCGGCATGACCGGTATCCCACACACCGGCGCCACCCTGGCCCGTCCATCGCGTCGAGGAACGCGGCTCAAGGCGGGCTCTCAGCCGAGTTCCCGAACACGGCCACGTCATCGACACCGAGCCCGAACCGATCGCCCACCCCGACGCGGACGTCCTGATCGAGGGCGGCCGGATCACCGCCGTGGGGCCCGACCTGCCATCAAACCCCTCGGCCTCAGAAGAACCCCGCAGCCCGCCCGGTATCCGCCGGTACAACGTGCGTGCATGACCTGAAGGACGCGGGCGGAGGCTGACCCAGGGTCGTCAAGGCCGTCGGGCTCGTAGCCGCACCCAAAGGCGTTCCGCCCGCGCCTTGGAAGGAGTCGTACGGCCGACTCAGGCGCCGCTCCTCACCGGGAAGGTCGAACGCTGACGCCCCCGAGTGCACAGCGGTGAGCCCGGAACCTCAGCCGCCGAGCCAGGCCTTGACCTTGTCGGGGTTCGCGTCGATCCACTTCTTGGCCGCCGCCTGCGGTGTCATCTTGTCGAGCGCGATGTACTTCGCGACGGTGTTCTGATCGTCGTTGGTCCACGTGAAGTTCTTCACCAGGTCGTAGGCCGGGCTGCCCGATTTGGCGAACTTCGTGCTGACGATCTTGTCGAGGTCGAACACGGCGTAGTCGCAGGCGACCTTCGCGGGATCGGCGTCACAGCCCTCCGTGTGCTTGGGCAGGTCGACCTTGACCAGCGGTACTTCGGAGAAGAACCAGGACGGCTCGTAGAAGTAGCCGATCACCCATTTCTTGTTCTTCTCCGCGTCCCGGAATGCCTGGATCAACGCGGTTTCGCTGCCCGCGTACACCACCTTGAAGTCGAGCTTGAGGTTCTTCACCAGGGCCTCGTCGTTGGTCTGGTACGACGGGTCGCCGTCGAGGAGCTGGCCGTCGCTGCCGGACTCGGACGTCTTGAAGTTCGAGGCGTACTTGTTGAGGTTCTTCCAGTTGGTGATGTCCGGGTACTTCTTGGCGATCCACGGGGGGAGGTACCAGCCGATGATTCCCTTGTTTCCGGTCGAACCCAGGCTGATGGCGGTCTTCTGCTGGGTGATGTACTTCTTCTTCAGGTCCGCGTGGCCCCAGTTCTCCAGAATGGCGTCGACCTCGCCCGTCTCGAATCCCTGCCAGCCGATCTCCGCCTTGAGGTCCTTCTGGACCACCTTGCAGCCGAGTTCCTTCTCCGCGACGTAGGTGACGACTGCCGCGTCGGCCTCGTAGCCCACCCAGGGGCTGACCGCGAGGTTGAAGGTGCCGCACTTGCCGGAACTGCCCGCGTCGGCGGATTCCTCACCGACCTTCGCTCCGCCGCAGGCGGTCAGGGTGAGGCCGAGTACGGCCATCCCCGCCGCGCCGCAACGCCACTGCCCTGTTCGTCTTGCCATGGTCGTACTCCTTGTGCGCCGAGGTGTCGCGCGGTTGTCCGAGTGGTGGAGTCAAGGGGGGTCAGGTCATGTCGAGGACGCACCGGAATCCCACGTTGCCGGTCGCCGAGTCCGGGAAGAGGCCCTGTCGGGCGGCGACCCGGTAGCGGCGGCAGTAGGAGGCGTGGCAGAGGTAGGAGCCGCCCTTGGCGACGCGCTCCTGTCTGGTGGGGGACGGGGAGAACAGGTCCTCGCACCACTCCCAGACGTTGCCGGTGGCGTTGTACAGGCCGAAGCCGCCCGGCTCGTAGGCGTTGACGGGGCAGGTGCCGTACCAGCCGTCGGCGGTCGGGTGCCGGTGAGGGAAGTCGCCCTGCCACACGTTCATCCGGGGCCGGCCGCCCGGCTCGAACTCGTCGCCCCAGGGGAACACCTTGGCGTGCAGACCTCCTCGGGCGGCGCGTTCCCATTCCGCCTCGGTGGGCAGGCGTTTGCCGGCCCAGGCGCAGTAGGCGCGTGCGTCGTCCCAGTCGACGTGGACGACCGGATGATCCGCCCGGTCCTCCCAGGTGGAGTGCGGTCCGTCGGGATGGCACCAGTCGGCGCCCTCGACCTGCCGCCACCAGGGCGCTGCCGCCACCGCGCGGGTCGGCGGGAAGTCGTCCGGGAGCAGCCCGGCGAAGACGAACGACCAGCCGATCCGCTCGGCGGAGGTGCGGTGTCCGGTCTCGGCGGCGAAGGCCGCGAACTGGGCGTTGGACACCGTGCAGGCGTCGATCCAGAAGGCGTCCACGTGCACCGTCCGCACCGGACCTTCCCCGTCGGCCGGGTAGGCGAGGGCATCCTGACTGCCCATGAGGAACTGGCCGGCGGGAACGGCCACCATGCCCTCGGTGGCCGCCGCGCGGACCGTGGACTGCGAGGGTGTCGGCGGCCGGTCCGCGTCCCGGCCGCCGGACGGTGCGCAGCAGTTCACTGTGCCCCCATGACGCGCCGGTGCAGTCCGCCGTCGTACTCGGGCGATTCGGCGCCCTGGGCGTCCAGGTCGATGCGCACGGTGTGAATGATCCCGGTGAACTCGTTGTCGAGTACGGGGTAGTCGTTGCTCACCGGTGTGCTCAGGTCCACTCCGACGTCGAGTGTCTCGTCGAAGGAGAAGTAGTACGGGATGGTCTGCTCGACCCGTCCCGTCGCGCGCTTCTCCCCGTCCACCAGCAGCTCGGCCGTGCCGCCCTTGCCCAGTCCTCCGCCGTCGTAGGCGAAGTCGAGCCGGATCTCATGCCGCCCCGATGCGAGGGGCTCGTCGCCACGGACCGTGTACAGGCTCATGCCGAAGTAGTTGTAGGCGTAGGCCGGTCTGCCCTCGGTGAAGTACAGGGTCCAGCCGCCGAACCGGCCGCCCTGCGCGATGATCACGCCCTCGGTCGTGGTCTCGGGCAGGTCCACGTCGGCGGTGATGCTGTGCGAGCGGTTCTTGACGTTCGGGGTGGTCTCCTCGGTGAACCGCCGCATGCCCGCACGGTAGGTGACAGAGGTGCGGTCGCCGATCAGATCGATGCGTCCGGCCATGGCCGGGTTCTCCCGCTCGGTGACCCGGTCGTCCAGCGGGAAAACCTGGTGCTTCGACGCCTCGATGAGGAAGAGGTCCTGCAACTCGCGGAGTTTCCCGGGGTGTTCGGCGGCGAGGTCGTACGCCTGGCTCCAGTCCGTGCCGAGGTCGTACAGCTCCCAGACGTCGTCGGCAAACCGCCGGTCCCCCTCCGGCACCATCTCCCATGGAATGCCGTGCCGGGTGACCGCCATCCAGCCGTCGTGGTAGATGCCCCGGTTGCCACACATCTCGAAGTACTGGGTACGGCGGTGCTCGGGAGCGTGCGGATCGGCGAGCGTCCGCTGCATGCTCGTGCCCTCGATGGGCTGCTGCTCCACCCCGTCCACGCTGAACGGCGCCGGGATTCCCGCACAGTCCAGGATGGTCGGCAGGACGTCGATCACATGCGAGAACTGGTGCCGGAGCCCACCACGCTCGGCCACCCCACGCGGCCAGTGCAGGATCATCCCGTCCCGGATGCCGCCGAAGTGCGAGGCCACCTGCTTGGTCCACTGGTAGGGGGTGTTCAGCGCCAGCGCCCAGCCGGCCGGAGCGATCGGGTAGCTGAGGGGGCCGCCGATCTCGTCGATGTGGCCGATCATCTCGTCGGGGTCGTCCACGATGCCGTGGCCCAGTCGGTGTTCGACGATCGTTCCTTCGATGCCGCCCTCGCCCGAGGCGCCGTTGTCACCAAGGATGTAGAGGATGATCGTGTTGTCCAGTTCGCCGAGCTCCTCCAGAGCGTCGAGGAACCTGCCGACCTGCACGTCGGCGTGTTCGGTGAAGGCGGCGAACGTCTCCATGAACCGGGCGGACAACCGGCGCTGGTTGTCGCTGAGTTCGTCCCAGTGGGGAACGCCTTCGGCCCAGGGCGCGAGTTCCGTCTCCGGGGGTACGACGCCGAGTTCCTTCTGCCGCTGGAGGGTCACCTCGCGCTGCTGGTCCCAGCCGTGGTCGAACCGCCCGGCGTACTTCTCCTGCCATTCACGGCCGACGTGCAGCGGCGCGTGCGCGGCACCCAGCGCGAGGTAGGTGAAGAACGGCCGGTCCGGGGTCAGGGTGCGCTGGGTGCGCACCCAGTCGATGGCGTGGTCGACGAGGTCCTCGGACAGGTGGTATCCGTCCTCGGGCCTGCGATCCGGCTCGACGGGGGTGGTGCCCTGGTACAGCAGGGGGTACCAGTGGTTCATCTCGGCGCCCATGAAGCCGTAGAAGGTGTCGAATCCCTCTCCGGTCGGCCAGCGGTCGAACGGCCCGACGGCGCTGATCTCCCGCGGCGGGGTCTGGTGCCATTTGCCGAAGGCGGCCGTGCTGTAGCCGTTGGCCTGCAGGATCTGGGCCATGGTCGCCGCGCTGCGCGGCCGGAACCCGTTGTACCCGGGAGCGGCGGTGGTCATCTCGGTGGTGCCGCCCATACCCACCGAGTGGTGGTTGCGGCCGGTCAGCAGGGCCTGCCGGGTCGGCGAGCACAGGGCCGTCACATGAAAGCGGGTGTAGCGCAGCCCGTTGTCGGCGAGCCGCTCCGCCGCGGGCATCTCGCAGGGTCCGCCGAAGGCGCTGGAGGTGCCGAATCCGAGGTCGTCGACGAGCACGATCACCACGTTCGGTGCGTCCTCGGGCGGAGGCACCGGGCCGATCGGAGTGAAGGGGGTCTCCTGGTCGTGGATGTCCATCGCCGTCGTCAGGGGCCTACGGGTGTCGGGCCGCGGAAGTATGTGCCGTCCGGCGTCGAACTCGCTCATGTATTTCTCCGATTCGGTGCCCGGCGGGGAAATGTCACATCCTCGCATCGCGGCAGAATTACCGGCGAAATACAGCTGCCGGCCAGTGACTCCCGGCGTATTCCTGCCTGCGATGCAGTCAAAGTGGCAGCCGCCACCAAGGACGGTCAACAAAACGTCCTGGATTCCCGCGAACCGGTTTTGAATGAGGGCGATAGAAAACTTCTATACCTGCAGCGGCCCGTCCTGAGCCGGAGCGGACGCCAGGGTCACGAAGGCCTGGGCGGCCGGTGACAGCGGGCCGGATCGCCAGACCAGCCGGCCGTGGCGCAGCAGCCGCGGCCGGGGAGACAGCATCCGGGCCCCGCGCAGCACGGCGTCCCTCGCCATGGAGGCAGGCAGCAGCGCGGCACCGACGCCGGAGAGGACCAGTGGGACGATCATCGCGCGGTGCGCCGTCTCCACGGTGATGCGCGGGACGACGCCCAGCGCGGTGCACACCTCGTCCACCGCCGCCCGGGTCTCGGTGCCCGGCGGTGTCACGATCAGGTCCAGGGCGGCCAGTTCGCGCGAGGTGATGGTGTCGCCCGGCGCATGCGGGTGGTCCGGTGGCAGCACGACGTGCATCTCCTGCTCCGGCAGATCGATACCACGCAGGTCGGCCGTGGGCACCGAGGCGTCCACCAGGCCGAGTTCGCACTGACCGGCCGCGACCATGTGCGCCACGGCCGGGCCCTGTTCGGGATCGACGACACGTACGGAGACCTTCGGATGCACGCGGTGGAAGCGGCCGAGCATCCCGGCGAGCGGGTCGACCGAGAGGGTCGTCTGGGAGACGATGTCGAGCCGGCCGCCGCTGAGGCCGAGCACTTCGCGGACCAGCGAACGAGCCGTGGACAGATCACGCAGGACCTGCCGCGCCGGCTGGACCAGTGCCTGGCCCGCCGCGGTGAGCGCGACACCGTGCGGGAGGCGGTGGAAGAGCTGCCCTCCGAATTCGCGCTCCAGAGTGCGGATCGCGTGGGACAGCGAGGGTTGGGCGACGTGGAGCGCAAGGGCCGCGGCCGTGAAACCGCCGTGCTCGACCACGGCGATGAAATACTCCAACTGTCGTCGTTCCATCAGATCTCCGCACGTCCCAGGGCCACCGCACGTACCGGTCCGACGAGCGGCAAGGACAGTATCTTCCGGCCTGGGCCCGCCGGACGCATCGGCGGACGGAATACCGGGACGAGGACGCACTTGCTGCAATGGTCGAGCGCAGTTCGAGCATGACAAACATGGTCGGGGTCGGCCTCGCCGTGGCCTTGGTGAATCTGTCAGCGACTGACTCGTGCACTACTGAGGCGCTGGTGGAAACGCTGCGGGAGCACGACATTCGGCTTCTCCATGTCACCGATTTCGCGTCCGCGGAAATCAGGTTGTGGTCGCAACGGCTGAGGCCGGTTTTCGCGGCGTTCTCGAAACCGAGCGATGGGCGGCAGTGCGGGCGGTGGACTCGCCGGGGCGCTGGCGCTGCCGGCCCGCGACCGAAGCGGCCCGCGCGTCATCGGGCAGGCGCTGATGTGCCCGATGCCCGACGACCGCAACGACAGCCCGTCCGCCCACCAGATGGTGGGCCTGGGCGTGTAGGACCGCACCTCCAACGAGACCGGCCGGAGCGCGCTGTTGGGGGAAGCGCGGGGAACGGCCGATGTCTCGCCCCTGATGTACGTGTCCGGGCGAAGGAGAGCCGACATGGTTAGGCAATCATGGGTTCGGTGGTGTCGCCGGACGGCTTCATCGCCGACGACCACGACCAGGTGGGACCGCTGTTCGACTGGTACGGCAACGGAGACGTCCGCTGGACCACTATCCGGGCGGTGACAACGAGTGCCGCACCACGCAGGCCTCGGCATCATGCGCCCAGTACCGGATCGTGGCCTGCGTCGTCCACCGCCGGCTGGCGGGCCCAGGCTTGTGTCACAACTTGCCCAATCCGTACGGACCTTCGCCTGTAACGGCTAGGGCGCCTGCCATGATCGTGATCATGGGGATACACATCGCACCGGCCGCGGTGGCCGACTTCCACGAGGTCCTGACCGATCACTCGCGTTACTGGGGCGAACGCGACCTTCGGTCGCTGCACCTTCTGGCCCTGGTGCAGGAGTTCGGTTCCACCTGCTTGGTTGCCCGGGCCGAGGACGGAATCCACGGGTACATCTTCGGGTTCGTCACCCCAGACGGCACCGGGTACGTGCATCTGATCGCCACGCGGGATGATGCCCGTGGCACCGGTCTCGGGCGTCGTCTGTACACGGCGTTCACTGAAGCAGCGGAACGTCACGGTGCACGGAAGTTGAAGGCGATCACGTCAGTCGAGAACACCGGCTCGATCGCCTTCCATCGCAGCCTCGGCTTCGACACGAAGATCGTCGACGACTACAACGGCCCCGGCCGGGCTATGGCCGTCTTCCACCGAGATCTGCCGCCCAACGTCTCACGGCCCTGACCCACCACCGTCACCGGTAATCGCTCCCCAGCCACCGTCACCGGTAACCGCTCCCCAGGTCGTCAGCCGTGGGATGATCTTGGTTCGTGGCACGTGGAGATCTGACGGGCCAGCAATGGGCGCTGCTGAAACCGTTGTTGCCGAGGGCCAAGAAGCCCGGCCGCCCGCTGACATGGGCCCGGCGACAGCTGGTCGACGGCATACGGTTCCGGGTCCGCACCGGTGTCCCGTGGCGGGACATGCCCGCCGAGTACGGACCCTGGGGTCGGGTGTACGACCTGTTCCGTCGATGGCAGCGGGACGGCACCTGGCATCGGATCTTCACCGCATTCCAGGCCCGGGCGGATGCCAAGGAGCTGATCACCTCGCGGTCCGCTACGAGGCCACCGTCCCCGTTGCCGCCATCAACGAGTGGTTGTGACGTACTGGTCCGACGACAACTCGAACACCCGAACTCGCCGACCGCAGGTGGGATTCACGGTCTCACGGACCGGATGCATCCCCAGTTTGGTCATGATCCGTTCGGAGGCGTCGTTGCCTACTTGAGTGATGCTGACGATCCGCTCCAGCCCTCGCTCTTCGAACCCGAACCGTACAGCGGCCGCAGCGGCCGCAGCGGCCTCGGTGGCCAAGCCCTGCCCCCAGTGGGAACGTCCCAGCCGCCAGCCGACCTCAACCGCCGGCAGTATCTCCGGCAAGAAGTCGGGCACCGAAAGGCCGGTGAACCCGGCCAGCTCGCCAGTGGACCGGATCTCCACGGCGAACAGGCCGAAGCCCTGTGACTCCCACTCGCTCTCCCATGCCTGGACCCCGCCGCGAGTCTGCTGTTCGTCACGGACGCTGCCGTCACGGATCCACCGCATGACCTCAGGGTCGGCATTGATGGCAGCCATGGGCACAACGTCTTCTTCATGCCAGCGACGCAGGATTAAACGGGGAGTCTCAAGCGTGACCATCCAATCATTCTGGATTACAAATGGGCTCTCCGTCATCCTCACCAGGCACTTTCGATACACGCCCTTGATGTGCCGAGCGGCTGCGCGCGCTCGCGGAATGACCGGCCCCGCCGGGTGGGTCAGCGGGCGATGAACGGCTCGGTCAGATGCGGGGCCGCGAGGTAGAGGGTGCTGGCGGCCCGGCTGTGGAGCACCTGTTCCCTTGAGACCCTTGCCTGCTCAGGGTCCATCTCGTGGGCGTAGGCGAGTTCGGGATGGAGCAGCTGGATCGCGTGCACGAGCAGGTCACCGGTGACGGCGACCAGTTCGCGCCCGGACGCGACGAGCACGCTCTGGTGCCCGGGCGTGTGACCGGGCGTGGCGAACACCCGCTCGCCGCTGCGCAGCGGGGTGTCGCCGTCGAGCAGCCGTAGCTGATCGGTCTTCCGGAGCGGGTCGACCACAGTGGACCGCAGCTGCGGGTTGACCTCCTCGAGAACGTCGAGTTCGGCCTGCTGCAACAGGTATTCGGCGTTCGGGAAGAACGGCCGCGTATGCTCGCCGCCGACGACGGCCCAGCCCACGTGGTCGGTGTGGAGGTGCGTGAGCACCACGGTGTCTACTTCGGATGGTTCGATACCCGCGGCGGCCAGCGAAGCCGGGAGCGCCCCGGGCACGGGCGCCCACGAGGCCGCCGGGCTGTCGGCCGGGCCGATCCCCGCGTCGACCAGCGTCACGCCCTGGTCGCTGCGGATCGCGAACGCGCGGAACTGGAGCCACCAGCGCCCGTCGGCGTCGAGCGCACCGGGATCGAGCTGATCGGCCGCCGCCCACTGCTCGGTGGTGGCGCCGGGGAACGCCTCCGACCTGGGGGAGAAGAAGGGGCCCGCGCCGTCGGCGAGCGCGATGACGGTGTACGGGCCGACCTGAATGGAAGGGGGCATCCCACAGATAGTGCCACTGGCGGGCGGCCCACGACCAGGTTGCCCCGGAGTTCACCCCAGGTCGTGGGCGCCTCGCAGAACTGGCAACCTCGACCTCGCGCATGGCTCGGGCGTCGGCCGCATCCGTCTCATTGACGCGCGCGTACTTCTTTCTGGACCACAAGCCTGCCTCCCCCGCAGACAGTGCCGTCATCTCATCGACATTCAGGCGACGAGAGACCACCAACCGCCTCCCAACCCCACCCACATCTGCTGTTCCTAGAGATGCACAAAGCCAGCTGCCGGACCGAACATGGCCGTGCGCTTGCTCTCGTCGAGGAACTCACACCCGGTGGGCCACAGCCGCTGCGGCGAGGGAACCGAGGTCTGGGCGGTCCGGCGGACCGCGCACACGGGGCGGTACACACCACGTACGAAACCGAAGTGAGGGAGCGTCACGAGCGCTTGCCGCACGCCAGGCCGCGGGCCTGGATCGGGTCGCCGCGGTGGGCTATTCCTTGACGGCGCCTGCGTTGGCGCCTTGGACGAAGTAGCGCTGGAAGCAGAAGAACAGTGCGGCGACGGGCAGGGTGGCCAACAGGGCCGCGGCCAGCTTCAACGGGTACTGGGTGCCGCCGCCCAGGCCGCCGGAGACCAGTCGGGCGAGGCCGGTGGTGAGGGTTTCGTACTGGCTGGACTGGGTGGCCACGAGGAAGTGGGTGAACTCGTTCCACGAACCCTGGAAGGACAGGATGGTCAGGGTCAGCAGCGCGGGGCGGGCCATCGGCAGCACGATCGACCAGAAAGTACGGAACACGCCCGCGCCGTCGACGCGGGCGGCTTCTTCCACTTCCCGGGGTATGGACTCGAAGAACTGCTTCATGATGAAGATGCCGGCCGCGTCCACCATCAGCGGCAGGATCATGCCGGTGTAGGTGTCGAAGAGGCCGAAGGTGTTGAGAACCAGGAACCTCGGGATCAGCAGGGCCACCATGGGCACAGCCATGACGGCGAGGACGAAGCCGAAGAGCAGAGTCCGGCCGGGAAAGCGCAGCCGGGCCAGCGCGTAGCCGGCCATCGAGTCGAACAGCACGCGTCCGGCGGTGACCAGCACGGCGACGAAGGCCGAGTTGCCCAGCCAGCGCAGGAACGGCACCCCGTCACCGTCCTGGCTGAGTCCGAACAGACGCTGGTAGGCAGCCGTCGTGGGGGTGGTGGGAATCAGGCCGAGGGGATGCGCGGCCGCGTCAGGGTCCGTTTTGAACGCGGTCACCAACTGGATCACGAACGGCACAATGTACAGCAGGCCGAGCGCGGCCACTGTCGCATAGCCAAGGACCCGCAGCGACAGGGGGAAGCGGCCCAGCACGTGACGTCCCTGCGCCCGGGCGGCCGCGGACTTTGCGCTCATCGGTTCCTCCGGGCGCGAGGGGTGCGCTCCCGGAACAGGAAGCGTTGGACGGCGGTCATGGTGAGGATCAGGGTGAGCAGGATGAAGGCGATGGCCGCGCCCTGTCCGAAGTCGGCGTCGTTGAAGGCGGAGGAGTACGACAGGAAGGCCGGGGTGAGGGTGGTGTTGCCGGGGGCACCCTGGCTCATGACGTAGACCTGGTCGAAGACCTGCCAGGTACTGATCAGGCCGAGGGTGAGGACGAGGAAGAGCACGGGCCGCAGCGCGGGCAGGGTCACGTACCGCAGCAGTTGGAAGCGGCTGACGCCCTCGATGGCGGCGGCTTCCTCCAGTTCGCGGGGGATGTCCTGGAGGGCGGCGAGGAAGATCAGCATGAAGGTGCCGGAGGTCGTCCATACGGCGAGCAGGATGATCGTGCACATCGCGACGGACGGCCCGGACAGCCACTCGAACCAGGACAGTCCCATGAACGAGTGGTCGGCCAGGGCCCCGGTCGGGTGGCTGGTGTCGACGATGCCGAGGCCGCCCAGGAGGAGGGAGAGCACTCCGCGGGAGTCGTTGAACCAGTTCGGGCCCTTGACCCCGATCCAGGACAGCACCGTGTTGACGGCGCCGCTGCCCTGGAACAGGAACAGGAAGATCGTGGAGACGGCGATCGAGCTGGTGACCGAGGGGAAGAAGAACGCGGTGCGCAGGGCGCTGCGGCCGCGCAGCATCCGTTGGTTGACGATGAGCGCCAGC
Organism: Streptomyces cupreus; assembly: GCF_014257025.1. Taxonomy (GTDB): domain Bacteria; phylum Actinomycetota; class Actinomycetes; order Streptomycetales; family Streptomycetaceae; genus Streptomyces; species Streptomyces cupreus. The sequence continues at coordinate 373,326 of NZ_JACMSF010000001.1, forward strand.
GTCAGCGCGAGGATCGTCTGCAGCGGCACGGTCAGCAGCACGTAGTAGAGGTTGTTGCGCAGCGAGGTCGCGAAGAGGGTGCGGTCGAGGCCGTCCTGGGTGAGCAGGCCACGGTAGTTGTCGAGGCCGACGAACTCCGCCTGGCCGCTGAAGGGGTTGGACTGACCGTCCCAGTTGAGCAGGCTTACCCACAGCGCCATCAGGATCGGCAGCACCAGGAACAGGCCGAGGATGAGCACCATGGGGCTGACGAAGAGCCAGCCCCAGGCACCTTCGGCGCGGCGCCCCACGCGCGGGGCAGGGAAGGCGTGGGGCGCCGCGGCCGGGCCGCCCCCGCCGGGCGCGTCAGGTGCGCCCGGCGAGCCGACCGTACGGGGACCCCCGCCCGCGCGGGAACGCGGGGCCGGGCGGGGGTTCTGTGACGTACGCGGGAACATGCTGGCTCACTCGCCTGTCGTGAGGGCCGGTTCGCCGTTGCGCTGCAGGTCGGCGAGGATCTTCTTCGGGTCGCCGGTGGCCAGCTCGGCGAGGTCGGTGTTGAACTGGGTGAGCACCTTGTCGAAGCCCGAGACGGTCACCGGGCCCTGTGCGTAGGCGGTGGCGTCGGCCCACGCCTTGGCCGAGGGGTACTTCTTCGCGTACTCGGCAAGGGCGCTGGTGCGGGAGGGCATCACGCCGAAGGCGTCCGCGTTCTTCATCATCTGCGTGCTGCTGGTCAGGTACTTCACCAGGTCCACGGCCGCCGCCCGGTGGCCGCTGTCCTGAGCCACGCCCCAGCACTGGCTGAAGGCGAGGGTGCCCGTGCCGGCCGGACCGGCGGGCAGAGGGACCGCCGTGTACTTCACGTCCGGGTAGTCGGCCTTCATGCCGCCGGTGAGCCAGTTGCCCTCGATGGTCATGGCGGCCTTGTTCTTGCCGAGGGCCTCGCCGCCCCAGTTGGTGTCGACCTGGTTGGCGTACTTCAGGGAGCCGGACTTCAGCAGCGACTGCACGTAGTTGAGGGCCTGGGTGTTCTGGGTGCTGTCGGCGGTCATCTTCGTCTGGTCGGCGTTGGTTATCCAGCCGCCGGCCTGTTTCATGAAGGCGCCGACGCGTGCGTACTCGCCGTTGATGACCAGCCCGGTGACATCGCCCTTGGTCAGCCTGGCGGCGACGGTCTTGAGTTCGGCCCAGGTGGTCGGGTAGTCCTTCGCGGTCAGCCCGGCCTTCTTCCACAGGTCGTCGTTGATCGCCAGGGCGAGGGTGGAGGTGTCCTTGGGCAGGCAGACCAGCTTGCCGTCGTGGGTGAAGGAGGCGCGCAGTTGGGCGGAGAAGTCGTCGGCGTCCTTGATCTGGTCGCCGTAGGGGTAAAGGGAGCCGCCCTGGGCGTAGTTGGCGAACTGGTCGGAGTTGACGTAGAAGGCGTCCGGCGGCTTGTGCCCGGCGAAGGACTGGGCGAGCTGCTGGTTGATGTCCTTGGCGACGTCGACGGTCACCGTGTTGCCGGACTGCTTGGCCCAGGCTGCTGCCGCATCCTTGACGGCCTTGGTCTCCGCGTCCCCCGAGGAGGCGATCAGCACGGTGAGGTGCTGCTTTTCACTGGTGTCCTGCGTGGTCTTTTCGTCGCTGCCGAAACTCGACGAGCAGCCGGTGGCGGCCATCATGGCCGCGCAGGTGACGAGGGCCGCGATGGCCGTACGGTTGGGCATTGCTTCCTCCGAGGGTTACGGGTGGTACGAGCGGCTCCGCCCAGGCACACGAAGGCGTGCGCCAGGGATGTGGGGGTGGAGGAGGGCGGAAGGTTTCGGGGTGAGGGGCCGGGTGGCCGGGGGTGCTTACTCGTCGGTGATGGACATGGATGTGGTGCTGTCGCGGATGACCAGGGACGGTTGCAGCAGAATCCGCTCGGGTGGTGCGTCGGGGGCGGCGATCCGTGCCAGCAGCAGCCGTACGCACTCCTGGCCGACTTCTTCCAGCGGCTGGGCGACGGATGTCAGGGCGGGCGAGAGGATCTCGGCGGTCGGTGAATCGTCGAAGCCGACCACGGCAACGTCACGGCCGGGCAGCGCGCCGCGCTCGCGCAGGGTCTGGTAGCAGCCGAGCGCCAGCATGTCGCTGGCCGCGATCACGGCGGTCGCGCCGGCGTCGAGCAGCGGCTTCACGGCGGCGCGGGCCGCGTCGATGTCGTTCATACTCTGTCCGCGCCGCCCGCGGGTGGGTAGCCCGTGCCGCTTCATCGCCCGGAGCCAGCCCTCCGCACGGTCGTCACCGGCGCCGGAGGAACCGCGTTCCCAGCCCAGGAAGGCGATCTTGCGATGCCCAAGGGTGACCAAGTGCTCGACGGCGGCGTCCGTACCCGAAGCGCCGTCGACGTCGACCCAGTCGCCGACGGGCCGCCCTGACCACATCCGGCCGAAACCGACGAACGGTACGCCCCGCTTGGTCAGCCATGCCTGGCGCGGGTCGCTGCGGTCGGTACCGCTGAGCACGAAGCCGTCGACCTCATGTTGGGCGAGCAGTTCCTCGTAGCCCTTCAGGCTTGGGCTGCCGGGTGGGGAGGCGAACAGCAGGATCCGGTATCCGGCCTCGTCAACGGCCTGCGACAGGGCGTGCAGGAAGCGGTCCATGACCGCGGCCCCGGTGCCGGGCGGGGTGGGCTGGATGCCGTAGCCGATCAGCTTGCTGGAACGGGTGCGCAGCGTCTGCGCGGCGCGGCTGGGGCGGTAGCCCATCTCGTCGATCGCGCGGCGGACCCGCTCCAGGGTGTCGGGCCGCAGTATGTCCGGCGAGTTGATCGCGTTCGACACGGTCTGCGCAGAGACCCCTGCCCGGGCAGCGACCATCGCGAGGGTCACCGGGCCGCCCTTGGCCGAGGAATTCTTGCTGGAGCGAGGCATGCGGCTCTCCGGCTTGCAGTGGACTTTTGGATTCAGTTTTAGCGTTCCAAAGCCGTTGTCAGGCCTCTGGCGAGTGACTTAGTGTCCTTGGAACGCTAAAACACTGAGAGGTTGTACTCCCTTGGACATGACTGTCAAGACTCAGGACCCCAACGGGTCGGTCACGGCGTCCGTCTCTGCGGTCGGTGGTCTACAGCCGTTCCTGCACGACGCCGTCGTCACGCTGTGCGCGCCGAGTCTGGTGATCTCACAGGCAAGCGGCCAGTTCAGCGGGGGCGCGGACGGCTTCTACCACGGCGACCGCAGGGCTCTGTCCCGGCTGATGGTCGCGGCTGAGGGCATCGCCCTGGCGCCGGTCCACGGCGGATTGCGAGGCGCACACCGGGCGGATTTCCGCGCGATTCTGCGGGGCGTCGGCGAGGTGACGGCGGACCCCGCGGTCGCTCTGCACCGGCGCCGCCGCACGGCGGCCGGCCGGATGGAGGAGGTCTTCGAGGTCACGAACGCGGGTGTCGAGCACGTCCACCTCCGGCTGACGGTGACCGTCGGCACGGACCTTGCAACCATGCAGCAGGTCAAGTCTGGGCAGGTCCTGGAGCCGGTACCGCCACAGGTCGCGGACGCCGACGGCATCGGCCTGTCCTGGACCGCCGACGACTTCGCTGTCAGCCTGGTCAGTGTGCCCGCGCCGGACGTGCTTCAGGTGCCGGCAGGGCAGCTGTCGTACGACATCGATCTCCGGCCCGGTGATTCATGGAGCGCGACACTGAACTGCGCCGCGGCCTACGCGGACGGCGACCAGTTCCCGGCCCCACCTGGTGACCAACTCCCGTGGCGTATCCCCGCGGTGCGCAGTGCGGACCGCCGTCTCGAGTGGTGGCTTCAGCAGTCACTGGCCGACCTGGACCGTCTGCGCCTCGCGGACCCGCAGTCCCCTGACCCGGGCCGTCCGGACCAGTTCCTGGCCGCCGGCGCCCCCTGGTTCCTGACCCTCTTCGGCCGCGATTCGCTCTGGGCCGCCCGAATGCTCCTCCCGCTCGGAACCGACCTCGCCGCCGGCACCCTGCGCACGCTCGCCCGACGTCAGGGCGCCGTCACCGACCCGGCCACCGAGGAACAGCCAGGCAAGATCCTGCACGAAGTGCGCCGGGACACCCTCCAGCTCACCGACGCCCTCTCCCTCCCGCCCGTGTACTACGGCACGGTCGACGCCACCTCCCTGTGGATCACCCTCCTCCACGACGCCTGGCGCTGGGGCCTGCCCCCCGGGGAGGTCGAACAGCTGCTGCCGCATGCCGAGTCGGCGCTCGCCTGGATGCGCAGCCAGGCGGACGCGGGTGGCGATGGTTTCCTCAAGTACGCTGACCACAGCGGCCAGGGCCTGTCCAACCAGGGCTGGAAGGATTCCGACGACTCCATCCGTCACCGCGACGGGCGCCTCGCCACGGCGCCGATCGCGCTGTGCGAAGTCCAGGCGTACGCCTATGAGGCGGCACGCGGCGGGGCGTCCCTGCTGCGGGCGTTCGGCCGCCGGGGGGCGGAGCAGTGGGAGGAGTGGGCCGAGCAGCTGGCCGACCGGTTCCGCAAGCACTTCTGGGTGGAGGACGAAAGCGGTCCCTACCCGGCGGTCGCCCTCGATCGAGATGGCCGGCCGGCGGACGCGGTGACCTCGGGCTTCGGCCACCTTCTCGGCACGGGACTGCTCAACGCGGAGGAAAGCGCGCTGCTGGCCGCCCGGCTCACCGGACCCGACCTCGACGCGGGCCACGGCCTGCGCACGCTGAGCAGCGACTCGGTGGGCTTCAACCCCTATGGCTACCACACCGGTTCCATCTGGCCCCACGACACCGCCATCGCCGTGCACGGCCTGGTCAGGGCCGGCTTCCCGGACGCCGCCGCATCCCTGGCCCAGGGCCTGCTGACCGCCTCGACCGCCTTCGACGCCCGCCTGCCCGAACTCTTCGCCGGCCACGGCACCGAGGCCGGTCCCCGCCCCGCCCCGTACCCGGCATCCTGCCGACCCCAGGCATGGGCGGCCACAGCCTCGGTCCTCGTGCTGCAGGCCGCCCTCGGCCTCGACGCGGACGTTCCCGCCGGAACAGTCACCGTGACGCCCAGCTTGGCCGCGGCGTACGCACCGCTCACCGTGACAGGACTCCAAGTCGGCGGAGGTCGGCTGGATGTCAGGGTCACGGCCGGTGGAACGGTGAACGTGACCGCGCCGGAATGGCTGACCGTTGTCACACGCTGATGCCGCGCCGCCGAGTCATCCCGCGGTGCCGCGCCGCGGGATGGCCACTGAGCGCTGGAAGCCGTGAACTCGTTCGGGCGTCGTCGGCTGCGCGACAAGGACTGACGCGGCGGTGCCGGGGCGGCGGCCCGCCCCGGCACCTCTTCGGCTGGTAGCTCACAGATCAGGGCAGCACGACGATCTTGCGTCCTTGCCCGGCGGCGAACTGCTCCAGCGCCTGGGGGTAGTCCGTCAGCGGCATCCGGTGGCTGATGAACACCTGCGGATCGAGCACCCCCGTGGCGAACAGTTCCGCCGCCCGCTCGTAGCTGTGCAGCACCGCCATGGAGCCGGTGATGGTGATCTCCTGGTTGTAGATGCGGTACGGCGAAATGGTGGCCGTGGTCGCGTAGTCGGAGACCCCGAACTGGAGAAATGTTCCGGCCTTGGCGACCCGCTCCAGGCCGTCCTGGATGGCGGCGGCGTTGCCGGTCGCGTCGACGACCACGTCCCAGCCGCCGGGTCGTCCCAACTCGTCGGCGGAGAGCGCCGTTTGCGTACAGCCCAGCTTCTCCGCGGTCGCCAGTCGTTCCGGGTTGATGTCGATGACATCCACCGAGGCGGCGCCGGTGCGCTTGGCCAGCTCCAGCATCATCAGGCCCATCGTCCCGCTGCCGTAGATCAGCACATGGGAGGCGAGCCTGCTGCTGAGCACGTCGTAGCCGCGTACGGCGCAGGACAGCGGCTCGATGAGCGCCGCGTCCTGGACGTCCACATGGTCGGGCAGTCGGACGCAGTTGGCGACGGGGGCGACGGCGTACTCGGCGGCGCCGCCGGCCACGGTCACTCCGATCGCCTGCCACCGGTCGCACAGGTTGTTGCGGCCGGCCCGGCAGTAGCGGCACTCGTTGCAGTACAGCGAGGGATCCACGGCGACCCGGTCGCCGATGGCGAGTTCGGTGACCTCACTGCCGAGGCCCACGACCTCCCCGGCGAACTCGTGGCCCGGCACGACCGGCAGGGTCGGGGCGAACTCGCCCTGAAGGATGTGCAGATCGGTCCCACACAGTCCGCAGGCCGCCACGTCGACCACGACCTCGCGCGGTCCGGGAGTGGGGTCGGGCACCGTGGTGACGGTGACCTTGCCGGGGGCTTCGATGACAGCGGCCTTCACTTGACTGCTCCAAGGGACAGGCCGCGGACGAGTTTGTCCTGAGCGGCGAAGCCGGCGATGAGGACGGGCAGGGAGACCAACGTGGCGGCGGCGCACAGCCGGGCGAGGAAGAGCCCCTCGTTGGTGATAAAGCCGACGAGGAAGACCGGCGCGGTGGACGCCTGCGTGGCGGTGAGGTTCACGGCGAACATGAACTCGTTCCAGCTGAAGATGAAGCAGATCAGCGAGGTGGCGGCCAGTCCGGGCATGGCGACCGGGGCGACGACCCGCCACAGCACGGTGAGCAGGCCCGCGCCGTCGACCTCGGCGGCCTCCAGGATCTCCTTGGGCACCTCGGCGAGGAACGAGCGCATCATCCACACCGCGATCGGCAGGTTCATGGCCGTGTAGAGGATGATCAGCGTCCACACGTTGTCCAGCATCCCGGCGTCCTTGACGATCAGGTATACCGGCAGCAGGGCCGCGATGGCGGGCAGGAACTTGGTGGACAGGAAGAAGAACATCACGTCGGTCCACTTCTTGACCGGCTTGATGGACAGCGCGTAGGCCGCCGGCACCGCCAGGGCAAGTACCAGGACCGTCGAAATCACGCTGGCCATGGCCGAGTTGAGGAGGAAGGGGGTGATGTCCCTGCTGAACAGCAGCTTGTACTGGTCGAAGGTGACCGGCGCGAACGGGGTCGGTGGGTTGGTCGCCGCGTCCGCCTCCTGGTGGAAGGAGGTGAGCACCATCCACGCCACCGGCGCGAAGAACGCCAGCGTGGCCAGCCAGGCGACGAAGGTCCACAGCGGCGACAGGCGGGGCGCGCCGCCGCGGTCGTCGTGGCGGCGGATGAGCTTCTTGAGTCTCGCGCCGGGAGCGGCGACTGCCGCGTGAGTGGTCATCGGGACACCTCCTCGCGGAACAGCGACGCGATGGTGCGCAGTGCGAAGGTCGCGATCACGATCGAGCCGAGCACGACGACCACACCGGCGGCGGCCGCCTGGCCGTACTCGTACTTGCGGAACATGGTCAGGTAGATCTCGTAGGGCAGGTTGGTGGTCCGGGAGCCGGGGCCGCCCTGGGTGATGGTGTAGACCGCGTCGAAGGTCTGCACGACGTAGATCGTGCCGAGCAGGATGCCCAGCTCGATGTACTGGCGCAGGTGCGGCAGGGTGATGAAGCGGAAGGTCGCCAGGGCCGACGCCCCGTCCATGCGGGCCGCCTCCAGCACATCACCGGGCTGGGCCTGGAGACCGGCCAGGAGGATCAGCATCATGAACGGGGTCCACTGCCACACCAGCGAGATGACGACCGCGGGCATCGGGTAGGAGGAGATCCAGTCGATCGTGGGGCCGTTGTCCGCGCCGAAGAAGCGGTAGACGGCGTTGAGGGTGCCGTTGAGCAGGCCGTAGTCGGGGTTGTAGATGGCGTGCTTCCACAGCAGCGCCGCCGCCACCGGCATCACCAGGAACGGCGCGATGAGCATCGTCCGTGCCAGACCGCGGCCGATGAACCGGCGGTCGAGCAGCATCGCCAGGCCCAACCCGAGAACCACGCTGATGATGACCACCGACGCGGTGAGTACGACGGTGTTGAGCACCGCCGTGCGCAGCCGCTCGTCGGTGAAGACGAAGGCGAAGTTGGACAGGCCGACGAAGTGCCGCTCGCCCGGCTTGAGGACGTTCCACTGGAACGTGGAGATGACGAGCGTGGCCACGAAGGGCAGTTGTGTGACGACGATGGTGAAGACGAGCGCCGGCAGCAGCGGGATACGGCGCCGCCACTTGCTGACGCCGGAGGAGGTGCGCGGACGACTGGGCGGTGGTGCTGTCTTGGGTGGGGCGGTGAGCGTGGTCATGGAGGGTTCCTCTGCCGATGCCGGCGGGGGTGGGGGAGGAGGCCCGGCCGGGGGGAGGGCCGGCCGGGCGGTTCCTGAGGGTCACTGGTAGTTCTTGGCGACGTCCTCGGCGAGCTTCTGGCCGTCTTCAAGTGCCTTGTCCACGCTGGTCTTGCCGGCGATGGCGGCGGAGATCTCCTGGGTGACCTTGGTTCCCAGGTCCTGGAACTCGGGGATGGCCACGTACTGGACGCCCACGGTCGGACGGGGCTGAACGCCCGGGTTGGCGGGGTCGGCCTGCTCGATGGACTTCAGAGTGATGTCACCGAACGACGCGGCCGCCTTCTGGTACTCCGGGAGCTCGTACGTGCTGGCCCGCTTGCCGGCCGGGACCCGCGACCAGCCCAGCTCCTCGCCGACCAGCTTCTCGTACTCCTTGCTGGAGGCCCACAGCATGAACTTCGAGGCCGCGTCGGCCTTCTTCGTGGTCTTGGGCAAGGCCCACGCCCAACTCCACAGCCAGCCACTGCTCTTGGTCTCGACGGTCGGCGCGTAGGCGTAGCCGACATGGCCGGCGATCTTGCTGGAGCTCGGGTCCTCCAGCGATCCGGCCGCGCTGGTCGCGTCGTACCACATCGCGACCTTCTTCTGGCTCATGGCGTTCAGGCACTCGGTGAAGCCGGCCTGCGCCGCTCCCGCCTCCCCGTGCTCGCGGACCAGGTCGACGTAGAAGTTCGTGGCCTTCTTGAACTCCGGGGTGTTGACCTGGGCCTTCCAGTCCTTGGTGAACCAGGTGCCGCCGAAGGTGTTGACCACGGTCGTCAGCGACGCCCCGAGTTCGCCCCAGCCGGCCAGACCCCGCAGGCAGATGCCGCGCATCCCCGGCTCCGCGCCGTCGACCTTGGCCGCGATGTCGGCTATCTGCTGCCAGGTCGGGCGCTCGGGCACGGTGATGCCCTTCGCCTCCATGACGTCCTTGTTGTACATGAGCATGGACGACTCGCCGTAGAACGGCAGGGCGTAGAGCTTGCCGTCGGAGCCGGACAGCGAGGTGACCATCGGCTTGAGCAGATCGGCCTTGTCGAAGCTCGCGTCCTCGTCGGCGTAGGAGCTGAGCTCGTGCAGCCAGCCGTTCTTCTCCCAGATGGGGACCTCGTAGGCGCCGATGGTGGCGACGTCGTACTGGCCGGCCTGGGTGGCGACGTCCTGGGTGACCTTGTCTCGCAGTTCGTTCTCGGGAAGGATCGTGAAGTTCACCTTGATGCCGGTGTCCTTGGTGAAGGTGTTCTTCGTGAGCTTCGCGATGTCCTCCATCTGCGGATTGCCGACCATCAGCACATTGATGCTCTCGCTGCCCCCACCGGAGTTCGCGGAGCCGCCCGCTCCGCTGCAGGCGACGAGCAGGGAGCCCGCTGCCGCGGCCGTGACGGCGACATGGATCATTCTTCGTGTGCGCATGACTGACTCCAGGGGATGATTCGAGGACGTGCGGGACCAGACCCCCGGACCTGCGGGGTTTGGGGAGAGGGGGAGTTGAACTGCGGCTCAGGCCCGGATGACCTCGGGGCCCAGCAGTGAGTAGCGGTGTGCTTCGGAGGCGGGCAGCCCGGCATCGGTGACGATCGCCTCGAACTCCGTGACCTCAGCGAAGCGGCAGAAGCTCGCGACACCGAACTTCGTATGGACCCCGGAGAAGACCCGGCGCCTGGCGGCCTTCAGGACCTGGGCCTTGACCTCGCTGACCGCGGGGTCAGGGGTGGTGAGTCCGTACTCGCGGGAGATGCCGTTCGCGCCGACGTACGCCAGATCGATGACGAAGCCGGACAGCATGCGGGTCGCCCAGTGGTCGACCGTGGCCAGAGTCCCGCCCCGCACCCGGCCGCCGAGCAGCACCACGGAGAGGTTCTCCGCGGAGGCCAGGGCACCGGCGGTGGCCAGCGAGGAGGTGACCACGGTCAGTGGCCGGTCGCGGGGGAGGGCGGCGGCGATGAGCTGCGGGGTGTAGCCCTCGTCGATGAAGACCGTTTCGGCGTCCCCGAGCAGTTCGGCCGCTGCCGCGGCGATCCTGGCCTTCTCGGGGACGTGCATGGTCGTACGGAAGGCGAGCGTGGTCTCGAAGCCCGCGCTCTCCACGGGATGGGCTCCGCCATGGGTACGGCGGACCAGCCCATGCCGTTCCAGCAGATTCAGATCGCGCCGCACGGTCTCCCTGGAGACCTGGAGGTCGGCTGCGAGTTCTCCGACGTCGACGGATCCAGAACGGCGTGCCGTTTCCAGAATTCCGCGTCTTCGTTCATCGGCGTCCACGGCGACACCTCCGTTTCACGGCTCTGCGCGTAATCCCGCGCCGGCTGATTCCCGAAGCCCAGCCCGTTGGGATTCGGTGGCCAAATTTCTACCGGCGATTGCCAGTACTGACCAGGTTCGTCGTAGCGCGGCTGATGACCGAATATGCCCGCTTTTCGGAGGTGGGAGGCCCAGGATGATGGCGGCGAGGGCTCAGCGGCACGGGTGGACGCTGCCCGCTCAGCGCCCGGCGTCTGCCCGATTGCTGCCCGTTTTCCCGACGGGATTCGGACAGTCGAACGGGTCCGGCATGGAGATCCTGGGTTCTTCCTTACCCGGTACGGATTGCGAAGCCCTCCCGCTTGAAGTCCGAACAATTCCATCTGTTCCGTATCGGGAACGCACGAGCCCCAGTTGCTCTCTTGCACGGCGACACACCCCTACCAGAGAAGGGACGCGCTGTGCGCAGACGTACGCGTTCACGTACGAACCCCGCAGGACCCGTGGTCCTCGCCCTCGCCGCCGCCGGATCCGTTCTGGCCGCACCGCACCCTGCCGCCGCGGCGGAACCGTCCGTGCGGCCCGACCTCCGTGCCGACGTGAACCGTGACGGGCAGGTCGATCTCACCGGCGACACCGACCGGGCAGGCGAGGACGGTTGGTCCGTCGGACGTGGGGCCGTCCACCTGCCCAACATCGACGACGACACCAGGCGCTGCCCCGTCACCGGCCCCGGCGGCAGACCGCTGTCCGACGCCAAGTTGGCGTCCTGCAACGACGCCTCCGACACCAAGGTCAACGGCACCGCCGACGCGGCCGACCTGGCCCGGGTCCGTTCCGTCCCGATGCCGGATGTGCGATCCGATGCCAAGGGCAGCCTGCGGGTCACCACCGGCGCCGAGCACACCCGCGTATTCGTCAAGCGCGACGGGAAGTGGGTCCTGGTCACCTCCCAGACCCGGCTGTCCGCCGCCGAACTGCGCTCCGGCGCGGAGCTCGGCGTCGAGGCCACCGATGTGATCCGCGACAGCGCAAAGTGGGACGGCCGGGCCGTGATCCGCCTGAGCGTGACCTCCGCCGGGGAGACCACGTCCGACTCGGTCACCCTGCGGGTGGCGCCGCTCCTGACCCACCACCATCTCCAGAACGCCCAGCAGTTGATGGTCACCAAGGTGCGTGGCGGCGGGGAATGGAACGAAATCCAGCGGAAGTTCGTCAAGGACCTGGAGAAGGAGGTCAAGGCCGCCGGCATCACCAGGCCGCTCATGACCTTCGACAAGTACAACGACATCTGGGCGCAGGACTTCGTCGAGCCGGCCTACGTCAGCATGACCGGACCGCGCGGACGCCGGCAGGTGATGCGCGTGATGCTGCGCTCGGCCCAGCCGGACCGTGAGGCGGGCCGCGAGCTGTTCGAGAAGGTGCGCGGCCGGGACATCGGAGTCGTCCAGGCCTTCGACCGGGGCGAACCGGAGGACTGGTCGCTGAACTCCATGGGGAACCTGGAGACCATTCCGCCCTACACCCTGGGCGACCGGGCCTATCCCGCCGGGCGGGTCATCCAGGGCTGGCGCAAGGACACCGGCCAGCGCCCCTCGAAGGCCGTACGCAAGCTGCTGAAGTCGCAGGGGATGCAGGACCCGTTGCTGCTGGACACCTCCTGGCTCGGCGTCGGTCACGTCGACGAGTTCGTGCAGTTCCTGCCGGCCGACACCCCGCGCGGCTGGCGCATCGGCCTGGCCGATCCCGAGGCCGGTCTTCAACTGCTCCGTGACGCCCAGCGCGACGGCCACGGCCGGACCAAGATGTTCTCGGTTCCGCGCGAGCAAGGCATGCCGGCGCCCAGGGAGACCATCGACGAAGCCCTCGCCTCCCGCGACCTGGTGGCCGACAACCAGATGGCGGCCCAGCGCATCGCGGCCAACCTGGAGATACTCAAGCGCGAGACGGGCGTCACCGACGACGAGATCGTGCGGGTGCCAGCCTTGTATGTCCGCGAACGGCAGCCGGTGGGAGAACGGGACGGCGTCTCCGTGCCCCGCCTGACCAGGCTGGGCGCCGACACGCCCCTCATGGACCGGCTCGAGAAGCACGGCCAGCAGAAGTGGCTCGCCGAGGGTCCCAGGGCCGCCGCCCCCACCGTCATGACCAGCGCGTACATCCCCGGCGCCGTCAACGGCATCGTGGTCTCCCGCGACCGCTACCTGGCCCCGCGCCAGTGGGGTCCCGTCATCGGCGGCAAGGACATCTTCACCGAGGCCGTGACCGCCGTGTACCAGCAGGCCGGGATGCAGGTGTCGTACCTGGACGACTGGTACACCTACCACCTCGGCCAGGGCGAGATCCACTGCGGCACCAACACCCTCCGCGACGCCTCCGCCCCGTGGTGGCAGCGCCGGACAGGCTGATCCGGGGGCGGACTCCGGGGCGAAGCAGGGCGTCCGACGGGCACGAGACCCGATCGGACGCCCTGCTCCGCTGCCTGGACCGCTGAGCCAGCTGCACCGTTCCTGGAAGCAGGGGGAGTTGTAGAAGCCGCCGGTGTGCTTGAAGAGTTGTCGGGGTCCTCCTGACCTGATGGTGGTGATGGGAGGGTGAAGCGGGCGTTGGGCAGGTAGAAGCGGTTGCCGAAGCGCGCCATGGTGGTCGGTGTGTCGAAGCGAGGGTCGGTGCGGCGTTCCGTGACGCGGCCCGTGCTGCCCTTCCTGTCGAGGTGAACCACGGCAACGGTGTTGGTCATGTTCTGCACCACGTAGAGGGTTCTTCCCTCAAGGAGCATCCCGTCGCCGAAGGTCAGGTCGTCTCCTCCGAGGTCGACCGCGGTGGCGGCGCCGGTGGCGGGGTCGACGCGGAAGAGCCGCCCGGTGTTGGTCTGCACGACGAGCAGCCCATCTCCGTCCGGCGTCCGTGTGATGCCGTTGGCGTTGAAGCGTCCTGGAAGGTGATGTCGCCGCTGAGCGGTATGCGTTCCACGTCGGCCTGTGAGGGGAGGGTGCCTCGGCGGCGCGGGTGAAGTTGGCGCGATCATCCGGACGCCGCCCGCGCGGCGTGTGTCCGGCCGCGGCGCCTGGGGTGTGCCCTGAGACGTCAGTACGGCTCATCCGTGAAGGAGACACACGGCATGTTCGGACAGTCGAAGGCGTTCAGCGGCTTCTCCGTCGACGACCTCGATGAGGCCCGCCGGTTCTATGGTGAGACCCTCGGTCTCCAGGTGGAGGAGTCCGGGCAGGGGGACATGCGGATGCTGACCATCAAGCTCGGCAGCGGTGCCCAGGTGTTCGTCTACCCCAAGGACACGCACACCCCCGCGTCGTTCACGATTCTCAACTTCCCCGTGGACGACATCGAGGCGGCGGTCGGTGACCTGGAGCGGCGCGGCGTGACGCTTGAGCGCTATGCCGAATTCGACCATGACGAGAAGGGCATCGTCCGGGTCGGCGATGGCGGCCCCGCGGCGATCGCGTGGTTCACCGACCCGGCCGGGAACGTCCTCTCCGTGCTCCAGGAGACCTGACCTCAGCGCCGTCGTCCCCAGGCCATGGGCATGCCCGGCCCGAGTTCGGCGAGCCGGTGCGAGGACAGGTAGCCGAGGGCCTCCTCGACGGTGGCGGAGTCCACCCGGCCGCTCGTCTCCAGCTCGGGGCGCATCCGCTGCCAGGTCCGCGACCAGAACCGGGCCAGCGGACCGTCGGCGACCAAGGGTGGGCAGTTCGGCGGCGACCTCGGCCAGGCCTTCCTCGCGGAGGAAGTGCGGGTACGCCGGTACACCGGAGATGTCGGTGCCGATCGTCGTGCAACGGGTGCCGGAGCGGGAACCTCCGTCAGGCGCCCGGATCGCCCCATCCTCGACTTCGGTTGATCTGTGGCGATGTGTACGGTCGTCATGCCCGGGTGCGCAGCGGTGCCTTGGCGAGTGCCCGAGCCGACGCGGTAGCGCCGCGCGGCCGCAGGCCGGCGACCAGGCCCACGATCACCACGGCGATGCCCAGCCAGACCCACGGCCCTGGCATGCCGGTGCCCGACACGGCGCTCGCCGCCGCGGCGAGCGGGGCGATACCGGTGAGCAGTCCGGCTCGTCCGGCGCCCGCGGAGCGGACCGTCGAGTACCACAGGACGAAGGCGACCGCCGTCACCATCAGGGCCAGGTAGCCGGCGGCCGCCCACTGGGTCCCGGACATCTCCCGCGCCGCCGAAGGTCCCTCCAGCGTCACCCCGAGAGCGGTCAGCATCACCCCGCCCAGCCAGGTCGTGTGCAGGGACACTCCCCACGGGCCGTGCCGTCGCAGCACCGGCACCGCGAGCAGCGTGAACGCGGCCTCGCAGCCCAGTGCCAGCGCCGCCCAGGCCACCCCGACGGCGTCGGTCCGCCCGGTCCCCTCGACCAGCACCGCGCCCGCCATGACGACCGGCGCCGCCAACAGGACCTGCCGGCTCGGCCCGCGCCCCTCCAGCAGCGGGCCCACCACCCCGAGGACCAGCGGAACGCACGCCACCGCGACGGCGACCACCGCGGGCTCCGCATGGGCGACGCCCCGCACCACCGCCACGTTGAACAGCACCAGACCGGTGACCGCGATCCCGGCCAGCCACAGCCACTCCCGGCCGCGCGGCCACACCGGACGAGCACCGGCGAGCCGGGCGATGACCAGGAGGATCACCGTCGCGGCCAGATACCGGACGGCCTGCGTGGTGAACAGCGGGGCATCGACGAGGGCGTGCGAGACGGTGACGCTGCTGCCGACCAGCGCCATGCCGATCATGCCGGGCACGAGCTGGGTGAACGAAGCGGTGGGTGTGTCCATACCGTCCACCTTGGCCGCACAATGGACGCCATGGGCAGGTCCACAGAGCCCCCCGTCGAGGGGTCCAAAAACTCGCATGCGGAGACGGACGCGGCCGCCGTCGGCTCGGACTTCCTCCAGCTGGACATCGGCCAGGCACCGCCCGGAGGGCGCACCGCCTGGCTCGCCGACCGGCTGCGGTCGGCGATTGCCGACGGTCGGCTGCCCGTCGGAGCACGGCTGCCCGCCAGCCGAGTGCTGGCGCAGGAGCTGCGAGTCACCCGGGGCGTGGTCACCGAGGCCTACCGGCGGCTCGCCGAGACCGGTCAGATCGCCGGTCGCGGCCGGGGCGGCACGGTGGTGGTGGCGGCTCCCGCCGCGCCCAGCCGTCGCGCCGGCGGCGAGGCGGAACCAGGGCCCGCGCTTTTCGGCGCGGCCGACCGCGAGGGTGCCGTCGACATGCTGCGCACCCTGCCCTGCCGTATCGATCTCTCACCCGGCGTTCCCGACCTCGCCGCCTTCCCCCGCACCGGCTGGCTGCGCGCCGAACGCGCCGTCCTCGCGGGCGTCACCCCTGCCGACTTCGGATACGGCGATCCCCAGGGCGCGCCCGCACTGCGTCGCGCCGTCGTCGGCTGGCTGGCCCGCAATCGCGGCATCCGTGCCGACCCGGACGAGGTGGTGGTGGTCGCGGGGGTGGCACAGGCCCTGAGCCTGCTCGGGCGGCTGCTGCGCCAGGACGGGATCCGCCGTATCGCCGTCGAGGATCCCGGATCCCTCGGCGCGCGCCAGCAGTTGGAGTACGGCGGTTTCACCACCGTCCCCGTCCCCGTGGACAGCGGTGGCCTCGACGTGGGTGCGCTGCGTGCCAGTGGCGCTGGTGCGGTGCTGCTGACGCCGGCCCACCAGTTCCCCACCGGAGTCGTCCTCGACGGGGAACGCCGTCGCGAACTGCTGAGCTGGGCGGCCGAGGGCGGGGTCGTCATCGAGGACGACTACGACGCCGAGCACCGCTACGACCGTCCGCCGGTCCCGGCGCTGCGCTCGCTGCTGCCCGACGGCGTCTGTTACGCGGGCAGCGTCTCCAAACTCCTCGCTCCCGCGCTCCGGGTGGGCTGGCTCCTCGTACCGCCGGGCCGACGGGACGCCGTCGTGACCGCCAAACGGTACGCCGACCTCGGCAACGGCATCCTCACCCAGCTGGTCCTCGCCCGGCTCATGGACTCGGGCGAGCTGGAACGGCATCTGCGCCATGTCCGGCAGCGGCACCGGCGGCGCCGGGACGTGATGCTGCGAGCCATCGAGACGCACCTGCCCGGCGCCCGCGTCCACGGGGCGGCCGCCGGACTGCACCTGATGGTCACCTTCGACGCCCCGCGTGCCGACGCCCACGGCGGCGGCTTCCGCGACACCGACCTCGCCGCGGCAGCTCTCGCCCGGGGAGTCAAGGTGCACCCCCTGTCCTGGCACCGGATCACCCCAGGCCCGCCAGGCCTGGTCCTCGGCTACGCGGCGGGCCCCGCCCACGAGATCGACGAGGGCGTCGCGGCCATCGGCGAGGCGCTGCGCGCCCTGCACCTCGGCGAGTGAGAACCGCAGGACCGACGGAGTACGGCCGGTCAGCGCAGGGCGCGGCCGATCGGCCCGGCCACGTTCGCGTGGCCGAGGTACTCGGCGATGTTGTGCGCCCTGTCCTTGCCGTTCATGACGTCCGGCTGGTCGACGCTGCCCCAGCGCCGGTCGCGCAGCGGGCAGCCGATGGCGACCGCGTCCGCCGGGGACCAGGCGTTGAGCCAGGTACGGACGTTCCCGGGACGGTGGGGACGGCCGGTCAGGAGCCGGCTGTTGACGGCGTCCATGCCCAGCGGGCTGCCCACGGTCACCAGCACGGCCCGATCGATCCCGGACGGGAGTCGGCTCATCAGATCGACTCCTACGACGGTGCCCAAGCTGTGCGTGACGAAGACGAGTTCGCCGCTGTCCGGCATGGTCGCGGACACGGTGTCCAGCACGGTCTCCCGGACGCGCGGGTCGCTCAGATACCTCGCCACGTCCCGGAAGACCGCGTCGATGGTCCACTCGTCGAGGTCCGATCTGGCCGCCACCCAGCCGAGCGCGCGCCGGAACGTGCGCACCACACCGTCGAGCCCCTCCTCGGCCGCCACGCCGTCCTGCCCGTCGCAGGTGCCCTCCGGCATGCCGACCCTGGCCGCCGCCTCGAAGAGCATCTGCTCGTACGCCTTGGTGTCCTGAGCCGGCGGGGCGCCGCCGAGGGACTCCTTCGCGCCCATCAGCTCGGCCAATCGGTCGCCGTAGTACGGGAACCAGGCGTCGGCCGGGTCGAGGGTGGGCAGGCCCGCGGCGGTGAGGCCCTTGTTGAGCCCGGCGGCCCACTCGCGGCGGAGCGCCTCCGGGTTCTTCCCCTCCTGGCTCCTGCCGTGCAGGTACACCAGGTGGCGGTGGCCGCCGAAGGCGCCCTCCCGGGCGCGCAGGCCGGTCGCCGCGGTGCGTTCGGCCGCGGCGGGGACGGTGGGTCGCATGAGGGCGGGAGCCGTGTGGGTGACCGCTGTCGCCTCGTGGGGCGTGGGGCTGCCGAGCCCCGACTCGGGACCCATCTCGGCGAGCAGAGCGCGCTGTTCGGACGTCGGTCGCAAGGACGCCACATGGCGCAGGACGGAGCTGATGCGCACACCCTCGTTGGCCACCCAGGACAGGGTGTCCTCGCCGTCGCTCGGCTGCCACACCGCGCCGTCCCTGCGCAGCGGCCGCCCGCTCGCGTCCGTCTCCGGCACGCCCATGTGATGGAGGGCCACCACCTCCCACTGGTCGTTGAAGACCGGGGAGCCGGAGTTGCCCGGCTCGGTGTCCGTTCGGTAGTGCAGGAAGTCGTCCAGCCGCGTGATCAGCCTGTTGTCGCGCAGCGCGATCTCCTTGAGGCGGCCGTTGGGGTGGCCGATGACGTTCACGAGCTCGCCGACGACCAGCTTTCCGGTGCGAGCGCTGAGGCGGTTCCAGCCGAACAACTCACCCGGCGGTACACCCCCGTTGACCGGGGCGAGCGCCACCAGTGCGAAATCCAGCGGCTCATGGGCGAGGAACGGGGCGTCCGGGGCGAACTCGACGCGGACGACGTCGTCGGGTGCGTTGTCGATACCGATCTGCGCGTCGAACTCCGCGAAGCAGTTTTTGGCGAACTCAGTGTCCGGCAACACATGGTGATTGGTCATCAGCAACTGAGGGGAGACCAGGAAGCCGGTCCCGAGAGGTAGTTCCCGGCCACCCTGACGCAGGGTGATGCGGGCGACCGTACGGGCCGCACGGGCTCCGCGGGGCAGGAAATTCGCTGCCTGGAGGTCGTTGGACAGGCCGATGATCCGCTCGTGGGCCTGGGGGAGATCCAGCGGTTCGGCGTGGATCTGGGCGACGACGGCGGTGGCCGGGACGCCGCCCCGGCTGAGGATGCGCTCGGCCCGGGCGGCCAGCGCCTGCGGTGTGTCGGGGAAGGGCACGCCCTCGGCGGTCCGCGCCTCGGCCTGCTCGCGTGCCTTCGCCGACTCTCGGTAGCGCCGGGCCGCGTCGGCTACTTGGCGGCGCTGTTCGTCGTAGGACCTCTCGACCTCTGGCATGTCGATCGTGGACATGACTTCCCACCTCCGTGGGTTTACGGGTACGCAGCGGCGGCACGGGGCCGGGGTCTCCGGCGCCGTGCCCGCCGCCTTGATCTGTCAGCCGCCTAGACGATGCCGACCCATACGCAGGGGCCGCCGGGCGGGCAGCTCCAGCCGCGTGCGTCGCGGCCGGCCGAGGGGCCGGGGTCCGCGACGAAGTGGCCTGACCCGAACTGATAGTCCATGTACTGCCCTATTACTCCTTCGGGTTGGTCAATGGGGTCGTAGGTCCCCACTACCACCAGATAGGGCTCGTACAGGTCCCACCTGCGCTCGATGGTCGGCCCCTGGATGGGCAGATCGAGGCGTACGCCCGCCGCACCCGCGGTAGCGCTTTCCGTACGATCCGGGGCACTGCCCCGCTCGCTACGAGGTGCGCCACGGGATGCCGCGCCGCGTCGCTCGGACGACTTCTTCCTCCTGCTCGGCTCCTTGTTCATCCTGATGTCCTTTCAGCCGCCGAACCGGCGGTGGGCCGAAGAGGCCACGCCGCCGGGACGCGGAACTCAGCCGAACAGGGAGCCGATCGCCGAGCCGGCCAGGCCGAGCAGGGGCAGGATGGGCAGATTGGGCTCGACGCCGTTGGCGTCGTCCCGCTGTCCGTGGTTGCCGGCGGAGGTCCGGTCGACAGCGGGCGTCTGGTAGGGCGTCCGAAGTGCGGTGACCGGCCCGGGGCCGGGGCGCCGGGGTGTGAACTCTTCGTTCATGGCGATGTCCTCTCAGCGTGGTCCTTGCGGAACGCCTGGTCCTACAGCACGGCGTCCAGCGCACCCCGCGCAGCCTTGCCCAGTTGCGTCCACGGGATGTCCGACCAGCCCCAGTTGGCCTCGACGCCGTCGACGTCGCCGCCGTGGCCGGTCGAGCCGGCGGGGGTCCGGTCGATCGCGGGCGTCTGGAACGGCGTCCGCAGTGCGGTGGCCGGTGAGGAGGAGTCCTCACGCCACTTGTCGATAGCGGTCATGATGCTGTCCTTTCCGATCCGGATTCCGGCGGGCGGGGCACGGGACCCCGCCCGACGACGCACAAGGGGCCCTTGTGTGAGGCGCCTCAGAGCAGGAATTTCGCCGCCGTCTTCAGGATGTCGCCGAATCCGAAGTTGGCCTCGACACCGCCCGAGTCGTCTCCGTCGGCGCCCTGGGGGACGGTGGCGCTGCGGTCGATCGCGGGTGTCTGGAACGGCGTCTGGAGTGCCGTGGGCCGCGTGGGCCTCTCCTCGATGGTGAACGGCGTGTCGTTCATGGTTCTCTCCTCTCACCTGTGGGGTGGCCGACCGGCGATGGCCGCCGGACGTGTTCTTCCGCTAGCCGCCCATGGCACGGCACATGTCGCGCCGTGAACCGGTCAGGTCCGCGCACATCGACCTGGCCGCTTCCGCTCCCCGGTCCGCGGCACCGTCGGCCGGCGCCTGCCACTGGTCGCGGTGGACCGCCGGCGTCTGAAGGGGAACGGCGGGTTGTGGGCGAGGCGGTGTCTCGTACATGGCGTCTCCTTCGTAGAGGTGGGGCGGTCAGAAGCCGCCGATGAACTTGTGGACGGGCGCGAGACTCACCGGGAGCTCGTCGCTGACGTCGTAGGTGAACAGGAAGGAGAGGTTCGCCCTGCGGTCGTTCTCGGGGTCGAAGAAGGTGATCACGACGTCCTGGCAGTCGGAACCCGGACGGCAGAACGGACTCTTGGAGACCGTGATGGTGTCCAGGGAGTAGAGGTGCCTGTCGTCGGCGCCAGGCACCTGGTTGGCCGCCAGCATGCCTTCGGCCATTTCCCTGCCGACATCGAAGGCGTTGGTGCCGGCGAAGTTCAGCGCCCGGTCCGCGGAGCTCTGCCCGAGGTTGCGGAACTGCCAGTAGATCTTGTCCAGGAAGGCGCGGATGGTCTTTTCCGGATCAGGCTGGTTCTCGCCCTCCAACGTCACGTTGCGGCGCTCCAGGTCCTTCTTCAGTGCCGTCAGGACCGCCTCGACGAATACGTGTTCGTTCCAGGTGTAGAGACCGCGGCTCCTCACCTCGACCACCGGGACGACCTGGCCGGAGAACAGACGCACCGTCCGGTCGGTCAGCACGCCCGGGACCGACACCCGTGAGACATGCGCCGGGCTCTGCCGGTCCTCGACCTGGCCGACGATGGCGTCCCGGAACGTCCGATAGACGGTGGACACCGGGGGGTACGACAGCGTTTCCAGAATGCCCGTCAGCCGGGCACCCTGGTCGCTGACGGCGTTCTCGGCGTCGCTTCGCACCGCCGCGGCCGATGCCGCCCGGTCCGTGATGATCGGCTGAGTCCAGTCCATGCCCACCGGCGTCTCCGCTTCCAGCGCGTAGATCGGCGTGGCGTCCATGTTCAGCGTCCAGGTGAGCTTGTCGCACGCCCACGGATTCTTCGCCAAGTAGGCATGGAGCTGCCGGGGGTCATAGACGTTCGGCGGGATCTCCCGCTCCGGGTGATCGGCGGTGGCCTCCACGAACTGATCCGGCATCTGCTGCCGGAAGCTGTCCCTGCGGGCCTCGGTCCGGTAGTCGAAGCCGATCGTGCCGATCGCGAAGATGAGCTGGCGACCCTCTCCGTTCGCCACCGCGCCCATGTTCGCCGCCGTACCCCCGCTGGTGCGGCCTCCGCACGTGCCACCGCAGTCCGGGCAGGAGGGACGGACGCCCTGCTCCACCGGTGCAGGCGGGACCGGTGCTGCCGCGGGAGCCTCGGCCTGGGGCATCGGCGGCGCGGCGGGCTGGACTCCGGCCTGCGGGGCCGCCTGCGGAAATGCCGGCGCCGCGACCTGCTGGGGCGCCGGCGGTGCCGTGCCGGGCCAAGGGGGCGGCGCGGGGCTCGGCGCTTGGGCCTGCGGGGGAGCCGGGGGTGTCTGGGGGACCGGAGGGAGAGCCGGCGCCTGGGGCGGCGCGGCAGGCGGTGTTCCCGCGTCGGCGGGAGGCGGGGCCGCGGCCGCGGACAGACCCTCGGCCGCCTCCCCGGCGTGCGCGTGTACGGCGTTCGTGTCCATGACGATGGCTGTTCCTTTCGGTTCGGCGTGAGTCGTCCGAGGCGTCGAGGGGCCGCCGATGATGCTCACCGAGGCGCCCCGCACTCCCTGGGGGACGACCGAGCCCTCCGCCCTGCTGAGGTCGAAGGCCCGCGCGGCGGCGAGATGACCGCCGAGGAGACGGCGGCAATGCGGCGCGTCGTCCGGGGCGCACGGGGGGCGGCTCGCGGAGGCGAGGATGGCCCGGCCCGCGGCGAGCGGGTCCGGCTCACGGCCCTCGGCGATCTGCTGGGCCACGAGCAGTGCCGCGACCCCGGTGACCGCCGGGGTGGCGAAGCTGCTGCCGGTCAGTGCGGCAAGACCGCCGCCCGGAACCGCGCCCTCGATGTCCCGGCCGGGAGCAAGGACACCGTTGGTCCGATAGGCGGGACCCCAGTTGTTGATGTCCAGCGGCTCGCCTGCGGCGTCGGTCGCCCCGACGGCGAGCACGGACGGCGTGGCGGCCGGTGCCTGGAGGCAGTCGCAGCCGTCGTTGCCGACCGCCGCGACCACCAGCACCCCGTTCTCCGCGCACCGTCGAAGCGCCCGCTCCAGCATGGCCTCCGCCTTGCCGTCGGGACTGCGCTCACCGCCGCTGATGTTGATGACGTGGGCCCCCGCCTCCACGGCCTGTTCGACGGCCCGGGCGAGGTCGAGCTGTGGCACCCGGGCCACACCTCCGTCCGGGGACTCCCGGAACACCGGGAGGACGAAACCGCGGCACCGGGGCACAAGGCCGGCCACCGGAGATCCGGGCTGTCCGAACAGAAGGCTGGCCACATGAGTGCCGTGCAACGACATCGGTCCGGAACCGGCGGCATCCGGGACCAGCGTGGCCAGGCGGGTGAGATCCGCTCCCGCGAAACACGGATGAGCGAAGTCGACGGGCCCGTCGAGCACGGCGACGCTGACCGCCGGTGTGCCCAGAAGCCCGGACTCACCGGGAACCGCGCGCAGTACCGACCGGACGTCCATCCGATCCTCCGTTCCCAGATCTCGTGATTCTTTCGGTTGCGAGACCGGTTTCCCACAAAGATGTTCCGTGGATATTCGACGGAATATGAAGCTTCTATTTGTGATGCATCTCCGGGGCGTTCGAGGAGCGTTCAGAATGCGTTTTCGGTGTGTCGTGAAATTGTTTATCGGATGCCGGATTGATGATTCTTGAAGTACCTGACACGGCGGGCGTGCCTGGTCCGACGGGGTCACAGCGGTTGCAGCGGAAAAACGCGTCGAGCACAGTGTTAGCTGTGATGAACGCGGTACGTCTCGAAATCCTGGGACCATTTGAATTAATCCGCGGCGGCCGTTCGGTCGCCGTCCCGGCGGGGGCTCAGCGTCTGCTCGCGCTGCTCGCCGTGCGCGGCGAAGGGATTCACAGGCGGGCTGCGGCGGAGCAGCTTTGGCCGGAGTGCACGCCGCTGCGGGCCTCGGCCAACCTCAGGTCGGCCCTGTGTCAGAGCAGGAAGATCGGCCCCAAGACCGTCGTCGTCAGCGAAGGCCACCGTCTCGCGCTGTCGCCGTGCATCTCCGTGGACCACCGGGAGGCCTGCGGGTCCGCCCGCCGGCTCCTGGAGCGGGACGACGGGGCCACCCCCGCCACCCCCGTCGGCCTCGACCGGCTCGTCGAGGATCTTGGCCGGCCGTTGCTCCCGGGGTGGGGCGACGAGTGGCTGATACTGGACCGCGAACGCTGGGACCAGATGCGTCTGTACGCGCTGGAGAGCCTGGCGCAGCACTTCCTCGCCCTCGGCAGGTTCCTGGCGGCGCATCAGGCGGCCCTCGCCGCCACCGCCGTCGACCCTTACCGCGAGACCGCCCACCGCATCGCCATCGAGGTCCACGCGGCCGAGGGCAATGTCGCCTGTGCGGTCAAGCACTACCTGGACTACCGCAGGCTCCTGCAACAGGAACTGAGGGTCTCGCCGTCCCAGCGGATGGCCGAGCTGATCCGGGAGCTGACGTCGGCCTAGCGGCGGTGTGACCTGAGTCACCCCAGGATCTCCTTGGCGCCGACATCCCTCCCGTGTCACGATTTCCGCACGCCTTCCCTGCCCGAAAACAGCCCCGCACGGCTGTCTGGTCCGAGCAGCTGAAGTCCCCTTCCGTTGAAGGACAGGCGCAACTCGCCGTCAGCGTTCTCTGTCTGACCGGCCGCCACCACGAACGCTTCCTCCCGTAGCCCGGCCGATCGCGGCTGTGACCGGTGCTGTCCGGCAGCAACCGGGAGTGAGTGCTGCCCGCCTGACGTATCGGCGGGCCGGTCTGCCTTCAGCGCAACGCTCCACTGCCCTTGCTGTCGAGACTCTGAGGAAGTGGATCCCAGATATGCCGAGGCTATGCAAGCCGGCGATGAACGCGCCTGAACACGTCATCACCCTGGAAGAGACCCTGGAATTCGCGGCAACAGCGCACGCCGGCAAGCCGCAACTCGCCCTGGCGCTCCGGCTGATCCGGAACACCGGTGTCAGGAAGCGGCACCTCGTCCAGCCCATCGAGAAGACGCTCCACCATCCGGGCTTCGAGGCGCGCAACCGCATCTACGAGATCGAGTCCAAGAAGCGCACCCCCCAGGTCATCGAACAGGCCCTGGCCAACGCCGAACTGAGGACCCGTGACATAGACGCGATCATCTACGTGTCGTGCACCGGGTTCCTGATGCCGTCACTGACGGCATGGCTGATCAACAACCTCGGATTCCGCTCCGACACCCGGCAGATACCCATCGCCCAACTGGGCTGTGCGGCGGGCGGAGCGGCCATCAACCGCGCCCACGACTTCTGCGCCGCCCACCCGGGCAGCAACGTCCTGATCGTCTCCTGCGAACTGTGCTCGCTCTGCTACCAGCCCGACGCGGACGACATCGGCTCGCTGCTCTCCGACGGCCTGTTCGGCGACGCGGTCGCCGCCGCGGTGGTACGAGGGGAGGGCGGCGTCGGCATCGACCTGGAGCGCAACGCCTCCTACCTGATCCCGGACACCGAGGACTGGATCTCCTACGCCGTCAAGGACACCGGATTCCACTTCCAGCTCGACCGCCGGGTGCCCGGCACCATGGAGCCGCTCGCTCCGGTCCTGCGTGAACTGGCCAAGGACCACAGCTGGGACGCCGGAAATCTCGACTTCTACATCATTCACGCCGGCGGTCCGCGCATCCTCGACGACCTCGCGAAGTTTCTCGACGTCGACCGCGAGGTGTTCCGGCACAGCTGGTCGACCCTCAACGAGTACGGGAACATCGCCAGCGCCGTCGTACTCGAAGCCGCTCGAAGGCTGTTCGAGGAGGAGACCCCCGCGCCCGGTGCCACCGGTCTGATCGCGGGTTTCGGTCCCGGTATCACCGCCGAGATGGCGCTCGGAACCTGGGCGGCCGACGGCATCCCGCAGACCTTCGCCTGAACGCAGCGTGCGAACACAGGAAGCGGAGCACATGACCGACCTCATCATCCCGGCCGGCGCCGGGCGAAAGCTGGTCACCCCGGCACAGTCGGTGACCTTCAAGGCCACGCAGGAGATGGGCTCCTCCGTATCGATCTTCGAGGTGATCGTGCCGCCCGGATTCGATGTCGGGGCCCATGTCCACCAGCGCTCCCAGGAGTTCTTCTACGTCCTGGAGGGCGAACTGGACCTGCTGTGCTTCGAGCCGGCCGAGCGCACCACGGACACCTGGCACCACTGGGAGTCCCCCAAGGGCGACCGGGTCGTCCGTGCCGCCGAGGGCAGCTGCATGTTCGTCCCGCCCGGCATCCCGCACGCGTTCCGCAACGCCACCGACAAGCCGGTGAAGATGCTCTTCCAGAGCTATCCCTCGCCCGAACACGAGGCCTACTTCGAGGAGATCGCCGAGATCTGGTCGCGCGGCACCGCCGTGGACCCCGCGGCCGTGGAGGCGATGCGTCGGCGGTACGACGTCGGTCAGATCACGCCCTTGCGCTTCGAGCCGCCGTCGGTCGTCGCGATGCCCGGCCAGGAAACGAGCGAGAGGTGACCGCGATGGAACCGATTCCCCTTGTCCACGCGAGCCTCGGGGTGCGTGAACTCGCCGCCGTCGCCGAGGTGTTCGCCTCCGGCTGGCCCGCCGGACAGGGCCCAAGGGGCAAGGCCCTGGAGGCACGACTGGCCGAGAAGTACGGGGTCGGGGACGCCGTCACCGCCAGCAACTGCGGTGCCGCGCTCCACCTGGCCCTGCTCGCGCTCGGCGTCGAACCGGGCGACGAGGTGATCGTCGCCGACTACACCTTCCCGGCGCCGGCCCAGGCCGTGCGCTACGTCGACGCCGTGCCGGTCTTCGCCGACGTACGCGCCGACACCGGCACCGTCGCCCCGCAGGCGGTGGCCGACCTGATCAGCCCCCGGACGGTCGGTGTGATCGCGGTGGACACGCTCGGCATCCCCGCCGACTACACGGAACTCCAGGCGATCGCCGACCGCCACGGCCTGTTCGTCGTCGAGGACGCCGCCTGCGCGGTCGGCGCCACCTACCAGGGCCGTCAGGCGGGCGCGCTCGCCGAGGTGAGCTGCCTGTCCTTCCATGGGCGCAAGGGAGCCACCAGCGGCGAGGGTGGCGCGCTGCTCGCCCGGGACCCGAGGATCGGGGCGGACGCCCGGCTGCGCTCCTCCTTCGGCATCGGCAGCATCTTCGACCTGGGCAAGGTCGTCGGCCTGCCCATCCCGGAGTTCACCGAGATCGGCTACAACTACAAGCTGTCCGACATCGCCGCGGCGATCCTTCAGGTCCAACTGGGCCGCATCGAAGAGCTGTTGGCCCGCCGCGATGCCGTCGCCGCGCAGTACGCCGAACTCCTCGCCGACGAAGAGCTCCTGACGCTGCCGTACGTGCCCGAGGACCGTACTCATGCCTGGCAGTCGTACGTCGTGACGCTGGACGCGGGCGTGGACCGTTCGGCGGTCGCCGCCGAACTGCGTGGTCAGGGCATCGGCTGCGGACAGGGCGCGTGGGCGACCCATGTGCAGCCGGTGTTCCTGTCGGAGCAGAGGTGCCCGGTCTCGGCGGACCTGTTCGCGCGCAACCTCGCCATACCCATGCACGCGGAACTCACCTCGAACCAGGTCGAACGGGTCGCTGGCGCCCTGCGGGGCGCGGTCCGCGCGCACTCGGCGGCCACCGTGAGCGCAGGAGGGGCAGCATGACGGACAACCGGCCGACTCCGGACGGCGTACTGCGGCTGATCAACGGCTACTGGGCCACCGGCGTCGTCGGCGCCGCGGCGGGCCACTCGCTGTTCACGCATCTCGAAGCCGGGGCGGACACGGCCGCGGAGCTGGCCGAGCGCGCCGGGATCGCGGAGCGCGGCGCACAGACCCTGCTCGACGGTCTCGTCAGCGTGGGCCTGGTCCAGGTGCACGAGGGTCGCTACCGCAACTCGCCCGAGGCGTCCGCCTATTTGGTAGACGGCAAGCCCACCTCCCTGAGCAACTTTGCCAAGCTGAAGCTGAAGCACATGGCGGGCCTGGCCGCCCTGCCGGACGTGGTCCGCGCAGGGGGGCCGGTGCGGGACGCGGTGGTCGAGGTGGCCGACAACCCGCACTGGGAGGAGATCGTCACGGCCATCGCCGCGCAGTCGGTGCCGGCCGCCACGCTCGCCGCCGAGGTGCTCGGTCTTGCCGACGCCGGCGCGATCTCGATCCTCGACGTGGGCGGTGGCTCGGGCGTCTACTCGGGCATCTGGCTGGAAGCCAACCCGGCCGCCCGCTCGACCCAGATCGACTGGGAGCGGATCAACACCATCGCCCGCCGGCTGCTGGCGGAACGGGGCGTGGCGGACCGCTTCACCACGGTCTCCGGCGACTTCCACACCACGGACTTCGGCACCGCGCGGTACGACGTGGCGCTGTACTCCCACATCGCCCACCAGGAGGGGCCG
Organism: Streptomyces cupreus; assembly: GCF_014257025.1. GTDB lineage: Bacteria > Actinomycetota > Actinomycetes > Streptomycetales > Streptomycetaceae > Streptomyces > Streptomyces cupreus. Next base: position 401,055 of record NZ_JACMSF010000001.1, read on the forward strand.
GAGGACAACATCGCGGTCTTCTCCCGCCTGCGCACCGCCCTCAAGCCCGGCGGCGCCCTGGTGGTCTGCGACTACCTGGTCGACGACGACCGCAGTGGTCCCGCCTTCCCGCTGATGTTCGCCGCGGAAATGCTGCTCAAGAGCAAACAGGGCGGCACCTGGCGGCGGTCCGACTACCAGGAGTGGCTCGGCAAGGCCGGCTTCACGGAGGTCTCGTTCCACTCCGCGCCGCCCGCCACCTTGGTCATCGCTCGCTAGGCCGCGACACCCCGAACGCCCATCGTCCACCGCAAAGGAGGCAGCCCGATGAAGGGCTCCGTGGCCTATCGATCGATACAGAAGCGCGGTCTGCACATCGGTCTGCTGCCGGCCATGGCCGCGGCCGTGAACGGGGCGACGCCCCTCACGCTCGACCACGATCTGGACGTACTGCCCGACGCCGGCAGGCATCTGACGGTCTCTCAACTCGCCGATATGGTCGACGACCTGGCCGCCCGGCTGTGGGCCGCCGGAGTCCGGCCCGACGAGCATGTCGTGATCCACAAGAAGGCGAACGCCGATGTGTGGGTGCTCGCCTGCGCCACGTCCCGGATCGGCGCGGTGCCCGTGCTGCTCTCGCCCAGCCTGGACGCGGTGACCGTCGGCGCCCTGCTCAAGCGGGTCGACCGGCCGAACCTGCTCACCGATGAACACAAGCTCGACGCGCTGGCCGAACTGCCCCTGGCGGAGCTGACCCGGGAAGTCGTCATCGTCAACGGCGAGCGGACGGGGACCGTCTCGCTGGCACGGCTCGCCAGGGCGCCGCGGGTCAAGCCCGTGGTGCGGCCCATCGACGAGGCCGCCGTGATCACCCACACCTCCGGCACCACCGGCGTGCCCAAGCTGGTCGTGCACACGCCCCGCACCCAGGGCATCCGGCTCAAGCCGCAGTGGCGGCTGCTCTCCCTCATGCAGCAGCGGGAGAACGTGGCGATCCACATCCCGTTCGTGCACTCCCGGAACGTCGCGGCGATGGCGCTCGCCCTCCTGAGGGAGATGCCGGTGCTGCTCATGAACGAGTCGGCCCCCGACACGGTCGCCGAGCTGCTCCTGGAGAACCGGCCCGGGCTCATCGAGGCGCTGCCCAACTCGCTGATGGCGTGGGAGGGTCTGGCCGAGGACCCGCGCAGGCCGTTCGCCTCGGTGAAGTACTTCAGCAGCACCTTCGACGCGATCCACCCAAGGACGATGAGCCGGCTGCTCAAGTCCTCCGAGCGGCAGGGCGCCCTGTTCTTCCAGATCTACGGACAGAGCGAGGTCGGCCCCGCCGTCGGCCGCGCCTACTTCCGCCACTCCGCGCACAAGGCCAACGGCCGCTGCGTCGGCTGGCAGATGCCCATCGGCTCGGCGAAGGTCCGCGTCGTCAGCCGGGACGGAAAGCGGCCGACGGAACAGAACCCCGGCCGCATCCAGGTCTCCTGGCCCGGCCTCGCCAAGACCTACTTCGGCGAGCAGGACCGCTACGACAGCAACCGCGAGGGCGACTGGTGGCCGACCGGAGACGTAGGCTACTTCACCCGGTTCGGCTGTCTGCACATGCTCGACCGCGAGGTCGACATGATCCCCGGGGTGCGCAGCTCCCTTGAGGTCGAGGACACGGTCCTCGCCAAGATGCGGGAACTGAGCGAGCTGGTGGTGGTCCACGGCCCCGACTCCGAGGCCGTCCCCGTGCTGTGCACCCACGGCGACCGGCCACTGGACCTGGACCGCTGGCGCGCGGCCGTCGCCGACTTCCCCCAGCTGGCCGACCCGGTCCAGATCCCCGAGGCCGAACTCCCGCGCACCGGCACCTTGAAGGTGCAGCGGCTGGCGCTGGCCGACCGGCTCAAGGCAGCAACGCAAACAGAAACCGAGACTGACTCTTTGGAGCAATGATGTCGGGTGCAGTCGATGTCTCTGTGGCAGGTTTCTACTCCGCCATCGAGAAGTCAGCCGGCCTGCTGGACGTGACCGCTTCGCCTGAGGTCGTCCGGCCCGTTCTGGCCGCGTTCGAGGATGAACTTCCCCAGGCCGTGATCGCTTTCAGGGTGGCCACCAACGCGAAGCACGAAGGAGATTTCGACGCCCGTTTCACGCTGCCCAAGGAGGTCGACCCGTACGAAGTCGCCCTGTCGAAGGGCCTGATGGAGAAGCCGGAGCACCCCATCGGCACCCTGCTCTCGGACCTCCAGCAGCTGTGCCCCATCGACAGTTACGGAATCGACTTCGGGGTCACGTCCGGGTTCAAGAAGATCTGGGTGTACTTCCCGGCGGGGGAGCACGAGACCTTGGAACGGCTCACGTCTTTGCCGTCGATGCCGGCGAGCCTGGCCGAGAACCTCGACTTCTTCACCCGCTACGGCATGGCCGACAAGGTGGACGTCATCGGCATCGACTACCGCAGCCGAACCATGAACGCCTACCTCAGGGCGCCCGCGGAATGCTACGAGCAAGAGACCGTCCTGGCGATGCACCGGGACATCGGACTGCCCAGCCCCAGCGAGCAGATGTTCAACTTCTGCGCCAAGGCGTTCGGCATCTACACCACCCACAACTGGGACTCCCCGGACATCGAGCGGATCTCCTACGGGGTGAAGACCGAGAACCCGATGGCGTACTTCGCCCGGCTCGGCACCAAGATCGAGCACTTCGTGAAGAGCGTTCCGTACGGTGTCGACGACCCGAAGATGGTCTATGCCGCCGTGACGTCTTCCGGTGAGGAGTACTACAAGCTCCAGTCCTACTACCGCTGGCGTTCCGTCAGCCGTCTCAACGCCGCTTACATCGCCGCCCGCGACAAGGTGTAAGAGGAGTGACCGCGATGACGGAGCAGAGCAGTCCGGTATTCCAGTTCAGTCGAATGGAGAGCCTCCTGCGAGGCCGCCGACTGCGCCGCCTGACCGTCGACGGCGTCGACGCCGTGTTCGTCAGGGATCCGGTCCTGGTCCGCAGGATTCTGGTGAGCGACAGCAAGAACTACGGCAAGGGCGAACTCTTCCGGAAGGCCAGGAACCTCAGCCGGGTCGGAATGCTCTCGGAGGACGAGGCCATGCACCGGCACTACCGGCGTCTGGCCAATCCCTTCCTCCGGTCGACGAAGGTCGACGAATACGTTCCTGCCATGCGCGACATCGTTCGTGACGTCGTCTCCTCGTGGCGGGCCGGCGATGCCGTGGACATCCAGGCCGAGATGTGCCGGATCACCTGCACGATCTCGGTGAGCACGCTCATCCCCGGACTCATCCCCGAGACGACGCACGCGCTCAGCGAGCGACTGTCCCGCCTGGCCTGGGAAATGATCAGGAAGCCGCTGTACGGGAAATCGGCGGCACGAGCCGCGCGGCCGGGCGCGTCCAAGCAGTTGTCCCAGGCGCGCAGGGAGTTCCGGGAGCTGCTCGCTTCCTGCATCGAAGATCTCCCGAACCACCCCGAAGAGACGGGTGGCTACCTCTCGGCACTCCTCGCGGACTCCGACGAAAAGGGCAACCGCCTCCTCACGCCGGAGCAGGTGTGCGAAGAGGCGGTCATGATGATGACCGCGGCCACGGTCACCACGGCTTCCGTCATGTCCTGGGCGCTGTACGTCCTTTCCAGGAATCCCCTGGTCGAGGAAAGGATCCTCAAGGACCTGATGCGCAGCGGCAGCGCCGCCCCGGGGCAGGGCGCGCCCAGCTACAGCCTCCGGTTCCTGATGGAGGTGCTGCGGCTCTATCCGCCGGTGTGGATTTCCTGCCGAAAGGCGCTTTCGGACGTCACGCTCGGCGACCACTCGCTGCCCGCGGGGACGAACGTGGTGTTCAGTTCGTACCTCCTGCACCGGGACGCCGAGTTCTATCCGGATCCGCATCGCTTCGATCCCGACCGGTGGACTTCCCTCAACCCCAGCAAGGTCGACGCTTCCTACATCCCTTTCGGCATCGGATCGAAGGGATGCGTCGGCGAGATGTTCGCCTGGCAGGAACTCCAGGTCATCCTCGATGTGGTGACCCAGGAATGGAAGCTCGGCACCGAGCCCGACCAGCACATCCGCACCGCACCGGAGACCACGCTCCATCCGCGGCGCCTCCTCATGGTCCCCCGGCCCCGGTAACCGCGGAAACGACAAGGGAGTTGAGTGCTTTGACTCTTTCCACGTCGGCGGAGGGGGTGCCAACAGACCGTCGGGCAGGTTCCGTCGGCATCGGCCGCGCCCACGCCAAGGCCGTTCTGCTGGGGGAACACGCCGTCGTGTACGGGGCCCCGGCGCTCGCCGTGCCCATACCCCAGTTGACGGTCACGGCCACTGCCCGGGTGACCGACGGACCGGGCGATGTGTCCTTCGCGATGACCGGTTCCCCGTCGCGGCCGATGGTGACTCAGGCGTCCGACGGACTTCGCCGGCTGATCACCGAGTTCATGGCGGCCATGGGCGTGGACGACAGCCCGCACCTCGATGTGCTCATCGACGGGGCCATCCCGCACGGCCGCGGACTCGGCTCCAGCGCGGCCTGCGCCCGCGCGGTCGTCCATGCCCTCGCCGATCTCCATGGCCGTGAGGTCACGGAGAACGAGACGTACGACCTGGTGCAGACGGCCGAGAACATGGCGCACGGCCGCTCCAGCGGCGTCGACGCACGGACGGTCGGCGCCACCGCCCCGCTGCTGTTCCAGAAGGGCGAAGTGCAGGGCTTGAGCATCGGCTGCTACGGCCTGCTCGTCATCGCGGACAGCGGCGTCGTCGGCCGTACGAAGGACGCGGTCGAGCTGTTGCGGGAGGGATTCGAGCAGCACGCGGGAGCGAAGGAGAGATTCGTGCACCGCGCCTCGCGGCTGACCGAGGAGGCCCGGTACGCCCTCGCGGACGGCCGGCCGGAGGAACTCGGGGCGCGGCTGACGGACTATCACGATCTGCTGCGGGCCGCCGGACTCAGTACCAATGGCATCGACGCCCTCGTGGAAGCCGCGCTCACGGCGGGCAGCCTCGGAGCCAAGATCACCGGCGGTGGACTGGGCGGCTGCGTCCTCGCCCTCACGCGCATGGAGCAGGCCGGCGAAGTCACGCAGGAGCTTTACGCGGCAGGCGCCGTGCGGACCTGGGTCGTACCGCTGAGAGGGCCTGCCGAGCATGCACGCTGAATTCCCGACGAACCTGATCGACGTGCGGGAGCGGGGTACCGCAGGACGTGCCACCGCCGTCGCCCACCCGAACATCGCGCTGATCAAGTACTGGGGCAAGCGGGACGAACACCTGGTCCTGCCCCGGGTCGACAGCCTCTCGATGACCCTGAACGTCTTCCCGACGACCACCTCCGTGCGCCTGGCTCCCCGGTCCGGAAGCGACATGGTGACCCTCAACGGCCGGCCCGCCGCCGGTGAGGCGCTGCGCCGTATCGTCGACTTCCTGGACCTGGTGCGGGAACGGGCCGGGCTCGCGCACCGGGCCGTGGTGGACAGCGAGAACACCGTGCCCACCGGGGCGGGCCTCGCGTCGTCCGCGAGCGGATTCGCCGCCCTCGCTGTCGCCGCGGCGGCCGCGTACGGGCTCGACCTCGACGCCACGGCCCTGTCCGGGCTCGCCCGGCGCGGCTCCGGATCGGCGTCCCGGTCGGTCTTCGGCGGTTTCGCGGTGTGGCACGCCGGTCCGGACGCCGGCAGCGCGGAGGAGGCCGACCGCAGCTCCTACGCCGAGCCCGTGCCCGTGGGAGACCTCGACCCGGCACTGGTCGTCGCCGTGGTCGACGCGGGCCCGAAGCCCGTGTCCAGCCGGGCCGCCATGCGTCGCACCGTCGACACCTCCCCGCTGTACGAACCATGGGCCGTCTCCAGCCAGGCCGACCTGATCGAGATGCGGGCGGCACTGCTCGCCGGTGACATCGAGGCGGTCGGGGAGATCGCGGAACGCAATGCACTCGGTATGCACGCGACGATGCTGGCGGCACGCCCGGCCGTGCGCTATCTGTCGCCGGCCACGCTCACCGTCCTCGACAGTGTGCTCCGGCTCCGCCAGGACGGCATCCCGGCCTACGCCACCATGGATGCCGGGCCCAACGTCAAGGTGCTGTGCCGCCGGGTCGACGCCGACCGGGTGGCCGAGGCGGTGTGTGTCGCCGTACCGGGCGGCGCGGTGCACATCGCGGAACCGGGGCCGGGCGCCCGCCTGTTGCACGGGGACGGCCGGTGATCCGCCGGCGTGCTCCGGGCAAGTTGTTCGTGGCGGGGGAGTACGCGGTCGTCGAGCCCGGCAATCCGGCGATTCTCGTCGCGGTCGACCGCTATGTCACCGTCACGGTGACCGACCCGGTCGAGGCAGGCGTCGAGATCTCCTCCGACCTCGGCCCGCGCGGCGCGCGCCTGCGGTGGCGGGACGGCCGGCTCGCCCCCCACGCCGGACTCACCCATGTTCTGTCCGCCATCGAGACCGTGGCCCGGCTGCTGGCCGAACGCGGCCTGCCCGCACCGGAGTTCAGCCTCTTGGTCGAAAGCGGCCTGCACGACAACGGCACCAAGTACGGCCTCGGGTCCAGCGGCGCGGTGACCGTGGCGACCCTGGCCGCCGTCGCCGCGTACTGCCGTCTCACGCTGTCCGACGAGGAACGGTTCCGGCTGGCCCTGCTCGCCACCGCCGAGCTCGACCCCAAAGGCTCCGGCGGTGATCTCGCCGCCAGCACCTGGGGCGGCTGGATCGCCTACCGGGCGCCCGACCGGAGCGCCGTACGGGAACTCGCCCGCGACCAAGGCGTCGAGGAGGCACTGCGAGCGCCCTGGCCCGGATTCGACGTACGACCTCTGCCGCCGCCCAAGGAACTCGCACTGGAGGTCGGCTGGACCGGAACCCCGGCCTCCACCGCGTCCCTGGTGTCCGACCTGCACCGGCGCCCCTGGCGCGGAACGCCCGCCCACCAACGGTTCGTTCGCACCACCGCCGACTGCGTGCACGCGGCGATCGAGGCACTGGAACGAGGCGACGGACCGGAGTTGACGGCCCGAATCCGGCAGGCCCGGCAGGAGCTGGCCCGACTGGACGACGAGGTCGCCCTCGGTGTGTTCACGCCCCGGCTGACCGCGCTGTGCGAGGCCGCCGAAGCCGTCGGAGGCGCCGCCAAGCCCTCAGGGGCGGGCGGCGGCGACTGCGGCATCGCGCTGCTGGACGCCGGAGCCACCCGGGACATCGCCCGATTGCGCGAACGGTGGGCCTCGGCCGGGATCGTGCCCCTGCCGATCCGTCCCGCCGCGGAAGGGAACCAGCGATGATCGCTCAACGCAAGGACGACCATGTCCGCCTCGCTGTCGAGCAACAGCAACAGCAACAGCAACAGCACAGCGGGCGCAACCAGTTCGACGAGGTCTCGTTCGTCCACCACGCCCTGGCCGGACTCGACCGGCCGGACGTCTCACTCGCCACCACCTTCGCCGGTCTGTCCTGGCCGGTACCCCTGTACATCAACGCGATGACCGGCGGCAGCGAACGGACCGGCGTCATCAACCGGGACCTCGGCATCGCCGCCCGCGAGACCGGCGTGCCCATCGCGTCCGGCTCGATGAGCGCCTACTTCAAGGACCCCGACTGCGCCGAGACATTCAGCGTGCTGCGCAAGGAGAACCCGGACGGGTTCGTCATCGCCAACGTCAACGCGACGGCCTCCGTCGACAAGGCGCACAGGGCGATCGACCTGCTCCGGGCCGATGCCCTCCAGATCCACGTCAACACCGTGCAGGAAACGGTGATGCCGGAAGGGGACCGTTCGTTCGCGTCCTGGGCCCCGCAGATCGAGAAGATCGCGGCCGGCGTCGACGTCCCCGTGATCGTCAAGGAGGTCGGCTTCGGGCTGAGCCGCGAGACCGTCCGCCTGCTGGCGAGCCTGGGGGTACGGATCGCCGACCTCGGCGGCCGGGGCGGCACCGACTTCGCGCGCATCGAGAACGGCCGCCGCGAACTCGCCGACTACGCCTACCTCCACGGCTGGGGACAGTCCACCGCCGCCTGTCTGCTGGACGCGCAGGACGCCCCGATCCCCGTCCTCGCCTCCGGCGGTGTGCGCCACCCGCTCGACGTGGCCCGCGCGCTGGCGCTCGGCGCGTCCGGCGTCGGCGTCTCCGGCACCTTCCTGCGCACGCTCCTCGACGAGGGAGTGAAGGCGCTGATCGCACGGATAGGGACGTGGCTCGACCAACTGGCCGCCCTCCAGACCGTGCTCGGCGCGCCCACCCCCGCCGCACTGACCCACTGCGACCTGCTGATCCACGGCGAGCTCCGCGACTTCTGCGCCGACCGGGGCATCGATCCCCGGCCCTTCGCCCGCCGTTCCGGCAGCCCTGACGTCCGCCACGAGATGACGGGAAACACACGATGACCGACAACGCGACCGCCGGGGTTCCGATGCGCTGGGTGGGCCCCCTGCGGATCTCGGGGAACGTGGCCACCACCGAGACCCCGGTCCCGCTCGCCACTTACGAGTCGCCGCTGTGGCCCTCCGTGGGCCGGGGCGCGAAGGTCTCCATGCTCTGCGAACGGGGCATCGTCGCCACCCTCGTCGACGAGCGCATGACCCGATCCGTGCTCGTGGAGGCCCTGGACGCGCAGACCGCGCTGACGGCCGCACGGACCATCGACGCCCGCATCGGCGAACTGCGCGAAGTGGTGCGCTCCTGCAGCCGCTACGCCGAACTGATCGGCATACGCCACGAGATCAACGCCAACCTGCTGTTCGTCCGCTTCGAGTTCAGCACCGGCGACGCCTCCGGGCACAACATGGCCACGCTCGCCTCCGACGCGCTGCTGCGGCACCTGCTGGAGACGATCCCCGGCATCGCCTACGGATCGATCTCCGGGAACTACTGCACCGACAAGAAGGCCACCGCCGTCAACGGCATCCTCGGCCGGGGCAAGAACGTGGTCACCGAGCTCCTCGTATCGCGTGACGTGGTCGAGACCGTCCTGCGCACCACGGCCGCCGGGATCGTCGAGCTGAACATCCGCAAGAACCTGCTCGGGACCCTGCTCGCCGGCGGCATCCGCTCGGCCAACGCCCACTTCGCGAACATGCTGCTCGGCTTCTACCTGGCCACCGGCCAGGACGCGGCCAACATCGTCGAGGGCTCCCAGGGCGTCGTCATGGCCGAGGAACGGGACGGCGATCTCTACTTCGCCTGCACGCTGCCCAACCTGATCGTGGGCTCCGTCGGCAACGGCAAGGGGCTCGACTTCGTGGAGTCGAACCTCGCCCGGCTCGGCTGCCGGGCCGACCGCGCCCCCGGCGAGAACGCCCGCCGGCTCGCCGTGATCGCGGCGGCGACGGTGCTCTGCGGTGAACTCTCCCTGCTCGCCGCCCAGACGAACCCTGGCGAACTGATGCGTGCACACGTCCAGTTGGAACGCGCCAACGAGACAGCGAAGGCGGGTGTCTAGGGAAATGGCCCACGACCGCGCCGTAGGAATTCACGATCTGTCGTTCGCGACCACCGAGTTCGTCCTCGCGCACACCGTCCTCGCCGAGCACAACGGCACCGACATCGACAAGTACCACCACGGCATCGGCCAGCGGTCGATGAGCGTGCCCGCCGCCGACGAGGACATCGTGACCATGGCCGCGACCGCCGCCGCGCCGATCGTCGAGCGGCACGGCAGCGACGGGATCCGGACCGTCCTCTTCGCGACGGAGTCCTCGATCGACCAGGCGAAGTCGGCCGGGATCTACGTCCACACGCTCCTCGGACTGCACTCGGCCACCCGGGTCGTCGAGCTCAAGCAGGCCTGCTACGGGGCGACGGCCGCCCTCCAGTTCGCCATCGGCCTGGTGCGCCGCGACCCGGCGCAGCGGGTCCTCGTCATCGCCGCCGACGTCTCCAAGTACGAGCTGGACAGCCCCGGCGAGGCCACCCAGGGCGCCGCCGCCGTGGCCATGCTGGTCGGCGCCGACCCCGCGCTCGTGCGCATCGAGGAACCGTCGGGCGTGTTCACCGCGGACGTCATGGACTTCTGGCGGCCCAACTACCGCGAGGCCGCCCTGGTCGACGGACAGGAGTCCATCGGCGCGTATCTGCTGGCGGTGCAGGGCAGTTGGAAGGACTACACCGAGCAGGGCGGGCGCGCGCTGGACGACTTCGCCGCGTTCTGCTACCACCAGCCGTTCACGAAGATGGCCTACAAGGCCCACCGCCAGCTCCTCAACCACTGCGGGCACGGCGTCGACGAGGACCGCGTCAGCCGGGACCTCGCACTGACCACCGCCTACAACAACGTCATCGGCAACAGCTACACCGCCTCGGTGTACCTGGCCCTCGCCGCGCTGCTCGACCAGGCCGACGACCTGACCGACCGGGCCATCGGCTTCCTCAGCTACGGCTCCGGCAGCGTCGCCGAGTTCTTCGCCGGCACCGCCGTACCCGGATACCGGGACCATCTGCGCACCAAGGCGCACCGCGAGGCCATCGACCGGCGCACCCCCGTGGACCACGCCCGCTACCGAGGCCTGCACGAGTTCTCCTTCCCGGCCGACGGCGGAGACCACCGCACTCCGGCCGAGACCACGGGCCCCTTCCGGCTGGCGGCCCTGCGCGACCACAAGCGCGTCTACGAGACGCGCTAGCCGACAGTGCCCCATCCAGACCGATTGAGGGGAAGACGGGCGCATGACCGAAGTCGGGATCCTCGGTACGGGTGCTCATGTGCCGGATCGAGTTGTCTCCAATGACGAGGCCGGAGCGCGGGCGGGGGTCGACGACGCCTGGGTCGTCCGCAAGACCGCGATCCGGGAACGCCGCTGGGCCGCCCCCGAGCAGGCCACCTCGGACCTGGCCGCGGCCGCCGGACGGGCCGCGCTGCGGTCGGCCGGCATCACCGCCGACCAGCTGACCGTGATCGTCGTGGCCACCTCCACACCCGACCGTCCCCAGCCGCCCACCGCCGCCTACGTACAGCATCTGCTCGGCGCCGTCGACGCGTCCGCGTTCGACGTCAACGCCGTGTGCTCCGGCGAGGTGTTCGCGCTCGCCGCGGCCGAGGGGATCCTCACCAGAAGGGGCGGATACGCCCTGGTCATCGGCGCCGATGTGTACTCGCGCATCCTGAACCCGGCCGACCGCAGAACAGTCGTCCTGTTCGGCGACGGCGCCGGTGCGATGGTTCTGGGCCGGGGACAGGGCGCTCGCGTCCGCGCCCTCACCACGTACACCTTCGGCGAATTGTCGGGCCTGATCGAGGTGCCCGCGGGCGGCAGCCGGCTGCCCGTCGACCGGGCCGCCCTGGACGCCGGTCTGCACTACTTCAGGATGGACGGCCGTGCGGTGCGCGGCTTCGTCGAGGACCGTCTGCCGCTGCTGACCAAGCAGTTCCTCCACGAGAGCGGGGTCGGCCCCGACGACATCGGCCACTTCGTCCCGCACCAGGCCAACGGCGTCCTGCTCGACACCGTGTTCGCCGCACTGGCCCTGTCCAGGGCCACCCTGCACCGCACCCTGACGTACTACGGCAACACCGGAGCCGCCTCCATCCCGATCACCCTTGCGGAAGCCGCCCGCACCGGAGCCTTCCGGCCCGGCGACCTGATCCTCCTGGCCGGTTTCGGCGGAGGCATGGCCGCGGGGTTCGCGCTGGTCGAGTGGTGAAGACCTCGGCAGAAGCAGGAACCATGACAACGAGACACTGCACGGTGGGCCTGATAGGCAGTGGCCCGCGCGGCCTCTCGGTGGTCGAACGGCTCTGCGCCAACGCCCGCTCACAGCCCGAGAGCGGCACGGTCCACGTCCATGTCGTCGATCCTTACCCGCCCGGCTCCGGCAAGGTGTGGCGCACCGACCAGTCCCGTCATCTGCTCATGAACACCGTGGCCGGACAGATCTCCGTGTTCACCGACGCCTCCGTCGACCTGCGTGGCCCGCTGGAACCCGGACCGAGCCTGCACGAGTGGGCCGAGGCGCTCCTCGCGGGCCACCCCGGCCACGACTGTCCGCCCCATGTCCTCGACGAGGCCCGCGAGTTGGGGCCCGACACCTATCCGACGCGCGCGTTCTACGGCCGGTATCTGCAATGGGCGTACCAGCGCATCGTCGAGAACGCACCCCCGGGCCTGCGCGTCACCACGCACACCGCGCTCGCCGTAGCCCTCGACGACGATCCGGAAGCCGAGGACACGACCCTGCAACGGGTGGTGCTCGACGACGGAACCGTGCTCGCGGGCCTGCACGCCGTGATCCTGTGCCAGGGCCACCTGCCGGCCCGAGCGGACACCGCCGAGCGGGAGTTCGCCACCCGGGTGCGGCAGGCGGGGCTGGTCCACATCCCTCCCGCCAACCCGGCGGACGTCGATCTCGACGTGCTGTCCCCGGGCACCAAGGTGCTGCTGCGCGGGCTCGGGCTGAACTTCTTCGACCACATGGCCGAGCTCACCGTCGGCCGCGGCGGCTCCTTCTCACGGGCCGGCGGACGGCTCGTCTACCTCCCCAGCGGCCGGGAGCCGCACCTGTACGCCGGGTCCCGGCGGGGCATCCCCTACCAAGCCCGGGGCGACAACGAGAAGGGCCCGCACGGCCGGCACGAGCCGCTGCTGCTCACCGCCGACCGCGTCGCGGAGCTGCGCCGCACCCACGCGCGCTCAGGTCTCGACTTCAGGACGGATCTCTGGCCCCTGATCTCCCGCGAGGTCGAGGCCGTCTACTATCGGACGCTGTTCACCTCGCGCGGACACCTCGCCAGGGCCGAGCAACTCCAGGACGACTTCCTGGCGGCAGGACCGGGGGAGCGGGAGAAGGACGCCGTCCTGTCGGCGTACGGCATCAGCGAGAAGTACCGCTGGGACTGGGAACTGATCGCGCGCCCGTACCGGGACCGGGAGTTCGTCAGCCGTCGGGACTTCACCGACTGGCTCCTCGACCACCTGCGCAAGGACGTCGCGGAGGCCAGGTGCGGCAATGTCAGCGGTCCGCTCAAGGCCGCCCTCGACGTCCTGCGCGACCTGCGCAACGAGGTCCGGCTCGCGGTCGACCACGGGGGCCTGCACGGCGACTCGTACCGCGCGGACCTGGACGACTGGTACACCCCGCTCAACGCGTTCCTCTCCATCGGACCGCCCGCGCGGCGGGTCGAGGAGATGATCGCCCTGATCGAGGCCGACGTGCTGCACGTGATCGGGCCGGGCCTGCGGGTCAGGGTCGACGGCACCGGGTACACCGCCGGTTCGCCGCTCGTGCCCGGCTCCGAGGTCCGTGTGGACGCCCTGGTCGAGGCACGCCTGCCCGACATCACCCTGCGTCGCACCGACGATCCGCTGCTACGCCATCTGCTGGCCACCGGACAGTGCACCACCTACCGCATCCGCACCCGCTCCGGCGGCGCGTACGAGAGCGACGGACTAGCCGTCACCGGGCGGCCGTTCCGCCTGATCGACGCGGCCGGACGGGCGCATCCGCGGCGCTTCGCGTTCGGCGTGCCCACGGAGTCGGTGCACTGGGTGACGGCCGCGGGCATCCGGCCCGGCGTCAACTCCGTGACGCTCACGGACTCCGACGCCATCGCGCGTGCGGCCCTCGCCTGCGCCGGCAGCACGAGCGCGGCATCCGGCGGCGGACAGGAAGCTCACACAGAACGAGGGCAGGAAGCTCACACAGAACAGGGACTCACCCATGCCCACTGACATCGGCCTCGCCGGGGATGCCGGTCTGCTGTCCCCGGTCTGGGCGGCCACCCCTGTCGTGGACGCGGTATCCGACGGGGCGTGGCTCAAGGCCATGCTGGACGCCGAGGCGGCCCTGAGCCGGGCGCAGGCCCGCCTCGGCACGGTGCCCGCGACCGCCGCACAGGTCATCACGGAGGCCGCGCGGGCCGACCGGCTCGACCTGGTCGCCCTGGCCCGGCAGGCTCGCGAGTCCGCCAACCCGGTGGTGGCGCTGGTACGGGAGTTCACCGCGCTGGTCGCGGCCCGGGACCCGGAGGCGGCCCGGTATGTGCACCGGGGTTCGACCAGCCAGGACATCCTCGACACCGCCACCGTCCTGGTCGTGCGCCGGACCGTGCGGCTGATCCGCGCCGATCTCGAACGCGTCGAGGAGGCCCTGGCCGTACTCGCCAGGGAACACCGGGACACCCTGATGGCGGGCCGCACCCTGGCCCTGCACGCGGTGCCCACGACCTTCGGGCTCAAGGCGGCGGGCTGGCGCCATCTCGTGCTGGACGCGGTGCACAGGCTCGACGCGCTGAGTGCCGACGTCCAACTCGGCGGCGCGGCAGGCACGTTGGCCGGATATCTCGCCCACGCGCCAAAAGCCGACCCGGCCGTCTACGTCCAGGACCTGACGGACGCGTTCGCGGCCGAACTGGGCCTGTCTGCCCCGCTCTTGCCGTGGCACGTGCTGCGTACTCCCATCGTGGACGTGGCCATGGCCGTCGCGTTCCTGTGCGGAGCCCTCGGCAAGATCGCCGTCGATGTGCTGTCCCTGACCCGGACCGAGGTCGGCGAGGTGCACGAGCCGGCGCCCAGCGGCCGGGGCGCGTCCTCGGCGATGCCGCACAAACGCAACCCCGTGCTCGCGACGGCCGTCAGATCCGCCGCGCTGCAGGCGCCCCAGCTCGCCGCGACCGTACTGGGCTGTCTGCCGAGCGAGGACGAACGGTCCGCCGGCTCCTGGCACGCCGAATGGGAGCCGCTGCGCGCCCTGTTGCGGCTGGCCGGAGGCGCGGCCCACCAGGCGGTGGAACTCGTCTCCCAGCTGTCGGTGGATCCGGAGCGGATGCGCGCCAACACCCGGATCACCGGCGGCCAGATCGTCTCCGAGCGGATCGCCGCCGTACTCGCCCCCCTCCTCGGCAAGTCCCAGGCCCGCGACCTCCTGAACGCGGCGTCCGCCCGCGCGGCACGCACCGGCGAGCCGCTGGCGGATGTGCTACGGCAGGACAGCCGGGCGTCGGCCGTACTCGCCGACGCCCGACTGACCGACCTGTTCGAGCCGGAGGCCTACACCGGCGCCGCGGGCCCGCTGACCGACCGCGCGCTGTCCCGGTCACTACCCGCCACGGGCCGACGGACGAAGAAGGCCTA
>NZ_JACMSF010000010.1 GCF_014257025.1 Streptomyces cupreus
GTTGGCGATCGTGTCGATCGCCACATCCGCGCCCTTCTCGGAGAAGGCACGCACGGCCGCTTCGAGGATGCGCTCCCGGTTGCGGCGGGCATCGGCACGCAACACGCTCGGCTTGCTGGTCAAGACTGCTCCCTTCGTCGCGGGACCAGTCTAACTGGACAACCGGGGAGTTCCCCGATTACGGTTGGCGGATAACCGGGGAACTCCCCGGTTACGGTGCCGGCCCGTTGTGCTCCCCAGGTAAGGAAGACCCTCATGACCTCCCCGAAGACGGTTCTGATCACCGGTACGTCCTCCGGCATCGGCCTGGCCGCCGCCATCGGTGCCGCCCGGGCGGGCTGGACGGCCATCGCCACCATGCGCGACACGAGCAGGGCCGAGGCCCTGCTCAAGGCCGCCGCCGAGGCGGGTGTAGAGGACCGGATCCAGGTCAGGCGCCTGGATGTGACCGACTCCGTCGGCATCACCGCCTGCCTGGACGAGGCCGTCGCCGAGCACGGCCGCCTGGACGCGCTGGTCAACAACGCCGGAGCCGCCCAGGTCGGCACCATCGAGCAAAGCAGCGTCGACGACGTCCGCGCGGCCATGGAGGTCAACTTCTTCGGCGTGGTGGCGGTGACCAGGGCCGCCCTGCCGCACCTGCGTGCGTCGAAGGGCCGGGTGATCACCGTCAGCAGCGTCGGCGGCGTCGTCGGCCAGCCCTTCAACGAGGCCTACTGCGCGGCGAAGTTCGCCGTGGAGGGCTTCATGCAGTCCCTCGCGCCGGTCGCCTCCACCGTCGGTGTCGATGTCACCGTGGTCGAGCCGGGCGCGGTGGCGAGCGAGTTCGTCGCCAATCTCGGCCTGGATGTTCCGACCCTGCTCGCCGCCGCCGGGCCCTATCGCCCGGCGCTTGAGGCCTACATCTCCCGCACCCGGCAGTCGTTCGGCAACGCCCAGACCCCGGTCGAGGCAGCCGCCCCGATCGTCGATGCCCTGACCGCCGCTCGCCCGCCCTTCCGCATCCAGACCTCGCCGTGGGCCCGCGACTTCGTCGCCACCACCCTCGCCGACCTCGACGGCTCCGCCGTCCAGACCCTCACCGGTACCTGGGTGTGCTGACCGCCCCACCTCCCGCCCGCCCGCGGCCGGCACGCAAACCGACCCGGTCCGGGCCGAGGGTCGCAGCGCACCGGAAGCACAACCTGACCAGTCACACATCACAGAACGACCCGCAACATCAAGGAAGATCACCGTGGAACTCCGCACCCTCGGCAGCCAGGGCCTGACCGTCTCCGTCGAAGGACTCGGCTGCATGGGCATGAGCGCCTTCTATGGCAGCACTGACGAGGCCGAGTCCCTCGCTACCATCGACCGCGCCCTGGAACTGGGCGTGACCCTGCTGGACACCGCCGAGAGCTACGGCCCATTCATCAACGAGCAGCTCCTCGGCAAGGCCCTCGCCGGCCGCCGCGAGCAGGCCGTCGTCGCCACCAAGACCGGCATCGAGTTCACCGACGACGGCACGCTCGTCGGCCTCAACGGGCGCCCTGAGTACATCCGTCGTTCCCTGGACCGCTCCCTGCGCCACCTGGACACCGACCACGTCGACCTCTACTACCTGCACCGGGTCGACCCGCAGGTGCCGATCGAGGAGACCGTCGGCGCCATGGGTGAGCTGGTGGCCGTCGGCAAGGCCCGCTACATCGGCCTGTCCGAGGTCGCCCCGCAGACCATTCGCCGCGCCCACTCCGTCCACCCCCTCACGGCGATCCAGACCGAGTACTCGCTCTTCGAGCGTGGCATCGAGAACGACGGGGTCATGGCCACCCTGAACGAGCTCGGGATCGGCCTGGTCGCCTACTCGCCGCTCGGGCGCGGGTTCCTGTCCGGTGCGATCACCAGCCCGGACGACTTCGCCGCCGACGACTTCCGCCGCACCGACCCGCGCTTCCAGGGCGAGAACTTCGCCCGCAACCTGGCCGTGGTCGACGAGGTCCGCCGCATCGCCGCCGCCAAGCAGGTCTCGCCGTCCCAGCTGGCTCTCGCCTGGGTGCTGCACCAGAGCGCGGTCGCCATCCCCGGCACCAAGCGCCGCCGCTACCTGGAGGAGAACGTCGCCGCCACCGCCATGACGATCACCGACGAGGACCTGGCCGCCATCGAAGCCGTCGCCCCACGCGGCATCGTCTCCGGCGACCGCTACGCCTCCGAGCTGATGCAGAACCTCAACGGCTGACCCCCGGCCGTGCGGCGTACCGGCGGCTCGCTCCGCCGAGCCGCACGGCAATTTGCCTGTCTGCGAGCCCTTTACCCAACTCACCCAACGTGCTTCGTGTATGAGGCGCTGAGGTCGTGTACATCGACGGACGCGTGTACCACCGTGTCGGGCACGGTTGCCGTGTGTGCGCGTACCAAGTCGAGTACCGCACGGCTCAGTTCGGTCTTGGTCTGCGTCGAACGGCCCGGGAGGATCGCAAAGTCGATGTGGATCAGGGCCTGACCAGGCTTGCCGTCCGAGATGACGGCCTCCTCGACGTACCGGAAGCGTGTCTTACAGCTTTCGACCGTGATGCCGTCGACTGTCTTGGCGGCCAGCGCGTGGAGTTCGAGGGCGAAGCGGCGGCGGTTGAAGAAGCCGTCCAAGGGCTTGTCGTAGTCCACGGTGATGTGCGGCATGTAAGTCTCCTGGTTCGATGGGCTGTAAAGGCGCTGATGCCGGGGATGGGGTGAGCTGCTTTCCCTGGCTCCATTGGTTACGTTGCGTCAAAAGCGGACCGCCCAGCCTCGGTCGAGCAGGGCGTCGGACAGTGGGCGCGCCGCGTCAGGGGTGACCAGGAGCTCGACCGAGCGTTGCGGCGCAGCCGGATCCGGGAACGCCAAGTCCTCCAGATCCACCCGTGCCTCGCTCACATCCTCAAGCAGCCGCCCCAGGCGGCGGTCCGGGGCGCCGATGGAGACCGAGAGCGAGGTGGCCAAGGGCGCTCCTACGCCGCCGTGTGCGGTCGTGATGCGGGCCCGGCCCTCGCAGCCGCGGCGCAGGATGTCGGTCAGGTCCGCCAGGGCACCGCCCTGCTGTTCCGGTGTCCCGTCGGTGAGTCGGGCCAGTGCGTCGGCCGTTCGCTGCAGGTCCGCGGTGAGCTCGGCGAGCAGCGCACCGACGGCCGGGGCGTTGGCCGCGAGGATGTCCGTCCACAGCGCGGCGTCACCTGCGGCGATCCGGGTGACGTCCCGTATGCCGCCACCGGCCAGCCGTACCGCGTAGTCCTCGCCCTCCAGCAGCCGGGCGGCGGTGAGGCTCGCCAGCAGGTGGGGGAGATGGGAGGTCAGCGCCACGGCCCGGTCGTGGTCGGGTGGGTCCAGCAGTACCGGGACGGCGCCGCAGAGCGACACCAGTTCCAGGGTGCGGTTGAGTGTGTCCTCGTTGGTCTCCGGGGTGGGAGTGAGTACCCAGCGGTGGTCACGGAATAGATCGGCGCGGGCCGACAGCGGCCCGGAGCGTTCCCGCCCGGCGAGCGGATGTCCGCCCACCAGAGCGGTGGTGTCGCATCCCAGGGCCAGGCATTCGGCGTAGGGCAGCGCCTTCACGCTCGCCACGTCCGTGTACACCGTGGCCAGTTCGGCCTTCTGGTGTTCCGCGACGGTCTTGGCGACCGCCGACGGTGGAACGCAGATGACGGCGATGTCCACCGGTGCCGAAGGCGGTTCGGGCGTCCCCGCTCCTCGTGCGGCGGCGATGCGTACGCTGTCGGGGTTGCGGTCGATCAAGTGGGTGGTCACTCCGCGGCCGGTCAGTGCCAGCGCGATCGATGTGCCGATGAGACCAGTGCCGACGACTGCAGCGGTATGCAAGGGTCGCTCCTCGACCGTGGTGAGATGGGCGGCAGCCCGCTCCGGCCCATCCGGTCTGCGGATGGGCCCGGACGGACCTGCGGGGAGGGCATTACCGGTCGGCTGTGCTCTCTGCCGTCGGCTGCGTCGATGTCGCCGGTTGGGCGGGGAACCGGTTGCCGGTCAGGCGCCGCAGCAGCGTCGGGTCGGTCAGCATCACTGCGTTGCCGATCAGGATCAGGACGACGCCCGCCAGGTCCCGCCCGGTCCAGTGGAAGTCCTCGAACATCGTGGACAGCAGCAGCGCCACGATCGGGAAGAGCACCATCGCGTACGCCGCGCGCTCGCCACCGATCCGGCCAAGCAGCGTGAGATAGGCGCCGAAACCCACCACTGAGCCGAAGACGGCCAGGTAGACGAGCGAGCCCGCGTATCGCGGCGTGGGGTCGAACAGGGCGCCCTTGCCGAGGACGGCGGCGAACGGGGCCATCAGCAGCGCCCCGTAGGTCATGGCGTACCCGGTGCTCTGGATCACCGGGATGCCGGCGGCCTGGGTCTTGCCGGAGACCACGTTCCCCAGGCAGAACACCAGGGTGCCGAGTGCCGAGAGCGCGATGCCCTGGCCCGAGTCGGAGGAGAGGCCGAAGTTCTGGAACTCCGGCCAGAACACCGTTGAGATCCCCAGCAGTCCGACCGCGCCGCCGATGAGCGTCTTCACCGTGATGGCGCGCTTGAAGAAGAAGCGGGCGAACACCATGTTCACTACCAGTGACATCGCGAAGACGATCGAGACGAGACCGGTGGTCAGATGCTCTTCTGCGAAATAGAAGCAGACGAAATTGGTGGAGAACATCAGGGCGCCCATGAGGGCGAACTGGCCGTGCACGCGCAGGGGATAGCGCAGCGGCAACCCGCGCAGACGGGCCCATGCCAGCAGGATCACGGCCGCCAGGGCGAACCGGTACGCGATCGACGCCGTGGGGTGTACGTCCCCGAGCTGGCCCTTGATGGCCAGCCAGGTGGAACCCCAGATCAGCACCGTTACGCCGTAGAGCAAGGCGTTCACAGGCAGCTCCGTTCCAGCAGATCCACCAGCCGACGGGCTCCCTCGGCCACTTGCTCCGGCGTCAGGCAGCTGAGGGACAGCCGCATCTGATGCCGGCCGCCGCCGTCCCGGTCCGGATGGAAGTAGCTCATGGGCGTCCAGATCACCCCGTGCTCGCTGGCGGACTCTTCGAGGAGTGCGTTGTCCGCCGGAACCGGCAGCGTCAGAGTCAGGAAGAATCCGCCCTCCGGCGAGTTCCAGTGAATTCCGGCCGCCTCGCGCCGCTCCGGAGGCAGCAGCCGGTCGAGACAATCCAGCAGTACGGTCAGATTGTTCCGGTAGAAGTCGGCAGCGGGCTTGTTGGCCTCCCGCAGGCGGAAGTCGTGGCTGAGGAGCATGCCCCCGATCACCGCCTGGCTGATGGCGGGCGTATTGACCGTCACCATGCCCTTGATCTTGGACAGTTCGTCCGCCAGGAGCCCGTGGCTGCCGTCTGCCGCCCGGACGCGCTGATCGGCGACCACATAGCCGACCCGGGCGCCGGGGAAGCAGGTCTTGGCGAAGGACCCGAGGTAGATCACTCGCCGCCGGCTGTCCAGCGCCTTGAGGGTGGGCAGGCCGGTCCCGGTGCGGGTGAAGAACCCGTACGGATTGTCCTCCAGAAGGAGCAGGTCCTCCTCCTCGGCCAGGTCCAGCAGACGGCGACGCGCGGGGAGCGGCAGGCAGGCGCCGGTGGGGTTCGAGAAGTCCGGCACCAGGTAGAACGCGCGCGGCCGCTTTCCGGCCGCACGTAGCTCGGCGACCGTCCGCCGCAGCAGCTCCAGGTCGGCCCCGTCCTCGCCCTCGGGCACATGCACCGTCTCGACGTCCAGCAGCCGGGCCGCTCCGGTGACCCCGACATAACAGGGAGAGGAGACCAGCAGGACGTCCGAGGGGCCGGTGAACAGGGCGCGGAGGGTGATGAACATGCCCTCCTGGCAGCCCACGGTGACCACGAGGGCATCGGGGTTCGCCTCGATGCCCTCGTCGTTGCGCAGGACGCGCGCCACCAGGTCGTGGATCTGGCCGTTGGTGCGCCCGTACTGGAAGAGCATGGTGCGGATCTCGTCGGGGGTCCGGCCCAGTTCCTCGGAGAGATGCCGCGTGTAGGCGTCGAGGTAGTCACCGATCCGCTCGACCTCGAAGAGCCCTTCGTACGGGCGCCCCGGGCCGAAGGAGATCGCCTCCGGATAGCGGGAGGTGACCTCGTTGAGGAAATTCATCACCTCCATGAGCGGGTCACCGAGCGATGCGTGCAGCTCATCGGCCGACAGCACGGTGGTGGGGGGACCTTGGGTCACCGCGGGTCCTCCCACAGGACCGGGCAGAAGTCCGGGTCGGTGTAGTCGGGGTTGCCGTTCGCGTCCGCGCGTACGAGCACGTCGTTGTTGTAGACGACCCGCTCGCCGGAGGACAGCTCGTACGGCCGCCACTGGTTGGTGCGGTCCTGCAGGTGGAAGGAGATGGCGCGGCGGGGACGGTCGCTCACGTTGTGGCCGCTGCCGTGGTAGGTGCGGCAGTGGTGGAAGCTGATGTGTCCCTTGGGGATGTTCACCGGACTCTTGCGTACCTTCGCGTTGTTGAACGCGGCGTTCTCCGCAAGCATCTCCTCGAGTTCCGACCGGTTGCGATCGGCGAAGTGGCGACTGGTGGAATCGTCGCCGCCGGTCTCCTTCCAGCGGTGGCTGCCGTCGATCATCGTGATCGTCCCCATCTCCTCGCCACAGTCGTGGAAGGGGATGAAGGCGGTGAGCATCTCGTCGGAGGAGCAGGTCTGCCAGTAGTGGCGGTCGAAGTGCCAGGGCACGATATTGCGGGCGTCGTCCGCACGCGGCGGCTTGTGGATGAGCGTGCTGTTCCACAGGCGTATCTGGCTGGTCTGTGCTATCCGTGCCGCCACGGCCGCGATGACCGGCTTGGACAGGATGCCGCGGATGGTGTCGTCCTCGTAGAAGATGTAGTCGTTGTGCCGGTGCACATCGCCCTGCTCGGGCTCCCAGTACGCCAGGCGCGGCGGACGCTTCGGCAGGGTGCGGTCACGGTGGCCGGCGTAGAAGCGGTCGGCCGCGGAGTTCAGCAGGTCGACCTCGTCATCGGTCAACAGCTTCTTCGACAGATACCAGCCGTACTCCTGGTAGAACCGCACCTCCTCGTCGGACGGCAGAAGGTCCTGTTCGGCGGCGGTCAGCGTGAAGTGCGCGTCGTTCGTCGTCATGTCATATCCCTGCCGTTAAAGGGGGTTGAGGGTGCGGTGGTACGCGGGGTCTGCGCAAGGGTGAAGGAGATCCCGGTTGACGGTGTCGAGCCGGGACCGGCCGGTCAGCGCCATCGCCTCTTCCAGCTCCGCCCGGATGGTGGCCAGGACCCGTTCGACGCCCTCCGCACCGTCGACGGCGAGGCCCCACAGGATCGGACGGCCGACGAACACCGCGCGGGCCCCGAGCGCCAGCGCCTTGAGCACGTCGCTGCCGCGGCGGATGCCGCCGTCGACGAGGACTTCGCACTGGCCCTGCACGGCCGCGACGACCTCGGGAAGCGCGTCCAGTGCCGGTATGGCACCGTCGAGTTGGCGGCCTCCGTGCGTGGACACGATCAGCCCCTCGATCCCCAGTCCGGCCGCCCGCCGGGCGTCCCCCGCGGTGAGTACGCCCTTCAGCACCAGCGGCAGGCTGGTCAGCGAGCGCACCCAGGCCAGGTCGTCCCAGGTGAACGCGGCGTCGTGGTGCTGCGCGGCGTGCTCGGCGAGAGTGGAGCCACCGGAACGGCCCCAGTGCAGTCCGGCCCGGTGGCAGTCGTCGAGATTGGCCGGCCGGACATGCAAGGGCAGACCGAAGCCATTGCGCAGGTCGCGGTGCCGACGCGCCATCCGGGGGGTGTCGACCGTGATCACCAGGGCTCGGTATCCGGCGGCTTCGGCCCGTCGTACGAGGGATTCGGTGACCTCCCTTCGACGCATCACATAGAGCTGCAGCCACAGCGGTCCGGTCCCGGCCCGTGCGGTCTCCTCCAGCGTCCTGCTGGCGAAGGTGCTGGTGATGGTGAGTGCGCCTACCGCACCGGCCGCGCGGACGGTGGCGGTCTCGCCGTCGGCATGGACCAGACCGTGGTAGGCCATGGGTGCGATGCCGACGGGGAAATCCACGGGCCCGCCGAGCAGTGTGGTGCTCAGCTCGCAGTGGGACACATCGACCAAGGCACGGGGACGCAGCCGGTAGCGGTGGTATGCCGCACGGTCCTCCCGCAGGGTCACCTCGTCGCCGCTGCCGCCGGCGATGTAGTCCCACACGGGCCGGTCGAGCCGGGCGCGTGCCGCCGCCTCGTAGTCCTGCGGGGAGAGCAGCAGGTCCTGCCGACCGCCCTGAGGTCCGGTCAGCGCGGTCACCCGCCCGTCCTCGCCGCGGCGCCGGCCGGTACGGAGGCCTCGGCGCGCTCGCGCTCCACGGCCTCGTAGAGGGCCTTGATGTTGCCGCTGCCGAAGGTCCGTGCGTCGAGCCGCTGGATCAGCTCGAAGAACACCGTCCTGCGGGCGTACGGGGAGCGGGTGAACACCTGTACCAGCTGGCCCCATTCGTCCCGGTCGGCCAGCAGTCCCAGCTCCTGCAGCACCTCGGTGTCGATGTGCACGTCGATACCGCGATCAGCCAGCGCGGAGTAGTAGCCGACGGGCGTCGAGAGCAATTCGACGCCGGATGCCCGCAGTTCGCGGGCGGCCTCGACGATGTCGTCGGTGCCGTAGGCCACATGCTGGACGCCGGGGCCGTCGAATGCGTCGAGGAAGTCGTTCAGCTGGCCGCGGTCGCCGGTGAGGTCCGGTTCCACCATGGTGAAGGTGACACCCCTGGTCTCGTCCTGAACGACCTTCGAGGCCATCGCCTGACCGCCGACGACGATGTACTCGTCGTAGGTATGCCGCAGCCCCAGTGCCCGCTGATAGAAGTCGACCATGGTATCCAGCGAACCGGCGCGCAGGCACAGAGCCAGGTGATCGACGGATCGCAGCAGTTCGGGCCCCGGCGCGGGCTCGTCGGTCACGGGCAGATACCTGCCCGGCAGAAAGGCGCCTGACGGGTCGTCACGCTGAACGAAGGTGTGCACCAGGTCATTGGTCGCGGCGATGGTGGCCCGTATGACCCGGCCGTCGGCGTCCTCGAAGGTTTCCGGTTCCGCGACGGACTCGGCCCCGGCCGCCAGCGCCCGCTCATAGTCGCCCGCGGCATCGGTGGACCGCAGGGCGACATCGCGCACGCCGTCGCCGTGCCTGCGGACGAACCGCGAGGCTGCGTGGTCGGCGTGCAGGGGGGACGTCAGTACCAGGCGGACGCCGCCGTGCGCCAGTACCAGCGAGCGGGCCGAGGCGAGCCCGGTGAGCGGGCCCGCCTCGGCCACCACTCGGAAGCCGTAGGTACGGCCGTAGTAATGGGATGCCTGATTGACATCCCCCACGAAGAACTCGACATGGTCGACGGAATGGACAGTCACCTTGATCCAATCGCTCGTTGAGGCAAGGGAGTTGAGGAGCGGATCGGTCCTGCAGCAGGGCTGTGCGACCCGGGAGGTTCTGCGTCAGCGACCTGCGCGAGCGCCTCGTCGTGCCCTTGCGAACGTAGTACGGCATTGCCGAACGGCCGTGGGAAGCAAAGCCCACCGACCCTGGTCCCGTCAAGCATGTGGTCGCAGTGTGGTCGCACAGGGAGCGACTAGGCGGACGGGGGCCTGTGGAGGGCGAGTTGATGGTTTGTGGAAGACGTTGCAGGGCCCGGGAAATGCCCTCGGCCGCAGGCGCACGGCCCCGCTTACCTGGGCTCCGAGCTTGCGGAAT
This sequence comes from Streptomyces cupreus, assembly GCF_014257025.1. Lineage (GTDB taxonomy): Bacteria > Actinomycetota > Actinomycetes > Streptomycetales > Streptomycetaceae > Streptomyces > Streptomyces cupreus. The sequence goes on from NZ_JACMSF010000010.1 coordinate 9,714, forward strand.
AGGTCGTGGGCAACCTGCGGACCGCGACGGTACTGCACGGCGATATTTCGAACCCCCATCAACCAGGGCTCAGCATTTGACGATTGCCGTACGACATTGTCGAATAACGTTCAGGGTGAGCGAGGTTGTCATGACGGCGCACGAGTGGGCGAATCCGGTGGAAGGCGGCGGGAGTTGACGAGCCGTGTCATAGGTAGGGCCTGCTTACCGTCAGCGGGTGGCGGGCGGCCTCCTTGTCCGACCCACCGCACGGCAGAGGAGACGCATCCATGCGTGACGCACTCGCAGAACAGCGGAGCTTGACCCGCAAGATCCTCGGCAAGGGGCCGTTCAGTGACGGCCTCTGCCGGATCTCACCGAGCTGATCGGGAGCTGACCGGGGTCACGCGACTTGTGCCAGGAAAGCAAGAACACGGGGGAGCGTCATCTGTGCACACTGAGCAAGGCCGGACCACGGACAGGAGGAGCCCGGGCGCGGACACCGGCCCCCGACCTGCCACCGTGGCGCCGACGGCACGGCTGCGCGGCCGTTCACCGTACGGCTACCGGCCGCCGACCTCCGAGGAGGAAATGAAGGCAGGACAGGGCCTCGTCCCGGACGAGTGGACCGCGCCGGTGGTCCGGCGGATCTTCCGGGAGTACCTGTCCGGCAAGGGGCTCCAGCGCATCGCGGACGGCCTCAACCTGGATGCGATCCCGAGCCCGGGGGCGTACGGGCGTGGTGCGACGCTGCCGGAGGCGGCGTGGTCCAAGGGCACGGTGCGCGCGATCCTGGCGAACCCGCGCTACGCCGATCACCCCACGCCCGATGGCACGGTCGGTGTGCATGCGGTGTCCGGCGCGATCGTCCCGTACGAAGTGTTCGATCAGGTGCACCGGATGTTCGTCGCCCGCCGCCGGCTCCAGCGCGAGCCGGGTACGGCCACCGGGAAACAGCGGTACCTGCTGCGGGGTCTGATGCGCTGCATCAGATGCAACCGGCTCATGCAGGGGACCTGGAACAACGCGGAGCCGTATTACCGGTGCCGACTGCCGGCCGAGCAAGCGACGGCGAACCGCATCAGCCATCCCCGCAATGTGTACCTGCGGGAGACGAACGCACTCAGACCGCTCATCGCCTGGCTACGCACGGTCTGCACGCCGCACAGCCTCCTGGCGCTCGCGGGGGATCCCAGCCCGGGCCGTTTCCGCGCTCTGGTCATCGAGGCGGCCGACCACTACGGGAAGGCCCTCCGGGAGGCCAGGGGCGAGGGACTCGCCCGGGTGTTCCGCTCCATGGGACTGCAACTCGTCTATTCCGATGCCGACAACCTGCTTAAGTCGAAGGCCGTGTTCGCGCCCGGGCGGATCACGGTCCGTGGAACTGTGGAACTGTGACCGGCGAAGATCGCCACCGACACGGCCGTCTTCGGCCGACCCGAGATCAAGCTCGGTGTCATCCCCGGCATCGGCGGATCCCGCTGCCCTTCGTGGATGTGGCTCAGGTCACTTCATAGGGCGGGAACTCCGGCGTGCCTCGGCCCGACTACTGGACCGCAACAGCACAACAAGCGTCCCCAGCCCCGGAGAGGCTCGCCGATGTCCACCCCTCCCTCGACCACCACGGACGAGGCCCCACCGTCCGACGCCGCCCCGGCGCCGGTCCGCCGCACCTGGGCGCCCCTGCGCCCGTTGATCCTGCGGCTGCACTTCTACGCCGGAGTGCTCGTCGCGCCGTTCCTGCTTCTCGCCGCCGCGACCGGGTTTCTGTACGCCGCCTCGTTCCAGGCCGAGAAGATCGTGTACGCGCATGAGCTGACCGTCCCCGTCGGCGACGAGAAGCTGCCGATCTCCGAGCAGGTCGCCGCCGCCCGCAAGGCCCACCCCGAGGGGACGGTCGCGGCCGTACGGCCGTCCCCCGAGGACGACGCGACCACCAGGGTGATGTTGTCCGGGGTTGAGGGAGTCGATCAGGACTACACCCTTGCCGTCTTCGTCGACCCGTACACCGCCGAGGTGCGCGGCTCGCTAGAACAGTACGGCTCCACCGGCGCGCTTCCGCTGCGCACCTGGATCGACGAGTTCCACCGCGATCTGCGCCTCGGGGAGACCGGCCGGCTGTACAGCGAACTCGCCGCGAGCTGGCTGTGGGTGATCGCGCTGGGTGGTCTGGTGCTGTGGTTCTCCCGGCGCCGGGCCCGCAGGAAGGTGCGCGGTACCAGCGGGCGTCGTCGCACCCTGGGGCTGCACGGCACGGTCGGTGCCTGGGCCGCCGCCGGGTTTCTGTTCCTGTCGGCCACCGGTCTGACCTGGTCGCAGTACACCGGCGCCAACATCGACGAACTGCGCACTTCGCTCGGCGGGGCGACCCCGTCGATCTCGGCCGGCGCGGGCGGTGAGCACTCCGGTCATGGAGCCTCGGCCGCCGCCGGGGACGCCGCGCACGGCGTCGGCCTCGACAAGGTGCTCGCGGCGGCCCGCGCCAAGGGGCTCGGCGACCCGGTCGAGATCGTGCCGCCCGCGGACGCGGAGTCGGCGTACGTGGTGAAGCAGATTCAGCGCAGTTGGCCCACCAAGCAGGACTCCGTCGCCGTCGACCCCACCACCGGTCGGGTCACCGACGAACTGCGGTTCGCCGACTACCCGGTGCTCGCCAAGCTGACCCGCTGGGGCATCGATCTGCACACCGGCGTGCTGTTCGGCCTGGTCAGCCAGATCGCCCTGATGCTGCTCGCGCTCTCGCTGATCGTGCTGATCGTCTGGGGTTACCGGATGTGGTGGCAGCGCGGCCGCGGCTCCGCCTTCGGCCGGCCGATCCCGCGCGGCGCCTGGCAGCAGGTGCCGCCGCAGGTTCTGGTGCCGCTGGCGGCGGTGGCCGCCGTGGTCGGCTACTTCGTTCCGCTGCTCGGGATCTCCCTGTTGGCCTTCCTCGCCGTCGACATCGTGCTCGGCGAGATCGATCATCGGCGCGGGCGTACTGCTCCCACGGCTACGTCGTCAGGGCGGCCAGCTCGGCGTTGGCCCGCTCGGTGATGAGGGTCAGCACACGTCCGGCCGCTGCCAGGTCCTCCGTGGGGATACCGGCGTAGATCCGGGCGCTGATGGGGGCGGTCTCGGCGGAGGTCCTGTCGTACAGCTTCCGTCCGGCGTCCGTGATCCGTACCTGGGACGGCTCCTGAGAGGACAGCAGTTCGGCGTTGATCAGCTCGTCGACCACGGTGTGTGCCTCGGCGGCGTCGATCTTCAGCGCGCCGACGACGCCGTCGACGAGGTGGTCGCGCTCGACCGGGCCGTCGGCGATGGCGACGAGCCGGAGGGTGACGGACTGCTGGAATGTCGCGCCGTGACGGTCCAGCACCTTCTCCAGCAGCGCGCGGCCGGCGTAGTGGGCCAGGGCTATGACTCGGGGGTCGACCAGGGGAGTGGTGGTGGTCATGACTGCTCCTTGTCGGACTCGCTGTTCAGGGCGAACGGATCAAGAGGTGCGTCGAGCAGGGTTGCCAGGTCGCGCGTGAACTCCCGGGTGCGCGCGCTGTCCAGGCCGCCGAGCGGCGCCAGCAACTGCTGCAGGAGTCCTTGTACGACGTCGATCGCCTGCCGGGTCTTCTCGCGGCCCTGCTCGGTCAGCGTCAGCTGCACCGCGCGCGGGTCGCGGGGGTCCCGGGTGCGTTCGAGGAGGCCGGCGGTTTCCAGGGAGCGCGCCAGCTTGGAGACGTACAGCGGCTCAAGGCCGGTGTGGTCGGCCAGGCGCCGCTGGCTGGGGCGCTCCCCCTCGCGCTGCATGCCGTACAGCGAGGCCACCAGCGCGTACTGCGCGTGGGTGAGCCCCAGTGGGGTCACGGCTCGGTCGACCGCGACCCGCCACTTCGTCGACAGGCGCCACACCAGGAAACCGGGTGTGGCCTTCTCGGAACCCTTGCTCATGACAGATACAGTACATGGCTACTATGTCCATGGCTACTATTTTCTTGACCTGCATCGGGGCCGCCCGGAGTGACGGACTGACGGGGCGGCGCCGGCGGGGCTAGTTTGGGCGGCATGAGCAATCTTGATCGCGAGCCCGTGCCCGCGGTGTGCGGCGGCCGCGGCTTCGTCGTGGCGGAGCCCGTACGGGAACTCCTCAGCCCTCGCCGGGTCAAGCTCGGCGAGTCCTCCGAAGTGCGCCGACTGCTGCCCAACCTGGGCCGCCGTATGGTGGGCGCCTGGTGCTTCGTCGATCACTACGGCCCCGACGACATCGCCGACGAGCCCGGTATGCAGGTACCCCCGCACCCGCACATGGGCCTGCAGACGGTGAGTTGGCTGCACGAGGGCGAGGTGCTGCACCGCGACTCCACCGGCAGCCTCCAGACCATCCGCCCGCGCGAGCTGGGCCTGATGACCTCCGGCCGGGCGATCAGCCACTCCGAGGAGAGCCCGAAGCCGCACGCCCGCTTTCTGCACGGCGCGCAGTTGTGGGTCGCCCTGCCCGACGGCGACCGGCACACCGAGCCGCGCTTCGAGCACCACTCCGAGCTGCCCGTCGTCACGGCGCCCGGCCTCACGGCCACCCTGATCCTCGGCGACCTCGACGGCGCCCGCTCACCCGGAACGACGTACACGCCCCTCGTCGGCGCCGACCTGGCACTCGCCCGCGGCGCGGACGTACGCCTGCCGCTGGAGCCGGACTTCGAGTACGCCGTACTGTCCATGTCCGGCGAGGCCCATGTCGACGGGGTCCCGGTACTCCCCGGCTCGATGCTCTACCTCGGCTGCGGCCGCACCGAACTCCCGCTGCGCGCCGAGTCGGAGGCGGGCCTGATGCTCCTGGGCGGCGAGCCGTTCGAGGAGGAACTGATCATGTTCTGGAACTGGATCGGGCGGACCCAGGCAGAGATCGAGCAGGCGCGCCAGGACTGGATGACCGGCACCCGCTTCGGCGAGGTGAAGGGCTACGACGGGGATCCCCTGCCCGCCCCCGAGCTACCGGCGTTGCCGCTGAAACCCCGGGGACGGGTGCGTTGACCAGTCGGGAGCAGTGAGCCGCTGACGTCCGCCGGACCGCCCGGTCAGGGCTGTCCGGCCGCCAACGCGGCTTCCACCTCCGCCAGTTCCTTCGCCGGGTCGGCCGTCCGGGCCAACACGGTCAGGTCGTCCTGGCTGTAGCGGGCGCGCACGTCGTCGTCCCACCTCGCGGAAGCCGTCCGCAGCGGTTCGACGGCTTCCGTGAGTCGACCCAGCCGGTGCAGGACGAGTCCGTAGTAGCCCGCGGCCTCCGTCCGGTGCGCAGCGTCGCCGGCCTCTTCCCAGACCTTGCGCAGGAAGGGTTCCGCCTCGATGTACGCGCCGCGCTGGGCCATCAGTTTCCCCGCGAGCATGGCGTTCAGCGACGAACCGTCGTCGGCCGCGCGCACATACCAGCGCTCGGCCTCCTGGTAGTCCCGGTGGTACTCGGAGAGCCAGCCCATCTCATTGCACGCGTCGTGGTGCCCCGCCTCGGCGGCCCTTCGGTACCAGTCATCGCGCAACGCGGGCCTGCGCAGCGAGCGGTACACCTCCGCGAGGTCGTACCCGGCCTCCGGGTCACCGGCCAGCGCGGCGGGTTCGATCCACCGGACCACATGGCGGTCGGCCGCGCCGGCCCAGTCGCGGAGGATCTTCCCGTACGCGTACGAGGCGTGGACGTCGCCCGCCTCGGCGAGTTCGCGCAGCCCGGGCAACCTGCGCAGATCCTTGCCGGGCGCGATGCTGCCCGCCTCGCGCAACTCGGCGATCCGGTCGAGCTGCGCGACGACGTCCTCGTCGTCCTCCCCGACCTGACGGAACCAGCGCTCGGCTTCCTCGTACCGCCGTTGCCGCTTGCAGAGGATGCCGAGGTTCCACTGGGCGGCCGGGTGCCCGGCACCGGCCGCGAGGCCGTACCAGTGCTCGGCGTCGGCGAGGTCACCGCGCTGCTCGTGCAGGACTCCGAGCACGTGCGCGGCGCCTTCGTAACCTTCCTCGTGGGATTGGACCAGCAGGCCGCGGGCCTCGGGCCAGGACGCGTCGTCGGCGGTCTCCGTCAGGAACACGGCATGGTCCACGCGGGCCGACGCGCTGAGCACGGAGGCCCGGCGGTAGTAACCCGCGGCCTCGACGGTCAGGCCCGGGTAGTCACGGAAGTGCTTCTCCAGGTCGAAGAGCGGTCGCAGGGCCGCGGCCGCGGCGTCCCCGTCCCCGGCTGCCTCGGCGGCGTCGAGGTCCGCGGCGACGCGGTCGAACTCCTCGCGGATGGACTCGAAGAGCTTCACCCAGCGGAAGACCGCGATGTCGCCGATCTCGATGTCGCTCATCAGGAACTTCGGCGCCTCGTCGAGTCGCCCCTCGGCCACGAGCAGCTTGCCCAGCTCGATCTTGCAGTTCAGGTCGCGGCCGTTCTCCCAGCCGCGCCGGAACCATTCGGCGGCCTCCGGATCGCCGTTCTCCTTGAGCAGGACACCGAGGCCGTAGGCGCATCCGGAGTGGCGGTCGGCGACGGCGCGGTAGAGGGCCTCCGCCGCCGGCCGGTCCCCACGGATCTTCCGGTACCGGGCCAGGGTGTAGTGGGAGAACGCGTCACCCGCCGCCACCGCCTGCTCCCAGTACGGGATGCCTTCGTCCACGCGATGGCCGAGCACGAAGAAGTCGGTGTGCCTGCGTGCGGTCTTCGGGTCGTCGGCGCGTGCGGCGGCGACGAGCGCTTCGCCGCGGGTCTGTATGTCCTGCGTCACGATCAACATCGTGCCATGGCCTTGTAGTTGGCCGACCGGGCGGTTGCGGTGGCCCTGACCAGCCAGGCCTTGTCAGAACCGACGTCATCGGCCGGCCGGCAGCTCCGGCACCCCCGCCCGGTCGAGCAGGGCCCGCATCTCCGCCACCGGCAGCGAGGAGTTGGCCGCCGCCGCACCGCCCACCTGGGGATCGTCGAGCAACTCGACCAATCTGCGCACGGGCAGCCGGGGGTCATGGGCCGCCGCCCCGCGCACCCTCGCGTCCGCGTCCCGGCTGAGCCGCTCGACCAAAGAGGGCGAGGCGTCCGGATCGCGCAATGCGAGGGCGCGTTCCCTCGGATCCGCCGCGTCGGCGCAGCGCGCCGCCAGCCCGGCCGAAGGGAACCCCGGCCGGGTGACGAGCATGCCGACGGCCCGGTGGGTGCCGTGCAGATACAGGTCGTACAGCAGCTCCGGCGGCGCCTTCGGATGCCACTCGGCGAGCAGCAGTCGTACGGCGAAGTCCTCGTCGTCGGCGAGGAGTTGCACGCAGTCCTCGGGCAGCTCCTCACAGAGCGCGGCGGAGCGCCGCAGCCAGGTGTGCGCCGAGTGCGCGCAGCGGCGCAGCACCTCCTCGTCGCCGCGCGAACGCCACACCCACCTCAGGACGTCCAGCCGGTCCTCGGGCGCCACCGTCCAGTCGATCGCGGCCCGCTGATCCTCCGTCAGCTCGGGGCGCGCGGAGACCGCGAGCCGCACCCGCGGATCCTCGTGGCCGGCCAGCCGGGCCGCGAGATCCGCGGGGAACGTCGGATTGAGCGCGAGCCGGGCCAGATGCCTGCCGCCGGCCATCAGGCGCTCGGCCAACTCCCGGCTGAGCAGGCCGGTTTCCAGCACGTCCCCGAGCTGCCAATGGTCCGCGAGCGTCTCGACGAGCCAGGCGGTGCGCTCGGCGTCCTCGTGCATGACGTGCAGCGCGGCGGCCTGACGGATCCCGGGGTCCGGGTCGTCGAGGAGGGCGGCGCGCGCATCGTCGGGGAGTTCGGACCAGACGCGGCGGCACGCGGCCAGCCGGAACACCGGGTCCCCGTGGGTGGCCAGCGGCACCAGGACGTGGACGGGGACATGGGCGGACATGACCGTCTCGTGCCGGACCATGGGCCGCTCGTGGCTCAGCAGCCGCTCGTACGCCCGGTCCGGCAGGGCAGGGACCGTCGCACGGTAGGGGAGCGGACCGCAGGCGACGAGGATGGCGTCCGAGTCGGGGCCGTCCAGGAGCCTGGCCCGCAGCTCGGGGTCGGCGTGGCAGCTCTCGGCCAGCGCGGAGCGCACCCGTCGGTCGGGATGGGTGACCAGAGCCTCCCCGACCTCGGCCGGCAGCGACTTGCGCCGGACGAGCCGGGTGACGATGTCCCAGTCGTGCTCGGACGGCACGATACGGAGAAGAACATCGGTGGGCGCGGACGGATTGGCGGCCAGCCCCGGCACCGACTCATGTGCGGTCATCGAATCCCCGTGACATCAAGAAGCGGGCCGCACCGGAAGCAGCGCAGCTCAACCGAATGATCCAATACCGTGAGGGGGCGTCACACGGGCCCTCCCGTCAGCACCAGCGCGTGTGGTGGCAGATGCTCCAGCCGTCGCCGCCGCCCGACGAGCTGCCGCTTCCGTCCGAGCCGCTCGGTCGGCCGTCCGGGTACAGCCGGGTGCGGTTCCGGTCGTCGGGGTAGGGGTCGAGGTAGTCGGGGTCCCCGTCGTCGTCCCGGTCGGGCAGGTAGGCGTCTCGGCCACGGTCCGGTGCCGGGCAGCCGTGGTCGGGCGAAGACAGCGAGAGCGTCACGAGATACACCTCGTCCGTGACGGGATCGCCCTCCGCCGGATCCTGGACGCAGACCCGCCAGTCGTCGTACTCACCCTCAGCAGGCAGGACGTCGTTGAGGTACGCCGTATCGGCGTGCAGCCGGTCCTCGGGCACGCCCGCGGCGACCACCTTCGCCACGGCGGCGCGCCAGGTCTTCCACACCACCTCCGGCATGACCGGCCACGGCACCGCCCTGCCCTCGTATCGAGGACACGGCTCCTCGCGGCGTACGACGGCGAAGTCGACCGTCGGCTCCTCGGGAGTGCCGCCGACCTGCTGGAAGCACACCTTCCACAGCGAGCGCGCCGTCACCTCCCGCTTCTGCTCCGAGGCATCCCGGTAGGCGACGGTGAAGCCCTTCTTCCGCGACCGCGGGAAGGCGACATCCAATGAGTCGCCCGTGAAGTCGGGCAGCGTGGGCATCGTCGCCTCGGGCGTCGTCCGCGCGGCGCCCGGAACGTAACTCGGGCGGGCGGGCGGAGTGACGTGCGCCGAGCCCGCCGTCGGGGCTGGGGTCGGCTGTTCCGGGAGTACCGCTCCGAAGAGCGCCATCGCGACGACCGTGGCCACGAACCGGCCCTTCTTGGGCCAGGGGTTGCGCCACCACAACAGGGTCAGGGCGACCAGCAGCATCAATCCACCCAGCCGGTCGTTCAGCAGCCCCAGAACAGGCACCGCGACGACCGCCCCGACGCGCGCACCACCCGTCTGCCACCAGCGGCGCGGTGTCGGGGGAGTGGGCGGTACGGGTCTCTGAGGGCCGGACATAGTGGCGCGCGTGCCTTTCCGTGCAGGTGTACGAGGCGTGTTTCACGCGCATCGTATGCGGAGCACGGACCCCGTTCCGCCCACTGACCTGCGGAATGGCGACGCCACCGAAGAGACTGCCATCGCGTCAGGTTCGCGTGGTCCCGTGACCCCGGCGACCTCGAACAGGCAGCCGCGCTCATCGGTGAGGCCGCCGACGGCGCGCCGGACAACGATCCGCGACGGTTCAGCGTCCTGTCGAACCTGGGTCATGTACTCGCGACGCTCACGCAGGAGCGCGTCGGCGCCGAGGACCACGCGACGCAGGCGGTGTCGGCATGGCGCGCGGCCGCCGGCATGCGGACCGCGAGTGCGGCTCAGCGCTTCGAGGCGGCAGAGAGCTGGGCGGAGCTGGCCGCGTCACTGCCAGGCCAGGAGACGCTCGCCGCCGACGGGTACGCGGCGGCCGTGGACCTGCTACCGCTGCTCGCCTGGCACGGCCTCGAACGCGGCGACCGGGAAAGTCTCCTGACCCGTTCGATCGGTCTGGCCGGCGCCGCCGCGGCGACGGCCCTGCTGGCCGGCAGGCCGAATCAGAGCATCGACCTTCTTGAGCACGGCCGAGCCGTCCAATGGACGCAGGCCCTCCAATTACGCACCGACCTCGCTGTTCTGCGCACGGCGGCACCCGAACTGGCCGACCGCCTCGACGCCCTACGGCAGGAACCGGACAAGCCGGTGGTGGAGATCGAGACCCCCGAGCTGGCTCGTTGACCAGCGGGGCAGCCACGCAGCCGGGTAGCAACGACCGCCCCGCCGACGGAAGACGGGCCAGGAGGCGGCTTGAGCGCTTCGCGGATGTCTGCCAAGCGTGATCGGCTCCGCCCGGCCTGCGGGTGGCCAGCCGCGCAGGGGGTGGCAGAGAGCGGGCAATTCAATGGCGAACGCACCTATGGACAGGCGTGGCTTCGGGGCGGAGTTCACAGCGGCGGTGGCTTCAGCGAGGTGATGTCCGGGAGGCGGTGTGGATGGTAGGCCGCGAGGGCGGCGCCCGCCAGCCACCAGCCGCGGTACACCAGGGCCCGGCACAGGGGTTCCTCCAGCTGGTCGAAGACGGTCGGTACGAGAGCCAGGTCGCGGCCGTCGTGGGTGCGGTGCTCGGCGAAGGCGTCCCGCCACTGGTCCAACTGCCCGTCGGAGTCCTTCGGGAAGTCGGTGGCCAGGCCCACCAGGACGCCCCTGCGTGCGCCCGGCGGCAGCGTCTCGTCGGGGCCCACGGTTCGACCGCGCAGGAAACGCTCGACGATCAACCGCGTGCGCAGCGCCGTACTCTGGCGGTACAGGAGGGAGTTGGCGCGCGCGAGATCACGGATGACGGGGATCCCGCTGTACACGCCGGGCCGCAACAGGCCGCCGGCATTGAGCACGAGCAGGAAGACATCGCGGTAGCGCTCGCTGTCGATGGATTCCGTGCCGGTGTTGTCGTAGGCGCCTCCGTCGAGGAGGGCGGGTGCGTCGCTGCCGCAGGGGAAGCTTGCGCCGTCGAGGACCAGCGGGGGGAAGGCGCCCGGGACCGCGGCCGAAGCGGCGACCGCGGTGCTCAGCTTCAGCCCTGTTCCGGCGGTTGGGGCCAATCCGATCGTGTAGTCGCCGAACACGTCGCGTTCGAAGGTGAACCGGGCGCCGGTGGTCAAGTCGGCCGCGTTGAGGATCCAGCGGACCCCCGGGTCCAGGTCCTGGAGCAGGGTGCCGTCGAAGAACCACTCGTCGAGGCGCCGGGCGAGGAGTTCCGTGCGGGTCATCGGGCCCACCGTGCGCCACAACCCCCGCAGCAGCGCCTTCTTGAGCGAGCGGGAGCTGACCTGCGCGACGAGGGGGTCGATCAGGAGTTCGTCCACGGCCGCGGTGCTGAAGCCCTGTTGTCCGAGGTCGGGCCAGCTCGTGGCGAGCCGGCCATTGGCGATCGATCCCCCGGAAACCGACGACGCGTATCGCAGCTCCGACAGCATCCCCGCATCGGCGAGCAGTCGGATGGCACCCAGTGCGGAGAGCGTCGCCCGGAAGCCGCCTCCGGACAGTGCGAGGGCGACCGGCCGGTCGGCCGGGGGCGGTTGAGCCGGGCGCAGGGTGTCACCGCAGGGCCGTGCCTGAAGACCGGTACCGAGGGCGGGTGAGTCGACGGCGAGACGGCTCGGCCGGTTCATTGCTCGTCACCTACCTCTATCACCAGCGCCAGGTCCGCGGGATCCCGGACGCTCACCGTGAAGTTCCGGTTGTCGCGCAGATCGTCGAGGGTGTCGTCGGCGAAGTCGATGTGGTTCGTCAGATGGATGGTGTACTCGTCGTCGCGGCCCCTGGATTCGACGAGCATGCGCAGGGTGTCCTCGCTGGGGTGGTGGTGCTTCACTCCGTCCGCAGAGATCACGTAGTGATCGGCGTGGACACTCTCGAAGAAGTCGCTCTCCACATTGCGATCACTGCCGTGGTGGGGCAGTTTCAGCAGGTCGACATGGAGCGGTCCCGCGTCGTCGAGCAGCCCGGTGGCGCGCAGTCCGGCAAGGATGCGGTCGCCTCGGGCGTCGCCGGTCAGCAGTGCGGTCCGGCCCTGGTGCCTCAGCATCAGGACGATGCTGGAGAGATTCGGTATCGAGCCGTCCGTGTAGGCCGTGGTGATGACCTTCGGGTCCTGACGGCTCTTCGCCTCCAGCCAGCGCTCGGTCAGCTTCTGCAGGGCGATGTCGTCCGGGGCCACCACCGTGACGTGCAACCGGTCGAGTGTCGCCTCCTCGCCTTCGAGGAGCGGGCCGTCGAAGAGGGGGTTGCCGTCAAGACCCAGCGCGGCTGCCGCGTCCCGGATGGCCCGCCCCTGGTTGTAACTGGCCCTGACGGCACTGCTGTCCTCGCTCGCGCGGTCGACGATCTCCTGGGTCGAGGCGCTCAGCCCGGGTGCGTTGCGGTCCACCAGTTCCTCGACGGAGTTGAACCAGACCCGCTGCACGGCGAAGGGATCGGGTTCCTGGTCCCCTCTGGCGCGTTGTATCCCGGTGAGCAGCTTGAGCAGGCCGACCGCATGGTCGTCGTCGACGTGGGACAGGCAGACGACATCGATCCTCGGGATGCCCTGGGCGTCCGGAGCGAGCTGCGACAGGCGGTCGCGCAGCGAAGTCTCGAAGACCTGGCTCGGCCCGCCGTCGACGAGCATGACCCGCTCCTTGGGTGCCCCCCACCGGACCAGGAAGGAATCTCCGTGCCGAGCGTTGAGGAAGTCGAAGGTGAACATGGCACGCTCCTTTCGAGCCCGGCCGCCTCAGACGGACTGCATCGCCCGCAGGACGTCGACCAGTCCGGATCCCTGGAAGTGCCGTTCCCGGCCCAGATCCGTCGCCGTCCCGCACAGGATCTGCTTGATCCGCTCCGGGCGCCCGATCAGTTCCCGGTTGCGCGCCAGCAGCATCGCGGCGGCTCCGCTGACATGGGCCGCTGCCTGACTGGTGCCGTGCAGCGCGGCGATCCCCTGGTCGGGCACGGGCCCGTCGATGTCCTCACCCGGCGCCAGCAGGTCGGGCTTCGGCCTGCCGTCGCCGGTGGGGCCGCGGCTGGAGAAGTAGCTGACGCCATGGCGGTACGGGTTGCTGCGATGGGTGGAGCCGACCGTGATGACGGACTCCGCGTTCCCGGGATCGGAGATGCTGGCGCCGCGGTAGTCCTTGCCCAAGGTCCGTACGGCTCCCGCGTATCCGGAGTTCCCGGCCGCCGCGACGACCACCACACCCGAGCGCACCAGACGGTCGCACTCGATGCACACAGGAGTCCAGCCGGTCGAGTGGCTCGCCACGTCATGCGGCACGGAGAGGCTGATGTTGACCCCGGCGATGACGAACCGCCCCGCCTGCTCATTGATGTACCGGATGGCCTGAAGAGCGGTGACGATGGAGAACTCGTCCCCGGTCCCCTCGTCGCCGAGGACCCGGAAGTCGTACAGCTGGATCCTGGGACAGATGCCACGGAACTCTTCCTGACCAGGACGAGGCCACCAGGCACCGATGATCCCGGCGATATGGGTGCCGTGCGGGTCGACCGGGGTGGTGTACCGCTGGTAGCGCGGGACCTCGGAAGGCTGTGCCGTGCCAAGGTCCGTGGCGAGATCGATTTCGGCGTACGGCAGGGCCATGGGCCAGTCGATACGTCCGTCGTTCAACGCGTCGAGGGACAGTGTTCTGCGTACGCCGACGAAGTTGAAGGCACGGGGAATGCGTGACCGGCTCGGCGTCGGCTCCGGCGTGGCTGCGGTGTTCCAGTCGTAGAAGGCGGGGTGCCGTGCGTCGATGCCGCTGTCGACCACGGCCCAGCCTATGGAACTGCAGTTCACGGAGAAGACCTGCTCGGCGGCGTCGGCCTTGACGGTGGCCCGGGACCGTACGACCGCGGAGGACGCCTGCCGGTTGGCCGTCACGGAAAGGATCGGATACCGCTGTCTGTGGTCGAGGACGCCTTGTCCCGCTGGATCCGCAGGGCGCTCGGTGTCCTCCGGCTCCAGATGAACGCCGGTCAGCATCCCGGCCACTTCGCCGCTGACCTCCGGGTCCGACGGCCGTCTGTCACGCAGCGGCGGATACGACTCCGCGACGATGGCCGTCAGCAGCCTGAGGAACCACCGCTGGTGCCGTGTGCGCTCATGCCGCCTCGCGGAGGTGTCATGAACGTCGCTGGCCCGCTCAGGAACGGCGCCGGGCCGTGCTGTTGCCGGGGTGTCGTCGTGCAGCGCGTCCGCGATGCCGGAGCCTCCCTGCCGGTTCGCCAGATCGTGCGCATCGCGGATGACACGGTTGAGGTTGGTCTTCGGCAGAACGGTCTGGACGAGTTCGCGCAGTGTCAGCTTCGCCGCGATGAAACTGCCGGAGGCGATCGGCTGGCAGTCGTTCATCATGTTCAGATTCCTGAAGCGCTGGAGAATCTGCTCGACACCGTGTTCCTCGTTGATGGCGAGGATCAGGTCCTCCCGCGGCTCCGTCCCGTCCTCGGGAGCATGAGCGAGCGCCAGCAAGGCGTCGAACCGCACCGGGCAGTCCGTCGCCCATGGAACGGGCCTTGGACCCTTCCCGTAGAACAATTCCTCAAGCCTTTTTCGGTCCATCTGGTGTCCCGCTGTGGGTCGGTGGAGTCAGGTGCCGGTACGGATGGCGATATCCCAGCTGCGCAGGGTCCCGGCGGCGCCCGCGACCGCATCCGCGATCTTGAGCTTCCAGCTGCCCGCCACCGCGTCCCCCACCAGCGGCGCCAGGAGCGACGGTGGCTGTGAAGTCAGGGTCAGGCGAAGGTTGTCGGTGTTGTCGCCCATGCGGTTGTGGATCACGGCCCGGCGGCCCGACGGCGCCAGCAACACCACGCGCAGATCGCCGATGCGGGGGTGCTTGATGTCGAGCGTCACCGTCAGCTCCCTGACCGTGCCCATGCCTTCGAGTGTGATCGCGTCGGTCAGACCGCCGGCGTCCTCGTCGGGGATCGCGGCGTCCGGGGCCGACCGGCCCGTGATCCGCCGGCCCGCGACCGCCTGCTCACCGGTGCGGAAGCCGATGACCTCGCCCGGGGGACCGACCTGGGAGACGGTGAGCCCGGACTCGCTGCCGTCCCACCACAGGGACGCGGGGCGGCTGCTGTGCGACACCGCGGTGCCGGCCGTAGGACCGAACAGGTCGCCGCCGTCACCGAAGTTCAGGCCGGTCTCCAGATCCAGGTGGCCGTCCGCCTGGAGCAGCGCGCACTGGTAGTGGCGTACCTGGTTGCCCTGCTGGAACTCGTTGGAGCCCTTGATGTCGCAGTGGTAGACCGCGAGTCCGCTGGAGGTCAGCTGGGAGTCGAAGCCGAGCCTGCTGCGGTTCTCGATCAGGTAATACTCCACGTTCTCGCGCTGCGGGTTGTGGTAGATCAGCGCCTTGTCGTACTCGCCCTGGTTGGCCTCGTACACACCGGGCACGGAGATGTCGACGTCCCGCGTCCAGCCCACCAGGCGGCGCAGATAGACGCAGACCGCGGACGGCAGGAACCCGTCGCCCAGATGGTCCCCGGCCGCCATGGCGCAGTAGGTGCCCATGCCCGCGCTGGTGAAGTCGTCGCCCTCGCGTTCGACGGTTCCGTAGTCGTAGAGATCGGGCCAGCGGCACAGCAGGTGCCCGCTCTCGTGGCAGAAGGTGCCGATGCTCAGGTCGGCAGCCGTTTCGCCGATGCTCGTGATGGTGTAGAGGTCCGACCGCACATCGCCGATCTGGGCGGCGAAGCGCGAGTTGTGGGGCCACAGATCCTCCCGGAACTCCGTCTGGCCCGCGTACATGATGCAGATGGAGTCGACGATGCCGCGGTCGAGGGAGTCGAAGCGGCTGAAGTCCACACCGGCGTCCGCGGCCGCCTGAAGCGCCTCCGGTACGAGCTTGCCCCGGTGCCGCGCCAGCCCGTACGCGAGCCGGGGCCGGCTCATGCGGAACGGACCGACGACGGTGTTGGTGAATCTGAGCCTGCCCGTCGACATGGTGCGGAAGTACTCCTTGACGGAGCAGCGGTTGCCGTTCGCCGTGAAGTCGGGGCTGTTCAGCAGGGCGGAGACCTCCTCGACCGTCACGTCCGTCGGAGTGTCCGGGAAGTCGACCAGGATCGTCAGGCCCTGGACGTCGCCCTTCGTCAGGGCAAAGCCGGGGAGCAGGCCCTTGACAGGACCGAAGGTGAGCAGGGTGCCGGGGTCGGTCTCGGCCCGTTCCTCCTCCGGAATCCCTTCCAGCACCCGGCCCATGAACACCTCTCTGCGGTAGAGCTGGCCCTCCCTCAGATGCCGGGGCAGCCCCTCGGGGGGCGGTTCGGAGACGAGGACGCCACTGGAGACGAACCGGCGTTCGGCGCCGGCGCCGTCGGTCTCCGCGTAGCAGTAGGCGCCGCGGTCGGCGTCGTAGGTGACCGAGTAGCCGTCGAGGGTCTCGTATCGCGCGTACTTGTCGTCGCCGAAGGCGACGAGCTGGACACCGCCGCCCTCTTCCTGGCCGAAGGTGAGGGTGTCGCCGAAGATGCCGCTCATCGCTGAAGACCTCCCGGAATCGGCCGCAAGAGGGCACTGGCCTACAGTCTGGAGCGGGGGAGGGGCGACGCACAGGGCAGAAGGACCCACGTACGGCAGGGGTAACGCTACCCCTGCCAGGAGCCCGCCGGGATGATGTCGTGCGTGATGGCGAAGCGCGTCAGGTCGGCCCGTCGCCGGGAGCCGATCTTGTCGCGGAGCCGGTCCAGGTGGGAGTGCACGGTGTGCTCGCTGATGCCCAGCCGGACGGCGATGTCGTGATCGGTCTCGCCGTGCGCGATCAGCTCCAGGATCTGGCGCTCACGATCGGTGACATGGCAGGACGGCTTGGTCTCCGGGCGCACGGCGAGATCCGCGGAGATGTAGGAGCAGCCGTCGGCGACGAGCCGGATCGCGGCCAGCAGCTCGTGTTCGTCGGCCTGCCGGCTGAGACAGCCGCGGGCGCCGGCGCGCATTGCGGGGACGGCGTGGTTGCCCGGGCCGGAGGAGAAGACGATGACACGAATGCCTCGGGCGGTGAGTTGTGCCACCACTTCCGCGAGACACGCGGCTGGCAGCTGGAGGTCCACGAGCGCGATGTCATCCCGTGCGAGTTCGGCCGCGGCCTCGTGGGCCGACCGGGTGGTGAGGGCGAGCGCGAGGCCGTCGGCGTCCTCGACGACATGGGCCATGCCGTTGCGCAGTAACGGGCAGTCGCCGACCACGGCGACACGTCTTACGTCCGCACTCATGGGCGCCTCACTCCGACGGGGCCGGGCGCCCGCGCCCGGGCAGGCCTCACACCTCCAGTTTCGTTCCTCCTGGGTTGTCCGGCACCCCGAGGCGTCTCGGCGGCGGGTCGGCGGTGGTCGTGCCCTGGCGAAGCGGCTGCGGTATTCAGTCGGGGTGGTGCCCTGGTGGCCGCCTGCTCGGCCGCAGTCCTCATACGGGGTACGGGCCGTGTTCGTACCGGCGACGGAGCCGGGCGGCGTGCGCCGGCTCAGGCCTCGGCCGAGGGCCAGGTCTTCCAGATCAGGTCCAGCCGTTCATAGGCGTCGTCGAACCAGGAGTCGTCCATCGGCACGGTCACCGTGACCGACGTCAGGGACATCGACGTGTCCTTGACCGTGACGCGCGCCCGCTCCTCCTCCACGTCGCGCTCGACGAACATCGAGGGCCCCCGCGAGAACTCGCGCCACGCGACGTCCCGCCCCGCGTCGAGCGCGTCCAGCGACTCCTGCCACTCCCGCAGGTCCTGGGGGAAGACCCAGATCCGGAGAGCGCCCTTCACGAAGGGGGTCTCGACGATGAAGGCACCGGTCAGGACCTCGCTCCCGGCGGAGCCCTGGCCTTCCGTCCCGGTGATCCGCAGGACGACGCTGTTGCCGTCGCCCTCCAGGCGCATCAGATCGATCGGTCCGTCAGTCACCGGTGCCCTCCCCGTTCACTCGTCTGGCCGAAGAATAGCCGCCGGTCAGACCACCGGTGGCATCTCGCTCGGGCGTGAGTCCAGGCCCGTGCGGTGGTTGACCCAGGAGCCGCGGGTGAAGTCGGGCACCGCGACCGGACGGCCGCCCGCCGCGAGGGACTTGACGCTCAGCGGGATCGGGGAGCACCACACCGCGCCGTCGTAGACGTCCATGTCCGGGACCAGGCCCGCGCGCATCTGCTGCACGGTGCGCCACTGCAGGACGTAGTCCATTCCGCCGTGGCCGCCGTTGTTGGCCGCGTCGTCGCCGATCTTCAGCCACAACCAGTGGTCGAACTCCTTGCGGTAGGCGTCGAACGCCCGCCAGGTGTGGCCGCTGTGGTCCGGTTCGAGGTAGACGCGGCCACCGCCCGCGGACATGACGCCCGCGTAGTCCTCGAAGATGCCGCGGCTGCCGGCGAGTGAGTTGATACGGCTGTACGGGCGCGGCGAGCTGACATCGTGCTCGGCGCGGATCACGCGGCCCTCGGCGGTGTCGATCAGACAGGTGACGAGGTCACCGTTGATGTACGTCTCCTTCCAACTCGGGTGGGACTTGGGGATGAAGCGCTCGCGGTAGTCGGCGAGGCCCCGGGGCTCGGTGGCCGTGGCCCGCAGCGTTGTCATGCGGTCGCCGCGGTTGATGTCCATCGCCGCCGCGATCGGGGCCAGTCCGTGCATGGGGTAGAAGGACGCGGTGCTGCGGGTGTGCCACAACCGCCGCCAGGCGTCGGTGTAGTAGGTGTCCGAGAACAGCAGCTCGCGCAGGTCGTGCAGATAGCCGCCGTGGCCGTTGGTCACATCGCCGAACAGGCCGTCGTGAGCCATCTTCAGCATCGCCAGCTCGTTGCGGCCGTAGGAGCAGTTCTCGGAGAGGATCAGATGGCGGCGGGTGCGCTCGCTGGTGTCGACGAGGTCCCACAGCTCGTCCAGCTCGGTGGCGATGGGCAGTTCGACCAGGGCGTGCTTGCCGGCGAGCAGGGCGGCGCGGCCCTGCTCGTAGTGGAACTCCCAAGGGGTCGCGATGTAGACGAGGTCGATGTCGTCGCGCCGCAGCATGCGGGCGTAGGCGTCGGCGGAACCGCCGTACTCGGCCGGGCGGGGACGGCCCTCGGCGACGAGCCGGTCGGCGGTGCGTCTGGCGCGGTCGGCACGGATGTCGCACACGGCCGTCACCGTGCAGCCCGGGACCGCGGCCCAGCCCGAGGACATGCCATGCCCCCGGTTCCCGAGACCGATCATGCCGACGCGGACCGTCGGACAGTCGTGGAACGGCACGTCGATCATCGACTTCTGACCCGGGCGCCGCG
Organism: Streptomyces cupreus; assembly: GCF_014257025.1. Taxonomy (GTDB): domain Bacteria; phylum Actinomycetota; class Actinomycetes; order Streptomycetales; family Streptomycetaceae; genus Streptomyces; species Streptomyces cupreus. The sequence continues at coordinate 28,825 of NZ_JACMSF010000010.1, forward strand.
ACGGAGTGCCCTCGGCGGTCGGGGCTGCGGGGGAGTCGGGGGCGGCGGAGGCCTTGGTGCCGAGTCCGGCGACCACGGCACCGGAGGCCAGGGCCCCGCCCATGAGAGTACGGCGTGAGACAGCAGGGTTTTCATGCATGGCGCGGATCGCTCCCTAATGCGTGGCGGCCGGCTGCTCGTGCTGCCGCATGACTTTGTCCACGCGAGCGCCGCGTGTCAATAGGTGCTTGAAAAGAAGGTGTTACGAGCAGAAACGAGCAAGCGGGCTTCAACTGGCCCAAGTTCGCCGCCGCTTGGCCGTGGTTGGACACCGGCTGCCGCCCACGACGCGAAGGGCCCCGTCGCCGGTCACGCAACACGCAGGGCGACCTGCGGTGTTGGGCGATCGGCGAACGGGGCCTGTGGGCTGGGCGTGTTCGGCCTGTCGCGTGGCTGTCAGCGCGCGAGGATGTCCCTGATCCGGCCGTGGACCAACTCCCGCGCGTCCGCGGGAAGCGCGCCGATGTCCGTGTTCTCCACGGTGTGCAGGACCGTGTCGACATCGGTGTCGTACGGCGTGGTCGCGGTCAGGAACTCGTAGCCGTCGCGGACCGCGAGGCGCAGGCGCTTGGTGCCGTCGGGTTCGGCGTGTACGGCGGTGGCGACCACGAAGGGGGGCGGGCCGCCGGGGTCGCCCTCCTGCTTCAGATAGCCGCTGACCAGTGGAGTACGCCAGTTGACGCCGAGGAGGAGGGGGCGCTTGGCCAGGAGTTCGGTCAGGTCGGTCTCGTAGACGCCCGCCGCGTCCAGGACCGTCGCGCGGGCGTCCAGGACGAGGGCGGCGGGGAGCAGGCAACGCAGCGTACTGCCCACGATGTTGCCGCCGACCGTGGCCGCGCGGCGCACGGCGCCGGTGCCGATCGAGCCGGCCGCGCGGCGCAGCACCTCCGGCACCCGGTCGTCGATCCGTTGCAGCACCACCGCCGAGCCCAGGGTCTCGGGCCCGAGGACGTTCGCCTCCGGCAGGTTGCGCAGGGACATGGCCCGGTCGGGGAAGCCGTCGCGCTGGAAGGTCGCCCAGACGAGCGTCGCCCCGCCAATCGGCAGCGCCCCCTCGGCTATGTGCTGCTGAACCTCGGACACGGATGTGGGCAGATGCAACAACACGGAGCGGCCTGCTTTCGCGATGGGTCCCGTTCAAACGCGTATCGCATTCTCCCCACGCGGCAGGGGGCGCATGCAGGGTTCACGGTGTCATCCTGCGCGCCCCCTGAGGCCGCGCGCAGTGCTACGGCGCACCACCAGCTCCACCGGCACCAACGACTCGACCCGCGGCGGCCCTTCGTGGCCGTCGATACGGTCCAGCAGCAGCCGCAGCGACCGCGTGCCGATCTCCGCGAAGTCGGTACGGACCGTCGTCAGCGGCGGCAGCAGATGCGCGGCCTCGGGGATGTCGTCGTAGCCGACCACGCTGACCTCGCCGGGGACCGAGCGTCCGGACTCGTGCAGGGCGTGCAGCAGGCCGAGGGCCATCTGGTCGTTGGAGGCGAAGACCGCCGTGACATCGGGGCGCCCGGCGAGCGCTCTGCCCAGGTCGTAGCCCGAGTCCGCGCTCCAGTCACCGACCAGCGGTTCGGGGATCTCGGCGCCGTGCTCCCGCAGACACACCTGCCAGCTGTCGCGGCGCCGGTCGGCGGAACTCCAGCCGGCCGGGCCCGCGATGTGCCAGACGGTGGCGTGTCCGAGGCCCAGCAGATGCTCGGTGGCGAGGCGGGCGCCGGTGCGGGAGTCGCCGGTGACCATCAGCGTGTCGGCCTCGGGCCCGGTCTCCAGCACCACCAACGGCGTGTCCAGATGGGTGTCCGCCAGCGCCTTGCCCACCCAGGCCTGCGGGGCGATGGCGATCACGCCGTCCGCGCCCTCCGCCGACAGCCGGTCCACCGCCTCGGTCACCGTGTCGTGGTCGGCCGTGTCCAGGGCGATCGAGCTGACCAGGTAACCGGCCTCCTGCGCCGCGGTGTTGATCGCGGTGAGGATGGAGGCGGGGCCGTAGCGGGCGGCGTCGAAGGAGATCACACCGAGCATCCGGGTCCGTCCGCTGGCCAGCGACCGGGCACTGCGACTGGGCCGGTAGCCGAGGGTCCGCATCGCCTCGACCACCGCCTCCCGCGTCTCCGCCCGCACCGACGGATGCTCGTTGAGCACCCGGGAGACGGTCTGCTTGGAGACCCCCGCCAGCCGGGCCACGTCACCCATCACCGGGCGCGTACCGGCGAAGTTCCGTTTGGCGCGCCCCTTGGGTACGGAGGAACTGGCGGGGCTTGGGCTCATGGTCGCTGTTTCCTCGGCGTCGGCACGGCGGTCCGGTCCCGCCCGGTCGGGACCACAGCATAGGCATCACCGCCGAGCGGGCCACTCAGCCCGTCCGCACCGTCCAGGACCGCGTGGTCACCCACTCGGCCCGCGTCACGGCGGCCGTCCGTGCGTCCACCCCCGCCCGCCCCGGCAGATACACCGGCGCGTCCGGGTGCAACGGCAGCACCCGCAGCCGTAGCTCCCCGGCCGGAAGCCGGTCGATGCCGATGTCCCACACCCGCCCCGAGAAGAACTGATCCGCGACAAGCCGGTCGCCCACGTACGCCCGCCCCATGTCTCCCGTCCAGGTCAGCCGCAGCACGGTCCCGGTCGGCAGGCCGTCCGGCACCGCGACGCGGTACTCGGCGGCCACCTCCTCGAAGTGCTTGTCCGCGGGCGCGCTCGCCCGGCCCTGGACACCCGTCACCGGTTCGGGCGCAGGCCCGGCGGGACGCACCTGTGTGAGGTGTACGTCCCCCACGGCGGCGGTGGCGTCCAGTGTGTAGCGGGTGAACACCCCGTCCGCCGCCCCGGTCAGTGCCGCACCGTCCACCACCGGGTCCCGCTCGGGCGCGGGCAGTACGGCGAAGGACGGCCCGGCCGCCGGGCTGTGCACGCGGATGTCGCCCCGGTCGAAGACGATCCCGTCGGCGCAGAGCACCAGGCGCTCGGCGCCCCAGACCTCGCCCCGATACACACCGCGGGCCGTCGTCGCGTCGAGGACCAGCACACCGACCCGTCCACCGGCCGCCGTGCCGACCTCCACCAGCGCGTCCGTACCCGGGCGCAGACCGGTCACCAGAACCCGGCCGTCGACGTGGGTGACCTCCCCGGACGGTGTGTCGACGGACATCACCGTGCCCCCGTCCAGGGCGAGTTCGGGGGCGATGCCGTCGGTGGCGGCCAGCACCAGGACCGTACGTCCCTCGTCCTGGATCGTGCACACCGGCTGAGCGGTGGCCCACTCCAGCCGCAGACCGGCCACGTCGAGGCGGAGCGGCCAGCAGAAGCAGGCGCCGCTGGGGATCGTCACGGGAGCGGTGGGGAGGTTCAAAGTCCCCTCAAGCGCAGGGAGTTCGATGGAGAACGCCGTATCCCCGTGATCCGGCAACGGTTCGTGCGGCTGATGGTTGTTGACGAACAGGAAGCCCGATCCGCCGTCGCTGCGGACCGACCAGCGCAGGGTGTCCCGGTCGTCCTGGCCCGTGGGCTGCCGCTCGGGCAGCACCGCCGCCATGGGCGCGATGAAGTGCCCGAAGTCCGCCAGCATCAGGTGCTGAAGGCGCAGTTCGTGGTACGAGGGCCGGTACTGTCCGTACTCGCCGAGCGGCGCCTGGAAGTCGTACGTCAGCAGGGGCAGGTCGTTGGGATAGCCGGTGGCGTGGGACTCCTGGAGGGCGCCGGGCGGGTTGGTGCCGCCGTGGAACATGTAGTAGCCCTGCCAGACCGAGCCGCAGCCGATCTTCGTCAGGCCCAGCGCGCCGATGTCCGCCGCCTCGACCCGTGGCCGCCGGTGGTACGCCACCGCCATCCCGCCGCCCAACTCGCAGGTGGCCCAAGGGAATCGGTCCGTCGGTGCCGGTTCGCCACCGCGGACGGTGACCGGTCGCAGGTCCGCGCCGATGCCCTCGTCGTCGCGTTGGTCGGTGAAGAAGAAGTGCTTGCGGCAGGTGTCGGGCCAGCCGCCGTCCCACTCCGTCCAGAAGGTCTCCGGATAGCCGCCGTACAGCGGAAGCAGCTCATCGGGCGGGAGTTGGACGCCGCCCCAGGCAGTCGACGTCCACAGGGGCGCGCTCAGTCCGGCGTCCTCGGCCATGCGCTTGAGGGTGAGGAGGTGGCCGGGCTGGTCGTAGAGCTCGTTCTCGATCTGGATCGCGACGATCGGACCGCCGTGCGCCCGGTCCAGGCCGCGCAGTTGCTCCGCGACGGCCCCGAACCAGGCTCGCACGGGCTCCAGATAGGCGGGGTCGTCGGTGCGGGGCGTGCAGTCGCGGGCCAGCAGCCAGTCGGGCAGTCCTCCGTTGCGCACCTCGGCGTGGCACCAAGGGCCGATGCGCGGGATGAAGTCCAGGCCGTGCCGGGCACAGAGCTCGGCGAAGCGGCGCAGATCCCGGTCGCCGTCGAAGCGGACCCGGCCCTCGGTCTCCTCGTGGTGGATCCAGATGACGTAACTGGCGACGGCGGTGACCCCGCCCGCCTTCATCTTCAGCAGTTCCTCCTCCCAACTCACCGACGGGTAACGGGAGTAGTGGAACTCGCCGGAGACCGGGAACCAGGGGCGGCCGCCGCGGGTGAACCAGCGGCTGGTCACCTCGATCGGGTCGGCCACGCCCCGCGCGTCGGCGAAGGGCAGATGGCCGGTCAGCGGGGGAGTGGTGGGCGCGGGGACGCGCAGGCGGTGTGTCATGAGTGCTTCTCCGGGCCGAGGTCGGGGGTGTCGGTGAGATGGGCACGGGTGCCGGTGCTGGCGTGCGGCGCCAGCGGGACGAGGTCGTTGGCGCCGGGGCGCAGCAGCGGGGCGGGGACGTACAGGGTGCGCTGGGGGCCGGGGTTGCCATAGCGGCCGAGGTGGAAGCCGGTCGACCCACGCCTGGTCCTTGACCCGGCCGGGCAGGGACAGGAAGGCGTCGGCAGGGGGCGCCACCTCGAACGTGCCGTGGTGGAAGGCGGTTTCGGCGGCGGCTTCCGGAGCGAAGGGCATGGGTTCCGGCAACAGGTCTCACTCCCGCTCAGTCTTTGAGAACGGTCAGCGCGACCGGGTGGCCCGGGTGGCGCGGACCAGCCAGAGCGTCGCCGTCAGGCAGAGCGCCGAGACGGCGCCGAGGAGCAGGGGGACCGTGCGGACCCCGGACCACTCGATGGCCTTGCCCAGCGCCGGGCCCGCCACCACGCCGCCGGCCATCGAGGCGGCGATGACGACGGCTCCCGCCCTGCGGGCTCGCGGGGCCGAACGGTTCAGCCAGGGCAGGCCGGTGGGGAAGATCGGCGCGATGAACAGACCGACTCCGGCGTAGGCGTACGGGGCCGGCCCGGGGATCGCGGCGAGCAGCAGACACACCGTCATGCCCGCGCAGGACACCGTGATGATGGTCTGGGGCGTGAAACGCAGGGCGAGCGGGGCGACCAGGAAACGGCCGACCGTCATCATCAGCCAGTAGGCGGAGGTGGCGGTGGCGGCGAGGCCGGCGCCGTAGCCGACGGTCTGGAGGTGGGTGGGCTCCCAGCCGCCCACGCCCGCCTCGATACCGACGTGCAGCACGTACAGGGCGATGAACACGGCGAGTACGGAGCCCAGGCTGCGGCCCAGGACCTGGCCCCGGGGCTCCTCCTCCGCCGACGGAGGCACCTCGTCGCTTACGCCCCTCAGGCACAGCAGCAACGGCAGGTTGGCCAGGGCGAAGACCAGGAACACCGCCGGGTAGTGCCCGGCGCCGACCAGGCCGATCAGCGCCGGGCCGAGGATCGCGCCGATGCCGAAGTGGGCGTTGAGGATGTTGAGCATGGCCGTCGAGCGGTGGCCGAAGCCGACGGCGAAGAGCTGGTTGAGGCCGTAGTCGACGCCGCCGAACCCCAGACCGGCCAGCAGCGCCATGACGAGGGCCACCGGCCAGCTCGGCGCCAGCGCGAACCCGGCCGCCCCTACGGCCATGAGCAGATACGAGGCCCCGAGGATCCGCCGGTTGCCGATCCGCCCGAAGGCGCGGTCGAAGAGCAGCACCCCGGCCACGCCGCCGACGAAGTGGGCGCTCAGCCCCAGCCCCGCGGCCGACGGGCCCAGTCCGAACTCCTCGCGGAAGGCGGGGATGGCCGGTCCGTACAGGGCCTGAAGGGCGCCGAGCAGCACGAACCCCGCGCAGGAGGCGACCACCGCGGTCGGACTGAAGACCTGTCTGTCCCGCAGCAGCACGGCACGACCTCTCGTTCACGGGGAGGGACGGCTGTTGATGTTACCGGTAACATCTCGCCCGGCACACCCCTCCGAAAGCGATTTCCGCGGGGAATCCCGGAGTTGGGGATCAGCTGGACTGTCTGTACAGAATCTGGACGTGTAGTCTAGAAGCATGGGTGGACAGGAGCGTGAGACGGCGGCCGACTCGGCCCTGGAACGCGAGCGGGACGCGATCATCGCGGCGCTGACACCGGTCGTGGACGGGCTCGTGGCGACCTTCGGGCCGCTGTGCGAGGTGGTCCTGCACGACTACCGGCGGCCGGAGAAGTCCGTGGTCGCGGTGGCCGGTTCGGTGACCGGACGGACCGTCGGCGGGGCGATGAGCGAGATCGGCATGCGGATCGTCGCCCGCGGCGCCGAGGCGGACGACGACCTGAACTACGTCACCCGGACCCGGACCGGGAAGCTGGTCAAGGCGTCCACCATGGTGCTGCGGGACTCCACGGGCGAGGTCTTCGGCGCCCTCTGCGTCAACCTGGACGTCACCGCCGTGGGCGAGGCCCACGCCCTGCTCGGCGCCCTCGCCGGCATCGGCCGCGACAGCGCCGAGGCGCCGGTGACCGCCTTCGGCAACGACATCGACTCCGTCGTCGACGCCATCCTCGACGCCCATCAGCTCCGCCAGAACCGCGGCTGGGCGGAGCTCGACCGCGACCGGCGCCTGGAGCTGTTCCGCGGGCTGGACGGACGGGGTGTGTTCGCCGTGCGGCGCGCCGTCGAACAGGTCGCCGCTCGGCTCGGCATCTCCCGCGCCTCCGCCTACCACTACCTCGCCCAGGCACGCGCCACGACCGGCTCGGCTTCCGACCCCGATGGAGGACCCGCGTGACCAGCACCCCGCCCCTCACCCTCGACGACGTCCGCGACGCCGCCGTACGCCTCAAGGGCGTCGCCCACCGTACGCCGGTCCTGCGCTCCAGCACCCTCGACGACCTCGTCGGCGCCGAGGTCTTCCTCAAGTGCGAGAACTTCCAGCGCGTCGGCGCCTTCAAGTTCCGCGGCGCCTACAACGCCGCCTCCCGGCTGACGCCGGAACAGCTCGCCCGGGGCATCGCCGCCTACTCCTCCGGCAACCACGCCCAGGCCGTCGCCCTCGCCGCCCGGGAGCTCGGCACCACCGCCGTGATCGTCATGCCCGAGGACGCCCCGCCCTCCAAGCGGCAGGCGACCGAGGGCTACGGCGCCGAGATCGTCACCTACGACCGCTACACCGGCGACCGCGTCGCCATCGCCGAGGCCCTGGCCGCCGAGCGGGGCCTCACCGTCATCCCGCCCTACGAACACCCCCATGTGATGGCGGGACAGGGCACGGCAGCCCTCGAACTCCTCGAAGAAGTAGGCGAGTTGGGTGCACTGCTGACGCCGGTCGGCGGCGGCGGACTCATAGCGGGGAGCGGCACGGTGGCCAAGGGGCTGTACCCGGGCCTGCGGCTGATCGGCGTCGAGCCCCAGGCCGGGGACGACACCAAGCGGTCCCTGGAAGCCGGGCGGCGCATCGAGATCCCGGTGCCCAAGACCATCGCCGACGGCCAGGCCCTGCACATCCCCGGCGAACTCACCTTCTCCGTCAACCGACGGCTCGTCGACGCCATTGCCCTGGTCAGCGACGACGAGATCCGGGACGCGATGCGGTTCGCCTTCGAGCGTCTGAAGATCGTCGTCGAGCCGAGCGGCGCCACCCCACTGGCGGCCCTCCTCTCCGGCCGGGCCGGTGCGCTGCCGCGCCGGGTCGGAGTGATCGTCTCCGGCGGCAACATCGACGCCGAGCGGTTCGCCGAGCTCTGCGGCGGCTAGATCTGAGCGAGTGTTCCCGAATGGCGGCTCCGGATGGACGGGCGGACGATGGAGTGGTAGGGGGCCGGCTGCCGACGGCGGTGCACGGATCCGCCGGGGAGCCCGGTCCCGGTCGCGGTGAACCGCGGCCGGAAGGGAGTTCGTCATGTTGGAAGTGAAGACGCTCGAAAAGCCGGACGAGCGGCGTGATTTCCCCCACGGTCACATGGAAGCCGTTCACATGACGGAGCTCGACTTCGCCGTGGCGACCTTCGAGCCGGGCTGGCGCTGGACCCAGGACGTGGCCCCGATCGCGGGCACGGCCACCTGTCAGATGCACCACAACGGCTACGTCCTCCGAGGCCGCATGCGCATCCATATGGACGACGGCGGTGAGAGGGAGGTCGGCCCCGGCGACGTCTTTGTGGTCTCGCCCGGACACGACGCCTGGGTTGTGGGCGAGGAGCCGTGCGTGGTCTGCGACTTCCAGGGGCAGACGGCGAGGGAGTTCGCGAAGAAGCAGCAGTAGCGCAGGCCGGCCCGCGCCGGCCCGTCACACGGTGACGACGACCTTTGCGCGCGCGTGCTCCACCTCCAGGTACCGAATGGCCTCGGCCGCCTCGCTCAGGGGATACGTCCGCTCGACGACCGGCGCTATTCGCCCGGACTCCGCCAGCTCCTTCAGGGCCGCGAGGTTCTTCTTGCTCTGGTGAGCGGGGAGTTCGAGCAGCCGTTGCCGCGTGAAGGGCGCCGTCAGACGTCGCTTGAAGAACAGCCCCATGGGCCCGACGAAGCTGCCGCCCTCGTACACCCCGCCGCCGGACAGCACCAGGGCGCCGGTCGGGGTGATCGCGCGCCGGAACGCCGTCAGTGAGTGGTTGCCGACCAGGTCCAGCACCACGTCGTAGCGCCGGCCCGCGCGGGTGAAGTCCTCGCGTGCGTAGTCGATGACATGGTCCGCGCCGAGCGAGCGGGCCATGTCCGCGTTGCGCGCGCTGCACACCGCGGTCACCTCCGCGCCGTACACCTTGCCGAGCTGCACGGCGAAGGTGCCGACGCCGCCCGAGGCGCCGTTGATCACCAGGCTCTGCCCCGGCCGCACCGCGCCCACGTCCCGCACCCCGATCAGTGCGGTGTTCCCGGCGAGGGGTATCGCTGCGGCCTGCTCGAAGGTGAGGTTGGACGGCTTCGGGCCCACCGAGTCGCCCGGTGCGCACACATACTCCGCGAAGGCGCCGTCGGCCTCGCCGAACACCTCGTCGCCGGGTGCGAGGTCCGTGACCCCGCTGCCCACCGCCTCCACACGGCCCGCGAAGTCCCGGCCCCTGACCCGCGCCTTGGGCCCGCGCAGCCCCATCATCGCGCGCGCCGCCTTCGGGTCGCCGTGCATGAAATGCCAGTCATAGGCGTTGACCGACGCCGCGTGTACCCGCACCAGCACCTCACCGGGCCCCGGCACCGGCCGCTCGATGTCCCGGAACTCCAGCACGTCCGCAGACCCGTACCGGTCCTGCACCACTGCCTTCATGATCTCCCCCTTCGCCGCTTTCGAGACTACGGATCCGGTCGATGGCCGGCATCAGGGGCGAACCCTGATTCGTCCCGGGGCACGACCCCGGCTTGCCCTGAGGAAACCGATCGGTTTACAGTGAGGTTCATGAGTGGAAACCGATCGGTTTCCACTTTTGAAATCGCTGTTGAAATCGCTGTCGAGATCGCCGTGAGCGAGTCGGGAGAGCCCCATGACCACCATCGAAGGTTCCGTCGCCCTGGTCACCGGCGGCAGCCGGGGGATCGGCCGGGCACTGGTCGCCGCCCTGTACGAGCGCGGCGCCAAGAAGGTGTACGCCACCGCCCGCGACCCGCGCACCGTCACCCACCCCGAGGCCGTACCCCTGGCCCTGGAGGTCGGCGACCCGGCGTCCGTCGCGGCCGCCGCCGCCCAGGCCCAGGACGTCACCCTGCTGATCAACAACGCGGGCGCCGGCGTGAACGCCAACTTCCTGGACTCGCCCGTCGCGGACGTGCGCCGCGAGTTCGAGACGAACTTCTACGGACCACTCCTGGTCACCCGTGCCCTCGTCCCGGTCATCGAGCGCAACGGCGGCGGCCACATCCTCAACGTCCACTCCGTGCTGTCCTGGATCGGACTCGCGGGCTCCTACAGCGCCTCCAAGGCCGCCCTGTGGTCGCAGACCAACTCCCTGCGCCTGGACCTGAAGCCGCGCGGCATCGAGGTCACCGGCCTGCATGTCGGCTATGTCGACACCGACCTGACGGCGGGCATCGACGAGCCCAAGTCCACGCCCCAGAGTGTCGCCGCCCAGGCCCTCGACGGCATCGAGGCCGGGGCCTACGAGGTGCTGGCCGACGACATCTCCCGGCAGGTCAAGGCCGGTCTGTCCGCGGACCTCGCGGCGCTCTACCCGCAGCTCGCGGCCTGATCACACCGGCAGCAGCCGGGCCACGAGGTCGCTGAGCTGGCGGGCGTTGCGGCACTCGTGCATCTCGACCAGCTCGGCGTAGTCGGGCGCGGCGGAGTCGCCGGTGCCCCAGCTCGCGGTCTGCTCGGGGTTCAACCAGTAGACGCGGCGCGCCCGTTCGGCGATCTGCCGGACGGCCGCGAGGTTCGGGTCGCTCATGTTGGTGCGCGCGTCGCCGAGCACGAACACCGTGGTGCGCGGGCCGACCGCGGCGCCGTACCGCTCGGCGAACTCGCCCAGCGCCATGCCGTAGTCGCTGCTGCCGTGCCAGCCCGTGAGCGTGGCTTCCGCCTGGATGCGGGCGCCGAGCCCCTCCGGGTCGGCCCTGCCGTGCACCAGCAGGCCGGTCACCTCGTCGATGCGGTTGACGAAGGCGAACACCCGTACCTTGCTGAACTGGTCGTGCAGCGCCTGCACCAGCAGCATGGTGAAGTCCGAGAAGCCGGACACCGAGCCCGACACATCGCACAGCAGCACCAGTTCGGGCCGTACGGGCCGCCGTCTGCGCAGCACCGGCTTCATCGGCACCCCGCCCGTCGACAGCGAACCGCGCAGGGTCCGCCGTAGATCGATCGATCCGCGCGCGGCCCGGCGTCTGCGGGCCGCCAGCCGGGTCGCGAGCTTGCGGGCGAGCGGCTGAACCGCCCTGCGCAGTTCGGCGAGTTGGGCCTTTCCCGCGAACAGGAAGTCCACGCGGTCGGCGCTCGGCGCCACCGCCCGCCGGGCGATCTCGTCCCGGCCGCGCCGCTCCGCCACCCGGCGCCGCGCCTCCGCGGCCACCAGGCCCCGGAACGCCTCGATGCGCCGCCGGATCTCGTCCTCCAGCAGCCGGTCGGTGAACCCCGAACCGCCGCCCTGCGCACGCACGTTGTCGCGGACCCGGGCGAGCAGCGTCTGCGGGCGGAGGCGGTCGAGTGTCTGGTACGACGACCAGCCGTCCGACGCGGGGGAGGAGCCGTATCCGCCGAAGCCGTCGACCGCCTCCACCGCCAACCGGCCCATCATCGCCCGGTCGTTCGCGGCCAACGCCGACGCCAGCCGGTCGCGCAGGTCCTCCCGGCCGGCCGCCTCCTGCTCCGGCGCGCCGACACCGCGCGGGAAGTACAGGTCGAAGACCGGGTCGAACACCGGCCGTTGGGCCGTACCGTGCAGCAAGGTCGCCGCCAGGCCCTCGCGCAGAGTCTCCCGGTCCGTGAGCCCGAGCGCCGCCACCGCCTGCGCCGCGTCCACGGTCTCGCCGGTGCCGATCCGGATGCCGTGCGCGCGCAGCGCCGCGACCAGCGTCGTCAGTCGCTCGGCGACCCCGGCGGGAGCAGTCACAGGGCGTCCAGGTCGAGCTTGGCGGTGGCCTTCAGGACGTCGTCCTGGTGCTTGAGAAGTACGCCGAGACTGTCCCGTACGACGGTCTCGTCGAGGGAGTCGGCGCCGAGCGCGAGCAGCGTGCGCGCCCAGTCGATGGTTTCGGCGACCGACGGCAGCTTCCGCAGGTCCATGGCGCGCAGCGCGCCCACCACCCGTACCACCGAACGGGCCAGCGCCTCGTCCAGACCCGGCACCTTCAGCCGGACGATCCGGCGCTCCAACTCCTCGTCGGGGAAGCCGATATGGAGGAAGAGGCAGCGGCGGCGCAGTGCCTCGGACAGTTCGCGGCTGGCGTTGGAGGTGAGGACGACGAAGGGGCGGCGGGTCGCAGTGACGGTGCCGAGCTCGGGCACCGTCACCTGGAAGTCGCTCAGCACCTCCAGCAGCAGACCCTCCACCTCGACGTCCGCCTTGTCCGTCTCGTCGATCAGCAGCACCTTCGGGTCGTCGCCGCGGATCGCCGTGAGCAGCGGACGGGGGAGCAGGAACTCCTCGCTGAAGATGTCGGTGCGCGTCTCGTCCCACGTCTCGTCGCGGCCCGCGCTGATGCGCAGCAACTGCTTGGCGTGGTTCCACTCGTACAGCGCGCGGGACTCGTCCACGCCCTCGTAGCACTGCAGGCGGACCAGCCGGGCCCCGGCGACCTCGGCGACGGCCTTGGCGAGCTCCGTCTTGCCGACCCCGGCAGGGCCCTCGACCAGCAGTGGCTTGCCGAGGCGGTCGGCGAGGAAGACGGTCGTGGCGACCGCGGGCGAGGCGAGATAGCCGGTCTCGGCCAGTCGCGCGGCGACGTCGTCGACGGATGTGAACAACGGGGCCTCCAGGTCGGCGGCGATACAGCACGGTGGCGATACGCACCTATCTAAGCGCTTGTTCAGTGCTTGTGTCACGTGAAAAGCGGACAGGATACCGATCGGTTTCCGCCTGGGTGCGCGGCGCGGTAACCTCGCCGTATGGCTACCGACAAGGCGTCCACGAAGGACCGGCTCCTCGACGCGGCCGCCGAGCTCTTCTACCGCGACGGCGTCTCCATCGGCGTCGAGGCGCTGTGCCGCTCCGCCGGTGTCTCCAAGCGCTCGATGTACCAGCTCTTCGCGAGCAAGGACGAAGTCCTGGCCGCGAGCCTGGAGCGCCGGATCCCGGCGTACGAGGCCCTGCTGGTGCCCGCTGTCACGGACGCCGCAACACCCCGCGAGCGGATCCTGGGCCTCTTCGAGCGGCTGGAGCAGGGCTCCGTCGAGCCGGACTACCGCGGCTGCCCCTTTCTGGCCGCGCTGGTCGAGCTGAAGGACCCCGAGCACCCGGCGAGCACGGTCGCCCGCACGGTGAAGGAGCGCCTCCAGGCCTTCTTCCGTGAACAGGCCGAGCAGGGCGGCGCACGCGACCCGGAGCTGCTCGCCCGCCAGCTGATGCTGGTCTTCGACGGGGCGAGCGCCCGCGCCGGCGCCGGGATCGAGACGCTGGACGGGCTGACGACCGCCACGGTCACCGCCCTGCTCGACGCGTCCGGCACGAAATAGCCAGGGCGACCGCCCCCAGCCCCCCGCTCCGTCACGCCACCGCGACCGCCCCCACCGTCGGAGTCCGCAGCACCCGCCACGCCGTCACCAGGCTCGCGCCCAGCGTCGCCGCCGCGACGGCGGCCACCGCGGCCCCGATGCCGTAGAACCGGCCCGGCAGCACCCCGTCGGGGCGGACCACGGTGAACGGGACGACCCCCGCCGGCGCCGCCACCGCGCCGAACGCCACACCGGTCAGCGTCAGGATCAGCCCCTCGGCGCCCACCACACCGGACCGCCCGGCTGTGTCGTGTGTCCGACCTCGCCGCCCTCAACCAACAGGTCGACAACCGACGGCGGTTGGCGACCGACGTGGCCCGGACCTACCTCCAGGGCAAGGGCCTGCTGAAGTGACACGCCCGTGACAGCCGTCACGGTATTGGTGCGGCGCGCCGACTTCCCGACCGTCGTCCGCGGGGGTAGAGGTACTTCATGACGGTCGACGGGGGACGCCTCCACACCACGTGGTGGCAGGGACTACGCGAGTCGGTCGAGGGGGCGGACACCGATCTGCGCCCCGAGGGACTGACCCACATCGTGCCGGCCGGACTCGGCCCGGCCTACGTGAAGTTCGGGGACCTGTATCCCGAACAGCAGCTTCAGCTACAGCTGTTGTACGGCGCCTCGCAGCGCGCCTTCGAGCGCAACACCCGGGTCGCGGCGCGCGTCACCGTGCAGCGTGTCCTCGGCAACGCGCTGAGCGATCCACGGCTGGAGGACCTCAAGCCGAACGACCACCTGGTCGAGTACCTCGACGAGGAGATCGCCGACCTGCGCGGACGCCTCGCGCAGGACAGCGCGACCGCTGTGAGCCGCGGCCTCAACGTCGGTCTGACGCTGGGCTCCGCCGCCAGCCTGGTGCTGCTCGTCGTACCGCTGCTGTGGGGCGTCGGACTGCTCCAGGCCCTCGGGGTGACGCTCAACTGCACCAACCGCTGGCATCTGCTGGGCGCGTTCGTCTGCGGCGGGGTCGGCGCGTTCGGCGCGGTGCTCAGTGTGCTGGTCCGACTGCGGGGCAACGCCGAGCAGTTGACGAAGCGCCAGAACAGCGCCCGGGACGGCCTGATCGTGCCCGGCCAGATGGCCCGCAGCATGCGCCACGAGGGCGTGTACCGGGTGTTCGTCGGGTGGATCCTCGCGCTCGCGGTGTACTTCCTGCTCAGCGGCGGTCTCGTGCCCGTCTTCGAGGTACCGGCCACCGCGGCTGAGATCTGCCCGGGCGCCGGGAGCCCCGGATCGGCCGCCAAGGGTACGGAGTTCTGGGGATTCTGGTGCGCCATAGGATTCGTCGCCGGCTTCAACGAGCGGTGGGCGTTCGGCATCCTGGGACGCGAGTCGACCCGTAAGCCGAAGGGCGCCTGAGGCGCTGGCGCCGGAACGGAACCTCAGGCGTCCGCCACCGAGTCGAACCGCACCTGGTCCCGCGCCACGCCGAGCGAAGAAGCGTGCCCCTTCCAGCACGGCGACCCAAAGCCGGCGTCGTGCTGGAGCATCACCCCGAACGCCTGCTTCAGGGGCGCCCCGACCGGCACCCACGCATTGATCCGGTGCGCGTGATTGCCGACGACGCCGCCCGCCGCGAGATCTGCGCCACCGCGGGCGCCGGCTCGTCCAGCCGTGCCGTCGGCGGCTGCTTCAGATCGTCCGCCTCGCTTCAGCCCAAGGTCCGCGCCCACGAACTCCGCGATATACGGCGTCGCCGGCGTCCCGAGCATCGCCCCGGGCGTTCCACGCCCCGAAGGGCTCGTCCATCAGCAGCACCGGCGGATCGGTGGCCAGCGCCCGCGCCTTGGCCCGCTTCCAGCCGACCGGCGTCGGCACGGTCGCGGGGTTGTCGAGGACCGTGCGGTGCGGGAGATACCGCTTGCCGACCTGCTCGATCCGGATCATGTCCGCACGCTGTCGGCCCTGCCCGGGGCACCCTCCAGCGCCGACGAATGGCGGACTCCACCTCCGCGCTCGCCTGACCAGCGGCAGGTCGTGTGGTCGAACCGGTCCGGGGAACTCGGCCGCCATGGACGACCAGGCCCGCACCCGCACGTCGTACTGGATCGAGACGGCACCGCCCGGCGACCTCGCGCCCCCACCGGACGGTGACCTGACCGTCGAGGTCGCCGTCGTGGGTGCGGGCATCGCCGGGCTCTGCACGGCCTGGGAGCTGGCCCGGCGGGGCCAGGGCGTCGCCCTGCTGGAGGCGGACCGGGTCGCTATGGGCGTCACCGGGCACACCACGGCCAAGCTGAGCGCCCAGCACACTCTGATCTACGACCGGCTCCGCCGCACCCGCGGCCGGGACGGGGCGCGTCTGTACGCCGCCTCGCAGATGGACGCGATCCGGCACGCCGCCGAGACAGCGGACGCGCTCGGCGTCGACTGCGACTGGGAGGACACGGCGGCCTGCACCTACACCGAGGACGGCGACCGTACGGACGAACTGCGGGCCGAGGCCACCGCGGCCCGGGAGGCGGGCCTGCCGGCGCGGTACGTGACCGACACGGATCTGCCGTTCCCGGTCGCGGGCGCGGTCCGGGTCGAGGAGCAGGCACAGTTCCATCCCCGCAAGTACCTCCTCGCCCTGGCCGAGGACCTGCGCCGCCTGGGCGGTCGCGTGCACGAGCACACGCGCGTGGTCGCGCTCTCCGAGAGTGAACCCTGTGTGCTGACGACCGAGGACGGGGTGAAGGTGACCGCTCGGTCCGTCGTGGTCGCCACCCACTATCCGATCTTCGACCGGGCGTTGCTGTTCACCCGCCTCTCGCCGCGCCGCGAACTGGTGGTCACGGCGCCCATCGAGGCGACCGCCGCTCCGACCGGCATGTACATCACCCCCGAGCAGAACACCCGCTCCGTCCGCACCGCACCCTACGGGGCCGGCAGACGCCTGCTCATCGTCACCGGAGAACACTTCACCCCCGGCGCCGGCGGCGATGTCGAGGCACGCTTCGAGGCCCTGTCCGGATGGGCGGAGGAGCGCTTCGGCGACCTCGACTTCACCCACCGGTGGGCCGCGCAGGACAACGATCCCACCGACTCCGTACCGCTCGTCGGCCCCCTGCACCCGGCGAGCCGGCACGTCTATGTGGCCACCGGCTTCGGCGGCTGGGGACTCGCGAGCGGGATCATGGCGGGCCGCCTCCTGTGCGATCTGATCACCGGCCGCGAGAACGCGTGGAGCGGCCTGTACGACCCGTGCCGCGTGACGTCCGTGCTGCGCGAGGGGAAGGACTTCCTCAAGCATCAGACCGACGTGGCACGCCACTTCGTGGGCGACCGGCTCCAGCATCTGCCGGGCCCCTCGACCACGTCGGTGGAAGAGATCGCCCCCGGCGACGGCGCAGTCGTCCACATCTCCGGGAAGCGCTGCGCCGTCCACCGCGACGAGGAGGGGAAGCTGCACGCCGTCTCCGCGAAGTGCACGCACCTGGGCTGCCTCGTGGCGTTCAACCGCGCGGAACGGACATGGGAGTGCCCGTGCCACGGCTCCCGCTTCGACCCGGACGGCCATGTGGTGCAGGGGCCGGCGGTGCGGCCCCTCGAACCACGGGACATCTGAGACGACGGCCTCAGCCGACCAGGATCACCTCCAGGGTGCGCGGTCCGTGCACCCCCTCGACCCGGTCCAGTTCGATGTCGCTGGTCGCCGAGGGACCGGAGATCCAGGTCAACGGACGGGCCGGATCAAGGAGTTCGAGGGCCTGAGGGACGGACGAGACGACCTGGTCCGGCACTCGCACGACGCAGATGTGGTGGTCGGGGACGAGGGTGATGCGGCGACGGCCCTGGTCGGGCGAGCCGTCCAGCACGATCGTGCCGGTTTCGGCGACGGCCACCGCACACGCCGTCACCACACTGTCGAGCTGGTCCAGTTGGCGCGCGGAGCTCTCCGCCCGGTCCGGGACCCGCTCTACGTCGGCCGCCGCAAGCCACGCGGTCTCCAGCCCCGGCGGCACGAGCACCGTCTTCGCGCCCCGCGCGGCGAGCATCCCGGCGATCGTCGCCGGGAGGTCCCCGGCGGAACAACGGTGCACGATCGCCCGGTAGTCGGCGAGGTTCTCGGCGAGAAGATCGACCGTCTCCTCGACACTCCGCTCCCCGTGCTCGCGCAGATACTCCCTCAAGACCGCCTGTTCATACGGCGTGTCGTCCGGTCGTACGTCCGCCAGCGCGCGCCGTACTCGGCCCAGGATCCGTTCCCTGCTGCTCACTTGGCGCCGTCCTTTCCGCCGTGCGTCCGCTGCCACCAGTCCCGGAACGGCTCCGCGGGCACCGCGGGCAGATCCCGGGTGCCGCTCCACGCCTTGCCGGGCCCGGGCAGGCTGCGCGGATGCAGGCGCCGGGTGCGGGAAGCGAGCCGTTGGCCGGTGCGCAGGGCGGCCGGGCGTGCGAACGCCCAGCCCGCCGCCCGCATCGCCGCCCGCTCGGCCGCGTGCCCCTTGGCGGGCTTCAGTACGACCTTGTTGCCGCCCTGTATGACCTGCCCGCCCTGCACGACCCGCTCCCGCAGATGCACCAGCACCTCGGGGATGTCGATGGCGACCGGGCACACCTCGTAGCAGGCGCCGCACAGGGTGGAGGCGTACGGCAGGGAGGCGTCGATCTCGCTTGCGGTGCCCCTGAGTTGGGGGCTGAGGATGGCGCCGATCGGGCCCGGGTAGACCGAGCCGTACGCATGGCCGCCCGCCCGCTCGTACACCGGGCAGACGTTGAGGCAGGCCGAGCAACGGATACAGCGCAGGGCCTGGCGGCCGACCTCGTCGGCGAGGGTGTCGGTGCGGCCGTTGTCGAGGAGGACGAGGTGGAAGTCGCGCGGTCCGTCCTCGTCCGTCGTACCGGTCCATGTCGAGGTGTACGGGTTCATGCGCTCGGCCGTGGAGGAGCGGGGGAGGGTCTGGAGGAACACCTCCAGGTCCTGCCAGGTCGGCACGACCTTCTCGATGCCGACGACCGAGATCAGCGTCTCGGGCAGGGTCAGGCACATCCGGCCGTTGCCCTCGGACTCCACGACCACCAGGGTGCCGGTCTCGGCGACCATGAAGTTGGCGCCCGAGACACCGACCTTGGCGCGCAGGAACTTCTCCCGCAGGTGCAGACGCGCGGCCTCGGCGAGTTCGGCGGGTGTGTCGGTGAGGCCGTCGGGGGCCGGGCGGCCCCACTCACTCATCTCGCGGGCGAAGATGTCCCGGATCTCGCCGCGGTTGCGGTGGATCGCGGGGACGAGGATGTGCGAGGGCCGGTCCTTGCCCAACTGCACGATCAGTTCGGCGAGATCGGTCTCGTAGGCGCGGATGCCCTCGGCCTCCAGGGCTTCGTTGAGCCCGATCTCCTGTGTGGCCATCGACTTGACCTTGACGACCTCCGACTCCCCGGTCTCCTTGACCAGTTCGGCGACGATCCGGTTGGCTTCGTCGGCGTCGGCGGCCCAGTGCACGGTGCCGCCGGCCGCGGTCACCGACTCCTCCAACTGCACCAGATAGCCGTCAAGATGACGGAGCGTATGGTCCTTGATCCGTGCTCCCGCGTCCCGCAGCGCCGCCCAGTCCGACACCTCGGCCACGGCCGTCGCCCGCTTGCCGCGGATGGTGTGTGTGGCATGGCGCAGATTGCCGCGCAGGGTCTGGTCATGGACGGCCTCGTGCGCGGCCTTGGGAAAGGCCGGCATTCCTACGAACGTCCCGCTCATACGGCCGGTTCCTCCTCCGTGCTGGCCAGGATCTCGGCGATGTGGACGGGCCGCATCCCGGTCCTGAGCCGGGCCATGGTGCCGCCGATGTGCATCAGACAGGAGTTGTCGGCCGCGCACAGCACCTCGGCGCCCGTCGACTCGGCGTTGCGCACCTTGTCCGCGCCCATCGCCGCCGAGACATCGGAGTTCTTCACGGCGAAGGTGCCGCCGAAGCCGCAGCACTCGTCGGCGCCCGGCAGCTCGACCAGCTCGATCCCCTTCACCGCCTGGAGCAGCCGTTGGGGCCGGTCGGCCAGGCCGAGGCCGCGCAGCCCGTGACAGGCCGGGTGGTAGGTCACCTTGTGCGGGTAGTACGCCCCGACGTCCGTCACCCCCAGCACATCCACCAGGAACTCCGTCAGCTCGTACGTCTTCGGCACCACGGGTGCGAGGGTCGCGGCGAGCGTGTCCCCGCGCCCCTCCGCCCGGGCCCGCTCGCCCATCCGCGGATACAGCTCCCGCACCATCGCCCCGCACGACCCGGAGGGCGTGACGATGGCCTCGTACTCCCCGAAGACATCGGAGAAATGCCGGGCCAGCGGCTCCGCCCCATGCCGGTATCCGGTGTTGTAGTGCGCCTGCCCGCAGCAGGTCTGCGCCATCGGGAAGTCGACTTCGACACCCAGCCTGGTCAGCAGCTTCACCACGGCGCGCCCGGTGTCCGGATAGAGCGTGTCGTTGACACAGGTCAGGAACAGAGCGACACGCATCGCGGCTCCTTGTCGTCGATCATCGGATGAGTGAAGGGTAGTGCGGGGCCGCGGCCCGGGGGAGACCTCGCTCACCCCCCGGCGAGCCGGGCCTCGGCCTCCCGCCATCGTTCGGCGTCGCCCCGTGGCTCGTACCGCGTCAACGGCTGGGTACGGGTGAGCAGTTGCCGCCCGTCCGCGAGGTCCCGGACGAGCCCGTGCGGCCGGGCCTGGACCAGGACGTTGCCGAGGGCCGCCGCCTCCGTCGGGCCCGCCACCACCGGCAGCCCGCAGGCGTCGGCGGTGAGCTGGCACAGCAGGGCGTTGCGGGTGCCGCCCCCGACGACGTACACGACGTCGACCGGCCGGTCGGCCAGGCGCTGGGCGTCCGCGACGGCCCTGCGGTGGGCGAGGGCCAGCGAGTCGAGGATGCAGCGGGTGACCTCGGCGGGCGACTCGGGCACCGGCTGCCCGGACCGCCGGCAGGCCTCGGCGATCCGCTCCGGCATCCGCCCCGGCGCGAGGAACGCGGCGTCGCCCGCGTCCACGACCGACCGCAGCGCCGGCGCCTTGGACGCCTGGAGCAGCAGACCGCCGAGATCCGGGTCGCCCCAGGCGCGCAGGCACTCCTGGAGCAGCCACAGGCCCATGATGTTGCGCAGATACCGGACCGTGCCGTCCAGCCCCAGCTCATTGGTGAAGTTGGCGGCCCGGCTCTCCTCGGTCAGCACCGGCGCGTCCAGCTCCAGACCGGCCAGTGACCAGGTCCCCGTGCAGATGTACGCGAACCGCTCACCGGCGCCGGCCGGGACCGCGGCCACCGCGGAGGCGGTGTCGTGCGAACCGACGGCCGTCACCGGCACGGGTCCGGTGAACCCGGTCTCCTCCAGCACCTCGGGCCGCAGCAGCCCGGCCGGATCGCCGGGTTGCCGCAGGGGTGCGAACAACTCCAGGTCGATGCCGAGCCGTTGGGCGATGCCGTACGACCAGTCACGGGTCCGGGGATCGACGAGCTGGGTGGTCGAGGCGTTGGTCAGCTCGGTGCCCTGCTCGCCGGTGAGCCAGTAGGTGAGCAGGTCCGGGATGAGCAACAGGCGCTGGGCATGGGCCAGTTGCTCGCTCTCACGCGCGGCCGTGAGCTGATACAGGGTGTTGAAGGGCGCGTACTGCAGCCCCGTGGCCGCGTAGAGCTCGGCGGCCGGCACGCTCGCCCACACCTTCTCCGCGACCCCTTCCGTACGGGCGTCGCGGTAGTGCACGGGATTGCCGAGGAGTGCCCCGTCCGCGTCCAGCAGGCCGTAGTCCACGGCCCAGCTGTCGATGCCGACGGAGTCGACCTGCCCGGCCGCCCTGAGCCCGTCCAGGACCCCCGCGTGCAACCGGAGAATGTCCCAGCGCAGCCCCTCCGGGACCCGCACCGGCCGGTTCGCGAAGCGGTGCGCCTCGGTCAGCTCCAGGCTGTCGGGCCCGACGCGGCCGACCATGACCCGTCCGCTGGACGCGCCGAGGTCGACCGCGGCGTAGGACTTCACGGCCGTCACCGGAGGAACGCGGCCGCCACACCCGCGTCGACGGGGACGTGCAGCCCGGTGGTGTGCGTCAGCTCCCCGCCGGTCAGCGCGAAGACGGCATTGGCGACATGCTCGGGCAGCACCTCCCGCTTGAGGATGGTGCGCTGGGCGTAGAACTCACCCAACTTCTCCTCCTCGACCCCGTACACGGCCGCCCGCTGGGCGCCCCACCCGCCGGCGAAGATCCCCGAACCGCGCACCACGCCGTCCGGGTTGACACCGTTGACGCGGATGCCGTGCTCACCCAACTCGGCGGCGAGCAGCCGCACTTGGTGGGCCTGGTCGGCCTTGGTGGCGGAGTAGGCGATGTTGTTCGGGCCGGCGAAGACGGCGTTCTTGGAGGCGATGTAGACGATGTCACCGCCCAGTTCCTGCGCGATCATCACCCGGGCCGCCTCCCGCGACACGAGGAAGGAACCGCGGGCCATGATGTCGTGCTGGAGGTCCCAGTCCTTGGCCGAGGTCTCCAGCAGCGGCTTGGAGATGGAGATCCCTGCGTTGTTCACGACGAGGTCGACCCCGCCGAAGGCGAGCACGGCGGCCTTGAAGGCGCCGGCGATCTGCTCCTCGTCCGTCACGTCGACGGTCACGGCGACGGCCTTGTCGGCACCGCCCAGTTCTTCCGCGACGGCGGCGGCGTTCGCGCCGTTGAGATCGGCGACGACGACACACGCGCCCTCGGCCACCAGCCGCTGGGCGATGGCCTTCCCGATCCCGCTGCCGGCGCCGGTCACCAGGGCGACCCGGGTGGCGAGCGGCTTGGGCTTCGGCATCCGCTGGAGCTTGGCCTCCTCAAGGGCCCAGTACTCGATACGGAACTTCTCGGACTCCTCGATGGGCGCGTACGTCGAAACGGCCTCGGCGCCCCGCATCACATTGATGGCGTTGACATAGAACTCACCCGCGACCCGGGCGGTCTGCTTGTCCTTGCCGAAGGAGAACATGCCCACACCGGGAATCAGCACGATCGCGGGGTCGGCGCCGCGCATGGCCGGGGAGTCGGGCAGAGCGTGCCGCTGGTAGTAGGCGGCGTACTCCTCGCGGTAGGCGGCGTGCAGCTCCTTCAGCCGTGCGATGGCCTCGTCGAGCGGAGCGGTCGGGGGCAGATCGAGGACGAGCGGCCGGACCTTGGTGCGCAGGAAGTGGTCCGGGCAGGAGGTGCCGAGCGCGGCGAGCCTCGGGTGCTCGGCGCGGGCGAGGAAGTCGAGGACCACGTCGGAGTCGGTGAAGTGTCCGACCTGAGCCTTGTCCTGAGAGGCCAGGGCCCGGACGTACGGCGCGAGAGCCGCGGCCCGCTCCCCGCGCTCGCCTTCGCCGAGAGCCTCGTACCCCTCGATGACGGGCCCGAAGGGCTCCGCCTTCCCCCTCTCCGCCAGGAAGGCCTCGGCGGTCCGGATAATGTGCAGCGAGTTGCGCTTGCACTCCTCGGAGGTGTCGCCCCAGGCGGTGATGCCGTGGCCGCCGAGCACACACCCGATGGCCTGCGGATTGGCCTTCTTCACCGCGGCGATGTCGAGCCCGAGCTGGAACCCGGGCCGCCGCCAGGGCACCCACACGACGGTGTCACCGAAGCACTCGGCGGTCAGCTTCTCCCCGTCGGCGGCACAAGCGAGCGCGATACCGGAGTCCGGGTGCAGATGATCGACATGAGCGGCCTCGACGAGCCCGTGCATGGCGGTGTCGATGGAAGGAGCGGCCCCGCCCTTGCCGTGCAGGCAGTAGTCGAAGGCGGCGACCATCTCGTCCTCGCGCTCCACACCGGGATACACATCGACGAGCGCCCGCATCCGATCCAGCCGCAGCACAGCCAGCCCGGCCTCGGTGAGGGTCCCGAGATCGCCCCCGGACCCCTTGACCCACATCAGCTCGACATCACCCCCGGTGACGGGGTCGGTGTCGATACCTTTCGCGGACGCGTTGCCGCCGGCGTAGTTGGTGTTACGGGGATCGGAGCCGAGCCGATGGGAACGAGCGAGGAGGGCGGCGGCTTCGGGATGGGTGGACATGGAGCTTCCTTACTTTTCGAAAGAGGGGTGAGTGCACTTCCCTGGGGGCGCGGGGCTGTGCTGAATTTGCGGCTACCGCCGCGCGGGCTCGACCAGCCACGACGGACCGGTAGCCCGCGACGAACAGAAACCGGGCAGACGCTTACGCCCCCCATCCCGCCTGCTGCCCACCAACCCGCTCAGCCACGATCTTCTCGGCC
This sequence comes from Streptomyces cupreus, assembly GCF_014257025.1. Lineage (GTDB taxonomy): Bacteria > Actinomycetota > Actinomycetes > Streptomycetales > Streptomycetaceae > Streptomyces > Streptomyces cupreus. Next base: position 52,473 of record NZ_JACMSF010000010.1, read on the forward strand.
CACCCGGACCGGGCATACGCAGCGAGCGGCTCGGGGTCCAGCCCCATCTCCTCGCGCACCTCACGAAGAAGCGGCCGCACATCCGTGTTGTACGCGTCCATGACCACGGCATTCGCACCGAGGACGTCACCGGAAGCCTGCGCCTCGGCAAGAGAGACGCGGTCCACGAGGAGCGCCTTCGCCGTGGCCTCCTGCACGTTCATCACGGACCGGATGATCGCCGGGATCTTCGCCTCGATGTTGTGGCACTGGTCGAGCATGAACGCGACCTCGGAGGTGAACCCCCCACCCCGGACCACCTCGTACATGATCCGGAACAACTGGAACGGATCCGCGGCCCCGACCATGAGGTCGTCGTCGGCGTAGAACCGAGAGTTGAAGTCGAACCCGCCGAGCTTCCCCTCCCGCAGCAGCGTGGCGACGATGAACTCGATGTTGGTACCCGGCGCGTGATGCCCGGTGTCGACAACGACCTGCGCCTTCTCCCCGAGCTTCAGACAGTGGGCGTAGGCGGTACCCCAGTCCGGCACATCGGTCGTGTAGAACGCCGGCTCGAAGAACTTGTACTCCAGCAGCATCCGCTGCCCGTCCCCGAGCCGCTCGTACACCTCGGCCAGTCCTTCGGCCAGCCGGTTCTGCCGCCCGCGGATGTCGTCCTGCCCGGGATAGTTCGTCCCGTCGGCGAACCACAGCTTCAGATCGGTCGACCCGGTGGCGTCCATGATGTCGACGCACTCCAGCAGATGGTCGACGGCCTTGCGCCGCACCGCGGCGTGGGGGTGGCAGATGCTGCCCAGCATGTAGTCGTCGTCCTGGAAGGTGTTGGAGTTGATGGCGCCCAGCCGGACACCTCGCTCCTCGGCGAACTTCGCCAGCGCGGCATAGTCCTGCACCTTGTCCCAGGGGATGTGCAGGGCGACGGTCGGCGCGACGCCGGTCACCGCGTGCACCTGCGCCGCGTCCTCCAGCTTCTCCTGCGGCGTCCGTGGCACGCCCTGCTGGGCGAACACCTTGAACCGGGTCCCCGAGTTCCCGTACGCCCACGACGGTGTCTCGACGGCCTGGGTCTTGAGCGCGGCCTTCACCGCGGCGAGCTCGGTCACTTCGGGCTCCTGTGACGTCGGTTCGGAAAGTCTTCAAAAGGGCATCACTGTGAAACGATTCAAGACGGGAAGCTATGAGGCCGCCGGAGGGGTGTCAACCCCCAAGTCCAAGCCTTTTGCTCGTGACTCCGCCGTGACCTTTGTTCATCGAAACTTTTTCGACACGAACCCATTGACGTGACATGCGGGGCGTGTCTAACGTCCCGGCAACCAAGTTGAAACCTTTCACGACGTCGCGAGAGCAGTCCCGCCGACGTCGTCGAGGAGCCCTCATGACCCACCCGTCCACCACGGGTCCGGCCCCGGTTCTTGCGCTCAGGGACGTTTCGAAGTCCTTCGGCGCGGTCCGCGCCCTGCGGGACGTCTCCCTGGAGCTGCTTCCCGGGGAGGTGCACGCCCTCGCCGGAGAGAACGGCGCGGGCAAGTCGACCCTCATCAAGACGCTCGCCGGAGTGCACCGGCCCGACGCCGGCCAGGTGCTGCTCGATGGCGCGCCCGTCGTCTTCCACGGCCCCGGCGACGCCCGCGACGCCGGCATCGCCGTGATCTACCAGGAGCCGACCCTCTTCCCGGACCTGTCGATCGCCGAGAACATCTTCATGGGCCGCCAGCCCCGGCGCGCCCTCGGCCGTATCGACCACAAGGCCACCCACGCCGCCACCCTGGCCCTCATGCAGCGCCTCGGCGTCGAGCTCGACCCCGACCGGCCGGCGCGCGGTCTGTCCATCGCCGATCAGCAGATCGTCGAGATCGCCAAGGCGCTCTCCTTCGACGCCCGCGTCCTGATCATGGACGAGCCCACCGCCGCCCTGACCGGCAGCGAGGTCGCCCGTCTCTTCGGCGTCGTGCGGACGCTGCGCGAACAGGGCGCCGCGGTGCTCTTCATCTCCCACCGGCTGGAGGAGATCTTCCAGATCTGCCGGCGGGTGACGACCCTGCGCGACGGCGCCTGGATCGCCAGCGAGCCGCTCGACGGCATGACCGAGGACGACCTGGTCCGCCGGATGGTCGGCCGCGACCTGGACGAGCTGTACCCCAAGCAGGACGTCGAGCCCGGCGAGATCGCGCTCAGCGTGCGCCGGCTGACCCGGGAGGGCGTCTTCACCGACGTGTCCTTCGACGTCCGGCGCGGCGAGATCGTCGGTCTTGCCGGACTGGTCGGCGCCGGGCGCACGGAGGTCGCCCGCGCGGTCTTCGGCATCGACCGCTGGGACGCGGGCGAGGTCGAGGTGGCCGGACGGAAGCTGATCAACGGCGCTCCGTCCACCGCCATGGCCTCGGGTCTCGCCCTCGTCCCCGAGGACCGGCGCGCCCAGGGCCTGGTGATGGACATGTCCATCGAGCGCAACATCGGCCTGACCGGACTTCGTACGACCGTGAAGGCCGGACTGATGGACCGCGGCGCCGAACGCAGCCGATCCCTCGACTGGGCCGTCAAGCTCCAGGTGAAGTACGCCCGGATCGCCGACACGGTGAACACCCTGTCCGGCGGCAACCAGCAGAAGGTCGTCCTCGCCAAATGGCTCGCGACCCGGCCCGAGGTGCTCATCGTCGACGAGCCGACCCGCGGAATCGACGTCGGCACCAAGGCCGAGGTGCACCGGCTGCTCTCCGAACTCGCCGCCGACGGGGTCGCCGTCCTGATGATCTCCTCCGACCTGCCCGAGATCCTCGGCATGGCCGACCGCGTGCTGGTGATGCACGAGGGCCGGCTCACCGCCGAGATCCCCCGCTCCGAAGCCACCGAGGAAACCGTGATGGCCGCAGCCACGGGGAGGGCCGCCGCATGACGGTGACCACTCCTCAGCAAGCCCCTGTCACCGAAGTGCCCAAGTCCAGCGGCACCCGGCTGGTCGACCGTGTCTTCAAGATGCGCGAACTGGCCATCCTGCTCGTCTTCCTGGTGATGATCGCCGTCACCCAGGCCGGCAACAGCGAGTTCCTCACCGAACAGGGCATCAAGGACCTCCTGCTCAACGCGACGATCCTGGTGCTGGTCGCGGTCGGTCAGGCCGTGGTCGTCATCACCCGCAATGTCGACCTGTCGGTCGGCTCGACGCTCGGCATCAGCGCCTTCGCCGCCGGCACCTATCTCCAGGGCGGAGGCGACTCGGCGGTCGCCGTGGTCCTGGCGATCCTGGTGGGCGTCGGCTGCGGTCTGCTGAACGGCCTCCTCGTCTCTCTCGGCCAGGTGCCCGCGCTCGTCGTCACCCTCGGCACGCTGTACATCATCCGCGGCATCGACTCCATCTGGGTCGGCTCCCGCCAGATCACCGCGGCCGACCTGCCCGACGGCTTCGTCGACTTCGGCTCCGGCGGTATCTCCGCGGTGCCGTGGCTGGCGCTGATCGCGCTGGCGGTGCTGGTGGCGACCGCGTACTACCTCAAGCACTTCGGCAGCGGACGCGAGCTGTACGCGCTCGGCTCCAACCCCGAGGCCGCGCGACTCGCCGGTATCGCGGTCCGTAAGCGGATCCTGGCCGCCTACACCTTCTGCGGCGCCCTCGCGGGCCTCGCCGGCGCGATGTACCTGGCCCGGTTCGGCAACGTCGACTCCGGCACCGGCAACGGCTACGAGCTCACCGTCGTCAGCGCGGTCGTGGTCGGCGGCGTCGTCTTCACCGGCGGCTCCGGCAGCGTCTACGGCGCCGCCCTCGGCGCGATGCTGCTGACCTCCATCAACAGTGTGCTGCCCGCCCTCGGTGTCAGCTCCGTCTGGGTGCTCGCCATCAACGGCATCCTGCTCATCCTCGCCATCGCGGTCGACCGGATCGTCGCGCTGCGCGTGGCCTCGGCCCTGAAGAAGAGGAACGCCCGCCATGCCTGACTCCCTGACGCGTGCGAGCCGCTGGTCCGCCTCGTTGAGGTGGGACACAGCGGTCGGCGCCCTTCTGATCGTCGTGCTCCTGCTGTCCTTCGGAACGGTCGACGGCTTCGGGAACTCGCTCAATCTGTCGTTCCTGATCGGAAACACCCTTCCGATCGCTCTGATCGCCCTGCCGATGACGCTGTTGGTCGTCTCGGGCGAGATCGATCTCTCGGTCGCCTCCACCGCCGGTCTGTCGGGCGCCGTGATGGGCGCCCTGTGGAACCAGGGCATGACGATCGAAACGGTCATTCCGATCTGTCTGCTGATCGGTGTCGTGTGCGGGCTGATCAACGGCCTGCTGGTGACCAAGCTGGGGCTGCCGTCCCTCGCCGTCACCATCGGCACCCTCGCCGCCTACCGGGGCATCGCGCAGATCGTGCTCGGCTCCGACGCGGTCACCGACTTCCCCACCCAGTACCTGGACTTCGCGTCCGGGCATATCGGCGACACGTTCATCCCGTACGCCCTGCTGCCGTTCCTGGTGCTGCTGGCCATCGCGGTGCTCGCCCTGCACGCCACCCCGTTCGGCCGGTCGCTGTTCGCGATCGGCGCCAGCGAGGAGGCCGCCCGCTTCGCCGGCATCCGGGTCAAGCGCCAAAAGCTGATCCTGTTCACCCTGACCGGCCTGATGGCCTCGCTCACGGGCATCTTCTGGGCCCTGCACTACGCCAGCGCCCGCTACGACAACGCCACCGGCCTCGAACTGTCCGTCATCGCGGCGGTGCTGCTCGGCGGCATCGACTTCGACGGCGGCAAGGGAACACTCGGTGGCGCCATCGCCGGTGTCTTCCTGCTCGGCGCGCTCCAGAACGTGATGAGCCTTCAGGACGTCTCCGCCCAGTCGCAGATCCTCGTCACCGGTGTGCTGCTGGTGCTCTCCGTACTCGGCCCCCGCGTCGCACGGCAGATCGCCGTCGCACGGGCCGGACGACGGGCGGCCGCCTCGGCGCCGCCCGTGACCAAGACCCGCACCCCAACCGCCTGAACCCTCCGCTCACCCAGCCCCCTGTAAGGAAAGAGCCGTCATGCGTAAGTCATCCCTGCGTCGTTCCTGCGCGGCCCTCGCCGCCGTCACCTCCCTCGCCCTCGCTCTCACCGCCTGCGGCGGCACCACCAAGGAGGACGTCGCCAACGAGGACGCCTCCGCCGCCACCGCCGGCAAGGCCGACCCCAACGCCGAACTGAAGAAGGGGCTGACCGTCGGCTTCCTGCCCAAGCAGGTCAACAACCCCTACTTCACCTCCGCCGACAAGGGTGGCGAGGCCGCGGTCAAGGAGCTGGGCTCCAGCTACAAGGAGGTGGGCCCGTCCAGCGCCACCGACACCGCCGGGCAGGTCTCCTACGTCAACACGCTCACCCAGCAGCAGGTCGACGCGATGGCCGTCTCCGCGCAGGACCCCGGCGCCCTGTGCACCGCGCTCAAGCAGGCCATGAAGAACGACATCAAGGTCGTCACCTACGACTCCGACACCAAGGCCGACTGCCGCAACGCCTTCGTCTCGCAGGCCTCCGCCGAGGACCTCGGCCGCACCGAGGTGCAGCTGCTCGCCGAACAGATCGGCTACAAGGGCGAGATCGCGATCCTGTCCGCCGCGCAGACCGCGACCAACCAGAACACCTGGATCGAGTTCATGAAGGACGAGCTCAAGGATCCGAAGTACAAGGACATGAAGCTGGTGAAGGTCGCGTTCGGCAACGACGACGCCCAGCAGTCCTTCCAGCAGACCCAGGGCCTGCTCCAGGAGTACCCGAACCTGAAGGGGATCATCTCCCCGACCACCGTCGGCATCAAGGCCGCCGCCCAGTACCTGTCGGGTTCCAAGTACAAGGGCAAGGTCAAGCTGACCGGCCTCGGCACCCCGAACGACATGCGCAAGTACGTCAAGAACGGCACCGTCGACGCCTTCGAGCTGTGGGACCCGGCGAAGCTCGGTGAGCTGGCCGCCCGTACCGCCGTCGCGCTGGTGTCCGGGCAGATCACCGGCAAGGAGGGCGAGACCTTCACCGCCGGCGACATGGGCGAGTACACGATCGGCAAGGACGGCGTGATCAGCCTCGGCAAGCCGACCGTGTTCGACGCCAAGAACATCGACCAGTACAACTTCTGATCCCCAGGGGGCTGTTGATGCAACGCGTGTGCTTTCTGCTGAAGGTCCGGGCGGACCGCCTCGACGAGTACCGCGAGCGGCATGCCGCCGTATGGCCGGAGATGCTGGACGCGCTCTCGGTCACCGGCTGGCACAACTACTCGCTCTTCCTGCGGGAGGACGGCCTGCTGGTCGGCTACTTGGAGACCGAGGACTTCGCCGCCGCCCAGGCCGGCATGGAAGCCACCGAGGTCAACGCCCGCTGGCAGGCGGAGATGGCGCCGTTCTTCGAGTCGCTGGACGGCGCCCGGCCTGACGAGGCCATGAAACCGCTCACGGAAGTGTTCCACCTCGCCTGACCCTCGCTGCACCACCCTTCCCCGACACCTCGCCGACAACGGAGTCCCCCCGAGATGAAGAGACGCACGCTGCTGGGCGCCGCCCTCGCAGGAGCCGTGATGACCCCCGCCTTCGCCTCCGGCACCGCCCGAGCCGCCGACCCCGGCCCCTCGGTCACCCTGACCGGCACCACCACCCTCGACACGCAGGCCCTCTTCTTCGTGTCGTACGACGGACTGGTCAACAACAACGCCTTCCAGAAGAACGGCCTGCTGACCTACAAGGGCTACCAGTACGCCGTCTGGTACACCGCCGACCGCAACGCCGTCGTCGGCCGCCGCGTGCTCGGCTCCAGCACCTGGTCCACGGTCAAGGTCGGTCACACGCTCCGCTACAACGACTCCCACAACGTCATCTCGATGGGGATCTCGAAGGTGGACGGCCGCCTCCACCTCAACATGGACTCGCACAGCGACGGCTTCACCTACGTCAAGTCGGTCGCCGGTCTGATGGACAACCCGGCCGGCCTGAGCTGGACCGCCAGCCGCTTCGGCGCCCCCCAGTCCACCCTGGACGGCCTCGCGCTCACCTCGCAGTTCACCTACCCGCAGTTCATCTCCACCCCCGAGGGCAAGCTGCAGCTCAGCTACCGTGTGGCCGTCTCCGGCAACGGCCGCAACGCGCTCGCCGAGTACGACGGTTCGACCTGGACCAACCTCGGCGAATGGACCAGCTCCACCGGCACGTACACCAGCGAGCACGGCTCCTCCACGGCCCGCAACATGTACCTGCACGGCATCGACTACGACAAGAACGGCCGCCTGCACTCCTTCTTCACCTGGCGCGAGCAGAACGGCGCCGTGATGTGCAACAGCGGCGGCATCACCAACCACGACACCGGCTACGTCTACTCCGACGACCGCGGCCGCACCTGGCGCAACAACGCCGGCACCGTCGTCGGCACCACCGGCGGCTCCGACAAGGTCGCCGTCACCGACAGCGGGCTCGTCGTCGACCCGCTCAACCCGGACCACTCCCTGATGAACCAGGAGAGCCAGTTCACCGACTCCGCCGGCCTGCCGCACGCGATCATCAGCTACGTCCCCGGTCGCTTCGGCCAGTGCACCACGAACTACGTCGCCGACCGCACCGCCAACGGCCGCGCCTTCCACGTCCGCAAGAACTCCTCGGGCGCCTGGCAGAAGACCGAGATCCCGGTCCCGCTGAACTCCAGCCAGCGCACCAAGCTGATCCTGGACAAGTACGACAACGCCTACGCGATCTTCCCGTTCTGCCGCATCGCCGGAGCCTCCAAGGCCTCCGGGTACACGGACTGGACGATGCTGTACGACGGTGTCACGGCCGGTCTGAACGCCTTCGGCGAGGTCGTGATCGACGAGACGCGTATCGCGCAGGACAACTTCCTGTCGATCATGTACCAGGAGAAGTCCAGCGGTACGACGCCCTCGGCGCTGCGTAACCTCAACTTCCGCCTGCCTGCCTGATCGCAGTCGTTGTGGGCGGCATGACGGTAATGTGCCTTCGCGCCGCCCCACGTAGGAAACGTCTCTCTGGAGGTCCCTGACCGATGGCCCAGTCGGTGGGTATCAAGGACGTCGCCCGCGCCGCCGGAGTCTCCGTCGGCACGGTCTCGAACGTCATCAACCGTCCGGACTCGGTCGCGACCGAGACCCGGGCGCGGGTGCAGTCCGCGATAGACCGGCTGGGCTATGTCCGCAGCGAGTCCGCGCGCCAGCTGCGCGCGGGCCGCAGCCGGATCATGGGGCTGCTCGTCCTCGACATGGGCAACCCCTTCTTCGTGGACGTCGCGCGCGGCGCCGAGCGGGCCGCGCGCGAGGCCGGGCTCGGCGTGATGGTCTGCAACAGCGCGCAGAGCGCGAGCGAGGAGGCCGACTACCTGTCGCTCTTCGCCGAGCAGCGGGTACGGGGCGTGCTGCTCACCCCGGCCGACGCCACCGGCCGCAACATCGAGACATTCCGGCGGCACAACATCCCCTTCGTCCTCGTCGACCGGGTCGCCGAGGGCACCACCGAGTGCTCGGTCTCCGTCGACGACGTCGCGGGCGGTGCGCTCGCCGTGCGCCATCTCGTCGACGCCGGGCACCGCTCCATCGCCTACGTCAGCGGCCCGCCCAGCCTCAATCAGGTCCGCGACCGCCGTACCGGCGCGCTGTCGGCGCTCGCCGAGGCCGGCCTTCCCCCCGAGGTGCTGCGCGAGCTGCCCACCGAGCGGCTCGACGTCGCCGCGGGCCGGGACGCCGGCGCCCGGCTGCTCGGCCTCGCCGACCGCCCGACCGCCGTCTTCTGCGCCAACGACCTGCTCGCCCTCGGCGTCCTGCAGGCGATGTACGCGGCCGGCGTGAGCGTCCCCGACGACCTCGCCATCGTCGGCTACGACGACATCGAGTTCGCCGCCGCCGCGGCCGTCCCCCTCACCTCCGTGCGCCAGCCGGCCGTCACCATGGGCGCCCTGGCCGCGGACCTGCTGCTGGAGGAGACGGAGAGCGAGGGCGGCGCGCGCAGGCACGAGCACCGGCGGGTGGTGCTCCAGCCCGAGCTGGTGGTGCGGCGCTCCAGTCTGTCCGCCCGCTGATCCGGCGTTCAGTACGATTTCATGATCCCGGGGATCGGATATCGGACGGACATGTGCTGAACTGGGACGCGCCCGACCATCCGTCCGTCACGGGAGCCCTGTTGACCGCGACCTACCGCCAGCCCGGCGTCGTCCTCACCGACCGCCACTTCACCGTGCCCCTCGACCACGCCGACCCGGCGGGGGAGAGCATCGAGCTCTACGCCCGTGAGGTGGTCGCCGGTGACCGGGTGCACCAGAACCTTCCGTGGCTGGTCTACCTCCAGGGCGGCCCCGGCTTCGGGGCGAACCGTTTCGTCGGCAAGCAGGCCTGGCTCGGCCGCGCCCTGAAGGAGTACCGGGTCCTGCTGCTCGACCAGCGCGGCACCGGCCACTCCACGCCCGCCAACCGCCAGACGCTCCCGCTGCGCGGCGGCCCGGCCGAGCAGGCCGACTACCTCACGCACTTCCGCGCCGACTCGATCGTCCGGGACTGCGAGGCGATCCGCCCGGCCGTCACCGGCGGCGCCCCCTGGACCGTCCTCGGGCAGAGCTTCGGCGGCTTCTGCACGGTCAACTACCTGTCCACCGCCCCCGAGGGCCTCAGCACCGCGATCATCACCGGCGGCCTGCCCTCGCTCGACGCCCACGCCGACGACGTCTACCGCGCCGCCTACCCGCGCATCGAGCGCAAGGTCACCGCCCACTACGCCCGCTACCCGCAGGACGTCGAGCGGGCCCGCCGTATCGCCGACCACCTGCTGAACCACGAGGTGGTGCTGCCGAACGGCTACCGGTTCACCGCCGAGGCCTTCCAATCCCTCGGCATCGTCCTCGGCGGCGGCGAGGGCAGCCACCGGCTGCACTACCTCCTGGAGCACGCCTTCGTCCGCACCACGCAGGGCATGGTCCTCTCGGACGCCTTCCAGGAGGAGGTCCAGGGCCTGCTGTCGTACGCCGCACACCCCCTGTACGCCCTGGTCCACGAGGCGATCTACGGCCAGGACGCCCGCCCCACCGCCTGGTCGGCCGAGCGCGTCCGCGCGGAGTTCCCGCAGTTCGACGCGGCCAAGGCGCTGGCCGGGGACGGGCCGCTGCTGTTCACCGGCGAGACCGTCCACCCCTGGATGTTCGACTGCGACCCGGTACTGCGCCCGCTGCGCGAGACCGCCGAACTCCTCGCCGCCCGCACCGACTGGGCGCCCCTGTACGACCCCGCCCGCCTCGCCGCGAACGAGGTCCCGGTCGCGGCGGCCGTCTACCACGACGACATGTACGTCGACACCGCCCACGCCCTTCGGACGGCCCGTACCGTCCGCGGTCTGCGCACCTGGGTAACCGACGAGTTCGAGCACGACGGCGTACGCGCGGGCGGCCCCCGGGTGCTGGATCGTCTGCTGGCCCTGACGCGTGACGAATTGTGAGGTCATCGGGGTGCCCGCGGGCTAGTCTGCGGGCATGACCGAGCCGATGATCACTCAACTCCGGCCCATGCCCGAGGACTGGCAGCGCGCCCTCGCCGTGGTGGCGCATCCGGACGATCTGGAGTACGGCTGCTCGGCCGCCGTCGCCGCCTGGACCGACCAGGGCCGTGAGATCGCGTACGTCCTGGCGTCCCGGGGCGAGGCCGGGATAGACACACTGGAACCCGCCGCGTGCGGTCCGCTCAGGGAGCGCGAGCAGCGGGCGAGCGCGGCGGTGGTCGGGGTGTCGGTGGTGGAGTTCCTCAACCACAAGGACGGCGTGATCGAGTACGGCACCGCCCTGCGCCGGGACATCGCGGCGGCGATCCGCCGGCACCGGCCCGAGCTGGTGATCACCCTGAACCACCGGGACACCTGGGGCGGCGTCGCCTGGAACACCCCCGACCATGTGGCCGTGGGGCGCGCGACACTGGACGCGGCCGGTGACGCCGGGAACCGGTGGATCTTCCCCGAGCTGATCGAGCAGGGGCTTGAGCCCTGGAACGGCGTCCGCTGGGTCGCCGTCGCCGGGTCCAGCTCGCCCACCCATGCCGTGGACGCCACGCCCGGCCTGGAGCGGGCGGTGCGCTCGCTGCTCGAACACCGCAGCTACATCGAGGCGTTGACGGACAAGGACCCGGAGACGTACGTCCGTGACTTCCTGACCGGGAACGCCGCGGCGACGGGGGAGCGGTTCGGCGGGCGGCCGGCGGTGTCGTTCGAGGTGTTCGGCCGATGACCGCCCAAGGGGCGGTGCTCGCCGAGCGTTTCGAGGAGAACCGCGACCGTCTGAACGCGGTGGCCTACCGCATGCTCGGCTCGCTTGCCGAGGCGGAGGACGCCGTCCAGGAGGCATGGCTGAAGCTCAGCCGCAGCGACACCGAGGACATCCGCAACCTCGGCGGCTGGCTGACCACGGTGGTCGGCCGGGTCTGCCTGGACATGCTGCGCTCGCGCACGACGCGCCGCGAGGACCCCCTGGACGACACCTTCGTCCCCGACCCCGTGATCCGGCCGCTGACGCGGATCGACCCGGAACAGGAGGTGCTCCGGGCCGACTCGGTGGGCCTCGCCCTGCTGGTGGTGCTGGAGACGCTGGAGCCCGCCGAGCGTCTGGCGTTCGTGCTGCACGACATGTTCGCCGTGCCGTTCGACGACATCGCGCTGATCGTGGAGCGCAGCCCGGCCGCGACCCGCCAACTGGCCAGCCGCGCCCGGCGCCGGGTCCGCGGCGCCACCCCGTCGACCGAGCCCGACCTCGGCCGGCAGCGTCAGGTCCTGGACGCGTTCATGGCGGCCTGCCGGGCCGGGGACTTCGACGCCCTGCTCGCACTCCTCGACCCCGAGATCGTGCTCCGGGCCGACTCCGGGCCGCTGGTGGGCGGCGCGGCGGCGTCGAAGCTGGTGCGCGGGGCGCGTCCGGTGGCCGAACAGGCCATGCTGTTCCGCGAGTTCGCGCGGTACGCCCGGTTCGTGCTGGTCAACGGCGAGCTCGGCATGCTCAACGCGCCCGAGGGGCAGCTGCTGTCGGTCACCGGCCTCACCATCGCCGACGGCCGGATCACCGGGATGTACATCCTGGCCGACCCGGAGCGTCTGGCCCGGCTCGACCTGCCTGTCCTGGGGGACTGAGCGGCGGACGGTCGCCCGTAGGCTGGTCGGTATGCGAGACCTCACGCTGGACCCGGCCGGCCTGCGCGGCGACTGCGCGAACTGCTTCGGGCTGTGCTGCGTCGCCCTGCCCTTCGCCGCCTCCGCCGACTTCGCGGTCGACAAGCGGGCCGGGACGCCCTGCCGCAACCTCCAGGACGACCACCGCTGCGGCATCCACGCCCGGCTGCGGGAGCGGGGCTTCACCGGCTGCACCGTCTACGACTGCTTCGGCGCCGGACAGCGGGTCTCGCAGGTCACCTTCGGCGGCCAGGACTGGCGTACCGGACCCGCCGAGCACGCCCGGCGCATGTTCGACGTGTTCCCGGTCGTGCGTCAGCTGCACGAACTGCTCTGGTACCTCCACGAGGCCCTCACCCTGTCCGCCGCCCGGCCCGTCCACACCGATCTGCGCCGGGTCCTGAAGAAGACCGAGCAGCTTGCCGCGGGCACCCCCGAGGAGCTGGCCGGGCTGGACGTGGGCGCGCACCGGCAGGAAGCGGGCGCGCTCCTGGGGCGGGCCAGCGAGCTGACGCGGGCGGGCCTGCGCGGCCGTAGGAAGGACCGCAGGGGCGCGGACCTGATGGGCGCCCGCCTCAAGGGCGCCGACCTGCGCGGCGTCAGCCTCCGCGGCGCCTACCTCATCGCCGCCGACCTGACCGGAGCCGATCTGCGCGGCGCCGACCTCCTCGGTGCCGACCTGCGCGACGCCGACCTCACCGACGCCGATCTGACCGGCGCCTTCTTCCTCACCCAGCCACAGCTCAACGCGGCCCGGGGCAGCGCGGGGACGAGACTGCCGGGTTCCCTCACCCGCCCCGCGCACTGGACACCGCGGCTCTGAGGGCGCCCGGCGGAGCAGGGGCGGGGTAGCGCGGGCGGCCGGTTGCCCGATTTGCAGCCGCCCGGCGCGCTGGATGGCGCGGTTCTGACGGCGCTTGGTCGACCGGGGACGCGGGGGTCGGGTGGCGCCGGCGACCGGCTGCTCGACTTACTCGCCCGCCCCGCGCACTGGACACCGCTCCGGTGAGCCGACCTCGACAGCGGCGCGGCGCTCCAGGCCCAGCCGCATCCCCTCCGGCATGAGCGTCAGCCGCTCGGTCACGTGCAGCCGGTAGCCGGGGTCCGGGCGCAGGGTGTAGCGGCGCAACAGCAGGCCGAGGACCAGCGTGGCCTCGTGGAGCGCGAACTGGCGGCCGATGCAGGCCCGCGCCCCGGTGCCGAACGGCTTGAAGGTGTGCGGCGGACGGGACCGTACCGCCTTGGGGTCGAAGCGGTCCGGGTCGAAGCGCTCGGCGTCGGCGCCCCAGGCCGCCGGGTCGCGGTGCAGCATCGGGGTGAGCACCAGCGTCCAGGCGCCCCGCCGCATCGGATGCTCCCCGGCCAGCACCGTGTCCTCGCGGGCCTCCCGGGCGAAGGCGGGTGCGGTCGGCCACAGCCGCAGCGACTCGTCCAGCACCCGGCGCAGATAGCGCAGTTTGGCCACCTGGTCGTAGCCCGGCAGCTCCGCGTCGCCCCAGACGCGGTCCACCTCGGCGCGGGCGCGGGCGGCGACGTCCGGGTGCCGGGCGAGGTAGTACAGGGCGAAGGAGAGCGCGCCCGAGGTGGTCTCGTGGCCGGCCACCAGGAAGGTGATGACCTGACGGCGGACGTTCTCCGCCGACAGCCGCTCGCCGGTCTCGGGGTGGGCGGTCTCCAGCATCCGGTCGAGCAGATCGCCGTCCCCGCTCGTCGTACGGCGGGCCCGGACCAGGGCGTCGACCGTGCGGTTGAGGTAGGCGATGTCGGCCTCGTTGCGCCGCGCGGACCGGCGCAGCAGGAACGGCGCCGGGAGGGTGTTCAGCCGCTGCGCGTGGGCGAGCGTGCCGACCATCGCGGTCACGAAGGGGTGCGGCCGGGACCGTTCGAAGGAGCCGAAGTCGTGCCCGAACCCGGTACGCGCGATGGTCTCCAGGGTCAGCTTGGTCATGTCGCCGGGCACGTCGACCGTCCGGCCGGCGAGGGCCGCGCGGTCCCAGTGGTCCGTGAGCCGCCCGGCCACGTCCAGCATCATCGCGTGGTAGCCCTCCATGGCCTCCCGGCTGAACCCGGGGGCCAGGACGTCGTGCGCGAGCTGCCAGTTGGGCTCGTGGTTGTACGCCGTGAACAGGGCGTCCCCGACGACCGGCCGCAGATTGGCGATGCCGAGGCCCACGTGCTTGGCGAACCGTGTCTCGTCCGCGAGGTCGGCGGCGAGGGCCGCGCCCCACACGAACACGAACTCCTTGCCGAACGCCTTGCGCCGGAAGATCGGCCCCAGTCGGCGGGCGTGCCGCATGGAGTCCTGCAGCGGTGTGGTCCGGCTCGCGCCCAGGACGTCGCCGAGCAGCGGGAGCCGGTGGGGCGGGTGCGGGATGCGGTGCAACTCGGGCCAGCCCTGCTCGGCGCTGCGGAACCCCTTGGGCAGCGCGGACCTGGTCGTCGTCTCCGCCATGACGCGATCTCCCTTGATCCTGCGGCAGGTTGAGCGTGTTGTACGTCGGTTCAATAGCGCGGTTCAGTCTGGTCCGGTTGTTGAACCGGCGTCAAGTAAGGTGCGGGCATGAGTGCGAACCAGGGCGAGCGCACGCGCCGTCGGCTCAGCACCGAGGAGCGCCGGGAGCAGCTTCTCGCCGTCGGGGCGCGGCTGTTCTCGGAGAGCCCGTACGACGAGGTGTGGATCGAGCAGGTCGCCGAGATCGCCGGGGTCTCGCGCGGGCTGCTCTACCACTACTTCCCGACGAAACGGGACTTCTTCGCCGCCGTGGTGGACCGCGAGAGCGAGCGCATGCTGCGGATGACGGCCGCCGTGCCGGGCCTGGCGGTGCGCGAACAGCTCACCGCGAACCTCGACACGTATCTGGCGTACGTCGAGGAGCACGCGCACGGCTTCCGCGCGTTCCATCGCGCCGAGGCGTCCGGCGACCGGGCCGTGCGCCAGGTCTACCGACGGGCTCTCGCGGCGCAGGAGAAGCAGATCCTCGCGGCGATGGCGGTGGACCCCGAGTTCGGCCCTGTCTTCGAGCAGCGCCCCGACATCCGGTTCGCGGTGCGGGGCTGGCTGGCGTTCACCACCGCCGTCTGTCTGGAGTGGCTGAGGGGTTCGGAGGAGCTGACCCGGGACCAGGTGCGCGACCTGTGCGCCCGCGCCCTGTTGGGCGTCATCGCCCCCTGAAAGCAGTCCAGTGACTCCGCGCACGATCGCGGGTGGTGGTTGGCGTGCGGCTCGATCTTCGATAGGTTAGGCAAGGCTTACCTAAGGAGGTACGGAATGGGTGACAGCCAGAGCTGGACGGCCACGCCTGCCGCGGCGGAGCGCGCCCGGTCGGTGCTCGCCACCGCATGGTCCTGCACGGTGACCGCGGAGGGCAGCCGGGAGGATTTCGTCGGCGCGCACACCGTGGCCGAGGACGGCCGGGTGCTCCTGCACGTGCCCGAGGACAGCGCCCTGGTCACGGCCGCGATCTGCGCGCCGCGCGGAGAGCCGTCCGCGGTGCTGGAGTTCGCCGACGTCGCGCCCGTCCCCGTACGCAACCGTATCCGGGCCCGGCTGTGGATCGCCGGCTGGTTCGGCGCCGAGGAGGGCCATCTCGCCTTTCAGGCCACGCGCGTGGTGCTGCGGGAGCCGAGCGGCGCCGTCGTCGTCGACCTCGACGAGTTCACCGCCGCCGAGCCCGACCCGCTGGCCACCGCCGAGGCCCGGCTGCTGACCCACCTCGCCGACTGCCACCCGGACGCGGTCGAGCGGCTCACCCGGCTCGTCGAGCCGGAGAGCCTGCACGGCGCGGTCCGCGTCCAGCCCCTCGCCGTCGACCGGCACGGACTGACGCTGCGCATCGAGCGCACCCGCGCCCACGGCGACGTACGCCTGCCCTTCCACCGGCCCGCCGACGACGTCGCCCAGCTCACCGAACGCATGCACGTGCTGCTCGGCCAGGCGAGCGCCGCTTCCTGCCCGCGAGCCCTACAGCGGCAGCGCACAGACGGCGACGGGTGACGCGAACGGCTCGCCCGCGAGCCGCAGTTCACCGCTGACCTCGTCGACCCGGAAGACGCTCACGGTGCTCGACCGCTGGTTCGCCGCGAAGAGCAGCCCGCCGTCCGGTGAGAGGGCGATCTGGCGAGGGAAGTCACCGCCCACCGGCACGGTGCCGAGCAGCCGGAGCCGGGCCCCGTCCGCCTCCACGGCGTACCGGGAGAGGCTGTTGTGGCCCCGGTTGGCGAGAAAGGCGTACCGGCCGTTCGACGTCACCACGATCTGCGCCGGGTAGTTGGTGCCCGATCCGGTGCCGGTGGACTGCGCTTCGCCGACGGTGACACGGCCGGTTCCGGGGTCGTAGGCGCAGACGGCGACGGTGTCGTCGCCCTCGTTGGCGAGATAGGCGTACCGGCCGCCGGGATGGAAGGTCAGATGGCGTGGCCCCGCTCCCGGGCGGATCCGCGCGCGGGAGACCTCGGTGAGCGTGCCCCTCGTCTCGTCCAGGCGGTAGGTGTACACCGTGTCGGTGCCCAGGTCGACGGCGAGGACATGGCCGCCGTCGGGACTCGTGACGATCTGGTGGGCGTGCGGTCCGTCCTGGCCAGGACCCGGCGCCGGACCGGAGTGCGTGACCAGATCGGTGCGCTCCCCGAGCGCGCCCGAGGCCTCGACGGGGTGCACGGCGACGCTTCCGGTGCCGTAGTTCGCGCTGAGCAGCCAGCGCCCGCCCGGATGCACCGACAGATGAGCGGGCGCCGCCCCGCCGGTGCTCCGGCTGCCCAGGATCTTGCGGTCGGACAGCCGGACGGCGGTCACGGCACCGTCCTCGCGCTCGTTCACGGCGTACAGCGTGCGGCCGTTCGGATGGAGCGCGAGATACGACGGGTCGGCGATGCCCGCGATGGTGCCCGCGCCGGTGACCCGGCCCGACGCGGGGTCGTACGAGGCGACGCCGACGCCCTCTCCGCCGCCCTCGGCCGAGGTGTACGTGCCCAGGTACAGCGGGCGGGGACCGGAGGGTGTCGCGGCCTCGTCCGAGGCGCTCGGCGTGGTCTCGGGGGCTGTGGTCTCCGGCGTCGACGCCTCGTCGCAGGCCGGGAGCGCCACCGCGGCGGCGGTTCCCGCGAGGGCGCCGACGAACCGGCGCCTGCTCACGCCACCACTGCCCATGTCCACACCTTCAGATCGTCCGTCGTCGCGACAGCCACCCTGGCGTGGATCACCCGGCCGGTGCAACCGACGCGCTACCAGTCGCCGTCCTCCACCGGCTTCCCCTTGAGGGGCTTCACCTGGCCCGGAGCGGGCTGCTGCCAGGGCTCGTGGTCGTCGCCGATCCAGTCGCCGACCGGTTTCACGCCCTCCAGCGTGTCGGTGGGGGCGAGATCCTGCGCCTGGTCGTCGTAGTAGTCGAACCAGGGCAGCCCCGCGCGCGTGTAGGCCGCGCGGTCCACCGGGGACGGGGGCGGCTCCTCGCCGGTGATACGGCGCCACTCCGGGGGTGTCACCAGGTGGACGAAGACCCGGCCGGCCGGCTCCTCGGCCCAGTCCGTCGCCGGGCGGTCGTCCTTGTAGACCTCCTGACGCATCGAACCGCCGACGCCCAGGCCCATCGCCGGGGCGGACCGGGGCGCGGCTCCGGGCGCCGGCATCGCCGCCGGGGCGGGCGGCGGCGCCATCGCCATCGGCATCGCCACGCCGTACGCCCCCGGCGGGGTGAGCGCCCGCGCCCGCTCGGCCCGCAGCCGCTCCTCCTCGCGCCAGCGGGCGAGCGCCTTCGCGCCGAGCGGGAACGTCTGGAGCTGGACGCCGCCCCAGACCTCCTCGCCGGTCACCTGGCCCTCCACGGTGGCGCCGAGGCCGAGCGGTACGGCCACGAACTGGCGGACCGTGCCCTTGCCGGAGTTGATGCCGTCCAGCCAGGGCTGACGGGGGAGCACGACGTAGTTCTGCGGCTTTCGGGTCAGCCGGTTGCTCCACGGCTTGCCGGAGACCGCGCACACCTTGCCGACCCCGACCTGGAGCGCCGCGGGCTCGACGGTGCCGGCGAAGCTCAGCCACATCGCCTCGCGCAGATACATCGGCAGCATCACCCCGCCGCGCGCCCGCCACGCCTCGGGAACCGTGTCCGGGTAGTCCGAAACCCGCCGCAGCGGGAACTCGCCAAGACCCGGCGGCAGCGGATGCGTCCCCGTCTCCGGCAGCCGCAGGGTGCGGACGAACCGCACCGCCACCCCGCCCGGCAGCCGCAAGGTGTTCCCGTCGATCCGTACGCCGTCGCCGCTCATCCACACGCCCCCTCAGGTGACTTCGTCACCTAGAACGACGGACCGAGGCCAGACGGTTCCGGCCGTCCCGCATGCTCTCCTGGAACCGGGTCAGCCGCGGCATCCGCTCGCGCTGCTCGCGCGAGACCCGGTCCAGCTCCTCCAGCAGGCGGCGCGAGCGGTGCTCGGTGTCCAGCTCGTCGAGGATGCGGTTGACCTCGGTCAGCACCGCGCCGTGCAGCTGCCACTGGCGGGCGTCGCGCTGGACCTCCTCCAGCAGCAGCTGGGCGAGCTTGTCGCGGGTCGCCGTGGCATGGCGCAGCTCGGAGGCGAGCCGCTCCTCCGCGGACTCGGCGTTCTCGCTGACATGGGCGGTGACCAGCACCGCGAAGCTCACCACGGCGTCGGCGATCTCGGACAGCAACTGCTCCACCGCGGCACCGACCTCCGATGCGAACAGCGGGTCGGGATCGCGTTCCTTGGCCAGGTCGGTGAGGGTGCGGGCGATCACCCGCAGGACGACGGTGCAGATCTCCAGGGTGTCCAGGCCGGTGCGCAGCACCACCCGGTGCAGCAGTCCCTCACGCACCCGAGGGTTGAGCCGCAGGCTGTCCTCGGCCTGCCGGAGCGCCGCGTCCACCTCGACGATGTCGTGGTCGAGCCGGCGTGCCTCGTGCAGCCGGGCCGCCGCGCGCTCCACGGGCGTACGGCCCGCGGCCTCCTCGCCCATGCTCAGCATCAACTGCCGCACCCGGCGGGCAAGACCCTCGATGGACTCACCCGCCTCGCCCACCCACACCGGCGGGGCGAGCAGCAGATTGCAGCCGAGCCCGACGACCGCGCCGATCAGCGTCTCCAAGACCCGTGCCCACGCCGTGTCGCCGACGGTCGTCACCCCGAGCACCAGCATCGCGCTGATCGCCACCTCGGGCACGTACTCGTCCACCCGGACCAGATGACCGACCGCCAGCGAGGCCACGATCAGCAGGGCCAGGCTCCACCAGGTCAGACCCACCAGGAGGCTGAAGGCGATGGCGACGAGGACTCCGGCCACCACGGAGTTCACCCGGCGCACGCCGTTGGTGAGCGTCGCGTAGAGGGTGACCTGGACGACCAGCAGCGCCGTCAGGGGCGCGGTGAGCGGGGCATTCTCGGGGCTCAGCTGCAGCGCGATGACGTAGGCGACCGTCGCCGCGGCCGCCGACCGCAGGGTCTGGACGACGACGGGGTCCCGGCGCAGCTTCACCAGCCGCTCCCGGGACACCCGCCACTCCCGTACGTCACGCATTCTTGGGCTGTTCCCCTCTCACGGAGCACCGAACGTGCCGAGACCGGACATGCGGAACGTGACTGTCCGCAAGGAGGCCAACATTGATCGAACAGGGGGTCACCTGGCAAGAGGCAGGAGGACGCACGAGCGGCGGACCGCGTGGGTCCCGACCCTGTTCATCATCCCCGGCACCGCGACGTCCGTCCTCCCGACCGGGCTCAGACGTACAGCTTGTCCAGGAAGGCGGTGAGATTGCCCTCGGTCCGTGCGATCTGCTCCTCCAGCGTGAGGCTCTCCTCGAAGCGGGCCCCCGAATCCGGGACCTTCCTGCCGCGGACGTAGAGGGAGCAGGCGAGGTCGGTGCACATGTACAGGCCGACCGAGTTGCCCTCGCGACCCGCCGAGCCGGCCTTGCGGGCGGTCATCAGGGAGACCCCGCCGCCCCGATGGGTGGTGAGGCACAGCGAGCACATACTGCGGTGCAGGAACCCGCGCTGAGAGGAGGGAAACCGGAGCGTGACCCCGACGAGCTGCCCGTCCCTCTCGGTGACGAGACAGCACCGGTCGGGCGCCCCCGGATCTCGCCAGCCGAGGAAGTCCAGATCGGCCCAGGGAAGTTGATCGAGATCCCGCGGCACGGCGAGCCGCTTGGCCTCGCCCTTCGAGCAGTTGACAAAGGAGTCGCGGATCTCGGGCTCGGTGAGTGCTCTCATGGGGGCCTCCTGGGGGTGCGTGCTGTATCTTTAGAACCTAGGGATCCTAGGTTTCTGGCTAAAGCCAAGCGTAATCCCCCGATAGGGGCCAGTGAATTTCGATGCCACCCGGGGTGTGCCGGATGACCGGGGGACAAGGTGGCGGATTCATGGGCACGGGTCCGGCGCACCCTGAGCGTGAAACGGGCGGGTCGCGGTCGCGTCCCATTGCTCCTATGCCAAACAGCCAATGCGAGGGGGTTCACGTGGTCGTGTGAGGCTTGGGCATCGTGCTGGAGGGCTCAATAGACGACGTCGGACAGTCGACGTTCGAGGGCGTGCGGAGGGCTTCGGTCGTGGTGTCGCCGGAGTCCTGTCGTCGCTTCAGATAGGCGCGTGCGTCGGGGTGGTGGTGCGCCTGGGTGACCGCGATCTGTTCAGGGCTGTGTTGAGTTGACGGTTTCCGACGCGACTGAGGCGGTGCCGTTCGTGGTTGTCCGACCACAGGGGCAGGGGCGCTCTCCCCCAGCATCTTCGCGGCGTGAGCGTGCCACAGCCGGGGATTTCAAGCAGGGTCGCGCCGAGCACTTCGATGCTGCCGGTGATCTCCGCGTCCAGGTCGTTGATCTCCTCAGTCAGTGCTTGGCAGCGGGCCCGGCACCTGCTGGCCAGGCGGGCGACGACGCCGTCGGCCTGCGGAGGAAGTCCGCCACCACGGCGGTCAGCCCGTCGCGTGGCATTGCGTGTCAAGCGTTCAGAGGCAGCCGTGCCCCTCATTCCCCCTGCACGACCGAGCCCCCTGCACGGCCCTCCTTGGGTCGTGCAGGGGCCCACTGCCGTGTCGGGTCAGCGCAGTTCGCCGAGCGTACTGCGCAGCCAGTCCAGCGGATCTGTCTCCAGCAGCTGGTCTGCGAGCGCGTTGGCCGTCTTCGTGATGAGACGACCGCGGCTGTTGTCAATCCACCGCTGCGCGAGCTCGTAGCCCTGGGCTTTGTACTCGATGCCCTGCAGCATGCATTCCAGCTTGTCCGCGTCCCGTGCGCAGATCGCCTCGGCGGACTCCCGAGCCTCGTACTCCGCCACCAGGTCCCGGACGGTCGAGGCGAGGACCTCCGGCATGCCCGCCGTCTGGTCGGCGGTGACGGCCTGCGGATCGGGCTCGTCGGCGTACTTCTTCGCGAGGTGGTTGAGGTCGCCGGTGCGCGTTTCCTGCGAGTCGTGCCAGACAGCCAGGAACGCGGCGCGTGCCGGGTCGGCGCCTTCCAACTTGGCGATCACGGACGCGATCAGCGAGGTGCGCCAGGCGTGCTCGGCTACGCTCTCTGGATCGCGCACGCCTGCCATCCACCACCCGGTGCGCTTCGATTGCTTGAGCGTCCCCGCTTCGTACAGGAACCGTGCCACCTGGGCCAGCTCATCGGTCACGGTTGGTCTCCTCTCACGCCTCGGCAAGGCGGATTGCGTACGTGATGCTCTCCAACTCGCGACGAGCGCGAGCCGTTAGCCCCGGGCTATCCAACATCACTGGCAGCCGATCGCGCAGCGCCCGGCTGGCAGCGCCGGACTTCAGGAGGTTCGGACGGATGGCGAGCAGTGACCACAGCGAGTGGATGTTCAGGTCCACGTAACCATGCTGGGGTGCGAGCCCGTGGGTCAGGTGCAAGAGCAGCTTGTCCCCGGGCCAGGGCCCTGGTGTCCGGGAGGCCATGAAGTCGTCGGACAACTGGAGGTGAGTGTTCTCGCCCACCCAGTACGCCCAGTAATTGAGGTTCGCCGCCTCGCCGACGTCGTCGTCGACCAGCTCGGAGTCGATGAAGTAACTCATCCGGTCCCGGTCCCCCTGCCGTGCAGCGACCGCTGCCACGGAGCGTGAATTGAGCCAGTCGATCAGCCAGCCGCTGGGCCGCTCTGTGGCCTGCTGGTGGGCCAGCCACTCGGCAGTGTCCGCCTGGTCGTCGTAGCCGGACAGGTACAGGGCCTGGCGGCGTAACAGGAACTGGTCCTCACCGCGGGCCTGTTCGGCCGTGTGTCGCATCCGCTGGAAGAACCGGCGCCGGTCGTTGATGGCCAGTTCGGGGGCCGGCGGAACCGGGCCACGGCGAGGCCGCGGTGGAACAGGCAAGTCGACCACGGCCTGCGGCGGCACGCGGTTGAGTGGCCAAGCGAGCACCGCGACCAGGTCGCGTTGCATGACCCAGGCGCCCAGAGGGCTCTCGGCGACAGGTGTCTCTTCGTCCAGGGCACTCGTCAGGAGCACATCCGCCTCCATGGCTCGCTCAAGCGCCTGCAGGAGTGTCGGGGCAGTGCCCAGTTGCATCAGGCGGTGGCGCAGTACGAGCATCTGCCCGACGGGGATGGCTGTGAGCGGTCGTCGCCCGGACTCCCAGCCTGCGACCGTGTCCGGTGAGACATTGAGCTGCTCGGCAATGGCCTCCTGCGTGAGGCCGAGTTGCTCTCGGATGACCCGGAACACGTACCCGGTGATGACCCCGACACGGGGCCGCGAGGCCGAACCCCGACTGCCAGTCAGGGTTTCGCCTGAGCTCGACGGCATGAAATCCACCAATCCCCGCGCAGTATCACGTTCTTACCTGTACCGACGGTCACTTCAGGCCGTGATAGCTACTTCCTACCGTGAAGGTAGTCACCTAACAACTGAGCGTATACGGAAGGCGCTGCCGTGGAATCCCAAGTGCCTATGAGTACCCCACCGCATGACACCCCTTCGAACACCGAGCGATGGCTACTCTCCGCGCACCCCTCCCCTGCCGCGGTGCGCCGGGAATGGGACAGCGCCGCCAGGCTTGCCCTCGTCCCGCTGGGGCGGCACTTCGACGCGGTTCGCATCCCCGCGGCCATCGCCCACCTCGCCTTCGCCAGCCATGATCAGGCGGTCGTGGCTCGGAGGCTGGCGCGGCACATGCACGGCGGACCCGTCATCCACGACCCCGAGAGCCGCCGCTACTACGCCCTCGTCCCGCCCGGCACCGCGGAGGAATGGCGGGCGCCCGCCGCCCAGTGCCTCGGGGAGGGCACCTACCTTGGCGTCCCCCGCCCCGACCTCACTGAGCTGGACCAGGGAACGCTCTGCTCGTACTGGGCAGTGCCCGTTTCCCGGCCGGGCAAGCTCTGCCAGGTGTCGGACGTGCTGATGCTGGCCATGGTGGGCCGCTGCCTCGCCGACGAGGACGGCGAGGCACTGTCATGAACTCCGCCGAGAGCCGTGCGGACACGGGCGCACCGCCGGTGGACGTCGCCACGATTCGCGCCAGCGTCACCCAGGTGCTGCCGCCCGAGGTGACCCCCACCGACCGGGCCACGCTGGAGACGCTGACCGGGATGCTGCGGGGCCACATGCAGCTGCTGATCCCCGAGGTCGAGCAGGCTGCCGCGAAGCAGCCCGCCGACGACGTGCCCCGGTACGTTGCGCTCGCCTGCGTCCGCGAGGCCCGGGGCAAGCTGGACGCCCGCCCCGTACTGATGCCGTCCGACGCCGTGGCGTACGTGCGCAGGCTCGGCCGGTCGCTGCTGGCCCTGTGCGATCACTACGAGACGCTTACTGGCGTCCGCGTGTGCCTGGCCTGCGACCAGCCCATCAGGCAGGGCGAATCGACACGGCCGTACGACCAGGTCAGCCCCTCCGGCGGGGCGGCGTTCTCGGGCCGGATCCACGACCACTGCGCCAACGCCGTCCGGATCCGCTGACCGGCGGCGCCTCCCCGGCGTGAAAGGGGCCTATGGCGACCGAATCGGGACAGGGTCGCACCCACGAACCCCCGTCCCGGCTCCCCGAACCTTGGACAGGTCGAGCGGCCGGGACGGGCAAGACCCCCTTGGTCGACCGCATGAGGGTCGGCAGCCAGACGGGTTTCAGGAGAACAATGACGAAGGAGAGACTGTGCTTCACATCGTGACCAACGGCGGCGACGGGCTTCCGGGCGAACCTGCACCCCCGCCGCCCCCGCCCACCCCGGATGGCGGCCCCGGAGTCCCCAACCCGCCCAAGGCCGTCTGAGCAATGACCATCAACGCTCACCAGGAGCGCCCCGGTCGTACCGAGTTGGCGCGCGTCCTCATGTCGCGGGGCGTGCTCTCTGCCGATTGGGCCCCCTCGTTCGCGGCCGTGCCCCGCTCTTTCTTCCTCCCAGACCTCATGTGGCCCTTCGACATGGAGACGGGGCGGAGCCTTTCCGTGTCGCGTTTGGACGATGCGGACGCCTGGTTCCGGTACGCGGACGCCGACGTCCCGGTTGTCACGCAGTGGGACGACGGACAGCACTCCGGCGCCGGGCCGGGGCAGGTGTCCACCTCGTCGGCATCCATGCCGTCCGTCGTGTTCCGGATGCTGCGGGACCTGGACGTGCAGCCAGGAAACCGTGTCCTGGAAATCGGCACCGGCACCGGATGGAACGCCGCGTTGCTGGCGTACAGGCTGGGGGCTGAGAACGTCGTCACCGTGGAAGTCGACGAGGCCGTTGCGACGGAGGCCCGTACGGCGCTGCATCACTTCGAGCTTCCGGTGCGGGTCATCTACGGCGACGGGCTCAGGGGATATCCCAAAGGGGGGCCGTACGACCGGATCATTGCCACCTGCGGCTTCCGGTCCATTCCGTTCGCGTGGGTCGAGCAGAGCCGACCGGGCGCGGTCATCGTGGCCCCGTGGGGGACTCACTACAGCAACGGCGATGCCGTAGCCCGGCTGGTTGTCCCGGAGGACGGAGCCAGCGCCACGGGAGCGTTCACCGGCCCTGTGGAGTTCATGAAGGCGCGGACCCAACGGCTCTTGCCCGTCGTGCACTCCGAGTACGTCACGGACAGCGTGGCCGACCGCGAGAAGTCGTCCACGCCGATCACGGAAGGCGAGTTCATGGGGGAACGGTTCAGCCCCCAGCGGTTTGCCCTGGGGCTCCGACTCCGACATTGCGTGCACGTCGTGGCCGAAAAGCGCGACGGCGCACGGCCTGTGTGGTTCTACGGGCTTGGCGACCGGTCGTGGGCGTGCGTGGTGTTCCGTGACGGCCAGGCGGAAGCGCAGGTCTGGCAATCCGGGCCGCGCAGGCTGTGGGACGAGGTGACCGCCACGCTCGACTGGTGGCGGGCGGCCGGCAAGCCGGGGTACGAGCGGTTCGGTCTCACCGTCACCGCCGAGGGCACACAGCGAGTCTGGCTGGACGACCCCTCAGACAGCTGGGAGGTCTGAGTCGCTCAGGACCAGTCGCCACTGTTCGAGGCGATCGGGCCGAGGTCAGCCCACAAGAACGGCGAGAGATAACCCCGGGCCGAGGGCGAGGTCTCGCATACCGACCAGCCTACGGGCGACCGTCCGCCGCTCAGTCCCCCAGGTCTGGCAGGTCGAGCCGGGCCAGCCGCTCGGGGGCGGCCAAGTGCAGGTCGAGGCCCACCGAGTCGGGGACGAAGGTGTCGTCCAGGCGGGGTTGGTTAATTCCGGTGCCGTCGGGAGACGTTTCGTACGCTGTACCGCATGCGTCGAGGACGTGTACGCGGCTGGCTGACCGAGGGGGCAGGGTGGGGGATTCATGGGAACGGGCCCGGCGGATTCTGGATGCGGCGGGCCTGCCGCCCGGCGACCTCAGCGGCGTACGGCCGCTGACCGGCGGCACCTACAACACCGTAGAGGAACTCCTGCTCGCCGACGGCAGTCGGTATGTGCTGAAGGTGCCGCCCCCGGAGGCCGTGCCCGGGCTGCGGCATGAGCGGGAACTGCTCGTCTCCGAGGCGGAGTTCTACCGGGCGGCCGCCACCGTCGGCGTCGAGGCTCCGCGCGTTGTCGCCGCCGGGGCGCGTGAGCTGTTGATGACGGCATGCCCCGGCGAGGCCTGGGACGGCTCGTTCACGGATGCCGAACAGCAGGAGCTACGCGCCGAGTTGGGGCGGCAGGTGGCGCGGCTGCATCGGGTGAGCGGGCCGGGCTACGGCTATCCGTCCGGCGCCCTCGGTCCGCTCGCCGCCGACTGGCGGACCGCCTTCGCCGGCATGCTCGACGCGGTCCTCGACGACGCACGTCGCTATCGGCCGTGGCTGCCGCGATCCGTCGAGGAGACCGCCCGCACGCTTCAAGCCGCCTACTCCGCGCTCGACGCGGTCACCGTCCCTTGCCTGGTCCACTTCGACCTCTGGCAGGGCAACATCCTGGTGGACCGCTCGACCGGGACGCCCCGCATCGGCGGGCTCATCGACGGGGAGCGGATGTTCTGGGGCGACCCGGTCGCCGACTTCGTCTCCCTGGCGCTGCTGGGGGACATCGAGAAGGACGTGGCGTTCCTCTCCGGGTATCGGGAGGCCGGTGGTCTGGTCGAGTTCGACACCCCCACCCGGCTCCGGCTCGCCCTGTACCGTGCCTATCTGTACCTGATCATGCTCACGGAGACCGTGCCGCGCGCCGTCGACGGAGGGCGCCTGCAGTGGGTGCGGGAGGCCGTCGGGCCTGAGCTGGTCGCGGCGCTGGACGAGATCGCCGAGCTCAGCCGCTGAGCCGGTATCTTCCAGGTCGGACGGCGTGTCGAAGGGGGAGCCAGATGGTGGGGCGGAACAGGCGAACGGTACGTGATCTCCGTCGGGCCAACCGCTCCGTCGTCCTCCAGCGCCTTTACTTCGACGGCCCCCTCAGCCGCTTCGAACTCGGCCCGGCCACCGGGCTCAGCTCCGGCTCGGTCAGCAATGTCGTCGCCGACCTCCTCGCGGACGGAGTGCTGGAGGAGGCCGGCAACGTCGACTCCGACGGCGGACGGCCCCGCACCCTGCTGAGGGTGGCGCCCGGCAGCGGCCACATGATCGGCGTCGACGTCGGCGAGACCCGGGTGCGCGTCGAGCTGTTCGACCTCGCACTGACCGAACTCGCCCGTGCCGAAAGGCCATTGGGGCCCGAGGGGTACGAGGTCGATGTCGTCGTCGGGCACATCCGCGATGCCGTCACCGAGGTGCTCACCGCCGCCGACCTCGCCCCGGAGCGGCTGCTCGGCGTCGGGATCGGCGTCCCCGGCATCGTCGAGCACACCCCCGACCGCGGGGCCGTGGTGCACGGACAGACGATCGGCTGGGACGCGGTCGCGCTGGAGTCGCTGCTCCGGGAGCGGTGCGAACTGCCCGCGACGGTCCCGTACTTCATCGACAACGGCGCCCGGACCCTCGGCCAGGCGGAGATGTGGTTCGGGGCCGCACGCGGCGCCCGCAGCGCGATCGTTGTGCTCTTCGGCTCCGGCGTCGGCGCCTGTGTCGTCACACCCGAGGCCGAGGACGGGCGGGCGGTCGAGGGCGGGCATCTGACCGTACGGGTCGGAGGGCGCCGTTGCCGATGCGGCGCGCTCGGCTGCCTGGAGGCATACGCCGGTGCCGAGGCCCTCCTCGGCCGCTGGCGCGAGACCGGCGGGCGCCCGCCGGAGGGCGCCGGACAGGAGAGCGCCCTGACCGCCCTGGTCGCCGACCCCGATGCCCGGGACCTGCTGGAGGAGACCGCGGAGTACATCGGCGCGGGCCTGTCCGACCTGATCAACCTCTTCCAGCCCGAGCGCATCCTCATCGGCGGCTGGGCCGGACTGCGGCTCGGCCCCGCGCTGCTGCCCGACATACGCCGGCACGCGGCCGCGTACGCCCTGCGCCACCCCGCCGAGCGGGTCACGATCGACCTCGGCGGGCTCGGCCCGGACGCGGTCACCGTGGGCGCCGCGCTCCTGCCGCTCGCCGACTTCTTCACCCACGGCGGCCGCCGCGCCGCCCCGGCCCCCGAGAGCCCGCGGCCCGCGTGGCAGGCGGCGCTGCAGGAACGCGCGCCGCGCTGACGTTTCGCCGCACGGCGCCGGAGGTACTCGCGTGGGGCCTCTGGCGACGCGAGGGAAGGAGGACGCCGTGACGGACGCGAACGGCGAGCCCGTCCCGCGGGACCTGCCGGACCAGCAGGCGGGAGAGGGCGAGGACCCCTGGGACGTGGACCCCGCCCCCGAGGACGCAGCACCGGACGACGACGTCCCCGACTCCGACGAGGCGGGCACGGCCCGCAAGGGAGCCCCACGCGACGCGAACGTGCACCCGGAACACCCGGCGCCGGACGAGTCAACGGCGTGACGGCCGGGGCGGCGGCAAGCCGGCCCGCAGGAAAGAGCCCCGACCGCGACGGGGGAATCACGGTCGGGGCGACCAAGGGTGGGTACGGATGGCGGTCGCCTCTCGGCGAAAGGCTCCACAGGGCTTCAGCCGAACGATCGTCCCTGTGGGCAAAAGGTGAGGCCCGGGGACACTGTCCCATCCGTACCCACGGCTCGTTCAACGGGCAACGACACTGGGGTGTTCCACGGCCCTTGGTGATGCGTGTCACCTCACGCGCGACGGCAGGTGCCGCTCCCGGGTCCAGGCCAGCAGTTCCTCCCGCGTCCAGGTGGTGACCACCCGGTCAGCGGGCACCCCGCACTCCTCGGCCCGGGCGCAGCCGAGGACCTGCCAGTCCAGCTGGCCGGGCGCATGGGCGTCGGTGTCGATGGAGAACAGCACCCCCGCCTCCACCGCCCGCCGCAGCAGCCGCCGGGGCGGGTCCAGGCGCTCGGGCCGGCTGTTGATCTCCACGGCCGTGCCGGTCTCCGCGCAGGCGGCGAACACCTCGTCCGCGTCGAACCGCGACTCCGGCCGCCCCCGCCCGGTGATCAGCCGCCCGGTGCAGTGCCCGAGGACGTCGGAGTGCGGATCGCGTACGGCGGCCACCATGCGCCGGGTCATCGAGCGGGCGTCCATCCGCAGCTTGGAGTGGACCGAGACCACCACCACGTCCAGCCGCTCCAGCAGCTCCGGCTCCTGGTCCAGCGAGCCGTCCTCAAGGATGTCGCACTCGATGCCGGTCAGCAGCCGGAACGGCGCCCAGGTCTCGTTCAGCGCCGCCACCACGTCGAGCTGCTCGCGCAGCCGGTCGGCGGACAGCCCGCGGGCCACCGTCAGCCGGGGGGAGTGGTCGGTCAGCGCCGCCCACTCGTGCCCGAGGGCGGCCGCGGTCCGGCCCATCTCCTCGATCGGGCTACCGCCGTCCGACCAGTCGGAGTGCAGATGGCAGTCCCCGCGCAGCAGTGCCCGCAGTCCGGTGCGGTCCTCTCCGGACGGCGTCTCGGCCTGGAGCTTCTCCAGATAGTCCGGCACCTGTCCGGCCAGCGCCTCCCGCGCCACCCGCGCCGTCTTCGGGCCGACGCCGGTCAGCGCCTCCAGCGTCCCGGCCGCGGCCCGCTCCCGCAGTTCCGCCTCCGGCAGCGCCGCCAGCACCCGGGCCGCGGTGCGAAAGGCCCGTACGCGATAGGTGGGCGCGAGGGACCGCTCCAGCAGGAAGGCGATCCGCTCCAGAGCCTCGACGGGGTCCATCGCCACCTCCGACCTCCAGGGTTGCCCAGGGGCGCGAGGTCCGCACGACGGACCGGCCGCTCGCCGGGTCGGAATGGCCGGATCCGCTTTACGCTCTATTGCATGACCGAAATCGCGAGCCCGTACATCTCCCATCCACGGATCATGGTGCTCGGTGTCCAGCCGGGCACGCCGCCTTTCCGCATCGTGGAGATCGACGGCATTGTGGTCGGTGAGGCGAAAACCGTCACCGACGTCCTGTCCGCCGCCGCCGTGTTCGGCATCACCGTCCATGATCTGGACGACCCTGATGTGGTGCGCTGGGTCGGCGGCGACAAGTTCACCTGGACCAGGCACTACTAGGGGTCAGCCGACCGTCCACTTCTGGTTGGCGCCGCCCGTGCAGGACCAGATCTGCAGCCGGGTGCCGTTGGCCGAGTTGGTGCCGGTCACGTCCAGGCACTTGTCGGCCTGCGGGTTGACGATGTCGCGTGCCGCGGTGACGGTCCAGCGCTGGTTGGGGCCGCCGGTGCAGTCCCACAGCTGCACGGTGCTGCCGTCCGCGGTGCCGTTTCCGGTCACGTCCAGACACTTGCCGAGCGCCCGGATCGTGCCGTCCGAGCCGACCGCCCAGCGCTGGGCTGCGGTGCCGTTGCAGTCGTAGAGCTGCACGGGGGTGCCGTTGGCGGGGTTCGCCCCGGCGACGTCGACACACTTGCCGGCCAGGCCCCTGATCGCGCCGCCCGTGGGGGTGTCGCCCGTGGTCACGGTGACGTGGTCGACCACCATCTGCTGCGGGAAGACCGTGGAGCCGTCGGGATCGCCGGGCCAGTAGCCGCCCACCGCCAGGTTGAGGATCAGGAAGAACGGCTTGTTGAAGACCCAGGCCCGTCCTCCCAGGTCGGCCGGTGTGCGCCGCTGGTAGACGTTGCCGTCCACGGACCAGGTGAGGGAGTCGGGCGCCCAGTCGACGGCGAAGGTGTGGAAGGCGTCGGCGAAGGCCTGACCGTTCGGGAGGGAGTAGGCCGCGCCGATGCCGCCCGCGCCGAAGTAGCCGGGGCCGTGGATCGTGCCGTGGACCGTGGAGGGCTCGAAGCCCACGTTCTCCATGATGTCGATCTCGCCCGAGTCCGGCCAGTCGACCGGGGTGCCGAGCATCCAGAACGCGGGCCACATGCCCTGCCCGCGCGGCACCTTGATACGGGCCTCGATGTGCCCGTACTGCGCGGTGAACTTCCCCGCGGTGTTCAGCCGGGCCGAGGTGTACTGGCAGGTGCCGTACCAGCACTGGTAGTTGGCGGGGTTCTCGCGCCGGGCCGTGATGACCAGATGGCCCTGGCCGTCGAGGGCGGCGTTGCGGTTGCCCGCCGTGTAGTACTGCCGCTCGTGGTTGTTGACGTTGTCGCCGGTCTCGATCTGCCACTTCGAGGAGTCGACCGCCGATCCGGCGGGCCCGTCGAAGGTGTCGGAGAACGTCACGGCGGCGACGCCGGCGTCCGCTTCGTCTTCCGCCCGGGCGGGGCCGGTCGCGGCGCTCGCGACCAGGGCGGCCAACAGGGCGGCCGACAGCAGCCAGGTGCGGAGTCTGCGGGAAGAGGGCACGACTCTCCCTTCCGTCGGCGCGGTGCCGAGCGAGGTGGGGGGTGAAGGTGTCGTCTCTTGATTTAAGGATTGAGGTAAGAGACCGTCAATACTTTGGTATGGACCAGGAGTCGAGGAATCCCCGGCACCCTTCGGTCCCCGCCGAAACGTCGACTTCCTATGCTGCCCGCCATGAATCCCGCACACCTCGCGGAGATGCTCGCCGTTCTGGGTGCGGGCCTGGCCGCCGGCGCCGTCAACGTCGTCGTCGGCTCGGGGACCCTGATCTCCTTTCCGGTGCTGCTCGCGACCGGCCTGCCGCCCGTCACCGCCACCGTCTCCAACGCGCTCGGCCTGATCCCCGGTGCGGTCGGCGGAGCCGTCGGATACCGCGGGGAACTGCGCGGCCGGGGACGGCGGATCGCCCTGTGGAGCGCCGGTGCCGCGCTCGGCGCGCTCGCCGGCGCCGCACTGCTGCTGGCCCTCCCCGCCGAGGTGTTCGAGACGGTCGTCCCGGTCCTGGTGGGTCTCGCGCTCGTCCTGGTCGCCGCCCAGCCGCTGATCCGCGGACGACTGCGGCGCCGCCGCGCCCGGACGGGCCGATCCGCCCGCACCGACGGCGGCCCGCTCCTGCTCGCCGGGCTGACACTGGCGAGCGTCTACGGCGGATACTTCTCCGCCGCCCAAGGCATCATCTACGTGGCCTTGATGGGCCTGTGCCTCGACGACGAACTGCAACGCCTCAACGCCGTCAAGAACGTTCTCGTCGCCGTCGTCAACTCGGTCGCCGCGCTGTTCTTCCTCATCGCCGCCGACTTCGACTGGACGGCCGTGGCCCTGCTCGCGACCGGTTCCGCCGTTGGCGGCCAGGTCGGAGCGCGCGTGGGCCGTCGGATGAGTCCGGGAGTCCTGCGCGCTCTCATCGTGGCGGTGGGCTCCGTGGCCGTCCTCATGATGCTGCTGCGCTGACCGCGCGGGCGGCTCGGACGCCGGCCCGGTCCAGGGCACACGGTGAATCTCCCCAAGTGAGGCCGCTGTCACCCTTGGTGACGCAGTGACACCTTCGGCCTGCCATCCGATGGGTATGTGTGGGGCTGGTGTTACTCATGGTGCATCTGATGCAGATGATGCAGGTGATGTGACGACCTTCACCCTGATGTAGCCGAAAGTGATGAATTCCTTACGCAACAGGCGTGTAAGGGACTGTACTCAGGCAACCGCGACCCTTGGAGGTTTTTCGAGTGCGACCGTTCACCCTCAACTACGCCTTTCCCAGCGGGCTTACGACCATGGTGACGCCGTACAGCTTCGACGCCGCACGTCAGTTGAACGTGCTGCCCGACGGCCGCCCGGCCGTCATGGACCGGGAGCTCCTCCTCGCGGCCGGTACGACGACGTCCACCGCGGGTTCCCAGACGCACTTCGACGACTGAGGACCCGTCACCGCATGACCGTTCTGATCCTCACGTCCGAGGAAGACGTCACCGCCGACATGGTGGTGGCCAGGCTGCACACGGCGGGAGCCCCCGTGATGCGCCTGAACCCCGCCGATCTGCCCGGCAAGGCCGTCCTGTCCGCCGACTACGCGCACGGCGACTTCGACGGCCACCTCTCGGTCAACGGCCACGTGCTCAGCATGGGCGGCCTGCGCTCCGTCTGGGTGCGCAGGCCCGGCGAACCGGCGGCGCACGCGGCACACCCCTCGCCGTGGCTGACCGCCGAGACCCGGCAGGCGCTGTTCGGCATGCTGTACTCGGCTCCCGCACGGTGGATGAACCACCCCCGCGACGCGGACCGGGCCCGGCTGAAGCCCTGGCAGTTGCGGGTCGCCCACCTCAGCGGCTTCGCCGTACCGCCGACCGTGTTCACGACCTCGCCGCGCCTGGCGCGGGAGTTCGCCGAGGAACACCGGGACGTGGTGGTGAAGTCCGCCTCGGGGCCGCCGCCCGGAGAACCCGGAGTGGCCCTGCCCACGACGCTGATCGGCCCCGACACGGACTTCTCCGCCGTCGCGGCCGGTCCCGCGCTGCTCCAGCGGTACGTGCCCAAGCGCGCCGACATCCGGCTGACCTGCGTCGGCCAACAGCTCTTCGCCGCGCGGAAGGCGGCCGATCCGGGCCAGGTCGACGGACGGTACGGCGACACCGGGCACCCCTGGGAGCCGGTCGCCGTGCCCGGACGCATCGCCGCCGCGGTGCGCGAGTACGTCGCCCTCGCCTCCCTGGCGTACGCCGCCTTCGACTTCGCCGAGGACGAGGAGGGCGTCTGGTGGTTCCTGGAGTGCAACCAGGGCGGCCAGTTCGGCTTCGTCGAACTGGAGACCGGGCAGCCGATCTCCGCGGCGGTCGCGCACTGGCTGGCCCACTGCACGGCGGACCGCCGGGTCCCGGGGCGCCGCTGAGAAGCCGCTACCGCGCGTGCACCGCGCGCCCCAGCCGGCGCCCGAGCAGCAGATACCCGGCCAGCGCCCCCATGGTGTTCAGGATGACGTCGTCGATGTCGAAGGCGCGGCCGGTGACCAGGGCGCCCTGGGCGAACTCGACCAGGAGCATCACCGTCGCCGTCAGCAGCATCACCCGCACCACGCCGCGCGCCTTCGGTGCGAACACCGGGGCGAGCACCCCGAACGGGATGCCCAGCAGCAGGTTCCCGCCGATCTGCTTGACGGCGTCGCGCAGCTCGGGCTGGTCCAGGTAGGCGCGCAGGGACCGGCCCGGGCGCAGGTTGGTGTGCGCCAGGGACTCCGAGGCGGGGGAGGGTTCGAGGGTCAGCTTGGCGAGCACCACCGCGAACACCACCATCAGCGTGAACGCGCACAGCATCGCCACGAGCCGGGCCAGGAGGCGCAGCGGGGGCGTCTTGTCGGGCTCGGCCGCCGGCGCGGACCTGCGGATGCGTGGGCGGCGCACCCAGGTGCGGGAACGTAAGGCTGCACGGGCCATGCGGTCCTCCAGTCTTCAACTTCCCTACATGGCAAGGCGGTTACCCGCTGGGCCGCCGAGGATGCCGCCGCGCCGTTTCTTCAGGCGCTGCCGGGGCACTCCGGGCGGAGACCCGCGCGCCGCCACGCCCCTCGCCGGGCACGGTGTTTGGATGGCGCGGAAAGCGGCGCAAACGGACATCTCGCCGCGCCGACGAGGGAGGTGGCGCATGAGGCGCAGAACGGTGCTCGCCCTGGCCGAGTTCCTCATCTGGTGGGCCGCGCTCCTCGCACTGTGGCTGGTTCTCGTCAGCGCGGTGGACACCCTGGAACTCGCGGTCGGCGCCGGTGCCGCCGGCCTCGGCGCCCTCGCCGCGACCGCCGCCCGACGGGCGGTGACCGCGCCGTGAACGGCTGGCTGCTCACGGCGGGCGTGGTCCTCGCCGCAGGCGGGGCGGCCGCCCTGCTCGGGGTGGCCACCGGACCGCTGCGGCGTCGCGTCGTGGCGCAGAACCTCCTGACCGCCCTCGCCTGCCCGGGCCTGCTGCTCCTCGCCCAGGCCTACGACCGCCCGTCCTACGTCGATGTCGCCCTCGTCCTCGCCCTGCTCGGCCCCGTCGGCACCCTCGTCTTCGCCCGGCTGCTCGCCGACGAACTGGCCGCGGACCCGCCGCGCGCCCGCACCCTGACCTGGGCGGCCGCGGGGCTCGGCGCGGCCGTGGTGGTGGTGCTGTGCGCGGCCGTAGGACCGAGCAGGGCGATGGTGAAACTCCTGGTCACCGGGGCGCTGCTGATCGTCGGCAATGTCATCGCCTCGCACGCCCTGTCCGGCGGGTTCCCGGGGGAGTCGCGATGATCGTCGTGGCGCTGCTCCTGGTCGCCGCTTGCGCGACCACGGCGGTCCTGGTCCGCGACCCCGTCCACCAGGCCCTCGTCCTCGCCGTCCTCGGCACCGTGCTCGCAGTGCTGTTCACCGTCCTCCAGGCGCCCGACGTCGCGCTCTCCCAGCTCGCGGTGGGCTCCGCCCTCACCCCGCTGCTGATGCTCCTCGCCGTCCGCAAGGTCAAACGCCCCCGCCGGCACAAGGGAGACGAACGGTGAACCGGCGCACCCGGCTGTGGCTCGTCGCCGTCGGCGGCGCGGGACTCGCCGCGCTGCTCGTCGCCGCCTGCCTGGAACTGCCCGACTTCGGCGGCGACCGCCACCCCTACGGCGACCGCGCCGTGCACGAGTCCCTCGCCCGGCACACCGCCAACACCATCGCCTCCGTCAACTTCGACCAGCGCGCCCTCGACACCCTCGGCGAGATCAGCATCCTGTTCGCCGCCGTCGTCGGCTGTGTCGTCCTGCTGCGCCAGACCCGCGACGAACACCGGGCGAGGCCCCGACCCGCCGACGTGGCCCGCCCGGTCCGCCGCTACGCCCTCGCCGTCCTGCCCGTCGCCCTGCTCACAGGCCTCTACGTCATCGCGCACGGCCAGCTCAGCCCCGGCGGCGGCTTCCAGGGCGGCGTCGCCGCCGCGACCGCCCTGCACCTGCTGTACCTGGGCGCCGACTACCGCACCCTGGAACGCATCCGCCCGGTCGGCCTGTACGAGGTCGGCGACGCGCTCGCCGTCTCCGCCTACCTCGTCACCGGCCTCGCCTGTCTGATCGGCGCCGGCTCGTTCCTCGCCAACACCCTGCTGCCGTACGGCACGTTCAACACGCTGTCCTCCGGCGGCACCGTGCCCCTGCTGAACGCGGCCGTCGGCATGGAGGTCGCCTGCGCGGTCGTGGTCCTGCTCGCCCGGTTCCTGGACCAGGCCGTCGAGATCGTGGAGGAGAACGGCACGTGATGGATGTGTTCCCCTACCTGGTCGCCGCGTGGATCTTCCTGGCCGGCTGCTACGGCCTGGCCACCAGCCGCAATCTGATCCACGCGGTCGGCTGTCTGAGCGTGTGCCAGTCCGCCACCTATGTGCTGCTGCTGGCCGTCGGCTACCGCGACGACGCCACCGCGCCCGTCTTCTCCGACATCGAGCCCGGCTCACGGCCGGTCGTCGACCCGGTCGTCCAGGCCCTCACCCTCACCGACGTCGTCGTCGGCGCCACCGTCACCGCGCTGCTCCTCGCGCTCGTGGTGCAGATCGCCAAGCGGCACGGCACCGTCGACCCCGACGAGCTCTCCGAGCTGCGCGGCTGATGGCCGACCTGCTGCCGCTGCTGATCGCGGTCCCGCTGCTGGGCGCCGCCCTGCTCGTCGCCGGGGGACGCCGGCTGCCCCGGGTGGCCGCCGAGTCACTGGGCTGCGCCGTCTCGGCCGGCACCGCCGGGCTCGCGCTGGTGCTGCTGCTGAACTCCTCACCGCCGTACGTCGAATGGGTCGGCGGCTGGACGCCCGTGGACGGCCGCAGCGTCGGCATCGTCCTGGTCGGCGACGGCCCAGGGCTCGGCATGGCCGCCCTCGCCTCCCTGCTGACGCTCGCGGCCCTGGCCTACTCCTGGCACTACTTCGACGAACCCCCGCGCCGCCACGCCGGGTCCTTCCCCGCGCTGATGCTGCTGTTCCAGGCGGGCATGTGCGGATTCGCCGTCGCGGGCGACCTGTTCAACGCCTTCGTGTGGTTCGAGCTGATGAGCGTCGTCGCCTACGCCCTCACCGGCCACCGGGTCGAGGAGGCCAGGGCCGTGCAGGGCGCCCTGACCTTCGCCGTCGTCACCTCGCTCGGCGCGTACGCCATGCTCATGGGCATCGCGCTGCTGTACGCCCGGACCGGCGAACTCGCCATGAGCCAGATCGGCCGGGGCCTGGATGCCAACGGCCCGCCCGACGCGCTGGTCCTCGCCGCCTTCGTCCTCGTCCTGACCGGGCTCCTGGTCAAGTCGGCGGCGGTCCCCTTTCATTTCTGGCTCCCCGACGCCCACGCCGTCGCCCCCACCCCCGTGTGCATGCTGCTGTCCGGCGTGATGGTCGAACTCGGCGTGTACGGCGTCTGGCGGGTGTACGGCACCGTCTTCGCCGGACCCGGTGGCGTCCCGCCCGCCGACCTGGAGCGGGTGCTGGTGACGCTCGGCGCGCTCACCGCGGTCATCGGCGCCGTCATGTGCTGGTACCAGCGGCACATCAAACGGCTGCTCGCCTACTCCACGGTCGCCCACACCGGACTCTTCCTGACCGGTATCGGCGTGCTGACCCCCGAGGCCGACGACGGCGTCGCGCTGTACGTCCTCGGCCATGCCGGAGTGAAGGCCGCCCTGTTCGCCTGCGCGGGCATCCTGCTGGACCGGTACGGCAGCGTCGACGAGCACGCGCTGCACGGACAGGCCCGTGAACTGCGCGGAGTCGCCGTGCTGTTCACCGTCGGGGCGCTCGCCCTCGCGGGACTGCCGCCCTTCGGCACCGCGCTCGGCAAGGCCCTCACCGAGGAGGCTGTGGGCGGCCCGCTCACCGTGCTGTACGTCGCGGCGACCGCGCTGACCGCCGGGGCGGTGCTGCGGGTCGCCGCGCGCGTCTTCCTCGGCCTCGGCCCCGCGCCGGGCGACGAGACCGCGTACGAGACGACCGGTTCCGGCGAACGGCCCGAGACCCGCCGTCGGCTCAGCCGCATCCCGGACACCATGACGGCGGTCCCCGCGCTGCTGCTCGCCGCCGCGCTCGCCGTCGGTGTGACCCCCGGCTTCGGCGACGTCGTCGCGCACTCCGTCAACGAGGCCGGATCGGCGGGCGCGGTGGTCGCCCCCGTGCACTGGACGGCGGCCGGTGTGCTGCTGGGCCTGGCGTCGACCCTGCTGGCCGCCGGGCTCGCCGCCGTCGCGGTGTCCCGCCCGGGGTGGCTCGCCGCACCGGGCTGGGCGGAGCCGCTCAGGCGCCTGCAGTCCGGCCACGTCGGGGACTACGTGGCCTGGCTGCTGGTGGGCGCCGTAGCGCTCGGCGCGCTCGCCCTGCCCGGTGTGCTGACCGCCTGATCACGCGGCCCGGTAGCTGACCTTCACCTCCTTGAAGCCGAGCGAGTGCAGCAGGCCCCTGAGCATGTCGGTGGTGTTGCCCTCGGCGCGCTCGGTCAGCGCGCTCTCCTTCGCCGCCTCGCCGATGTGCTTCGCGGCGAGCTTCTGCACCGCCTGCTCGCTGTTGGGGTTGCCCGAGAAGAGGTCGCCGATCCGGTCGAGCAGCCCGCGCTGCTTGGAGACGGCGTAGGAGCGGTCGGGGTCGAGCGCGGGCTCGCCGAGTGCCGCGTGCGGCAGCCGGAGCGTGGCCGACGTACGGTCGTCGTTGACCGTGACGTCCCGCTCGCCCACCTTGCCGAGGTCGACATAGGCGTCCACGGTGCCCGCCCCGACGTACAGCGTGCGGGTGCCGCGGATCGCGTCGGGCAGGTACTTGGCGTCCTTCTCCAGGTCCACCACGACCTGGAAGTTGCCCGAGGCGGCGTCGTAGCGGCTGATGTCCTGGATGGACTGCAGCAGTGCGGGGCCCGAGCGGTCGTGGGTCTCCGTGCCGAACAGGTCCTTCAGACCCGGGAGCACGCTCAGCCCGACCCCGGTGAACAGCACGGCGAGCACCAGCACGACGGCGCTCACCGCCTTCGCCCAGCCGGGGATGCGCCTGGGGAGGCGCCTGATGGGAGTCGTCATGGCGACGGCCCTCCTTCCTACTGTTCGCATGCCCCCCAAATGCCCTGTGAGACCCGGCGGTTGGCCGAATGGCGCCCCTGACGGAGGCACATGGGGCGCATTAGCGTGAGAGGCCGTCCTCACCCCTTTTCGGCCAGGAGACCCGGATGAGCGCAGACAGCACGTCCCGTCCCCTTCGCCCTATGCACCGGGTCACCTTCCCCGAGCCGGGCCCGCCCCGGCTCGGCACCCTCGCCACCGGCACCCCGGTGTGGATCGTGACCCGGCACGCCGAGGTACGTCAGGTGCTCATGGACCCCCGGTTCGACCGCGGCTCCCTGCACACGCCGGACGCGCCGCCGCTGCTCGTCGTACCGAACCTGCTCGACGACCCCGACAGTCTGCTCAACCAGGACGGACCCGCCCATCAGCGGCTGCGCGGCACCGTGCAGCGGGCGTTCACCCCGCGTGCCGTCGCAGGCTGGCGGCCCTGGGTGGCCGCTGTCGTCGAGGAGTTGCTGGACGCGTTCGCCGAGCGGCCCAGGCCGGCCGACATCGTCGACGGGTTCGCGCTGGCGCTGCCCGTGTCCGTGATCTGCCGGCTGATGGGCCTGGAGCATGTGGACCGCGACCGGATCCGCTCCTGGGCCGACCACGCTCTGTCCGGCGGCGCCCACTCCGCCGAGCAAGTGATCGCGGCGATGCGGGAGTTCGGCGCCTTCGCCGCGGAACTGGTCGACGAGCGACGGCGGAGGCCGGGGGACGACCTGGTCAGCGCGCTGGTGTCGGCGGGGGACGGACTCGGGATCGACGAACGGCAGTTGGTGTCCCTGGTGTGCGGTCTGGTCGTCGCCGGACACGAGACCACCATGACCGCCCTCGGCAACACCCTGGTCTACCTCCTCACCGAGCGGCGGGACGCCTGGCCCCGGCTCGGCCAGGACCAGGAGGCCGCCTCCACGGCGGTGGAGCAACTGCTGCGCGTCGTCCCGCTCAGCGAGGCGCGGCTGCTGCCCGGACTGATCCGCCGGGCCGTCGAGGACGTCGAGATCGGCGGGGTGAAGATCCACGCGGGCAGTGTCGTCGCCGTCCAGACGAACTCCGCGAGCCGGGACCCCGAGGTCTTCCCGCCCGGACCGCCCGACCTGTTCACGCCCCTGACCTCGCCCGGCGTGGTCTTCGGCGCCGGACCCCACCACTGCCTGGGCGCCTGGCTCGCCCGCCTGGAACTCGGCATCGCCCTGCACCGCCTGGCAGCCCGCTTCCCGCACCTGCGCGCCGAGTTCAAGGCCGAAACCATCGACTGGCGGGAGGGACAGCTCACCCGCGGCCCACGCCGACTGCCCGTGTCGTGGTGAGGCGGATCCGCTCAGTAGCATGAGGCCGGCAGCCGAATGATCATGCGAGGAGCGGATCGTGCGAGACATCGCCGTGTTCAGCGGTAGCGCCCACACCGAACTGGCGGAGGAGGTCTGCGCGCATCTGGATGTGCCGCTCAGCCCCACTCGGGTCAGCCGGTTCGCCAACGACTGTCTGGAGGTCCAGCTCCAGGCCAACTGCCGGGAGCGGGACGTCTTCCTCGTCCAGCCGCTGGTCGCCCCGGTCCAGGAACACCTCGTCGAACTGCTGCTGATGTGCGACGCGGCCCGCGGGG
Organism: Streptomyces cupreus; assembly: GCF_014257025.1. Taxonomy (GTDB): domain Bacteria; phylum Actinomycetota; class Actinomycetes; order Streptomycetales; family Streptomycetaceae; genus Streptomyces; species Streptomyces cupreus. Next base: position 92,878 of record NZ_JACMSF010000010.1, read on the forward strand.
CGTCCGCCGGGCGGATCACCGTCGTCATGCCGCACTACTCCTACGCCCGCTCCGACAAGAAGGACGCGCCCCGCATCTCGCTCGGCGGGCGCCTGGTCGCCGACCTGATGGTCGCGGCCGGCGCGAGCCGCGTCCTCGCCATGACCCTGCACTCGCCCCAGGTGCACGGCTTCTTCTCGGTCCCCGTCGACCACCTGCACGCCCTGCGCGAACTGGCCACCCACTTCCGCCGCTACGACCTGTCCCGCACGACCGTCGTCTCGCCCGACCTCGGCAACGCCAAGGAGGCCGCCGCGTTCGCCCGGATGCTCGGCGCCCAGGTCGCCGCCGGCGCCAAGCAGCGGTTCGCGGACGACCGGGTCAGCATCAACTCCGTCATCGGCGAGGTCGCGGGCCGCGATGTCATCGTGCTGGACGACGAGATCGCCAAGGGCAGCACCGTCCTCGAACTCCTCGACCGGCTCAGGGAGTTGGGGCCGCGCTCGATCCGGGTGGCCTGTACCCACGGTCTGTTCACCTCCGGCGCCCTCAAGCGGATCGGTGAGCAGCCGGACGTACTGGAGATCGTGTGCACCAACACCGTGCCGGTGCCGGAGGAGGAGCGCACCGACAAGCTGCGGGTGCTCACCGTCGCCCCCCAGCTCGCCGAGGCCGTACGCCGCATTCACAACGGTGAGTCCGTCAGCGCCCTGTTCGACGCCCCGCAAAGCGAATAGACAGGAGGGAGCAGCCGGGTACGGCCCGGCCTCAGAGCCCAGGCTCTCACTCACGCGATGAGGAGGCCCCGCAGTGGCGAAGGCGAAGTTTCAACGGACCAAGCCGCATGTGAACATCGGCACCATCGGTCACATCGACCACGGCAAGACGACGCTCACGGCGGCCATCACCAAGGTGCTGCACGACCGGTTTCCCGACCTGAACCCGTACACGCCGTTCGACCAGATCGACAAGGCGCCCGAGGAACGGCAGCGCGGCATCACCATCTCGATCGCCCACGTCGAGTACCAGACGGAACACCGGCACTACGCCCACGTCGACTGTCCGGGACACGCCGACTACATCAAGAACATGATCACCGGCGCGGCCCAGATGGACGGCGCGATCCTCGTCGTCGCGGCGACCGACGGGCCGATGCCGCAGACCAAGGAACATGTGCTGCTGGCCCGTCAGGTGGGTGTGCCGTACATCGTCGTCGCGCTCAACAAGACCGACATGGTCGACGACGAGGAGATCCTGGAACTGGTCGAACTGGAGGTGCGCGAGCTGCTCACCGAGTACGAGTTCCCGGGCGACGACGTACCGGTGGTGAAGGTCTCCGCGCTCAGGGCGCTGGAGGGCGACGAGCAGTGGGCCCAGCCGGTGCTCGACCTGCTCGACGCGGTCGACTCGGCGGTGCCGGAACCGCAGCGGGACGTGGACAAACCGTTCCTGATGCCGATCGAGGACGTGTTCACCATCACCGGCCGGGGCACCGTCGTCACCGGCCGGATCGAGCGCGGCACACTGCACGTCAACAGCGAGGTCGAGATCATCGGCATCCACGAGCAGAAGACGAAGACGACCGTCACCGGCATCGAGATGTTCCGCAAGCTCCTCGACGAGGGCCGGGCCGGGGAGAACGTGGGCCTGCTGCTGCGCGGGGTCAAGCGGGAGGACGTCGAGCGCGGGCAGGTCGTCATCAGGCCGGGATCGGTCACCCCGCACAAGGAGTTCGAGGCGCGGGCGTACATCCTGTCCAAGGACGAGGGCGGCCGGCACACGCCGTTCTTCGACAACTACCGCCCGCAGTTCTACTTCCGCACGACCGACGTCACGGGCGTGGTGACCCTGCCGAAGGGCACCGAGATGGTGATGCCGGGCGACAACACCACCATGCACGTCCAGTTGATCCAGCCGGTCGCCATGGAGGAGGGGCTGAAGTTCGCCATCCGCGAGGGCGGCCGGACGGTCGGCGCCGGACAGGTGACCAGGATCGTCAAGTAGCCGCCGTGTCACATCGAGCCGGACGTGGCCTCGGGCTGGCCCAGGGCCGCGTCCAGCGTCGGATGCGGAGGCAGCAGCCTGGCCAGCCCGGTCAGCCGCAGCACCCGCAGGGTGAGTGGGTGGGCGCAGACCAGATGGAGCTGTCCGCCGTGGTCGAGGACCCGGCCGCGCGCCCGGTACAGCAGCCGCAGCCCGGAGCAGTCGAAGAACTCCACCGGCCTCAGGTCGATCACGATGCGCGCGTGCGGGCGCGCCGTCATCCGGTCCAGACAGGGGAGGAGTTCGACCGCCGCGGCGATGTCGATCTCGCCGTGGAACTCCAGCACCGTGTGCCCCCGGTCCTCGCGGACGCGCAAGTGGCGGGTGAGCGGCGCAGGCTCCTGCTGCACGACGACATCGCCTCCAACCTGCTCCTACGGCGGCGGGGTTGCAGGTCACCAGGGGCCGGGGTGACATCGTGCAGCGAGCGTACGAGTGCAGGACCGTCACCGGGCGCCGAGTGAGAGCAAAACCGTTCCCCGCACTGCAAGTTACCCTCGATGGAGTGAATCTGAGCATGTTCGATTGACATATGTCTCTTAATTGCGCGCCGGAGTGCGCCGGGGCGGGGTTACGACAGGGCGTGCCACGCCTTCGACAGGGCCTGCCGGAACTGCTCGGTCTGGTGTCCCGTGAGCTCCCGGACCATCCTCTCCTCCAGCTCCCGCACCGGCTCCTCGTGCCGGGCCAGCAGCTCGTGCGCCTCGTCGGTCAGCAGGATCAGCAGCTCCCGCCGGTTGCGCGGATTGCGCTCCCGCCGGACCAGGCCCCGGGCCTCCAGCGACCGTACGAGATCGGCGATGGACTGCGCGGTGACGAACGAGTCGCGGGCCAGCTGGGCCGCCGACAGTCCGTCGTGCCGCTCCAGGACGGTCAGTGCCGTGTACTGCAGCGCGGTGATCCCCGACGGTTTGACCAGCTCGTCCAGGTGGGAGCGGACCACGAGCTCCACCTGTTTCACCATGTAGAGAAGGGACGGAGGTGCCTTGGTTCCTTGGGTGCCGACCATGGGATCGAGCCTAGGGCATTGACAGGAAACCTGTCTGTAATGAGACTGCGGACCAACAGGAATCCTGTTGGTTGAAGACTTGGCAATGAGGCTGAGGAGTGGTCATGACCGCCTTCGAGATCGAACCCGGTCGGCTGTTCATCGGGGGACGGTGGCGCGAGGCCGCCGACGGGGCGCGCACCGAGGTGATCGACCCCTCCCGGGGCACCGTCGTCACCACCGTCGCGGAAGCCGGCGCCGCCGATGTGGACGCGGCCGTCCGCGCCGCCCGCGAGGCCTACGACGACGGCGCCTGGTCGGGCCTCAGCGGTCGTGAGCGTGGCCGGATCCTGCACCGCGTCGCCGAGCTGATCCGGCGCGACGCCGAGGAGCTCGCCGCGCTGGAGAGCCTGGACGTGGGCAAGCCGATCACCCTCTGCCGCGCCGTCGACGTCACCAACGCGGCCAACGACTACGAGCACTACGCGGCCCTCGCGCACTCCCTGCACGGCGCCAACCGGGACACGCCCCTGAACGCCCTCGCCTACACCCGGCGCGAGCCGCTCGGCGTGGTCGCCGCGATCACCCCGTTCAACTTCCCGCTGATCCTGGCCGGCTCGAAGATCGCCCCCGCCCTCGCGGCCGGGAACACGGTCGTGCACAAGCCCGCCGACGAGACCCCGCTCAGCGCCCTGCGCATGGCCGCGCTGCTGGCCGAGGCGGGCGTCCCGGACGGAGTGGTGAACGTCGTCACCGGTACCGGTCCGGTGGCCGGCGAGGCGCTGCTGCGCCATCACGGCGTCGACAAGATCGCCTTCACCGGCTCCACGGCCGTCGGCCGGCACGCCGCCAGTGTCGCCGGACAGGCCCTCAAGCCCGTCACCATGGAACTCGGCGGCAACGCCGCTCACTTGATCTTCGGGGACGCAGACCTGGAGAAGGCGGTCGGCGCGATCATCAAGGGCTTCGTCTTCAACACCGGCCAGTTCTGCATGGGCGGCCCCCGGCTGCTGGTGGCCCGCCCGGTGTACGAAACCCTGCTGGGCATCCTCGCCGAGGCGGTCCCCGGCGTCCCGGTCGGCGACCCGCGCAGTCCCGAGACGGTCGTCGGCCCGATGGCGGGGGAGAAGCACCTGAGGAAGGTCGAGGAGTACGTCGATCTGGCCCGCAAGGAGGGCGGCCGCATCGTCTGCGGCGGTGAGCGGCTCGATCTCGACGGCGGCTACTACTACCGGCCCACCGTGATCGCCGACCTGCCGAACGACTCCCGGGTCGTCCAGGAGGAGATCTTCGGGCCCGTCCTCACCGTGCAGCCCTTCGACTCCGAGGACGAGGCCGTGGCACTCGCCAACTCCACGCCGTACGGCCTCGCCTCGGGCGTCCAGACCGGCAGCCTCGCCCGCGCCCACCGCGTCGCCGAGCGGCTCCAGGCGGGCATCGTCTGGATCAACGACTGGGCGATGCTCGACCCCGCCGTCCCCTTCGGCGGGGTGAAGGACTCCGGGTTCGGCCGCGAGTACGGCCCCGAGGCGCTCGCCGCCTACACCAAGGTCAAGTCCGTCGTCGTCTCGCTCGACTGAGCGCCCCCGCCAAGGAGTTCCTGCGATGCCCACCCCCACCCGTGCCGCCGTCGTCGAGTCCGGCGGCGCGCCCTTCACCCTCGCCGACGTCGTCCTGGACGATCCCGGACCGCACGAGGCGGTCGTCCGGATGGTCGCGGCCGGCCTGTGCCACACCGACCTCTCCGTGGCGAGCGGCGGACTGCCCTTCCCGCTGCCCGGAGTCCTCGGCCACGAGGGCGCCGGCATCGTCGAGGCCGTCGGCCCGGCCGTCACCGGTGTCGCGCCGGGCGACCATGTCGTGCTGTCCTTCACCTCGTGCGGCGACTGCCGGGACTGCCGTGCCGGTCACCCGGCGTACTGCGCGACCTGGCTGCCGCTGAACCTCATCGGCGGCCGCCGCGCCGACGGCACCGGCACCCTCAGCCGAAGCGGCAGCCCGCTCGGCGGCCACTTCTTCGGCCAGTCCTCGTTCGCCGAGCGGGCGTTGGTCGACGAGCGCAGCCTCGTCAAGGTCGATCCCGACGTACCGCTGGAGTCGCTCGCCCCGCTCGGCTGCGGGGTGCTCACCGGTGTCGGCGCCGTGTGGAACGTACTGAACCCGACGACCGGCAGCACACTCGTCGTCCTCGGCGCCGGAGCCGTCGGCCTCTCGGCCGTGATGGCGGCCGCGCTCACCCCGGCCACCACCGTCATCGCCGTCGACCGGGTGGCCGAACGCCTGGAACTGGCAAGGGAGTTGGGCGCCACCCACACCGTCAACCCCGACGAGGAGAGCCTCCCCGAGGCCCTGCACGCCCGCACCGGCGGCCGGGGCGCCGACGGTGTCGTCGAGACGACCGGCAACGTCGCAGTGCTGCGCCAGGGCGCCGACGCGCTGGCCGCCCGCGGCACCCTGGTCGTCGTGGGCGCCCCGCCGTTCGGGACCGAAGTCGCCCTGGACGTCAACGGATTGCTGGGCGGCAAGCGCATCGTCGGCCTCACCCTCGGCGACGCCGAGACGCAGACCTTCGTACCCGCCCTGGTCCGTCTGGTGAAGGAGGGGCGACTGCCGCTGCACCGCCTGATCAGCACCTATCCGTTCACGGACATCGACCAGGCGGTACGGGACATGCGCGCGGGCAAGGCGATCAAGCCCGTGCTGGTGTTCTAAGGCACCGGCTCTGACCCGGGTCACTCGCCCAGCAGGACCAGCTTTCCGGTGGTCCGGCCGGTGTCGCCGAGGCGGTGTGCCTCGGCGGCGTCGGCCAGCGGGAAGGTCCCGGCGACGGTGGCGCGCAGGGCGCCCCGCTCGACGAGGTCCGCGATGGCCTTCATCCCGGAGTGGGAGGCGTCGACCAGCATCCGCAGCGCGCGCACGCCGAGCCGCTCGGCCTCGGTGTACAGCTCGGCCGAGCCGACCGGCAGGATCGACACCAGCAGCCCGCCCGGACGCAGCACACGCAGCGAGCGCAGGCTGTAGTCGTCGCCGATCGTGTCCAGGACGACATCGACGTCCCGCACGGCCTCGGCGAAGTCGGTCGACCGGTAGTCGATCAGCTCGTCCGCGCCCAGCTTCCGCAGGAAGTCGTGCTTGCCCGCGCTCGCGGTGCCGATGACGTGGGCGCCGCGCGCCTTGGCGATCTGCACGGCCACATGCCCGACCCCGCCGGCCGCCGCGTGGATCAGCACCCGCTGCCCCGGCCGGAGATCGGCCGTCTCGACCAGCGCCTGCCATGCCGTCAGGGAGACCAGCGGCAGCGCGCCCCCCTGGACGTGGTCGATCACGGCGGGCTTCAGCGCGAAGGCGCGGGCCGGGCCGGTGACGTACTCGGCGTGCGAGCCATGGCCGAAGGGGTACGGCAGCATGCCGAAGACCTCGTCGCCGGGCTTGAACCGGGCGACGCCGATGCCGGCCTCCTCGACCACTCCGGAGACGTCCCAGCCGAGGACGAAGGGCGGCTGCCCCAGGAAGCCGCCGTGCTCGCGGTGCTTCCAGTCGGTCGGGTTGATCCCCGCCGCCCGTACGCGGACCAGGATCTCGTTCGGGCGCGGCGCGGGCCGCTCCAGCTCGGCTTCCTTCAGGACCTCGGGGCCGCCGAGGACGTCCTGGGTGATGGCGCGCATCGTGTTCACAGTGCTCATGGTCAACCAGCCTGCCGAGACCCGCTCGCTCGGGAAATGGCAAGATGGCCATCCTTCGATAGGATCGTGCCATGGACAAGGAACGCGTGGTCGTGCTGGCGCTCGACGGGGTCTACCCCTTCGAGCTCGGCATCCCTGCCCGCATCTTCGGCGCGACGCTGGGCCGCTACGAGGTGCTGACCTGCTCCGTCGACGGCCGGCCGGTGCGCACCAACGCCGACTTCACCATCGGCGTCGAGCAGGGTCCCGACGTCCTGGCCACCGCCGACACCGTGGTGATCGCGGCCATCGACCCGTCCCGCATCCCCGACGACCTCTCCGACGAGGTCACCGCCGCTCTCGAACTGATCCGCCCCACGGCACGCATCGTCTCCATCTGCACCGGAGCTTTCGTCCTCGCCGCGGCCGGGCTGCTCGACGGACGCAAGGCGACGACCCACTGGCACCTGGCCGATCTCTTCCGGCGCCGGTACCCGCACATCGACCTCGACCCGGACGTCCTCTTCGTCGACGACGGCCGGATCCTCACCTCGGCCGGCGCCGCCTCCGGCGTCGACGTCTGCCTGCACATCGTGCGCAAGGACCACGGCAGCGAGCTGGCCAACCTCGTCGCCCGCTCGTGCGTCGTCCCGCCGTTCCGCGACGGTGGCCAGGCCCAGTACATCCCGCAGCCCGTCCCGCAGCCGGGCGCCGCCAGTACGGCCGCCACCCGCGCCTGGGCCCTGGAACGCCTCGGCGAACCACTGACGCTGGCCGATCTCGCCGCCCACGCCCGGATGAGCGGTCGTACCTTCGCCCGCCGCTTCAACGACGAGGTCGGCCTCAGCCCCGGCCGCTGGCTCATCCAGCAGCGGGTCGCCCGGGCCCGCCACCTGCTGGAGGCCAGCGATCTGCCGGTGGACCACATCGCCGGCGAGGTCGGCTTCGCCACCGGCGCCTCCCTGCGCCAGCATCTGCACGCGGCGATCGGGGTCTCACCGCAGGCCTACCGGCGCACGTTCCAGGAATCCCGCCGCGCCTGAACGTTCCTGGTCGCTGCCGCGTCGGAGCAGCGAGGAACGGCACGGAGAAACAGGGGGTGGGAATGCGCACCAAGCTGATGGCGGTGGCGTTCGTGGTGGCCGTGACCGCGGTGGGCTGCGGTGACGGCGGGGAGGGCGTGGTCGTCGAGGGCGCGGCGCCGGCCACGCCGTACAGCGGACCGCTGCATGTGCCCGCGCGAAACCTCGACGAGGACAGCCCACGGGCGACGCGCATCGAGTCGGGTGCCGCGGGCCGCGCCCTGGAGTGCGACGGGGAGATCTACTCCGGCGGCGGCAGCGAACCGTGGAGCGAGGGGGACGGCGGCTCCACCGCGGCGGAAGGGCTTCAGGCGTACTTCGACATCGAGCAGCCGGACGTGCCGCGCACCGGCTACCGCGAGGAGCGCCGGGAAGGCGACCGGGTGCTGTACTCCCTCGACGTAGAGGGCCACACCAAGGTCGCGGTGATCGTCGCCAAGGACCGGAAGAACCGGCCCGGTTGGGGCGCGGAGACCAGCGCCTCCTGTGACCCGGCCGAACTCCCGGAGAGCTTCACCGACGCGCAGTGGTACGAAATCTGGACCGGCCGGGACGGCCGACGGGTGCCGATCACCACGGTGAACAGCAGCGTCGGGCCGGAGCACTGCGACTGGCAGGAGGCCCGCTTCCTGTCGACGGGCCGGGGCGAGGACGGCAGGCTCTACGCCCGCGACCCCGCGAAGGTGCTGCCCCCGGGCTCGCTCACCTCCTCGTACGACGGCGACGTCCGCCTGCCCGCCGACGCCCGCGACACCGGATACCGGTACAAGGACCGGGAGTTGTGGCTGACGGACCACGACCCGACGACGGCGTACATCCGCACTCCTGACGGCGTGGAGGCCTGGCCCGAGGTGAAGGACGGCTTCGGCTGCAAGTAGCCGTCAGCGGCTGGCGTGCAGCGCGACCAGCAACTGCCAGACCTGATGGGCCACTTCCTCGGACGTGGCCTCGATCAGGCCGTGCAGCCAGTCGCCCAGCACCCCGGCGAACGTGGCGGCGACGGCGGACGCGACGAGGGGGGCGTCCGCCCTCCCCGCCAGTTCCCGCTCCCGCAGGCTGTACGCCCTGAGGTCCCGGTGCAGGACCTGGCCGAGCGGTCCTTGGCCGCCCGGGCTCAGCAACTCCCGGTACAGGGCGGAGTGCGGGGTGAGCGAGGCGAAGAACTCCACCAGCGCGGGCGGCGCGTGCACCGGGTCGGGACGGCCCCGCCAGGCGTGCAGCGCCTCCACGGCCTCGCGCACCACATCCGCGCAGGCATCGACGGCCAGCGCCTCCAGGCCGTCGTAGTGCAGATAGAACGTGGCCCGGCCGACCTCGGCCCGGCGTACCACCGCGGCCACCGAGACCCGGGCCAGCGGCCGCTCGGCGCACTCGTCGAGCAGGGCCCGGCGCAGTCGCTCCCGGGTGCGGGCGGTCCGTGGGTCCTCGGGCGGGGGCGTGCTCATCCGGCGACCAGGACGGCGGCCAGGGCGAGGGCGCCGGGGAGCGCCTGCGCGATCAGGATGCGGGGGTTCGCGGTGGCCGCGCCGTACACGCCCGCGATCACGACACAGACCAGGAAGAAGACCTGGACGCGATGGCCCGTGGGGTCGGCCGCGATCAGCCCCCAGATCAGACCGGCCGCCAGAAAGCCGTTGTACAGGCCCTGGTTGGCGGCCATCGGCGCGGTCGCCCGGGCCATCTCCGGATCAAAACCGTGCAGCCCCCGGCCGGGCTTCTTCTGCCACAGGAACATCTCCATCACCAGGATGTAGACATGCAGCGCGGCCACCAGGCCCACCAGCACGTTCGCGACCGTTTCCATGGATGCTCCACTCTCATTCCTGGACAGGTGTCCACTATACATGGACAGCTGTCCAGGTTCGATTCGCACCGATTCCTGGCGGAGAGTGACGGAACCCTCACCTACATGAGTCGGGCGAGTTTGATCCTTTGGTCCTCGAACCCGATAAGCTCCCTCACGGCGCTGCGAGTTGACCCGATCGCGATCGGTTCTCTCGCGGTGCGTACTCATGAGTGCGGTCCCTTGCGCACCCCCCTTGTCTTGATCGCGTTGGTTCGAAGGATGCAGATGGAACTCGCCACTCCGCCCCCGGCGGCGCGGGCCCCTGTCGCCTGGTACAGCTGGTGGTTGATGCCGCTGGCCTTAGGTGGCGGGACGGTAGCCGCGACATTCATGAGCTCCGAGCGAATTACCGCCGCCGTCGCCGGTGCCGCGGCGACCGCCGCGAGCAGCGTGTGCGTACGACTCCTGATCCGCACCCGCACCCAACTGCGCCGCGCCGAGAGCGAGTTCCGCGCCTCGCAGGCCGAGCACTCGCAGCAGTGGCAGCAGCATGTGGCGGGCCTGGAGCGGAAGTACGCGGCCGAGCGCGTGGCCCAGGAGGGCGAGCGCGCCGCCGTGGAGAGCCGGCTCGCCGAGCAGGCCGGCGCCTACGAGGCGCAACTGGCCGAGCAGGCCAGGGCGTTCGAGGAGCGGCTGGCCGGACAGTCCGAGTCCTACGAGGCCCAGCTCGCCGACCAGGCCGAGGTCTTCAAGGAACAGCTGACCCACCAGCACGACGCGGTCGCCCGCCTCGCCCATGAACAGCTGCCCGAGGCACTGGAGCGGCTGCGCGCCGGAGAGGCGGTCGACGACCTGCTGCCGGCCACCAACCAGTGCGCCAAGGTCAGTTCCGAGCTCCAGGGCGAACTGCGCAAGATCCTGCGGACCTCCCTGATCGGCGTCGAGGCGGAGTTCAACCGCTCGACCTCCGCCGAACAGGCCGTGATCAGCATCGGCAACCGCATCCACGTCCTGACCAGCAAACTCCGTGGCCGTCTGCACGAGATGCAGGGCGAGCACGGGCGGCTGCCGTCCGTGGCGCGCGGGCTGATGGAGCTGGACCAGGCGATCGGCCCCGCCGACTGTCTCGCCGCCAGCGTCGGCGTGCTCGGCGGCTCGGACCGGCCAGGCCGGCAGTGGCAGGAGCCGCAGCGGCTGCTCAGCGTGGTCCGCGGCGGCATCGGCCGGATCAAGGACTTCCACCGGGTCGAGGTACGTCATCTGCCCGAACTCGGCGTCGACGGCGGCCTGGTGGACCACCTCACGCTGATCTTCGCCCACGTCCTGGACAACGCGGCCCGCTACTCGCCGCCCACCGAGCCGGTGGTCGTCTCCGGCAAGGAGGTGCCGAACGGCGTCGGCATCGAGATCCAGGACTCCGGCAAGGGCCTGAGCGAGGAGAAGAAGCGCGAGGCCGAGCACGCCCTGGCCGGCACCGCGCCCGGCGCCGGACTCGGCGGCATCTCGGAGGACGCCAGCATCGGCCTTCGGGTCGTCGGCACGCTGGCCCGCCGCTACGGCATCCGGGTCACCTACGCCGACTCGGCGTGGCTCGGCACCTCGGTGGTGATCGTGGTCCCGCACAAGTACTTCAGCCCGCTGCCCGCGTCCGCCGCGACCACCGCGTCGGCCGCCCCGGCGGCCCGGCTCGCGGCGACCGCCACCGCCACCGAGCCGGTCGAGGCGGAAGCGGGCGACGACGTGGAGACCACGCCCGGAGGTCTGCCCCGGCGCCGCAGCAAGCGCGGCGAGGCGGCACGCCCCGAGCCGGCCGAACGCGCCGAGCGCAGCGAGGGGACCGCGGTCGCGGCTGTCCCGCCGGACGCGTCCTTCGCCGGCCTGGCGGCCTTCGCCACGGCCGGCCGGGACCCCGGCGAAGACGGCCCCGGGGCCTTTGCCGGGCGCGAGTCCACCGAGCACCACATCGAAGAGAGCGACAAGTCCGTATGACGCAGCAGGGAACCGACGTGAGCTGGGCGCTCCGCGATCTGGTGGAGTCCATCCCGGAGATCCGCTTCGCCCTGGTGGCCTCCAGCGACGGCAAGGCCATCACTTCCTACGGCGCCGAAGACCCCGACGACGTGGACCGCTTCGCTGCCGTGGTGGCCGGTCTGCAGGCGCTGGCCCAGCCGGTCGCCGAGCAGTTCCCCAAGTACGCGGGGCAGCTCAGGCTGGCGATGATCGAGGTCGACGGCGGCCACCTGTTCGTCGTACGGGCCGGGGTGGAGACCTATCTCGGCGTCCTCGCCCGGGAGGGCCTGGACCAGGGGCTGCTCGGACATCAGATGAGGGACCTGGCGCGCAGGATGGGCGAGCTGCTAGGCACCACTCCGCGCCTGGAGGAGGAGCACTCTGGATGAGTGCTCCCCGCCGGCCCACGGACCCGTCCGGTCTTGAGCGCTACTACGTCCTCACCAAGGGGCGCAGCGGACCGGGCGGTTCGGCGTCGAGCCTTGACGTGGCGACCCTCATCGTCTCCCGCGCGGCCTCGGTACCGGGCATGCAGCACGAGCACGAGGAGATCCTCCGGCGCTGCCGCGATCCGCTGTCGGTGGCCGAACTCGGCGCCCACCTCGGATTGCCCTTCAACATTCTCGCGGTGCTGTTGGCGGATCTGCTGGAGGCAGGTCGCGTAGAAGCCCGTGACCCCATCCCGGCGCACGGCGCCGGCCGCGGGCCCGACCTCGCGCTCCTTGAGGAGGTACTCAGTGGACTTGAAAGGCTTTGACCACCCCGGGGGACAGGCGGCCGACGGTGGCACCCGCTCGGTGAAGGTGATGATCGCCGGCGGTTTCGGCACCGGGAAGACCACCATGGTCCGCTCGGTGAGCGACATCAAGCCGCTCACCACCGAGGAGACCCTCACCCAGGCGAGCGCCGACGTCGACCATCTGATCGGCGTCGCCGACAAGACGGAGACCACCGTCAGCCTGGACTTCGGCAAGATCAGCATCAACGACAGCCTGATGCTGTACCTGTTCGGCACCCCGGGCCAGGAACGCTTCTGGTTCCTGTGGAACGGCCTGTTCAAGGGCGCGCTCGGCGCGGTGGTTCTGGTCGACACCCGCCGACTCGCCTCCAGCTTCCGGGCGATCGAGGAGATGGAGCGCCTGGAGGTCCCCTTCGTCATCGCCCTGAACGTCTTCCCCGACTCCAAGGAACACCCCATCGAGGAGATACGGGACGCCCTCGACATCCCCGAGCACATCCCGGTCGTGGTCTGCGACGCCCGCGACCGGGCTTCCAGCCGGGACGTACTCGTCACCCTGATACGACACTTGAAGGACCGCTCTGCCGTCGCTCTGGAGTCCCGATGACCGATCAGCCCTTAAACGGCGCCGACGCCCCGCGCGGCTGCCCCGTCGCCCACGGCGGAGCCGACCTCGCCCGGCTGTACGGGCCGGAGGCGGCGACCGATCCACAGGGGATCTACGAGCGGCTGCGCAAGGAGCACGGTTCGGTCGCACCGGTGCTGCTTGAGGGCGACGTCCCCGCCTGGCTGGTCCTCGGCTACCGGGACAACCGGCGGGTGCTCGACAACCCGCGCCAGTTCAGCCGGGACGCTCGGATCTGGCGGGACTGGCGGGAGGGGCGCGTCGACGAGACCTCGCCGCTCATCCCGATGGTCGGCTGGCGGCCCGACTGCGTCTCCCAGGACGGCGAACCGCACCGCCGGTTGCGCGGCGCGGTCACCGACGGGCTGCTCGCGGCGTCCAGTCGCGGCGTGCGGCGACACGCCACGTACTTCGCGAACAAACAGATCGACGCGTTCGCCGAAGCCGGGCGCGCCGACCTCGTGGCCGACTACGCCCAGCATCTGCCGATGCTCGTGCTCACCCGGATCCTGGGCCTTCCCGCGGGGGACGCGCTACGCCTGGTGGAGTCGTGCGCCCAGGTCTTCAAGGGCGGCGAGGGCGCCCTTGAGCACAACGGCCGGATCATGCAGATCCTCGCGGAACTCGCCGACCGCAAGCGGGCCGAGCCGGGCTCCGACTTCGCCACGGCTCTGCTGGAGCACCCGGCCGGCCTCGACCACGACGAGGTCGTCAGCCATCTGCGCCTGGTGCTGATGGCCGCGCACACCACCACCAGCAACCTGCTGGCCCGGGTCCTGCAACTGGTCCTCACCGACGCTGCCCGGCTGTCCGGTCTGGTCAGCGGGCAGCTGAACATCTCCTCGGTGGTGGAGCAGGTCATGTGGGACACCCCGCCGCTGGCCGTGCTGCCGGGCCGGTTCGCGGCCTCCGACCTGGAGCTCGGAGGCCATCACATCCAGGAGGGCGAACTGCTCGTCCTGGGCCTGGCCGCCGGCAACGTCGACCCGGAGGTACGGCCCGAATCGGCCGTCGCCGTCCAGGGCAACCAGTCGCACCTGGCATTCAGCGCCGGACCGCACGAGTGCCCGGGGCAGAACATCGGCCAGTCCATCATCGAGGTCGGCGTGGACGTCCTGCTGCACCGGCTGCCGGGCCTGCGCCTGGCCGTGCCGTCGGAGGAGCTCTCCTCGACCGCCTCCACCTGGGAGTCCCGGCTCGACAACCTGCCGGTCGAGTTCTCCATCTGACACCACCGCGACCCGGCCGGACCCCCCGGCCGGGTCGCGTGGGAGCAGCCACAGCCGACGGGGGTGGAGTCCACCGTTCGGAGGTGCAGCCGAGCAGCGCGGACATGACCGCTCACTCGGAATGGGCCGCAGCACCGGTCCGAGGTGGCGTCAGCCGTCGAGCCAGTCGCCTGCGACGTCCGTGGGGCGGTATCCCGTGGCGTTCCAGAGGAAATGCGGGTGGGCGCAGCCGAACATGTAGGCGAGCAGTGTGGTGTCTTCCCTCCCGGTTCGAGGGTCGTGCAGGGTGTGAAACTTCTCGGATCCGACTACGCCGGCGTCTTGTTGGACTTGACGAGCGCGGGCCGCGGACGGTGCGGCTCTGGATGCCTCCACAGCGGCGATATAGGTGCGGCGCAGGATCTCCCAGGTGCTGTCGATGTCGCCGTACCAGGGGCCGTGCAGTGCTTCGAAGGCATGGAGCTCGGTGTCGAAGAGGGGCCATGTCTGGGGGTATTGGGCTCGGCAGCGTGCGGACAGCTCGGCGGTCCGGGCGCTCAGTGCCGGCGCGGTGCGCCGCGGGGCGATGGTGAGGGTGCTGCCGTGGGTGAGGATGCCGGTGCATGGGTTGGGCTGCAGGTCGCAGAGCGGGCACTCCTCGGCCGGGGGGAGGCCCTGGGTGATGCCGTCGAACCACAGGGCGTGGCGGCCCGTGAGCCCCATCCAGACGATGGTGGTGGTCATCAGCCAGGTGTTCCACATCGGGTCGTGCGCCTCGGGCATGCAGCCGTACTTGACGAGGGCTATGGCGCAGGCGGCGTAGAGGGCCTTGGTGTGGGTGGGCATTTCGGAGAGCCAGAAGTTGCTGATCTCGCCGGTGAGGGCGTCGGCTCGTACGTCGGCCATGTCGTCGATGACGCGGCACAGCAGGAGGGAGGCGAGGTTTTCTTCCTGCCAGAGTTCGGTGTCGGGTGCGACGTGCCAGAACAGGCAGTCCAGCATCTGCAGGAGTGAGTAGGTGCTCTGGTTGAGCGGGTTGGTCTGGGGGAGCGTGACGCTGCCCGCGTCGTGCTGTTGGAGCCAGTACTCGTCGACGGACCGCTTGTGGGCCGCGAAGAGTCCGGAGACCAGGGCCCGTGCGCTGTTGGCGCTGAAATTCTCGGCCAAGCGGCCTTCGACGTGGTGGGTGAGGCGCGTTGTGTCGATGGTGTCGATCACGCGTTTGTATTCGTGGAAGACGAGGATGTCGTCTTCGAAGCGGTGGCGGTGGCCGAGGTCTTGTTCAAGGTCGTTCATCTGCCGGGTCCAGGACCATCCACCGGTCAGGACGCTGTCGAGTTCCCGGCGGTAAGGCCAGGTCTTGACGGTGAGGGGACGACCGGCGCTCTGCCGCCAACGGTAGTCGTCCAGCGTGCGTGCGGGGGGCGTGGGCAGCCGACGGCACAGAGGGCAGGCGCAGACGGTTGTCTGCTCCTCCTCGCGCGGCGGGGTGAGTGCCCGGCTCCTCCAGGCCCCTTCCAGCATCGTGCAGGTCAGTCGGCAGACCTCGATATCGGTGCTGACTTGCGGGAAGGCCGCTTCGATCATGCGCAGGCTGGTTTCGAGGTGCCTCAACCTGGCGTAGCCCTCCTCGTCGGGAGGGAGGAACGCGGTCTGCGCCAGATGAAAGGCTCCCTCCACATGCAGCGTGGTGCTGGAGTGGGGGGATCCGAGGGCCTCCAGCCGCTGCTGAGCGTCGGTCTGGCACCTTCGGTACTGCTCCGTGCTCCCGTTGATGCGGTTCACCATGAGGCGGGCCAGGGTGTTCCCCGCCTCCGTGGGCTGGAGCTGGGAGCTTGGCTGCGCTGGGAGCAAACTGTCGGCGGACGCCTTCGGAACAGCACTTACTATTCGAGATTTCACACCGGTCTCCCATAAAGCTGTGGTCATGACAACGGAATCGATCGACCGTGGTTGTCGCCCGGTCGTGTCCGAGAGTCTTCTGTGCCTTCCGCGACGGCCTCGCCGAACCCGCGGCCTCCTGCCCGCGGGGCACAGCGGGGTGACGATGGGCTCATGCGCCACCTCGGCTATGTCGGCCGAGGCGTGTGGGTCGGCTGACGGGGGTGTCGAAGGGGGAGGTCGGAGGTGACGTCCTGAGGCATGTGGTTCCTTTCGGGAGACGGCGCGCAGAACCCCCCACCCCTGCGAGTGGGCGGCCCAGGGGGAGACCGCCCACGCACTCGAACTCGGCTTCGTGGTGCGAAAGTTGAACCGAGAAGCGGAACGAGGCTTCCCAGAGCGTAAATGACCTACACCGTGACCCGACCGTGATCTCCGTTACTGCTTATGCCTCTTGAGCTGCGTATACTCGCGCGCCCCCGACATAGGTCAGCGCCACCCGGGTCTTCGCGATCACCTCGGGCGGAGCGGCGAAGGGGTCGCGGTCCAGGACGACCAGATCCGCCAGCGCCCCCTCGCGCACCCGACCGGTGTCGTCGAGGTGGTTCACATACGCCGATCCGGCCGTGTACGCGGTCAACGCCTCGGTGAGAGTCAGGCGTTCGGCGGGCAGGAACACCGGCGCGCCGCCTGTGTCCGGCGCCACCCGGTTGACCGCGACATGGATGCCCTCCAGCGGATCGGGGCTGCTCACCGGCCAGTCGCTGCCCGCCGCGAGCGTGGCGCCGGAGCGCAGCAGCGCACCGAACGGGTACTGCCACGCGGCCCGTTCGGGCCCCAGGAAGGGAATGGTCAGCTCGTCCATCTGCGGTTCGTGCGCCGCCCACAGCGGCTGGATGTTGGCGGTGGCGCCGAGGCGGGCGAAACGCGGCACGTCGTCGGGGTGCACGATCTGAAGATGCGCCAGGTGGGGCCGCGTGTCGCTCCGTCCGTTCGCGGTGCGCGCGGCCTCGATCGCGTCCAGGGCGTCGCGTACCGCACGGTCGCCCAGGGCGTGGAAGTGGCACTGGAAGCCGAGCGCGTCCAACTCGGTGACATGCTTGGGAAGTTGCCCGGGGTCGATGAAGCTGGTGCCCCGGTTGGCGGTGGCGCAGCCGCACTTGTCCAGGTACGGGTCGAGCAGTGCCGCCGTCCCGGTCTCGGCGACCCCGTCCAGCATCAGCTTGACGGTGCCCGCCCGGAACCGGCCGTGGCTCAACGCGGCCCGTTTCTCAACGAGTTCGGGGATCTGCTCGGCCCCGCGCTCCCGGTCCCACCACAGGGCGCCGACGACACGCGCGGTCAGCGAGCCGTCGCGGGCGGCCGCCAGATACGCCTGCGCCGGGTCGTCCATGCCGAGGAAGTCCCCGACGAGCGCGTCCTGCCAGGCCGTGATGCCGAGCGCGTGCAGATGGCGCTGGGCGTGCAGCAGCGCGGCGAGCCGGTCCTTCGACGTGGCCGGGGGTGTGAGGCGTCCGACGAGCTGCATGGCGCCCTCCTGGAGGGTCCCGCTCGGCTCACCGGCCGCGTTCCGTTCGATCCGCCCGTCGGCCGGGTCGGGCGTGTCGCGGGTGACTCCGGCGAGTTCCAGGGCGCGGCTGTTGACCCACGCGCCGTGGTGGTCGCGGTTGGGCAGATACACCGGCCGGTCGGGCACGACCGTGTCCAGCAGCTCCTTGGTCGGGGTACCGCCCTCGAACGCCTCCATGGACCAGCCGCCGCCGGTGATCCACTCCCGCTCGGGATGCGCCTCGGCGTACGCGCGCACGGCGGCGACGGACTCGGCCGCGGTCTTCGCCCGGGTCAGATCGCACTGGGTGAGCTCAAGCCCCGCCGGCACGGGATGGACGTGCGCGTCCTGGAAGCCGGGCAGCAGCAGCCGTCCGGCGAGGTCCACCATCTCGGTGCGCGGCCCGGCGAGTTCGAGGACCTCGCCCCCTCCCACGGCGGTGATCCGGTCGCCGGTGACGGCCACGGCGGTGGCGGTGCGGCCCTCGGGGGTGAGGACGGGACCGCCGGTGAAGAGCAGATCTGCGTGCATATTCGGGTTCCTTGGTAGGTCAGGGGGAGTCGACGGTGGGGGGCGCCGACGCCCCTTCAGGGGCGCGGGACGGTATCGATGTGCGGCTCCGCCGCGGGCCGCGACGAGCCCCGGCGGTGCCGCAGCTGATCGACAGCGCAACCCGGCACTTTGAACGGAGCGCTCAGTGGGGTGTCGGGATGAGCTCGGCGGCCTCCGCGTCGGTGCCCTCGCCGGTACGGAAGTACGGCGACCTGCGCACGAAGCGGGCCCATACGGCGGCCAGGAAGCCGGACGTGATCATCGCCAGGGGCGTGGCCAGCAGGAACCAGCCGTTGTCGGCGCTGACTTCGAAGTGGTCGGCGGAGGTGTAGAAGGACCAGCCGAGATAGCCGCCGAGCCCAAGCAGGGCCAGCGCGCTCAGCGTGGGCAGCACCACCGCCCGCAGGCCCTGCCGCCAGTCCTCGCGCAGCAGCGAGCGGAAGCGGACGGCGGCGGCGAGGGCGGTCAGCGCGTAGGACAGGGCGACCACGATGCCCACGGCGCTCACCGTCGCCATGATCATGTCCGCGAGGCGCGGGATGACCAGGGCGAGCGTCGCGACCCCCGCCGCGAGCGCGCCGATCAGCAGCGTCCCGGCGGCCGGGGTCCCGTACCGGGGGCTGACCTTGGACCACACCGCGCCGAGCGTACGGTCCCGGCTCATCGCGAACATCCCCCGGGCCGTCGGGATCACCCCGGCCTGGAGCGAGGCGACCGCCGAGAACATCAGCGCCACCAGGGGCAGCGCCGCCATCGGCTGGGAGGCGAGACGGTCACCGAAGAACGCCAGCCCCTCAGCGCCATGACCGGCCAACTCCTCCTCGGACAGGACGCGTTGAAAGGCGACCGAGCCGAGCAGGAACAGCGCCAGCATCGTGAACAGGGTGGTGAAGCCCGCCTTGGCGGCGTCCCGGGGGTCGCGCACCTCCTCGTTGACGGTGAACGCCGCCTCGAAGCCCCAGTAGCAGAACACCGACAGCAGCAGGCCCTGTGCGAGCGCCGTCGGCGTCGGGATCGCGAACGGGTCGAACCAGCTCAGGCTGAAGCCGTGCGGTCCTGTGACGATGCCGTATCCGCAAAAGCCGAGCAGGACGGCGTACTCGAAGATCAGCAGCCAGCCCTGGAGGCGGGCGGCCTTGCGGATGCCGGTCACGGCGGTCAGGGTGACCGCGACCAGGACCACGATGCCCACCGCGGTCGTCTGCGCGGTCGAGCCCGGGTCCAGGTCGAGGCCGCCCAGCCGGTGCAGCCCGGCGTCCCCGGCCAGCTGGATGATCGCCGAGCCGGTGACCGCGGTGGTGTAGGCGAGGAACGCCACCGTCGCCACGATGCTCACCCAGCCGACCATGAAGCCGAGCCAGGGGTTGAGCGAACGGCCCACCCACACATAGCCGTTGCCCGCGTTCGGCTCGACGCGGTTGAGGCGGGCGTAGGCGCCCGCGATACCGAGCACCGGCAGGAACGCCAGCAGCATGATCGCCGGGAGATGCAGGCCGACCACCCCGGCGGTGACCCCGAGGCCGATGCCGATGCTGGTGGTGGCCGCCGTACTGGACGCAGCGATGGCGACGCCGTCGAGGACGCCGAGAGACTTGCGCAGCGCGGGTGGGTCCACGGCTGGGGGAGTGTCGGTCATGGCGGGCTCCGCTCGCACCAGGGGGCCTCGGTAGGCCCCGGTGACCGCACATGAAACTGGCCGTGCACTTCACAGGTCAACGGTGTTGTCATAAGGTGCGGCCACCCGGCCCGAGGGAGGCAACCATGAGCGACCGTGTCGTCCCGGCCGCCGCCCGGCGACGACGGCGCCCCACCAAGGAGGGCGTCGTGCTGTCCGAGGAACTGATCGTCGCCACCGCGCTGCGGCTGATCGAGGAGCACGGCGCCGAAGCCCTGTCCGTGCGCCGCCTGGGCCGCGCCCTGGGTGCCGACCCCAGCTCCCTGTACCGCTACTTCCGGCACACCGACGACCTGATGCTCGCCATCGCCGACGAGCTGATCGGACGCACCCTTCGGACCTGGCGGCCGACCGGCGACTGGCGTGCCGACCTGCGTGACCTGGGCCTGCGGATGCACGCGGGGGCGCTCGCCCACCCCCGGGCCGCCGTGCTCAGCTCCTACCGGGTGACCGGACGGGCGCACGAGATCCAGGCCGTGGAGACCATCCTCGGCGTGCTGCGGGAAGCCGGTTTCCCCGACCCCGAGGCGGTGCGCGTCTACCACGCCTTCGTCGACCAGGCCCTCGCCTTCGGCGCCCTGGACTCGGCCGGCACGGCCCTGCCGAAGGCGGCACGGGACGCCGAGAGCGCCGTATGGGAGGCGACGTACGCCCGGCTTCCCGCCGACACCCACCCGCACATCGCGGCGACCGCCCGCCATCTCGTCGCCGACATGCGGCGCAGTTCCTATCCGGCCGCGCTGGACCTGCTGCTCGGCGCGGCGGCGGCCCGGCTCGCGGAAATCCAGCGACGTACGTGATCATCCGCTGCCACACTGGCCCGCACCGACCGACGTACCGCCAGGAGGCAGTCCCCCGATGACCCCACCGCCCGCACGTCCCGCGAAGCAGCGCAAGCTCGACACCCTGCACCGCCTGGAGCACGACGAGGACCTGTGGGTCGCCACCGCCGGGGCCGACGGGGGAGCGCCCTACCTCGTGCCGCTGTCCTTTCTCTGGGACGGTGAGACGCTGCTCCTCGCGACCCCCGCCGCCAGCCCCACCGGGAGGAACCTCAAGGCCACCGGCACGGTGCGGCTGGGCGTCGGGCCGACCCGTGACGTCGTGATGATCGAGGGCACCGTCGAGACGCTGACGGTGGCCGAACTGCGCGCTGGGGAGGGCGACCGGTTCGCCGCCAGGACCGGCTTCGACCCGCGCGAACTCACCACCGAGTACCTGTACTTCCGGGTGCGGCCGCGGCGCGTCCAGGCCTGGCGCGAGGCCGACGAGCTCGACGGGCGGGAGCTGATGCGTGACGGAGCGTGGCTGGTCGCGGACTGATTTTCGCGGGCCGGGATATCCGAACGGTGGAGGGCGGCGGGGCAGTTCGGCCCCGCCGCCCGGAACCGTACGGAGGAGACATGGCACTGGTGAAAGCGGGCGTCGTGGTGCTCGACTGTGTCGAGCCCGAGATGCTCGCCGTGTTCTACAAGGAGTTGCTGGAGGCCGAGCAGACCGACGCGACCGCCAACCGCGTGGAGATCAGGGGCGCCGACGGCATCCGGCTGGCGTTCCGTCGCGACGTCAACGCCACCCCGCCGAGCTGGCCGCGCCCGGAGAACTCCCTCCAGGTCCATCTGGACTTCGTGGTGGAGGACCTGGACGAGGCCGAGCGCAGGGTGGTCGGCCTGGGCGGGCGCCCGCTGGACACCAAGGACGCCGCGGGCCCGTTCGAGGAACGCGGCTACGCCGACCCGGCCGGCCACTCCTTCACCCTGCGCCGCACCTCGTCGACGGCACCGAAGCAGGGATAGGTCAGGAGGCCGCTTCGTCCTTCTTCCCACTGGACGGCCACACGCCCGTCTTCCGCTCCACCGCCTTCGCGCCCGTGCGGTTCACGGCGCTGCGGACCACCGCGAAGATGGCGCCCTGGAGCGCGGCGGCCAGCAGGATCTCGCCCCAGCCGCGCTCCCGGTCCAGTGGATCGGGGGCGTCGTCCTCGTGCCGGATCGCCTTCCACGTCGCCTGGAAGGCGAGGCCCGCGAGCGTGCCGCCCGCCCAGCCGATCACGAACCCGAGCGGTTTGTAGGCCAGGGGGAGTTTGAGCTTCTGCTGCTTCTTCTTGGCCACGTCTGCCTCCTAAGCGGTCAGGGCCGGAACCTCCTCGGCCGCGGGCACAGGACCGGGCGGGGTGCCGGTGCCGAAGGGCCGGCCGCCCAGCCTCTCGCGATCATGCGGGCCGCGCCAACCGGACAGGTCCGGTCCGAGGGGCACGATGCCGGTCGGATTGATGCCGGTGTGCACCTGGTGGTAGTGCCGTTTGATGTGGTCGAAGTCGACGGTGTCACCGAACCCGGGCGTCTGGAACAGATCGCGGGCGTACGCCCACAGCACCGGATTCTCCGCCAGCTTCCACAAGTTGCACTTGAAGTGACCGTGATAGACGGCGTCGAAACGCACCAACGTGGTGAACAGCCGGATGTCCGCCTCGGTGATCGTGTCCCCGACCAGATACCGCTGCCCCTCCAGCCGGCGGGCGAGCAGCTCCAGCCGCCGGAACACCCCCGCGCAGGCCGCCTCGTACTCCTCCTGGTCCACGGCGAACCCGGCCGCGTACACCCCGTTGTTGACGTCCTCGTAGACCTCCGCCATGACCGTGTCGATCTCGCCGCGCGCCTTGCGCGGATACAGGTCCGGCGCCCCGTCCCGATGCAGGGCCGTCCACTCGGTGGCGAGGTCCAGGGGGATGCGCTGGAAGTCGTTGGTGACCAGCCGGCCGCTCGGCACGTCCACGATCGCGGGCACGCTCACCCCGCCCGGGGCGTCCTTCTCACGCGCGTCGTAGGCCTCGGCGAGGAAGCGGATTCCGAGGACCGGGTCGCGGCCGTCCGCGTCGAGGGTGAAACGCCAGCTGCGGTCGTCCTGGATCGGGTCGGCGACGGCCATCGACAGGGCGCCCTCCAGGCCCAGGAGCCGCCGGGAGATCACCGCCCGGCTCGCCCACGGACAGGCACGGCTGACCACCAGCCGGTAGCGCCCCGGCTCCACCGGCCAGCCGTCCCGGCCGTCGGCGGTGATCCGGTCGGTGAAATGGCTCGGGGACCGCTTGAACGACTTGTGGCCGTACGCGGCGTTGCCGTCGTCGGGCATCACGCCCCTCCTTCCTGGCGGACACCCCCCGGGTCCCCCGATTTCGCCGGCCGGCACGGTGTGATCCGCCCCTTCCCGGGCATTCGGCGAAGGTGAGCGGCGAGGCGACAAGGGCGGACCGCAGGACGCGGGTCACCGTGGTGGTGGCGCTCGCGGCCAACCTGGTCATCGCCGTGGCCAAGACCGTCGGCGGTCTGATCGCCCAGTCACCCGCGCTGCTCTCGGAGGCCGCGCACTCGGTCGCCGACAGCGTCAACGAGCTCTTCCTGCTGGCCGCGCTGCGCCGCAGCCGCCGCCCCGCAGACCGCCGGCACCCCTTCGGCTACGGCAAGGAGCGCTTCTTCTGGTCGCTGCTCGCCGCCGTCGGGATCTTCGTCATGGGCGGCTGCTTCTCCTTCTTCCAGGGCTTCGAGGCCCTCAGGAACGGCGCCGAGCACAAGCTGGAGGGCTACGTGGCCGGCATGATCGTGCTCGGCGTCGCCCTCCTCGCCGAGGGCACCTCGCTGGCCCGGGCCCTGCACCAGGCGCACCGCCAGGGCGGCGTCGCCGAGGGCGGCCTGCGCGACCCGGCCCTGCGCACCGTTGTCGCCGAGGACGGCACGGCGGTGCTCGGCGTGAGCCTCGCCCTCGGGGGCATGGCCCTGCACATGGTCACCGGCCAGGTGGTCTACGAGGCGGCCGCCTCCCTCGCCATCGGCGCCCTGCTCGTCTACGTCGCCTACCGTCTGGGCCGCGACGCCCGCGACCGGCTGATCGGCGAGGCCGCCGACCCCGAGGCGGCGGACCGGATCCGGTCGCTGCTGCGCGAACAGCCCGAGATCGACAGCGTGGAGGCGCTGTTCACCATGAAGACGGGCCTGGAGACGGCCCTGATCGCCGCCCGCGTCGACCTCGTACCGGGTCTGGACAGCGAAGAGGTCGAGGAGGTCGCGGTACGGATCAAGCGGGCCGTCGCCGACGCCGTGCCCGAGGCGGAACAGATCTTCCTGGACATCACCGACCGCGCCGCCCAGGAGGCACGGCAAAGCCCCGCCGCGACGGGGGAACGCGGCGGGGCCTGACGCACGTGTGCCCGGCGAACGGGGGTTCATGCGTCCCGGAAACAAGAATTTTCCGCGAGGGCCGTCAGTCGCCCTCGACCGGCTCCAGCACGAACACCGGAATCTCGCGCTCGGTCTTCTCCTGGTAGTCGGCGTACGGCGGATACGCCGCCACGGCACGCTCCCACCACTCGGACTTCTCGGCGCCGGTGACCTCACGGGCCCTCATCTCCCGCTTGTCCGGGCCGTCCTGGAGCTCCACCAGGGGATCGGCCTTGACGTTGTGGTACCAAACCGGGTGCTTGGGCGCCCCGCCCAGGGAGGCGACCGCGGCGTACCGTCCCGCGTGCTCCACCCGCATCAACGGCGTCTTGCGGATCTTGCCGCTCCTGGCGCCCCGGGTGGTCAGCAGGATCACCGGCAGCCCGGTGTCCCGCAAGGTCGTGCCCTTGGTGCCGCCGGAGCTCTCGTACAACTCCACCTGCTCGCGCACCCACTGGGTCGGGCTGGGTTCGTACTCGCCCTCAAGAGGCATGGCATCCGTCCCATCGTCGTGTTCCGCGCCTGACGCCCACCTACAACGCACATGCGTGCGCGTTTCATCCACCATGGTGTGCCAACCGGCCCTGCAAACCCGGCGGCAAGAGCCACGGGCGGTCGAAGCCATCAGCGTGTCGGCGCCGGCCGGCTGAGCCCCGCCGGATCGAGGACGGTCACCTCGGCACGGCGCAGCCATCGCGGCGGCCTGACCTCAGCGGGACTCCACCAGCCGCCGGGCCGCCTCCCGGGCCTCCGCGGCCGGTCGGGCGCTCCCGGTGATGCCCGCCGTGACCATGGCGCCCTCGGCCAGCAGGAACAGCGGCCCGGTCAGGTCGGCGGGCAGCCCCGCGCCCGCCACCAGGGTGCGGAGGTAGTCGCGGAACGCCCGTTTGTGCGCCCGGACTTGCTCCGCCACCCGGTCCGAGGTGGCGCCGAGTTCGCCGTAGGAGTTGATCCAGGCGCAGCCGCGGAAGCCGTCCTCGGCGAACCACTCCTCCAGCCAGTCGAAGACGGCCGGGATCCGCCGGGCGGGGTCCGGTTCGCGGTCCACATGAGCGGCGAGGCGGCCGCGCCAGCGTTCATCGCGGCGCTCCAGATAGGCCTCTACCAGCTGTTCCTTGGCGGGGAACAGCTGGTAGAGCCGCTTGAGGGAAACCCCGGAGGCGCCGCGGAGCTCGTCCATGCCGACCGACTGGATGCCCCGGCCGTAGAACAGCTCCTCCGCGGCGTCCAGGGCCCGTTCCCGGGCGGTTGCGCTGTCCATGTCCGGCCACTCCCTGTTCCGACGGCTCCTTGACGCGAGAACGTGCGTTCTCATACCGTACGGATCGTAGCGGAGAACGAACGTTCTCCCGTAGTCAGGAGGCCGCCATGACCGACCGCCCGCCCCTGCCCCCCTTCACCCGCGAGTCCGCCGCGCGGAAGGTGCGGGCCGCCGAGGACGCCTGGAACACCCGCGACCCGCACAAGGTCGCGCTCGCCTACTCCGAGGACTCCGTCTGGCGCAACCGCGACACCTTCCTCGCCGGCCGCGCCGAGATCGTCGAGTTCCTCACCGCCAAGTGGGCCCGCGAGCGCGAGTACGCCCTGCGCAAGGACCTGTGGGCCTTCGACGGCAACCGCATCGCGGTCCGCTTCCAGTACGAGTCCCGCGACGCCGACGGCCAGTGGTGGCGGTCGTACGGCAATGAACTGTGGGAGTTCGACGAGTACGGGCTGATGACCCGGCGGGAGGCCAGCATCAACGACGTCCCGATCGAGGCGCACGAGCGCCGCATCCTCGGCCCGCGCAAGGAGGAGCCGCTGCCCGTTCAGTAGGGTGCGTGGATGAGCGAACAGGCCGGAAAACCCTTCCTCTACGTCGTCGTCTGCGCCGCCGGAATCGCCGCCGGCGTGGGCAAGCTCATCGGTGCCGCGCAGGAGCGGGGCTGGGAGGTCGGTGTCATCGCGACGCCCGTCGCGATGAACGGCTTCTTCGACACGGCCGCCGTCGAGGCGCTCACCGGCCGCCCGATCCGCTCCGCCTGGCGCACCCCCGGCGATCCGCGGCCCTTCCCGCCGCCGGACGCGGTCGTCGTCGCGCCCGCCACCTTCAACACCGTCAACAAGTGGGCGCAGGGCCTGGCCGACACCCTCGCCGTGGCCACCCTGTGCGAGGCCCCTGGCCTGGGTGTCCCGATCGCCGCCCTGCCCTGTGTGGCCGACGCGCTCGCCGCCCATCCCGCGTACCAGGAGAGCCTGGCCCGGCTGCGCGGGATGGGCGTCCGCTTCGGCGAGCCGTACTCCGGCGATCCCCAACCGGACGGCGGTCGGCCGGAGTTCGGCTGGGAACGGGCGCTGGACCTGTTGGACATGCGCTAGGGGTCACAACTGGCTGATTTGTGCCCCTTGGTAGGGGCATGCCGACGTCTGCCGTCCGATTGCAAGAACCGTCAGAAAGTTTCTTCAACTTCTTGCAGTCGAAGTCGATCACTGTTTAACTCAGGCGCTGTTGATCGCAGTTGACGGCCAGCCGGTGTGCTCACCGGCCGATCCAAGGAGTGTCGTGACGGCGCAGACTCCTGTTGCCGAGCCCGGAGTCCGAGGCGACGACGGAGGTTTCACCCTCCACGCCCCGGAGGGGACCGCGTATCGCGTGGACCTGACGAACGATGTGCTCTCCCCGTACAACCCGCTGCTCGCGCGGTACTGCGAGGGTCGTCGTGTCGTCGCCTTCGTCGGCCCGACCGTGGAGCGGCTCTACGGCCGGAGCCTGCGCGCCTATCTGGCCGCCCGGCTCGCACCGGACAGCTGGAGCGTCGTCGTGCTGGCCGGCGGTGAGGACGCCAAGACCATGGACACGGTCGAGGAGATCTGCGCCCGGGCCAAGTCGGCCGGTCTCGACCGGCGCGGTGTGATGCTGGCCGTCGGCGGCGGCGTCACCTGTGACCTCGTGGGCTTCGCGGCGGCGATCTACGCCCGGGGCGTGCGCTACATCAAGGTCAACACCACGCTGGTCGGCCAGGTCGACGTGGGTGTCGGGGTGAAGACCGGGGTCAACGCCCTCGGCACGAAGAACATGCTCGGCGCCTATCACCCCGCGCACGCGTCGATCAACGACCCAGGTTTTCTGAGGACGTTGACGCCGCGTCACATACGGTGCGGGCTCGGCGAGACAGCCAAGATGGCGATCATCAAGGACGCCCTTCTCTTCCGGGTCCTGGAGGAGTGCCCGACCGTCTTCCAGGAGCCCTGTCCGACGCCGGACTGGCTCCTCGACGCGGGACTCGGAGGGCGGGGCGTCGAGGACTACGTACTGCGCACCTCCATGGCGTCGATGATGGAGGAGCTGTGCCCCAACCTCCGCGAGCACGACCTGGCCAGGCTGGTCGACTTCGGGCACACCTTCGGGCCGGTCATCGAGACGGCCAGCGACTACCGCGTCGCGCACGGCGAGTCGGTCGCCATCGACATGGCCCTGTCCACTCAACTCGCCCGCGTCCTCGGTATCGTCGACGCCGACGACTGCGAGCGCGTCATGCGGCTGATCGCCGGGCTCGGCCTGCCCCTGCACGACCCGGGGACCTGCACCCCCGAGCTGATGGACCGCGCCCTGAAGGCGTCCTGGGAACGACGGGGCCGCCGTCTGCACCTCGTGGTGCCCGACGGCATCGGCTCGGCGGTCTTCGTCGACGACCTCGACGACATCCCGCCCGCGGCGCTGGAGGAGGCGCTCCGGGCCCTCTCCGTCCGCGCGTCCGCGCTGCCCGAACCGCTGGTCGACTCGTACTGAGCCGCTCCGGGTTCCGGCCCGATCCACTTCGAGTCCCGGCCCGAGTCACTCCCCGATCCGGGCCGATCCGCCGGTGAGCCGCGCCCAAGTCCTCCGCGTCCCGAGCCGCCGACGCCTCTTCTTCCCCTGCCCTTTGGAGCCGCGCCGACATGACCTCTGCCCAGCCGTCCGAGCCCACGCGGACCCGCATCAGCAACCTCCACGACGGGCTTCTGCGCGAGGTGACCGGCGATCACGGCGGCAATGGCACGATCCTGGCCCACCGGGCCTATCGGCGGGAGGGCGCCCGCGCCACCGTCGCCTTCATCGACCTGGTCGTCCTGCCTCCGCACACCTCCATCGGACTGCACCGCCACGCCGACGACGAGGAGACCTACGTCATCCTCTCCGGCCGGGGCCGCATGACCCTGGACGGCGAGGAGTTCACCGTCCGGACCGGGGACGTCGTACCCAACCGCCCTTACGGAGAACACGGGTTGGCCAACGACTCGGAGGACGACCTCGCCCTGCTCGTCTTCGAGATCGGCCCGCTGGAGGGCGCCCGATGACCGGCCCGCTCCAGGAGGAGCTGCTGCACCGTGAGGCGCAGCGGCTCGCGCCCGGCGCCTCCGAGGAGTCCGCCCTCGGCCGTCGTGTCTTCGGTGAGGGCCGCGGCGCGGTCCTCACCGACCTGGACGGCAACCAGTACATCGACCTCGCCGCCGGCACCCTCACCCAGTCCCTCGGCCACTGTCATCCGGAGGTCGTCGCCGCGCTGACCGAGCAGGCGGCACGGCTGTGGAACGTCCACGACTTCGCCACCGCCGACCGCGCCGCCCTGTGCGACCTGCTCGCCGAGCTGCTGCCGGAGCACCTCGACACCTACGGCTTCTTCTCCACCGGCGCCGAGGTCGTCGAGGCCGCCCTGCGCACCGTCCAGGCCGTCGCCGAGCCGGGCCGCAACCGGATCGGGGCGCTCAGGTACGGCTTCCACGGCAAGACCCAGGGGGCGCGGATGCTCGTGCACTGGGACATCGGCAACCAGGCGTTCGCGGGCAACAGCGTCCTCGGCTACTCCCCGTACTGCTACCGCGGCCACGTCCCGTTTCCGGGTTGCAGCCAGAACCCGCCAACCGGCGCCAGACTAGACGGCCAAGATGGGTCGCTGCCTGTCTTCGCACCGGCTAGTGACGGGAGCCGGGGGAGCCCGGCGTATTCGTGTCCCGCCGCATGAAGATTCCATCGACCTGAAACATCTCTCCAGATCGAGGGCTCTCCGTCACACACTCGACGCTCGCGACTCGGAAGCCGAGGTGGGTCACGTACTTGATCATGTCGAAAAACACCGGCGATCCTTCCCAGAGGGGCACCAGGGAGAGCTCAAGCTCGATCGCAAGCGCGCGACTGAGGGCGCGCGGCGCCCCTTCAAGTACCTCGCGTTCGTACCCCTCGACATCGAGCTTGAGATATAGCCGAGTGTCAGGAGCGAGTCCGGCGATCTCCTGATCGAGGGTCTCCACAGTGACTTCCTGCGTTCCGACTTGCTCCAGCACGGTGGGGGTCGTGATTGGGCGCGATGACGGTTGGAGCAGCGAGCTGGCGCGACTATCGCCGAGCACGTGGATCTCCGCAATGTGGCGACGACTTCCAAGCGCGATGTTTCGGCAATGCCATCGGGGATCGCGCGCCGCATTCCGCGCTAGCTCTTGGAAGCTCGCAAGGACCGGCTCGAAGGAAATGATGTCTCCCTGAAACCCAGCCTGGCGCAGCCCGATGGCGTATTGCCCGACGTTGGCTCCGACATCGACCACCGCATCGATGTCCATGTAAGCCAGCATTGCCGCTCGTCTGAGTGTCGGGGACAACGGATTCACTACGACCGAGAAGTCACCGATGGTTCTTGGCACTGTTGCGCTCCTTGGGCGGGCCCTTGTGGCTGAGTAGTTGCCGCTAACCGGCGGGCGCCGTGGGCGGTAGCTGCTGGATCTCAAGCACGGCGGCAGTGCAGATAAATCCTGCACCTTCGCCCAGCATCAGGACCCGGTGACCGGGGCGTATGCGGCTAGTCCGCGTGAGGTAGTCGAGCCCCGCAAGGACATCAGCACCCCCGGTGTGTCCAACCTCTCGGCCGAACTCCCAGGCAGTCTGAGAGACGTCCGCACCGAGACGCTTAAGGTGCGCGTTGTGCAGCAGGCGCGCACCGTAGAAGGGGAGGACGACGTGTTCGATGTCGGACACGCGGATACCCGCTTCGGCCGTTGCCTGTTCTACGACAGCCCGCAATTGTCGATCTTGACGCTGCCGCACATCGACCCGCGGCATTGTGCGGAGAAATTCGCGCGCACGTCGTCCTAGGAGAATGGGGCGGCGCGCACTCTCGCCGAAGACTCGGAACGGGTCATCGCCACGGTGGAGTCCTTCCAATTCTGAGTCGGTCGCGGTTGACGTGGCGAGGACCCGAGCAAAGCCCAGTCGCCGCGAGAGGACCAGTGCGGCGCCTGCGTCGCCATAGACCAAGCCGGGTTCTGATCGCCAGCGGTCGAAACCCGGCGCAGGCCAGCAGTCGGCCGCCGCAACGAGAGCGGCTGGCGCGGTAGTGCGCGCTTCCAGGTACGAACATGCCAGTTCGAGGCCAACCAAGCCGCTATTACAGCCACTCCTTATCTCCGCGACGAGGCAGTTGCCGTGAGGAATACCTAGCAGGCGCGTTACGTACGCCGCCGAGTTCCACACATCAAATCCCGTGTGCAGGATGAGCCCGTGTAGTAGCAATCCGATTTCCTCGGGCGTATGCCCGGAGCGTCCGAGTGCCTGTTTTGCAGCGGCGATCGCGAGATGAGGCGACATTGTGTCGTGCTCAGCGATTGCCACGGCGCGCTGCTTAGTCTTGGCGGCCTCAGCCGCCGGATAGCGGCCGTCCGCAACGGCAGCGGCGACTGGAACGCTTGGAGGCAGAGCGCAGCCGGTACCGGCTAGGTACACGCTGTCCCAACGCATGTTGATGCACCCCTCTACCGGAGTTAGGTGATATTGCGGAAAATGCCATTGAGCATGAGCATCTGTCCTGTGGAATGGTCGTCGCCCTGGATTCCTTCGAGAGCTACGGTTGCGAAGCCGCGATCCTCCACAAACCGTAGGATTTCGCCGATGAGCGGAGCGCCGACGTATGTCGGCACGAGGGAGAGTTCGAGTTCGAGAAAGGCGATCTGATCCAGGACCGCGCCCGCGCCTTCGAGGACTGCGAGTTCCGACCCCTCGGCATCTACCTTGAGGTAGATAGGCGCGGTGCAATGCAGGTCATTCCAGAGTGAGCCAAGCCGCCGCATTGCGACCCGCTCACGGGCGATCGTGGCGGCGTCCGGGTAGTTTCGAAGCGTGATGCCGGTGGGGGCAAATGCGGATGTGGAGCACGAATCGCGGGACACCCGTAGATCGAGGTCTGAATCGTCGGCGCCAAGGGCCAAGTTGTGGCATTGCCACATCGGGTCACCAGCGGCGGCTTTCGCGAGCCATCCGAAGGCTTCCGACGTGGGCTCGAACGACACGATCCGTTCGCTGTATCCGAGCGTCCGAATCCATTGGGCGTACTGTCCTCTGTTGGCCCCGACGTCCAGCAACACATTCACGCCGCGCAGCAGAATTGACCGCCGAGCGGCGGGCGTCATGGGAATCTCACTGCACGGCGGGAAGTCAGGCGACGTGTTCGGTACAGGTAGCGACATTTCGACCTCTCGTCAGTCGCGGGCGGATGTGGTGTGCTCGGGATAGACCCGAAGGGGTTTGACGAGTTCCTTGGAGTGGCCGCTACCGGTTTCCAGAATGAAGCCGAGCTGATCCCGCGCGTCGAGAAAATAGAAGTCGAGCGCGTCAGCGAGTCGGCCAGCGGTCAGGGTTTCCGCGCCAAGTCCGTTCAGCCGCGCGACGAGTCCGGCCGCGCCTTCACGTGTCGGCATCATGCAAGCGACGTGATGCAGGCCCTCCCCGTGAGTGTCCAACCACTCCTGATACGGGCTTTCACCAGAGAGAGGCTGAAGGAGTTCGAACGCGATAGGACCGACCTGTGTTTCCGCGCCGAGGACCGCGTAATCGGCGGGGCTTCCGTGGAACGTCAGATCTTGGTAGGCCGGGGGCTTGTGTTCGTACACCTTCCACGGTCCCCACCCAAGAACCGTATGCAGCCTTTCCATGGTCGCCTGAAGGTCGCGGACGACCAACGCGATCTGAGTGATTTTCGGGATGTCGGTCACGACGTCCCCCTTTGCGTGAGCGGTCGGCTTAGAGGTCGCTTACGGGAATGGACGGAGCAGGGCGCACAGGCTCATAGGGCGCCGTCATCACTGTTTTCATGTTCTCGGCCAACTTGTGGAAGGCGCGGACGTAATCCGCGATCACTTCCCGACGCTGGACGTGGAGCGGGTACGGGTCCGCGCCGAGCGTGATGGAGGAAGCCAACAGGCGCGAGGCCACCGGATAGCGGCCGGGATTCCAGACCTCCAACGGGGACGCGTCCATAGAGGGCGCCCAAGGGCGGCGGTCGCGACGCCGGATGACCGGATGCGCGGGAAGCGGATGCAATTGCCAGGTGTCGGCGGCAACGCCTTCCTTTTGCAGCCCGTACAGAACGCGGTCGCGGAATTCCGTCAACGAGCCTTCCCAGCCGTACGCGGCCGGGTCGAGGCGAAGGCGCCAGCGGTAATGGCTGCTTTCGCATTCCTCCGGGACGTACGGAGGATCGAAGCCGGGGATATCGGCGAGTCCCGCCGCAAGGTCGGCGGCATTCTGTCGGGCCGTCGCTAGGTACGAGTCCAGGCGCCGGAGTTGAGACCGGGCCAATGTAGCCGTGATTTCAGTCAGGCGGTATTGCTCGCCGACGTAGCCCGCCCATGAGGCCCGAGTTTCCCCCGGCTTAAGGTGGCGCGGCCTGTCCTCCCCCAGCGCGGCGAATCGGGAGACCGCCGTGAACACTTCGGGGTCATCGGTTGTGATTAGGCCGCCCTCTGCGGACTGGAATGGTTTCTGCCCGTTGAGTGAGAACGCCGTGCACGTCCCGAAGCCGCCAGCGCGGCGGCCATTCTCGGTCGCCCCAGCGGCCTGCGCTGCGTCAGGAATGACGGCAAGGTTGCGCCGGGCCGCGAGTTCGGTAATGGCGCTCGTGTCGGTGACGAGCCCGTGAAGGTAGACGGGCATTAGTGCGCGAGTGCGCGACGTAATCACCGATTCCACCGCGCCGATATCGAGGTTGTACGTACGCGGGTCGTTGTCGCAGAAGACCGGAACGCCGCGCGCGAGCATTACGGCCTGCGCGCTCGCGATGTATCCGAACGCGGGAAGGATTACCTCGTCTCCCTCTTGTATTCCGGCGGCCACCACGGCGCAGCGGAGAGCCGCAGTGCCGGTATTGACGGCGTGGCAGTGGGCTACGCCGCAGTATTCGGCCCACTCATCCTCTAATGCCGTCGCCTCGCGTCCGTGGATTGCCCAGATATCCCCGCGATCGAGCACGGCATTCACAGCGCGCCTATCCGCGTCGGTGATTTCGGGCCAGGGTGATAGGGCGGCCGGCCGCACCGTCATTTTTCCGCCCTGCATTGCGAGGGCGGATGCATTCGTGGCGGTCATGAGGCCGCCTTTCGAGCCATCTCGGATTCGGCCCATTGCTCCCGTCGGTCGAGTGCGTACCGCGCGACGTTTTGAGCGCCTGTCAGGGAGTGGTGCTCCGCCCAGCCGCATTGAACGTCGGTCGCCAATGGCACCGAATTCGCGAAGAGGATGGACGAGAGTCCGTCTTCAACGCGCTGGGCATTCGCGGCGAAATCCGGGTCGGTCGTCATGACGTAGAGGCCGGTACGACAGCCCATAGGGGCGACGAGGCGAATCGGCCCGGAGTT
This sequence comes from Streptomyces cupreus, assembly GCF_014257025.1. GTDB lineage: Bacteria > Actinomycetota > Actinomycetes > Streptomycetales > Streptomycetaceae > Streptomyces > Streptomyces cupreus. Next base: position 126,507 of record NZ_JACMSF010000010.1, read on the forward strand.
GGCGCGGAGTTTGTCGTTCAGGAAGTGCTCAAGCGAGTGAGTTACCGGAGACGAAAGCGAGGCAACATTGGGCGGCGCGAGTCGCAGATCCCATATTCCGAGGTACCCCGTGACTTGCATTGCGTGTACTTCCCGGAGGAAAGGCGGAGCCATCTTGCGGTGGTCTAGGTCCGGCATTGCCGGGCTCCTTCCGTAAGTCGGGCTGTGGGGACTAGCCGATTGCGCGGCCCCCGAGGCTGTGTTGGCGCCGTGCGGCCCGCGCGACCTCAGACGCGGTTATGTCGCTCGCGAACGCGACTTTCCCGCCTTGCGGTAGCGGGGCAAGTTGTCGGCCGCCGCGATGACGCGTGGTGTCGCGGAGGCCGCGCGCCAGGAGGCGTGAGTTCGCGAGCAGCGAGTCCCAAAGCGGCAATCCCAGGGAATCCGTGGTCTCCGCGATGAGTTCGTACTCGGCCTTGTCGATGTGGCCCCGGTCGAGCGCGATTCCGGCGGAAAGCATCATGTCGAGCGCGACAGCTTCGCCATGAAGCAGGGAAGGGCGACGCCGCCAGGGCAGCCACCAACGCTGTGAGCGGCACAGCGCCTCCATTTCAACGGCCGGTGACCACGTGTGGCCGAGATAGACGGAGCGGGCCATTTCGTCTTCCCGCAGATTCGGCGCGAGTTCGCCGAGCATTCCGCGAATGGACGAGTCAAGGATTTCGCGGGCGGCGCGGTCGCCGGAATCCGTGCGGCCTTGGAACGACTCGTGAAGAACTTTCCGACCGTCGGCCCGGAGTACTTCAAAGAGCGACGCATCAACGGCTATTCCGACCTTGAGAATTTCCGCTAGCCCGTCGCTCAAGCGCCGGGCGTCGAGGGTCGCTAGGAACCGGCGATCGATGGTCGCCCATTGTGCCGGGGCATACGTTCCAAGACGGTTCTTAAATGGGCCGAAATCGACGCCGGTCTTTACTCCGAGGCCCGCGTCAATCTGGCCGACAAGCGTGGTCGGGAATATGAGCCTTGGAATGCCACGCCGATAGATGCTCGCCGCAAGCCCGACGACATCGAGCACGACGCCGCCGCCAAAGACGATGATGGGTTCGCCGCGCCGATTGATCCCGAACGAGTCGAATTCGCGGCACAGACGCCGGACGGTTTTCCAGCGCTTCGAGGATTCGCCCCCCGGAATAGCGACTAGCCGGAATTCGATCCCGTGCCGCGTTAGAAATTCCTGAATGGGATCGCCGTAAAGCCGGGCGACTTCGCGGTCTGCGACGACGAGGCGCCGCATTGAGCCGCCGGGGACCCGCCCTAGGGGGTCGCGGTCGCTGCCGGGTTCAGGAAAAGGGAGCGTCTGTTGGAGCACGCCGTCAGTGACGGTCACGCCGTACTTGACGGGGTGGGTCGCCTCTACGACGTAATCGCCATCGGGCGAGCGTCTGAGTATCCCCGGCGCCGTCATCGCCACGCCTCCCGGTGGGCGGCGCGTCGGCTGCTATGCCGGGGGCATGGCGAGCGTCGTAAGGGGTGGCCTAATCGCGCGGGCATCGTCGCCTCCCTGGTGGCGCGCGGGGTGGGCGTCCGCTGGCGACGGGGGATGACGGCGCCGGGGCGCTCCGCCAGCGGACAGCCCGAACCTACGTGGCATATGCGGAAGGCGCTAGCCCCAGTTCCGCATCAGTTCCGCATATATCTACGGCGGTTATCGGAACATGGGCCACATACGCAACGCGGGCACCGGTGGCCGATAGACGGCTCGGTGCCCGCGTTAGTCGCAGACGAAACGGGGGGCTCCTGATTCCTCTTGACTTTGGCGGAGCCTCAGAAATCGAAGCGCGTGTCTTCCTTCACGCTGGTGACGAAATCGCCCCAGGCTTGACGCGGGAACGTGAGGATCGGCCCCTTCTTGTCCTTGCTATCCCGGACCCATTGCTCGTCGGGGAAGTCGGCGACTTCGACGCATTCGTTTCCGCCCGCGCTGCGGCTGCTCTTGCGCCATATGGGCTTACGGGTCGTGCTAGTCACTTCAGTCCTTTCCAAGAAGCGCGCAGGTATTCGGCGGATTCGTCCGCTGACATGGCCAGAGCGGCCGTGCGGTCCCACGCGATTTCATAGCGGCTGACGCCTTCTTCCTTTTCTACGTAGACGTCACCCATCAGTCCCTCGGCGTAGACGAGGCTGGGATATGTGGGGTCGTTGAATCCCAACCGCACGAATGATCCTTCGCTGATGCAGTCGTGGAATCCGGCATCGAACGGGACGATCCTGATTGCGACGTTGGGCCTGTCGGCGGCGTCGAGAAGGGCGCTGATCTGAGCCCGTGCGACAGAGGCGTCAGCCGCCATGCACCGACGAATGACCGCTTCGTCCAAAAGGGCGGACAGGTCCGTCAGCTCACCGCCGTCGAGAATCGTTTGACGCGCCATGCGCGCCTCAACGCGGCGGCGTACCTCTTCGTCGGAAGCGTCCGCGCGGAACTTGCGGATGACGGCATCCGCGTACGGCGGCGCCTGCAAGACGCCGGGCACTAGCCCGGCGTGATAGGTCCGCATCCACGACGCGACGGCCTCAAACGAAACGTAGCTTCCCGTGAATACGTCTGAAAAGTCGGTCCACCAGTCTTGCTGTTCGGCGTTCCGCGCGAGGTTGACGAGTCGGTCTTTTTCGTCGGCGGGTGCTTCGTAGAAGTCGCAGAGCGCCGCGACCTCTGCCCACGCGATCGGGGTCTTTCCGGCCTCCGCGCGATACACCCAGGATTCAGAGCGCCCCATGTGGATCGCTACGGCCTTCTTCGTCAGCCCGCCGCGCAGCCTTTTGCCGCGTTCGTCGCGCAGCCTCCGAAGCTCCGCGCCGAGCATGCGCCCCCGGGCGCTGGGAATGTGCGCCATGTGATCGTGTCCTCCGCATCCGCGCTGTTCAGCGCGGCCAGTCTGGTCGGGCGTGTCCCCCGATGCAACCGGCGTCGGCCGAGTGTGAGCGGGTCACGGTGACCTGCGAGGGCAGGTCACCGTGACCAGTCTCGTCCGGTCCGTGCTCGGGTGCAACCACCGCCGTTCGAAGTTGAACGGGTCACCGTGACCTGTTGCAGGATGACCCGTCCGGGGTCCATCATGGTCGCGGGAGTCATCTGACACAAGCTCAGCGCTCTTGGGCGCGTGCTCCATTGCTACCGAAGGTGGTGACCCTATGGCCGTTCCCCCCCAAGGTCATAGGTCGGTCGAGGGCCCGATGCACCGAATCAGGTTGCTGGACGGCGACGGCGACCCCCCTATGGCCGTTCTGACGATCCGGACCTACCCCGCAACCGATTCTCAGATCCCGCTGTGCCGCCACGCCGCACGGGAGACCGTAGCCGGTCACCGGACGTTTGATCCGGACACCGTGGGACTTCTGCTCACCGAGCTTGCGACCAACGCGGTGAAGCACAGCAGTTCGCCCGCATTCACGGTGGCCGTGGCTCTGACCGAGCGCGCCCGCCTGTTGGTGGCAGTTGTCGACGGCGGGCACGGCGAACCCAAGCCGCACATCCGCGACGCCGGTTTGAGTGCCACCGGGGGGCGGGGGTTGGTGCTCGTGGAGGCGTTAGCGCATCGATGGGGCGTGGATCAGGAGGGCGGCGGCATGCTGGTTTGGTTCGAGCTGGCACCAGAGGCGGAGCGAGCGAAGGAGTGCGCGAGCGTGGCGGGGGTGAGTGGGCAGTGACGACGACGGCGGAGAGGTCCGAGCGCGCGACGCGCCCCGTGATATCGCCCCGACAGATCGAGCAGCTTGGAAACGCGCTCGCGTACTTCCGCCGTCACTATCGAGGCTGGGCCGTGTGGCGGGATGCGTCCGGCGAGTGGACCGCAACGCGGGTGGTGGGGCTCGGGGAGGCACGCCACGTTGCGGCGAGCCCGGTTGCCCTTGAGTGGGCGTTGCTCAACGCATCGCCGAAGGTCACTCCTCGCCCGCCTGAGCTATGCACTCCGGTGCCGGAAGCGGCCATCGCCGTGGGCGAGGAGGCGGCCAGGGCGCCCGCCCCGGCAGGGCCGACGCCCGCAGAAGTCGGCCCGGCGAACCCGCCGAGCCGGGCGAGTGAGCCGAAGCCCCCAGCGGAGGCGGGCGGGCCTGGATCGGCGCGTGATCCAGGAACCTGAATCGAGCGAAGCAGACGCGGCACGAGTGGTTTGGGCGTGCCCCGTACCAAGAGACGCACGGCGGCGCGGACCTTCAGTTCCCGGCCGCCATCCGATCCCCCACGGGGGGCGGGTGGTCCCCGCGCCGCCGTGCTCCCAAACCCCTATGGCGACACTTCGGGTTAGGGTCGCAACGGCCGGGAGCCCCGTCTTTGATGGGTCGGACTGAGAGCAGGGAGGCATGGTGGATGGGGTGGAGCGCCGCACGGTGGCGTGGTCGGCGGGAACGTGGAAGGTCTGGCGAGCGGATGGGACCGAGCTTCTGGCCGAGCCGCCGAGCGCGGAGGAGGCCAGAGACGAGGCGCGGCGTCGGACGGAAGCGGGTGAGCGGGTCTTGTTGGAGAACCCGGAAGGCTTTGACTTCCTGTGGGACGTTGGGGAGCGAGCCTGGCGAAGCGCTGACGGACGGTGCGAGCTTCCGGCATTGCTTGCCGGGACAGAGCGAAAGCCCGAGGGGGAGTGATCCTAGTGGTGGCGTTGGTGAAGGAAGCGGAGGACCCAGCGCGCGTCTGTCCCGAGGTTGAGAAGGAGCACCCCGCATGGCGGGTATCGTGGGTCGGGGGGGAGTCGGGCGGCGAGTACAGGGCGCGGCGGGTCGATGGCCGGTACGACTGGGTCCGGTTGAATGCAAGCGACCCGGACGGGCTACGGCGAAGGATCGCCGATGCGGTGAGGTGGATGAGCTTCCCGCAACCGGCGTACTCCGTTTGGGCGACTCCGCGACCCCGGCGAGCCGCCGCGTCGCAGCAGGCCGCGAGCGGCCTACCCTGGGGGGCGCTGCCCCCCAGACCCCCCGAACGCTGAGACCGTCCGTGGTCGCGGTGGGGCCTACGGCTCATGGGGTCCGGCCGGGATTGGCGGGTGCGCGTGGGGCGGCGCAGCAGTAGGCCGCGAGCGGCCTACTCTGGGGGGCGCTGCCCCCCAGACCCCCCGAACGCCGAGACCGGCCGGGGTGGCGGTGGGCCTCCGGCTCGTGTGGTTTGGGTGGATGCCTAGGGTGCACGTGGGGCGGCGCGGGCCACCGAAAAAAGTTCGCGGCCGCTACCGCTGCCCGCTCGAACTCCACTACCCCTCCTGCGGGGTGCGCTGTGCCACGCTGGTGCGCCGCCACATCGCCGAGAAGTCCAATGTGTCCGCGCTGGTCTTCGAGCCGGTGCTGGGCGCGGCCGGGGTCATCGTGCCGCCGCCCGGCTACTGGGAGCAGATCGCCGACAGTTGCCGTGAGCACGGTGTGCTGCTCGTCGCCGACGAGGTGCTCACCGGCGGCGGCCGTACCGGCACCTTCCTGGCCAGCGAACAATTCGGCGTCGAACCGGACCTGGTGACCCTCTCCAAGGGCATGGCCTCGGGCTTTCCCTTCGCGGTGCTCGCCGGGCGCTGCGACGTGCTGCGCCATGAGCAGGCCGGCCGGGCCGGTTCCACCGCGTCCACCTACGCCGGCAACCCCCTCGGCATCGCCGCGGCCAAGGCCACCCTGGAGGTCGTACACCGGGACACCCTGATCGAGCAGGTGGACGTCCTCGGCGCCGTGGTGGACGAAGGCCTCGCCGAACTGCACGCCAAGTACGAGGTGTTGGGCGATGTACGCGGCATCGGCCTGCTGCACGGCCTGGAGTTCGTGCGGGACCGCGCCGGCCGGGAGCCAGCGCCCGAGATCGCCCGCGCGGTCTACCGGGCGGCGCTCGATCTGGGCCTGCGGACCTCGATCGGCGGTCACATCATCCGGCTCGCCCCGCCGTTCACCATCGACCGCGCCCTGCTGGAGGAAGGCCTCGCCCTGCTGGGCCGGGCGCTGGAACTGGCCACGGGGGAGCAGCGGTGATCGTCGCGGAGAACCTGGTCAAGGAGTTCCGGGTGCCGGAGCGAAAGCCCGGACTGCTCGGCAGCCTGAGCACCCTCTTCAGCCGCGAGTACCGGCTGGTGCGCGCGGTCAGCGGGGTGTCCTTCGAGATACCGGCCGGGGTGAAGGCCGCCTACATCGGCGCCAACGGCGCGGGGAAGTCCACCACCGTCAAGATGCTCACCGGCATCATGAGCCCCACCTCGGGCCGCGCCCTGGTCGCGGGCCTGGAGCCGTACCGGGAGCGGCGGCGCAACGCCGCCAACATCGGGGTGGTGTTCGGGCAGCGCAGCCAGCTGTGGTGGGACCTGCCCGTACCGGACTCCTTCCGGATCCTGCGCCGCATCCACGACATCCCCGACGCCGTCTACCGGCGCAACATGGCCCTCTTCCGGGACCTGCTGGACCTCGACGCCCTGGGCAACACCCCGGTACGCCAGTTGAGCCTCGGCCAGCGGATGCGCGCCGAGGTCGCGGCGAGCCTCGTACACGACCCGAAGGTCGTCTTCCTCGACGAGCCCACCGTCGGCCTGGACCTGATGCTCAAGGAGGCCGTGCGCCGGCTCGTCAACCACGTCAACGCCGAACTCGGCACCACGGTCCTGCTCACCAGCCACGACATGGGCGACATCACCGCGATCTGCGACCGCGTCCTGGTCGTCAACCACGGCGAGGTCGTGCACCGGGGCACCATGCACGAACTGCTGCGCACCGCCGACACCAGAGCGGTCGTCTTCGAGCAGCAGGGGGAGCGGGACCACGCGATCGACCTGATCGAGAAGGGACTTGACGGGGCGTCAGCACAGCCGCTGGACGGGGGCCGGATCAAGGTCGAGTATCCGGTCGCCCGATGGACCGCCCGCCAGGTGATGAGCTTCCTCCTCGACCACTTCGAGGTCACCGACTGCGTCGCCCCCGAACCCGACCTGGAGATGGTGCTGCGCCGCATCTACGCCGGCCAGGTGGTGACGTGAAGCGGTACACCCCGTTCGCGGCGGCCGGGCTCCAGGGCCTGCTCCAGTACCGGTCGACCTTCCTGATCAGCGCCGTCACCGCGACCACCGCGGTCGGTGTGCAGGTCTTCCTGTGGCGCGCGGTGTACGCGGGCCGCGACTCCGGCCTGCTCGGCGGCTACGACCTGCCCACGCTGACGACGTACGTCCTGCTCGCCCAGATCCTCGGCCTGGTGCAGGCCAACCGCGTCGACGAGGAGGTCTCCGGCGAGGTCCAGCGCGGGGACATCGCCGTGTCCCTGCTGCGTCCGGTGAGTTATCCGGCGGCCCGGTTCGCCGCGGGCCTGCCGGTCTCGCTGGCCAACGCCACGCTGGTCGCCGTACCCGTGCTGGCGCTGTACGCCTTCCTGCTGCCGCTCACCGCGCCCACCTGGACGGGCGTGCTGCTGTTCGCCTGCTCGGCGGCGCTGTCCCTGGTCATCGGCTTCGGGGTGAACCTGCTGGTCGGCCTCGCCGGGTTCGTCACCACCAACATCTGGGGTGTGCGCGTCGTCAAGGACAGCGTCGTCGCCTTCTTCGCCGGGCAGGTCGTCCCCCTGGCGCTGATGCCCGGGCCGCTGGCCGCCGTCGCCCACGCGCTGCCCTTCCAGGGCATGATCGACGGCCCGCTGCGGCTGCTGCTGGGCCGCTACGACGGCCTCCTCGGCGCCGCCGGGATCCTCGCCGCCCAACTCGGCTGGGCCCTGGCGCTGACCGCGCTGGCCGCCGTCGCCTGGCGGGCGGCCGTACGTCGCGTGGAGGTGCTCGGCGGATGACACCCCTCGCCACCGCGGCCCGCTACGCCCGGCTCACCTGGCATCTCAGCGCCGTCAGCGTGCACCGGCTGACCGAGTACCGGATGGATTTCCTGCTCGGCGCCGGCGGGCTGCTGCTGCGGGTGATCTGCCAGATCGCCGTGATCGACATGGTCTTCCGGCAGGTCCCGCGGATCGCGGGCTGGCACTACCACGAGGTGCTCTTCCTGCTCGGCTTCTCGCTGCTGCCGCGCGGCCTGGACCGCATGTTCACCGACCAACTGTGGATCCTGGCCCGCAAGCTGGTGCAGAACGGCGAGTTCTTCCGCTACCTCATCCGGCCGGTCCACCCGCTGTTCTCCCTGCTGTCCGAGCGGTTCCTCTACCCGGACGGCGTCGGGGAGCTCCTCACCGGCGCCGCCCTCACCTGGTACGCCGCCGAGCACCTGGATCTCTCCCTCAGCGCGGCGCAGTGGCTGCTCGCCCCGCTGCTGGTGCTGTGCGGCACGCTGATCCTCGCCGCGCTGAAGACGCTGTTCGCCTCCCTGGCGTTCTGGACCACCAGCAGCTTCCCCGCCCTGTACGCGGCCAACCAGCTCGGCGACTTCTCCGGCTACCCCCTCGACCTCTACCACCCCTCCCTGCGGTGGCTGCTGACCTGGCTGCTGCCCTACGCCTTCACCGCCTACGTCCCCGCCTCCTACCTGCTCCACGGGCACACGGCCATGCTGCCCTGGCTGTTCGTGGTGACCGCGGGCCTGGTGATGCTCGCCCTGGTCGTCTGGCACCGGGGCGTCGACCGCTACGAGATGACCGGGAGCTGACACCTTGGACACCCTGCTGCTCGGCAGCCCGCCCGACGCCACGGTCGACATGCTGCGCGCCGCCCCCTGGATGGACGACGGCGCCCGCCGCACCGGGCGGGTCGAACTCCTCGACGAAGCCCGGCTCGACGAGCTGCGGCTGCTGATCGTCGGCGCGGGCGGGGCCCGCTGGTTCGTCCCCGTCCACGCCGAGGACCCCGGCCGCGGCGCCGAGGGCACCCCCGCCTTCGACCGGCTCGTCGTGACCGCCCTGCGCGAGGGACTGCGGCTGACCACCCGGGCCGGCAACCTGATCGAGTTCCGCGGTCAACCGGACGCCTACCGGGGCCCGTTGCCCTTCGACCCCGGCTGGTGCTCCAACGCGCTCTCGCTGCTCGACCTCGGCGGCACCGCCCACGCCCACAAGACCTACCGGCGCATCGGCACCGGCACCCGCGAGCCCGAACTGCTCCGCCTGATGGCGGACAGCGGCCGCACCCAGCGCCCCGTCGGCGCGTACAGCCACGTCGACACCGGCACCGGCCGGCGCGAACCCCTCGGCGTGCTCTACCGCTACGCCGAGGGCGAGGGCCTGAACGTGCCGCTGCGCGGCGGCATCCGGGCCCTGTGGCCGCTGCTCGCCGCGGGCGCCGACGTACCGGCCGCCGTGGCCGAGTCCCAGCGCGCCCTGACCGCGCCCCTGCGCGCCACCGGCACCTTCCTGCGCGGCTTCCACCAGGAGCTCGCCGAACGCCTCGACCGGCACCCCGAGTTCCCGGTGGAGAGCTTTCTGACCGAGGCCGCCGAGAAGCTGGCCGCGCTCACCCCGCACATCCGCGCCGACCGCCGTGTCCCCGCCGAGGTGGGCGAGGCCGCCGCCGCGGGTCTGGCCCGGGAACTGGCCCGGATCGCCGAACTGCCGCCCCGGCCCTGGCCGACCGGGCCCTGCCACGGCGACCTGCACCTCTCCCACGTTCTGCGCCGCGAACTGCCGGACGGCACCTGGCAGTTGTGCGTCATAGACCTGTCCACCCCGGTCTCCGACCCGGCGGACCCGGCCACCGCCCAGTCGCCCTGGCAGGACCTCGCCGCCCTCCGGCGCGGCCTGGAGATCTTCACCGCCGACGAGTTCTCCGACCACGCCGCGGACACCCTCGGCATGGACCCCGAGGACACCGCCCGCACCGCCCTCCTCCAGGCCACCGGAGTCCGCCCCGACACCCCGGGCTGGACCCCCGCGAAACTCGCCGAACTGGACCGGCTGCGCGCCGCCGCCGGCCTCTGGGCGGCCCGTGCCGGAGACCTCCTCGCCGCCGCCCCGGAGCTGTCGGCGGACCACCCGGCCTGGCGGCTGTTCCGGCTGCGCCGCCTCATCCACGAGCTCGACTACGCCTACGCCCACGACCGCGCCTACCACGCGGCGATCAACCTGCGGCACGCCGTGGAGGCCGGGCGCCTCCCGGCCGCCGGGTGAGGACCGACACCCGTGCACATCATAGAGACCTACTTCGAGTGCGGAGGCTTCGACCACCGCTTCCTCCAGGGCGGTATCTCCGTCTACCTGTGGAATCTCTCCAAGGCCCTCGCCGACGAGGGCCACCGGGTGTCCGTCGTCACCCCCGCCCACGGCCGCCTCGACGAGCTGCGGGCCTCCTACGACGTCGAGCACCTCGACCATGAGGACACCTACGAACTGCCGATCGTCCTCGACCCGGACACCTGGGGCGAGCGCTTCCCGGCCGAGGTGCGCATCCCCCTCACCACCACCGCGCACCGGGTACGACTCGACGGCGTGGACCTGTACTTCCTCTCCAACGACCTGCTCGACCAGCTGCCCGACCGCTTCTACCCGCCCTACCACAGCAAGGGCAGCGACCTGGTCTTCTTCAAGCCCCTGGCCTACCAGGTGGACACGATCCGCTTCGTGCGCGCCCGGTTCGGCGGCGAGAAGGCCCTCGTCCACGCCCACGAGCCCTACTACCACTACCTGTTGCCCGCGGCCTTCCGCGACGACCCGGACAAGTTCGTGGTCGGGACCGTGCAGAGCAACATGCCCATCACCAAGAAGGTCCACCGGCCCAAGGTCGAACGGCTGCTGGAGTTCCTGGACGCCCCGCTCGCGCTGCCGGACGAGGACCCGCGCGAGGCGCACGTATCGGTGCTGAGCGCCTACCAGCAACGCACCCATCTGCACTACGACTACGGCCCCGGCCACCTCCGCGTCTACGACCTGGTCGCCGACCACGCGGACCTGGTCGACTTCCTCTCGCCCGGTCATCTGGAGTTCTACACGGACTTCGCCGACACGCCCTTCGAGCGGCTCTTCCAGGAGCTGCCGGTGCGGGACACCGTGCGGCGCAACGCGCACAAGAGCTTCGTCGGCGGCTGCGCCATCGGCGACCGCTGGCGCGCCGAGGACAGGCCCGCGGTCGACCGGGCGGCCGTCCTGAACGGCATCGGCCTCGACCCCGCACTGCCGACGTTCTTCCACAACGCCCGCTACGCCGTGCACCACAAGGGGCAGATCGAACTCTTCCGAGCCGTCGACCGGGTGCTCGACGAGGGCCTCGAAGCCAACTTCGTGCTGCGCTGCCTCAGCGACGGCGGCATCGACGACCCGTATGTGCGCGAGGTCGTCGAACGCCACAAGGACCGCGTGTATGTGGAGTGCGAGCGCGTCGACGAGCGGCGGGTCATGGCATACGCCGCCGCCAGCGACTACTGCCTGTTCCCGTCCAAGTTCGAGATGGACACCTTCCTGATCGCCCAGGGCGAGGCGATGGCCGTCGGCGCCGTCCCGATCGCCACCGCCCAACTCGGCATGGCCCACTTCGGACATGCCGCCGACCCGCTGAACACCCCGGACGCCACCGGCTTCGCCGTCAACCGCTCCTTCGCCGAGGACGACACCCTGCTCGTCGACGCCCTCGCCGACCGCATCCGCACAGCAGCCGCGCTGCCGCGCGAACGCCCCGAGGTCTACGAGCGGCTGCGCGCCAACGCCATCGCCAAGGCACGCGAGTTCACCTGGCAGCAGGTCGCCGCACAGCACCTGGAAGCCTTCACCGCACTCTGGAACGGACAGCGCCCCGCCCCGAGCGTCGAACTCCTCCTGAAGTACGGCTGGTTCGACCTCCTGCCCGACGAGGCCTACGACACCCACCGCGACGCCGTCGCCGAAGCCGCCGCCCGCCTCGGCGACGCCGACACCTATCGGCGCTGCCGCCCGCTGGACACCGGCCGTGACCTGTTCGAGGCCGCCTGGAAGCGTGCCGACTGGGCCCGTTGCGAGCGCACCGCCGACCCCGGGCAGCGGGCCCGCCTCGACGGCCGCTGGACCGTCACCGACGGCCGCCTCGACTACCGCCTGCCGCACGCCGACCGGGTCGAAGCCGTCGGCCTCGCCGCGCCCGACCCCGCCCGCCCCTCGCGCCGGGACGTCACGGTCCGCCCCCTGGAGCGCACCGGACCCGGCGAGTTCACCGCTCTCCTCGACGAACTCCCTGACTCAGGAGGGGAATTGCATCTGCTCCTCACGCTGTCCTCCGGCCGCTCCGCCTGGGACGTGGTGCGCCATGGCTGACGGAGTGCGCGCCGCGCTGCTCGCGGGCGGAGAGGGCCGCCGGATGGGCCGGCTCGGCCACGGCCGGCTCAAACCGCTGGTGCCGTTCGGCGGCTCCTGCCGCCTGATCGACTTCTCCCTCGCCAACGCCGAGGTCTCCGGTCTGGGGGAGGTCCTGCTGCTCTCCCAGTACGAGGAGCGGCAGTTGATGGACGACCTGCACCGCACCTGGTGGCGGCCCGGCTTCCGGGTTCACTTCGGGCCCTACGACCGGGCCTACCGCGAAGGCGCCGGGTACCGTCCGCCGGAGCAGGCTGGGCCGCCGGAGCGGGGGACCGCCGACGCCCTGATCCGCAAGGCGCCCTACCTCTTCGGGACCGGCACCTCCGAGGTGCTGGTGCTGCACGCCGACCACGTCTACCGATTCGACTACGGCCCCCTGATCGCGGCGCACCGCCGCTCCGGCGCCGCGCTGACCCTGGCGTACCAGCGGATCGAGCGGCGATACGTGCACCTCTTCGGCATGGTCGAGTTCGACCGTGACGGCCGGCTCACCGCCTTCGTGGAGAAGCCCGCGGAGCCCACCAGCGACCTGGTGTTCGCCGCGTTCTGCGTCTTCGACGCCGCCCGGCTGCACCACTACCTGGAGCTGCTGGACGGCACCGACTGGCAGCACGACATCAGCCGGGATGTCATCCCCGCCATGCTCGCCGGCGGCGAGCGCATCCTCGGCCACGAGGTTCCGGGGCACTGGGAGGACATCGGCACCGCCGACCGCTACCACCGGGCGCATCTGGCGCTGCTGGCCGAGGACGCGGCACTGACGCCCGGTCGACTCCCTTGCACGATCAGGCCCGAGGTGCGGCGTGCGGTCCTCACCGCACCGGGCATCGAGCGCAGCCTGGTCCCCGCCGACCTGGTGAACGACGGCCGCGTCGAGCACAGCGTCGCCTTCCCCGGAGTGCGGATCGGCGCCGATGCGCGGGTGCGGCGCAGTGTGCTGCTCCCCGGTGCGTGCGTGCCCGCCGGGGCCGACATCGACTCGGCGATCGTGCTGGAGGACGGCAGCGTGCAGCACATGGCCGCCGGGGTGACGGGAGGAATCCGTGTCTGAACCCGCCTTCACCGTCGTGGACCTGGGCGGCACGACCCTGCGGATCGCGCGGTACGACATCGGCACGGCCACCGTGGACGACGTACGCCGGGTGCCCACCGAAGGCCTGGCCCGTCACCCCGGCGCCCCCGTGCCCCTGCTCCAGTCCAAGGTGGCCGAGCAGTTGGCCCGGCTCGCCGAGCGGGCCGTCGCACGCCACGGCAGCCGCGCCCTCGCCGTCGCCTTCGCCGGGCCCGTCACCGCCGACGGCCACGCGCTGACCGCCCCCACCGTGTGGGGCGAGCGCGGCGCGCCACTGCCGCTGCGGCCGCTGCTGGAGGAGCGCCTCGGCGTGCCCGTGGTCGTCGTCAACGACCTGACGGCCGCCGTGTGGCGGTATGTCGATGGACCCGACCAGCCACCGTTCTGCCTGATCACGGTCAGCTCCGGGATCGGCAGCAAGGTGTACCGGGCGGGGGAGGTGCTGCTCGACGCCGAGGGACACGGCGGCGAGCTGGGCCACTGGCGTTGCGACCTCGCCCCGGACGCTCCGCCGTGCGACTGCGGCGGACGCGGTCACCTCGGCGGGATCGCCTCGGGGCGGGGTGTGCTGGCCGCCGCCCGCCGCGCCGGCCTCGCCGACCCCGGCGGCTACGCCCGCTCGGCCCTCGCCCGGGCGGCCCCCGATCCAAGGCTGCTGGACAACCCGGCGCTGGTCGCCGCCGTGCGCGCCGAGGACGCCTTCGCCACCGCCGTCCTGCGCGGCACGCTCACCCACCTCGCCTCCGCCATCACCTCGGTGTTCACCTCGATCGGGGTGCGCCGCTACGTCCTCATGGGCGGCTTCGCGCTGGCCGTCGGAGCGCGGTATGTCCAGCTGCTCACCGAGGAGTTGGAGCGCCTCGGCTGCTTCGGCCTGGACTCCTCGGAGATCCGGCGGATGGTCGAACTCGGGGCGCCCGACGACGACCACGGCCTGCTCGGCGCGGGCCGTCTGCTGGCGGCGCGGGGAGCGGTGCATCCGGCGGTGACGGCACCATGACGGTCACCCTCATCGTCGGCGGCGGATTCGTCGGACGGGCCGTGGCCGCGCATCTGGCCGCCACGGGCGGCAACCCCGTCCTCGCCTCCCGCCGTATGCCCACCGGATCCGACGCCCCCTGGGCGCGCCTGGACGCCGCCGACCCGGACGCCTGCGCCCGCGTCGTCGACGCGGTGCGGCCCGACCGACTGGTCCTGGTGCACGGCCCGTCCGACGTGACCTGGTGCGAGGCCGACCCCGAGCGCGCCAAGGCCCTGCACAGCGCGGCGGCGGCCCATCTCACCGCCGCCGCGCGGGGCCGCCGTACCGTGCTGATCTCCACGGACAACGTCTTCGACGGCACCCGCCCCGACAACGACGAGCACACCCCAACCGCCCCCGCGAACGCCTACGGCAGGGCCAAGCTCGCCGCCGAGCGGATCGTCCGAGAGGCCCCCGACACCACCGTCCTGAGGGTCAGCCTCGTCTACGGCTGGGAGCCCGCCGCCTCGCCGAAATGGCTCAACTTCTTCGCCGCCTGCGCCCACCGGCTCAGCGCCGGAGAGCAGGTGGAGGCACCGGACGACCAGTGGACCACCCCGGTCCACGTGGCCGACGTCGCCGCCGTGACCGCGGCCGCCCTCGCCCCGGACACACCCGGGCTGCTCCACCTGGGCGGCCCCGACCGGGTCTCCCGTGCCGAGTGGGCGGAGACGATCGCCCAGGGGCTCGGCGTGCCCCGCTCCCGGGTCGTGCGGGTCCCCAAGGCACACGGCCGGTACGCCAGCCGCCCCACCCACACCTGTCTGACCAGCACGGTCCTGGACGACGTCCTGCGCCGGCACGGCCTGCGGGTGCGCGGCGTCGCCGAGGGCGTCCGCGACCTGCTGGAGGCAGCCCCGTGATCCGCACCGTGCGCTCCCGCGAGGTCTACCGCAACCCGTGGATGACCGTCCGGGAGGACGACATACGACGCCCCGACGGCAGCCCGGGCCTGTACGGCGTCGTCGACAAGCCGGACTACGCCCTGGTGGTCCCACGGGACGACGACGGCCGCCTCCACCTCGTCGAGCAGTACCGCTACCCGGTGCGCGGCCGCTACTGGGAGTTCCCGCAGGGCTCCTGGCCCGCAGGCCACGCGGGCGAGGCCCCGCTGGACCTGGCCCGCGCCGAACTGCGCGAGGAGACCGGACTTCGGGCCGCCCGGATGACGTACCTCGGCCGATTGCACGTCGCCTACGGCTACGCCAGCCAGGGCTGCCACGTCTTCCTCGCCGAGCAGCTCACCGAGGGCGAGCCCGAACGGGAGGCCACCGAGGCCGACATGCGCCAGCGCTGGGCCGACCGGGCGCAGTGGCGAGCCCTCGTCGGCGCCGGCCGGATCACGGACGCCGCGACCCTCGCGGCGTACACCCTGCTGGACCTGCACCGGGGAGCGGACGGATGACCTTCACCGTCGTCGCCACCGACCTGGACGGCACCCTCCTGCGCGGCGACCTCACCGTCTCCCCGCGCAACCGCGCCGCACTGGCCCGGGCCACCGAGAGCGGCGCCCGCCACCTGGTGGTCACCGGCCGCCCCGCCGCGGGCTGCCGCGGCCTGCTGGAACCCCTCGGCTACCAGGGCCTGGCCGTCTGCGGCCAGGGCGCCCAGCTCTACGACGTCGGCGCGGACCGCCTGCTGGCCTCCGCGACCCTGGACCGCGCCACCGTACGGGCGCTGGTGGACCGTATCGCCGAGGCGGCCGGGCCGCTGGAACTCGGCGCGGTCACCGCCGGTCTCGACGGGGAGTTCCTGGTCACCGCGGGCTTCGGCGAGCGCGTCCGGCACGGCTGGCGGCTGGTCGAGGACCGCGCCGCACTGTGGAGCCACCCGGTGGAGAAGGTACTGATCCGCAGCCGCCGTCCGGACCTCGACGACGACCGGCTGGCCGCCCTCGCCCTGCGTGTGTGCGCCGGCCGGATCGCGGTCACGCACTCCGGCGAGGGCATGGTCGAGCTACTGCCCGCCGGGGTCAGCAAGGCGAGCGGACTGGCCGCGGCCGCCCGGCGCCTCGGCTTCGGCGCGGCCGGGACCATCGCCTTCGGTGACATGCCCAACGACATCCCGATGCTCGAATGGGCCGCCCACGGCGTCGCCATGGGCAACGCCCACGCCGAACTGCGCAGTCGCGCCGACGAGATCGCGCCCACCAACGAGGAGGACGGCGTCGCGGCCGTTCTGGAACGCCTGTTTCCCTGACCTGGAGAGCCGAGCCGCATCCATGCCCCCCGTCACCACGAGAACCGACACCCGCGAACTGACCGAACTGGCCCGCCTGTACGGCGTCGCCACGCACTACACCACCGACCTCGGCCATCGGGTCGACACCTCGCCCGACACCCTGCGCGCCGTGCTCGCCGCCCTCGGCGCCGACACGAGCACGCCCGGCGGCATCCGGGACGCGCTCGCGGAACGCCGGCGCCGGTTGGGTGAGCCCCTGTTGCCGCCGAGCGTGGTGCAGCGCGCCGGGCGGCCCTCGGCGCCCCTCGCCGTGCCGCCCGGCACCGAGCTGTGGGTCGAGACGGAGGACGGCCGCCACGTGCCCGGCACCGAACCCGCCGCGCTCCCGGTCGGCCGCCACACCCTGCACGCCGTGCGCGGCGCCCGCACCGGGACCGCACCGCTCCTCGTCGCCCCCGAGCGGCTCACCGGCCCGGACCGACGCCACTGGGGCTTCCTGGTCCAGCTCTACTCGGTGCTCTCCCACCGCTCCTGGGGCATGGGCGATCTCGGGGACCTGACCGAACTCGGGCGCTGGGCAGGCGGATTGGGCGCCGACTTCGTGCTGCTCAACCCCCTGCACGCGTATGTGCCCGGACCGCTGTCCGACCCCTCCCCGTACCGCCCCAGCAGCCGCCGCCACGCGGACCCGATGAACCTCAGGGTCGAGGACGTTCCCGAATTCGCGGCCCTGCCACCGCAGGACCGCACGGAGGCGGACCGACTCATCGGCCGGGCACGGGAGTTGACCCGGAAGGTGCTCGCGGGCGGGCTCATCGAGCGGTCGGCCGTACGCGTCCTGAAGCTGCGCGCCCTGGAGCTGGTGCACCGGGTCCCGCTGGACCCGGCACGGCTGGAGGCCTACCGGCGGTACACCGAGGCCGAGGGAAGCGCGCTCGACGACTACGCCCTGTGGTGCGCGCTCGCCGAGGTCCACGGTCCGCACTGGCGCACCTGGCCGTCAGGGCTGCGCAGCCCCGACGGGCCCGGCATTCCCGCCGCCCGCGTGGCGTTCGCCGCCCGGGTCGAGTACCACCGCAAGCTCGCCTGGCTGGTCGATGAACAGCTCGGCGAGGCACAGCGGGCGGCGACCGGCGCCGGCATGGCCGTCGGGCTGATGCTCGACCTCGCCGTCGGTGTCGACCCCGACGGCGCGGACGCCTGGCACTTCCAGCGGTACCTGGCCCAGGGCGTCACCGTGGGCTGCCCGCCCGACGACTTCAACCGCAGCGGCCAGGACTGGGGCCAGCCGCCCTGGCGCCCCGACACCCTCGCCGAGGCGGGCTACGCGCCGTTCGCCGAGGCCCTGCGCGGCACCCTGCGCCACTGCGGCGCGCTGCGCCTGGACCACATCATGGGCCTGTTCCGGCTGTGGTGGATCCCCGAGGGAGCGCGGGCCGGCGAGGGCACCTACGTCCGCTACGACCACGACGCACTGCTCGGCGTGCTCGCCCTGGAAGCGCACCGGGCCGGCGTCATGGTGATCGGCGAGGACCTCGGCACCGTCGAGGCGGGGGTGCGCGAGGACCTGGCCGACCGGGGGATCCTGGGCACCTCGGTGCTGCGGTTCGAGTACCAGGGCGGCTCGGAGCAGCGCTCGGGCCCGCTGCCGCCCGATCAGTGGCGCGCCGACTGCCTGGCCACCCTCACCACGCACGACCTGCCGAGCACCGCCGCCTGGCTGGACGGCGAGCAGGTACGGCTGCACGACAGCCTCGGTCTGCTCACCCAGCCCGCCGAACAGGCGGAGGCGGAGGCCGAAGCCGAAAGGGACGGCTGGCTCACCGAGTTGCGGCGGGTCGGCGCCCTCGCCGACGACAGCGCCGAGGAGGCGCCCGGCGCCGAGACCCTGGCCCTGCACCGCTTCCTGGCCCACACCCCGGCCAAGCTGCTGGGCGTGTGGCTGCCCGACACCGTCGGCGACCGCAGGCCGCAGAACCTGCCCGGCACCCTCGACGAGTACCCCAACTGGCGCCTTCCCGTGGCCGATCCGTCGGGCCGCCCGCTGCCCCTGGAGGAGCTGACCGCCCACCCCGGACCCCGCGCCGTCGCCGAGGTCTATCAGGCGCTGCCCACCAGCGAAAGCTAACTTGCCGAAATTTCCTGCAAGTTCTTGCAGTCCCTGGGGCGGGCTGTTTGACTCGCCTCCCCGAGCCGAGAGGAACGACGTAACCCCATGAGCACCGAGACCGACGTCCTGGTCCTGGGCGGCGCGGGCGTGGACACCATCGTCCACGTCCCCGAACTGCCCCTGCCCTACGCCGACAGCTACATGATCCGACCCGGCATCAAGACCCGCGCGGGACAGAGCGGGGACTTCGTCGCGCTCGGCCTGAGCGCCCTGGGCCTGCGCACCCACCACCTCGACATGGTCGGCGAGGACCCGGAGGGCGACCTGGTCCGCGCCCTCCACCGCGACCACGGCATCCCACTCACCGCCGTACCGCAGCCCGCGGGCACCAAGCGCGCGGTCAACCTGGTCGGCCCCGACGGCCGACGACTGTCCCTGTACGACGACACCCGCTCCCGGGAGGCCGACCGCTTCCCGGAGGAGACCGTGCGCACCCTGGCCGCCGCCGCCCGCCACGCGCACGTCGTCATCACCCACCCCTGCTCCCAAGCCCTGCCGCTGCTCCGGGAGTCCGGTCTCACCGTCTCGACGGACCTGCACAACTGGGACGGCGCCAACCCCTACCACGAGCCCTTCGCCCTCGCCTCGGACCTCGTCTTCCTGTCGACCACCGCCCTCGCCGACCACGAGCGCACCATGCGGGACATCGCCGCCCGCGGCCGGGCCCGCGTCGTCGTCGCCACCGCCGGAGCCGACGGCGCCCACCTGCTGGCCGACGGCACGCTCACGCACATCCCCGCCGTCACCCCGCCGGCCCCGGTCGTCGACTCCAACGGCGCGGGCGACGCCTTCGCCTCCGCCTTCCTGCTCGGCTGGCTGGGCGGCGAGGACGTCGCCCGGTGCGCCCTGTACGGCGCCGTCGCCGGGGCGTACGCCTGCACCGTGCCCTCCACCCGCACCGACGCCATCGGCCGCGCCGAACTCCTCGCCCAGGTCGCCGAGTTGGCCGGAGACCCGGTATGACGCGCGGCTTCGACATCGTCGTCCTCGGCGGGGGAGTGGCCGGATGTGTGCTGGCCTCCCGGCTGAGCGAGGACCCCGGGCGCACGGTGTGCCTGGTGGAGGCGGGACCGGACTACGGCCCCGACCACCGTGCCTGGCCGCAGGGCCTGCGCGACGCCCACGCCCTGCCGCGGGACGACATCTGGGAGCGCGGCGCCGAGGTCCACCGCATCCGGGCCCGGGTCCTGGGCGGCTCCTCCTGCGTCAACGGCTGCTGGCACACCTGGGGTTCGGCCCACGACCACCAGGAGTGGGAGAGCGCGGGCGGCCCCGCGTGGTCGGCCGCGGCCATGGCGCCGTACCGGCAGAAGGCCGTCGAGCAGATGCGGCTACGGGCGGTGCCGGACCGGGAGTTCTCCGACTGGGCCCGCGCCGCCCTGGCCGGAGCGCGCGAACTCGGCTACCGGGACGTCGACATGGGTGCCCCGGGCGGGCCCGGCTGCGGCACCCCGCTGATCAACGCGCTCGACGGACTGCGCTGGAACGCGGCCTTCGCCTACCTCGAACAGGCCCGCGGCCGGGCCAACTTGACCATCCTCGGCGGCGCCACCGCCGACCGGCTGTCCATGCGGGACGGACGGATCACCGGCGCCGAGGTCGTGGTCGACGGGCGGCGCGAGACCCTGAGGGCGGACACCTACCTCGTCGCCTGCGGCGCCTTCGGCTCGCCCGCGCTGCTGCTGCGCAGCGGCATCGGCCCCGCCGACCAGCTGCGGGCCGTCGGCATCCGCCCCGAGGTCGACCTGCCCGGCGTCGGCACCAACCTCACGGACCAGCCGGGCGTGTTCGTCCCGCTGACGCCGACTGATCACCTCAACGCGGCGCTCTCCGCCAAGGAGCGGGCCGGGGAGCTGTACGTCAGCCGGATGCTGATCCGAGCCGCCGGACCGCACTGTCCGGAGGGCTCCTGGGACCTGCACATCCTGCCCTCCGCCGGAGATCCGCTCTTCGGCTCGCTGCCGGAAGGCCAGTACGAGGCGGGCATCTCCGCCTTCCTGATGAAACCCGCCTCACGCGGCACGGTCCGGCTGCGCTCCGCCGACCCCGACACACCCCTGGACATCGACCCGGCGTTCCTCAGCGACCCCGAGGGCCGCGACCTCGCCACGCTGCGCCACGGCCTGGAGATCGTGGAGCGGCTCGCGGCGACCACGGCTCTCAAAGCCCTGGCATCCGGGCTTCCCTCGCGCGACCTCACCGATGACGAGCTGCGCGCCCGGCTCGGCACGTACTGGCACCCCGTGGGCACCTGCGCCATGGGCCACCCGGACGATCCGTCGGCCGTCGTCGACGGCGCGGGCCGGGTCCGGGGCGTCGACAACCTCCGGGTCGCCGACGCCTCCGTGCTGCCCACCGTTCCCGCGGCCAACACCCAGCTGTCGGTGCTCGCGCTCGCCGAACTGCTCGCCGACACCGTGAAGGAGGCACGATGACCCGGCTGATCCACGGATGCATGGGCCTGGGCGGCGCCTGGGACCGCACCCCCTACACCGCGAGCGACATCGACCACGCCGAGGCCGCGGTGGAAGCCGCCCTGGACGCGGGCATCACCCGCTTCGACCACGCCGACATCTACCGCTTCGGCAAGTCCGAGGCCGTCTTCGGCGAAGTGCTGGCCCGCGCCTCCGGGCTGCGCGAGCGGATCGAGATCCAGACGAAGTGCGGCATCCGTCTCGCCGAGGACGACCGGCCCGGCCTGTACGACCTGCGCGCCGACACCATCCTGGCCCGTGTACGGGAGAGCCTCGCCCGACTGCGCACCGATGTGATCGACACCCTGCTCCTGCACCGCCCCGACCCCCTCGCCGACCCCGACGAGATCGCCAAGGCCCTGCACACGCTCCACGACGAGGGACTGGTACGCCGGTTCGGCGTGTCCAACATGAGCGCCGCCCAGATCACCCGCCTCCAGGCCTGCCTCGACATACCGCTGACGGTCGATCAGCTGGAGATGAGCCTGGCCCGACGCGACTGGGTCGAGGCCGGGGTACTGGTCAACACCCCCGCGGCGGCCGGGCTCGGTTTCCCGGAGGGCACGCTCGAACACTGCGCCGCCCAGGGCATCGAACTCCAGGCCTGGGGCCCGCTGGCCCGCGGCCGCTACACCAATGGCGAGCCGTCCCCGGCGGCGGACCTCGCCCGGAAGCTCGCCCGGCGCCACGACACCACCCCGGAGACGGTCCTGCTGTGGTGGCTCCAGCGCCACCCCGCCGGGATCGTCCCGGTCGTCGGCACCAGCCGGCCCGAGCGGATCCGCGCCTGCCGGGACGCGGCCGTACGCACCACCGAACTCAGCCACGAGGAGTGGTACGAGCTGTGGATCGCCGCCCGGGGCGCCCCGCTGCCGTGACCCCGCCCGACCGCCCCCGACCCACCTACGGACGGAGAACCCACAACGTGACCGCCGGCCCCGGACTCCTGCAGTCCGCCCGCTTCTACATCACCTTCCGCTGCAACTCGCTGTGCGGCTACTGCAATGTCTGGCAGGACGACAAGTTCAAGGGCTACGAGGAGCTCACCCTGGAGCGGGCCCGGCAGATCCTCGACGAGCTGTACGAACTCGGCGTGCGCTACGTCGACTTCACCGGTGGCGAGCCGGTGCTGCACCCGCACATCGACGGCATCGTGCAGTACGCCAAGTCCCTCGGCATGACCGTGGAGATCACCAGCAACGGCATCCGGTTCGCCAAGCACATCGACGCCATCGTGCCCTACGTCGACACCATGAACGTCTCCCTGGACACGCTGCGGCCCGACCGCTACCGGCAAATCCGCGGGGTGCCCACCCTGGACCGGGCACTGGACGTGATCCAGCGCGTCATCGCCACCGGCTCCGGCAACCTCAAGCTGATCTGCGTCGTCACCCGGGAGAACGTGGACGAGGTGCCCGACCTGCTGCGCTTCGCCCACGAGAACCGGATCACCATCTACTTCTCCGGCATGTTCGAGTACTTCGACGAGCAGGACACCGTCCGCGACATGAACCGGACGGCCCGCAAGCTGAAGCTGATCGAGCAGAACGGCAAGCCGCTCGCCGACGCCCGCGCCGGGCGCCTGGAGGAGTCGGAGGCGACCGGTGGAACCATCGCCGATGAGCTGATACGGCTGCTCTACCAGCCGTTCGCCCTGATCAACCTGCACTTCCGCAAGTACATGGAGACATTGGACCCCAAGGCGCCGACCGACTGCTTCGCCAACAAGCGCATCCTCACCGTCGGCCCGGACGGGCGCCTTGTCCTGCCCTGCTACCACGCCTTCGACAACTCGGTCGAGTGGGACCGGCCGCTGCGCGAGCTGGTGCAGGACCCCGAGTTCCTGCGGGTGCGGGACGAGGAGGTCGGCCATCGCTCGGAGTGCCGCAGCTGCACCGTCTTTCCCTACATCGGGCTGTCGTTCAGCTACCGCTTCGACAGGATCTTCCTCTACCAGGCGCTGTCCGAGGAGATCGCCAAGATCAAGACCCGCTTCGCCGACCCGCTCCACCCCCACCTCGCTCTTCCCCTCGACGAACTCCACGAGCGCTACTCGGAGTTGGAGCGCCTGATCGACCGCGCGCTGCCCACCCCGCGCCCGCCGCTGAACTCCGACCACTTCTACCGCTTCGAGGACACCGGCACCGGATTCCGCACGGAGCTCCTGGCCGGAGAGATCGGCCTGGCCGAGCTGATCGGCGACCACGCGCACGGCGAGTGCTGGGGCGTCCAGCGCTCACCGCACACCTGGATGCGCCTCGTCTACCGCGACCTTGTGCCCGCACTGCGCGACCTCGTCGACGAGCCCGCGTACGAGGCCGCCGTCGCCGAGCTGTACGCGGTCCAACTCGCCTGGTGGCAAGGCTACTTGGCGCGCTACTACCAGAGCGGCGACCAGGCGGACACCGCCGGTCCGGAGAAGGTGCTGACCGGCTTCCTGGAGCGTACGGCGGCAGCGCTGCCCGACTCCCCGCGCGCCGGACGCGTCCGCGAGGTGCTGCTGCACGCCGGATGCGTCCTCGGTCTGCCGCCCGAGACCCTTGTGCCGCTCGCCGTGCGCACCCCCTTCCCCGAGGCCGCGCTGATCGCCAAGCACCTGCTGCTCATCGCCGCCGAGGCCGATCTGCCGCGGTACGCGGACCTGCTCCCCGAACAGGCCGCCGAACCGCTGCGCCGAGCCACCGGCTCCCGCCTCCCGGACACCGACGACGCCCCGCTGGACCCGGAGACCGCCGCCCTGCTCGGCCTCGCCGATCAGGCCACCGTCGACCAGGCCACGGCCGAACGCCTGGTGGCAGCGGTGGCCACGCTCGCCCCCGAACAGCGCGGCACGCTCGCCCAGCGCCTGCTCACCCATGAACTGGGCGATCCATGGACCCTGCGCCACCGGGGCCGGGCCCTGCGCGGGAGGGGCCAGACGCACTCCACCGTCGGCCCCGCCGGCATGCCCCCGGTGTAGAGCGCCTGCCGCTGCGGCACAGTGACACCGAGGCCGGCTGCCCGCCCGGGCCGTGCAGGACCCCGGCGGGCACGCACAGCGTCGGCGGACCCGCCACGGCCGGTGTCGGCGGGCAGCAATGCGCGGCGCACTCCGCGTCGTACGCTCCCCCTGGTACCGACCCCGAAGGCAGGAGCAGCAACGATGCAGTACGTGAAGCTCGGTTCGACGGGCCTGGACGTGTCGCGGATCTGTCTGGGCTGCATGACCTACGGGCTGCCCGACCGAGGCGTGCACGAGTGGACGCTCGACGAGGCGGCGTCCCGCCCGATGATCCGGCAGGCGCTCGAAGCAGGCATCAACTTCTTCGACACCGCGAACGTCTACTCCGAGGGCACCAGCGAGGAGATCGTGGGCCGGGCGCTCGCCGACTTCGCCCGGCGCGACGAGTATGTGCTGGCCACCAAGGTGAACGGCCGCATGCGGCCAGGCGCCAACGGCGCGGGCCTGTCCCGCAAGGTGATCATGACGGAGATCGACCACAGCCTCAGCCGCCTCGGCACCGACTACGTCGACCTGTACCAGATCCACCGCTTCGACCCGCACACCCCGGTCGAGGAGACCATGGAGGCGCTGCACGACCTGGTGAAGGCCGGCAAGGTGCGCTACATCGGGGCGAGTTCGATGTACGCCTGGCAGTTCTCCAAGATGCAGTACACCGCACAGCTGCACGGCTGGACCAAGTTCGTCTCCATGCAGAACCACTACAACCTCCTCTACCGCGAGGAGGAGCGCGAGATGCTGCCCCTGTGCGCGGACCAGGGCGTCGGTGTACTGCCCTGGAGCCCGCTGGCCCGCGGCCGCCTCACCCGGGACTGGGGCACCGTCACCGAACGCAGCGCGGTCGACAACTTCGGCAGCCGCCTCTACCGGGAGAGCGACCGCACGATCGTGGAGGCGGTCACCCGAGTGGCGAACGACCGAGGCGTCCCACGAGCCCAGGTGGCCCTGGCCTGGCTCCTGCACCGAGACACGGTGGCGGCCCCGGTCGTCGGCGCCGCCAAGCCGCGGCACATCGAGGATGCGGCCGCGGCGGTCGAACTGACACTGAGCGAGAAGGAGATCGAGGAACTGGAACAGCCGTACACGGCCCGCGAAATCGTCGGCCACTGAGCTAGTGCGGTCCGTGCGGGGCCTCGAACTCGGTTCCGCACGGACCCGCCCCGGCACTCTCGGGCAACGCGACCCGCTCGCCCCGCATCGACAAGGTCCGGTAGTAGCCTCCGATCCGCTCGGTCGACCGCCCGACATAGTGGCCGATGAACGACCGCCGGAATCGACCGGCGCTGCGATTGGGCTGAGAGCCGTGCACCAGGCTGCCGTTGAAGAACAGCACGTCCCCCGGTGCCATGTCGACGGGCACGGGCGCGAGTCCCGGCGGTGGCGGAACGTACTCCCGCGCGAACGACACCCCCGCGTCCGCCTCCTCGGGACAGAACAGCTCCATCCGATGCGTGCCGGGCACGACCTCGAGTCCGCCGTTCTCCCGGTCGATCACATCGCAGGCGATCCAGGCCGCCACACAGGTGCCCGGCTCGACCCGCAGATAGAAGTTGTCCTGGTGCAGCGCCTGCCCCCGAGCTCCCGGCGGCTTGAAATAGAACATGCTCTGCGCCGCGAGCACCTCCTCGCCGAGCAGCCGCTCCAGCACCGCCCGCAGCCGAGGATCGAGCAGCATCCGCAGCGACGACTCGTCGATCTCATGCGGATGCATCACTCTCGGATAGGTCCGCAACGGGTCGTCGTCCGACGCCCGCGGCTCGAAGTGCCCCGGCACCGGCCCGCCCGCGTGCAGCGCCGCGAACCGCTCGCACAACCGGTCGATCTCGTCGTACCCGAACAGCCCCCGCGCGACCATGAACCCGTCCTCGCGGAACTGCCGGAGCCCGGCGTCGATATCCATGGCTGTCATGCGTGGGCTCCTTCGGTCAGGGGGTGTCCGTACGACACGCTAGGCCGATGCCCGTCCGAGGAGGATGCCCATGGGTGCTGACGGATTGCCCGAGACTGCCGACCCCGCCCCGCCGCCCGGCCTGGTGGTCGTCGGCCGCTTCGACCAGCCGCCCGGCTACAGCGTCAACCGCCCCTCCGGCACGGACAGTTGGCTGTTCACCTGGACCACCGGCGGCCATGGCCACCTGAGCCAGGGCACGGCCGAGACGCGGGCCTCCACCGGCGATCTCGTGGTCCTCGCGCCCGGCACCCGGCACCGCTACGGCACCCGACCGGGCGCCTCGCACTGGCAGTTCTGGTGGGCGCACTGCCAGGCCCGGCCGACGTGGCAGTCCTGGCTGCGTCCGTACGACACGGGGGACGGGCTGTACGCCGTCTCACCGACCCCGGACGCCCTGCACGACCGTGTCGGCGCGGCGTTCCGGCGCATGCTCGCCGACGCCCGCTGGACCGGCACCGGCGCGCCGCCCGGCACCCGTGGCGAGGCCGACCGGGTGGCCGTGGCCCACGGCTCGGCGGCCCGCGAACTCGCCCTGTGCGCCCTGGAGGAGGCCGTCCTGCTCACCGCCGCCACCGCGTGCACGCCCTCACCCCCACCCGGAGTCGACCCCCGGGTGCGCCGGGCGGAGGCGCTGATCGCCGCCGACCCCGGCGCCCCGCACACCGTGCGCTCGCTCGCCGGGCAGGTCGCCCTGTCGCCCTCCCGGTTCGCCCACCTGTTCACCCAGCAACTCGGCGTCTCCCCGATGCGCGCGCTGCGCGAGGCGCGACTGCGCCACGCCGCACGCCTGCTGGAGGGCACCGACCTCTCCGTGGAACGGATCGCGGCGGCTTCGGGATTCGTCAGTCCTTTTCACTTCAACCGGGTGTTCCGGGAACGCTACGGCACCCCGCCCGGCGCCTACCGGGCGAACGCTCCAATGGTTGGCGGCGCGGACCAGAGGGGCGGCGAAGCATGATTTCCGGCCGCACGACCAGCCGGACGGGCAGCTTCAATGGTTGTCGAGGTGGCCGTCCTGGCTTAATGAATACGGTTGTCCCGCCCGACTGCGATACTGCCCGCCGCTTTACTGACACAGGTTCAATCACGGGCGGCGCGCGCACAATGCACAAAACGGCGAGAAGCCTTGTTCCCTGTTGCTGACCTGTGCAAAGGTGTGCCTCGCTCCCTTACGCCTCACGCTTCAAAAGAGCCGCGCCCGGAGCATACCCATTGGTATGGACCATTTAATGCCGCATGCCCTCCGGAGGAATGCCGCGTGCATGACGCAGGCTTGCCGAATTCCCCAGGAAACGCCCACCTCCTGGAATTGACGGACGCGCAACTGAGCGCCGAACTCAAGAAGTGGACGGGAGCGTCACCCGCACTCCAGCCCGTGGGTGAACTCCTCGACCGGCACTGGGCGGCGGGCTTCGCCTACGCGCGGCTGTGCACCAGTACCGCCCGTGCCGCCGGCATGCTCACCACCGCGGCGTTCACCAGGCTCTTCGGACAGACCCTGCGACAGACCGGACCGACCTCAGCGTGGCGCCCCCAACTCCTGGTCACCGTACGGCGTGTCGCGGGGGAGTGGGACACTGACCAGCGGCGTGAGCTGCTCCATCCGGAGCTCCGGTCCGAGGCCGCAGGAGGCGGGCGCGCCGCCGCCCGCCTGCTGCCACCGGCCCACCGTCGTCTGCTCTCCGGCGCCTTCCAGCGGCTGCCCCAGTCGGCCCGCTGTCTGCTGTGGCACACCGAGGTCGAGGCCGAACCGCTGCAGACGCCCGCCGGGCTGCTGGGCCTGGACGAGGAGGGCGCCCGCGTCGAACTCGGCCGCGCCCGCGACCGGTTGCGTGAGGAGTGCCTCCAGCTCCATCGCGAACTCGCTCCCGACCAGGAGTGCCGCCAGTATCTGCGGATGCTCGACGTCACCTATCGGCGTGTCGGCGTCGACGTCGACCCCGACCTGCGCGCGCACTTGGACGGGTGCAAGCACTGCCTGGACACCGCCGATCAGTTGGACCGCTTCAACCACGGACTCGGCCTCGCTCTGGCGGAGGCGGTGCTCGGGTGGGGTGCGCCGGCGTATGTGGAGTCCCGGGCGCGCAGCGCGGACGACGAGAGCGTGCCGGTGGCCGAGGCGGCGGCCGTGGTGGGCGAGGACTTCGGCGCCGGGCAGGCGCCTGCGGCGCCCCCGATCGCGGCCCCGCCGTCCCGGTGCAGCCGCTCGGCCCGCAAGGCAGCCCGCCGTGCCGTGCGGCGGCGCAATCTCACCGTGGCGGTCGTGACCGTCAGCGCGCTGGCCGTGGTCCCGCTGGTGCTGTGGTCCGTCCTGGGCTCGGAGGACGGCCCCGGCCCCACCGACTCCGGACGGGCCACCGAGGCCGCCGGCTCCAAGAGCCGGGCGCCGAGCGCCGACCCCTCGTGGGCCGGGGCCAAGGAGGCGGCCCAGGGCACGCTGACCGGGCGGCTGCACAACATCGCCTCCGGGCTGTGCGTCGGCATCGTCGGCGGCAAGGCGGTCAAGGGCGCCGAGACCGAGCTCGCGGAGTGCTCCGCGCAGGCCGGCCAGCAGTGGGTGTACGAGACCGACGGCCGCCTGCGCAGCGCCGCCGACCCCGGGTTGTGCCTGGACTCAAGCCTCGGCTACTCGGTACGGCTCGCGCCCTGCACGGACACCAGAAAGGTCCGCTACGACTTCACGCTCCAGGGCGCCCTGGTTCCGCGCTGGGACCAGGAGCTGGCGCTGACGCCCGCCGCCACCGACGGTTCCGGTGCGCTGGTCCTCAAGACCCGCAAGGACGACTCCGCCCAGCGCTGGGTGATCGACACCTCCAAGCCGGAACTCCATCTGGAGGCGGTCAACTGGGCCGAACCCGCGACCCCGGTACCGCCCCCCGCTCCGACGCCGAAGCCCACCCCCACGCCGTCGAAGACCCCCAAGGCCACCGCGACCCCATCGCCCGCCCCGACGCCCACCGACAACTGCTACACGGACCCGTACTCCTGCTCGTGGGACGACAACGGCAACGGTTGGGGCGGCGGCTGGGGCGGTGGTGGCTACGGCGGCGGACGCCGCTGACCGTCAGGGCCGTCAGGGCCCCGAGCCCGGGGCGAACACCGTCAACGACACCGAGGACGCGTTCCCGGACACGGGCACCGCACCCGCCGTCCAGGGCACCTCGATCGGCTCCCGCTCGTCCGGCGGGGTCACCAGCAGCGCCGCCGGGCGAGCCGTGCGGGCCCCGCTGATCTCCGGGCTGGAGTACGACAGCCCCGCCCAGGCGCTGTCGCCCGGCGCCAGCGTCACGCGTGCCGGTGAACCCGGGGCGCGCTCGGGGTCCGGGCCGAGCTGCTTGCCGGACGCGTCGACGAAGGCGGCGCCCGGATAGCCGTACACCGTGCAGGTGCGCGCGGAGACGTTGGTCAGGACGATCGGGAAGTTCCGCTGCCCTGCACCGGGATCCATGCGGCCGACCTCGGCGCGCAGTTCCGCGGTGTGGCAGCGGCTCGATTTCTTCGTGCCCCCTGCCGGCGAGGGGGAGGACGCCGGTTCAGTGGTGGTGGCTTGTTCGCTCGGGGAGCTGCTGGTGGCCGTGCGCTCGTTCGTCGTGGTCGGCTGCTGGGGCGCGGTCGTCGTGCCGTCCGCGCCGCCGCAGGCGGTCAGTGCGCCGAGCGTCGCGATCGCGCCGGCGAGCAGGGCGGCCCGGCGCACGGACGAGGAGGTGTTCGGCATGTTCTCCACGCTCCTGAGGATTCGTCATGTTCCCGGGTGTCCGCCGTACGCAAGGAGAAACGCGGAAAGCGTACGCCCGGTCAGTCCAGGTCGAGGAGGGCGAGTTCCGCCCAGATCGTCTTGCCCTGCTCGGTGTGCCGGCTCCCCCAGCGCTGGGTGAGCTGGGCGACCAGCAGCAGCCCCCGGCCGCCCTCGTCCCAGGCCTTGGCGCGGCGCAGATGCGGGGCCGTGTGGCTGGCGTCGGACACCTCGCAGATCAGGGTGGCCGCGTCATGGATCAGCCGCAGCCGGATCGGCTGCGAGCCGTACCGTATGGCATTGGTGACCAGTTCGCTCACCACCAGCTCGGCCGTGAACGACGCCGCGCTCAGCTCCCAGGTGTCGAGCTGCTCGACGACCTGCTTGCGGATCGGCGCGACCAGCGCCGGGTCGGCCGGGATGTCCCAGGTGGAGACCTGGGAGGCGGGCAGGCCCCGGGTGCGGGCCAGCAGCAGGGCCACGTCGTCGGGGACGCCGCCGGGCGGGAGCAGCGCGTGCAGGACCCGGTCGCAGGTCTCCTCCAGCGAGTCGCTGGAGATCGCCAGGGCGTCGAGCAGCAGCGCGTGACTGGCGTCGACGTCGCGTTCGCGGTTCTCGATCAGACCGTCGGTGAAGAACCCCAGCACACTGCCCTCGGGCACATCCAGCTCGGCCGACTCGAAGGGCAGTCCGCCAAGACCCAGCGGCGGCCCGGCGGGCAGCTCGATCGGCCGGGCCGCACCGGTCGGCGGGACCAGCACGGGCGGCGGATGCCCGGCCCTGGCCAGGGTGCAGCGCCGGGACACCGGGTCGTACACGGCGTACAGGCAGGTGGTACCGACCTCTCCGGGGCTGCTGTCGCCGCCGGTCCCCTCGGAGAGCCGTACGACCAGATCGTCGAGGTGGGTGAGCAACTCGTCCGGGGCCAGGTCGATGTCGGCGAGGGTGCGCACGGCGGTGCGCAGCCGGCCCATGGTCGCCGAGGCCTCGATGCCATGGCCGACGACGTCCCCGACGCACAGCGCGACCCGCATCCCGGACAGCGGGATCACATCGAACCAGTCGCCGCCCACGCCGGAGCGGGCGGCCGGAAGGTAGCGGGAGGCCGCGTCGACGGCGCGCGTGCGCGGCAGGCCCCGGGGGAGCAGGCTGCGCTGGAGGGCGAGCGCGGTCTCGCGTTCGCGGGAGTAGCGGCGGGCGTTGTCGACGCAGACGGCCGCGCGGGCCGTGATCTCCTCGGCCAGCAGCACATCGTCGGGGGTGAACGGGTCGGGGCGGCGGAACCGGGTGAGCACCGCGACGCCGAGGGTCAGGCCGCGGGCCCGGATCGGCACGGACATCGTGGAGTGGATGCCGTACTCCCTGTCCCGTGCGCTGCGCCTGTGGTCCCGGCTCAGCCACGCGTCGAGGTCGCCCGAGGGCACCGAGGCGACGACGGTGCGGCCCGCCGTCAGGGAGGCGGCCTGCGGGGACGTGGCCGGGTAGAGCTCCAGGTGCCCCGGCTCGACCAAGGCCTCCGGGGTGCCCGGGGTGATCGACCGGTGCGCGGCGCGGCGCAGCCCGACCGGGGCGTTGATCGGCGCCGGCGGGGCCGCGCCCTCATCGTCGGCGTCGAGGAGGTCGACGCTGACGAAGTCGCCGAGCGCGGGCACGCACACATCGGCGAGTTCCTGTGCCGTCCGCGTGACGTCGAGGGTGGTGCCGATGCGCACGCCGGCCTCGTTGACCAGCTGAAGCCGCTCCCAGGAGAGGTAGTTCTCGGTGAAGTCATGGGCGGCAAGGCACACGCCCCGCACCCGGCCCTCGGCGTCGGTGACGGGCGCGATCCGGGCCAGCCAGGCGTGTGCCCGGGCGTCGCCGCCGGTGCGCAAGTACGTCTGCACATCCCGGGCCCGGCCGGTGGCCAGCACGTCGGCCATGTGCGCCTCAAGCTCCTCGCTCTGCGCCTTGCCGCCGATCTCGGAGAGCCTGAGGCCCTGGATGTGCTCCTCGGGCAGGCCGATCACCTCGGCCATGGCGTCGTTGATCCGGTTCAGCCGCAGCCGCTCGTCGTAGACGGCGACGGCGCACGGAGACTGGGTGAGCGCGGCCGTGGCCAGGGGGTCGTCGGGGGAGCCGGGGCCGGCCGCCTCCAGCGGGGTGACCACGAGCCAGTGGGCCGGGCGGTCCTCGCGCGGCGGCCGGTGGTGGGCCAGCAGCCACACCCGGACCCGGTGGCCGTCCTGGTGGCGCAGGGGGAGCGTGCCGTCCCAGCGGGGGCCCGCCGGGACGGGCACCGAGCCGTCGGCCAGCAGCTCGGCGGCGGGGCGGCCCACGACGTCGGCGGCCGGCCAGCCCAGCAGCCGCCGGGCGCCGGCGTTCCACTCCACGAGGGTGCCGTGTTCGTCGATGACAGCCCGAGCCGTCGCGGCGTCGTCGATCGTGTCGTGCGGGGTCATCGGCGCCACTCCAACGCGGACACTCACAGTGACCGGTGGTCACTTCGGTTCCAGCGTA
The DNA here is from genome assembly GCF_014257025.1 of Streptomyces cupreus. Classification (GTDB taxonomy): domain Bacteria; phylum Actinomycetota; class Actinomycetes; order Streptomycetales; family Streptomycetaceae; genus Streptomyces; species Streptomyces cupreus. Next base: position 158,781 of record NZ_JACMSF010000010.1, read on the forward strand.
GTGCGTCGGGGCTCGGGACGGACGGGGAACCCGTGTGCGGGTGATCGAACAGTCAAGGTCGAAATCCGGCCGTTGTGACCCTGATGGGCAAGCGCTTTCTCCTGGCCCTTGACGATGTTGCGTGGCCACCCGTCAGAATCTGCGTGTTCACGATCAGTTGTGAGTACTTCTGGGCCCTGATGAGGGAGAGCCGCCATGACGGTCACTCGCAGATCGGTTCTGATCGCCTCCACGGCCGCACCGGCCGCCGGGGCGCTGCTGGGCGCGTCCGCGCAGGCCGCCGAGGCCGAAGGGGGTCGTTCGAGCCGCCGTACCGTCCCCTTGCGTGACGGCTGGCGGTTCGCCCTGGTCAACCCGGGCGGGATCACCGACCCGACCGGCGCGTACACCGACGCCGCCGACCCCGCGCACGACGACTCGGCGTGGCGGGAGGTCGCCGTCCCGCACGACTGGAGCATCGAGCTCGCCCCGACCACCGAGCACGGCACCACCAGCGGCACCGGCTTCTTCCCCGGCGGCCTCGGCTGGTACCGCCTGGCCTTCATCCTGCCGCCCGCCCTCGCCGGGAAGCGGATCTCGGTGGAGTTCGACGGCGTCTACATGGACTGCGTGGTGCACTGCAACGGCCGGGAGGTCGGCCGCCACCCCTATGGCTACACCGGCTTCGCCTTCGACCTGACCGAGCTGCTGCACACCGACGGCACCACCGAGAACGTCCTCGCTGTCATGGTCCGCAACCAGCTCCCGAGCAGCCGCTGGTACTCCGGCAGCGGCATCTACCGCGAGGCCCGGCTCGTCGTCACCGAGCCGGTGCACGTGGCGCGCTGGGGCACGTACGTGACGACACCCGAGGTCACGGCGGAACGCGCCCTGGCGCGGGTGCGGACCTCCGTGGTCAATGACTCGGGCAGCGGGGCGGATGTCGAGGTCGTCTCCCGGATCACCGGCCCGGGCGGCCGGACCGTGGCCCGTACGTCCTCCACCGTCGCCGTCACCGACCAGGCCACCGAGACCCACGAACTCACCGTCCCCGACCCGAAGTTGTGGGATTTCGAGGCCCCGCACCGCTACACCCTCCACACCGAACTCCGCGTCGGCGGACGGACCGTGGACACCCACCGCACCCCCTTCGGTATCCGGACCTTCCGCTTCGACCCGGACGAGGGCTTCTTCCTCAACGGCAGGTACACCAAGATCCGGGGCGTCGACCTCCACCACGACCTGGGCGCGCTCGGCGCCGCCGTGCACATCGACGCCGTGCGCAGACAAATGACGATCATGAAGTCGATGGGCGTCAACGCCCTGCGCACCTCGCACAACCCGCCCGCACCTGAAGTGATCCAGGTCTGCGAGGAGATGGGGATCGTGATGATGGTGGAGGCGTTCGACTGCTGGCGCACCGGCAAGAACCGCTACGACTACGGGCGGTTCTTCGACGAGTGGGGCGCGAAGGACGCCACCGAGATGGTGCTCGCGGCCCGCAACTCCCCGGCCGTGGTGCTGTGGTCCATCGGCAACGAGGTCCCCGACTCCACCTCCACCGCCGGGCTCGCCATGGCCGACCGCGTCATCGACGCCATCCGCGCCGCCGACGCCACCCGCCCGCTGGTCATCGGCTCCGACAAATACCGCCGGCTTCCGGCCAAGGGCTCGGCGGCCGACCGGATGCTGGCCAAGCTGGACGGCCTCGGCCTCAACTACAACACCGCCAAGTCGGTGGACGCCCTCCACGCGACCTACCCGCACCTGTTCCTCTTCGAGTCCGAGTCCTCCTCCGAGACCTCCACCCGCGGCACCTACCAGGAGCCGGAGCGCCTGAACACCGGCGAGAACCACACCCCGGGCAGGCGGGCGACCTCGTCGTACGACAACAACCTCGCCTCCTGGACCATGAGCGGCGAGTACGGGCACAAGAAGGACCGGGACCGGAAGTGGTTCACGGGAGAGTTCCTGTGGTCCGGCATCGACTACATCGGCGAACCCACGCCGTACGACGTCTTCCCCGTCAAGGCGTCCTTCTTCGGCGCCGTCGACACGGCCGGATTCCCCAAGGACATGTACTACCTGTTCCAGAGCCAGTGGACGAGCGAGCCCATGGTCCATCTGCTGCCGATGACCTGGAACCACGACAGGGGCGACACGGTCGAGGTGTGGGCGTACTCCAACGTCGACACCGTCGAGCTCTTCCTCGACGGACGCTCCCTCGGCACCCGGACCTTCGACACCAAGAAGACCACCGACGGCCGGGTCTACCTGGAGACCACCGAGGCGACCGGCGACGACAAGACCTACTCGGGCGGCCCCTATCCCGGCAGCTACACGAGCCCGAACGGCAGCGCGGGCAAGCTCCATCTGACCTGGAAAGTGGCCTACGAGCCGGGCGAGTTGAAGGCGGTCGCGCGCAGTGACGGCAAGGTCGTGGCGACGGATGTGTTGCGCACAGCGGGCAAGCCGCATGCCGTACGGCTCACCGCCGACCGTGACTCCCTTGCCGCCGACGGCCGTTCGCTGGTGTTCGTGACCGCCGAGATCGTCGACGCCCGGGGTGTGGTGGTCCCGGACGCCGAGGACCTGATCGCCTTCGATGTGGCCGGCGGTTCGCTCGCCGGGCTCGACAACGGCCGTCAGGAGAGCGTCGAGCGCTACCAGGCGAGCACCCGGACCGCCTTCCACGGCAAGGCACTTGCCATCGTGCGCTCAGGCACGAAGGCGGGCGCGCTGAAGGTGACCGCACGGGCGGAGGGACTGCGGACCGACACGCTGACCGTACGCACGACCCGGGCGGACTCGGTGGCGCTCACCCCGGCCCCGACCTTCGAGCCGGATCTTCCGGCTCCGGTGAACCACCCCTACGCGGACGCCGGTTACTCCGGCCGCCCGGACACCCTCCCGGCCGCGATGTTCGACGGCGACCCGGCCACCGGCTGGTCCAACGGCTTCCACAAGGCGGCCACCGCCCTGCTGCCCGCCTTCGACGGTGCCCGCGCCGAGGACTGGGTCAGCGTCGACTTCGGGCGGACCCGTACCCTCGACCGGGCCGAGGTCTCCTTCACCGTCGACGCGACACACACCCTGCCCGTCGGCGTCGAGGTCGAGGTCTGGGACGGCCGCCGATATCTGCCGGTCGAGGGGGGCGGCCGTGGAGTGGGCCACCGCTTCGGGCGCGCCGTCCGTCGTCACCTTCGACCCGGTACGCGGCTCCCGTCTGCGACTGACCCTGACCAGCGCCCACCCGGGGGAGGCACGCGGCGCGATACGGATCAGCAGGCTGGAGGTGCCCGCGACCTGAGTCCCGTCACGGTCCGGGCAGTTCGTCCTGTCCGGACCGTTGACGGGGTGTCACACCTGCCACAAGCATGTCCTGCGTCCGCATCTGGGAGCGCTCCCATGGGAGCGTCACCCGTACCTCCCGCCGAGGAGCCCAGACGTGAAACGACGCAGAACCGCCGTGCTGTCCCTGACGACCCTGCTCGGAGCGGCCCTGGTCGCCCTGCCCGCCCCCGTGGCCGGTGCCGACGAGGTCGAACAGGTCAGGAACGGCACCTTCGACACCACCACCGAGCCATGGTGGACGACGAGCAATGTCACCGCGGGCCTGTCCGACGGACAGCTCTGCGCGGACGTGCCCGGCGGCACCACCGACCGCTGGGACGCGGCCGTCGGCCAGAACGACATCACCCTGGTCAAGGGGGAGTCGTACCGCTTCTCCTTCACCGCCTCCGGGGTGCCCGACGGACACGTCGTGCGCGCGATCGTCGGCCTCCAAGTGGCGCCGTACGACACCTACTTCGAGGTGTCACCGCAGCTCAGCGTCTCCGGGAACCGCTACTCGTACACCTTCACCGCACCCGTCGACACCGCCCAGGGCCAGGTCGGCCTCCAGCTGGGCGGCAGCGCGGACGTCTGGCGGTTCTGCATGGACGACGTCTCGCTGGTGGGCGGGGTGGAGCCGGAGCCGTACGAGCCCGACACCGGTCCCCGGGTGCGCGTGAACCAGGTCGCCTATCTGCCCGCGGGGCCCAAGAACGCCACCCTCGTCACCGACGCGACCGAGCGACTGCCGTGGCAGCTTCGCCGCACCGACGGAGCCGTGGTCGCCCGAGGCTGGACCGTGCCGCGCGGCACCGACGGCTCTTCCGGGCAGAACGTCCACTCCATCGACTTCGGCTCCTACCGCACCCGCGGCCAGGGCCTCACCCTGGTCGCCGACGGCGAGACCAGCCGCCCCTTCGACATCGACGCGAGCGTCTACGAGCGGCTGCGCCTGGACGCGGTGAAGTACTACTACACGCAACGCAGCGGCATCGCGATACGCGATGATCTGCGGCCCGGTTACGCCCGTCCCGCGGGCCATGTCGACGTCGCGCCGAACCAGGGCGAGGCGCCGTGCCCTGCCGGCCCGGCGTGTGCGACTACACCCTCGACGTCACGGGCGGCTGGTACGACGCCGGCGACCACGGCAAGTACGTCGTCAACGGCGGCATTTCGGTGTGGGAACTGCTCAGCACCTACGAGCGCTCGCTGCACGCCCGCACCGGCGACCCGGCGAAACTGGGCGACCGCACCCTCGCCATTCCCGAGAGCAGCAACAAGGTGCCGGACCTGCTCGACGAGGTGCGCTGGGAGCTGGAGTTCCTGCTGAAGATGCAGGTGCCCGAGGGGCAGCCGCTGGCCGGCATGGCCCACCACAAGATCCATGACGAGCAGTGGACGGGCCTGCCCCTGCTGCCGAGCGACGACCCGCAGAAGCGCGAACTGCACCCGCCGTCCACCGCTGCCACCTTGAACCTGGCGGCGACGGCCGCGCAGGCCGCGCGCCTGTACAGGCCGTACGACCGGGAGTTCGCCGCGAAGGCGCTGGCCGCCGCGCGCAAGGCCTGGTCGGCGGCGCTCGCCCATCCCGACCTGTACGCCTCCGAGAGCGACGGCATCGGCGGCGGCACCTACGCCGACAGCAACGTCACCGACGAGTTCTACTGGGCGGCCGCGGAGCTGTATCTCTCTACCGGAGAGAAGCGGTTCGAGGACCGAGTCCTGGGCTCCCCGGTCCACACGGCCGACATCTTCGGCGCCCTCGGCTACGACTGGGCCAGGACGGCCGCGGCGGCCCGCCTCGACCTCGCGACCGTACCGAGCGAACTGCCCGGCCGGGACAAGGTCCGCCAGTCCGTGATCAAGGGCGGGGACCGCTACCTGGCCACGCTCAAGTCACATCCGTACGGCATGCCGTACGCCCCCGAGGGCAACCAGTACGACTGGGGATCCAACCACCAGATCCTGCACAACGCCGTGGTCATCGCCACCGCGTACGACATCTCGGGCGCCTCGAAGTACCGGGACGGCGCGCTGCAGAGCATGGACTACCTGTTCGGCCGCAACGCGCTGAACATCTCGTACGTGACCGGCTACGGCGAGGTCAACTCCAAGAACCAGCACGCCCGTTGGTACGCCCACCAGCTGGACCCGAACCAGCCGAACCCGCCGGTCGGCACGCTCGCCGGAGGGCCGAACTCCAGCATCCAGGACCCCTTCGCACAGAGCAAACTCCAGGGCTGCGTCGGTCAGTTCTGCTACATCGACGACATCCAGTCCTGGTCGACCAACGAGCACACCATCAACTGGAACTCGGCGCTGACCCGGATGGCCTCCTTCGTGGCGGACCAAGGGTGACCCGCTGAGGCCGCTCGGGCGGCACACTGGGCGAATGAACTCACCGGTCCCGCAAGCCGATCCCCGTCGGACGACCGTCGTCGTGGTGGGCGTCGACGCCTACCGGGCGGGGGCGCACTGGGCACTCGACGGCCCCGTGTCCGACGCGCTGCGGTTCGCGGACTGGTTCCTCGCCCGGGGTGTGCCGCCCGAGCGGATCACCGCGCTGCTGTCCGCGCCGCCCGAGCGGACGGCCGCCGCGCGGAAGGTGCCGTACACCGTCCTCGGCGCGGACCGGGCCACCGTGCACACCACGCTCCTGCGCACCGTCGCGGCGGAGCAGAGCGAGCTGCTGTGGGTGGTGTGGGGCGGGCACGGCGTGGTGGACGGGGAGGGCAGGAGGCGGCTCTTCTACGCGGACGCCACCGCGCACGACCCGATCAACCTGGACTTCGACGCGCTCCTGACGTACTACCGCGCAACGCCCCGCCACCCGCGCCAGATCTGGCTGGTCGACGCCTGCCAGCTCCTGCACAACTCCTGGCGGGCCCGACGCAGACTGCCGCGCGAGGACTACGGCACACCGATGGCGCGCACCGCCCGCGACCAGGCGGTGCTCTTCGCGGCCCGCCCGGGCGAGGCCGCGACGAACCTTTCGGGTGCGGGGACGGGCCTGTTCAGCCGGGAGGCACTGGCGGTCCTCACCGACGACGAGACGATCGGCACGGGCTGGCCACCGGACCCGGGCGCGGTGATGGACCGCCTGCGGGACCGCTTCACCCGCCTGCGGGCCGAAGGCCACGCCTCCCAGACCCCCACCTACCTGTGGTCCCGCACCTGGGACGGCGACGAGGCCCAACTCCTCTCCCGCGGCGGCCCCGACCCTGCGAGCCCTTCGGGGGCCGACCTCACCCCCGACCGGCTCCGCGCCTTGACGGACGCTCTACTGTCGGTGGAGGAGTTCGTGGAACCACAGGGCCGGGAGGAGATCCTCGGCCTGCTGAGAATCGGCGTACGGGCCGCCATCGCCCGGCACAGCCGCCCCCGCATGGACACCATCAGCATCCTGCGCACCTGCGCCCGCCGACCGGGCGCGCTCAGGGAGTTGGCGGAGGCGGTGCTGCTGTGCGCGGGGGGCAGTCCGCAGTCGGAGCACGCGCACCGGTTGATCGTCGAGGCGTCTGCGTAAGCCGACCCGCGTCCCTATACCATCGGGCCCCATGTACGAGTCCCGTGATGCGGCGGAGTCCGCGAGCGTCGAGTCCTGGCTGCCCCGTCTGTCCCACCTCTCGCTGGACGAGCTTCCCCAGGTCGGCCACGCCGCGCTGCGGCCCGCGGTGGACATGCTGCTCACGAGTGTGGACCGGCCGTTCAGCACCAGGGGTGGCAGCGAGCCCAGTTGACCGAGATCCGACTCACCTTCCGCCGCGCCGGGTAGTGTGCGCTGCACGTGGGCCTGATCGGTCCGAGGCCGTGGAGACCGTGGGTGAGGAAGCGTTCGTGGGCACGTCATGTGAAGCCGCCGAGGAATCCGACAGCTCCGCGCAGCCTCTGCGGTCTCACCGTCTCGACGATGTCTCGTTCGGGATGCTCTGCTCCACCGGCGAACGGCTCGGGGCGACTCGAACGCTGCTGGACGCCGAGTACAGCAGGCGCCTGTTGCTGCTGCGCGTGCTGGTGGACGAGGTCTCCTCGCGGCCGTCGGCCATCGGCCCGCTCGCTCCGGCGCACGACGCGTGGGACCTGCTCGCGCGGGCCCAGCGGCAGCGCCCGGAGGCGGTGCACCGGCTGCTGATGGACCCGCAGACCGGACTGTGGGCGGCCCATGTGCTGCGCCGACTGCGCGGATCGGAGGACGGCGACGCGCCCCTCTGGTCCGACGTGGGCCAGCTGCACGCCCTGGCCGCCGCCGGTGCCGTCCTCGCCGGTGTCGACTTCCGGATCCTGGTGCCCGCCCGCGACGGTGCCGTACTCCTCCCGTGCCTCGGCCGGGCGCAGTCGGCCGCCACCGAGCCATGGGGCGTGGCCGAAGTGAGCGCGCACGACGGGACGGCGCGCGTCCGCACACAGCACGACGGACCGGCAGTGGACGTGCCGAGGGACGCCACGCAGGACGCGCCCGGCTGGTCCGGCATGCGCCGGCTGTCCGTCAGTCACGCGGGGCTGACCCTCAACCTCACCGTCGACGACCTGGCCCGCTACCCCGTCATCGCCGGTACCGCCGGGCCCGACCGACTGGACGAGGCGGGACTACGACACTGGCGGCGCGGGCTCGACCGGGCGTGGGCGCTGCTGGTCGAGGACCACCGCGAGAGCGCCGCGGCCCTCGCGGCCGGGCTGTTCTCACTCGTCCCGCTGCCGTCGGCGGAGCGCTTCCGGCCGCGCAGTGCCTCCGCCTCGGAGGCATTCGGATGCGTGATGATCTCCGCACCGGACGCCCAAGTAGCCGACGACGAGGCCGCCGTGGAGCTCGCGGTCACCCTGGTCCACGAGTTCCGCCACACGCTGCTCAACGGCCTGATGCACCTCACACCGCTGGCCGACGACTGCCCCGACCTCTTCCACGCGCCCTGGCGCGACGACCCCAGGCCGCTGAGCGGTGTCCTGCACGGAGCCTTCGCGTTCTCCGGCGTCGCCCGCTTCTGGCGGGACCGCAGCGCCCGCGACAGCGGCAGCGCCCGCGAACGCGCCCGCTTCGAGTTCGCCCTGTGGCGGCGTGAGTCCCGCGCCACCCTGGAGACCCTCCACACCCACCCCGCGCTGACCGCGACCGGCCGCAGGCTGGTGCGCGCCCTGCTCGCGGACATCCGCTCCTGGGACGGCGAACCGGTGCCCGAGACGTCCCTCCTTCTGGCCGAGCGGGCCGCCGCCCATCAGCGTTCCGCCTGGCGCGCCCATCACATGGCGCCCGACGAGGCGACGGTGCGGGCGGCCGCGGACTCCTGGCTGCGCGGCACGCGGCCGCCGCTCGCGGTGACCGAAGAGAGTGGTGGGGACGTCGTCACGGATCCCGCGGGCTGCCGTCTCGACGCCTACGCGCACCTGGTCCGCCTGAGGATCACCGACCCGCACGCCTTCGCCGAGGCCCGCGACGGTGGACCCCGGCCGAAGGACGTCACCCCGGCGGACCTGGCGTACGTGGCGGGCGACTCGGACACGGCCGCCGCGCTGTACGCCGAGGAGACGTCACGGCCCGCCGCCTGGGGCGGACTCGGGCTGCTCCTCGGTCACCGCGGTGTGGCGCAGCGCCCGGAACTCCTGCGTGCCGTCTCCCGGGCGATCACCCGCAGTTCGGGGCAGACCCCGCCCCCGGCCGAGCTGGCCGACTGGCTGGCCCGCGCCTGGGACGGCGACGGTGCTCACAGCGGCAGCGGATCGATGTCGCAGTCCGCGCGGTGCTCCCAGTCCACGGCCTGACGTACGGCGGGGTGGTCAGGTCCGAGCGCGCGGTTGAGGCGCTCCGCCGTCGCGCTGTGCAGGCGCTCGGCCTCCTCGCGCCTGCCCAGCGCGTTGAGGTCCAGTGGGAGGTTGGCTGCGCAGGCCAGGGTGGAGGGGTGGTCCGCGCCGAGCACCTCGGTGGAGAGCGCCAGGGTCTGTTCGTCCAGCTCCCGGGCGGCCTCGTACTCGCCGAGCGCGTAGAGGTCGCTGGCCAGGTTCGTCGCACAGACGAGTGACGAGGGGTGGCTCTCCCCCAGGACACGGCGCAGGTCCGCGAGCCCCCGTTCGTCGATGGCTTTCGAGGCCTCCGCGTCGCCGAGGAGCCGGTGCGTGATGGCGAGATCGATCTCGGCCGACAGAGTGTGCGGATGTTTCGGGCCGTACAGGTCGGCGTACTGCCGATGGACGCGTACGCCGAGGTTCCGCGCGGTGGTGAGGTCGCCCGCGTGCCTCAGGTCGATCGACAGCTCCAACGTCGACGCCATGGAGCCCGGGTTGTTCTCGCCGTACCGGGCGACCAGAGCGCTCTGGGACTGCTCGGCCATGGCCTGCGCCTCCTCGTGCTGGCCGGCCTTGCGCAACGCCACCGCCAGATGCCGGTCGTTGGACAGCGTGAACGGGTTGTTGGGCCCGAGCAGCCGGGTCGCACGCTCGGTCAGCTCGCGCTGGTAGGTCAGGGCGGTGTGGTAGTCGCCGAGTTCACGGATGTCGAGGATCAGGCTGAGCCAGGTCACCAGGCTCACCACGTGATCCTGGCCGTAGAGCTGCTGCTTGCTGTGCCAGGTCCGCGCGTCCAGCTCCCGCGCCCGCGCGAACTGTCCCGCGAGCCGGAGGCTGACGCCCAGGTTGTGGGCCGCGCGCAGGGTCTCGGGGTCCTCCTCGCCCAGCAGCCGCAGATAGCGCCCGTGCACCGACTCGGCCAGCTCCAGCGCGGCCGCGAAGTCACCCTTGACGCGATGGTCGATGGCCACGTTGCCGAGGGCGTCCAGGGTGTCCTCGTGGTCCTCGCCGACGGTGCGCCGATAAGCCTCCAGCACACGGTCGTTGACGGCCGCGCACTCGCCGTAACGGCCTTCGCAGAACAGCACAGCCCCCATCCACTTGGACAGCTCCAGGGTCTTACTGTCGTCCTCTCCACCGTCCTGTCGCCAGGACTCGTAGGCGGACCGGGCCAGTTGCAGGGCGGCTTCGTAATTGCCCCAGCGCAACAGGTAGAGGACCTCGTTGATAATCAGCCGGCGCACATACGGGTCGGTGGACCGGACGGCCTCGGAGACGATCAGGTGCGCGTACAGCTCGCCGTAGCGCGGCCAATGCGCCGCGTTGTGCGGGTCGTTGGGGTCGTTGGCCGACAGCAGCAGATGGATGCCCTGCCGCATGCGCTGCTGTTCGGCCTCCGTCATACGGGAGATCAGGGCCGTTTGGACGAGCCGGTGTATCTGGAGGGTGTTGGCGCGGATGTCGAACCGGGCCAGTGAGTACCGGCCGATCTCCCGGATGGCCTGGCCGAGACGGATCGGGTCGCGCAGGACCGCGTCGAGTTCGGGGGTGATCGAGGCGCCCGCGCGCCCCGCGAAGAGGTTGCGCGAGATCGACTCGGGGGCGCAGAAGGCGCACAGCTGCAACAACTGCATGGCCGCGGGGTTCTTCGCCTCCAACTGGTCCAGCGAGACGTTCCAGGCCGCGATGACGGGTAGTTGGTAGTCGAGGGGTGCGGCAAGGCCCAGGAGGTCGACCTGCTTCTCGTCCAGCAGCCGCAGATACTCGTCCACGGGCATCCCGGTCTCGGCCCGCCAGGCGGCGGCCTGTTCGATGGCCAGCGGCAGATCGCCCAGCGCCTCCGCGAGCCGGTCCGCCTCGTCGTCGCTGATGTCCGGGCCGCGCCGGCGCAGCAGATCCACGCTCTCCTCCCGCCGGAACACATTCACCTCCAGCGGCTTGGCGACGCTCGCCCACTGCGGATTGCGCGAGGTGACCAGGATGTTGCCCGGCCCGCCGGACGGGAAGTAGGGCCGCACTGCCTCGGGGCTGTCGGCGTTGTCGAAGACCAGCAGCCAGTTGTCGTACGGCTCACCGCGGCGCAGCGCCTCCAGCACGGCCGTCACCGACCAGGTCGCCTCGCTGCCCGCCTCCAGACCGAGCCGTGGGGCCAGCTCCACCAGGGACAGCGCGATCTGGGCGGTGCGTTCGGCGGAGATCCACCAGACGAGGTCGTAGTCCCCGAGATGCCGGTAGAGGTACTCCACGGCGAGCAGCGTCTTGCCGACCCCGCCCATCCCGTGCAGCGCGTTGGGCAGCACCGCCGTCGCCTTCTCCTTGCGCAGCCTGCGGTGCAGGGCGTCCAACAGCTCCACGCGGCCGGTGAAGTTGGGATTGCGCGGCGGTACGTTGCCCCACACGGCCGGGGTGCCGCGGCCGGCGCGGCGGTCGGCCGGACCCGGGAGCGTGCCCGGCGGGACGTCGGTGCGCGGCTGCGGTGACTTGCTCGGCTGGTTCACCAGATCCTCCTGCTTCCGCAGGTGCGAAGGGGGCGGGGCGGGGGCTGCCCGGGTGGCTTGATGCGTTCTGGACGCGGCGGTCATGCGTTCCAGCGCCCGTGCCTGGACGGCGTGCGGGCCCGACAGGGCGTGCAGTACGGCGATCTGCGGCTCGGCCCAGGCGCGGGGCTCCGCGTCCGGGCCGAGGGGCCGCGGGAGCTCCCGGCCGGCCAGGAGCTCGGGGACCTGCCACAGGCGGTGGGCCGACGGACCGAGGGCCTCGCCGACCAGGTCGACGACCTGCCGCAGTTCCTCCGTCCGTCCGGCGGCCAGGAGTTCGCCGCGGACGTCCGGGGCGAAGTCGTAGGCGATGCGTGGACCGGTCCTCGGTGGTGGGCCGGGGACCGGGTGGATCAGCCCGTGGGTGAGCAGTTGGGTGAAGTCGGAGATCCGGGCCTCGGGGCGCAGCCGGGTGAGCACGTGCCGGATCAGGGGGACAGCCAGGGGGGTGGCGGCGAGCAGAGTGGCGAGGCGGGACACCTGGGGGGACACCGAGCGGCGGAAGGACGCGACGCGCTCGACCCCGGGCCCGGGGTCGGGGTGCGCGGGACGGGGGCCTTCCTGATGCGGCGCGGCGAACGTCAGCGGGAGCCGGGTCCAGGTGCCCCGGGCCCCGGTGACCAGGTGGACCCATGACTCCAGGCTGCGGGGCGTCAACTCCAGTACGGGAATCGGTAGATGCGGGCCGTTCTCCTCGGGCGCGCCGAGGCCGAGTTGCCGTGGTCGTGTGCCGTGCCGACGGTTCGGCGCGCCGGGTCCCGCCGAGCGCAGCGACAGCGGCCAGGTCGGGACGCCGGACTCGGGCCAGGCCTGATGGGGCAGCAGATGGACGACCGCGAGGGGGCCGGCTGCCGCCCAGCGGTGCAGGGTCCGTCCGAGGGCGCCGGTGCGCCAGCCGGGCGCGTTGCCGTCGGTGACCGCCAGCGTCAGCCGCGAGGCGGAGGGACGGCCGGGCGGCAGTGCGCTGAGCGTGCACCGGTCCACCCGGCGAAACGCGCGCGAGCGGCGCAGCAGTCCGGTGAACTCCGCCGCCGTGTCGTGCCAGACCGCCATGCCGGGGTTGGGGTCCACCGCCACCACCACGTCCCAGGCCCGAGGCCCCCGCAGTCCCCGCAGCGCGCGCAGCAGGCCCTCAGGGTCGGTGATGTCCGTCCAGCGCGCGGACGGGGCGTCCCGGCAGTCGACGGACGTCATCATGGCCCCTCCACGGCGGCCCACCGCCAGAGGGTGTCGAGGGCCGCGCTCCCTTCCTCGTCACCTTCCCGGCTCGCGCCGAGGGCACCCGCGTTCACGAGGTGCAGGACGTCGAGGAACCGGCCAACCTGAGCGGGCTCCCGGCCGGCCCGGTCGAGGAGGGCGTCGAGCAACTCCGGCGGGACGTCCGGGAATCGGGCCCGGGCCAGCTCGGCCAGCCGCTGCCGTGTCATCGGGGGCAGTTCGAGACGGACGCAGTGCCGTACGAAGGCGGGCGGCAGGTCGCGCTCACCGCCGGTCGTGACGACGACCAGGGGCGGCTCGTGACACCGTACGAGTCCGTCGTGGACCGTTGCCGTGCCGCCCGGCTCGCAGGTGTGGACGAGGGTGCTGTCCGAACCGAGGAGCTCGGGGATGGTGAACTCCCCGTCGTGCACGACGCCCGACAGCTCGTCGGGGAGGTCGAAGCCGCCCCGGTCGAGGTCGTCGACCAGGACGACGCGCGGTAATCGGCGAGGGAGCAGGGCGGTGCCCAGCGGCCCCAGGCGCACCGTGGCGGCCCCGGCCGGACCGTACAGCGCCTCGCCGAGGGTGCTGCCGCCGGTGATGGGCCAGCGCAGCACCGGACCCAGGCCGAGTTCCCGGGCGATCCGGTGCGCGAGCGCGGACTTGCCCGTGCCCGGTTCGCCGCTCACCAGCAGCGGACGGCGCAGAGTCAGCGCGGTGTTCACCCCCGCCACCTCGTCGGGATCCGGGGTCCGGGGGGAGGCCGGGGCTCCGAGGACCCGGGTGGCCGCCTCGTCCCGCGCCGGCGCCGGAGGTTCGTCCGGGCCGCCGGAGTAGGTGCGCCAGGGCGGTGGGGCGGGCCACCGGCGGTCCCGCTCGGCCGGGTCGAGCGGGATGCCTGTGCCCCGGTAGAGCCACCAGGAGTCCATGGATGTTTCCTCTCTGCGCAGCGGGGTCACAGCGGTTTGCGGTCAGGGTCGTCCCACAGGACCGCGAGATGCCGGCCGATGTGGTGCTCCGGTGCGCCCGAGCCGAGCGCGGCGGCCTGTCGGCGGAAGCGGGTGATGCGCGGCAGCAGATCGGCGAAGCCACCGGCGAACAGCTCGCTGAGCACCTGCCGGAACTCCGTCGTCGACTCGCTGGTGCGATGCCATACGACCACCGGATAGCCCGTGCGCAGTGCCGTCTTGAACTCCAGGCAGCCATGCGGGCGGCCCTCCTCGGGCGGTTCGCTCAGTACGGCGGCGACATGCTCCTCGTCCAGCAGCCCGGCCACCACCCGGCGCGAGTGCTGGGGGCCGTTGTTCGGGATGCTCATGTACACGGAGCCGGCGGTCGGCTCCTGCCGCAGCTTCTGCCAGCGCAGCCGCCACCAGCCGTGCCAGCGCTGGTCGAGCAGCCGGTCCAGGCTGCGGATCACCACCGCCGGATAGCTCATGCCGAGCGGCAGATGCGGATCCTCGGCGGCGTCCAGGGGCCAGGACTCGACGGGCAGGTTGATCAGTTCCAGTGGGAGCACGAACTCCAGACGCAGTTGCCCCGGACGGTCGCCCTCGGCGCGCTCCACCTCGGAGATCACCTCGCTGACCGTGCGCTGGAGATCGGCGAAGGGGATCACCGCGCTGTCCCGTCGCCCCTCGAAGTCCGGCCCCCGGGCGTCGGAGTGGAACCAGTACGACACCGTGTAGTGGCCCTCGTCGAAGGGCGCCGGCATGATCCGGATGGCGAGGTGCTCGTCATGGATGGCCGGCTGCCGCTCCGCCTGCCGGCCGTAGCGTCTGCGGTCGAGCGTGTCCCCGAACTCCCAGCGCACGGCGCGCTGCCGGTTGATCGCGCGGATCTCCTGGCGGTGCGACGCGTCCATCCAGGCCGAGGCCTCGTCCAGATACGCCATCCAGGGCGGCACCTGTCCCGGTGCCGTGTTCTGGCCCACCAGGTAGAGGAAGTCCGACCAGGGGGTGGTGGAGTGGTCGGGCGGGGTACGTAATCGGGACAGCGTCGCCCGGGCCACCAGTCGGCGGCGCTCTTCGTCGGGGAGCCGCAGCGCCTTCAGACAGTCCCCCAACAGACCCCAGGAGTCGGTGAACTCGGCAGGCAGTGTGCGCGCGGCCCGCCACTCGTCGCAGAGCCGGAACATCAGCAACGACTCCGCCGAGCCGGGGTCCAGCAGGTCCAGGACGGCGGCGAGACACGCCAGGCCGCCCGGCCTGTCCTTCATGCAGAACTGCAGCAGTGCGACGTACTGCTTGCGCGGGATGGTGTGGCGGGGGAGCTGGCCGTTGCGTCCGAGCCGGTCAAGCACCAGATCCAGGAACTGCTCCCGGTCCTCGGACGAGCGTAGACCGTCGCAGCCCACCAGGACGTCCACGGCGGCGCGCCGTATCCGGTCCTCGATCTCCTCGCGCAAGGAGCCCCCCTCCGACGCCCCGCCCGGGGGCGCGCTTCCTCGCCCTGTCCGACGACCCGCTCGTACCGTCAGTGACACAAGATTAGGGGTCACGGTCGCTGACGGAAGAGGATCGGCGAACAGGGCGCGCGAGGGCTAGGGGAGCTCCGCCCGGGACTCGTGTTCGACGAATTCCCGGGGCCGTTCGTGGGCGGTCAGGGTGTGCAGGCGGGCCTGGTCGAGGGGCTCGTGGAGTTCGACGTACTCGCCGTGCGGGAGGCGTTTGATGATGCCTGTCTCACGGCCGTGCAACACCTTCTCCTTGTCGCGGAGTTGGAGCCCCAGGCAGATGCGGCGGGTGATGACGAGGACCGCGACCGGGATTACGAAGACCGCGATGCGGATCGCCCAGGTCACCGTGTTGATGGACAGGTGGAGTTGGGTTGCCACGATGTCGTTGCCGCCGCCCGCCAGGAGAATCAGGTAGAGGCTGATCCAGGCCGCGCCCAGGCCTGTGCGGGTCGGGTGGTTGCGGGGGCGGTCGAGGAGATGGTGTTCGCGTTTGTCGCCCGTGAGCCGGTTCTCCAGGAACGGGTAGACGCCGATGAGGACCAGTAGCAGGGGGAACACGACGATCGGGATCAGGACGCCGAGGACCAGCGTGTGTCCCCACAGGTTGATCTCCCAGCCCGGCATCACGCGCACCAGGCCCTCCGCGAAGCCCAGGTACCAGTCGGGCTGGGCGCCTGTGGAGACCTGGTCGGCGCGGAACGGGCCGTAGGCCCAGACCGGGTTGATCGTGGCGACCGCGGCCATCAGGGTGAGGGTGCCGAAGACCAGGAAGAAGAAACCGCCCGCCTTGGCGAGGTAGACGGGCATGAACGGGGCGCCGACGACGTTGCGTTCGGTGCGGCCGGGGCCCGCGAACTGGGTGTGCTTGTGGTAGACGACCAGCAGGACATGGGCGACGACCAGGACCGCCATGATGCCCGGCATGATCAGGATGTGCAGGGAGTAGAAGCGCGCCACGATGTCGTCGCCGGGGAACTCGCCGCCGAACAGGAACATCGACAGGTACGTCCCCACGATCGGGACGGCCAGGAGCGCGCCGTTGACGAACCTGAGCCCGGTGCCGGAGAGCAGGTCGTCCGGGAGCGAGTAGCCGAACAGGCCCTCGAACATGCCGAGGAAGAGCAGTAGCCAGCCGAACAGCCAGTTGACCTCACGGGGTTTGCGGTACGACCCGGTGAAGAAGTGCCGCATCATGTGCGTGAGCATCCCGGCGACGAACACCAGCGCCGCCCAGTGGTGCAGTTGGCGGATGAGCAGTCCGCCGCGCACGTCGAAGCTGATGTCGAGGGTGGAGGCGTACGCCTCCGACATGCGCACGCCGTTGAGGGGGACGTAACTCCCTTGGTACGTCACCTCGTTCATCGACGGATGGAAGAAGAAGGTGAGCCAGACACCGGTCAGGATCAGCACCACGAAGCTGTACAGGCAGATCTCGCCGAGCAGGAACGACCAGTGGTCCGGGAACACCTTGCGCAGGTACTTGCGGCCGAGCGCGTGGATGCCGTGGCGGCCGTCGAACCAGTCGGCGACGCGTTCCCCCTTCGACGCCTGCCTCACGCCTCCTCCTCTTCTTCCTCTTCGCCCCGCGCGACATGCGTGAGCTTGTCGGGGTTGCTGACGATGTAGACGCCGGAGATCCGGTCGCCCTCGGGGGTGAGGTCCATGACCATCACGGCGAACGGCTCGTCGCCCTGGAACAGCACCGCCGCCTCGTCGCCGTTGACGCGCCGGAATCGCAGATCGAGTTCGCCCACGCTGTGCCGTGTCACATGACCGGTGAGCAGCCGGACCACCTTGTCCCGGCCCTGCACCGGGCGCAGCCCCGACGGTTTGCGGTTGCCGCCGCCGTCCGACCACACCGTGACGTCCGGCGCGAGGATCTCCATCAGCGCGGCGATGTCCCCGCCGAGCGCGGCCCTGACGAACCGTTCCGTTGCCTCCCGCCGCACCCGTGGATGCGCCTGGTACAGCGGTCGCCGCGCGTGCACATGGGCGCGGGCGCGCCGGGCCAGCTGCCGCACCGCCGCCGGGGTGCGGTCGAGGATGTCCGCGATCTCGGTGTGCGGATAGCCGAACACCTCGTTCAGCACGAACACCGCACGCTCCAACGGGGTCAGCGACTCCAGCACCACCAGCAGCGCCAGTGACACGGACTCGGTGCGCAGCGCGGGGTCGTCCGCGCCCTCGTCGGACGTGACCAGCGGCTCGGGCAGCCACGGTCCGACGTAGGTCTCCTGGCGGCGGGTGATCGCGGCGCGTCGGCGCAGGGCGTGGTTGACGGCGACGCGGACGAGGTACGCCCGTGGATTGTCGACCCCGTCCAGCGGGTCGCCGCCGCCCCGGGCGGTCCAGGACAGCCAGGTCTCCTGGAGGACGTCCTCGGTATCGGCGACGCTGCCCAGCACGTTGTAGACGACGCCGAACAGCAGCTCGCGATGGTCGACGAAGACGCCGGTCGCCTGGTGCAACCGGTCGTCGGTCTCGGATAGGGATGTCTCGGACATACGGTGGCCTCCGCAGCGGTGCGCTCACTACTGGGAGGCCTTGAGGGGGCCGGTTTGTGACACCGGCGGGGGCTAATGTGACCCAGCTCTCACGAGGCGTCGTGGAAGACGATCCCGAGCGCGTGCCGGCGGCCCGAGCGGACGGTGCTCACCCCGTGCCGCATCGCCCCGGCCGACCAGCCGCGCTTGGTGCGCACCGGGCGTTCACGGGTCGTGAAGACCAGCCCGTGGCCCTGCCGCAGCACGGTCGAGGTGCCCCGGGACTGGGCGCGGGGCCGCTGCTCCACCATCAGGAACTCGCCGCCCGTGTAGTCCGTCCCGTACTCGTCGAGGCCCACCACGACCTGGAGCGGGAAGACCAGGTCGCCGAAGACGTCCCGGTGCAGGGCGTTCCAGTCGCCCTCCGTGTAGCGCAGCAGGATCTGCGCCGAGCGGTCCTGCCCCGCCGTACGGCAGCGCTCCAGCCACTCGGACAGGGAGTCCGGCCACGGCGCCGGGCGGCCGAGACGGGCGGCCCAGTCGCGGGCGATCGGCAGCAGGCGCGGGTAGAGCGCGGTGCGCAGGGCGGCGACCGGGGCCGGCGGCTCGTGGGTGAAGTAGCGGTACTCGCCCGAGCCGAACCGGTGCCGTGCCATGTCGACGGTGGTCCGGAACAGCTCCGGCTTCTCGTACAGCGCGGCCAGGTCCCGGCACTCGGCGGGCGTCAGCAGCGGTGCCGTCAGGGCGCTGCCGTGCACGTCGAGTTCGGCGGCGAGCGCGTCCCAGTCGGTCGCGGCGACCCGGCGGCGGGCGGCGTCGGCGGTGACACAGGCTCTGGGGGTCATGGATGCGTCCTCGTTCGGTCTCGTACGGTGCCGTCGCCCTCCGAGTCTGCCTCCGGCACCGCCCGTCGACCGGCGGAAAACGGACGGCGTGCTTCGCCCCGCCAGGTACCGTTACCCACCCCATCTGACCTCGGTGTATTTACGGGTAAGTACCCGCGCGGTACCGTGGGGTCATGCCAGCTCTCAACGTGGAGTTCAGCGACCGCGAACTTGAGGATCTGCGGCAGATCGCCAAGGAGCGCGGTACGTCGATGAAGGCGCTCGTACGGGAGGCGGCGGCGGCCGACATCGCCCGGCACCGGGCGCTCCAGGAGGGCGCCGATGCCTTCCGCCGGTTCTTCGCCTCGCACGCCGACGAGTTCGCGGCCGCGTTCCCGGACGACGAACCACCGGCCAAGGGCGAGGGGCGGGCCGCCTGACCATGGCAGCCGTCATCCATATCGACGTGCCCTGGCTGCTCCAGCGGCACGAAGAGGTCCTGCCGGACCAGCCCACCATCAACGACTTCTCGGCGCTGGTCGCCGCCGTAGCCCGGCACCGCGTCGACCCGCCGCGGCTCGGCGTGAACTCCGACCCGGCCTGGCGGGCGGCAGCCCTGCTGCACACCCTCGCCCTGCTCAAGCCGCTGCCCGCGGCCAACGCCCGGTTCGCCTGTGCCACCGCCGTGGCGTACATGTTCGTCAGCGGCGTCGGCATCGACCCGCCCTACGGCGCCCTCGTCGACCTCGTCCGCGATCTGATCGACGGCAAGACCGATGTGTTCGGCGCCGCGGACCGGCTGCGGTCCTGGCAGATCTGAGGCCTTCGGGGCACCCGGGGCTCTGAGGCCGCCGGCCGGGGCCGTCCCCCCTCGGGGCCGCCGACCGAGGGCGGGAGGAACGGGGTCGGCGGCCCTTTCGCACAGGAGAGCCGCCGTCCTGCGCGGGGCCTTCCGAGGGGCCGGTACCAGTTCACTGCTCGGTGATGCACGCGGGGAGCGTGCGTGGCGCTCCGGCGCGGGTGCGTGATTCACACGGGGCGCAGGGCAAAGCCGAAAGTCGGTGCGGGTGACGAGAGTTGCCGTCGATTCTGACTTTCTTTCAAAGGTGCGGATGTTGCCCGAGTGCCTTGTTGGGCCTGAGTGTTTTGTGCAAGGGTTAAGCGCCCGTGCGGGGGGTAAAAGCCGGGTCGCATTCGTACCGATGGGGGATCGGGCTCGGATGGGGGTTGGTGAATTCACGCTCCCCGCGCTGTTCTCTGCGCGTGGGAAGGAATCCGCTCAGTGGC
>NZ_JACMSF010000100.1 GCF_014257025.1 Streptomyces cupreus
TCGACGTCGTCCGGCAGATCGGCAGCCGACTCCTCCGGAGTGAGATCGGGCCGCAGCCGCAGCCAGGACGGCTGCCGCAACAGCCCGGCCCGGGTACGGGTGCTGAACCGCACCTCTCCGACCAGCCGCGGAACGACCCAGTGCGCACCCGGCACCACGGGCACCGGATCGAACGGGCATACGTCCGTCTCGGCGGCCCCCAGCAGCGCGCCGAGTTCCTCCCGTTCCTTCTGGCTCCAGCCGGTTCCCACCCCGCCGACGTACCGCAGACGCCCGCCCGCCCGCTGGCCCACCAGCAGCGCGCCCGGCAGGCCTGTGATCCGTCCCTTGCCGGGCAGCCAGCCGCCGACCACGACGTCCTCGCTGTGCATGTTGCGGATCTTGATCCAGGCCCGGGAGCGCACCCCGGGTTCGTACACGGAGTCGAGCCGCTTGCACACCAGGCCCTCCAGGCCGTGCTCCCGGGTGGCCCGCAGCGCCTGCTCGCCGTGGCCGACGAGGGCCGCGGGCGTCGACCAGAGCGGCCCGTCGAGGCCGAGCCCCTCCAACTGCTCACGGCGCCGCACATAGGGGAGCCGGAGCAAGGGGTGTCCGGCCAGGTGCATGACGTCGAACAGCACCAGGTGCACAGGCGCCTGAGCGGCCCTGCGCGTTGCCCTGGCCGGCGCGTGGGCGAGCCCCATCCGGGACTGGAGCAACTGGAAGTCGGCACGCCCCTGCTCGTCGAGGGCCAGCACCTCCCCGTCCAGGACCGCGGGCGTGGTGCCGAGTGCGTCGCCGAGCGGGCGCAGTTCGGGATAGGCGGCGGTGACCTCCTCCCCGGAACGGGCGCGCAGGACCAGGCCGCCGTCCCCGGTGAGATAGACCACCACCCGTTGGCCGTCCTGCTTGGTCTCGTAGGCCCAGCGGGCGTCCTGCGCGGCGGGCGGAAGAGTGCCGGGCGTGGCGAGCATCGGGGGGATCAGCGGCAGGCTCACGGGGCTCACGGGGCTCACGGGTGAGTTGTCGACGGGCGGGCAGCCCGGCACGCCCCCCGGCCTCGGGTTTCGCCTGAACGGCGGGGCGACCTTGTTGCGTAGGCTTCCGTTCCTGGAACAGCCGCGGTGGCCGAAGGGACCGGCCGGTGCGGGCGGATCGAGCAGTCCCGGTGTGGTGATGAGCATGGCAGGCAGGGCGGTCCGGGCGGAGCAGGTCGGCGCGACCCGGGAGCTGATCCTGACCGCCGCCGAGCGGCTGTACGCCGAGCGCGGGGTGTACGCGGTCTCCAACCGCCAGGCCGGCGAGGCCGCGGGACAGGGCAACAACACCGCCGTCGGCTACCACTTCGGCACCAGGACCGACCTGGTCCGCGCGATCGTCCGCAAGCACGCGGCCCCCATCGAGGAGATCAGGACCCGACTGGTCGAACGGGTCACCGGCTCCACGGATCTGCGCGACTGGGTGGACTGCCTGGTCCGGCCCGCTTTCGAGCACCTCTCCGCCCTCGGCAGCCCCACCTGGTACGCCCGCTTCTGCGCCCAGGTCATGACCGACCCCGCACTGCACCGGATCATGGTCGACGAGGCTCTAGGCTCCCCGGCGCTGCGCGAGATCGTCGACGGCCTGCGCCGGTGCCTGCCCGACCTGCTCGACGACGTCCGCGCGGAACGCGGCGACATGGCCCGACATCTGATCGTCCACATGACCTCCGAGCGCGAACGCGCCCTCGCCGAAGGCACCGCCACGCCCCGCACCGACTGGGCGGACGCCGCCACAGGGCTGGTCGACGCGCTCGTCGGGATGTGGCAGGCACCGGTGACCTCACGGGGCTGACCTCAGCTCGCCCGCACCCGCCGGCTGACCCTGCTGGGGATGGACCGATGCCATTCGTGGCGATGGCCGCCTCCTGTCACCGGCTCGGCGTTAACTTAATTGAGTTAGGCAACGAGATGGTAAAGTGGCTCGTATGCCCACCCCACCGCTCCCGGACGTCCCCGCCTCCGCCGAAGTGATCGAGATCGAGCGCGCCCTCACCCGCATCACCTACCTGAGCACCCGCGCCCGCCAGCACGAACGCCTGATGGCGCTCGCCGGTGTACCGCTGGACCGCGCCGCCGTGGCACTGCTGCGACAGGTCGCCGACACCGAGCCGCTGCGCCCGGGGGAACTGGCCACCCGCCTCGGAGTGGAGGCCTCGCACGTCACGCGCACCGTGCAGCAGCTGGAGAAGTCCGGCTACCTCTCCCGCGTCCCCGACCCGGACGACCGCCGCGCCCAGCGCATCGAGCTCACCGAGAACGGCCGCCGCGCCGTCGCCAGCGTCCGCGAGGCCGGAGCCCGGGGGATGCAGCTGGCGCTGGCCGACTGGAAGCCGGAGGAACTGCGGCAGCTCGCCACCCTGTTCCATCGCATGGTGGACGACTTCCTCGCACATGCCGTGGACGAGGAGCCGGAACAGCACACGGCCACCGCCTGACCGGAAGCCGCCCTTCTACGCTCCGGTAACATCGCCCGGCAGGCGGCCGATCGGGCCCGTACACCGGAGGGGTCACAAGTGAGCGCACGCGTGGGGATCGGGGACACGGTCGAGGACTTCGCCCTCCCCGACGAGACCGGCACCACCCGCCGACTGTCCGAACTGCTCACCGAGGGGCCGGTGGTGCTGTTCTTCTACCCCGCCGCCATGACCCCCGGCTGCACCGCGCAGGCCTGCCACTTCCGCGACCTGGCCGCCGAGTTCGCCGCCGTCGGCGCCCGGCCCGTCGGCGTCAGCGGTGATCCCGTCGAGCGCCAGCAGGAGTTCGCCGGACGGCACACGCTCGGCATGCCGCTGCTGTCCGACGCCGACGGCACGGTCCGTGAGCTGTTCGGCGTCAAGCGCGGTCTGTCGCTGGCCCCGACCAAGCGCACCACCTTCGTCATAGGGCAGGACCGCAAGGTGCTGGAGGTCGTGCGCAGCGAACTGCGCATGAACACCCACGCCGACCGGGCGCTGGAGGCGCTGCGCGGCCGCGACGCCTGAGTCGGGTGTTTCCCGGGGCGTGGTTGATGCGCCGCGCCCGCGGGACCATTCAGGACACTATGGAGCATGTCGCCGCGGCGGCGATCATAGACGCCGACGGCAGGGTGACGGGGTGGAGCGAAGGTGCCCGGACGCTGACCGGATACCCGGCAGAAGAGGTCGTGGGACGGCCGGCGGCCGACCTGCTCGCCGAGGAGGTGCCGTCCGAGGCGCTCGTTGCGCGGGCCGGGCGGATCGTCCTGCGCCACCGCGCCGAGGGCACCGTCGCCGTCACCGTGTCCGCCTGCCCGCTGCTCGGCCCCTACGGCTCCGAAGCGGGCTATGTGATCACCACCGAGCGGCCCCGCGAGGACCCGGAGGCCACACCGGCGGCACGCGCCTTCGAACAGGCCTCCATGTCCATGTCCGTCTTCGACACCGAGCAGCACTATCTACGGCTGAACGCGGCCGCCTGCCGGGTGATGGGCGTCCCCGAGGAGGCCCTGCTCGGCCGCCCCTACCCGGAGACCGTCGAGGACGCCGAGCACAGCCGCGGCTTCCACAGCAATCTGCGCCAGGTGGCCCGCACGGCCGGCCCGTCCGCTACGAGAGCTTCACGGGCGCGCCCGCCCTCAACCGCGAGCACGCCTGGAGCATCGAGATGTGGCCGGCGCGTGGCGACGACGGCGAGGTCGCCAGGGTCGCGCTCGCGGCCTTCGACAGCAGCGACCAGTACTGGGCCCGGCAGCGGCTGGCCCTCCTCAACGAGGCCGCCGCCTCCATCGGCACCACCCTGGACGTGGTCCGCACCGCGGAAGAACTCGTGGAACTCCTGGTCCCGCGCTACGCCGACTTCGCCGGCGTCGACCTCCTTGACTGGGTCCTCGGAGCCGACGAACTGCCCACCGTGGCGGACGGCGACATCGTCCTGCGCCGTGTCGCCCACGCCTCCGCCCACTAGGGCACCCCCGAGGCCGCCGTCCGCCTCGGCGAGGCCGACCTCTACCCCGCGTTCTCGCCTCCGGCCCGCGCCCTGCACCTCGGACGCGCCGTCCTCAACCAGGCCGGCGAGCCCGACTTCGTCCGCTGGGTCGCCGAGCGCAACGCCCGCGCCCCCGCCGGACAGTCGTACCGCACAGGCGCCCACTCGATGATCGCGGTGCCACTGCGGGCCCGCGGCACCACGCTGGGCGTCGTGGTGGGCGTACGGATCACGAATCCCGACGACTACGGCGCCGACGACACCGTCCTCGGGGAGGAGCCGGCCAGCCGGGCCGCCGTCTGCATCGACAACGCCCGCCGCTTCGCCCGCGAACGCAGTACCGCGCTCGCCCTCCAGCGCAGCCTGCTGCCCCGCGGGCTGCCCGGGCAGGTGGCGGTGGAGGTCGCCCACCGCTATCTGCCGTCCGATTCACCGGCCGGGATCGGCGGCGACTGGTTCGACGTCATCCCGCTCTCCGGCAACCGGGTCGGCCTGGTCGTCGGCGATGTCGTCGGCCACGGCATCCCGTCGTCGGCGACCATGGGACGGCTCTGCACGGCCGTACGCACGCTCGCGGACGTGGACCTGCCGCCCGACGAGCTGCTCACGCACCTCGACGACCTGGTCACCCACCTCGCCTCCGACGGCCACGACGACGAGGTCGCGGAACTCGGCGCCACCTGTCTCTACTCCGTCTACGACCCCGTCTCGCGCCACATCACGATGGCCGCCGCCGGCCATCCGCCGCCGGCTGTCATGCTGCCCGACGGCACCGCCCGCCTCGTCCCGCTGTCCGCCGGACCTCCGTTCGGTGTCGGCGGACTGCCCTTCCAGGCCGTCGAGTTGGAGCTGCCCGAAGGCGCGGTCGTCGCCCTGTACACGGACGGACTGATCGAGGAACGGGACCGCGACCTTCCTGGGCGTGGACCGCGTCGCCACCTGGGACGTGACCCCGGACCCGGTCGAGGTGGCGCACACCCGGCAGTCCGCCACCGAGCAACTGGCCGCCTGGGGCCTTGAGGAGGCCGCCTTCGTCACCGAACTGGTCGTCAGCGAACTGGTCACCAACGCCATCCGCTACGGCGAACCCCCCATCCAGCTCCGGCTGATCCGCGACCACAGCCTCATCTGCGAGGTCTGCGACGGCAGTTCCACCTCACCGCATCTGCGCCGGGCCCACGCCTTCGACGAGGGCGGCCGCGGACTTCTCCTGGTCGCCCACCTCACCCAGCGCTGGGGCAGTCGGCAGACGGGCCGCGGCAAGACGATCTGGGCGGAACAGCCGCTCCCACCGGGCTGATCACTGGAACGGGCAGCCCGGGTTCGGCGCGTCCTGCGAGAACGGCGCCCCGTGCGGCAGGACGTAGAGCACATCGAGGACGATGGCCGTGTCACCGAGGTTGCGCCCGATGTGCACGTTGCCCGGCCCGGCCGGCTCCTCGATGAAACTCCCCTTCGGATAGACGCCGTCGGAGGCGCAGGTGGAGTCGAAGTGACTGAGCGTGCCCTCCTGCACGAAGGCGTACAGCGGACCGTCGTGGTAGTGCCAGCCGGTGGCCTGACCGGGCGGAATGGTGATCTCCCGCAGGATGTAGTCGGTCCCGCCGACCGTCTTCTGGCTGATGGTCCGTCCGGTGACCCCGGGACCCGGGGGAGTTGCCTGGGCGGTTCCGGCACCGCCTGCGAAGAAGATGGCGGCGGCCACCGCCGCGGTGACGGCGGAGCGGAGCGCGAAGCGCATACGAGGGCCTCCCGGCCGAGAGCGGACAGCGTCGACTTCGCCGTGAACATACGGCCAGGGAACGCCTGTTGGGGACGGAACCCGAAGATCCGTATGTGCTCAGGCGGCCACCCGCCCCGAGGGCCGCTCCCGTACCACCTCGCCCGGCTCCTTGTCGTCCCGCAGCCCCAGATACCGGGGATGGCGCAGCATGCCGTCCCGCGTCCACTCGGTGAAGGCGATCTGCGCCACCAGCCGGGGCTCCGCCCACCGGGCACCCGCCTCCCGCACCGGCCCGTCGAACGGTGAGCCGGACCTGCGCAGCCGGTCCAGACGCTCGCGCAGGGCGAGCAGCGTGGCCCGGTCGAAACCGGTGCCGACCTTGCCCGCGTACCGCAACCGCCCGTCCTGGTGATACCCGAGCAGCAGCGCACCGAGCCCCACCCGGCTCCCGGCCGGTTCGGTGAAGCCGCCCACCACGAACTCCTGACCCTGGGAGCACTTGAGCTTCAGCCAGTCCGTCGACCGGCGCGGCTGGTAGTCGCCGTCGGCGCGCTTGGCGATCAACCCCTCCCAGCCCCGGGCGCAGGAGTCGGCCAGCAGCTCGGCACCGCCCTCGTTGCGATGGGGCGTCAGCCGCAGCGGCGCACCGAAGATCAGGGCGCGCCGCAGCAGCGACTTGCGGCTGCGCAACGGCAGCCTTGTGGTGTCCTGACCCTCCAGCCTGAGCACGTCGAACACGTAGTACGTCACAGCCACGCCGCTCGCCTCGACGTCCTGCCGCCGGGTCAGCCCCATGCGCTGCTGGAGACGGGAGAAGTCGGTCCGGCCCCGCGAGAACGCGACGATCTCGCCGTCGACGGTGAAGTCCGTGCACGACTGCCCGGCCAGGGCATCGACGATTTCCGGATATGTGGCGTTCAGCCGACGCCCCGAGCGGGACAGCAGCGCCACCCGCCCGCGCTCACGGACGGCCAGCACCCGGATCCCGTCCAGTTTCCGCTCGAAGAGCCAGTCCTCCGACGCGTCGGAGAAGTCCCGCCGCTCGCTCAGCGTGGCCATCATCGGCCGCGCGGCCAGCTCCGCGCCCGGACGCGCCGTGCGCAGCAGCGGGCGCTGCTCGTCGGGCAGGGCATCGAGCAGGCCGGTGGTCACCGCTCACTCCTGCCCGGCGGCGACCTGTGCGAGCGTACGCCCGGACGTCACCGACCTGGCGCGGCGCGGGTCAGGGGTGCCGTGCGGCCTTGCCCGGTCCCCTTTCGCCTTGACCAGCAGCCAGGCCTCGTCATCCCGGATCCGGGTCAGCGCGTACTCCCCGTGCAATTTCGAGCCGCTCAGCCGGAAGGTCGCGTGCCCGTGCTCGATCGACTCCCCGAAGTCGACGGGCCGCCCCTTGCGGTCGTGACTGAGCGGCTCGTACGTCCCGTGATCCCAGACGATCACGGTCCCGCCGCCGTACTCGCCCTCCGGAATGACCCCCTCGAACTCCTCGTACTCCAGCGGATGATCCTCGGTCGGCACCGCCAGCCGCTTGTCCTTGGGGTCGTCGGACGGGCCCTTGGGGATCGACCAGGACTTCAGTACATCGCCGACCTGCAACCGGAAGTCGAAGTGCAGGGTGCTCGCGTCATGGATCTGGACGACGAAGTGATGCTCTTCTTCGCCGGGGGCGCGGTCCTGGCCACGTGGCTCCTCGGTACGTGAGAAGTCACGTTTGTTGCGATACTTCCGTAGTCCCTCACTCACGAGCGCCGGGTACCCCGGTCGGCTCGGTACGCAACGCGGCTCGCGGATAGGGTGAGAGTGATCAACCGGCGGGGTGGCACAAGGGCGGCGGACGGCATGAGCGCAGGCGAGGAGAAGCAGGTGACGGGGTCCGCGCGGCCCACGTCGCGGGATGTCGCGCGGCTCGCCGGGGTGTCGCACACCGCCGTGTCCTTCGTCTTCAACGGGCGCGCCGAGGGCAACCTCTCGCCCGCCACCCAGGAACGCATCCGGCAGGCCGCCGCCCAGCTCGGCTACCGCCCCGACCCCGTCGCCCGAGGGCTCCGCCGCCGCCGTACCGCCGTGATCGGACTGGTCACCGACGAGATCGCCTCCTCGCCCTTCGCGGGCCGGCTGCTGCGCGGCGCCATGGAGACCGCCTGGGACAGCGACCACCTCGTCCTGACCATCGACTCCGGCGGCGACCCGGCCAAGGAGGACGCGGCGGTCGCCGAACTCCTCGACCGCCGCGTGGACGGCATCATCTACGCGGCCATGTCCCTGCGCCGCGTCCGCGTCCCCGAGGGCCTGCACCGCACCCACTCCGTCCTCGCCAACTGCCTGCCCGAGGACGACTCCCTGCCCGCCGTCATCCCGGCCGAGCGCGCGGGAGGGCGTACGGCGGCCCGGTTGCTGCTGGAACAGGGGCACCGCCGCGTCGCGCACATCGGCGGCCTCGACGACATCGCCTCCGTCGAGCGGCTGCGCGGCTTCCGGGACGCCCTGCGGGCGGAGGGGATCACCGTCCCCAAGGAGTGGGTCGCCCGCACCGGCGGCGAGATCTCCGGCGGCTACGAGGGCGCGCTGCGCATCCTCCAGGACGTCCCCGCCGACCGCCGCCCGACCGGCGTCTTCGCCTACAACGACCGGGTCGCGGCGGGCGTCCTGCACGCCGCGACCCGGCTCGGCATCACCGTCCCCGGCGACCTGTCGATCGTCGGCTACGACGACCAGGAGCACATGGCCGAGTTCCTCACCCCGCCCCTGACCAGCGTCGCGCTGCCGCACCGGGCGATGGGCGACGCGGCGGCACGCCTGCTCCTCGACACCATCGACACCGGCCGGACGCCGCCCGCGACCGTACGGCGCCTGGCCTGCCCGGTGATCAGCCGTGCGTCGGTGGGACCAGCTCCCAGCCGCTGACGGCCGCCGCGGCACCGGTGACGACCAACTCGGGCACATCGTCCGGCCGCCGGTAGACCCGCTCGGTGACCGTCGCCCGGTCACCGACGAACAGCTCGACCAGCGAACCGTCCACGAGGATCCGCACCTCACCGGCCGGCCCCCGCACGACGACCGGCGCCGACCCTTCCGGCCCTGTCCGGGGCCAGCCACCGCGGTCGAGCGTGACCGTGCCCTCGTCCGGGTCCAGCACCACCCTCAGCTCCGCTCCCGAGGCCGACCGCAGCAGACTCACGGTGGTCCGGCCCGATGCCGTGACGGTCAGGTCGTACGCCTCCGGGAGCGCGATACGCCCACCGGGTGCCGTGACGAACGGCTCGACCGCACGCAGCAGTTCGAGCTCCGGAGCCGGTACGACCCGCAGGGCACCGTCGGGATGCACATCCACCACCCGCGGCGCGGTCAGGACACCCGCCCACCCCGCGCGATCGACCTCGCTCTGCTCCCGAGCCTCCCAGGACCACCCCCACATCAGCGCCCGGTCCGGCTCCTGGAGCACGGCCGGCGCATAGAAGTCCCGCCCGTGGTCCAGCCGCCCTCCGGTGGTGGCCTCGAAGCGCAACCCGTCGTCGCCGTACGGCTGCAGACGGCCCGTCAGATACCCGGTGGAGCAAGGGTCGCCGTCCCACAGCGACACCACCAGAACCCACTCCCCGCCCGGCGTCCCGTACAGCTGCGGGCACTCCCAGCCGACGGCCTTGTCCCCGAACACGTCCACCGCGACCGGGTCGTTGCCGTCGAGCAGCACCCCGGCGAACCGCCAGTCGGCCAGGTCGTCACAGCCGTACAGCAGCACCGACGCGGTCCCGTCGGCGTGTCCCGCGCCGACCAGCGCCCAGCGCCGCTCCCCGCTGCGGAACACGAACGGGTCGCGGAACATCACCACATCCAGGCCGGCGGGCGGGCCGGTCACCACCGGCGTGGACAGCGGCCGCCAGTCGGTCAGCGTCTCGTCCTCAGGCATCAGCGCCCGCGCCAGGCAGATCGAGCCGAGGCCGGCGTGATGCCGGTCGATGCCCGTGTAGACGGCCGTCGGCACGCCGCCGTCGTCGACGACACAGCCCGACCAACAGCCCGCTTCGTCCGGGCCGCCGGGTGTCGGGGTGAGCGCGATCGGATGGTGCTCCCACTCGACGAGGTCGGCGCTGGAGACATGCCCCCAGTGGACGTTCGTGTGCACGGGGGCGGCCGGGTTGTACTGGTAGAAGAGGTGGTGTCGGCCCCGCCAACGGAAGGGCCCGTTCGGGTCGTTGATCCAGTTGGCGGGGGGACGGACCCTGAAGCGCGGGGCGTTCGGGTCCGTGGACTGAGCGGCGAGGCTCAACGGTTGACTCCTGCGGACGTGATGCCCTCACGCAGAGGGCGCTGGCCGACGACGAACACGGCGACGGCGGGGATCATGGAGAGGACGACACCGGCGAGCACCACCGAGATGGACCCGGTGCCGAGGTTGCCCTGGAGGGAGACCAGGCCGAGGGGGAGTGTGTAGTTCTGGCCCGAGGTTTCGAGGATCAGTGGGCGGAAGAACTCGTTCCAGTGGTAGTTGAAGGCCAGCACGCCGACGATCGCGAGCCCGGGCGCGGCCAGCGGGGCGTACACAGACCGGAAGATCCGCCAGGGTCCGCAGCCGTCCAGCATCGCCGCCTCGCCGAGGTCCTTGGGCATGCCGAGGAAGTACTGGCGCATCAGGAAGGTGCCGAAGGCGGTCGGGAAGGCCGGGACGATCAGACCGAGCAGGGTGTCGGTCAGTCCCATCGACTTCAGGACCAGGAACACCGGCACGATGGTGACCTGCAGCGGCACCATCATCGTCGCCAGCACCAGAGCGAACAGCGGCTTCTTGAACCGGAATTCGAGGCGTGCGAAGGCGTACCCGGCCAGACCGGCAGTGATCATCTGGCCCACCGCGATCAGCGCGGTCACCAGCGTCGAGTTCAGCGCGAGCAGCCAGACGTCGATCTGCTCGAAGACCCCGCGGTAGGACTCCACCGTGGGGCTCGTAGGGATGATCTTCGGCGGCAGGTCGAAGGACTCGGCCGGGGTGCGCAGCGACGTGGACACGGTCCACACGACGGGGCCGAGGGTCAGCAACGCGCACACCGTCAGGCCGGCGATCCGCGCCCAGGGCGCGAGCGTGTGCCGGGTACGGCTGAGGTTCATGGTGGCTTGGCTCATGGGACTCACCCGGCTCACTGGTAGTGGACGAAACGCCGGCTGAGCCGGAACTGGAGGGCGGTCACCGCCATGATCAGCACGAACAGCAGCACGCCCACCGCGGACGCCTCGCCGAAACGGAGCTGCTCGAACGCGCTCTCGTAGATGAACATCACGACGGTGCGGGTGGAGTCACCCGGACCGCCGTTGGTGAGGACGTAGGGCTGCTCGAAGACCTGGAGGGCGTTGATGATGCCGACCACCGAGGCGACCAGCAGCGTGGGCGACAGCAGCGGCAGCGTGACGGTGAGGTGCTTGCGCAGACCCGTCGCACCGTCCAGGGAGGCGGCTTCATGGATCTCCTTGGGGATGTTGTTGAGCCCCCCGACGAACAACAGGAAGGAGAAGCCGAACTGCTGCCAGACATAGACCAGGACGACCGCCGTCATCGCCCCGTTCTCCGAGGTCAGCCAGGGCACCGGCGCGATCCCGACCAGCCCGAGCAGCCAGTTCACGACGCCGAAGTCCTGGTTGAACAGGTACTTCATCACCACCGAGATCGACGCGGCGGACAGCACCAGCGGGAAGAAGAACGCCGACCGGAACACCGAGCGCAGCCACACCGGCATCCGCCCGTTCACCGCCAGCGCCAGCACCAGGGCGATCAGCAGTTGCAGCGCGACCGCGAACACCATGAACACGAGTGTGTTGCGGAAGGACACGAGCACGGTCGAATCCCCGAACACCTCACGGTAGTTGGCGGCCCCCGCGAAGCTCGGGTCGTCGATGACGTTCCAGTGGAACAGGCTCAGGACGATGGATCCGGCGATCGGTACGACGGTGAAGACCACGATGCCGACGATGGTCGGTGCCAGGAACAGCGCGGCCAGCAGCCGGCTGCCCCGGTCGCGGGCGGAGGGCCGGGGAGCGACCTCGGCGGGCGTCGCAGGGCGCGGTCGTACGGCCTGGATCTGGGTGTTCGTCATACGTCACGCTCCATGGCCTTCTCCAGGTCGCTCTGCATCCGGCGCAGCGCGGGAGCCACCGCGCGCCGGGAGGCCAGGGCCGTGCCGGTGTGCTTGAGCAGCACCTGCTCCACCTCGGCGACCTGCGGCGGTGCCGGGATCGGCCCGGTGTCGGGGAACTTGTCGAGGGTGTCGTAGAAGACCTGCCAGTGGTTCGGGCCGGTCTCCCGGTAGCGGTCGGCGGTCAGCATCGAGCGGCGCGCCGGGGTGGTCTGGTTGGTCTTGAACAGCCGCATCAGGGTGTCCTTGCGGGCGGCGTACTTGATGAACTCCCAGGCCTCCTCCTGGCGCTTGGAGGTGCGCAGCAGCGCGTAGCCGGCGGCGCCGAACTGCATGCGCTGGGTGCGCCAGCGCGGGAAGTACTGGACGTCGTAGTCCGTGGCCTTCATGCCGGCCAGGTGCAGACCGCCGGCCCAGAAGCCGCCCGCGGGGGTGACGCCGACCCGGCCGGTGGAGAACACGCCGACGAGGTTCTGGCCGTTGCCGCCCTCGGGGCGGGTGCACAGGTCCTCCTGGATGAGGGAGGCGAGATAGTCGTACGCCTCCTCCACGCGCGCGTCGGTCGCCTGCGGGGTCGTCCAGCGGAAGCCGCCACCGCGGCCCCGCCGTTCGGCGGCCGGGTAGAAGTCGTCCCACAGCCAGGCACCGCCCGGTGCCTTGGACTCGGAGAGGAGATTGGTGCCGTTGGCGAACAGCCAGGGGACGACGCCGCCCCACAGCCGGTTGGTCCAGAAGTACGGCGTGAACTGCGAGCCGCTGGACTTCTTCATGTCCCGCAGCAGCGCGGTGAAGTCGTCGCGGGTCCAGTCGGCGGCCGGGAAGCTCGCGCCCGCGCGCCCGAGCACCTGGTGGTTGAGGTACATGTCGGCCGCGTTGAACTCGACCGGCAGCTGGTAGAGGCTCCCCTCGTACATCATCGACTCCACCAGCGAGGGGTGGACGTCGGCGAAGTACTCGCGCAGCTCGGCCGCGTCCCGCTTCACCCA
The DNA here is from genome assembly GCF_014257025.1 of Streptomyces cupreus. Classification (GTDB taxonomy): domain Bacteria; phylum Actinomycetota; class Actinomycetes; order Streptomycetales; family Streptomycetaceae; genus Streptomyces; species Streptomyces cupreus. The sequence goes on from NZ_JACMSF010000100.1 coordinate 12,794, forward strand.
CTTGTCCAGCGCCACCCCGAGACGCTGGGCGAAGAGCTGGACTCCCTCCGTGGCGACGTAGACCAGGTCCGGAGCGGTGCCCGCGGCGATCTGGGTGAGGATCTTGGCGAAGAAGTCCGACCAGTCGACGGCCTGCACCGCGTTGATCCGCAGTTTGATGTCGGGGTGGAGCTCCTTGAAGCCGTCCGTGAGCGTGCGGATGGCCTCGGGGCCGTAGGCGGGCCCGAGGGTGGCGACGACGAGCGAGTCGTCGTCGCGGCCGGGGATGTCGGCTCCGGTGAGCCGGTCCCAGGAGGCGGCGGTGCCGGCCAGGGCGGCGGCTCCCGCGCCGTAGGCGCCGTACCGCAGCAGCGTGCGGCGGGTGAGGTGCGAGTCGGTCATCGGGCAGGCCTAACTCGTGTTAGTCGAGCAGTGATGCCCCAGATGATGTGGAGCGTGTTTCGTCCCTGTCAAGAGTCGTGAACCTCTTGACCTTTAACGAGTTAGGTCCCACAGTCTGGTTCGTCACTAGGAGCCGCGACCCAGACGAAAGGCCGGGCGCTCAACGCATCGCATGGCACCCTCGCCAGGCCCGCCGATTGCTGTCACGATCTTGACGGGAACCGGCGGGGACGGGAGCCGGTGCTGACGACCGACGGAGCGCGCATGGCGAGGGACAGGGGCACCGCGGAGGGGATGGAGCGGGTCGCGGCGATCGAGGTGAAACCGGTCGCCGGGCACATCGGGGCGGAGATCACGGGCGTGGACCTGGCGGCCGACCTCGACGAGGCGGTGGTCGCCGCGATCAGGGCGGCGGTGCTGCGCTGGAAGGTGGTGTTCTTCCGGGACCAGCGCCTCGACCACGCCGGGCACGTGGCCTTCGCCCGCCGCTTCGGCTCACTGGTGGTCCTCCCGCGCCGCGGAAAGGCCTCGCCGCCGGACTTCCCGGAGGTGGAGACGACGGCGGACCGCCTGGAACTGGGCGGCCGTTTCGGCATGGACCACGACGAGTGGCTGCGCCGCCGACGGCACACCTTGCTGCGCGGCTGGCACTGCGACCACGGCGCCCGCGTCGACCCGCCCGCGGCCACGATCCTGCGCGCGGAGACGGTTCCGCCGTACGGCGGCGACACGACGTGGTCGAACCTGGCGGCGGCGTACGCCGGACTGTCGGCACCGATGAGGGAGTTCGTCTCCGGCCTGAGGGCGGAGCACCGCCTGGGCGTCGGCTACCAGCCCCGCCCCGGAGACGACGCGTACGTCCGCCACCTGCTCGACCACCAGGTGGCCACGCTCCACCCGCTGGTCCGGGTCCACCCGGAGACGGGGGAACGGATCCTCTACGTCAACGGCTACTACGTGGAACAGATCGCCGACCTCTCCCGAGCCGAGAGCCAGGCGCTCCTGGACCTCCTCCTGGACCAGGCGGTCCGCCCCGAGTACACGGTCCGCTTCCGCTGGGAACCGCGAAGCGTGGCCTTCTGGGACAACCGCGCGACGATCCATCTGGCGCCGAGCGACAACGCCCACCTTGATCATCCTCGGATCATGCACCGGGTGATGGTGGCCGGTGAGGTCCCGGTGGGGGTGGACGGGAAGGCGTCGGAGGCGATCGTGGGGAGTGAGGCGGGGCGGTGGTGAGGGGGCGTCTGCCCGATGCCCACCTGTCGGGGAAGCCCGTATGATCAGCGGCTCTGATCAGGGATTTCACAGCCGGGGGGTGTATGGCGAACGTCGTTGCCGGTTGGCCTGCGACCGCCGTGGCCGGCCGGTCCGGAACCCGAGCTGTGGTCTTTCCGTCTTCCCTGGGCGGGGAAACCCCACCCTGCCCTGTCCCCAACAACTAACAAATCGGCCGAAAATTGAGATACAGACCAACGCGCATATCCCCGCGAATAGATCGCGGAATCACGCTCTCCGTGTGGCGTCAACCACGCGCGAGACTCTGGGCCGTGGCAGGCGTCGTGGCTCTCGGATTCCTCATTGCGCTGGAGTTCGCCGCGCGCCGCTACGGCCTGCCAGGGCCGATCACCAACCAGACGCGAGAGGTGATATTCGCCCCCAAATCGGGCGGCCTGTTGTACGCCTCCATGGCGTTGATGATGGTGGTACTCACCTGGCGGCAACGATTCATCGCGGTGGGCGCCGCGATCGGTATCGACGTCGCCTTCTTGGCGGTCCGTTCGGCGCTCGACGCCAAGGTGACCGAAGGCCACCCCTTCGGTAATGGCGCGTTGTGGGTGATTCTGGGCTGTGCGGTCATCGCCGTAACTCGCCGCACCGGCAGCGAACGCGTCCTCCTGCTGAAGGGCGTCGGCCTGGCCCTGCTGCTGATGGCCGGCCGAAAGACCGGCGACACCTGGCTGTTCATCACCTCGAAGACGCGACCGTCGGTACTCGACCAGTACGTGGCGACGGCCGATCACGCGCTCGGCAACCCGTCCTGGCTGATAGGCCGGATCGTCGAGGCCACCGGCCCCATCGGCTTCAATGTCCTCGACTTCGTCTACGGCCAGCTCCCGGTGGCCGCGGTCGTCGTCGCGCTGTATCAATTCCGTGGCGTGGCGGTGCAGCGCCGCTTCCCACGCCACCACCTGGTGCGCACCTTCCTGGTGATAGGCCTCCTCGGACCGGCCTTCTACATGATCTACCCGGTGGTCGGACCGGTCTTCGCCTTCGGCACCGGCACCGAGCATTGGGCGGCGGTCAGCCTCTGGGCGCCGGAATCACCGCCCAGCGTGCAATGGGCGGTTGCCAACCTGTGGCCGCAGACCTTGCCGCCGCTCAGCCCCCCGCACCACATGCCGTTCGACGAGATCACCCCCCGGAACTGCATGCCCAGCCTGCACACGGCATGGGCAGTCGCGATCTTCATCCACACCCGGAAGGGCCCCCGAATCCTGCGCTACGCAGGGACGTTTTGGCTCATCGCCACACTCGCCGCAACGCTGGGATTCGGATACCACTACGGCGCGGACCTCATCGCCGGTGTGGTGTTCACGCTCACGATCGAGGCGGCACTGCGCACATTCGACCGAGGCTGGGACCGATCAGGCCTGTGGCTGGTCGCGTACAGCTCCGCGGTCTTCACTGCCCTCTTGCTGTCGTATCGCTGTCTGCCCCTGGAAATGGCCAGGCACCCATGGCTGTACGGCCCCCTTCTCCTGCTGGCGATGACCTCAGTGATCTACGGCTACGTACGGACCGTCGGACAGTGGGAACCGAAGGGGGAGCAGGCGCGAGCAACGGAACGGGAACTCGAACTGGTCTGAACCGTGTCACACCGAACAAACCCCAGGCTGCTGGCCTGGGGTTTTCATGTGGGGCGGGTGACTCCACGATGCTCGTCTCACGCTTCCTGCAACTCGATCCGCATCTGCGACCGGAAATTCTCGGCCAACTCCTGCATAGCGGCCAAGTCCTCGCCTTCCGCGGCTACTCGCCAGGCTTCGGCGAAGTCCCGCGCTTCATCGCTCCCGTACGCGTGCAAGGCAATTTCGGCCTCCGCACTCATCTCGACCCGCTTGCTCTTGGTCCAGTACTGCTCGACCTGTTCCAGCCTGCGGAACTTCCCCTGCTGCTTGTATCTCACGCGCCTGATGTCGAGATCGACTACGCGCATGGCGGCGAAGTAGGCATCGCGCCGCTCCTTTTGAAGACGGGCCCGCCGTTCAGCGGACTGGGCTTGATCGACCATCCGTTCCGCATGCTTGCGGCCCTGCGATCCGGCAAGCCACGTGAAGAACACACCCACGCCTCCAGAGACGCCAGCCGCTACGGGGGCAACCCACTCCCAAGCCATGAGTTCATGGTGCCGTGACGAGGCTTGAGCGACGGGGATTTGCAGTGACCCCGAATCGCCGTGGTCGCTTCTGCTGGGGACCGACGTCTCATCCGCGCTCTCGGAGGTACGCCTCCAGCTCGGCGGCGCCGGTCAGCATCGCCCGCCCACGGGCGGACAGCCGGCCGCGCCAGTCGCTCAGTGCGGCCTCCAGTGGCTCCAGCCCTCCGGCCGCCCGCACCTGGGCGATCAACGGCGCGATCTGCTCCAGCAGGTAGCCGCCCCGCCGGAGTTGGTGGGCCAGCCGGGCGTCGCGTACGTCGGCCTCGTCGTAGACGCGGTATCCGGTCAGGGGGTCGCGGCCAGGGCTCACCAGCCCGGCGCGCTCCCACTTGCGCAATGTCGCGGGCCCGATGCCGAGCTTCCCGGCCAAGGGCCCGATGAACGTGCCGCCAGGCTCGTCCACCTTGGTGGGCTCCAGGTCGCGGAGGGCGCTCTCCACGGCCTGGAGGGTCCGCCGGTCGTCGAGGAGCTGGGCGTGGCTCTCGTCGATGAGCCGGAACGCCTCCTCGGCCGCGCCCTCGTTCAGCGCCCGCATGACCGACGTCGCCGTCTGGTGGCCGTGGCCGGGAACGAGGGCGAGGAACGCGCGAAGCGCTGCCGCGTGCAGCGACGTATAGGTGCGGTAGCCGTGGGCTGTGCGGTCGGCGGCGGGAAGGATGCCGGCCTCCTCGTAGTTCCTGATCGCCTGCGTGGACAGACCGTGCCCGCGCGCGAGATCAACCGGCCGGAGCCTCTTACCGTTTTGAAGGTTTGCGCTCATGCTCCCGCCGATATCGCAGAAAAGTTTCAACGAAGGTTCAACGATACCGTTGAGGGCATGGCGACCGACATCAAGGACACCACGCATGCCGTCGAGGCTGCCGCCGTCATGAAGCTGCTCCCGACCCGACCCCGACTCCTCGCCCTGGGTGAGCCCACCCATGGCGAGGACGCCTTGCTCGTCCTGCGCAACGACCTCTTCCGGCAACTCGTCGAGCAGGAGGGCTACCGGACCATCGCGATCGAGAGCGACTGCCTGCTGGGCCTGGTCGTGGACGACCACGTCACCTCGGGCCGGGGCACGCTGGACGACGTCATGGAACACGGGTTCAGCCACGGGTTCGGCGCGTCAGCGGCCAACCGCGAACTGGTGCGCTGGATGCGCGCCTACAACGACGGCAGGCCCGCCTCCGACCGACTCCGCTTCGCCGGCCCACTGGAGATGACCGGCGCCGCGAGCCCCCGCCGGGCCCTCACCGCACTCCACGGCTACCTCGCGGCCCAGGTGGACCCGGACCTGCTCCCCTGCACCATGGAAACACTCGACGGCTTGCTCGGCACGGACGACCGTTGGACCAATCCCGCCACGATGATGGACCCGACCCAGTCGGTGGGACAGTCGGCCGAGGCCCGGGATCTCCGCCTGCTGGCCGACGACTTGGTGGCGCTGCTCGAAGCGGAGACACCACACCTGATCACGGCAACCTCGCGGGCCGACTGGGACCGGGCACGCCTGTACGGCCGCACCGCAACCGGCCTGCTGCGCTACCACCACTGGATGGCCGAGACGTCACCGGCTCGTATGACGCGCCTAGTTGGCCTACGGGCCCAGATGATGGCCGACAACCTCCTCGCGATTGCCGAGCGGGGCCCGGCATTGCTCTTCGCCCACAACGGGCACCTCCAGCGCCATAAGAGCACGATGCAGCTGGGCGACCTACGCCTGGAGTGGTGGAGCGCCGGCGGCCTGATGAGCGCCCACCTGGGCGCGGGGTACGCCTTCCTGGCCACGGCCCTTGGCACGATCCGGCACCAAGGAGTGGACACGCCGCCCCCGGATACGATTGAAGGCCTCATGTACGCACTCCCGGATAACCAGTACGTGGTCGACGCCCCGCGATTGGCCACGGCCATCGCCGATCAGCGGCCCACCCCCAGGGTGGCCCCCTGGTTCGGCTACTCCCCACTGGATCCGGCCCACGTGGCCGGGCTGGACGGAATCGTGTTCGTCAAGGACGTCCGGCAGAGCCAGCACTACCCGTGAGCGTGCGGCCGAGTCACTGCTCAGCGTCCTGCTCGACGATCCAGAGGAGCACGGCGGTATCAGCACCACCAAGGGCGACCACGCGGGTGCCGTGCAAGAGGACGCCCAGCCCGTGCTCCTCATCCCATGAGCAGGCGAACTCGAGCCCACGTTTAGGGCATGGCGTCCTTGGTCACTTGATGGACATAGAGGGCTTCGACGCTGATGAGTGCACTCAGGTCCGCGGCATTCTTGACGATGTGCAGATCCTCTGTCTCTAGATCCGGGTCAATACACCTAGTGTCCTGCGCCAGTAGTTGATCGTTAGTTGTTGTGTGACTTCTGCTGCTGGTA
>NZ_JACMSF010000101.1 GCF_014257025.1 Streptomyces cupreus
GTGGGGAGGACGGGGAAGTGACGCAGAGCAGTGTGCGCGAGGCCGCGCCCGGCGCCGCGGGGGGCGGCGCGGGAGTGGTCGACGGCGGGGAGGGCCAGAGCGGCCGCCGCAGAGCGCGGCCGGGGCGTGGGCGGCGGTTCATGAAGTGGTCCGCGACCCTGATGGCGGTCCTCATAGTCGGTACGGCCGGGGCGGGGTACCTCTACTACCGGCATCTGAACGGCAACATCAAGCACGACGACCTGAACCTGGGGGACAACAAGGTCGCCGAGCCGACGCCGAACGCGGCAGGCCAGACCCCGCTGAACATCCTGCTCATCGGCTCGGACGCGCGGGACACCAAGGAGAACCAGAAGCTCGGCGGCGCCAGGGAGACGTTCGGTACGCCGGCGCGGGCGGACGTGCAGATGCTGCTGCACCTGTCGGCCGACCGCTCCAACATGTCGGTCGTCAGCATGCCCCGCGACACCCTCGTACAGATCCCCAAGTGCACCGACCCGGACGACGACGAGGTGTACCCGGCGAGCAACGGGCGGGTGGCGACGAACCAGAGCCTCCGGCACGGCGGTCCGGGCTGCACGGTGGCCACCTGGCAGGAGCTCACCGGCATCCACATCGACCACTTCATCATGGTCGACTTCGCGGGCGTGGTGTCGATGGCCGACGCCATCGGCGGCGTCCCGGTGTGTGTGGACGCCAATATCGAGTCGCGCGACAGCCAGGGCCACGGCTCCGGTCTGAAGATGGAGGAAGGCACCCACCCGGTGAAGGGGGAGCAGGCCCTTCAGTGGCTGCGCACCCGCTACGGCTTCGAGGACGGCAGCGACCTCGCCCGCGCCAAGGCTCAGCACATGTACATGACCTCGATGGTCCGCGAGCTGCGCGAGAACGCCACCCTCAGCAACCCGCTGAAGCTGCGCAGGCTCGCCGAGGAGGCCACCGACGCGCTCACGGTCGACCCGGGTCTGGACGACGTCAAGAAGCTCTTCGAGCTCAGCAACGAGCTGCGGAAGGTGAACCCGAAGCGCATCACCATGGCCACGATGCCGAACCGGTACGTGGGCGCGCAGGTGGAGCCCACCGAGGACGCCGAGCAGCTCTTCCGGCTGGTGCGCGAGGACATCGCGCTGGACGGCAAGGACAAGAAGAAGGCGAAGACCGAGGAGAAGGTCTCGGACGACCCGGCGGCGGCCGACGGCGAGATCGCCGTCCAGGTCCAGAACGGCACCGGCAGCGACACCCTGGGCGCGGTCAGCGGGCGGGCGAACACGGTGACCGGGCTGCTCCAGGAGGAGGGCTTCACGCAGGCCGTCGCCGATCAGTCGACGCTGCTGAGCGAGGACCGTACCGTCGTGCGCTACCCGAGCGCCGAGCTGGAGGGCGACGCCCAGCGGGTCGCCAAGTCCCTGGGGATTCCGCTGAGTTCGGTGAAGCGCTCCACGGAGGTCACCGGGGTGACGCTCGTCGTCGGCGCGGACTGGCGCGAGGGTACGGCGTACAAGGCGCCCAAGAAGGACGACAGGATGCCCGACGCCGACAAGGCCCTCAACGGCGCCGACGACACGGCTTGCATGCACGTGAACCCGGCCTTCACGTTCTAGGCCGGGTTCGGGGCTGTGCTCAGTCCGCCGTGCTCAGTTGCCGACGCTGAGCACGGCGGGGCGCCGGGAGGCGATGACCTTGCGGGCCAGGGAGCGGGGGCTGGTCAGGAAGCCCCAGCCCCAGGACATGTGCATGGTGGCGAGGGCCACGGGGATCTGCAGCCGGGCCTTCAGCGGCAGCCCCTTGCCCGCCGGTATCGACCCGAGGACGATCGCCGCGAGATAGCCGCCGGGGATCACGAAGCCGAGCGGGCTCAGCGCCGCGCCCACGACCAGCCCCGCCACGATGGCGCACACCGCGGTCGGCGGGGCGAGGTAGCGCAGGTTGATGGAGCCCTCGTGGTAGCGGGCGACGACGTGCCGCCAACGGCCGTAGTCCTTGTACTGCTTGGCCAGTGCCTTCATGCTCGGCCTCGGGCGGTACGACACCTTCAGCTCGGGCGAGAACCAGATCAGCCCACCGGCCTCGCGGATACGGAAGTTCAGCTCCCAGTCCTGGGCGCGGATGAACTCCTCGTTGTAGCCGCCCTGCTGCTCCAGGGCCTCGCGGCGGAAGACGCCGAGGTAGACGGTCTCGGCCGGGCATGCCTGGCCGCCCGTGTGGAAGACGGCGTTGCCGACCCCTATCTTCGAGGTCATCGCGGCGGCCACCGCGTGCTCCCAGTCGTTCTCGCCCTCGGCGTGCATGATGCCGCCGACGTTCTGCGCGCCGGTCTCCTCCAGGAGCCGTACGGCGGTGGTGATGTAGTTCGGCGAGAGCATGCCGTGGCCGTCGACGCGGACGACGATCGGGTGGCGGGATGCCTTGATCGCGGCGTTGAGGGCGGCGGGGGTGCGACCGGACGGGTTCGGCACCGTGTGGACACGCGCGTCTTCGGCAACGAGCTGGGCGGCGATCTCGTCCGTACGGTCCGTGGACGGACCGAGGGCGATCACGACCTCCATCTCGCCGGCGTACTCCTGCGCGAGGATCGCTTGGACGGCTCCGCGCAGATGCCGCTCCTCGTTGAGGACGGGCATGATGACAGAAACGGCGGGGAGCTGCACGTCGGACTTGGCGTTCATAGGGGCCTCACGTTACCGCGAACGGGGGACACCGGTGCGCCCCGCCCGGGGCGGTGCACCGGGCCACAGATCGTATGGGCCTACGGTGCTCGCGGATCCCACGTCCCCGCAGTACGGCCTTCGCGGAGGTGTCGCCGTGCCCGCATCCCCCGCATCCCGTCCTCCCCAGCGTCCCCAGCGGCCCCGGCGCCGCCCGCCGCGGCCGCCGGTACGGCGAAAGAGGCCGCGCTGGGCCATGCGGGCGGTGACGACGCTGTCGGTGGTGGTGCTGGCGGCGGCCGGGATCGGGCACGCGGTGGTGAGCAGCCTGGACGCGGACATCGCGCGGGTGGACCCCTTCAAGGACATGAAGAACCGGCCCCAGGCCGGGCACGGGATGAATGTCCTTCTGGTCGGCACGGACGGGCGGGACCGGATCTCCGAGGCGAAGCGGCGCGAGTACCGGCTCGGTGGGGCGCCGTGCCACTGCACCGACACGGTCATGATCGTGCACATCTCGGAGGACCGGGAGCGGGCGAGTGTGGTGAGCCTGCCGCGGGACTCGTACGCGATGACGCCGGCGCATGTCGACGTCACGAGCGGTGAGCGGCATCAGGGGCATCCGGTGAAGCTGAACTCGGCGTACGCGGAGGGTGGGCCGCAGCTGACGGTGCGGACGGTGGAGGCCATGACCCGGGTGAAGATCGACCACTACCTGGAGGTCGACTTCATCAGCTTCATGAAGACGGTGGATGTGCTGGGTGGGGTGAAGCTGTGCACGGCGGAACCGCTGAAGGACTCGTACACCGGCCTCGACCTGCCTGCGGGCACGCACTCGATGAACGGCGGGGAGGCGCTGCAGTACGTCCGCTCGCGGCATGTCGACGGGGCCTCGGACCTTGGGCGGATGCAGCGACAGCAGCACTTTCTGGCGGCGCTGGTGAAGCGGGCGACGTCGTCGGGGATTCTGCTGAATCCGATGAAGTTCCGGGATGTGACCCGGGCGGTGCTGGGGTCGGTGCGGGCGGACAAGGGCTTCGGGACGGATGAGTTGCTCGACCTCGGGCGGGCGATGCGGAACTTCTCGCCCTCGTCGTCGGAGTTCACGACCGTGCCGATCGGGCGGATGGGGTACGTCGTGAAGGGGGTCGGGTCGACCTTGAAGTGGGACCCCGTGAAGTCGTCCCGGCTGTTCGACGCCCTGCGCGAGGACAAGCCGCTTGCCGCGCACCGGGCGAAGGGCGAGGTGCTGAAGGTGGATGTGGCGCCGCAGCAGATCCGGGTGCAGGTGGAGAACGGGACGGGGACGGCGGGGCTGGGGAAGCGGGTGGACTCGGCGCTGGCGGCGGCGGGGTTCCGGACGAGTCGGATGCCGGTGAACGCGGCGGAGCGGTCGGTGAAGCGGACGGTGGTGGCGTACGACCCGCGGTGGGACCGGTCGGCGAAGTCGCTGTCCGCCGCGCTGCCGGGCAGTGAACTGCGGGCGGTCAAGGGTCTGGGTCCGACGCTGAAGGTGATCGCGGGGGCGGACTTCGAGCGGGTACGGAAGGTTCGGGCGACCGATCCGGCGCAGGGGCAGGGGGAGTCCGGGGTGGTGCGGGGGGACGAGGTGGGGTGCAAGTAGTTCCTCGCCCCTGAAAGCTAGTCCTCGATGCCCTCCGCCGCTCGCTTCTCCCGGAGGTCCATGATTGCCCTGCGGCGGGCCAGGCGGTGGGTTCGGCGGATTTGGGCTTCCTGGTAGCGGCGCTTGTCCCGTTCCGATTCCGGGAGGACCGGAGGGACCCTGCGGGGCTTGCCGTCGGCGTCCACCGCCGCGAAGACCAGGTACGCCGAGCCGACCTGGGTGGGCGGGGTGGATTCGTTCCAGCGTTCCGCCAGGACTCGAACGCCTACCTCCATCGACGTGCGGCCCGTCCAGTTGACCTGCGCCTTCACATGGACCAGGTCGCCCACCCGCACCGGCTCCAGGAACGCCATCTCGTCCATGGACGCCGTCACCGCGGGGCCCCCGCTGTGCCGGCCGGCCACCGCACCCGCGGCATCGTCGACCAGCTTCATGATCACACCGCCGTGCACCGTACCCAGAAGGTTGGTGTCGCTGTGGGTCATGATGTGGCTCAGCGTGGTGCGCGACGCGGACGTCGGCTTGCCCGGGATATCCGGAGTGCCCGATTCCGCGGTGGAGACCTGGTCTGTCATGGCCTCCACCTTATGCCGAGGGACAACGCGGGGACTTTGTGTTGGGTTCGCAACAGCCGTGCCCCTATTTTTCGCCGACCCTTGTAAGACACACAGCCGTTCCCTGCACACTGGGGCGCATGAACAACTGGCCCGAGGGATGGTCCGACAGCAACCGCGGCAGCGGCTACGGACACGGCAGTGCAAGCGCACAGCCGGATGGCGCACGCGTCATGCGGCAGGTCCGCCGCGGCCCGGCGGCACCGCCCGGCGGGGGCCAGGCGGCTCCGCCGTACGGCGTGCCGCCCCAGCCGTCGTACGTCGACGGCCGGGGCCAGGACGGCTACGGCTCTGACGGATACGACAGCGGGTACAACACCGGGCAGGTCTACGGCTCGCCCCCTGGCGGCGGTGACAGCGGCATGCGCGAGCCCCGGCCCGCGCCGAACTGGCGCCGTCGTATCAAGTGGACCGCGATCACCGTCGTCACCGTGCTCGTCGTCACCGCCGTCGGCACCTACTTCTGGGCCGACTCCAAGCTCAACCGCGAGGTCGACCTCTCCAAGGTCATCGAACGGCCGGAGGCGGGCGAGGGCACGAACTATCTGATCGTCGGCTCCGACAGCCGTGAGGGCATGACCGACGAGGAGAAGAAGGAACTGCACACCGGGTCCGCCGAGGGCAAGCGCACGGACTCGATGATGATCCTGCACACCGGCGACAACGGCCCGACGCTGATCTCGCTGCCGCGTGACTCGGACGTGGAGATCCCGACCTTCGTGGGCTCGGAGTCCGGCAAGACCTACCCGGGCACGGGCCGGCATGTGAAGCTGAACGCCGCCTACGCGGAGGACGGCCCCGAACTGCTGGTGCGCACGGTCGAGTTCAACACCGGCCTGCACATCGACCACTACGTCGAGATCGGCTTCGCCGGCTTCGCGAACATCGTCGACGCGGTCGGCGGCGTGGAGATGGAGATCCCGAAGGGCGGCATCAAGGACTCCAAGTCCGGGGCCGACCTGAAGGAGGGCAAGCAGACCCTGAACGGCGAGGAGGCGCTCGCCTTCGTCCGCACCCGGTACGCGCTGGCCGGCTCCGACCTGGACCGTACGAAGAACCAGCAGAAGTTCCTCGCGGCCCTGGCCAACCAGGCCGCGACGCCGAGCACCGTGCTGAACCCCTTCAAGCTGTACCCGACGATGAGCGCCGGCCTGGACACCCTGATCGTCGACAAGGAGATGGGCCTGTTCGACCTGGCGTCGATGTTCTGGGCGATGAAGGGCGTCACGGGCGGCGACGGCAAGTCCATGAACATGCCGATCTCCGGCTCCTCGGGCGGCAACCTCGTCTGGGACAAGGCGAAGGTGAAGACCCTGGTGGAGCAGCTGAACAACGACGAGAAGGTCACCGTCTCCGGGAACTGAGACACACCAGGGGCACACCGGTCCCGCCGAGCCTTCGAGCCCGGCGGGACCGTCCTTTTCCTCAGCCCTTGCGGCCCACGCCCCCGAAGTGCGTGACCTCGCGATCTCCGCGTCCGTGGTGTCGGGGCGCCAGTGGGAGCAGGTGACGATGCCGGGTTCCAGGACCTCGACGCCCTCGAAGATGCGGACCAGGTCGGTGCGGCTGCGCAGGGTCATGGGGGCCGAGCCCTGGCCGTTCCAGTACTCCACCGCCGACTTCATCGCCGCACCGTCCACCTCGGTGGTGGGGTGGGAGACGACCAGGTAGCTGCCGGCGGGGACGCCGTCGAGGAGGCGGCGGACGATGGCGACGGCCTCGTCGGTGTCCAGGACGAAGTTCAGGATGCCCAGCATGGTGATGGCGACCGGCCGGGTCAGGTCGAGGGTGCGGGCGGCGCCCGCGAGGATCGCCTCCGGGTCGTGGACGTTGGCCTCGATGTAGTCCGTTGCGCCCTCCGGCGCGCTGGTGAGCAGGGCATGCGCGTGGGTGAGGACGAGCGGGTCGTTGTCGACGTAGACGATCCGGCAGGACGGGTCGACGCGCTGCGCCACCTCGTGGGTGTTGTCGGCGGTGGGCAGGCCGGTGCCGATGTCCAGGAACTGGCGTATGCCCGCCTCTCCGGCGAAATGGCGCACCGCGCGTGCCAGGAAGCGGCGGTCGGCGACGGCCGAGCGGGGCAGGGCCGGTACGAACCCCAGGATCTGGTCGCCGACCTCCTCGTCCACCGGGTAGTGGTCCTTGCCGCCGAGCCAGTAGTTCCAGATCCGCGCCGAGTGGGAGACGTCCGTGCGCAGCCGTGCGGTGCGGGCCACGCCCTCGTCGTCGGGCGATGGCGTGGTGAGGTCGGACATGGCGCGGTCTCCTTCGGACACATACGGTCGATGCGCACCCAACGTAGGCACGACTCGGCCTTTCTGGCGGGAACTTGACCAACGTCCAGGAAACAAGGACCAGTAAGGGTCCAGGAAACAGCGCGGCCCCCGAGCCCGCTTTCGCGCGCCGGGGGCCAACGTCCTTGGGGTTACGGCAGGTTGCGCGCCATCACGATGCGCTGGACCTGGTTGGTGCCCTCGTAGATCTGCGTGATCTTGGCGTCGCGCATCATGCGCTCGACCGGGTAGTCACGGGTGTAGCCGTAGCCGCCGAGCAGCTGGACGGCGTCCGTGGTGACCTCCATCGCCACGTCCGAGGCGAAGCACTTGGCGGCCGCGCCCAGGTAGGTGAGGTCGGCGTCGCCGCGCTCGGAGGCGGCGGCGGCCTGGTAGGTCAGGGCGCGGGCGGCCGAGATCTTCATGGCCATGTCCGCGAGCATGAACTGGATGCCCTGGAAGTCGGCGATCGGCTTGCCGAACTGCTTGCGCTCCTGGACGTAGCCCTTGGCGTAGTCCAGGGCGCCCTGGGCGATGCCGAGGGCCTGGGCCGCGATGGTGATACGGGTGTGGTCCAGGGTCTTCATCGCGGTCGCGAAGCCCGTGCCCTCCTCGCCGATCATGCGGTCGGCGGGGACGCGGACGTTGTCGAGGTAGACCTCGCGGGTCGGGGAGCCCTTGATGCCGAGCTTCTTCTCCGGGGCGCCGAAGGAGACGCCCTCGTCGTCCTTCTCCACGACGAAGGCCGAGATGCCCTTGGAGCGCTTGGCCGGGTCGGTGACGGCCATCACCGTGTAGAACTCGGAGACACCGGCGTTGGTGATCCAGCGCTTCACGCCGTTGAGGACGTAGTGGTCGCCGTCGCGGACCGCCTTCGTCTTCATGCCGGCCGCGTCCGAACCGGCGTCCGGCTCGGAGAGGCAGTACGAGAACATGCCCTCGCCCTTGGCGAGCGGGCTCATGTACCTCTTCTTCAGGTCCTCGGAGCCGGAGAGGATCACCGGGAGCGAGCCCAGCTTGTTCACCGCCGGGATCAGCGAGGAGGACGCGCAGACGCGGGCCACCTCCTCGATCACGATGACCGTGGCGAGCGCGTCGGCTCCGGCGCCGCCGTACTCCTCGGGCACGTGCACGGCGTGCAGGTCGTTCGCGACGAGGGCGTCGTGGGCCTCCTGCGGGAAGCGGGCCTCCTCGTCCACCACGGTGGCGAACGGCGCGATCTTCGCCTCGGCCAGCGAGCGGATGGCGTCGCGGAGCATGTCGTGCTCCTCGGACGGGCGGTACAGGTCGAAGTCAGCCGATCCGGCCAAGGTGTCTCACGCTCCAAAGACGCTGTGATTGTCGACGCTAATTACCGTTAAGTAACTCAAATTTTAAGGGCCCGCCCACAGGAGTGATACGTGAGCTTGGCGACAGCGAGGGAGCGTTGCCCGTGACAGGGCCCGGCTATGCTCGGGCACCGCATCACCGCATCACCGCAAACCCCTCTGGAGATCCCATGAGCCTCAAGATCACCGTGATCGGGACCGGCTACCTCGGCGCCACACATGCGGCGGCCATGGCCGAGCTCGGATTCGAGGTGCTGGGGCTGGATGTCGTACCCGAGAAGATCGACATGCTGCAGCGGGGCGAGGTCCCCATGTACGAGCCGGGTCTGGAGGACTTGCTGCGCAAGCATGTCGCCGGGATCGAGGGGTCCACCGGGCGGCTGCGGTTCACCATGGACTTCGCCGAGGTCGGCGCGTTCGGTGACGTCCACTTCGTCTGCGTGAACACTCCGCAGCGGCACGGCGAGTACGCCTGCGACATGTCGTACGTCGACTCGGCGATCGCCTCCCTCGCGCCCCACCTCACCGGCCCCGCCCTCGTCGTCGGCAAGTCCACCGTCCCGGTCGGTTCCGCGGACCGGCTCGCCGCCTACCTCGCCGAGCACGCGCCCGCCGGTGAGGACGCCGAGCTGGCCTGGAACCCGGAGTTCCTCCGCGAGGGCTTCGCCGTCGACGACACCCTGCACCCCGACCGGATCGTGGCCGGTGTGCGCAGCGAGTGGGCGGAGAAGCTGCTGCGGGAGATCTACGCGACGCCCATCGGTGAGGGGACGCCCTTCGTCGTCACCGACTTCCCGACCGCGGAGCTGGTGAAGACCTCGGCGAACTCCTTCCTCGCCACGAAGATCTCCTTCATCAACGCGATGGCCGAGGTGTGCGAGGCCGCGGACGGCGATGTCGCCAAGCTGGCGGAGGCCATCGGCTACGACGACCGGATCGGCAAGAAGTTCCTGCGGGCCGGCATCGGCTTCGGCGGCGGCTGTCTGCCCAAGGACATCCGCGCCTTCATGGCCCGGGCCGGTGAGCTGGGGGCCGACCAGGCGCTGACCTTCCTGCGCGAGATCGACTCCATCAACATGCGCCAGCGCGGGCAGATGGTGGAGCTGGCGCGGGAGGTGCTCGGGGGCGGGCCGTTCCTGGGCAGGCGGGTGGCGGTACTGGGCGCGACCTTCAAGCCCGACTCCGACGACGTACGGGACTCGCCCGCGCTGAACGTCGCCGGGCAGATCCACCTCCAGGGCGGCCAGGTCACGATCTACGACCCCAAGGGCATGGACAACGCCCGCCAGCTCTTCCCGACCCTCGGCTACGCCGACTCCGCGGTGGAGGCGGTCCGGGGCGCCGACGTCGTACTGCATCTGACGGAGTGGCGCGAGTTCCGCGAGCTGGACCCGGAGGCGCTGGGCAAGGTCGCGGCGGCACGGGTCGTGCTGGACGGCCGTAACGCCCTCGACCCGGTGCTGTGGCGGGCCGCGGGCTGGACCTACCGGGCGATGGGGCGTCCGACCGCCTAGGCTCCGGCCGCGCGTTCCTGGGCGGCCATGACCTCGTCGCCGTGTTCGAAGGCCCAGACGCCGAACGTCTCGATCGCGGGGAGCAGGGTGCGGCCGAGGTCGGTGAGGCGGTAGTCGACGTGGGGCGGTGAGCCGGGGTGGGGTCTGCGGTCGACCAGGCCGTTGAACTCAAGGCGGCGCAGAGTCTCGGTGAGCACCTTCGGGCTGATGCCGCCGATCCGCTCGCGCAGCCGTCCGGGCCGCTCAGGGCCCTCGCGGAGCGCCCAGATCACAACGGCGTTCCAGGTGTTGGCGAGCAGGTCGAAGGCGAGGCGGGCCCGGCAGTCGGCGAGAAAGTTCTGGTCGGCGGTCACTTACCGAATGGTGCCCGAGCGGCTGCCTAATGTCCTTGCCCGAGCGATGACTTGGGAGGACACATGAGGATCGGCATCATCGGCACGGGCGCCATGGCCGAGGGGCTCGGCGGACAGTGGGCACGAGTCGGGCACGACGTCCTGGTCGGCGGACGGGACAAGGGCCGCGCTACCGCGCTCGCGGCCAGGATCGGCGCCCGCGCGGGAAGCCCACGGGAGGCCGCGCGGCACGGGACGGACGCGGTCCTGTTGGCGGTGCCGTACTCAGCGGCCGTCGAGGTGGTGGCCCCGCTGGCCCAGGACCTCGGGGACCGGACTCTGGTCGACTGCACCAACCCGGTGGGACCCGGCTTCCGGCTGGAGACCGCGGGCGGGCCCTCGGCCGCCGAGCGGATCGCCGCCGCCGCGCCCGGCGCGCATGTCGTCAAGGCATTCAACCTCTGCCACGAGAGCGTCTGGCGCCTGACCCCGCCCGTCTTCGACGGCCGCCCCCTGGCCGTCCCGCTCTGCGGCGACGAGGCGACGGCCCTGGAGTCCGTACGGCGCCTGGTCCGCGACCTCGGCTGCGAGCCGGTGAACGGCGGCGGCCTGGAAAGAGCGGCCCTGCTGGAGGCCACGGCGGCGTTCCTGATCGGGCTGTGGGTGGGCGAGGGAGCCGACGCCCAGGCCATCGCGCCGCCACGGGAGTACGCCGGAATCTGAGGCGACGCCGTTTCGGCCGAGGCTCAGTCGGCCGAAACGGCGTCTGTCCGCATTCTGCCGCACACCGGGGCGCGGTGGCCCGGGAGTCCTCAACAGGCCCCCCGTACCGCTACTTGCCGCGGTACCGCCGCATCTTCGCGCGCGCCCCGCACACCTGCATCGAGCACCAGCGGCCGCGTCCCGCGGGGCTGCGGTCGTAGTACGCCCAGTGGCAGTCCGAGGCCTCGCAGGCCTTCAGGCGGGCCCAGGTGCCCGTTACCAGGGCCTCCGCCACGGCGGCGGCGACGCGGGAGACCAGGGAGCGGGCGTCCGTGGGCGTGAGGGTCGCCGAGCCGTCGCCGGCGTCGACCGTGATCCGGAGCGGGGCCCGGGACAACAGGTCCGTCAGGGGGGTCACCTCGCGGTGCGGGGGGTGACCGGCGTGGGCCAGGAGGGTCGCCCGCAGGGACTCGCGCAGCTCCCGGGCGTCCGGGACCTCGTCCTCCCGCAGCCCCAGGCTCGCCCGGGCCTCCGGCGTGTCCAGCGCGTCGGCGCCCGACTCCAGGTCCAGCGTGTTGACCAGGGACTGGACCAGTTCCAGGCCTCCGGGGGCGGGCGAGCGCGCATTCATGGTTGCGACGTTACCCCCAATGCGGGAGCATGCAGTAACGGCGTTACCGCATGAGCGCCTTTGCCAGTAACGCCCTAGCCCGTAACCACGAGTTCGCGGAGGAAGTCATGGCTCTCGCCACCCTGGACGTCGTCGTCCTGGACTGTCCCGACCCGCACGCCCTCGCCGAGTTCTACGCCGGTGTCCTCGGCGGCACCATCGAGGACCAGGGCGAGTGGGTGGACCTCAACGTGCCCGGTGGGCAGCAGCTCGCCTTCCAGGCCGCGCCCGGCTTCGTACCGCCGCAGTGGCCGCGCGCCGACCTGAACTCCCAGCAGTTCCACCTCGACCTCAAGGTCGACGACCTGGACACGGCCGAGAAGGGCGTACTGGCGCTCGGCGCCAAGCCGCTGGACACGGACGACCGCACGCGGACCTTCCGGGTTTACGCGGATCCGGCGGGGCACCCGTTCTGCCTGTGCGCCGGCTGAAGGCAAGGGGACCGTCATGACCGTCGCCCGCTTCCGTTCCGTCGTGATCGACTGCCCCGAGCCGCTCGCGCTCGCCGAGTTCTACGCGGCGATCGTGGGCGGCACGCCCCAGGTCCAGGAGGAGGACTGGGTGATCCTCGAAGCGCCGGGCGTGCCCCGGCTCGCCTTCAACCAGGAGCCGGGGTTCCGGCCACCGGCCTGGCCCCGCGAGGGCGGCAGCGCACAGCAGTTCCACCTCGACCTCGACGCCGGGTCCACGTGGGAAGAGGTCGACGCCGCCGAGAAGTGGGTGCTGGAGCTGGGGGCACGGCTGCTGAGGCGGGAGCGGGATCCGGTGGAGGAGGACTTCCGGGTGTTCGCCGATCCGGCGGGGCATCCGTTCTGCCTGTGCCGGATCGACCACCCGTAGGGACTTCAGCCGTCCAGTTCCGCGATCTGCGCCGTCGACGGCTCGCGACGCTGCTGGGCCGCCCGTGCGGTGACGTCGGCGGTACGCAGCACGCGCTGGACGTTGCCCCAGGTCAGCAGGGCCAGGTCGGTCTCCGTCCAGCCTCTGCGGAGCAGCTCGGCGACGAGGTGCGGGTAGCAGGAGGTGTCGGCGAGGTCCTGCGGATGGGCGGTGCCGACGTCGTAGGTGCCGGACAGGCCCACGCACTGCGTGCCCGCGACCGCGCGGACATGGTCGAGGTGGTCGGCGACGTCCCGGACGGACGGACCGGTCTGCTCGGCGGTGAGCGGCACCATGCACACGCCCTTCGCGGCGCCCAGCTCGGCGAGCAGGTCGTCGGGGAGGTTGGCCGGGTGCGGGCGCAGCGCGCGAGCCGCCGAGCGGGTGCACAGCACCGGCGTCTTGGAGGCGGCCAGCGCCCGGCGGATGGTCTGCTCGGAGGCGCCGGAGAGCTCGGCGAGGACACCGAGCCGGTTCATCTCCCGGACCACTTCCTCGCCGAAGCGCGTCAGCCCCGCCTCGCTGGCCCAGGACGTACCGGCCAGCGTCAGGACGCGCAGCCCGAGACTGTGCAGCACACGCAGGATGCCGAGGGAGTCGTCCAGCGCGGCGGCCGTGGCCGGGCCGAGCAGCACCGCCGCGCGGCCGCAGTTGCGGGCGTCGATGACCTGGCCCGCGGTACGGGCGAGCCGTAGCCCCTCGGGGTGGGCGGCGATCACCTTGCGCACCAGGTCCAGCTGTTCCAGGGTTGCGGCGACGGCCCGGTCGGCGGCCAGCCCCTCCGGCAGGTGCAGCGAGCAGAACAGCGCGCCGACATGGCCCTGTCTCAGCCGCGGTACGTCGGTGTCCACGGCGCTCTCGCCGAGCTCCAGGTCGTACCAGGGCAGATGGCGCAGCGCCCAGGGCAGTCCGCTGTAGCCGTCGGCGACGGGGTGCGCGGCGAGCAGGGCGTGGGCCCGCTCCAGGGGTTCGGCGTCCGGGTCGTCGGAGAGCGGAGCGGGCGGCTCGACCGGGAAGGGGGCGGCCAGGGGCAGCTCGTCGACCGGGCCTACCTCGGCGGCGGTGTGCAGGTCGTCCTGGAGATCGGCCATGGCGGGCTCCGTACGTGCGAGGTGATCGCTGTACGGTCACCGTCGCACGCGGCACGGAGGCCTTCCTGGTGGACGGGGCGTTCGGGGGTCCGCCGGTTCAGCGACCCCTCGTCGGCGGCCCGCAGCGGTCCCTGGGTCTCGTAGTACCGCAGGGACCGCTCGCTCAGCCGTCCAGCGACTCGATCGTGGCGTTGGACGGCGCCCGCGTGGCCTGCAGGTCACGTGCCACGTCCTCCGCCGCGCCCAGCACCCGTACGGAGTTCTGCCAGGTCAGCTTGGCCAGGTCCGAGGTCGACCAGCCGCGGTCCATGAGCTCCGCGATCAGGTTCGGGTAGCCGGAGACGTCGCCGAGGCCGTCCGGGGTGAAGGCCGTGCCGTCGTAGTCGCCGCCGATGCCGAGATGGTCGATCCCGGCGACCTCGCGCATGTGGTCGAGGTGGTCCGCCACCGTCGCGGCCGTGGCGACGGGACGCGGATTGCGCTCCTCGAAGGCGCGGTGCACCTTCATCGCCTCGGCGGTGGTGTCGAGGTGGTGGAAGCCGTGCTCGCGCATGTTGTCGTCCGCCGCGGCCGTCCAGTCGACCGCCGCCTGGAGCACGAACTTCGGCACGAACGTCACCATCGCCACCCCGCCGTTGGCGGGCAGCCGCTCCAGGACGTCGTCCGGGATGTTGCGGGGGTGGTCACAGACGGCACGCGACGAGGAGTGGGAGAAGATCACCGGCGCCAGGCTGGCGTCCAGCGCGTCCCGCATCGTCGTCGCCGCCACGTGCGAGAGGTCGACCAGCATGCCCTCGCGGTTCATCTCCCGCACCACCGCGCGGCCGAAGGCGGACAGACCGCCGACGCCCGGCTCGTCGGTCGCGGAGTCCGCCCAGTCCACGTTGTCGTTGTGGGTGAGGGTCAGGTAGCGGACGCCGAGCGCGTACAACCCGCGCAGGGTGCCGAGGGAGTTGGCGATGGAATGCCCGCCCTCCGCGCCCATGAGCGAGGCGATACGGCCCTCCGCGCGCGCCGCCTCCAGGTCCGCGGCGGTCAGCGCGGCCCGCAGATCGTCCGGGTGCCGGTCGATCAACTGCCGTACGCAGTCGATCTGCTCCAGCGTCGCCGGCACCGGGTCCGGCAGGTCCGAGCGGACGTACACCGACCAGTACTGCGCCCCGACCCCGCCCGCGCGCAGGCGGCCGAGGTCGGTGTGGAGATGAGCGCTCTGGTCCGCGGCGATGTCACGGGCGTCGAGGTCGTAGCGGACCTGCTCGCGCAGTGCCCAGGGCAGGTCGTTGTGCCCGTCGACCACGGGGAACTCCCGCAGCAGCTCCCGGGCCGCCTCCACGGAGCCCACGGCCGTCACTTCCCGAAGCCGAAGCCGTTGGACCCCTCGACCTTGGCGCGCAGGCGCCTGCCCTTCTCGGTCGCCTGGTCGTTGAGCTCCTGCTGGAACTCCCGCATCCGGCCGAGGAGTTCCTCGTCCTGGGTGGCGAGGATACGGGCGGCGAGCAGACCGGCGTTGCGGGCACCGGCGACCGAAACGGTGGCGACGGGGACCCCGGCAGGCATCTGCACGATGGAGAGCAGGCTGTCCATGCCGTCCAGGTACTTCAGCGGCACCGGCACGCCGATGACGGGGAGGGGGGTGACGGAGGCCAGCATGCCCGGCAGGTGCGCGGCTCCCCCGGCCCCCGCGATGATCACCTTCAGACCGCGCTCGGCGGCCTCCTCGCCGTACGCGACCATCTCGCGCGGCATGCGGTGGGCGGAGACGACGTCGACCTCGTACTCGATCTCGAAGTCGTCGAGCGCCTGCGCGGCGGCCTCCATGACCGGCCAGTCGCTGTCCGACCCCATGACGATGCCTACAACCGGGCTCATTCGGTGATGGTCCCTCTCAGATAGCCGGCAGCGTGACGGGCGCGCTCCAGCACGTCGTCCAGATCGTCGCCGTAGGTGTTGACGTGGCCGACCTTGCGGCCGGGCTTCACGTCCTTGCCGTACATGTGGATCTTGAGCTGGGGGTCGCGGGCCATGCAGTGCAGATACGCGGAGTACATGTCCGGGTAGTCGCCGCCGAGGACGTTGACCATGACGGTCCACTTGGCGCGCGGGCGTGGGTCTCCGAGGGGGAGGTCGAGGACCGCGCGGACGTGGTTGGCGAACTGGGACGTGATCGCGCCGTCCTGGGTCCAGTGGCCCGAGTTGTGCGGGCGCATCGCGAGCTCGTTGACGAGGACGCGGCCGTCGCGGGTGTGGAACAGCTCGACGGCGAGGTGGCCGACGACGTCCAGTTCCTTGGCGATGCGCAGCGCCATCTCCTCGGCCTGGAGGGCGAGGGTCTCGTCGAGGTCGGGGGCGGGCGCGATGACGGTGTCGCAGACGCCGTCCACCTGGCGGGACTCGACGACCGGGTAGGCGACGGCCTGGCCGTGCGGAGACCGTACGACGTTGGCGGCGAGCTCGCGGACGAAGTCGACCTTCTCCTCGGCGAGGACCGGGACGCCGGCCTTGAAGGGGGCCTCGGCCTCCGCCTCGTTGTCGACCACCCACACGCCCTTGCCGTCGTAGCCGCCGCGGACGGTCTTGAGGACGACCGGAAAGCCGCCCGCCCGTCGCCCACCACCGCCCTTGCCGGAGGGCCCTTCGGGCCCGCCCCTTTCGAGCTCCGCCGCGAAGGCGGCCACGTCCCGGGGATCGGCGACGATGCGGTGCCGGGGGCACGGTACGCCGATCGCGTCCAGCTTCGCCCGCATCACCCCCTTGTCCTGGGCGTGCACCAGCGCGTCGGGGCCGGGGCGCACGGGGATGCCGTCCGCCTCCAGGGCCCTGAGGTGCTCGGTGGGTACGTGTTCGTGATCGAAGGTGATCACATCGCACCCGCGCGCGAAGTCACGCAGCGTGTCCAGGTCGCGATAGTCGCCGAGGACGACTTCGCTCACCACCTGGGCTGCGGAATCCTGAGGGGTGTCACTGAGGAGCTTGAACCTGATGCCCAGCGGGATGCCTGCCTCGTGTGTCATACGAGCGAGCTGGCCCCCGCCGATCATGCCGACTACCGGGAACGTCACGCCCCTAGGGTATCGGCCACGCCGGGGCGGCCGGTTTCCGCGCCTGTGTGCCGGTCCACAGGCAATCGTGGGGAGGGGTGGTTAGCATGGCTTGGTTGACGAAACCGATGGACGGGGGCTTTCACTCCATGGGACGTGGTTCCTCCGAGCTGGTGCGACGCTATGTGCACGAGGCCGTGAAGTTCGGCGCCGTGGGCGGGGCGGGGCTGCTGGTCAACCTCGGTGTCTTCAACCTCGTGCGGCAGGTGACCGACCTGCAGGTCGTGCGGGCCAGCGTCATCGCGACGGTGGTGGCGATCGCGTTCAACTACGTCGGGTTCCGTTACTTCACGTACCGCGACCGCGACAAGACCGGGCGTACGAAGGAAATGAGCCTGTTCCTGCTGTTCAGCGGGGTCGGCCTGGTCATCGAGAACGGCGTCCTGTACGTGGCCACGTACGGCTTCCACTGGGACAGCCCGCTCCAGAGCAATATCTTCAAGTTCCTCGGCATCGGTATCGCGACGCTCTTCCGGTTCTGGTCGTACCGCACGTGGGTGTTCCGTGCGCTTCCGACGCGGGAGAGGGTGGCCGACGCGGAATCGTTTCTGAAGCAGGAACGGAAGCCGAAGCCCGCCCAGCCCGCGGGCGCGGCCCGCAGGTAGGCCCCTACCGGACCGTCGGCTCCGCCTGCCCCACCGGCTTGGCCGGGGTGCGGGAGAGGAACAGGCCGAATACCGGTGGGGAGGCCTGGAGCATTTCCAGGCGGCCGCCGTCTGCTTCCGCGAGGTCGCGGGCTACCGCCAGGCCGATGCCCGTCGAGTTGCGGCCGCTGATCGCTCGCTCGAAGATTCGGGCGCCGAGGTCCGCGGGGACGCCTGGGCCCTCGTCCGTCACCTCGATCACCGCCTGGTTGCCCGTGACGCGGGTGCGCAGGGCGACCGTGCCGCCGCCGTGCATCAGGGAGTTCTCGATCAGGGCCGCCAGGACCTGGGCCACCGCGCCCGGTGTACCCACGGCCTGGAGGTGGCGCTTGCCCGAGCTGACGATCGCCCGGCCCGCGCTGCGGTACGCCGGGCGCCACTCCGCCAGCTGCTGCTGGATGACCTCGTCGAGGTCGAAGGTGACGGCGGAGCCGGTGCGGGGGTCGCGGGAGTTCGTCAGGAGACGTTCGACCACGTCCGTCAGGCGTTCCACCTGGGTCAGCGCGATCATCGCCTCCTCCTTCACCGTGTCCGGGTCGTCGGTGACGGTGATCTCCTCCAGGCGCATCGACAGGGCGGTCAGCGGGGTGCGGAGCTGGTGCGACGCGTCTGCGGCCAGGCGGCGTTCCGCCGTCAGCATGCGGGCGATCCGCTCCGCGCTCGCGTCCAGTACGTCCGCCACCCGGTCAAGCTCCTGGACGCCGTACCTCTTGTGGCGGGGTCGTGGGTCCCCGGAGCCCAGGCGTTCCGCCGTCTCCGCCAGGTCCGTCAGCGGGGACGCCAGCCGGTTCGCCTGCCGTACGGCCAGCAGTACCGCCGCGATCACCGCCAGCAGCGCCACCGCCCCGATGATCAGCAGCGTTCGCCCGACCTCACGCGTCACCGTCGAGCGGGGCTCCTCGACGGTGACCGTCTCGCCCTCCTCGCCCTTGCGGGTGGCGCTGATGGTGTCGCCGACGGGCTTCTCACCGATCGCGATGGGCCGCTCGCCGGGCACCCGGATGACGGCGTACCGGTCGTCCGGCACCTGGTCGCGCAGCATGTCCGCGGTGACCGCCCCGGTCGCGATCAGCCTGCTGTCCACGATGGACGCCAGCCGCACCGCCTCGGAGTCCACCCGCTCCTGCGCGGTGCTGCTGATCGTGCGGGTCTCGACGATGACGAGGGAGACCCCGAACACGGCGATCACGACGAGCACCACGGCGAGCGTGGACTGGATCAGTCGACGGCGCATGGCCCCGTACTACTCATGGCTTCTGGACACTCATGGCTTCTGGACTCAGCTCTTCTCGAAGCGGAAACCCACTCCGCGCACGGTCGCGATGTACCGGGGGTTCGCCGCGTCGTCGCCGAGCTTCTTGCGCAGCCAGGAGATGTGCATGTCGAGGGTCTTGGTGGACGACCACCACGTGGTGTCCCAGACCTCGCGCATCAGCTGGTCGCGGGTGACCACCCGGCCCGCGTCCCGGACCAGCACCCGCAGCAGGTCGAA
>NZ_JACMSF010000102.1 GCF_014257025.1 Streptomyces cupreus
AAATATTGAGAAACCCCCGTACCGTTTATTCGGTACGGGGGTTTTCTGCGTTCGGCTACGGTATGCGGCATGAGCTACAAGGTCCGTTCCATACACGCCGACGAGTGGCCCCAGGCCAAGTCTCTGCGGCTTGCAGCCCTCCAAGATCCCGTGGCGCATCTCGCTTTCCTGGAGACCTACGACGCAGCCGCAGCCCACCCTGACTCCTTCTGGCGGGAGCGCGCCGCGGGGAGCGCCGAAGGCGCGTCCGACGCGCAGCAGATCATCGCCGAGGGGCCGGACGGGGAGTGGGTCGGGACGCTGACCGTGCTGATGGAGGAGGCCGGGACGACCGACTGGGCCGGGTTCCCCATCGAGCGGAAGCAGGGGCACCTTGTCGGGGTGTTCGTACAGCCCGGGCACCGGGGCATCGGGCTCACCGAGGTGCTCTTCGACGCCGGCCTGGAGTGGGCGTGGGCGCAGGGCGCCGAACGGGTGCGGCTCATCGTGCACGAGGACAATGGCCGGGCGCAGCGGCTGTACCGGAAGGTGGGATTCGAACCGACCGGGATCACTGTGCCATTGCCGCAGGCGCCGGGCGAGTCCGAGCTGGAGTTCGCGATCGAGCGGGAGTAGGGCTATACCGGTAGTTCGTCGTGCGGCCAGCGGGAGCGGGCCTGTTCCCTGGACCGGAGCAGGGCCAGCGTCGGCAGGCCCCGGTCCGCCCCGGTGGCCAGCAGCTCCGGGAGCTGAGGAAGCGGAGCGACGGCCGCGACGTCGTCCAGGACGAGCGTCAGTGGTGGGTCGAGGCGACCGGAGGATGACCGTTCGGCCATGCGCCGGCCGCGCTCGACCACGCTTGAGGCCAGGGCGGTGAGAAGAGGCATCGCGCCCGGGTTCGTGCGGGGATCCTCGATGGATTCGCCCACCACATAAAGCGTGCCCCCTTCGTTCACGAAGGAATCCAAGGCGAGCGCATCAGCTCGGTTGGGTGTGCAGGCCTCGCGGATGTTCACCGTGAACAGGGCGGACAGCGCCCGGGTCGTCAACTGCTGGGCCATGTCCCGGCGTTCGGGGTGTGCGGTGAGTGCGGCTTCCAGTTCGCCGGCGGCACCGGGGGCGGCCTTCGGGCTGGTACGCAGGATGCGGACCGCGTCCTGGAGCTGAGTGCCCTGGGACCAGCGGTGGACGTGGCGGATCGTACGGCCGTCTATGGCTGCGGCGTGCAGGGCGCTGCGCAGGAGCGTTTCCGCCGTGTCCGCCACGGCCTGGTCGATCTTCGCGGTGGGGCGGACCGGGGCGAGCAGCGCGGCCGCTCTCGCCGTCGCCGTCTGCTTGTCCTCACAGCCCGTCGTCGGTGACCAGTGGAGACGGGACGGGGTGTCGCAGAGGTGGGTGGGGTCGTAGAGGTGGACCGGGCCCAGTTTGGCTCTGGCGTCCTTGGTGTCCCGCCAGATCGCCGGGTTGGAGGTGATGACCAGGGCGGGGCCCTCGGCGTCCCGTACGGCTTGGGCCGCGGTGATGTGGCGGGTTTCTTTCGGGGCTACGAAGACTTTCTCCCACGCGGGCAACGGAGTCGCGGGCGCGGGAGCCACCATCTCCTGGACCGGCTCCGGTCTCGGCGCCGGCACCTCATGCTGGACCGGCATCGGCATTGGCATCGGCACAGGAATCGGCTCAGGCTCGGGCTCACGCTCAGACTCCGTCGGCCGTTCCTCCCGCCGCCGAGCCCTGACCGCCCGCCACCGCGCCACCGTGCCCATCACGAACACCGTGAGCACGATCAGCACCATCAACTGCCCGATGAACAGACCCCAGAACAGCCCGTACCCGGAGAGCTCCGTCTCCGGAGTCTCCGGCCAGGCGCCGGTGATGTCGTGGGGGGCGCCGAAGAGGTGGCGCATGGCGAGCGGGGTGCGGGTGAAGATGACGCCGGTCGGCCAGGCGCCGTGAGTGAGCAGGCCCGCCAGGCCCGTCGCCGTCCACACCATCAGGGTCAGGCCGAGGAGGAAGGCGAGTATGCCGACCAGCAGCCCGTCGGGGATGCCGCCCGGTGTCTTCTGCTGCCGGTCGTCTGCGCGCACGCCGTCGCCCCCTTTTATGCCACCGTCGACTCGGAGTCGCCGAGGTGCTGTTCCACGAAGGCCGCCGCCCGCTCCTCCGCCTCCAGCTCGGCGGCGCGCAGGGCGTCGTCAGTGAGCTCGGTGTCGGTGGAGGACTCGGTCATCGCGCGGTCGGTGAAGACCAGCGGGCGTTCGGTCTCGGTGACCAGGTGTTTGACCACCTGGACATTGCCGTTGACGTCCCAAACGGCGATACCGGGGGTGAGCGAGGGAATGATCTCCACGGCCCACCTGGGCAGCCCGAGCACCCGGCCCGTCGCCCTCGCCTCGTCCGCTTTCTGGGCGTAGATCGTCCTGGTCGACGCCATCTTCAGGATGGCCGCTGCCTCCTTCGCCGCCGCCCCGTCCACGACGTCGGACAAGTGGTGGACGACCGCCACGAAGGACAGACCCAGTCGGCGCCCGAACTTCAGCAGCCGCTGGAAGAGCTGGGCCACGAACGGGCTGTTGATGATGTGCCAGGCCTCCTCGACCAGGAAGATGCGCTTCTTCCGGTCGGGGCGGATCCAGGTGTGCTCAAGCCATACCCCGACGATCGCCATGAGGATCGGCATGGCGATGGAGTTGCGGTCGATGTGGGACAGGTCGAAGACGATGAGCGGCGCGTCCAGATCGATGCCGACCGTCGTCGGGCCGTCGAACATGCCGCGCAGGTCACCGTCGACCAACCGGTCCAGTACCAGGGCGACATCGAGTCCCCAGGCCCGTACATCGTCTATGTCGACGTTCATCGCCTCGGCCGACTCCGGCTCGGGATGCCGTAGCTGCTCGACGATGTCGGTGAGGACCGGCTGGCGTTCGACGATGGTCTCGTTGACGTAGGCGTGCGCGACCTTCAGGGCGAAGCCGGAGCGCTCGTCGAGGCCGTGGCCCATCGCGACCTCGATGATGGTCCGGAGCAGGGCCAGCTGGCCTGTCGTCGTGATCGAGGGGTCCAGGGGGTTGAGCCGGATGCCGTGGTCCAGGGCCGCCGTCGGGTCGAGCCGAATAGGCGTTATCCCCAGCTCCTGCGCGATCAGGTTCCATTCACCGACGCCGTCCTCGCCCTGCGCGTCCAGCACGACGACCTGCCGGTCGCGGAAGCGCAGCTGCCGTAGGACGTACGTCTTCTCCAGCGCCGACTTGCCGTTGCCGGACTCCCCGAGGACCAGCCAGTGCGGGGCGGGAAGCTGCTGGCCGTACAGCTGGAAGGGGTCGTAGATATAGCCCTTCCCGGAGTAGACCTCGCGGCCGATGATGACGCCCGAGTCGCCGAGGCCGGGCGCGGCGGTCGGCAGATAGACGGCCTGGGCCTGCCCGGTGGACGTGCGCACGGGCAGCCGGGTCGTCTCGACCTTGCCGAAGAGGAACGAGGTGAAGGCGTCGGTGAGGATGGACATCGGATCCCGCATGCGGCCCTACCTTCGAATGCCGGTGGCGAACGGGAGCGTGTTCACGAAGGCGCGATGGTGCTCGCGGTCGCACCACTCCAGCTTCAGGTACGACTTCCCGGCCGATGCCCGGATGGTCCGCTTGTCGCGGGCCAGGGCCTCCGGGGAGCGGGAGGAGACGGTGATCCAGCCGACGAGGTTCACGCCCGCGGCACCGCTCGCCAGGTCCTCTCCTCGCTGGTCGAGGCGGTTGTGGGCGGCGATGTCACGGGGGTCGACGGTCCGGTTCATCTTGGCGGCGCGGGAGGCCTCCGCCTCGTCGTTCGTCTTCTCCGTCAGCATGCGCTCGATGGCGATCTCGGTGGGTTCGAGGTCCATCGTGACGGCGACCGTACGGATGACGTCCGGGGTGTGGACCAGCAGCGGCGCGAGGAAGTTCACGCCGACCGGGGTCATCGGCCACTCCTTCACCCAGGCCGTGGCATGGCACCAGGGGGCGCGGGTGGAGGACTCACGGGTCTTGGCCTGGAGGTAGGTGGGCTCCATGGCGTCGAGCTCGGCCGGCCAGGCATTACGTTTCGTCATCGCCTGGATGTGGTCGATCGGGTGGTCCGGGTCGTACATGGAGTGGATCAGCGAGGCCAGCCGCCCCTGACCGAGCGGCTGCCGTACGCGGATGTCGGCCTCCTGGAGCCGCGAGCAGATGTCGGTCAGCTCACGCGCCATGACCACGGCGAGCCCGGCGTCCTTGTCGACCTTCCGGCCCTGCTGCGGCCGCGCGGCCCGCGCCATGGCATGGCCCTCGGCGGCCAGTTCGCGGTTGTAGTGCATACACGCGACGAGATACGCCCGGTGCTGCTCACTGCTGGTCGACACCATCGACTGCAACTGGTCGTACGACTGCTGCAGCCACGGCAGCGCCTTGTCGTCCCCGCGTACGGCGACGTCCTTGGCGTGGGCGTCGGGGTCGGCGGGGAGAGTGCGGGCGAGCATCTGGAGCCGGGTGACGAAGCCGTCGCCGTTGGCCACGTGCTTGAGGAGCGTGCCGAAGCGGTCGACGAGGGCTTCCTGGTCCTCGGAGTCGCGCAGGCCGACGCCCGGGCCCTCGATCTCGATGGCGGCGGTGACGGTCCTGCGGTCCGCGTGCAGCAGTACGGCGATCTCGTCGGGCCCGAACGGGGCGGCGAGCCAGGTGATCCGGCCGATGCCGGGCGGCGGGCCGACCTCCACCTCGCGCCCGTCGATCCGGGTGCCCGCCTCCATCGCCGTGGAGCGGTAGACGGTCCCGGCCCGCAGGGTGCGCTTGAAGCTGCGGTTGATCTCGAACCACTTGTAGAACGTCCGGCGCTTGTACGGCACGTAGACCGCGGCCAGCGCCAGCATGGGGAAGCCCATCAGCAGCACGATGCGCAGGGACAGGACGGGGACGAGGAGCCCGCACATCATGCCGAGGAACGCGCCCGCGATGATCAGCGCGATCTCGCCGGTCTCACGATTCCGGCCGACGATCGCGTTCGGCCGGGCGCGGCCGATCAGATATGTACGGCGGGGCGTGACCGGATGGGACACGTGGGACTCGGTCGTCAACGCCCTTCACCTCCCGTGCGGTTGGTACTGCTGTTGCGGGTGTTGCTTGCATGGGGCGTGTTCACCGCGCTGCTGCCGCCGGACCGGGGCGCGGGTGCGGCGGAGGGGACAGATCCGCCGCCTCCGTTCGCGGTGCGGGAGCTGTGCGCGGCGACTCCGCCGGCCGCCTGGTTGGCGGGGCGGGGGCTGCTCGCGGACTGGCCGCCGTTGTTGTCGGCGCGGGCGCTGTGGGTCTTGATGCCCTGCGCGACCAGGGTCGCGGGGGAGCTGATGACGGCCGCGGCCTTGCTCTCGGCGCTCTGCATGATGCGGTTGTTGCGGGAGCCGGCGATCTCGTCGCCGAAGCCCGGGACGAAGCGGTAGATCATCGCCGAGGCGAAGATGGCGAGCAGGATGATCGCGAGGCCGGAGACCACGGCGGAGAAGGCGTCGGGGCCGTCGTCGGCGGAGAGTGCTCCGGCGAGGCCGAGGACGATCACGATGACCGGCTTGACGAGGATGACCGCGATCATGATGCCCGCCCAGCGGCGGACGTGTCCCCACAGGTTCTTGTCGACCAGGCCCGCGTAGACGACGGTGCCGAGGAGGGCGCCGACGTACAGCAGGGCGGCGCGGATGACGAGCTCCAGCCAGAGGACTCCGGCGGCGAGGATGCTCACCAGTGAGACGACGATCAGCATGATCGGTCCGCCACCGATGTCCTCGCCCTTCTCCAGGGCGCCGGAGAAGGTGCCGAAGAAGGCGTCGGTCTGGTCGCCGGTGGTCTTCGCGAGGACTTCGGAGACGCCGTCGGTGGCGGATACGACGGTGTAGAGGATGAGCGGGGTGAAGGCGGACGCGAGCACGGTCAGCCAGAGGAACCCGATCGCTTCGCTGATCGCGGTGGTGAGGGGGACGCCTCGGACGGCTCGCTTGGCTACGGCCAGCAGCCACAGGAGGAGGGTGAGGATGGTCGAGGCCGCGAACACGACGGCGTACTGCTGAAGGAACTTGGGGTTCGTGAAGTCGACGTTCGCGGTGTCCTTCACGGCCTCACTGAGCTTGTCGACGGTCCATGCGGCGGCGTCGGCACAGCCCTTGGCGAGGGAGGAGAGGGGGTCGAGGGTGGAGGTGGGGTCGAGGGAACCTCCGGTGGATCCGGAGCCGCCGCTGTTGTCGCTTTCGCAGTAGTCCTTGGCGGGGCCGCGGATGAGATCGCAGGGGTCATTGCTGTCGGTCGGCTGCGGGGTAGGCGCGGCGACAGCTTGGGTAGCCAGGAGTACGGCGGCAGCTGGTACGCCGGTGACGGCAGCCAGGATGCGGTGGCTAGCGCGCATAGGTGAACCCTCCGAACTCCTCGACGGCCTTCGTCATGTCGTCGGCGGTGGAGGCCCTCTGGTCGCGCCCGACCGGCACCGGTCCGTCCTTCTGCTGGAAGTCGGTGACCTTCCAGTCGTTATCGATCCACTTCAGCTGGTAGGTGGTCGTGTACCAGCTCTCGGTGACCGGGTTGTTCGAGTTGTCACCGGAGAGGCCGAAGAGCGAGGTGTACCAGACCTCGACAGTGGCGGCGTCCGAGCTGGACGAGGTGACTTTGGTGCCGACCGGAACCACCCGTGAGACGAAGGTCTGGCCCTGCGGCGCGGTGCCGTCCTTGTTGAGGCCGATGTTCGTGAGGAACTCCTCGCTGGAGTACGCGCTGTCCAGATCCGCCTGTCGACTCGCGGCCACATCGGGCGCGTAGACAGTGCTGACGATCTCGTGCCGACTGGCGGTCTTGAACATGTCCGCCGACCCCAGTGCTACGGAGTAGTTCGCCGCCGCACTCTGCGCCCCCTGCTCATCCCGCGCGAACCCCGCCTCCACCGGCCGCTCCCCGCTCGCCGCCGTGCTCGAAGTCTGCGGTTTGCCCTCGGCCTTGTCTCCCGATGAGGAATCGTCTCCTCCACGGTTGGCGAACGCGATCGCCGCAATCAGCAGGACGACCACGCCGACCACCGTGACCAGGCTCCGGGACGACGAGCGGCCGCTTCGTCGTGCGCCGCCGTACACGTCGCCGGAGGACTCCGGCAGCCGTGTCCGGGTCTGGCCCGTGCCTCCGTAACCGCCGGAGGACTCCCGCTCGTCTCCGAGACTCATGCCGCGTACGCCCCCTTGCCGCCGTACTGGAAGCCGTTGCAGTACGACGGTAGCCGTGCTGGTTCCCGCGCGGGCGCGG
Organism: Streptomyces cupreus; assembly: GCF_014257025.1. Classification (GTDB taxonomy): domain Bacteria; phylum Actinomycetota; class Actinomycetes; order Streptomycetales; family Streptomycetaceae; genus Streptomyces; species Streptomyces cupreus. The sequence goes on from NZ_JACMSF010000102.1 coordinate 7,257, forward strand.
TGTGGTGACTCGACATCAGGGAAACGCAACCTCAGCCGGTGGGCACGACGGGCGGGTGGGAGGGACGGGGACCGGACCGGGCGCGGCTACACGGCCATGCCGTACACGATGGTGAAGAGCGTGCCGAGCGATCCGATGATGAAGACGCCGGTCAGGCCCGCGATGATGAGGCCCTTGCCCTGTTCCGCGCTGAACGTGTCGCGCAGCGCGGTCGCGCCGATCCGCTGCTTGGCGGCGCCCCAGATGGCGATCCCGAGGCAGAGCAGGATGGCGACCGCCATCACGACCTCGATCATCACCTTGGCCTCGTTGCCCAGGCTGCCGAAGGGGCCCCAGTCCGGAGCGATCCCGCCGATGATGGTGTTGATGTCTCCCTTATCGGCCGCAAAGAGCATGTAAGTCACCGCCCCTGTTGGGTAGTTCCACTCCTCTGTCGTGGCGCAGAGGTCAGGCCTCATTGTCGCCGACAATTTCGCTGTCGTATGTCGACTTGGCGTCATTGATTGGCGGGTTTCGTACGAACAGCTTGTCACCGTCTCGCGCCGGGCCCTGTAAGGGGAGCGTGAGGCGGTATACGCGGGGTCGTATCGTCACTCTGTGTATCACGGCATGTTACGCCGGGCAACGAGGTGGGAGCGGAACCTGTCGTGTGGTTCCGTCGTTGACCCCTCTTACGGCTACTTGCCCCGCTCGTACCGTTTCTGACGGCCGGTCGGGTGAGGGGCCGTGGAGATGTTCCCCGGGTGAAGGCTATCTTCCGCACGTCCGGGGCGGGCCGGACGCCCTAGTCGCCCCCGCCCCCGCCCCCGCCGCCGTCACCGCCCCCGCCGTCACCCCCGCCGCTGTCGCCTCCGTCGCCGCCGTCAGAGCCCCAGCCGTCGCTGCCGCCGGGTTCGTTGTCGTCGCGACCCCTGCCGAGGTTGCTGAACCAGGGGCGGTCCCATGCCTCGTCGGGGGCGAACGGCTCACCCTCGGTCAGTCGGCGGCGCTCCGAGCGGAACCGCGCCGAGCCTGTGGTGTCCCCGAGTCCGAAGGTGACGGCGAAGGCGTGTGCCATGACGGCGTCCAGCGGGTCGGGGCTCTCGTGGTGCACCGGGGTCAGGGGCACCAGTACGGCGTCCGGCTCGGGCGTCTGCCTGCGCGGGGGGCGGCTCAGCAGGGCGACACGGCGTTCGTCGCGCAGCAGCCATGAGCTCGTCGCGTTCTCCCGCCGCAGCACCCAGTGCGCCCCGGGGAGCCGTACCTCCACGTAACTCTTCGACTTGCGGAGCTTCCTCCTGAGGACGGGCTCCGCCGTGAGCTCGCCGACGGTCAGGCGCAGGCCCTCGGAGGGGTCGGTGGTGTTCGAGTTGAAGCCGCGGGGCGCTCGGATCCGTACGACGGGGGCGTGCGGGCCCCATACGTCCACGCGCACCAGGTTCCGGTCCACGGCGACCGTGACCGGTCCGGCGGGGCTGGGTGCGTACCGCCGCGCGATCCACAGCGGTACGCCCTGGGCCTGGGCCTGGGCTGCCAGCGCCGCCACCTGCTCGGGGCCACCGCATCGCCGTACCGTCAACTCGCCCAGCTCGCGCGCGAACCGGGCGGTCTGACGGGCCTTCACCGGGGTGGTGGTGCCGGTGACTCGGGTGACCGGGACGACCCCGGGGCCCTCCGGCAGCCGTGTCAGCGGGCGCTCGGCACCGCCGCCGCCGAGCCAGCAGCCGCGCCGGTACGCGTCGGCCATGGCGGCGAGGTTCAGCTCGCTCAGCGGCGTGGTCCGGCCGCCCCTGCGCAGCGCCTCCTCGGTCAGCTCCACGGTCCGCGCCAGCGGATTCCACGACTGCTCGCCATAGAGCACCTGGCTCATGCCGTCCCCCCGTCACTTGTGCCGCTCGGCGGAGAGTCCGCTCCCGCCTACCGAAGTGACTGCCGAGAGGGGCTCTTCAGTTCCCTTTCGGTGTCGTCAGCGGGGCTTGAGGCCATGCAGGAGGGTGTGGACGAGATCGTCGATGCCGGCCAGGGCCGCCTCGGGCGCGAGCATGCCGCCGGCCGCGAAGGAGGCGATGCCGTGCAGGCTCGCGCCAGCGAGGAGGGTGAGGTGGGCGGGGTCTGCCTCGATGATCTCGCCCCGCCGCTGGGCGTCGGCCATGACCCGCTCCAGGGAGCCGACCGTACGGTCGATCGCCGACGCCATCTGCTCGTAGGCATCGGGTTCGTGCTTGCGGGCATACATCAGCTCCAGCAGCTCGGCGTTGTCGAGGGCAAAGCGGAGATAGGCCCGGGCCAGGGCGGTGAGCCGCGGTTCGAGGGGGAGGCCGGGGTCGTCGGCGGCCTTGAGGGTCTGCTCCAGACGGTCGTAACCGGCCAGGGCGAGGGCGTTGAGCAGTGCCTGCTTGTCCTTGAAATGGCGGCCGGGCGCGGCATGGCTGACGCCGGCCTCGCGGGCCAGTTCGCGCAGGGAGAGCGCGGTGACGCCCTTCGTCCGCAGGGTGCGCTCGGCACCGGCGAGCAGGGTGGAGCGCAGGTCTCCGTGGTGGTAGGGGCGGCTGTCGGACATGGGCACATCGTAGCCCGATGTTGACAGCGTCAGCTTTGTTGGCGTCGCCACCATTGTTGTCATTGACATCATTGTTGTCGGCGCCTACATTCAACAGGTATGACCGAGACGCAGAAGTGGAACGCGACCGACCTGCCCGATCTCAGCGGCCGTACGGCCGTCGTCACCGGTGCCAACAGCGGCATCGGTCTCACCGCCGCCCAGGCGCTGGCCGGAGCGGGCGCGCATGTCGTCTTCGCCGTACGGGATCCCGAGCGCGGGCGGGCCGCCGCCGCGACCGTCGGCGGCAGTACCGAGGTGCGGCGCCTGGACCTGGCCGATCTGGCGTCCTTGCGGGAGTTCGCCGCCGCCTGGGACGGCCCGCTGCATCTGCTGATCAACAACGCGGGCGTGATGATGCTCCCGAAGCAGCGGACCAAGGACGGCTTCGAGATGCAGTTCGGCACCAACCATCTCGGGCACTTCGCCCTGACGAACCTGCTCCTGCCGCACATCACCGACCGCGTCGTCACCGTCTCCTCCGGCGCTCACCGCTGGGGCAACGCCAGGATCCGCTTCGACGACCTCGACCTGGACACCGCCTACAACCCGCAGCGCGCCTACGCCCAGTCCAAACTGGCGAACCTCCTCTTCACCCTGGAACTTCAGCGGCGGCTGACCGAGTCAGGATCGACGGTCCGGGCGCTCGCCGCGCACCCCGGCTACTCGGCCACCAACCTCCAGAGCCACGCGGCCAGTCCGGTGGCGCGGGCGTTCATGAAGATCGGCAACCGCTTCTTCGCGCAGGACGACCGTGCGGGCGCGCTGCCGACGCTGTACGCGGCGACACAGGACCTGCCCGGGGCGAGCTATGTCGGGCCGGACGGTCTCGCGGAGATGCGGGGCGCGCCGACGCTCGTGGGGCGGTCGGCGGCGGCCAGTGACGCCGGCGTGGCGCGTCGGCTGTGGACGGCGTCGGAGGAACTTACCGGGGTGGCCTGTCCGTTGGGGGTTCAGACGGCCTGAGTCCCAGATCCCCGGAGGTGGTCGATCGATGCCGAGCCTGCTCGCCGTGTTCGCCCACCCGGACGACGAGTCACTGTTCTCGGGCGGGGTCCTGGCCCGGAACGCCGCCGAGGGCTCTTCTACGGCGGTGGTGACGGCGACCTGGGCCGAGGGCACCCATCGGGGCGCCGAACTCGCAGAGGCCCTCCGCATCCTCGGGCTCTCCGAGAAACCCCGGATGCTCGGTTACGCCGACTCCCGGGTGCCAGAGTCGGCCCCCGGCAGCCCCCGGCTGTGCGACGCGCCGCTGGACGAGTCGATCGGCCGACTGGTAGGGCACATACGGCAGTTCCGCCCCGACGTGGTCGTCACCCATGACGCGTACGGCGGTCTCACCGGCCACGAGGACCATGTGCACACCCACCGCGTGACCGTACTGGCGGTGCAGGCGGCGGGACTTGAGCGGCTGTACCCGGAGGCCGGCGCACCGTGCCAGCCGCGTGCGCTGTATCTGGCGACGCATCCGCACTCGGCGGTCCAGGCGCTGGGCGACTTCGCCGAGGCGGGCAAGGGGATGAAGACGGTGCCGGACGAGTGGGTCACGACCACGGTCGACGTCCGCCCCTGGCTGGAGCGGAAGTGGGCCGCCGTACAGGCCCATCGCAGCGAGGCGGAACGCGGGGCGGCGCCGGGCCTGCTGGCCGCCCTCCCGGCGGAGGTCCGCGAGGGGATCCTCGGCACGGAGTGGTACATCCGCCAGGAGCTGCCGATCCCCGGCGAGCGGACGCCCGAGACGGAACTGACGGCTTAGGAGGACAGGGCGTCCCGCATCGCCTTCGCGGTGGTGGCCGGGTCGTAGTCCTCCTCGACTCCTTCCACCAGGATGATGTCGCCCTCGATGTGCCGGGAGCGCAAGGGGGCGATCTCCCGATAGGCGGGAGAGTCCCACCACCGCCGCGCCTCGGCGATCCCCGGGAAGCCGATCATCACAACATCCCCGACCCAGTCCCCCTCCACCGTCTCGTGCCGCCGCCCATGGACGAGGAAGCGGCCACCGTACGGCTCGAAGGTGGCGCTGATGCGCTCGATGTACTCGGCGATCTCCGAATGCGGGGTGATCTTCCGGAGATGGGCGATGGCGTACGCGGTCATGGCGGACGTCCTTCCGGTCGGGCGCTCGGGCTCCTTACACCGGCGATCGTGTCAGCGGGGCGGGCGGGGGTCGATGACCTGTCAGGTAATGGGCCTACGGCCGATGAGCTGTCTGTGCGGCGTCTATGTCGTGGAGGTGATCCGGTGACGCATGTTCTCAAGCCACCGTCGCAGTTTCATGCCTTTGGGGGGTAGGAGTTCGAGCCCCAGCATGTGTGTCGCCTGCTTGAGTTCCTGGTCCGATTCGACGAGGGCGAGGAACTCGGTGATTTCTTCGGCGACGCGCCCGGATTCCTCTCCGCCCATGTCGCCGACGTAGTCATCGATGGCCTCCTCCCAAGTGGCATACCAGTCAGGGAAGTCCTGGCAGAAATAGGCGCCCAACAGTTGACTCAAGAACGGAAATGTCTCTTTCCATTCCCAGCGGTTCTGTGGCTTCACGAGCGGAACTTGAGAAGGGTCCTGCAGAACCCGATTGATGTAGTCCCTTGCAACGCGCAGGCAGTCTTCTACGCTCATTCCCGCGGGCGGTTGGATGCGTGGCAGCGGATCGACCTCGTCGGCGATCTCCTCCGCGAACAGTCCGACGGCGAGCAGGTCGTCGATCTGTTGAACGGCCCTGGCGCCACGTGCCGGGTCGCGGGCCACGACCCTGAGGTAGGAAGCCAAACCAGGGCCGGGAGCCGCAGCGGTGTCGGAGAACGTGGAACCGTGACGTGCGTACGCTGTCAGCAGATGGTCGATTTCATAGAAGCGCTGCCCCGGTGGGCCGGGCTCAGTCATATGCGACTCCTTGAAATGGGAAATCAGGGAATTGGGTATGAAGTAAGGACTCGGTATCCGGAGGGAGCTGACGGATCGGCTTTAAGGATGACGCGTACGCTGTTGACCCAGGTTGTCGGTTCGCCGTGTGTAAAGTTGTAGCGCGTCAGATAGAGTCCCGTAGGATCATGGAACTCGTGCTCCAGCTCCAATTTTCCCCTCGGGCCCCTGGCTATCCAATCAGAGATCCTCTGCTGATTCCGTAGTTGAATAAGCGTCTCGTCCGTGAAGCGCTGCGCCGCGTTTTCATCGACGTAGCGAGAGACCTCATCCATGCGCGGATTCTCCCGAAGGCGCCTTCTCATGTCGGCGATCGTCTGGTTGACGTGACGGCCAATGGTGTGAGAGCCGTTCTTCCCTTCGTCCCCCTTCACGTCCGCCCGGTGCTGCGGCTTCGTCCGTCCCTTGCGCTTGTTCCTGGGCCACGCGTTGTAGTCCCCACCCGAACCGTTCGAGGCGCCAAGCCCCATGAGAACGAGCCCAGCAGTGCCAAGGACGCCGGCGTTGAGCGCGGCCTCGGCGGTGAGGGCGGTGACTGCTCCGCTTCCGGCGAGGACGAGGCTGCCGGGAGTGAACAGGGCGAGTAGGGAGAGCAGGAGGAGGGCGAAACCTAGGTAGACCAGGAAGGTGTTCAGGGCTTCGAGGAGGTGGAGCGTGCGGACGGCTCTGCCGTCGGGGCCCGCGTCGCCTAATCCGCGCCACAGCAGGAGCACCCCCGTGGTCGCCGACCCCAGCGCGGTTCCGACGCGGAAGCGGTGGGCCGCCAGCGGTTCCCCCAGGGGCTGCGCCGACGCCTGTCGCCAGGTGCGTATCAGGGCGGTGAGCTGGTACGCGATCCAGGCTAGGGCGGCTATGCCGAAGCCCATGAGAATTTTCGGCCCCGCACCGGTGCTGAAGAACTCCTGGAGGCCGGCGGTGGGGGTGAACGAGCCGACGCCCAGGAAGAGGAGTGCGGGGAGCATCAGCACGCACGGGATCAGTAGGAGCCATCGCTCCCGTGAGCGACGGGACCGTCGAACCGCCTTCAGCCAGGCGCGGATGTTCAGGGTCTGCCAGGTGTGCTGGTTGTCGGACGCGTCCATCCGGGCCGTGATCCCTGCGACCACCCGATGTAGTTCTCCGGTGTTGCCGGGCGGCGCCGACGTGGCTGCGTAAAGCAGGGAGCGTCGCAACCTGACGTAGCGAAGGACGATCAGCAGGCTCCACGGCAGGCGCCAGGCCGCGTAGCGCAGAAGCGCCCCCAGGGTGTCGCCGTCGGCGCGTTCGGAGGCGAGGAGTATGCCGGGCACGGTGCGCTTGCCGCGGTGGAGTTGGCGCAGGTCGACGACCATGGCGAGGGCCAGGCACACGAGCGGTGCCGCCCATGCCATGCCGTCCAGGGACTCCAGCCACTGCTTGGCTTCGTCGGAGTGTTCCTGCACGGTGTAGTTGTTCACCGTGTGATGGAGGGCAGCGGCCACGATCGGGAGGACCGAGAACAGGCGCATCCAACCGCGTGTGCGACACAGCAGCCCGACCCCGAAACCGGCCATTGCCGTCCACACCAGGTGCGTGAACGTTTCCGTGACCGTTGGCCCGCCCAGGTCCAGTTGGCTGAACGGCGCCGGTAACCAGGACGTCAACACCTGCCCCAAGCTCGGGACATAGGGCGCGGCCAAGCTGTCGGGGATGATCCAGCCACCGTCGCGGACCATCGCCCGGTCCGCGTCCAGGCCGAACCGGAGCACCGCTTCCAGCAGCCCGAACCCGGCACCCAGCGCCGCGCCCACCACCACGAAGTCGGTCAGCCCCCACTGACGGCGGACCTTCAGACTCAACCCCGCCAGCAGCAACGGGGTGGCCTTGAGTAACTCCTCCACCCAGGGAGCCACTGTGTAGCCGGTGGTGTTCACCACCGTCACCAGTGACTGCCCCGACTGGTCCCTGTAGACACGGGTGTAGGCGAGCTGCACCAACGCCGTCGCCACGCCGCACCCGTACACGCCCACAGCGAACGCCAGCAGCACGGTCGACAGGCGCACCGAGCGCGTCGGCCAGGAAATCGCGAACAGTTGCAGCAGGCCCCAGAGGGCGGCCACTGCCATCACCAACGTCACACCAGGCCCCCGATGCACCGGAACAACAGTCGATTCGCGATTGTGAACGCGATGTTAGGCAGTCAACTCCCGGTCCAGCAAGGGAGTTGTGAGACCTGTGTAAGGCGGCGGCTGCGGGTTCGACTAGGCGCGACGGCTACACGAAGAGCGGCGGGGTCATGAGCGGCGTTCCCTTGCGGTGGCGGCGTTCGTCAGGCGGCTACGCGGGTGGGCGTGGTCTGCTTGAGTTCGTCATGCTGGGCAGCGGTGACCATACGGGCGTACGGGTGGATCTTGCCTCGGGGGCGCGCTCGGTGTCTCCTGCCGTCGGCAGGCCGGCATCTGATCCGGCGTCACAGCCGTCCTGGTTGCGACCGGTTCCGTGTGGGAAGCTCCTAGACTGGCGCGGGTGGACTCCCGGTGGGTGAGGGGCGGTTGACGGTGCGTAAGGCATGGGTCGTGGCGGGTGCCGCTGTCGCGGCGGGGCTCAGCTTCGTGATGCTGCTCGTCGTCGGGGTGTACCTCGTCGCCGGGAACCTTGCCAACGGCGTCGGTGGCGGGGGCAAGGCGCTCGCCAAGGGGGCGGTGCCCGCCGCGTACCAGACGCTCGTGCAGAAGTGGGGCAACCTCTGCCCCGCCATCAACCCGGCACTGCTCGCCGCCCAGCTCTATCAGGAGAGCGGCTTCAACCCGAAGGCGCAGAGCCCGGCCGCGGCGCAGGGGATAGCGCAGTTCATCCCCGGCACCTGGGCCACCCACGGCATCGACGGCGACGGTGACGGCGACCGCGACGTCTGGGACCCGCAGGACGCGATCCCCTCGGCCGCGTCGTACGACTGCGAACTCGCCTCCTACGTCAAGGATGTGCCGGGCGACGCGACGAAGAACATGCTCGCCGCCTACAACGCCGGGGCGTACGCGGTCATCAAGTACGGGGGCGTGCCGCCGTACAGCGAGACCCGGAACTACGTGAAGACGATCACGACGCTCCAGGACAGCTTCGCCGCGCCCGTCGGGCGGGTCGATCCCTCGAAGCAGGCCGCCGGGGCCATCTCCTACGCGCAGAAGAAGCTCGGGACGCTTTATCTGTGGGGTGGGGACGGGACCGCCGAGGACGGGGGGCGGTTCGACTGTTCCGGGCTGACCAAGGCCGCGTACGAAAGTGTCGGGATTTCGCTGCCGCGTGTCGCGAACGATCAGTACAACGCGGGGCCGCATCCGGCCAGGGACGAACTGTTGCCCGGGGACCTGGTGTTCTTCTCGGACGACCTCACCAACTCCCGCGCCATCCGGCATGTGGGGATTTATGTCGGTGGCGGGTACATGATCGACGCCCCGAGAACAGGTGCTGTGATCCGGTTCGACCCGATCGACACCCCCGACTACTTCGGGGCCACCCGGGTCACCGAAGATGGCGCGAAAGCGCTCCCCACCGAGGTGTAGACGCAGCGTGAACCCTCCCCCTGAGCTGCGGTGATGTGTCTCTCTTCGATAACGTCTGCGTGATCATTCAGTGGAGTGTGGAACGTATCAGCAGGGGCCGTGCGTTCCTGATGGCGTAGCCCAGCGCGGATCTACAACCACGGGGGTGGCACAGCGGCGCGCGCACCGGCGTGCCGGGAGAGACGACGAAGGGGCCGCAGCACTATGGCTGGACTCGCCGCATCCGGGTCGAATCCCGACGTCGAGCTGCTCTACGACATCAATGGCCTGGCCAAGGACACGCCGCAGTGGTTGGACCGGGTCATGGAGTACGTCGGTGAGTTCGGGCTGCTCATCGCCATGGTGCTGCTGGTGCTGTGGTGCTGGTGGTCCGTGCGGCGGCGGGGCGGGGAGGATGCCGCCTCGTCCGTTGCCGCGCTGATCTGGGCGCCGCTCGCCGCCGGTATCGCTGTGCTGGTGAACGTCCCGATACGGGGCTTTGTGGAGCGGCCTCGGCCCTTCCTCGACCACCAGGGGCTGGACGTCCTGGTCTCCGGCAAGACCGACTTCTCCTTCGTGAGCGACCACGCGGCGATCACCATGGCCATGGGCGTCGGGCTGTTCGTCGCCAACCGCAAGTTCGGGCTCCTCGGGATCGGTCTTGCGCTGCTTGAGGGCTTCTGTCGTGTGTATATGGGCGTGCACTACCCGACGGACGTCATCGGTGGGTTCGCGCTCGGCACGGCCGTGACTCTGCTGCTGTCCCCGGTCGCCTCGGCCCTGCTGACGCCGTTGATGAAGGCCGTCGAGCGGTCGCCGCGTGCCGGGTGGCTGATCCGATCACGCAAGGTGTCGTCGTACGACGGCCAGGGCGCCCTTCTCCCCGGGGCGCGCACGGAGACCGACGCCGCGGAGCGGGACCTGGCCGCCTGAGGGCCGTTCACAGTGCCTGGGGGTAGGTGAAGAACCCCTCCGGGTCGTACTGCTTCTTCAGCTGGGCGAGGCGGGGGGCCGCGCCTCCGTAGTACGCCTTGCGCCAGTTCCTCAGGCTCGGGTCGGTGTAGTTCTGGTAGGCCGCGCCCGACGCGTACGGCTTCATCGCGGTGTGGGCCTCGGTCAGCCAGGACTGGGCCGTGGTGCCGCTCGTGCCCGCCCGCCAGGCGGCGATGTACTGGGCCAGCATGCGGGAGCGGCGGTGGACGAACGCCGTCGCCGTGGGGTCGACGCGGTTGACGGCACCACCGAGGGCGGTGAGGGCGACGCTGCCGGAGCCGCCGCGGACCGACTTCATCTTCGTGAGCAGGGTCTGGATGCCGGCCGAGGAGATCGAGCGGTCGAAGAAGTCCGACTTCGCGGCGTACGTCTCGCGGTGCAGGGCGCCCTGCGCGGAGCGGCCCGGGGTGGCGCCGGGGAGGTGGCACTGGGCGTCCGTGGTGAAGGAGGAACAGCCGGCGTAGAGCTCCATCGACTCCTCGTAGGAGCGGCGGCGCAGCGAGACGCTGGTCGCGGGGGCGCCGATGCGGTCGGCGAGGCGGTCGACGGCGTTCTGGAGTTCGCCGTAGGTGCCGAGGGAGAAGGCGGCGACGGAGACGGTCGGGGTGCCACCGGCGGCGTTCGCCAGGTGGAAGGACGACCAGATCTCGTCGGGCTGGGTGGGGCCCCACGCCTGCCAGGCCTTCAGTGCGGCGGCTGCCTTCGACCAGGGCCAGGACATGTACGCCGTGACCGCCTGGGGGGCGGGGTGGGTCTTGAACTGGAGCTCGGTGACCACGCCGAAGTTGCCGTTGCCGGCGCCGCGCAGGGCCCAGAACAGGTCCTTGTTCGTGGTGGCGTCCGCGGTGAGTTGTTTGCCGTCCGCGGTGATGATCGTGGCGCGGGTGAGGCTGTCGCAGGTCAGGCCGTATGCCCGTGATACGACGCCGTGGCCGCCGCCGAGGGTGAGGCCGGAGACGCCGACGGTGGGGCAGGAGCCGGCAGGGATGGTGACGCCCTTCGCCGCGAGTGCTCGGTAGACGTCGATGAGTTTGGCGCCGGCGCCGATGACTGTGGCGCCGCCTTGGGTGCGGATCTTGTTGAGCCTGGAGATGTCTACGACCAGGCGGCCGTTGCCTGATGACCAGCCCGCGTAGGAGTGGCCGCCGTTGCGGATCGCCACGTGGAGGTTGTTCGCGTGGGCGTAGGTGAGGGCGGTGCGGATGTCGGCCTGGTGGGCTACGTAGGCGATGGCCGCGGGCTTCAGGGTGTCGAAGCGGGTGTTGTAGAGCTGGCGGGCGGTGGTCCAGGCGGTGTCGCCCGGGCGGATGAGCTCGCCGTCGAGGTCTTGGGCGAGGGCGGACCAGGGGGTGGGGGTGGTGGCGCCGGTGGTGCGGATTCGGGGGTGGGAGGCGGAGGTTGTCGAGCGGGTGTTGTTGGCCTTCGTGCCGGTGCCGGTGCCGGTGCCGGTGCCGGTGCCTGTGCAGGCGGCGGTTGCCGTTGCCGTGAGCGCGGCTGGGCCGCCGGCGATGAAGGTACGCCGTTCCATGTCGCCTCCCGTGGGTTACGTGGAACGAGACGGGGTGGTGGGGGTGGGGGTTCCATGCGGGCCGCACCCAGCGGTGTTTTTCGCCCCCGCCGCCCCTACCCATTCCCGTCCCCT
>NZ_JACMSF010000103.1 GCF_014257025.1 Streptomyces cupreus
AGGAACGTCAGCAGGGTGTCCGGGGCGGTGTAGCGTCCGGGTGTGCTGCCGGAGGGGGCCGTGCCGGTGATGGCCTCGGTCAGCCAGGCGTCCCTGACCGACTGAGGTGGCGTCTCATCAACTGCCCGACGTATCAACCGGTGGTCCCCGTGTTGACGGTTGGCACAGTCGACGGAGGTGTCGACGAGGTCGGGACGGGAGCTGGCAAGCTCGGTGCGTCGGGCGACGAAGGCAGGGCACCACCGGGGGCGCCGCCCCTGTCACCGCCCGGCGTACTCGTGCCCGGGGATGGTGCCGGAGCGGGCTGGTTGCCGACGGGTCGTCCCGGTTCCTGAGTGTTGTCCGCCCTGCGCGGCGGCGGTGTGGGTTCCGGTTGCCGTGCGGGGTGGCGGGGCGCACCCGGTGCGGTGTTGGGATCCGAGCCCGGTGTGTCGGGCACCGCGACGGGGCCGCCGGAATATACGCGCATCCAGGCCAGTACCAGGTTGAGATAGGACTCTGAGTGGTTGTATGCGAGCACGGCGCGCTGCAGCCCCTCGGGTGTGGCCACATCACCGCCGGCCGCGCACAGGTATCGGCCTGCGGCCAGCGAGGCGTCGAAGACGTTGTTCGGATCGGCCCTCCTGTCGGCATTGCCGTCGGCGGCCCAGCTGCGCCAGGTGGACGGGATGAACTGCATGGATCCGACCGCGCGGTCCCAGACGCTGTCGTGGTCGTGGAGCCCGTGATCCGTGTCGGCGATCGCCGACACACCGGGACTGCCATCCAACCGAGGTCCCAGAATCGGCGTCCGAGTGGTGCCCTGCGCGTCGACATCACCGCCCCGCGCATGCCCGGACTCCACCTTCCCGATCGCCGCCAGCAACGGCAGCGGCAGGTGGCAACCCGGCTCCGACGCCCTGGTGTTGTCCACCGCCCGCTGATAAGCCTGCAGCACCGTCGCCGGAATTCCCTGGACAACAGGCCGTGCCTGCCCCCGGCCTCTTCCGTTCAGCACGGCAGGGCTGTCGGTCGCACTCGGCAGATCCGGCAGTGACACGAAATCGGGGTAGGCGGGATAGAGAGGGGTGCTTCCACCGTCTGCACCTGGGTCCGTGACGACTCGCTCCTCAGCAGCGGCCGGAGCGAGAGCTGCCGAGGAAGGTATGACATGCTGCACCACCAGTATCGTCGACAGGGCTCCGACCAACTTCTTCCAACGCATCGTGCGGACATGGCGCTCCGGCCGTGTCACGTGGGGATCGGACAGCGACATCACCGGGCGTCCGACGCGGTCGTCATGACCGGACTGCTGTTTTCCCGGTTCTTGCATGGTCAACCTCACAACGTCTCAGGGCACTCGGTCGGCTACCGGCGCATCAGGCGGTCGCCCTACCGGGGGCAACCCACTTTCCGTTTGTTCGTTCTCATCACGAACCAGCACCCGCGCCGCCGGCATGACCGGTCGTCAACGGCGTACGGCCGCATAGTCGTTCAGTGCTTTCGACCGCCTGCCGCGGCAGCCCCGCGATCCGTTTCGCGGCATGCCATGGCCTCGGCCAACGGATCGGCCACCACATGGTCGGCGAGCCCCATCGCGACGGCGCGCTCTGCCGGGATGGGTGCGCCGGCGAGTGCCTACTCCTTGGCGAGGAGCAGGCCGGTGTGCAGGGGCCAGGTGAGCGGCCGCCGTCGGCCGCGACGAGCCCGGAGAGCGGGCACCATCTTCTTGCCAGGGCCGGCCCGGCGGCTCCGCCGCCGGATGCCTTCCTGCCGTCTACTCGTCACTGGTCAGCGGCAGATCCGGTACCTCCGGCTCGGATGGCTGATCCGACGGAGCCGGCTCGTCCGGCTCATGCCACTCAGGTGGTCTGGCTGGGCTTGGGGACGGGCTCTCCTGTCGCGGTGGTTCCTTGCCCTGTCGTGGTGGTTCCTTGTCCCGCCGTGAGGGCTCATCGCCGGGGCGCGGTTCCGGCGACGCAGTATGCGTCGGTTGCGTGGCCGGCGAGGTCTCGACCGCCGCCGACCCGCCCGCGTAGACGCGCATCCACGCCAGCACTACGTCCAGGTACTGCTCGGAGTGGTTGTACGCGAGCACGGCTCGGCGCAGGCCGCCGTCCCGGCTCACGTCTCCTCCCGCGGCGCACAGGTAGTGGGCCGCCGCGAGCGCGGAGTCGCCCACGTTGTGCGGGTCGGCGGTGCCGTCGCCGTTGCCATCGACTCCCCAACGGTGCCACGTAGAGGGTATGAACTGCATAGGACCGACCGCGCGGTCCCATGCGCTGTCACTGTCATAGACCCCGTTGTCCGTATCGCGGATCGCCGCCAGACCGGGGCCGCCGTCCAGTCGGGGCCCCAGGATGGGGGTGATGGTGCTGCCGTCTGCATTGACCTGGCCACCGCGGGCGTGACCCGATTCCACGCGGCCGATCGCCGCCAGCAGCGGCCATCTGAGCCCACAACCAGGTCGCCGCTCGTTCAGCACGGCCACCGCACTCCGGTAGGCGGCCAGCACCCGCTCGGGGATGGCGACGGCCCCTACCGGCCGCATCCGATCCGTACGATCATGCTCGTCCGCGTGTGTCGCCGACGGAGCCGGTGAGGGCTCCAGCTCCAGGGCGTCCACCGGTGGCGGTTCGAGGTACAGCGGTCTTCCGCCGTCAACCGCTCCCGCCATGAGCTGGCTGGCTTCGGCCGGCTGGGTGACCTGGTACAACGCGACCCCGGTTGCCGCGGTGGTCGCGGCGACCGCCCCGGCCACCGCGGGGGTGACCTTGATCCGCAGCCACGGCCACTTGGTCAGAAGCACGTCAGCGTCTCTCCTCACGAGGCTCTCGTGTTGCGCACTTGTGGCAGGGCCCGTCTCAACCCTGCCGGGCGGGTATCGCAACGCGCGGCGGCGCGCAGACCCGGCAGGGCGAGAGGTCGCGGTCGATCGCCTCCTCGATGCCGATCAGCTCGGCCTCGTCCCGCGCCTCCGACAGCTGGCAATCGACGCGGTGGTAGGACGCGGCACCGGCCACCACGTAGCCGCTGAAGCCCGGACCCTGCGCGCCGGGACCGCCGAGCCCTTGTTTCTCTAGGGCGACGGCGAGACGGTCGATCGCCGCCTCCAAACGCACCCGGTCCACCCGGTGGTTCTGCACGATGAGCATCGCGGCACCCACCACCACGACCGCCAGGCCGATGACGCCGCCGGAGATGAGGTAGGGGAACTGCGCTGGAAGTGAGTTGTAGCTCGCCGCGCCGTTCCAGCCGAGGGACATCAGGACGAAGCCGATCAGGCACAGCAGCACACCGAGCTGCCCGCCGAGCCGACCAAAGTTGATCTGCACCATGTACTCCTATGCACCTGATCCGAGGTACGCCTCGCGCAGGTTGACGGTCCGCAACTCGTCTCCCACGCCGGTGTACACCAACGTTCCCTTTTCCATGATCAGCGCGCGGTCCGCGAACGGCAGCGCGCCGGCGTTCTGTTCCACCATCAGCACCGTGGTGCCGTCGGCCTTGATCCGCGAGGTGACCTCCCAAACCGTGCGCGCCACAGTGGGCGACAGGCCGAGCGAGGCTTCGTCGATCAGTAGCAGTTTGGGGCGGGACATCATCGCGCGCCCCACCGCCAGCATCTGCTGCTCGCCGCCGGACAGCGTGCCGGCGAGCTGGTTCTCCCGCTCGGCCAGGCGCGGGAAGTAATCCCGCACGAGGTCCATCTGCCGCTTGAGCGTCTTGGAGTCGCGGCGGCGGGACCACGCGCCGAGCTTGAGGTTCTGACTTACCGTCAGCCGGGGGAACAGCCGTCGGCCCTCCGGGCTGAGCGAGATGCCGCCGGCCACCCGCTGTGACGGCGAGCCCTTGCGCAGCTCCTTGCCGTCGAAGGTGATGGAGCCGGACTGCGGCTGCAGCATCCCCGCGACCGTGGTGACCGTGGTGGTCTTGCCCGCGCCGTTGAGGCCGAGCAGCACGCAGCACTCGCCCTGCTCGACATCGAAGCTGACGCCGTGCAGCACCGGGTACTGGTCGTAGCCGACCACAAGGTCGCGCACTTCGAGCAGCGCCATCAGACGTACTCCTCCCTCGCCTGCTCGGTGGCCGGCGCGTCGGCCGCGGCGACCGTGGATGCCTCAGGTTCCTCCGGGTCCTCGCCCAGGTAGGCGCGCACGACCTCGGGGTGCCGCCGCACCTCGTCCGGTTTGCCTTCCGTCAGCACCTCGCCGAAGTTGAGGCAGTAGACGTAGTCGGACACCCTGGTGACGAGCGGCACATGGTGGTCGATCATCACGATCGTCACGCCGAACTGCTTGCGCAGTTCGAGCAGTGTGTCGCCGAGCTGGTGGGCTTCCTCCGGGCCCATGCCCGAACCCGGCTCGTCCAGAAGCAGCAGGTCGGGGTCGGTGGCCAGCACCGCGGCGATCTCTACCTTCTTGAGCATGCCGTAGGGCAGGTCGGCCACGCGGGCCTGCGCGACTCCGTCAAGGTTCATCAGCTCGAGGATCTGGTGCGCCCGGTCGGCGAGCCTGCGCTCCTCGGCGAACGTGGCCGGTCCACCGAGGATGCCGGCGAACGCGTCGTAGTCCGTCTCCAGGTGCTGGGCGGTCACCAGGTTCTCCAGCACGGTGGTGTTCTTCACCAGGCCGACGTTCTGGAACGTGCGGCCGATCCCGAGCTTGGTGCGCTCGTGCACCGGCTTGCCGGTGATGTCCATGCCCCGGTAGCGGACGCTGCCGCTGGTGGGGCTGTAGAACCCGGTGATGCAGTTGAACAGCGTCGTCTTGCCGGCCCCATTCGGGCCGATGATGCCGACGATCTCCCACTCCCCGACCTTCAGGTCGATGTGCTGCAGCGCCTTCACGCCGCCGAAGTGGATACTGACGTTGTCGACCTCAAGCACGGACATCGGTGACCTCCACGTCCCGCACCTTCCCGGTGTGGATGTCGAATTTCCGGCCGAGCATCCATTCCTTGATCGGCGCGATCTGCTGTCCGATACCGCCGGGGTGGGTGGTCAGCGTCAGGATCAGCAGGATGGGGCCGAGGACAAGGGGCACGAAGCTCAGCGGCAACCCGATGCCGTCCTCAAGCAGCCAGTCCACCCCGACGGTGTCGAACAGCCAGGTCTTGAACAGCCAGCCGCCCTCCATGAGTGCGAAGAAGACCGAGCCGATCACCACTCCCGCACGGTTCCGCAAGCCGCCCACGACGGTCATCAAGATGAAAGACAGCGCCAGCTCGAAGCCGAAGTTCTGCGGGACGATCAGGTCCTTGCCGTGCGCGAACAGCGCTCCGGCCACGGCCGCGAACACTCCCGAGGTGACGAACGCGAGCAACGTGTAGGCCTTGACGTTGATCCCATAGGAGGACGCCACCCTCGGGTTCTCCCGCAGGGCCTGCAGTGCCCGTCCGCCCTTGGTTCTGGTCAAACGCCAATCCAGCCACAGCACCACGACCACGAACCCGAGGCACAGGTAGTAGTAGGCCGTGGGGCTCTGGAACCCCATCGGCCGCGTGACCGCCTTGCCGGCGTCACCGCCCGTGAAGCCGATGATCCCGAAGATGCTCTCCTCGGTGAACACGCCATAGGCGAAGGTGACCAGCGCGAAGTACAACCCGGTGAGCCGCAGCGAGATCGCACCGAGCACCGCTGCCTGCACGCCACCCACGATCGCCGCGATCGGCACCGCGAACCAGAAGTCGATGCCCAGGTCGACCTCCATGTAGGCCGCCATGAACGCCCCGATTCCCACGAACGCCTGGTGGCCGAGCGAGATGGTGCCGGTGTATCCGATCAGGATGTTGAGCGAGAGCCCGATGATCACGAACACGGCAGCGGTGATCAGGTGTCCGATGTCCTCGCCATGGAGGTCGAAGGGCGACAGGAAGTTGCCGGGAACCGCGAACACGAACCACGCCAGGGCCGCCCACGCCAAGCCGCGGGCGAACCACCCGGCGGTGGTCGGCCGGAACCGTGACTTGGGCTTCCCCACCACGCTGGGCAGAACGAGCGTGCTCTCGGCGGACGCCTCCTTGCCGGGCGATGCCTGTACCGCACTCATGCGCCGACCACCTTTCGCGCGAACAGGCCCTCCGGGCGGAGCAGCAGGACTACCAGCAGGAACACGAAAAGAATCGTCGCCTTCGGCCCGGGCAGGTCGGCCAGCGCGCTGAGCGCACCCAACTGCTCCACGATGCCCACCAGAAGGCCGCCGGCCAGCGCCCCGGGCATGCTGCGCATCCCGGCGAGCACCGCGGCCATGAGGCCGGGCAGCAGCGCCGCACCGCCGCCGAAGGTGAGGAACGCCGCGGTGAAGGTGTCGTTGGGACCCGACAGGATCCCCGCCAGCCCACCGAGGGCCGCGGCGATTCCCCACGTCATCAGCGACACCCGGCGCACGCTGATGCCCACCAGTTCGGCGGCGGTGGCCTCCTGCTGCGCGGCCTGGATCGCCAGCCCGGACGGCGACCGGAAGAACGCCGCCAGCGCCAGCGCCACCACGATCAGTACCAGCACCGTGATCACCTTCTGGTACGTGATGGCGACTCCCAGAACCGTGGCGATCGAGCCCTCGACGATTGGCGGCATCTCCCGGATCGGCTGCTCGTTGGTGAGCCAGAACTGGATGCCGATCGCGGTCGTCGCGACACCGGCGGTACCTACCAGCAGCGTCACCTTCGAGCTGTGCCGCAGCGGACGGATCACCACTCGCTCCGTCACCAGCCCCATGACGATGGCCACGGATATGCCGAACAGCAGGCCCAGCGCGTAGTCCCAGTGCCACATTTCCACGGCCACGAAGGCTGCGAACAAGCCGGTGGTGCCGAACTCCGTCTGCGCGAAGTTGAACACACCGGTCGCGCGGTACACCAGCACGATGCCCAGCGCTACCAACGCGTACACACTGCCCCGGAACAGCCCGTTGACCAGGGCGACGACCAGCTCCTGGCTCACGGCTTGTACCTCCCGGGCCGGGTCTTGAACTGCCGCGCACCACAGTCGGCTTCCAGCAGGTACATCGCGCTGCCACCGAACCTCTTGTTCGGTGCGAACTTGGCCGACGGGAACACCCCGGAGTCGAAGGTCTTGCCGCTGTTGAGCGTCGCCATGAACGTGCGGTGGCTGAGGTTCTTGCCGGCCGCCTGGAGCATCTGACCGACCAGCTTCTCGAGGCCCCAGGCATTGATGGCGATATCGTCCGGATCAGCTCCGCCGTTCTTCGCCTTATACGCTTTCCGGAACTCCGGGTCGATCGAGTCTATCCTGTCCAATTGCGGGAACGACGAGAAGAACCGGGCGCCATTGATCTGCGGGCAGCCACCCGTGGCAACCACGTTGAGCCCGCTCGTGTTCCCAGGACCATAGAATTTCACGCTGCACGTCAGCGCCTTGGACACATTCACCAGGCCGCCAGGGCTCGCGTTCCACACGACCGCCTTCGCACCGCTGTTGCAAATCTTCGCCGCGATCGACGTTGCTTCGGCCTGGATCTTCTTCGGAGCGCGGTCGTTCAGCACGAGTTTGGTTCCGAACGCCTGCTTCAGTGAATTGCCCTGTATCTTCGCGTAGTTGTCCAGATTATCGTTCTCCGCGACGATCAGCCCGACTTTCTGCCCGGAGAAGGCCGCCCTTATCTCACGTGTGATCACCGGCGCCTGCTGCTCGTAGGTGAGGTAGGCCGCGAAGTAGGTCTGCAGAGCGTTCAGTGAACCGAGACGCGGATTGGACTCATGCACACCGCCCGAGATGTAGGGCCACTGCCGGGAGTTCGCGTAGCGCGCGCAGGCGTCGATCTGGTCGGCACCGGCGGAACCGATGACCAGGAAGTACTTCTGTTCGATGAAGCTCTTGCACTTCGATACCGCAGTCGACGGGTCGAAGTTGTCGTTCTCGAGCTTGACCTGGAGCTTCCGCCCGTTGATCCCGCCCTTCTTGTTGATGTAGTCGGCGTACACGCCCACCGCGCGCTCGATCGAGTTCTGGGGGATCGCCGCCGCGCCCGTCACCGGTGCGTGCACGCCGATCTTGATCGGCTCCCCCGGCTTCAGCGGCGTGGGATCGCCGACACCCGGCGGCACCGGCCCGCTGGTGCCGCCACCGCTGCCGCCCCTGTCACCGGTACCCCCGGTGCCCGTCCCGGTCCCGGTACCGGTACCGGCGGCGTCTGTGCCAGCGCCCGCACCCACGTCCTGCGCGCCGGGGTCCAGGGCGCCTGGGTCAACCGGCTGACCGTCCGCACCAACCCCTCCGAGCTCACCTGTAGCGGTGCCCTGTCCACTCGATCCACCCTGCCCGGCGTAAACCCGGTTCACGCCCGGCTTCTGCCCGCAGCCCGAGACCACCGCAAACGTCAGCGCCACCGCTGCGATACCGATCTGCCTCGACCGTCGCCGGATCACTGCGCCTCCTTGGAAAACGTCTTGTTGGCCCGGAATCGGTCGAGCGCGCGGCCCACACCGTGACGCGCACCGGACAGAGCCGGCTCACCGTTCGGGCCGAGCGCGAACATCACCGCATAGGCGAACCCGAGCCCGACCGGGATCAGGAAGAGAACTCCGCCGGGGATGTCCTCCAGCATTGAGCCCACATGCGTCACCGGGGTGGCCGCAGTCGGCGACCGCAGCCCGCTGCTGCGGGCCACGTCCCGGGCTTCCGGGGCGGTCGGCGCCGTGGCGTCATCCGGCATGGTTCCTGCATCCGCCGGTACTTCTCCGGAGAAGTCCGTACCGGCACCCGTGTCGACCGCGCCCGAACCGCCTGTCGTCCCGCTGTCCGCCGGTATGGCAGCCGGCGGTGGGGGTGTCGCTCCCCCGGTCGCCACCAGCTTCATGCCGATGCCCTTGTCCGACGGCCCGTCCCAGGTCACCTGGAAACTCATCGGCGCCTCGACCTGCTCCACGAGGACGATCGAAGTGGGTAGCTGACTGTCCTCCGCCAGCCAGAGCCGCGCGATCGACGTGAGGTCGAAGTGCCAGATCCCGTCCTCGCCGCGTTCGCCGGCAGCAGTGGCGCGTTCACAGTCGTAAGCCGGCCGCGACGACCACTTTCCACCCTCGGCCTTGGCCCAGAACGCATCCGCGACAGGGCACGCCACGACCTTGACGCCCTCGCCGTCGGAGTTCACGTTCGAGTTGGGGGCGGACGATTCCCTCAGCATCACATCGAACGAGGTCACATCCGCGCCCGGGCCGTATTCCAGCGCGAACTCGATGGCCGCGACCATCTCCTCCGCACCATTGACCGCCGCCACGGTCATCGCACCGGCCGGCACATTCGGCGGCGTCGGCTCAGGCCTAGCGATGAGGCCCGATTTGTCGATCTCGTTCTCGTCGTTGCTCTTCCACCACCAACCCGCCTGATACACCTTTCCTCCGATGGAGGGGCCCGGCTCAACGGCGGGTGCCGCGCTGACCGGTCCGGCCGCACTGAGGAGCACGGCGCACGACGCGGCGAACCCGGCGCCGAGACTGCTGGGAGTAGGCATCTGTCTCCTTGGCCAGTCCAACTACACTGTTGGACTGAATTACTTGTGGGTAGGCAAGCGATATGGCGGACGTAGTCCGCAAGCGATATGACGGACGTAGTCGCGTCAACGAGAAGTCAAGAGTGCTTTTGATTTCCCACGGCTCGAGGTAGCACGCTGGCCCTCGGGCATCGAGGAACACCGGGTCACGGAGGCGACCCAGAAGTCTGCCCTCACTGGCGACATTCAGCGCGCACCCGCATCGTGGTCGCGCCGGGCCAGTCGGCGTCCTGCGGGCGACGTGCACCCCGGAACTGACATACGTACCTAGTCGACACGGCCGTCGGCCGTTCCAGCATGAGTGGGCGCGCTGCGTACGGCGCCCACCATGGCGTCAGTTACACGCCTGCGCACACATCTTTTCGTACAGCGCCGAGTCGTGGGCACAGCTGATCGCCAGGTCGGGGTCTGCGCGCCGGTAGAGTTCGGCGAGACGGGCGTGGTTGTCGCTGACCCTCTTCAGGTCGAATGCGACAAGGGCTTCCATGGCGCGCAGGGCGGCAGGTACGGGGAGTGGCCGTCGATCGTTCCGTGGTGGTAAATGGCGTCGCCGCAGTGCAGTAGCCAGCGGGTGCCGGCGTCCACGGCGACGCAGGCGTGTCGGTACG
The DNA here is from genome assembly GCF_014257025.1 of Streptomyces cupreus. Lineage (GTDB taxonomy): Bacteria > Actinomycetota > Actinomycetes > Streptomycetales > Streptomycetaceae > Streptomyces > Streptomyces cupreus. The sequence continues at coordinate 10,100 of NZ_JACMSF010000103.1, forward strand.
ACGGCGGCCAGTCGGCTCGCCGAGTCGGGCGCCCTTGTGCCGTCTCCTTGCGTCGTCGGCCGCGGCCGTGGTGGGGGGATGAGCGGATGCTGCGGAAGGCGCCGTTCCATGGGTGAACACTCCGGTGGGTGCGGCGACGGAGGGGGGATGCGGGGGGAGGGGGGCGGCATCGCGATTGCGGGGACCGTACTGACTGGACGGTATGTACGTCAACGGGTTGTGCAGCAGATCTTTCACCTGTGCGGTACAGGTAGTTCCGGCCAGGACAGCACTGTGCACGGCGGGTACCGGCACCTGGAGTTCCTCTCCGCCGGGGTCGGGACGGTGAGCCGGTACGTCAAGGGCAACACCGATGGCCTGCCCCACACCGAGAACCCAGTCTTCGCAGAGGCGCAGGCGCGCACCGAGAAGTTCGTCCGGCGGGCAGATCTGGGTCGACCCTCGCGCCGAGGGCTGGCTGCCCGACGCCTACATCGCCATGGCAGACCGCAATCCTGGACGCCACCGAGATCAAAGTGCGCAGGCCCGCGGCCGGGCGGCCGGACCGAGACCGCTTCATCATCGGAAGTTCCGCAGAAACGCACCAGCGTGGTACGACGTGACGCATGCCGCACAACGGCATGCACACTCCTCCCGACGCATCCGGGTCGAGCACGGAATCGCGCACCTGAACCGGCGGTGCCTGGCACGTCACCACGGCCGACGCGAACACCTTGTCGTCACCGTCCAAGCAGCCGGTGTCTAGGTTGACTGGCCGTCACAGGCTTGATTCTGGCGCGGGTTGTGCCCCTCGATGCACGACGCCCGTGGTTGTTGATCATTTCTGTTCTCTACCTTTGATCTTGGCCAGTGCTCCGGCGTTTACGCCGGGGTGAAGGCCCTCTCAGAACTGCTCATACCCGCACGGGAGCACGGGTCGGCACTGTTCACCTCAGCCCGCGGGGCGCTTCTGGTTGTCGATGTACTGCTTCACGACGGTCAGGGCGCCCGCCGCAGCTTCCGGCGAAGTACGAGCCGGACCAGAAGTGACCACCCCACAGGTACCGGCGTACGTGGGTGTCGTACTCCTTGCGCAGCAGACGGGCGGATACGCCCTTGAGCGAGTTGACCAGCTTGGAGAGCTGGACCTTCGGCGGGTAGTGCACGAGCAGATGTACGTGATCGTCCTCGCCGTTGAACTGCTTCAACTCGGCCTCGAAGTCCGCGCACACCTCCCGCATGATCTCCTCGGACCGCGTCAGCATGGCGTCGGTCATGGCTTTGCGCCGGTACTTCGTGACGAAAACCAAGTGGACGTGCAGGTTGTAGGCGACGTGACGGCCGGTGCGTACACCGGGGTTTGGGTTCCAGCGTGGTGACATGAACCACGTATGTATGGTGAGCGCCATGCGGCTTCGGTACGGGTTCCGCCTGTATCCGAACGGCCCGCAGTGCTCGGCGCTGGCAAGGGTGTTCGGGTGGCTCGGGTGGTCTTCAACGACGCGCTGCGCGCTCGTGGGGACGGAGACAGGAGTCCCGGGCCAAGTAGTGGGGTTCGTGCCTTGAGTTGACGAATCCAGGATGCCGGGCAGCAGAGCCGAATGCCTCGAAGTGAACGACGCCCACCCACCGCCCACATCCCCGTCCGCGACAGCAAGCACCCCAGGGCCCCGCCATCCTCTTCGCCCCCCACCGCCTGGACCACCTTCATCGGCGCCCTCAAAACCGACACACGAAGCACATGATTTAACTCTTGTCACTGGCAAGGCGGTGTACATACGTTCCCCTTCGCCCCCCACTCGGAACGCTTGCTGTGGCGATCCCTGAGCGGGCGTGACAAGGAGGACAGGCACCCCGTGAAAATACGCATAGGCGCCGCCCTGACGGCGATCCCCCTCGCCGTGGCCGCACTTCCCGCAACAGCGGAAGCCGCCACGGCGAACGACCACCTGGTCGAGGTGACCCGTGCCACCGGCAGGGCAATACCCGGCCAGTACATCGTCACCCTCAAACCCGGTACGAACGCCGACGGCCTGGCCCGCATCGCGGGGGTGCGTACGAGGCACACCTACAACGCCGTCATCGACGGCTTCGCGGCCGAGCTCAACGCCGGTCAGCTCAACGCCCTGCGCCGCAACCCCGCCGTCCTCCGTATCGAGGAGGACCAGCAGGTCCGCGCCGACCGCACCGTCCGCGCCACCGCCACCCAGGGCAACGCCACCTGGGGCCTCGACCGTATCGACCAGCGCAACCTGCCGCTGTCCACGACTTACGGCTACAACACCACCGCCTCCAACGTGACGGCGTACATCATCGACACCGGCATCGACCCCAGCCACCCCGACTTCGGCAACCGCGCCGCGATCGCCTACGACGCCACTCTCGGAGGCACCGGCCTGGACTGCAACGGCCACGGCACACATGTCGCCGGGACCATCGGCGGCACCACCTACGGCGTGGCCAAGGGGGTCAAGCTCCGTGGCGTGCGCGTCCTCAACTGCGCCGGCATCGGGACCAACGCCGATGTGATCGAGGGCATGGACTGGGTCCGTACCCACGCTGTGAAGCCTGCCGTCGCCAACATGTCGCTCGGCGGCGGCTTCTCCGCCACCGTCAACAGCGCGGCCACCAGCCTCAACAACTCCGGTGTCTTCCTCGCCGTCGCGGCCGGCAACGAAGAAGAGGACGCCTGCAAGACCTCGCCGGCCAGCGCCTCCGGTGTGATGACCGTCGCGGCGTCGGACAAGACGGACACCGCCGCATCCTTCACGAATTACGGCCCCTGCGTGGAGACCTACGCGCCCGGCGTTTCCATCACCTCCGCCTGGCTCCTGGGCACCACCAACACCATCAGCGGCACCTCGATGGCCAGCCCGCACGTCGCGGGTGTGGGCGCGCTCTACAAGGGCGCCAAGGGCGACGCAGCGTCCTCCACCGTCAACAACTGGATCACCAGCAACGCCACCAGCGGTGTGATCAAGAACAACCGCGCCGGCACCCCCAACCGACTGCTGTACAAGAACGCCCTCTGAGCTTGTTCTCTATCTTCGGTGTGGCTGTGGGCCCTGGCACGGGGGCGTCCGAGACTGCGTCTGGTGGCGTCTGTCCAATTCGGTCGGCGGCGCGGCCGGGCGGTTGCCCCGCGGCGGGCCACCGTCGGCGCCGGAGGGCCGGAGCTGCCCGACTTTGGCCGCCATCGCCGCTCTGCGGGCGCCGTGTACTACGTGCTGTACCCGAGGCCCATCAAGCGGAAGCATGATCCGGGGAACTGGGCGCCGACCGCGAAGGCGTACCTCGACGGCCTGGCCGATGCCGGACTCCTCCTGGACGACAACTCCGAGCATCTGGTCGGCTCGTACCCAAAAATGGGTCCGTCCGTGACGACCGGTGGCACCTGCACGTCCCTGAGCGGCCCGCTCACGGCCACGAGGAAGGCCGCCCCCGGTGCGGGGGGCTTGTCCATCTCGGTCATGCCCCCGAGGGCCCAGAGGGTGACGTTGCGGACGGGGATGCCCTTGCGCCGGGCCGCGACAGCGTGCGCGGACTCGTGCGCCAGCAGGCTCAGCAGGAGCAGCAGGGCGCCGATGATCCCGGCGAGGGTGTAGGCGGTCGTCGACTGTCCTGGGACCCAGGCGGGAAGCGTCCCGCTGCCCAGGCTGGAGCCGAACAGGAACACCAGCAGGGGCACGGTCCAGTGGTCGCGCAGCGGCACCCCGAGAATATGTCCGATCCGTAGCGAGCTCTTCATTACTGTCTCCTGCCGACCCGATCCGGGATGCCGTCATGGTGAGCCGGTGTGCCGCGCGGGGCTCCTTGCGATCGGCCGTCTGACGACGTGGTCGTGGCGAGCATGGTGGTCATCCGGCGGCTTGGGGCGGATGGTCTTGGCCGCCACCGCGGTGAGGGCGGTCGGCGTTCGGGGGCATCGGGGTGCGACCGGGCCGCTTCCTACCTGCCCACCCTCGACGGGCGACCCGGGGGCTCGGCGCAGGCGTGGCTTCGTCGATCTGGTAGATGTCGGGGATGCCGTCGGCGTCCGCGTCGACGGTCTCTGCCTCGTACAGTCGCCGGTACTTGTTGTTCCGCAGCCTCAGCAGGACGCATGCCACGAGCGCGGCGGTGAGCGATCCCAGCAGGACGGCGGCCTTGATGTGCTCCTGCTCCGTCGGGTCCGGGTAGGCCAGTTCGCCGATCAGCAGCGAGACGGTGAAGCCGATGCCGGCGAGTGTGGACAGGGCGAACACGTCCGCCAGCGCGAGTCCTGGGCCGAGCTGGGCACGGGTGAAGCGGATGGCCAGGTACGTGCCGCCGAAGACACCCAGGACCTTGCCCGCTGAGAGACCCGGAGCGACGCCCAGTGGTTCGGGGCTGGTGACCACGGTCCCCAGCGTGTCGCCGGATACGCTCACCCCGGCCGCGAACAGCGCGAAGAGGGGAACGGCCACTCCCGCGGAGACCGGTCGGACCAGATGGGCTATGTGCTCGGCCGGACGATGGCCTGCCTTTCCGTCCTTCGCCACGCGCAGAAGCAGCCCCATGGCGACTCCGGCCACGGTGGCGTGGACGCCGCTGGCATAGGTCAGGCCCCAGATGACCAAAGCCAGAGGGAGATACCAGTACCAGCCGTGCACCTGCCGATGGTCGTGCAGGTGGAAGAAGAGGCCGAGGGCGAGGACGGCCCCGATGAGGGCCGGCAGGCACGTGGATGGACGCGGTGTAGAAGAGGGCGATGACGATGATGGCGCCAAGGTCGTCGACGATCGCGAGGGTCAGCAGGAAGGCGCGCAGCGCGGAGGGCAGGTGGGTGTCGATCACGGCGAGCACGCCGAGGGCGAAGGCGATGTCGGTAGCCATGGGCACGGCCCAGCCGTTCCAGGTTCCTCCTCCGGACGTGGCGACGATTCCATAGAGGACTGCCGGTACGGCCATGCCGCAGGCTGCGGCGACCACCGGCACAGTCGCCGCCTTGGGATCGCGCAGCTCTCCGACCACCAGTTCGCGCTTGAGTTCGGCGCCGGCGACGAAGAAGAAGATGGCCAGCAGTCCGTCCGCCGTCCAGTGGGCCACGGAGAGATCAAGGCCGAGGGCGGGGACACCGAAGTGGAAGTCCCGCACCTCCTCATAGGAGCTTCTCAGCGGCGTGTTCGCCCACACCAGTGCCACCGCTGCCGCGGCGAGGAGCACGATGCTGCCGACGGTCTCCGTACGCAGAGCCTGCGCGACGAACATGCGCTCAGGCAGAGGGAGTCGGCCGAGGAACGTGCGGGGTCCGCGGTTACGCCGGGACATGCGATCGGTTGCCTTTCGGACAGAGCGTGCTGGTCAACGCGGCAGGAGCGGTCAGACGGCCTCCAGCAGACGCTCCGGAAGGCGCGCGGCCGTGACCACCCCGAGCAGGCGAGCCGGCTCCCGGGCGGGCCGGCTGACCACGGGGATGAGAGGACTTCGGCTCCGGGCCATCAACTCCGCGAGTTCGGGGGCCGTCCAGTCGGGGTCGGCGGCCGGCAGGAATGGCCGTGCCACGGGCAGGCAGTCGGCGACCGTGCGCCCCTGGAGGGCGCGGGAGAGGCGATCGGCATGCGGCTCGTCGATCACCGCGGCCAGCCCGCGGTCTTCCGCCGGAGCAGCGGCCAGATCGGCGGGTGGTACGAAACGGGCCGACAGCACATCCTGGGGGACCCCGAGCAGCACCGGCCCCGCCGGCCTGTCATCCAGTGCGGCGAAAGCGGCGTTGACCGTGTCGAGGAAGATCCGGGCATCGGGCTCGGTCATCCCGGAGCAGTCGTGAAACGCGCTCGCGAAGGCTCCGGCTGCGGGGATGAGGCCGAACTCGGCGTGCGGAGGCAGGAACGCCGCGGAACCGGTCGACGCCATGCCCACGAGACACAGAACAGGTACCTCGCTGCGCCGCACGTCGGCGACGGCGCCCAGAGCGTTGGTGAGGCCTCGTGCGCCGTGCACGATCGCCGCAGTGCCGTCAGGGCTGCGCCGATTGGCCCCTCCGGCCATGAACACGGCTTCCTTGTCTCCCTGGAATTGACCAAGGTCATACCGTCTGGCGGGCGACAAGATGATCACCGCGGAGGACACCGACCCGCCTATGGCGTATCCAGGAGGAGCCCGTGCGCGCACGTGATCTCGCAGAGCCCTACGTAGCCCTACCGAAGGATGCCGATGCCATCGAGGCCGTGCGCCTGATCGTGAAGCGGCGCCTGCCGGGCGAAGCGCAGTGCGTCTCGCTGCGGTGCCTGCCTGAGGGCGTGACTGAAGCCTTCCGGCAAGGCGGGCTTGCATCACCGGCTCGGGAACGCACCACGCTCTTCAGAGTGCCTATCGGTCGCCGCCGGACGCTGAAGGCCCGGCTGAGCGCATTGCCGGACCTTCAGCGGGTCGCACCGTTCCTCGGGCTGATCCGTGGGGGGACTCAGCAGCCGTAGTTGACCAGGTCGAAGGACTCGTAGTGGTCGGCCGTGTAGTAGTCCTCCTGGTTCTCCTCACCGGTGACGATGCGGCGCGCACCGCGCGTGGAGGAGCCCGGCGTGATCACGGTGTACTCGTGATAGTAGCCAGAGGACTGGCTGGGCAGGATCCCTTCCCGGTTCTGGAAGACGGTGCCGTCCTGGGAGTAGGGGTAGGGGCCACCCTGCTCGATCAGGTCGAGGGTGTCGTGCGCCTGCGAGGGCAGGTCGCTGTAGCAGATGCTGCCGACCGCGGCGGCCGCCGGGGTCGCGGTGACCGTGCCTCCGACGAGGAGGGCGGACAGGACGGCGGCTGCCGCGCCGATGAGGGTGATTCGTGGGGGGAATCTCATGGCTTCATGATGACGCGCGTAGACAGTGGCATGTCAATGACAGCCGTGCAGAATTTCCCGCAAGTCCGAGGAGTTTTCGCGGAGTTAACGTGCGACCCAGCGTCACCACGTTGCCCCCACACGCCGCTGTCTCGCCCGGTGACCCGAGGGCAGAGCCGTTTGCTCTCCAGCTCAGCAGCAGCCGCAGACCCCGGGATCGGCGTGCTGCTGCTCGCCAACGCGGCAAGGGTCATCCGCCGACCGGCAGTGGGTCTGCGCTGCACGAGCCATTGTCAAGATCTGTGGATCGGGCCGGGCTGAGGCGGCTTGGAGGACATCCTGACCTTGATGTCGTTCTCGCCGTGACGGGTGACTTCGTGCAGGCCCAGTCGCCGGTAGAGGGCCTGGGCCCTCTGGTTGACGATGAGGACGTCCAAGGTGAGGTCCCGGCCCTGCTGGCGCGCTTGGTGCAGGAGGCTGTGGATGAGTCGGCTGCCGATGCCGCGTCCCTGATGGTCGGGGTGGAGTTCGATCCGCGCCAGGTAGATCTCCGTCGGCCGGTGCTCGACGTGGAGCATGCCCGCATCGGCGCCGTCGACGGTGATGATCTGCCACCGGCAGGGGCTGAACACGCGGGCATGGAAGTCGCGTTGGATCTGCTCGTCCCAGCCCCAGATAGCCGTGACGTAGGCGCTCATGGCGGCTTTGTGCAGCCGGCCGCTGTGGTGACCTTCCTGGGCTGGTGGTAGCCGTTGCGGACCACGAGCCGTCGGCCGGCCTCGTCCCGCTGGTCGACCAACTCGGCTATGTAGGCGTTGACTTCGGCCTCCAGGGCCGCCGCGAGCATCCTTCTTGCGCCCTCCCGGACAATCTCGTCGATCAACGAGGAACCGTTGGCGGTGGTGCCGTCGTCGTTGACTACGC
>NZ_JACMSF010000104.1 GCF_014257025.1 Streptomyces cupreus
GGCGCAGGCCGAACCGGATGACTCTTTACCACCCGGACAAGCTGTCCATGGAGCGCACCGAGGACGCGGCGTTCGGTCCGGTGGACCGGATCGGCCAGCTCACCATGCGCAACCTCGACATCGCCGACTCCCGCACCAAGCTGGAGCTGTACGCCGGTCTCGGCATGGTCGGCGCCCCGCAGGCGGCGTCGGTCGAGGCCGCCGGGACGACCAGCCTGATCGGCGTGCTGACCGAGGGCGGCGCCGAGGCCATCGCCTCCGGCGGCAAGGGCCCCGACAGCGAAGAGGAACTGCTGGACAACGCGGCCATGGAGTTCGGCACCGACTGACGGTGCGCAAGCAGAGCGGGTGGGCTCCCCTGACGAGGGAGCCCACCCGCTTCGCCGTATGCCGACGCCGTCAGGCGCGCAGGGCGGTGCGCAGCGTGCCGACGGCGAGCGTGATCGCGGCCTCGGCCGCGTGCGTCTCGCGCAAGGCGTTGAGCATCACGAAGTCGTGGATGATGCCCTGGAATCGCACGGCGGTGACGGCGACCCCGGCCGCACGGAGCTTGTTGGCGTACGCCTCGCCCTCGTCGCGCAGGACATCGGCCTCGCCGGTGATGACCAGCGCCGGGGGCAGCCCGGTGAGCTGCTCGGTGGTGGCGCGCAGCGGGGACGCGGTGATCTCGGCGCGCTCGCCCTCGTCGGTCGTGTACTGGTCCCAGAACCACTGCATGCCGTCACGGCGCAGGAAGTAGCCCTCGGCGAACTGGTGGTACGACGGGGTGTCGAAGGCGGCGTCGGTCACCGGGTAGAACAGCACCTGCTGGACCAGCGGCACATCCCCGCGCTCCTTGGCCATCAGCGTCAGCGCGGCGGACATGTTGCCGCCGACCGAGTCACCGGCCACCGCCAGCCGGGACGCGTCCAGGCCCCGGGACGCGCCCTCGGCCACGACCCACTGCGCCACCGCGTAGTTCTGCTCGATGGCCACCGGGTAGCGGGCCTCGGGGGAGAGGTCGTACTCCGGGAACACCACGGCGGCGTCCGCGCCCACCGCGAGCTCGCGCACCAGCCGGTCGTGGGTGTGGGCGTTGCCGAACACCCAGCCCGCGCCATGGATGTAGAGGATCACCGGCAGGGTGCCCTCGGCCCCGGCGGGCTTGACGATGCGGGCTCGGACGCTGCCCGTGGGCCCACCGGAGACGGTGACCCACTCCTCGTCGATCGCGGGCTTGTGGATCGGCCCGGACTGCACCTCGTCCACGGCCTTACGGCCCTCGGCGGGCGGCAGCTCGAAGAGGTACGGCGGGTTCGCGGTCGCCTCGGCGAAAGCGGCGGCCGCGGGCTCCAGGACCGGCTGGACGGCATCGGACATGTGACTCTCCCGGGTCTCGCATGGGTATGCCGGTCTCTCCGGCGGGGCGCCACCACGCTAAGGACAGCAGAGAGGCGGCGCTTGTCCCTCAGCGCACCGGCACCCTTCCCACAGTGCATGGACCGGGGCCGGTCGGCCACCGCTGGGTATCGTGGTCGCGTCTCGACGGCGCGGGCGCGCACCCTGGGCAGCGCATGAGCGGGACGGAGGGCGGGGAACCGGATCATGCTGGCGGGACGCGACGATCAGCTCGCGACGATCCACGCGGCCCTGGGAGGCACTGCCGCTACCGGAACCTCCCTGCTGCTGCGCGGCGATCCCGGCATGGGCAAGACCGCCCTGCTGAAGGAGGCCGAGACGGCCGCCCTCGGCGCCGGTCTGCGCGTCCTGCGGATGACCGGTGCGGCGGCGGAGTCACGACTGACGTACGCCGCCCTGCACCAGGTGCTCTGGCCCCTCCTCGACGACACCCCGGCCCTTCCGGCCGAGCAACGGGACGCCCTGGAAAGCGCGTTGGGCGTACGGGACGGATCCCCTCCCCGCGCCGAGACGGTCGCCGACGCCGCTCTCGCCCTCCTCGCCCGACACGGGCCCGTCGCCGTCCTCCAGGACGACCTCCACTGGGCCGACCCGGCCAGCCTCGCCGTCTTCCGGCACCTGCGCAGACGTACGGCCCCCCTGCCGGTCGTCATCATCGGCGCGACACGGGACCCCGTACCGGACGAGGGCGCGATCGACCTGCCCCCGCTGACCGACGAAGCGTCCGAACGGCTCCTGCGCCTTTTCCACCCCTGGCTACCCGAAGGAGCGCGTCACCGCGTGCTCCGGGCGGCCGGCGGCAACCCCCTCGCCCTGCACGAACTCCCGGCGCGCATCCGCGAGGCGGCCACCGACCACCCCGCCTACCTCGCCGGAATCCCCGACCTCTTCGATGAACTCCCCCTCGGCGAACGGCTCGGACGGCTCTACGAAGACGATCTGCGCGCCCTCCCGGCGGGCACCCGGCACCTGCTGCTGGCGGCAGCCCTCGGCGGCCCGGCCGCCCAACACGCCGACGCCCTGCGGGACATGGCGAGAGGAACACCCTGGACTCAAGCCCTGGAAACAGCCTCCGTTCTAGCGCACATCGACCCTGCCACGGACCGATTGGAGTTCCGGCACCCCCTGGTCCGCGCCGGCCTGATCCACCTCGCCACCCCGGCCGAACGCCGCGCCGCCCACCAGCTGTTCGCCGACACCCTGCCCGCGACGAGTCACCACCGCATCGCGCACCGGGCGGCCGCCGCCGTCGGCACCGATGCCGAACTGGCCGAGCAGGTCCACCAGGAGGCCGACAGGACGGCGGCGCAAGGGGAGGACGCGGCGGCGGCGCGGATGATGGCGAGAGCGGCCGGACTCAGCCCGGACACGGCGACCCGGACCGCACGTCTTATCGCCGCCGCCGTCATGGCCACCCGCGCCGGACGCATGCACCTCGCGGCGGAACTCGTCGCCGAGGCCGAGACCGAGGCCCACCCGGCACCACCGGAACCCGCCGCCCCGTACGCCTACGCCGTCGCCTGCACCCGGTTCCAGCTCGACTGCGACCCCATGCCCACGGTCGAACTGCTGCCCAGGTTCCTGGACGGGGGCAGCGCCGCCGGCCTGCGCGACGCGATGCTGCTCCTGCTCCTCCTCGCCGCCGTCCACACCGGAGACGAGCGGGCATGGGCCGCCGTCGAGCGGCACGCGACGGACACCGACGAACCGGCCGCGCTGTGCCTACGGGCATGGACCGGCGCACACCAGGGCAAGAGGCTGCGCGAGGCCGTCGCGAAACTGCCCGGGGACCGGGAGACCGCCGCCGCGTGGACCCTGCTGTGGGCGGCCGCCGCCGTCGACGCCGTCGGCGAGCACGAGGCCCTGCGCGGATCCCTCGCCCGCAGCAGTGCCTACGCACCCCAGGCCTTCGTCGACAGCCTCCGCGCCCACGACGACTTCCTGCACGGCCGTTGGGAGGAGTCACTCACCGTCTCCCGCGGCGGCGCCGAGACCTCCGCCGCCTACCACCACGCCCTCAACGAAACGCTCCACCTGCTGAACGCGGCACAGATCCTCGCCGCCCGCGGAGACCTCACCGCCCTCGCGGAGCTGGAGCCCGTCCTCGCCACCACGGCCCGAGAACGCCGTATGCGCTTCGTCGCCGAGCGGTTCCAGGCGCTGAAGGTACAGGGCGCTCTCGGCCACGGACGGGCGGAGGAGGCCTGGCACCTCACACGGACCCTCAGCCCGCCCGGTACACCCTGGTCCCATCTCTCCCTCGTGGACTGGGTACAGGCAGCCGTCGACAGCGGGCGGCACACCGAGGCCCGCGCCCGGCTGCGCACGGCACGCACGATAGAACTCGCGGACGCATCGGCCCACCACGCCTTCCTGGTGGCGGTGGCGGAGGCGCTCGCCGCGCCCGACGACGAGGCGGAGGAACGCTACAGGACGGTCTACGCCCTTCCAGGCGCCCGGAGTTGGCCCTTCCCGCTCGCCCGCGCCCACCTCGCCCACGGCACGTGGCTACGGCGAAACGACCGCCCCGAACAAGCAGCCGCCCACTGCCGGGACGCTCTGCGGACCTTCACCCGGCTCGGCGCCACCCCCTGGGCCGAACAGGCCTCCCGCGAACTCGACTTGGTGTCCCCGAACACCGGACACGACCCCCAACTGTCCGCCCAGGAACTACGCGTCGCCGAACTCGCCGCCCAAGGATTGACGAACCGTCAAATAGGCCAACGGCTGGGCCTGTCGCCGCGCACCATCGGCGCCCACTTGTACCGGATCTTCCCCAAGCTGGGCATCACGACCCGTGCCGGAGTGGCGCGCGCACTGCAGGACAGCCGCCGTGCGGCAGCGCCCGTGCCAGAGCCGCCCGCGAGGTGATCCCGAGCTTCGGGAAGATCCGGTACAGGTGGGCCGCGACCGTGCGCGGGGACAGCCGCAGTTCGGCGCCGACCTCCTTGTTCGTCAGCCCGCTTGCGACCAGATGGGCGATGCGCAGCTCCTGTGCCGTCAGCACGCCGTCCGCGAGGCCACCGCCCCGGCACTGCTCGGCCCAGGGGTCCGCACGAAGCTCCTGGAAGGTGCGGCGGGCCGTCTGCAACAGGTCGGCCGCCTCGGCGGACCGCCCCTGCCGGCGCAACCGGGATCCGTGCGCCAGCCGCAGCCGCGCCAGATCGAACACCCACTGGCCGGCGCCCGGTACGGCACAGGCCGCCGCGTAAGCCGCCTCCGCCTCCTCGTCTGCGGCCGTCAGCGCGGTCGCCGCCGCCAGCAGGAAGGCGTGGTGCGCGCTGATGTCGCCCATCCGGGCCGCACGCCCGGCCGCGACATGCGCGAGGGCCTCCGCCCGGCGACCACTGCCGACGCCTGCCGCGACGAAGTCGAAGAACGGCAGATGGAACCAGGTCAGCCCGACCGGCAGCTCGCCCGGCGACATCAGGCCGCGCAGCCGGTCGTACGCCTCCTCGTGCCGTCCATGGGCCAGGGCGACCAGCGCCTCGAGCCGCACCAGATGGTCCGTCACGAACCGCATCCGCGCCTTGGACGCCAACGGCTCGATCCGCGCCCGCATTTCGCCCAGCCCCTGCTCGTCGCCGCGACCGGCCAGGAAGTGGGCGTGGTAGTGCCGGAACAGCAAGGCGTTGCAGTGATAGCCGAGTTCGTCGGCGGTGTCCGCCTCGCGCAGACAGTCCTCGGCCATGTTCCAGTCGCCGCGCAGGAACGCCTGATAGCAGCGCGCCTTGGCCACGGAACCCTGGGTCGCGTAGGCGTGGTCCTGGCCGAAGGGGCGGCGCAGTTCGGCGTCGGCCGCGTCCACCGCGGTCGCCGTCCAGAGCAGCAACCACGCCTTTCCGGCCTCGCCTTGGGCGGTCGTACGAGCCACCAGGGCCCGAAGTTCCGTCTCCGCGCCATGTGCCGTGCGCGGTGGGTCCGCCCAGGCGCGGTGGCACAGACGGGCGGCGGGGGAGAGGCGCTCGCGATGCCGTTCCAGGGCTTGCCGGCCTCGGGGGTCGCCGGTGTAGGCGGAGGCCAGCAGGAGTTTGAAGGCCATCTGCTCGACCAGGTCGCCGAAGGCCGGGGCACCGGGGGCGGTCAGCGCGTCCAGGGCGGCGGGCAGCAGCTCGAACGACGAGGCGAAGTCGACGTGGTGGCTCTGGTCGACGTACACCACCGTGTAGGCGAACAGCGGGGCCACGTCCTCGGGCACCGGCCCCCGCTGGAGCTCCTTGACCAGTTCCGCCGCGTACGCCAGCCGTCCGCCCCGGGCCGACATCGCAGCGGCCCAGGTCAGCCTGCGTGCCCGGTTGCCGGGGTCGTCGCTCAGGGCGGCCGCGCGGTCCAGCAGCAGTGCGCCCTCCGCGTCGCCTCCGCGCAGTGCTATCCGGGTTCCGGCCTCCTGGAGCCGGGCGGCGAGTCCTTCGTCCGGGCCCTCGGCGGCCGAGGCCTCGTGCAGGAGCCTACGCGGGTCGTCCTCGCGCAGCCGCTTGGCGAGCGTCCGATGGGCGGCCCGCCGTTCTGCGTCGGAGGCGGAGGCGATCACGGCGCTGCGCACCAGCGGATGCCGGAACACCAGCCGCCCGGTGTCGTCGAGACGGGCCAGGCCGCCGTCCTCGACCCGGTCGAGGATCCATTCCCTGCGGTCGCGGACGACGCCGCCGGTGCCGTCCAGCGCGGTGAGCAGCAGCAGACGCGTCGCCTGCGCGGGAAGCGCGCTCAGCCGCCGGGCGAAGAGCGCCTCCAGCCGCTGCCCCAGCGGCAGTTGGTCCGGCAGCGGGGCGATCCCCTTGCGGTGCTCGTGCGCCAACTGGCCGGGCAGCTCGGCCAGGGCCAGTGGATTGCCCGCCGCCTCGGCCATCACCCGGTCCGCGGTGGCCGCCGCGAGCGCCGGATGCCAGTGCCGCAGCAGCGCCCGGGCGTCCTCGCCCGACAGGGCTTCCACGTCCACCGGATGCGTCGGCCAGCCCTCCAGCGCGGAACCTTCGGGCCGGCTCGCACACACCATCACCGATCTCAGGCCCGCCATCCTCTGGTGCAGGAAGGCGAGGACGGCCGTACTGGAGGAGTCCACCCAGTGCAGATCGTCCACCAGCACCAGGACCGGACGGCGGCGAGCCTCCTCGGCGAGCAGGGCCAGCGCGGACGCGCCGACCATGAAGCCGTCGGGAGGCAGTCCGTCCCGCAGCCCGAGGGCCTGTTCGAGGGCCAGTCGCTGTCGCGCGGGCAGCGCGCGTGAGTTCGCCCGCAGCGGCCGAAGCACCTGGCGCAGCGCCCCGAAGGCGATGCCGACCTCCGACTCCTCGCCCGCCGCCCGCAACACGGTGAAGCCCGCCCGCTCGGCACGCGCCGCCGTCCAGTCCAGCAGCGCGGTCTTCCCGATACCGGCATCACCGCGCAACACCGTCGCCGAACCGCCCGCCCCGGCACGGGCGTTGTCCAGGGACCGCTCCAGCAGCAGCCGCTCGCGCCGTCGCCCGACCAGCGTCGTGTCGCCCAGTGAGGTCCCCAAGGCCGCTCCTTCGCCGACGGGCCGCGCCCGTTCCGCAGGCCCACGGCACCACCGTGACACCGCCGCCTTGCCCCACCGTGCACGCCTGTTGCCCCTGCCCGCACGAACCCCCGGACCCTCTCTCACCTGCGACGGAGCCCCCCGCAAGCTGAAGCGGAACGAACGCAGTCGACCAAGGAGCCGTATGACACCGACAACCCAGGACCGCACGCTCGGGTTCCTGACGGTGACCACGGTGCGCGGAGAGGCACAGACCGTCGCCCACCACCCCGACGACGATCACCTCGTGATCGGCCTCCACACCGAAGGCCGGGCGACCCTGGTCCGCAAGGGAACCGCGGAGCCCTGCCGCTCCGGCGAACTCTTCGTCTGTGAGGGCCCCTTCTCCCTGCACGAGTCCGAGGACTTCACCCTCCATCTCGTACGGCTGCCCCGGCGCGCCCTCGCCCTCACCGACCGCCAGGCACAGGCGCTGACCGGCCGGGCTCCGTCCGCCGAAGGCCCCGTGGCACCGCTGCTCGGCGCCGTCCTGCGGCAACTCACCGGAGTGCGGAGCGAGCGGGCAGCCCTGCAACTGGCGAGCAGCGTCGCGGAGTTGGTGGTCCTGCTCGTCGACGCCGACCCAGGGCCGCAGGAGCACGGGGACGACCGCGAGGCCCTGGTGCGTCGGGTACGCGCGCATGTCGACGCGCGCCTGTGGGACCGGCAACTGACGCCCGCGAGCGTGGCCGCCGCGCAGCACATCTCGATCCGCTATCTGCACAAGCTCTTCGAGGGCGAGGGCAGCACGATCGGCCGGTGGATCCAGCACCGCCGCCTGGAGGAGGCCCGGCGGGAGCTGGCCCGCCCGGGCCGCAACGACATCACGGTGTCGGCGGTCGCCCGGCGCTGGGGCTTCGCCAGCGCCACGCACTTCAGCCGCAGTTTCCGCGCCGCGTACGGGATGTCCCCGAGCGACTGGCGGGACGGCCGGATCCGGCCGTCAGGATGAACCGGTGCCCGCCGCGCGGCGCCACTGCTGCGGCGAGCATCCGTGAACCGCCTTGAACGCCCGGCTGAAATGCGCCGCGCTGCGAAAGCCCCAGCGGGCCGCCACCACCGCGATCGACGGGCTCACCCGCCCGCGCCGCGCCAGCTCCCGCGCGCACTGCTCGACCCGCAGCCGCTGGATCAGCCGCCCCACGGTGATCCCCTCGCCCTCGAAGAGCCGGTGCAGATACCGCACCGAGATCAGATGCGCCCGCGCGATGCGCTCCGCGGACAGCTCCGGATCGCCCAGATGCCGCTCGACGTACTGCCGTACGGCCAGGACCAGATGCCGCTGCCCCGGCTGAGGGGGTCCGTCCGCCTCCTCGGCGAGCTCCTCGACCAGCCCCGCCACCAGGTCGGTGACCATGCCCCCGAGCCGCTCGCCGACCTGGGCGGGCAGGTGGGCGGCCGACTCGTCGAGGTGCCGGAGTACGAGGGCCAGCGCGTCCGTGGACGAGGTGAGGACGCGGGCGGTGGCGGAGCGCAGAGAGGCCGCCGGGACGTGCAGCGCGTGTCCGGGCAGACGGAAGAAGAGGATCCGGCCCTGCAACTCGACGGAGAAGTCCCGGCTCAGGTCGACCAGTGCCGACTGCCCGTTCTCCACGCGCACTGTGCGTCCGTCCTGAATCAGGTGTGCGGTTCCCTCGCGCGGGAGAAGGAGGGCCACCGCGTCCTCGGCTGCCGGGCCTCGCCTGAGGCGCAGCGGCCCTGCCGCACAGGTGATCATGCGGACGTAGCCGAGGTGATGCAGGGTGACGAACCCGTCGGCGCGGTCGTCCCGCCCCATGTCCTGCGCCAGCCACGCCGACAGCGTGGCCGCCGGCTCGCCGGACGCCTCGGTTCCCGGCGCGACGGCCGTCCCGGACAGAGCGCTCACGAGGGCTCCCTTCACCCGTCCGCCAGCGGTGCACGATGCGTGAGGGAGGAGGACGGACCGCCCCTCGCCACGAGTCTGCGGCGGCCATGTGCGGTGGCGTTAGGTCAAATGACTGCACCTGCCCGCGCGCGGGCCCCGAAGTGTGCACTCAGCGGCACGGATCGCTGCGGGGACCCTGCTCTTCGGCCGGTCACGGCCGCCTAGGCTGGGGCGATCGCCCCCCCCACGCGCAGGAGTTCCGGTGGAAGACAACGTTCGCGCCGCCCAGCGGGAACCTGTCCTGGAACGGCCGGCGCGGGACTTCCTCCGACGGCACCCGTGGCCCGACTCCCGGGCGCACATGGCGGCGCTGTGGAACGGCACCGGTGGTGACGAGCCGGACATCGAGGAGGAGTGGCTGGCCCTGCCGCGTGACGGCGGACGGCGGATCCGGGTGCGGATCCTGCGCCCGGCGGGCAGCGGCGAGGACCTGCCGGTGGTGCTGTACCTGCACGGCCTCGGCTGGATGCTGACCGACGCCTACGCGCACCGGCAACTGCTGGCCGACCTGGTCCTCGGAGCGGACGCCGCCGTGGTCGTCCCCGAGTACGACCTGCCGGAGGACGCCGGTCACCCGGGGGCCGTCGAACGGGCGTACACCATCGCCCGCTGGCTCGCCCGCCATGGCGCGGAGTGGCGGCTGGACGGCACCAGGATGGCGGTCGTCGGTGTCAGCGCGGGCGCGCACCAGGTGGCCGCGCTCACCCTGGTGGCGAGGGAGCGCGGCGGTCCGGAGCTCCGCCACCAGGTGCTGGTCTGCCCGGTGACCGACGCGGCGATGGACACCGCCTCCTACCGCCAGTTCGCGAGCGGCTACTTCCTCAGCCGCGCCGCCATGTGCGGCTACTGGCAGCGGTACGCGCCGGACCCGGGGACCCGGACACGGGCCGTCGTCTCGCCGCTGCGCACGGCCGTCCACACACTGCGCGGTCTGCCGCCGGCGCTCGTTCTGACGGCCGAGGCCGATGTGCTGCGCGACGAGGGCGAGGCCTATGCGTCGCGTCTGAGGGCGGCGGACGTGCCGGTCGTGTCGGTCCGCTACCACGGCACGATCCATGGCTTCGTGCTCTTCGACCTGCTGCGCGACACGGACGCGTCCAGGGCGGCCCGCATCCAGGTGACCGACACCCTGCACGCCGCCCTGCACACCGCCTGAGTCAGGCGCCCTCCGTGCTCACGCCGCTGCCGCGGTGCCGCCGCCACTCGCTCGGCGTCACCCCGTACGCCGCCTGGAAGCGGCGGCTGAAGTGGCTGGGGCTGCTGAAGCCGCAGCGCGCGGCGACCGCGGCGACGGTGAGCCGGTCGTAGCGTGCCGAGATCAGCATCTGCCGTGCCTTGGCGAGCCGTTCGGTGATCAGCCACTGCTCCAGGCTGATGCCGGCCTCGCTGAGCAGGAGGTAGAGCCTGCGTACCGAGATGGCGTGCTCGGCCGCGATCCGCTCGGGCGTCAGGGCTCGGTCGGCGAGGTGGCGGCGGGCGTAGGCCATGATCCGGGTGAGCAGGGTGTCGTCCATGACCGAGCGGACCGGGTCGCTGTCCTCGGCGTGCGCCGCGGACAGCAGCAGCGCCCGTACCAGCCCGGTGGTGGCGTCGGCGAGGGCCTCGGCGCCGGGATCGCCCTCCAGGCGGCCCGGGTCGCGGAACACCGCCCGCAGATGGTTCAGGACGAGATCGTGCATCGGGCTGGCGCGCAGTTGCAGCGAGGCCCGCACCACCGTGTCGACGGGCACGCCGAGGCGGTTCATGTCGATCATCATCGATTGCGAAGCGCCGTCGCCGGACCAGCCGTAGTTGCGGACCGACAACTCGTGGAACACGCAGATGTCGTCGGGGCCCAGGAGCCGTCGGCGTCCCGCGACCTCGGCACGGTGCACCCCCTCGGGCTGGAGCGAGACCGACACCACGGGATTGCTGCGGTGGTGGTGGACATGCCGCTCGGTCCGCCGTACCTCGAAGCCCGAGTTGCGGGTGGCCACCATGTCGATGCCGCCCACCCGCCACAGTTCCAGCCGGGCGTGCATACCCGTCTCGGGCTCCTCGTGGAAGACGTCATTGGGCACCAAGGAGTCCGTCAACGCGTGGCGGAACGCCTCCGGCCGCTCATGAGGCGGCACGGTCGAAAGATCGAGCAGCAGCACGAAGCCCCCCAACACAGGTGTTCCCAGAGGCCATTCTGCATGATCGTCATGGGTGGTCCACCTGGCCAGGTACGATCACCGGGTGAACTCCTACTGGCACGTCGTTCTTCCGCCTCTCTGCGCCTGACGGGCGCGGACAGTGACGGTTTGATCTCCGGCCCCGACCGGCCCTGAGGGCGGTCAGGGGTGCGTGTCGTGCGCCCGTTTCGGATCGAGTCCCAGACGCATTCGACGACGGAAGTTCACGACAGTGCCGAACCGTACTTCTCCCCTGACCCCCGCGCGCCCGGCCGCCACGGCCCCGCGCCCCTCCCGTTCCCGTTGTTTCGGCGGGCCCGCGCCCATCCTCACGTCGGCCGTGCTGTGGGGCACGACCGGAACAGCGAGCTCTCTGGCACCGGCCGGTGCCCCGGCGGCCGCCATCGGCTGTGCCGGACTCGCCCTCGGCGGGATCCTGCTGTTCCTCACCTCCCGGAGCGCCCGCAAGCTGCCGGCTGCCTGTACGCGCCGTGAGCGGTGGCTGCTCGTCCTCGGCGCACTGGCGGTCGCCGGATATCCGGTGACCTTCTACCCGGCGGTGGCGTCCACCGGCGTCGCGGTCGCCACGGTGATCGCGCTGGGCAGCGCGCCGGTCTTCGCCGGGCTGCTCGGCCTGCTCACCGGCCAGTCCCGGTCGACCGCCCGCTGGACCGCCGCCACGGCGGCCGCCGTACTGGGCTGCACCCTGCTGGTGATGGGCCCCGGGCTCACCGGGCACGGCACGCCGATCGATCCGACGGGTGTCGTGCTCGCCGCGGCGGGCGGACTGTCGTACGCCGTCTACGCGCTGATCGGCGGCGGGTTGATCAGGCGGGGGCACTCCTCGGACGGGGTGATGGGCGTGCTCTTCGGTGCCGCCGGGCTGCTCGTGCTGCCGGTCGTGCTGTTCACCGACACGCGGTGGCCGGCGACCGCCCGGGGGGCGGCGGTGGCCGGGTATCTCGCCCTGTTCACGGTGTACCTGGCCTACCGGATGTTCGGGTACGGCCTGCGTCGTGCGTCCGCGTCGGTGGCCACGTCACTGACGCTCGCCGAGCCCGCCGTGGCGGCGGTGCTGGGGGTCACCGTGCTCGGTGAGCGTCTTCCGGCCGCGTCCTGGGGCGGGTTGGCCGTCCTCGGGATCGGACTGGTGCTGCTGACGCTGCCCGCCTAGTCAGGGGGCGATGGGCAGGCGCCGCTTGTGCTCGGTGAGGCGGTAGCGGCGGACGATGGTGGCGTGGGCCGCCTCGTCCACCGGCTTGCCTTCGAGGAGGTCGTCGATGTCGTCGTAGGTGACACCGAGGGCCTCCTCGTCCGGCCTGCCCGGGGCGAGCGTCTCCAGGTCGGCGGTCGGGGTCTTCCGGACCAGCTCGGAAGGGGCGCCCAGCGCCTGAGCCACGGCCCGGACGCGCCGCTTGGTGAGGCCGGTCAGCGGGACCACGTCCGCGGCGCCGTCGCCGAACTTGGTGAAGAACCCGGAGACCGCCTCGGCGGCGTGATCGGTGCCGACGACCAGTCCGCCGTGGGCTCCGGCCACCGCGTACTGGGCGATCATGCGCTGGCGGGCCTTGATGTTGCCGAGCGCGAAGTCCTGGCTGTGGGCGTCCGGGAAGACGGTGCCGGCGGCCAGCAGCGCCTCCAGGGCGGCGTCGCTCGCCGGCCGCACGTCGACGGTGAGCACCTGGTCGGGGCGGATGAACTCCAGCGCCAGCCGCGCGTCCTTCTCGTCGGCCTGGACGCCGTACGGCAGTCGCATCGCGAAGAAGGCCGCGGCCCGGCCCGTCGCACGGACCCGCTCGACGGCGAGCTGGCACAGGCGTCCCGCGGTCAGGGAGTCGACCCCGCCGCTGATGCCGAGGACCAGTGAGCGCAGGCCGGTGGTGGTCAACTGGTCGGCGAGGAAGGCGACTCGGCGCTCGATCTCCCGTGTCGTCTCGAAGGCGGCGGGCACCTTGAGTTCCCGGGCGATCTCCTGCTGCACTCTCACGGCTGGTCCTTCCGGAGCGCGGCAGGCAGGGCCGGGGTGCCGGTGACCGACATGACGAGGGAGTACAGGGCGGTGTCGGCGGCGATGAACATACGGTTCCGTCGGGCGCCGCCGAAGCGGATGTTGGCGACGACGTCGGGGATCAGCAGACGGCCGAGAAGGGTGCCGTCCGGGTCGTAGCAGTGCACGCCGCCGTCCAGGGCCGCGGCCCAGAGCCGGCCGGCGTCGTCGAAGCGGATGTTGTCGAAGTTGCCGGTCTTGCACTCGGCGAAGATCTCGCCGCCGGAGAGCGTGCCGTCCTCCCGGACGTCGAAGACGCGGATGTGGTTAGCCCGGCTGTCCGAGACGAACAGCCGCCGCTCGTCGAGGGAGAAGACCAGCCCGTTGGGGCCGACGAAACCGTCGGCGACCAGCCGCACTTCGCCGCTCGAGGGGTCCAGTCGGTAGACGTTGCAGGCACCGATCTCGCTCTCGGCGCGGTTGCCCTCGTAGTCGCTGGTGATCCCGAAGTCGGGGTCGGAGAACCAGATCGAGCCGTCCGACCGTACGGCGGCGTCGTTCGGGCTGTTGAACCGCTTGCCCCGGAAGCGGTTGGCGAGCACGGTCATCGACCCGTCGTGCTCGGTGCGGGTGACGCGGCGGTTGCCCTGCTCGCAGGTGATCAGGCGGCCCTCGTTGTCCAGGGTGTTGCCGTTGGGGTGCCCCGCGGCGGAGCGGAAGACACCGACCGTGCCGGTGGTCTCGTCCCAGCGCAGCAGACGGTCGTTGGGGATGTCGCTCCACAGCAGGTACCGGCCGGCCGGGACATAGACCGGTCCCTCGGCCCAGCGGCAGCCCTCGTAGAGGGTCTCCAGCTTCGAGTCGCCCGCGTGGCACCGGCCCGTGCGGAAGCGCTCATCGAGGATCTCGTACAACTGGGGTCGCTCGCCGACCATCCCGCCGCCCTCACAGCTCGTCGAATACTGGTGTGCCGAATCCAAACTATGCAGAATGACATTCGGTAGATCAAGCAATTCCTCGAAGGAGACTCGGTGGACGACGTCGATCGGCAGTTGCTCGTCCTCCTCCAGCAGGACGCCGCGCAGTCGTACGCGGCACTGGGACAGGCCGTCGGACTGTCCGCGGGCGCGACCCATGAACGCGTCCGCAAGCTGCGCGAGCGGGGCGTCATCCGGCGGACCGCCGTCGAGGTCGACCCGGCGGCGATCGGGCGGGGCGTGCTCGCCTTCGTGATGGTGGATTCGACGAAGTGGGTCGGCGACTCCGGCGACCGGTTCGCCGCCATCCCGGAGATCCAGGAAGCGCATGTCATCGCGGGCAGCGCCGCGGTCCTGGTCAAGGTCAGGACCGCGACCACGGAACAACTCCAGGACGTGCTGCGCCGTATCTACGCGATCGACGGTGTGAGCGGCACCCAGGCCACCGTCGTCCTGGAGACCTTCTTCGAGCGCCCCGTCACCCCGTGACCGGACCGGTCAGGAACGGAGAAGCATGCCCTCCGGCGCCGTGGCTAGCGTGGCGGGCATGGACCTCACCATCGACGCATGCTTCCTTCCGCACCACGACCCGGAGGCCTCCCTGGCCTTCTACCGCGACATCCTCGGCTTCGAGGTCCGGGGGGACGTCGGCCACGGCGAGATGCGCTGGATCACCGTCGGCCCGGTCGGCCAGCCCGACACCTCGATCGTGCTGACGCCGCCCGCCGCCGACCTCGCCGTCACCGACGAGGAGCGCCGCACCGTCCTGGAGATGATGGACAAGGGCACCTACGGCTTCGTCCTGCTGGCCACCGCCGACGTCGACGGCACCTTCGACCGGCTCCAGGCCACCGACGCCGAGGTCGTTCAGGAACCGACCGACCAGCCCTACGGCGTGCGCGACTGCGCCTTCCGCGACCCCTCGGGGAACATGATCCGGATCCGGCAGAGGCACTGAGCCGTTGCCGCTTTTCGCGGCGATCAAGTAGAACCTGACGTACTGTTCGAAGCCGGTCAGAGCCGGCCAGGCGACTCGACGAGACGGAGACACGATGAGCAGGGCCACCGGGAAAGACACGCAGTCGCCTGCGCCGCACATCGCCGACAGCCACGACATGATCCGGGTGCACGGGGCCCGCGAGAACAACCTCAAGGACGTCAGCATCGAGCTGCCCAAGCGCCGGCTGACGGTGTTCACCGGGGTGTCAGGATCCGGCAAGAGCTCCCTGGTGTTCGACACGATCGCCGCCGAGTCGCAGCGGCTGATCAACGAGACCTACCCCGCCTTCGTGCAGGGCTTCATGGCCAACCTCGCGCGCCCCGAGGTCGACGTGCTCGACGGTCTGACCACCGTGATCAGCGTCGACCAGCAGCGCATGGGCGCCGACCCGCGGTCCACCGTCGGCACCGCCACCGACGCCAACGCCATGCTGCGCATCCTCTTCAGCCGGCTCGGCAAGCCGCACATCGGCCCGCCCGGCGCGTACTCCTTCAACACGGCCTCGGTGAAGGCGAGCGGCGCGATCACCGTGCAGCGCGGCGACAAGACCAAGGCCGAGAAGGCGACCTTCGAGCGCACCGGCGGCATGTGCACGCGCTGCGAGGGCCGCGGCAAGGTCTCCGACATCGACCTCACCCAGCTCTACGACGACTCCAAGTCGATCGCCGAGGGCGCCTTCACCATCCCCGGCTGGAAGTCGGACAGCCAGTGGACCGTCGGCCTCTACGCCCAGTCCGGCTTCCTCGACCCGAACAAGCCGATCCGACGGTTCACCAAGAAGGAGATGCACGACTTCCTGTACGGCGAGCCGACCAAGGTCAAGGTCAACGGGATCAATCTGACGTACGAAGGTCTCATCCCGAAGATCCAGAAGTCCTTCCTGTCCAAGGACAAGGAGGCGATGCAGCCGCACATCCGCGCCTTCGTGGAGCGGGCCGTCACCTTCACCGTCTGCCCCGAGTGCGACGGGACCCGGCTCAGCGAGGGCGCCCGGAACTCGAAGATCAAGAAGATCTCGATCGCCGACGCCTGTGCGATGGAGATCCGCGATCTCGCCGAATGGGTCCGCGGCCTGACGGAACCATCGGTGGCGCCGCTGCTCACCGCGCTTCAGCAGACCCTCGACTCGTTCGTGGAGATCGGCCTCGGCTACCTCGCGCTCGACCGGTCCTCCGGCTCCCTGTCCGGCGGCGAGGCCCAGCGCGTCAAGATGATCCGCCACCTCGGCTCCTCGCTCACCGATGTCACCTACGTCTTCGACGAGCCCACCATCGGCCTGCACCCCCATGACATCCAGCGCATGAACAACCTGCTGATCCGGCTGCGGGACAAGGGCAACACCGTGCTCGTCGTGGAGCACAAGCCCGAGGCCATCGCCATCGCCGACCACGTCGTCGACCTCGGCCCCGGCGCCGGAACCGCGGGCGGCACCGTCTGCTTCGAGGGCACCCTCGACGCCCTGCGCGCCTCCGGCACCGTCACCGGCCGCCACCTCGACGACCGGGCCGCCCTGAAGGACACGGTCCGCAAGTCCACCGGCGCCCTGGAGATCCGCGGCGCGAGCGCCAACAACCTCCAGGACGTGGACGTCGACATCCCGCTCGGCGTGCTCACCGTCGTCACCGGCGTCGCGGGCTCCGGCAAGAGTTCGCTGATCCACGGATCCATCCCCGCCGCCGAGGGCGTGGTCTCGGTCGACCAGAGCCCGATCCGTGGCTCGCGGCGCAGCAACCCGGCGACATACACCGGACTGCTCGATCCGATCCGCAAGGCCTTCGCCAAGGCCAACGGCGTGAAGCCGGCCCTGTTCAGCGCCAACTCCGAGGGCGCCTGCCCCACCTGCAACGGCGCCGGCGTCATCTACACCGACCTGGCGATCATGCAGAGCGTCGCGACTCCCTGCGAGGACTGCGAGGGCAAGCGGTTCCAGGCCTCGGTGCTGGAGTACCACCTCGGCGGCCGTGACATCAGCGAGGTGCTCGGGATGTCGGTGACCGACGCGGAGGAGTTCTTCGGCTCCGGCGACGCCCGCACCCCCGCCGCGCACGCCATCCTCAGCCGCCTCGCCGACGTCGGCCTCGGCTACCTCACCCTCGGCCAGCCCCTCACCACGCTGTCCGGCGGCGAGCGGCAGCGGCTCAAACTGGCCACGCACATGGCCGACAAGGGCGGCGTCTACATCCTCGACGAGCCGACCACCGGCCTC
>NZ_JACMSF010000105.1 GCF_014257025.1 Streptomyces cupreus
GCTCGATCGCCATCGGGCGGGCGACCGCGCCGGACACCGTCAGCATGACGGTGCCGGGCTCGTCGTAGAGGCCGGTGTTGCCGTAGCGCTCCGGGCCGATGCGGGCGGCGATGGCGAGTTGGGCGAAGGTCTCGGCGTTCGACAGGAGGGTGGGCGCCCCTCCGACGCCGCTCTTGGAAGCGCTGATCTTGCGGCCGGGCGGGATGGCCGGGCCGCCGTCGATGGACCGGATCAGCGACGCCGCCGCTCCGGTGACCATCCGTACGGGATTGCGCTGCACGCGGGCGCGTAGCGCGGATCGGCGGCCGTTGCTGAGGCCGCGTTCGGCGAGCGCGGCCTCCATCGAGCGCTGGGTCGACTCACGGGTGACCCCCACCACGAGCGTGCGGGCACCCAGGGCCTCGGCGCACAACAGCGCGCCGTCCAGGATGAGATGCGGGGCACGGTTGATGAGCACCGTGTCCTTGCGGCAGGCCGGTTCGTCCTCGCTGCCGTTGACGACGACGACCGGCCTGACGCCGCGCTTGATCGCCGATTCGGCGACCGAGCGCAGCTTCTTGTGGAAGGGGAAGCCCGCGCCGCCGCGGCCCTTCAGATTGATGCGTTCGGCGAGCTGCGCGAGCTGCTCGCCGCCCATCGGTTCGAGCGGCCCGTGCACCTTGAGATGCATGGGCAGATCGAGTCTTTCGACAAGGTCGAAGCCCGACGTGAGCTGAGGAAGGCCGACCACGCGGACTTCTGGTACGTCGGGCAGGGCCTCGTTCACCTATAGCCTCCGGAAGGCGTGTTCCAAGGTTCGCCCGAACCCGGTGCGTCGAAGGACTCACCGGGGTGTGGTTCATTGGCGGGACCGCTGTTGTACGTGTCGTTGGGGTTGTACGTGCCGTAGAGGGTGTTCGACTCACCGGTGTCGTACACATCACTCCCGCCGTACCCGTCGGCGCCCGAATTGCCATAGGTGGGGATGTTGTATCCCGTGTCATTGAGGGGGTCGTAGGCGGACGGGGGCGCCTCGCCGACGGGCGGGGGCGAGGGGATCGGCCAGCTTCCGGAGGGGCTGGAGCCGTCCACGCGCGGGAGCGCCTCGGTGGGCTGCATGTCCAGGGGCAGGTCCATCCTCGCGGTCTGGTCGGTGGCGAATGACTGCTGGGGGCGCTGGGGGGTGGAGACAGCGCGGTAGGCGGCCGCGAAGCCGTTCGCCGGTTCGGCGGCCTGCGGTGCTGCGCGCTGTGCGGTGCGCTGGGTCTCGTAGCCGGGGAGTGAGGCGGTGGAGGCGGATTCGGCCACCCGGGCCCGGCTCGCGTCCAGTTCCTCGCGGGCCGAGCGCTCCTCGGTGGTCCCCAGGATCGCGGCGATCTTGTCGGCGACCTTGCGCTTGACCGGGCGGGGCGCCGCGCGCAGCGCCAGTGCGGCGGCGACGCCGACCAGGCACAGGCAGTACAGGAAGACGAAGATCGGCTTGGCCTGGCGGCCCGCGTACAGGCCGTGGACCAGGGCCGCGCACCAGGCCGGGTAGGCCAGCATGTGCATGGCGCGCCAGCGGGCGGCGACCGGGGCGGGGGAGGCGAAGGCGCTGCGCAGGGCGCCGGTGATGCCCACGAAGATCATGAGCAGCCCGGCCAGGGAACCGAGGCCGATCAGGCCCGCGGGTCCGGTGAAGCCGAGCGAGAAGGGGATCACGGCGGCGATCAGCTCGGTGTGGTCGAGCGCGAGTTTGGTCGTGATGTGCAGCAGCAGGAAGGCGATCGAGGCGACCGCCGTCGTACGGTGCACGGCCTGGCCGATGATCCGCTGGCGTGTGTTCAGGAAGATGCGGTCCTGGGCCACCAGGCCCCAGATCACCGAGCAGCTCAGTGAGACGAGGGACAGTACGCCCGCGCCGAAGTTCAGGAACTCGCGGAATCTGTCACCTCCGACCAGTACGACCACGGGTATGAGCAGCACAACGACAGCCGACGCCACCCCATAGGCCGA
Organism: Streptomyces cupreus; assembly: GCF_014257025.1. Taxonomy (GTDB): domain Bacteria; phylum Actinomycetota; class Actinomycetes; order Streptomycetales; family Streptomycetaceae; genus Streptomyces; species Streptomyces cupreus. The sequence goes on from NZ_JACMSF010000105.1 coordinate 1,975, forward strand.
GCGGCCGGGTCGGGGGAGCGAGCTGGTACTACGTCGAGGGTTCATGGGGGCAACTCCGAGCAGTTCGGGAAAGCGGTCCCGCTGCCGCACTCTAAGTGGCCCCAAACCGAGCAGTACGCCATTTGAGTTATTGCGTTGTTATCAACGAGCCGTGCGGAGCCGGTGTTGTCCTGCTAGGGGCCCTTACGCCAGGTAACAATTGAACATTGTTCAGCTTTTCTGAATCTTCACAAGCGGCTCGGGAGTGTCCGGTGCCCCTCCCGGAAGCCCGTCGCGACCCACTCGACCGCTGCGGTACCCTGACGCCATGCGTGCCGTACGCCTTCTGCTTAGCGAGCCGCGCTGATCAGCCCCGGCCACCGTCGGATCGAGTGGCCGGAATCGGCGCGGCGTCCCCTCCTGTGCGAGGGGATTTTTCGTTTCCTGGAATGTCACAGCGCTGGCAGAGACGATCGATGGAGCTTTGAGGATCATGAGCGAGACGAACCCCGCTGCCGCTGCTGAGGTGGCCGCGCCGCACCGCTACACGGCCGCCATGGCCGCGGAGATCGAGGCACGCTGGCAGGACTTCTGGGACGCCGACGCCACTTACGCGGCGCCGAACCCGAGCGGCGACCTGGCGGGCGACCCGACGCTGGTCGCCAAGCCCAAGAAGTTCATCATGGACATGTTCCCGTACCCCTCCGGCGCGGGCCTGCACGTCGGCCACCCCCTGGGGTACATCGCCACCGATGTGTTCGCCCGGTTCCAGCGGATGACCGGCCACAACGTCCTGCACACCCTGGGCTTCGACGCCTTCGGCCTGCCCGCCGAGCAGTACGCCGTGCAGACGGGCACGCACCCGCGCGTGTCGACCGAGGCGAACATCGAGAACATGAAGGTCCAGCTGCGCCGGCTGGGCCTGGGCCATGACAAGCGCCGGTCGTTCGCCACGATCGACCCGGACTACTACAAGTGGACCCAGTGGATCTTCCTGCAGATCTTCAACTCCTGGTACGACGACGAGGCGAAGAAGGCGCGCCCGATCTCCGAGCTGATCGCCCGGTTCGAGAGCGGTGAGCGCGCGGTGCCCGGCGAGCGCTCCTGGGGCGAGCTGACCGCCGCCGAGCGCGCCGACGTCCTGGGCGAGTACCGCCTGGCCTACGCCTCCGACGCGCCGGTCAACTGGTGCCCCGGCCTGGGCACCGTGCTGGCCAACGAGGAGGTCACCGCCGACGGCCGCTCCGAGCGCGGCAACTTCCCCGTCTTCAAGGCCAAGCTGCGCCAGTGGAACATGCGCATCACGGCCTACGCCGACCGGCTGCTGGACGACCTGGAGGAGCTGGACTGGCCCGAGGCCATCAAGCTGCAGCAGCGCAACTGGATCGGCCGCTCCGAGGGCGCCCGCGTCGACTTCCCGATCGACGGCGAGCGCATCACGGTCTTCACCACGCGCCCCGACACCCTGTTCGGCGCGAGCTACATGGTGCTGGCCCCCGAGCACCCGCTGGTCGAGAAGTTCACCCCCGCCGCCTGGCCCGAGGGCACGCACGACGTGTGGACCGGCGGCCACGCCACCCCGGCCGACGCCGTCACCGCCTACCGCGCGCAGGCCGCCTCCAAGTCCGACGTGGAGCGGCAGGCCGAGGCCAAGGACAAGACCGGCGTCTTCATCGGCGCGTACGCGACCAACCCGGTCAACGGCGAGCAGGTCCCGGTCTTCATCGCCGACTACGTGCTGATGGGCTACGGCACCGGCGCGATCATGGCCGTCCCGGGCCACGACAGCCGTGACTTCGAGTTCGCTCGCGCCTTCGAGCTGCCGATCCGCTGCGTGGTCGAGCCGACCGACGGCCGCGGCACGGACACCGCCGGCTGGGACGAGGCCTTCGTCTCCTACGACGCCAAGATCGTGAACTCCGCCGGTGCGGACGTCTCCCTGGACGGCCTGGGCGTCGTCGAGGCCAAGGCGCGCATCACCGAGTGGCTGGAGCACACCGGCACCGGCCAGGGCACCGTCAACTTCCGGCTGCGGGACTGGCTGTTCAGCCGCCAGCGCTACTGGGGCGAGCCCTTCCCGATCGTCTACGACGAGGAAGGCATCGCCCACGCGCTGCCCGAGTCGATGCTGCCGCTGGAGCTGCCCGAGGTCGAGGACTACTCCCCGCGCACCTTCGACCCGGACGACGCGAACACGTCCCCGGAGACGCCGCTGTCCCGCAACGAGGACTGGGTCAACGTCATCCTGGACCTGGGCGACGGCCCCAAGCGGTACCGGCGTGAGACCAACACCATGCCCAACTGGGCCGGTTCCTGCTGGTACGAGCTGCGCTACCTGGACCCGCACAACTCGTCCCAGCTGGTGGACCCGGAGATCGAGCGGTACTGGATGGGCCCGCGCGAGGGGCAGCCGCACGGCGGTGTCGACCTGTACGTCGGCGGCGCCGAGCATGCGGTGCTGCACCTGCTGTACGCCCGCTTCTGGTCCAAGGTGCTGTTCGACCTGGGGCATGTCTCCTCGGCCGAGCCGTTCCACAAGCTGTTCAACCAGGGCATGATCCAGGCCTACGTCTACCGCGACAGCCGGGGCATCGCGGTGCCGGCCGCCGAGGTGGAGGAGCGCGACGGCGCCTACTACTACGAGGGCGAGAAGGTCTCCCGGCTGCTGGGCAAGATGGGCAAGTCCCTGAAGAACGCGGTCACTCCGGACGAGATCGCCGCGGAGTACGGGGCGGACACGCTGCGGCTGTACGAGATGGCGATGGGTCCGCTGGACGTCTCGCGGCCGTGGGACACGCGCGCGGTGGTGGGCCAGTTCCGGCTGCTGCAGCGGCTGTGGCGCAATGTCGTCGACGAGAACTCCGGTGAGGTCACCGTCGTCGACGCCGAGCCCGACGAGGACACTCTGCGGGCGCTGCACAAGGCGATCGACGGAGTGCGCGGCGACCTGGAGGGCATGCGGTTCAACACCGCGATCGCCAAGGTCACCGAGCTGAACAACCACCTGACCAAGGCGGGCGGCCCGGTGTCGCGTTCCGTCGCCGAGGCGCTGGTGCTGATGGTGGCTCCGCTGGCCCCGCACATCGCCGAGGAGCTGTGGCGCAAGCTGGGGCACGAGGACTCGGTCGTGCACCGGGACTTCCCGGTGGCCGACCCGGCGTACGTCGTCGACGAGACGGTGACCTGTGTCGTGCAGATCAAGGGCAAGGTCAAGGCCCGTCTGGAGGTCGCGCCGTCCATCTCCGAGGAGGAGCTGGAGAAGGTGGCGCTGGCCGACGACAAGGTCGTGGCGGCCCTGGACGGCGCGGGGATCCGGAAGGTGATCGTGCGGGCGCCGAAGCTGGTGAACATCGTCACGGCGTAAGCAGGTGGGCGCTGCCTCCGGGTAGTCCCCTACGGGCAGGTTCGGGGTTCTTCTGGAACTACGGGCCTGCCCGCTGCGTTTACCGTGGAGAGCAGCGCGGCGAGTGCTGTCGTGGAACCGAGGAGGAGCGTCGTGGGAACAGTGATCGCAGTCGTGGCCCTGCTCTTCGTGCTCCTCGTGGTGCTCGGCGCCTACGCCACGGTGAAGGCGGTCGGCGCCGCCAAGCGCGCCGCGGACCGCACCATCACCCAGGCCCGCCGCACGGTCGAGGACCACACCCTGCGCGCCAAGTCCTTCGTCCAGATCGGCCCGGCGGGCGAGCTGGCACAACTGCGGCTGAAACTGCGCACCTCGATGCGCGCCACCCAGGACGCGCTGCACGCGGGCGTGGCCGAGGACGAGTCCCTGAAGGAGTCACTCGGCCTCTTCGAGCGGCTCAGTGCGCACGGCCATGAACTGGACGACGAGCTGCGGCGCCTGGAGAGCGAGCCGGACCGGGCGACCCTCGCCGAGCGGCTGCCCGGACTGCGCGAGCGCACCGAGCGCATCGTCAAGTCGGCGGACTCGCTGCGCTGGGCGGCCCGCGACCGGGCCCGTCGCTTCGCGGAGGACGACCTGGACTCCCTGAGCACCCAGATCGACGTGGAGGCCGGTGCCCTGCGGCACTGGACGACCGAGGAGGCGCCCGCCACCACCCCGCCGCCGTGGCCCGAGGCACCGGCCGCCGAAGCGCCGGCCGCGCAGCAGACCTGGCCGGACAGCCCTCAGCAGCGGACGGCCGAGGAGCCGACGAGACCCGCCATCACCCCGCCTGACCCGCGTCCGGCCTACCCCTGGCAGAAGAAGCCCCGCCCCGAGAGCACGACTTGATCCGGCCACGGCCGACCAGGTGAGCGGGGCAGGGCTGCCGCCCGGGCACTACGCCAGGTAACCTCCAGCTCATGTCCCGCCATGTCGCGATCGTCACCGATTCAACGGCCTACCTGCCGCCGCGGACGATGGAGCGCCACGGCATCACAGCGGTGCCCCTGACCGTGGTCCTCGGTGACCAGGCGCTGGAGGAGGGCACCGAGATCTCGACCCGCTCCCTGGCCCAGGCACTGCAGAAACGGCGCCCCGTCACCACCTCGCGCCCCAGCCCCGAGCGGTTCGCCGAGACCTACCGCAGGGTCGCGGAGTCCGGCGCCACCGCCATCGTCTCGCTCCATCTGTCCGCCGAGCTGTCCGGCACCTACGACGCCGCGGTGCTCGCCGCGCGGGAGGTGCCGGTGCCGGTGCGGGTCGTGGACACCGGCATGATCGCGATGGCGCTCGGCTTCTGCGCGCTCGCCGCGGCGGAGGTCGCGGAGACGGGCGGCACGGTCGACGAGGCCGTCACGGCCGCGGAGAAGCGCGCCGCGGGCACCTCCGCCTACTTCTATGTCGACACCCTCGACTATCTGCGCCGGGGTGGCCGGATCGGAGCGGCCCAGGCCCTTTTCGGCTCGGCGCTTGCCGTGAAGCCGCTGCTGCAACTGAACGGCGGCCGTATCGAACCCCTGGAGAAGGTGCGGACAGCGTCGAAGGCCATCGCCCGCCTGGAGGAGATCGTCGCGGACCGGGCCGGCGGTGCGCAGGTCGACATCGCCGTGCACCATCTCGCCGCCCCCGACCGGGCGTCGGCGCTGGCGGACCGGCTGCGGACGCGGGTGCGGGGGCTGGCGGATCTGCATGTGAGCGAGGTCGGGGCGGTGATCGGGGCGCATACCGGGCCCGGGTTGCTGGGGGTTGTGGTCTCGCCACGGTGAGCCCGGCCGTTCCCTGATGAGCCCGGCTGTTCTCTCGCGAGGGTGACGGAGTTATCCACAACCCTGTGGTTGTCCCCGGGAATTGAGCAAGATCATCGCGGATCTCCGAGGTGTCCCATCCTCGGGGCATGGCACTTCGATCACACACACGCACAGCCGCCGCGGCCAGCGGGCCCGGTCGCGGCCCCCACTCCGATGTCCGCACCCGTCACCGCCGTTCGCACCCGCGCGTCCGGACCCGGCACCGCCATGCCTCGTCCGAGGAGCTCCGCCGACGCGCGGAGCTGCTCTTCGGCGAACGGGCGGTAGCGGAACCGGAGTCGGGAAAGGGACCCCTGCCGCAGGAGGACGAGGGCCTGGACCCGGGTGGGCCCGTCGCCGACGCGGCTGACGACTGGCGGGGGCGGGCCGGGCTCGCGCTGCGGGAGCGGCTGCCGTTGTGGATGCAGGCGCGGTGCGGTCTTGAGCGACGCAGCGTGGTCGCGCTCGCCGTGGTGCTGGTCGTCGCCGCGGGCTTCGCGGTGCAGCACTTCTGGACCGGGCGCACACAGGACGTGCGAGCGCCCGAGGTGGTGCGGGCCGCTTCCTACGGCGCGGGGAAGGAGAGCGCCGAGCCGGGAGCCGGGCAGGCCGGGGCTTCCGCCGGGACCGAGATCGTGGTGGATGTCAGCGGCAAGGTGCGCGAACCGGGGATCCATCGGCTGCCCCCGGGTTCCCGGGTCGACGACGCCTTGCGCGCGGCCGGCGGGGTGCGTCCGGGCACGAGCACGGCGGGGCTGAACCGGGCGCGCTTCCTCGTCGACGGCGAACAGGTCGTCGTCGGTGCGCCCGCGCCGGTGCAGGGCGGTGCCCCGGTGCCGGGTCCGGCCGGGGCGGCGTCCACCGCCCCGGTCTCCCTCAACACGGCCACGGCCGAGCAGCTCGACACCCTGCCAGGCGTCGGGCCGGTCCTGGCCCAGCACATCATCGACCACCGCACCCGCAACGGCGGTTTCCGCTCCGTGGAGGAGCTGCGCGAGGTCAACGGCATCGGCGAGCGCCGCTTCGCCGACCTGCGGAATCTCGTACGGCCATGACGGGCGCCCCCGGGGCCGCACGGCCCGAGGTGCACGCGGCCTCCGGAAAACGGCTCGGCGCGTCCCACCCGCGACAGGAAGGACCGACGGATCTTCGACTGGTACCGCCCGCGCTGGCGGCCTGGGCGACGGCGGCGCTCACGCTGAACGCACCGGCCGGATGGGGCGTCGGGGTCATGGCCGTGGCCCTGGGTCTTGGGGTCCTACTCCTGTGGGTACGGCGGCTGGCCTGGCCCCGGGTCTCGGTCGCCGCCGTCCTGCTCTGCGTGGCCGCGGCCGCCGCCTCGGCGGGGTTGCACGGCGCCGACCTGCGGCGGGGGCCTGTGCCGGAGCTGGCGCGGCAGTACGCCACCGCGACCGCGGAGGTGGAGCTCACCTCCGATCCCCGGCTCACCCGGCCCCGGGTCATAGGGGACCGGACGACCCGGACAGCCGTGCTGATCAACGCCGAGGTGCGACGGGTGCAGGCGGGCGGCGCGGTGGCGGCGGTGACGCGGACGCCGGTGCTGATGGTGGTGGACGCGTCCGAGGGATCGCCCTGGCTCCGGCTGCTGCCGTCCACGCGGCTGCGGGTGAACGCGCGGCTGGCGCCCACGCTGACGGGCGGTGACCGGACCGCGGCCGTGCTGCGGGTGCGGGGCGGGACGGCGCCGAAGGTCGTGGAGTCGGCGTCGGCCGCGCAGCGGTTCGCCGGGAGGCTGCGCGCCGGATTGCGGGAGGCGACCGACGGACTGCCAGCGGACGCGAGAGCACTGCTGCCGGGCCTGGTCGTCGGTGACACCTCGCGGATCACCCCGGAGCTGGACGAGGCCTTCAAGGAGACCGATCTCGCGCATACGCTCGCGGTCTCCGGGAGCAACCTCACGATCATCCTCGTGCTGCTCATCGGGCCGCCGGGCACGGCTCGACTCGTCGAGCGCCGTGGGCTCGCGCCACGGCTCGGGCTGTCGCTGCGGACGACCGCACTGTGCGGCGGGGCGCTCACGCTCGCCTTCGTGGTCGTGTGCAGACCCGATCCGAGTGTGCTTCGCGCCGCGGCCTGCGGGGCCGTGGTCCTGCTCGCTCTCGCGACCGGGCGCCGCAGGTCCCTGGTGCCCGCGCTGGCGACGGCCGTCCTGCTGCTGGTGCTGTTCGACCCATGGCTGGCCCGGAGTTACGGGTTTGTGCTCTCGGTCCTGGCCACCGGGGCGCTGCTGATGCTGGCGCCGCGCTGGAGTGCCGCGTTGCGGCGGCGTGGGGTCGGTCCGCGGTGGGCCGAGGCGGTGGCGGCAGCGGCGGCCGCGCAGGCGGTGTGCGCGCCGGTCGTGGTCGTGCTGTCATCCCGGGTGAGCCTGGTGGCGGTGCCGTGCAATCTGCTGGCGGAGGTCGCGGTCGCGCCGGCCACGGTCCTCGGGTTCGCGGCGTTGGCGACGGCGCCGGTAGCGATGCCGGTGGCCAAGGTGCTGGCGTGGTGCGCGAGTTGGCCCGCGGGGTGGATCGCGGACATCGCCAGGACCGGGGCGGCGCTGCCCGGTGCGGGGATCGACTGGCCGGGCAGCTGGGCCGGGGCGGGGCTGCTGGCCCTGCTCACTCTGGCCGCGCTGCTGGTCGGCCGACGGTTGTGGCGGCACCCCTGGTGGTGCGGGGTCGGTGCACTGCTGCTGGTGCTGGCCGTGGTGCAGCCGCCGCCGCTCGTCCGGGTGATCAGGGGGTGGCCGCCGCCGGGCTGGCAGCTGGTGATGTGCGATGTGGGACAGGGGGACGCGGCGGTGCTCGCGGCCGGTGAGGGCGCCGGGGTGGTCGTGGACGCCGGACCCGACCCGGAGCTCGTCGACCACTGTCTGCGCACGCTGGGCATCACCCGGATCCCCCTGGTCGTGCTGACCCACTTCCACGCCGACCATGTGGCGGGCCTGCCCGGGGTACTGCGTGGCCGGGCCGTGGGGGCGATCGAGACGACCGGTCACGAGGAGCCGGTGGAGCAGGCGGAGTTCGTACGGAGACAGGCCGCGGCGCGGGGCGTTCCGGTGACGCGGGCCGTGGCCGGGGAGCGGCGGCGGACCGGGGCGCTGTCCTGGGAGGTGCTGTGGCCGCCGCCGAGCCCGGCGCCGGAACCGGAAGGGCCGAACGACGCCAGCGTCACGCTGCTCGCGGAGATGGCGGGAATGCGGGTGCTGCTGCTGGGGGATCTCGAACCTCCGGCCCAGCGGGCCCTGTTGAGCTCGCCGGCCGGTGGGCTGCTGGGCGGGGTGGATGTGCTGAAGGTCGCCCATCACGGCTCGGCGTACCAAGATCCGGAGCTGATACGCGGGGCGGCCCCGCGGCTGGCGTTGATCTCTGCTGGCGAGGGCAATCCGTACGGGCATCCGGCTCCCGGGACGGTCGCGGCGCTGCGGGCTCAGGGGGCGGCGGTGCTGCGGACGGACGAGGACGGGGCGTTGGCGGTGGTGGGTGAGGGCGGGGAGCTGCGAGTGGCGGGAGACTGAGGGCATGAATTCCGCAGAGGTTGATGCCTATCTGAGCCGGCTCGGGGTGGAACACCCGGCGTGGCCGACCGTGGACGTCCTGCGCGAGCTGCATGTGCGCCATCTGCAGACCGTGCCGTTCGAGAACCTGTCGATCCACCTCGGCGAGGAGATCGTGCTGGAGGAGAAGCGGCTGCTGGACAAGCTGGTGGGCGCGCGGAGGGGAGGGTTCTGCTACGAACTGAACGGTGCGTTCGGGGCGTTGCTGGCGGCGCTGGGGTACGAGGTGACGCTGCTGGCGGGACGGGTGTACGACCGTGAAGGGCGGCTGGGGATCCCGTACGACCATCTCGCGCTGCGGGTGCGGACCGTGGACGGGGGTGAGTGGCTGGCCGACGTCGGGTTCGGGGCGCACAGCCACTTCCCGTTGGCGTTGGAGGCACGGGGTGAGCAGGAGGATCCCGGGGGTGTGTTCCGGATCGTGGAGGCGGGGCCGGACGCGGCCGGGGCGCGGGGCGGGTACCGGGTGCCGGAGGCGGCGGACCTGGACGTCGTGATGAACGGCAGACCGGAGTACCGGCTGGAGACGCGGCCCCGGGTGCTCGGTGACTTCGTCGCCGGGGCGTGGTGGCAGTGCACCTCGCCGAGCTCGCACTTCACGCAGTCGCTGGTCTGTTCGCGGGTGGCGGAGGACGGGGGGCGGATCACGCTGAGCGGGCGCACGTTCAAGACGACGGGCGCGGACGGGGCGCGGGAGGAGCGGTATCTCAGGACGGACGAGGAGGTGCTGACGGCGTATCGGGAGCGGTTCGGGATCGAGCTGGAGCGGGTGCCGGCGGTGCGGAAGGGGTGAGGGGTGGTGGGGGTGTGCGCGGCTGGAGAATGGCCGTGTGAGTGATGTGAGACATGTGCTGGTGCTGCCTGATCGGGATGCGGCCGAGGAGGTCGTGGAGGCGCTCGGGGAGCGGTTCGGGGTCGACGAGGAGCCTCGGATCGTGCGGGATGCGCTGGCCGGGGAGGACGACGCGGAGGACGCGCAGTGGTTGGTGGTGCTGCGGGACGAGGGCGGGGCGCTTGATCCTGCGGAGCTGGATGAGTTCGCGGGGGAGTGGGACGGGTGGCGGGAGGAGCCGTAGCCGTCCGGCGGGGTAGCTGACGCGGGACGGGTGCGCTCGCCCGCCCTTGCGGGGCACCGCTCTCCTTGGCACCGGGCACCGCCCCAGCGGCACCATTGCCCGCGGCGGCAGCGGGGTGGAGGGCAGCTGCTGCTGGGGTGGGCGTCGGTCAGGGGTGCGGCTGGCCGCAGCGGTGGGCGGCAGCGGCTGCTGGGTGGGTTCGGCTCAGCGGACTGCCCGCAGCGGCTGCTGGGTGGGCGCTGGTCCAGCGGCACGACTGCCCGCGGCGGCGGGGTGGAGGGCAGCGGCTGCTGGGGTGGGCGCGGGTCAGGGTGCGGCTGCCCGCAGCGGCGGGCGGTGGGCGGCAGCGGCTGCTGGGTGGGGTCGGCTCAGCGGACTGCCCCCAGCGGCACGGCTGGCCGCAGCGGCGGGCGGTCCAACGGCACGGCTGGTCGCAGCGGCGGCCAGTACAGCAGTGCGGCTGCCCGCAGCGAGGCCGGTACCGCACCGCGGCTGACCCAGCGCCGCCCCCGTTGTCAGTCCCCCATGTCATCCTTGTCCCGATGGCCAGGAAGAGTGCTGATGATGATCCGCTTGTCCCCGTGACGCTTGCCGTGGGGCAGGAGGAGTTGTTGCTTGATCGGGCTGTGCAGGAGGTTGTGCGGGCGGCGAAGGCCGCTGATGCCGATACCGATGTGCGGGATCTGAGTCCCGAGCAGTTGCAGCCCGGGACCCTGGCCGAGCTGACCAGTCCCTCGCTCTTCGCCGAGCGCAAGGTCGTCGTCGTGCGGAACGCTCAGGATCTGTCCGCCGACACCGTCAAGGACGTGAAGGCGTATCTCGGGGCGCCCGCCGAAGAGATCACGCTCGTGCTGCTGCACGCAGGCGGGGCCAAGGGCAAGGGGCTGCTCGATGCCGCTCGGAAGGCGGGGGCCCGGGAGGTCGCCTGTCCGAAGATGACCAAGCCCGCGGACCGGCTGGCCTTTGTGCGGCAGGAGTTCCGGGCCACCGGGCGGTCCGCGACCCCCGAGGCCTGCCAGGCGCTCGTCGACTCCATCGGGAGTGATCTGCGGGAGCTGGCATCCGCCGTGTCGCAGCTGGTCGCCGATGTCGAGGGGACCATCGACGAGGCCGTCGTCGGGCGGTACTACACCGGGCGGGCCGAGGCATCCAGCTTCACCGTCGCCGACCGGGCCGTGGAGGGGCGGGCCGCCGAGGCGCTGGAGGCGCTGCGCTGGTCCCTGTCCACCGGCGTGGCCCCCGTCCTGATCACCAGTGCCCTCGCGCAGGGCGTCAGAGCCATCGGGAAGCTCTCCTCCGCCCGGGGCGGGCGGCCCGCCGATCTCGCCCGTGAGCTGGGCATGCCGCCCTGGAAGATCGACCGGGTGCGGCAGCAGATGCGCGGCTGGACGCCCGACGGGGTCGCGATCGCGCTGCGGGCCGTCGCCGAGGCCGACGCCGGGGTCAAGGGCGGCGGGGACGACCCCGAGTACGCCCTGGAGAAGGCGGTCGTGATCATCGCGCGGGCGGCCCGTTCCAGAGGACGTTGACCGCGCCGGGGAGGAAAATCGTGCGTGTCAGCCACCATCGCCGGACTACGAAAGGTGGCGGTCGCCATGGCTGAACACCCGCACGCACAACTCGTCCGCAAGGGCTACGAGGCCTTCCAACGCGGTGACATGGACGCCCTGCGCGGGCTGATGTCGTCGGACTGCACCCACCACGTACCCGGCAGCCACCCGCTGTCCGGTGACTACAAGGGCCAGGACGCGATCATCGAGATGTACGGCCGGCTCTTCGAGGAGACCGGCGGCACGATGAACGCCGAACTGCTCCATCTCATGGTCGACGGCCGCGGCCATTGCGTCGCCATGCACCGCTTCACCGCCGAACGCAATGGAAAGCGCATAGACGAGAGGGGCTGCATCATCTTCCGGATCGTCGGAGACAAGGCCACCGATCTCGACGAGTGCGTCGAGGACATCGACAAGGCCAACGACTTCTGGACATGACCCCGCACATGCCGAAGGCCCCGGCACCCGCCCTGGGGAAGGGCGAGGCGCCGGGGCCTTCGGTTCAAGCCGTTGAGCCCGCACCCGCGTGGCGAACGCAGGCCGCGTGCGAGCTCCGGGGTGCCGGTCGGGAGCGGATGAGAGAGGGCCCGCTCTGGGTCCTTCCGGCGGTCAGATCAAGAGAAAGGGTCAGCCCTTGAGGGAAGCGACCTTCGAAGCAAGCGCCGACTTCTTGTTGGCGGCCTGGTTCTTGTGGATGACGCCCTTCGAGACGGCCTTGTCGAGCTGACGCGCGGCAGCGCGCTGGTACTCGGTGGCCTTCTCGGCGTCACCCGCGGCAGCGGCCTCACGGGCCTTGCGGATCGCGGTCTTCAGGGAGGACTTGACGGCCTTGTTGCGCAGCCGAGCCTTCTCGTTGGTCTTGATTCGCTTGATCTGGGACTTGATGTTCGCCACGAATGAGCCTCTACAGGTTCTGGCACGGGGCCGCACGGGAGCCGCACGGAATCCGTACCGGGTGATTTTCTTGGGGTGTGCCTCGCGCTGAGAGGGCATGAGACACAGCCACCCAGACTACCAGCGGCCCAGCATGCGGCCCAAACCGGTCTCCGGTCGCCACCCGTGGGACCATGGAGCCTACGTATAGACCCGATCGTTCCGACCCGAGACCGCAGACGGCTGCGGACACCTCAAGAATCAGGACCCTGCGTGCCCGCGATCCCTAGCCATGTGCCCGAGCCGAGCCGAACCGACCCGGCTCTGATCCGCAATTTCTGCATCATCGCGCACATCGACCACGGCAAGTCCACGCTCGCCGACCGGATGCTCCAGCTGACCGGAGTGGTCGAGCAGCGGCAGATGCGCGCTCAGTACCTCGACCGCATGGACATCGAGCGCGAGCGCGGCATCACCATCAAGTCCCAGGCCGTGCGTCTGCCCTGGGCGCCCACCACGGACCCGGGCAACACGCACATCCTCAACATGATCGACACCCCGGGGCACGTCGACTTCACCTACGAGGTCTCCCGGTCGCTCGCCGCGTGCGAGGGCACCATCCTCCTGGTCGACGCCGCTCAGGGCATCGAGGCGCAGACCCTCGCCAACCTCTACCTGGCGATGGAGAACGACCTCACGATCATCCCCGTACTGAACAAGATCGACCTGCCGGCCGCGCAGCCCGAGAAGTTCGCCGAGGAACTCGCCAACCTGGTCGGCTGCGAGCCCGACGACGTCCTCCGCGTCTCCGCCAAGACCGGTGTCGGCGTGGACGCGCTGCTCGACAAGGTGGTCAAGGAGATCCCGGCGCCGGTCGGCGTCAAGGACGCGCCCGCCCGTGCGATGATCTTCGACTCCGTCTACGACTCCTACCGGGGCGTGGTCACGTACGTCCGTGTCATCGACGGCCAGCTCAACAAGCGCGAGCGCATCAAGATGATGTCGACCGGCGCCACCCACGAGCTGCTGGAGATCGGCACCAACTCGCCGGAGATGCTCAGCGCCGACGGTCTCGGCGTCGGCGAGGTGGGCTATCTGATCACCGGTGTGAAGGACGTCCGCCAGTCCAAGGTCGGTGACACCGTCACCAGCCAGCAGAAGGGCGCGACGGAAGCCCTCGGCGGATACAAGGACCCGAAGCCCATGGTCTTCTCCGGTCTGTATCCGCTGGACGGCTCGGACTACCCCGAGCTGCGCGAGGCCCTCGACAAGCTCCAGCTCAACGACGCCGCCCTCGTCTACGAGCCGGAGACCTCCGCCGCCCTCGGCTTCGGCTTCCGCGTCGGCTTCCTCGGCCTGCTGCACCTGGACGTGATCCGGGAGCGTCTTGAGCGCGAGTTCGGCCTCGACCTGATCGCCACCGCGCCGAACGTGGTCTACCGGGTCGTGATGGAGGACGGCAGCGAGCACACCGTCACCAACCCGAGCGAGTTCCCCGAGGGCAAGATCAACGAGGTGTACGAGCCCGTCGTACGCGCCACGATCCTCGCCCCGACCGAGTTCATCGGCTCGATCATGGAGCTGTGCCAGACCCGGCGCGGCACCCTCCTCGGCATGGACTACCTCTCCGAGGACCGCGTCGAGATCCGCTACACCCTGCCGCTCGCCGAGATCGTCTTCGACTTCTTCGACCAGCTGAAGTCGAAGACGCGTGGTTACGCGTCCCTGGACTACGAGCCCACCGGCGAGCAGACCTCCAGCCTGGTCAAGGTCGACATCCTGCTGCACGGCGACAAGGTGGACGCCTTCTCCGCGATCACGCACAAGGACGCGGCGTACGCGTACGGCGTGCGGCTCGTCGCCAAGCTGCGCGAGCTCATCCCGCGGCAGGCCTTCGAGGTGCCCATCCAGGCCGCCATCGGCTCCCGGGTCATCGCCCGCGAGACCATCCGCGCCATCCGCAAGGACGTCCTCGCCAAGTGCTACGGCGGTGACATCTCCCGTAAGCGGAAGCTGCTGGAGAAGCAGAAGGAGGGCAAGAAGCGGATGAAGATGGTGGGATCTGTGGAAGTTCCGCAGGAGGCCTTCATCGCCGTACTGAGCAGTGATGACAGTGCGGGGTCGGGCAAGGGCAAGA
>NZ_JACMSF010000106.1 GCF_014257025.1 Streptomyces cupreus
CCTCCTTGTCCCTGCCGGACAGGGCGGCCACCTCGGCATCCGAGTACACGGTCTTGCTGTCCTCGGGCGGATGCACCACCGAGAGCGGACGGTAGCCATAGGCAGCCGCGCGGGCGGGATCCTGGATGCCATAGCGCCGGTTCTCCTCCACGCCCCACTCGCTCGGCTCGCTCTCCGGGGGCCGATAGGTGAGGCCGAGGCGCTTCATGCAGGTCCCGGTGGCCTCGGCCACGGCCGCCTCGACGGCTTCCAGGTCGCTTCCCTGAAGCCGGTAGCGATCCATGGGGAGAGTGATCGTGACACTCGTAGGGCTGGGAACGGCCCGTGGAGCGCGGGTGCCGGTGCCGTCGTCCCGTGTGCTCTTCTCCTCCGCGCCGGTCGAGCACGCGGCGGTGAGCAGGCTCAGGCCGGCCAGCGCGACGCTCACGGGAGCCCGGGTCCAAAGTGTTCTGCGCGCCACCTGTTGATTCCTTGATCCTCGCCTACAACGGAACGGCGGGTGAGGAACGAACCTCACCCGCCGTAGGACCTGCTGACGTCAGCGCCACACGGCGCAGTTCGTCGTCGGGCCGCTGCCCGTGAAGTAGAACGACGCGTTCTCGTTGTACGTCGGGCCCAGCTGCTTCACGTCGGTGTACGAACCGTCGCCGTGCCCGTACATGAAGTCGCAGGCGCCGCCGTACCCGCTGTAGAAGAAGATCGCGGCGTTGACGTCGTTCGCCGGGTAGGTGAGCAGCGAGGCAGAGGCCGCGTTGTTCTTCACCGTCTGCCCCTGGCCGTTACCGGAGCTCAGGAACGTGTAGCCCGCGAAGTCGGAGACGGAGCTCGTGAACGCGGTGTGCGACCCGGACCAGGCCGTGTTGAAGTAGAGCTTCACACAGCGGCTTCCGCTCGGGCAGTTGGCGTATGTGGCCGCCGACGCGTTCGTCGGCAGCAGCGCCAGGAACGCCGCGGAAGCCGTGAGCACGGCCGCCGTGATGCGACGCTTCATGTCCCTCCCCTTGTTATCCCTCGTGAACGGCCCGGTGCCGTACATCGAAGAAGATGATCAACACGTGGAGTCTACTCAGATTCGGCACGCTGTTGATCTTGTTTTGTGGAGACAGCACGACCATCGGTGCCCTGGCGGGATCCCCGTCCGGTGAGAGGCCGGCGGAGCTGCCTCGATCCGGTCCGCTGTGTGGCATTCTGTCGCTCAGGCTTACGAGTCGGGTTGACAGCATCACGGTTGCCTCCCCTAGGGAGTCGGGGGATATGTGTGGATAGCGGATCGAGCCGCGCCGATCTGTCGGACGCCGATCTTCTGGCGCGCCATGTCGCGGGAGACAAGGACGCCTTTGGCGAGCTCGTGCGCCGCCATCGGGACCGGCTCTGGGCCGTCGCCCTGCGTACCCTCGGCGACCGCGAGGAGGCCGCTGACGCCGTTCAGGACGCGCTTGTCTCCGCCTACAGGGCCGCCCACACCTTCCGCGGCCAGTCGGCCGTCACCACCTGGCTGCACCGGATCACGGTGAATGCCTGTCTCGACCGGGCGCGGAAAGCGGCCTCCCGGAAGACGTCTCCCGTCGATGACCCCGAGCGGCTGGAGCAGCTCCTGGAGCCGCATGAGTCGGCCGCGGCGCCGGCGGAGCGGAACGATCTGCATCGGCAGTTGCTGGAAGCCCTCGGCACACTTCCACCCGATCAGCGGGCCGCGCTCGTCCTGGTGGACATGCAGGGGTATCCCGTCGCCGAAGCCGCCCGGATCCTCGATGTCCCCACCGGCACGGTGAAGAGCCGGTGCGCACGGGGCAGAGCCAGACTGCAGCCGCTCCTCACTCATCTGCGGCCGGAAAACGCCGGTGACGGCAAGAAGGCGAACGAGCGGCGGAACCGTGCGGAGGGGACATCCGTCCCACCGGCAGCGGGACCGGGTGCCGCGGGTCCGGGCAATGCCGGGCCAAGTGATTCAGCTGCTGTGAAGGGCGGAGGTGGGCGAGCGTGACGTCGACGACAGACACGGCCGGGCACCCGGACGTCACCGAGCTCTCCGACCTCACCGAGGGCCTGCTGCCCACCTCCCGGAGCGCGGACGTACGACGGCATCTGGACGAGTGCGAGCTGTGCGCGGACATCTACGCGTCGCTGGAGGAGATCCGGGGACTGCTGGGAACCCTGCCGGGCCCGCCGCGTATGCCCGCCGATGTGGCGGGACGGATCGACGCCGCCCTCGCCGCTGAGGCGCTGCTGAGCGCCACGGCTCCAGAAGAAGCAGAAGGAACAACGCTCCCCGCGGTTCTCAGCGTGTCCCAAGGCGCGCGTGTTTCACGTGAAACATCGGTCACCGCCGATCGCCCCACGGGCCACGCCCGCACCTCCACCGCCGGCCCCGGCCGCAAGGACCGCCGACGGGCCGGACGCCGTCGTATCGCCGTCCTCGGCACCGTCTTCACTGTGGCCGCCCTTGGACTCGGCTCGGTCCTGCTCTCCTCGCTGAACGACGGATCGAGCGGCGGCCCCGAGGGCGAGGGCGAGCAGTCCACCGCCTCGGACACCTTCGCCGCGAGCACGCTGGAACAGCAGGTCTCCGATCTCCTCGCCGAGAAGTCCACCGGCGAGGACCGCACCCCGCGCAACAGCATGGGCGTGGAGTCCGCTCCCGACTCCAAGAAGAACCACGTCTTCAAGCAGCCCACGGTCCCCGGCTGTGTCCAGGAAGGCATCGGGCGCAACGACACCGCCCTCGTGACCGAGGAAGGAACCTACGAGGGCACCAAGGCGCTGCTCGTGGTCCTGCCCGACGCCTCCGACACCGGCAAGGTCACCGCGTACATCGTCGCCACGGCCTGCGTGAGTGACCCGTCCGTGGGCAAGGGCGAGGTTCTGCTGACCCACACCTACACCCGCACCTCCTGAGCACCTGCTCTCAGGCGCGGACGCTTCGCCTCTGTCCCGCGTGGTATGCGCTACGGTGTCGCCCCTCCGTGTGCCCGGACACAGTGGGAATGCACGCCCCTTAGGATCCGTTGGGTGGGGTGAGAGTTCTGAAAGGGGCTCCCACCGGACCTATGACGCAGTCCAGAGACGAGGAATCAAGCCGTGAGCGACGTCCGTAACGTGATCATCATCGGCTCCGGGCCCGCCGGCTACACGGCGGCGCTCTACACCGCGCGCGCGTCGCTGAAGCCGCTGGTGTTCGAAGGCGCCGTCACCGCCGGTGGCGCCCTGATGAACACCACCGAGGTCGAGAACTTCCCCGGCTTCCAGGACGGAATCATGGGCCCCGAGCTCATGGACAACATGCGCGGCCAGGCCGAGCGCTTCGGCGCCGAGCTCGTTCCGGACGACATCGTCTCCGTCGACCTCTCCGGTGAGATCAAGACCGTCACCGACACCTCGGGCACGGTCCACCGCGCCAAGGCCGTCATCGTCGCCACCGGCTCCCAGCACCGCAAGCTCGGCCTGCCTAACGAGGACGCCCTCTCCGGCCGCGGCGTCTCCTGGTGCGCCACTTGTGACGGCTTCTTCTTCAAGGACCAGGACATCGCCGTGATCGGCGGCGGCGACACCGCGATGGAGGAGGCCACCTTCCTCTCGCGCTTCGCCAGGTCCGTGACGATCGTCCACCGCCGCGACACCCTGCGCGCTTCCAAGGCCATGCAGGACCGTGCCTTCGCCGACCCGAAGATCAAGTTCGTGTGGGACAGCGAGGTCGCCGAGGTCCAGGGCGACCAGAAGCTCGCGGCCCTGAAGCTGCGCAACGTCAAGACCGGCGAGCTCTCCGACCTTCCGGTCACCGGCCTGTTCATCGCGATCGGCCACGACCCGCGCACCGAGCTCTTCAAGGGCCAGCTGGAGCTGGACGAGGAGGGCTACCTCAAGGTCGACGCCCCCTCCACCCGCACCAGCCTCACCGGGGTCTTCGGCGCCGGCGACGTGGTCGACCACACCTACCGCCAGGCGATCACCGCGGCCGGCACCGGCTGCTCCGCCGCCCTCGACGCCGAGCGCTTCCTCTCCGCCCTCGCGGACGAGGAGAAGGCCGAGCCCGAGAAGACCTCCGTCTGACCCCCACCACCCGCCCCACGCACCAACCAGTTAAGGAGCCCGCCGTGGCCGGCACCCTGAAGAATGTGACCGACGACTCCTTCGAGCAGGACGTCATCAAGAGCGACAAGCCCGTCCTGGTGGACTTCTGGGCCGCCTGGTGCGGTCCGTGCCGCCAGATCGCGCCGTCCCTTGAGGCCATTGCCGCCGAGTACGGCGACAAGATCGAGATCGTCAAGCTGAACATCGATGAGAACCCGGGTACGGCCGCCAAGTACGGCGTCATGTCCATCCCGACGCTGAACGTCTACCAGAACGGCGAGGTCGCCAAGACCATCGTCGGCGCGAAGCCGAAGGCCGCGATCCTGCGCGACCTTGAGGACTTCATCGCCGAGTAGTCGTTGTTTCACGTGAAACACGAATGGGCCGACCCCGAGGGGTTGGCCCATTCGCTTACCCGGAGACGACCTCACAGCGGCCGCAGCGCCGGTTCCTTCTGTACGGCCCCCAGCAGACGGTCCAGCGCCATCTCCACGTCTTCCTTCCAGGAGAGCGTCGTCCGCAGCTCCAGCCTCAGCCTCGGGTACGTGGGATGGGGCCGTACCGTCTTGAAGCCCACGGCCAGCAAGTGATCGGCGGGGAGCACACACGCGGGCTCCTTCCAGCGCGCGTCCCCGAAAGCCTCGATCGCCTTGAAGCCCCGCCGCAGCAGATCCTTGGCCACCGTCTGGACCATCACCCGCCCCAGCCCCTGCCCCTGGTACCCCGGCATGATGAACGCCGTCATCAACTGCACGGCATCAGGAGACACCGGGCTCGTAGGGAACGCGGTCGAGCGAGGGACGTAGGCCGGAGGTGCGTACAGAACGAAGCCCACGGGGACGTCGTCGACGTACACGACCCGGCCGCAGGACCCCCAGTCCAGCAGGACGGCCGAGATCCAGGCTTCCTTCTCCAGCGCCGGAGTGCCGGCTGCTACCGCGTCCTTGCCGCTGACTGGATCCAACTCCCAGAAGACACACGAGCGGCAACGCTTGGGAAGGTCCTGAAGGTTGTCCAGCGTGAGCGGTACGAGCCGGCGCCCCATGAAGGCTGATCCTCGCTTCCCTCGCCCGCTGCGTCACGGGCGGCTGTCAGGGCGCTCCTTTCCCTGAGCAGACTGCCGACGAACCCGCCGACCGCGCCCAGGCTCAGGCCCGCGCTCACCAGTCCGGTCCGGCTCATCGTTCGCATGGCCCCCGCCTCCCCTAAGAGGTGCCGTCAGGTGGATGCGCCATACCCAATCGCATCGTATCCACGATGCGATTCCATCGATACCGCCAGAAAGCAAAGGGCGGGCCGTGTTCCGGTACACACCGGACACGGCCCGCCCTTCGTCGGCCCACCACTGCACAAGGCCCAGGAGCTCAGTCCTCGCTGTCCTCGGCGTCGTCCTCCAGAAGGCTCTTCTGGAGAGCGAGCCGCTCGCCCGGGGCAAGAGTGTTCAGGATCCGCTCAAGGTCGTCCGGCGAGGCGAACTCGACGGTGATCTTCCCCTTCTTCTGACCCAGCTCGACCTTCACCCGTGTCTCGAAGCGATCCGAGAGCCGGGTTGCCAGATCGGTCAGTGCCGGGGAGACCCGGGCACCGGCGCGCGGTCCCTTGGACCTCGGGGCCTTCTGTGCCCGGGAGCCCATCAAGGTGACGATCTCCTCGACGGACCGGACCGAGAGGCCCTCGGCCACGACCCGGTAGGCGAGGCGCTCCTGCTCCTCCGGATCCTCCACCGAGAGCAGCGCCCGAGCGTGCCCGGCGGACAGGACGCCGGCCGCCACCCGGTTCTGCACCTTCGGCGAGAGCTTCAGCAGACGCAGGGTGTTGGAGACCTGCGGGCGGGACCGGCCGATGCGGTCCGCCAGCTGGTCGTGCGTGCAGCTGAAGTCCTTCAGCAACTGGTCGTAGGCGGCGGCCTCTTCCAGCGGGTTCAGCTGGGCCCGGTGCAGGTTCTCCAGCAGCGCGTCCAGGAGGAGCTTCTCGTCGTCCGTGGCCCGCACGATCGCCGGGATGGCCTCCAGGCCCGCCTCACGGCATGCCCGCCAGCGCCGCTCGCCCATGATGAGCTCGTAATGGCCCGGACCCAACTGCCGTACGACGACCGGCTGGAGAAGACCGACCTCCTTGATGGAGGTGATGAGCTCCTGCAGCGCGTCCTCGTCGAAGACCTCACGCGGCTGGCGCGGGTTCGGCGTGATCGAGTCGAGGGGGATCTCGGCGAAGTGGGCGCCCATGGGAGGCGCGGGAACCTCCGCCGCGCCGTTCACCGACGGCTGCTCGGTTTCATGTGAAACAGGCGGCAGCGCGGTCACCTTCGCCGCGGCCACGCCACGGTCGGTGGTCAGCACGGGGACAGCCGTCGGCGCCGTGGGTGCGACTCCTCCCGCTGCGGCCGGGGCCGCCGCGCTGTCCGTCGGACCAGGGATCAGCGCGCCCAGGCCACGGCCCAGACCAATCCTCCGTCGATCGCTCACTGGATCCCCTCCACCATGCTCGGGTCGCTCTGTACGCCGATATGGGCGTGCGTCGCGTCATAGCTGACGCCGACACCCTTCAGCGCGATTTCTCGTGCCGCCTCAAGATAGGACAGCGCACCGCTTGATCCGGGATCGTAGGTCAGCACCGTCTGTCCATAGCTCGGCGCCTCGGAGATCCGGACCGAGCGGGGAATGCTGGTCCGCAGCACCTCGTCACCGAAGTGGCTGCGCACCTCGTCGGCGACCTGGGACGCGAGGCGCGTCCGGCCGTCGTACATGGTGAGCAGGATCGTCGACACATGCAGGCTGGGGTTGAGGTGCCCCCGTACCAGGTCGACATTGCGCAGCAGCTGGCCCAGGCCCTCCAGCGCGTAGTACTCGCACTGGATCGGGATCAGGACCTCCTGCCCGGCCACCAGGGCGTTGACCGTCAGCAGGCCGAGGGAGGGCGGGCAGTCGATGAGGATGTAGTCCAGCGGCTGCTCGTACGCCTGGATCGCCCGCTGAAGCCGGCTCTCACGTGCCACCAGGGACACCAGCTCGATCTCCGCACCGGCGAGATCGATCGTGGCGGGTGCACAGAAGAGGCCCTCGACATCGGGAACCGGCTGGACGACTTCCGCGAGCGGCTTGCTCTCGACCAACACGTCATAGATCGAAGGAACTTCGGCGTGATGGTCGATGCCCAGGGCGGTGGACGCATTGCCCTGGGGGTCGAGGTCGATCACCAGGACACGGGCGCCGTGCAGGGCCAGTGACGCGGCAAGATTGACGGTCGTCGTCGTCTTGCCCACACCACCCTTCTGGTTGGCGACCACCATGACCCGGGTCTGTTCGGGCCGTGGGAGACCCTCACCGGCACGGCCGAGAGCCTCCACCGCCAGTTGGGCAGCACGACCGATGGGAGTGTCGTCCATCGGGGGCGGTGTTTCACGTGAAACATCCTCCCCCATCGACTCGGTACGGGGACCGGGGACCGGATCGGTCATCGGTCCCGCGATGTTGGCGTCGGACCGCAAGGATTCACTCTCCTCGACTTCAGGCTCGCAATGAACAGAGCCTCCCATGCCTTCGGGGTCGTGAACCAGTGAGCCCTGGCGTTCTGTGGAGAAATCCACCTCTGTGGACAACTCCGTTACCTCTCCAAGTGACCCGAGAGGCTTACGGTCACGCGGTTCGGCCGCAGCGCGGCCACGACTGATGATGCCGTGCAGCAGTGAGCGACGTTTCACGTGAAACACGATGCCTAGCGGCATCGGTCATCACCGCACGACACTCCGGGATGCATAGGTTTGACAGCTTGTGTGGAGTACGTCTCGTTCACGACGGATCAACGCCGCCGACGTGCCCGTCCCGTCCGAGCGGCCTTCGCCCGCTTCGCCGCGAAGCGCACACCACCGGGGCTCTCCCCGACCTCGACCCGCACGACAGTCGAGAGCGGATCCACGACTCCCTCACCGACATGCAGAACGGATGTCCCCACCGCGCCGAGCTTGCTCAGTGCCGTGGCGGC
This sequence comes from Streptomyces cupreus, assembly GCF_014257025.1. Classification (GTDB taxonomy): domain Bacteria; phylum Actinomycetota; class Actinomycetes; order Streptomycetales; family Streptomycetaceae; genus Streptomyces; species Streptomyces cupreus. Next base: position 8,050 of record NZ_JACMSF010000106.1, read on the forward strand.
GCTCTTCAGTTCCTCCTCGGCGGTGTCGCCCTTCAGCGCGAGCATCTCCCCGTACGGACGCAGCAGCGGGATGCCCCAGGTCGCCAGGCGGTCCAGCGGGGCCACGGCCCGTGCCGTCACCACATGGACCGGCTGGAGCTTGCCCATGACCTCCTCGGCACGGCCGCGGACGACCGTCACATGGTCCAGGCCCAGCAGCTCGACGACCTCGGTCAGAAACGTCGTGCGTCGCAGCAGCGGCTCCAGCAGCGTGATCTTCAGGTCCTCCCGGACCAGGGCCAGCGGAATGCCGGGCAGTCCGGCGCCTGAGCCGACATCGCACACCGTCACACCCTCGGGCACTACCTCCGAGAGCACGGCACAGTTCAGCAGATGCCGCTCCCACAGCCGGGGCACCTCACGCGGGCCGATCAGACCGCGCTGCACGCCCGCCTCCGCGAGCAGCTCCGCGTATCGGACCGCGTCCGCGAAGCGATCACCGAACACCTCACGCGCCTGTTCGGGCGCGGGGGGAAGCTCCGCTGCCTCCGTCACGGGGGACCGTCCTTCCGTACTGCGCCGGCGCCGCTCGGCGCCGACACCAGAACCACCAGAACTATCAGGCTGACAAAGTTCGGCCCCGCCTGCCGGGCAGACGGGGCCGGAGGAACGTACGGACCGATCAGGCGGGCAGCACGACGACGAAGCGCTGCGGCTCCTCGCCCTCGGACTCGCTGCGCAGACCCGCGGCCTTGACCGCGTCGTGCACGACCTTGCGCTCGAACGGCGTCATCGGCTTCAGCTTCACCGGCTCGCCGGTGTTCTTGACGTCGGCCGCGGCCTTGGCGCCCAGCTCGGAGAGCTCGGCACGCTTCTTGGCGCGGTAGCCGGCGATGTCCAGCATCAGCCGGCTGCGGTCGCCGGTCTCCCGGTGCACGGCCAGGCGCGTGAGCTCCTGGAGTGCCTCCAGCACCTCACCGTCGCGACCGACCAGCTTCTGCAGGTCGCGGCCGCCCGTGTCGCTGATGATCGAGACAGCGGCGCGGTCGGCCTCGACGTCCATGTCGATATCGCCGTCGAGATCGGCGATGTCGAGCAGACCTTCGAGGTAGTCCGCCGCGATCTCGCCCTCCTGCTCCAGGCGGGTCAGGGTGTCTGCACCCTCGGCAGCGGCGGAGGTGGTGCCTTCCGTCACGGGATGGACTCCTTCTTACTTCTTGGACGGGGACTTGGGCCGCTGCGGACCCTTGCGCTGTCCGGACTGGGCCTTGCTGCGGGTTCCGGAGCCGGGCTTCTGGGCGCCCTTCTTGGCAGCGGAGGGCTTGGCGTCCTCCGGAGCGTCGGACTTGCTCAGCGATGTCTTGGTGTCGGGCTCGCCGGCCACCTTCGCAGCGCCGGACTGACGCTGGGACTTGCTCTGCCGCTTGGGCTGCTGGCGCTTGGGAGTCGCCGTCGTGGGCGTACCGTCCTCGGTCTCGACGGCGACCGGCGACTCGCTCTTCACCACAGTGCCGTCGGTCTGCGCGGCGAGACCCGCCTTGTTCAGGCCGTTGATGAACTTGCGCTCGTACTCGTTGCGGTCGCGGCCCTTGGCGACGATCGCCTTGACGATGACGCGCTCACTGCGCCGGCGCACCTTGCCGTGGTGCGTGACGTGCTTGGTCAGGCGCTCCAGGTAGGCGGCCTGGGCCTTGGAACCCGGGGTCGGGTTGTTGCGGATGACGTACATCTGCTGGCCCATGGTCCACACGTTGGTGGTCAGCCAGTAGACGAGGACACCGACCGGGAAGTTGATGCCGAAGACGGCGAACATGACCGGGAAGATGTACATCAGCATCTTCTGCTGCTGCATGAACGGCGTCTTCACCGTGGTGTCGACGTTCTTCGTCATCAGCTGGCGCTGCGTGTAGAACTGCGACGCCGACATCAGGACGATCATGACCGCGGTGACGATGCGGACCGTGGTCAGCGAGGCGTCCAGCGCCGCGACGTCCGAGGAGCTGTCGGTGAACTTCGCGGCCAGCGGGGCACCGAAGATGTGTGCCTTCTGAGCGCTGTCCAGCAGGCTCTGGTTGATCGCACCGACGGTGTCGTTGTTCGCGATGCTGTTCAGCACGTGGTACAGCGCGAAGAAGAAGGGCGACTGCGCCAGGATGGGAAGGCACGAGGAGAGCGGGTTGGTGCCCGTCTCCTTGTACAGCTTCATCATCTCTTCGGACTGACGCTGTTTGTCGTTCTTGTAGCGCTCCTGGATCTTCTTCATCTCGGGCTGCAGCGTCTGCATGGCCCGGGTCGCCTTGATCTGCTTCACGAAGAGCGGGATCAGGCAGATACGGATCAGAATCACCAGGGACACGATGGACAGGCCCCAGGCCCACCCGGTGTCATCGCCGAAGATGGCGCCGTACACCTTGTGGAACTGGACGATGACCCAGGAGACGGGTGTCGTGATGAAGCTGAAGAGGCTGGCAATCGTGTCCACTAATCATGCTCCTTGGGCATGGGACGGGGTCTCTGCGGCCGGGCTCGAAGAAACATTGTCCTCGGTGGCCGTTTCGGCGGCGGAGGGCCCGCCCTTGCGTGCGCGCCATGCGCCCCGCAGCATCTCGTGCCACCGCGGGCGCTTGCGCGGCGGGACATGGTCCACACCGCCCAGCGACCACGGATTGCAGCGCAGGATGCGCCAGGCCGTGAGCGCCGTGCCCTTGATCGCACCGTGCCGGTCGATGGCTGTGTAGCCGTAGTGGGAACACGACGGGTAGTACTTGCACACCGGCCCCAGCAGTGGACTGATCGTCCACTGGTAGATCTTGATCAGAGCCAGCAGCGGGTACTTCATCGCGCGCCCCCTCCCAGCAGCCGCTGCAGAGCGGCATCCAGGTCTTGGGCCAGCTGTGCATGGTCGGCGTCACCCGCACCGGGCAGCGCTCGTACGACTACCAGGCTACCGGGGGGAAAGACGTCGACTCGATCGCGCACCAGATGGCGAAGCCTGCGCTTCACCTTGTTGCGCACGACCGCTCCGCCCACAGCCTTGCTCACGACGAAACCCGCACGCGTCGGGGGAGCGCTCTCCCCAGGCGCGTGCGGGTCCGTGGCACCGCTACGAAGATGGACGACGAGAGTCGGACGTCCGGCCCGGCGTCCTCGTCGTACCGCGGTCGCGAAGTCCTCGCGCCGCCTCAGCCGGTTCTCGGTGGGCAGCACGACGGCATGACCTGACCGGGATCAGGCGGACAGACGGGCGCGACCCTTGCTACGGCGGGACGCGAGAATCGCGCGGCCGGCACGGGTGCGCATACGCAGCCGGAAGCCGTGGGTCTTCGCGCGACGACGGTTGTTCGGCTGGAAGGTGCGCTTGCTCACTCGGGGGCTCCAGAAATCAAATCGGTGGTGGCGGGTGCCGTCCTGGCTGTCACCGTGCGCCCACGAGTAGCTCGCGTTACGCCCGAGTGCACCGCTTCCCGATCACCGGTCCACCCCCGCATTGGCGGGGACGTGATCTGTGCCCATCGGAGGCAGGCGGCAGCAGCCATCGACAACTCGACCTGGTTACGGTACGCGGGGCTACGCCATCCGGTCAAACCAGGGGTCACCGGGAGACACTATCCACAGCCTGGGGACAACAACTTGAACCGCACCCGTCGCCCTGACTACCGTGGCTGGACTCCGATTCGCCCATCCCACCCGATTTGAATCCCGACCCGTCCCACAATCACACGTTCGTGGGACCCGTGAGAGAGCGTGCCCTGTGGCTGACGTACCTGCCGATCTTGCCGCAGTGTGGCCACGAGTACTGGAGCAACTCCTCGGCGAGGGTCGCGGCCAGGGGGTCGAGGCGAAGGACGAGCACTGGATCCGTCGCTGTCAGCCGCTCGCGCTGGTCGCGGACACCGCCCTGCTCGCCGTACCGAACGAGTTTGCGAAGGGCGTGCTGGAGGGCCGTCTCGCGCCGATCGTCAGCGAGACCCTGAGCCGCGAGTGCGGCCGCCCGATCCGGATCGCGATCACCGTCGACGACTCCGCCGGCGAGTCCCCGGCACCGCCGGCACCCCCCGTCCGCCCCCAGCAGCGCTATGAGGAGCCCGAGCTCCCCTCCGGCGGGTACGAGGGCTACGGCCGCCACCGCGGCGCCGACGGCGACGCCTACGGGGCCCGCTCCGAACAGGGCCCCGGCGACCAGCTCCCGACCGCCCGCCCGGCCTACCCCTCCGAGTACCAGCGCCCCGAGCCCGGCGCCTGGCCGCGCCCGCAGCAGGACGAGTACAGCTGGCAGCAGCAGCGCCTCGGCTTCCCCGAGCGCGACCCCTACGCATCGCCCTCCCAGGACTCCTACGGCCAGGACACCTACGGCCAGCAGCAGGACTACCGCCCGCAGTCGATGGACCGCCCTTCGTACGACGGCCAGCGCCCCGACTACGACAGTCAGCGCCCGGACTACGACAAGCCGCGCGGCAACTACGACCAGGGCCGCTCCGACTACGACCAGCGCGACGCCCGCCGGGAGCTCCCCGAGCCCTCGGCGGGACCCGGACCCGGCCCGGGCCATGCGCACCGCGGCGGACCGCCCGGCTCCTCGCTGCCCGCCTCCAGCGGCTCGCCGGGGCCGCTGGCCGCGAAGCCCGCGCCCGCCACCGGGCCCGGCGAGCCGACCGCCCGGCTGAACCCGAAGTACCTCTTCGACACCTTCGTCATCGGCGCGTCGAACCGTTTCGCCCACGCGGCCGCGGTCGCCGTCGCCGAGGCGCCAGCGAAGGCGTACAACCCCCTCTTCATCTACGGGGAGTCCGGGCTCGGCAAGACACACCTGCTGCACGCGATCGGGCACTACGCGCGGAGCCTGTACCCGGGCACGCGCGTGCGCTACGTGAGCTCGGAGGAGTTCACCAACGAGTTCATCAACTCCATCCGCGACGGCAAGGGCGACAGCTTCCGCAAGCGGTACCGGGAGATGGACATCCTGCTCGTCGACGACATCCAGTTCCTCGCGGACAAGGAGTCGACGCAGGAGGAGTTCTTCCACACCTTCAACACGCTCCACAACGCCAACAAGCAGATCGTGCTCTCCAGCGACCGGCCGCCCAAGCAGCTGGTGACGCTGGAGGACCGGCTGCGGAACCGTTTCGAGTGGGGTCTGATCACGGACGTCCAGCCGCCCGAGCTGGAGACCCGTATCGCGATCCTCCGCAAGAAGGCGGTCCAGGAGCAGCTCAACGCCCCGCCGGAGGTCCTGGAGTTCATCGCCTCCCGCATCTCGCGCAACATCCGCGAGCTGGAGGGCGCGCTGATCCGGGTGACGGCGTTCGCCTCGCTCAACCGGCAGCCGGTGGACCTGGGCCTGACGGAGATCGTCCTCAAGGACCTGATCCCGGGCGGCGAGGACTCGGCCCCGGAGATCACCTCCACGGCCATCATGAGCGCCACAGCCGACTACTTCGGCCTCACCGTCGAGGACCTGTGCGGCACATCCCGCGGGCGCGCGCTGGTCACGGCCCGGCAGATCGCCATGTACCTGTGCCGTGAGCTGACGGACCTCTCGCTGCCGAAGATCGGCGCGCTCTTCGGCGGCCGCGACCACACGACAGTGATGCACGCGGACCGCAAGATCCGCAATCTGATGGCCGAGCGGCGCTCCATCTACAACCAGGTCACCGAGCTCACCAACCGCATCAAGAACGGCTGACAACGACGCCATCACGGCGTCAGGGCGCCCTCCGGAGGAGATCCGGGGGGCGCCCTTCGTCGTGCCGGGGCCACCCGGTGTTCGATTACTTGCCGGGTTACGGCCACTCTCCACAGATTCGGGGACTTTCTTCCGTCCACATCCTGGGGACTGCGGAGTTGTCCAGATAGTGTCCACAGGCTGTGCTGTTGAAAGACCATCAGGCCAGCTCAGCCGGTTGTGGATTCGTGGATGAAGGATCTCCACAGACTGTGGACAGAGCGATGATCCACAGGGTGTGCACGGAGTTGCCCACCGGCAACCCACAGGCTGAGGCGAGTTGTCCCCAGCGATCCCCAGCTTCTCCACATGCTTGTCCACTGTTCGGCAACGCGACGCGCCTTCTCACCGAGTCGAGTGAAAGGCGTCACACGAAGGTGCCGGGTTGGGCTGTGGGAAAGCCGGGTAAACCTGGGGACGGCGCTGGGGAGAACTCGCCTCACCCTGTGCACGGTGTGTGCAGAACTTTCCGTTCTCCACAGAGACGCCCGGTTGTCCACTGCCTCCACCCACAGGACCGGTGGATAAAATTCCCGCTCTGAGCTGGGCAAACGCGGTTATCCACGGTTTCCACAGGCCCTACTACTACTCCCAACTAGAGAGAGCTGGGATTTCGTTTCGAAGGGGGTCCTGTGCACAACTCGCTGTCCGGCTCCCGGCTGCCCCTCGTCACGACTTGACCCCGAGAGGCACCTACTGTCAGTGCCGTGCGTCAGACTGTTCCCCGGTGTCCTTCCCCTCACAGGACCGACGACACCGAGACAGACGACGAAGCCAGGCAGGCCGAGAAGCGCCGGCAACAGCAGGAGGCGGCAACAGTGAAGATCCGGGTGGAACGCGACGTACTCGCGGAGGCCGTGGCCTGGGCGGCGCGCAGCCTCCCGGCCCGCCCGCCGGCGCCTGTCCTCGCCGGCCTGCTGCTGAAGGCCGAGGACGGCCAGCTGAGCCTGTCGGGCTTCGACTACGAGGTCTCCGCGCGCGTGTCGGTGGACGCCGAGGTCGAGGAGGAGGGCACGGTCCTCGTCTCCGGCCGGCTACTCGCCGACATCTGCCGTGCGCTGCCGAACCGGCCGGTGGAGATTTCCACAGACGGTGTACGGGCGAGCGTGGTCTGCGGTTCCTCGCGATTCACACTCCACACACTGCCCGTGGAGGAGTACCCGGCGCTGCCGCAGATGCCGTCGGCGACCGGCACCGTTCCCGGTGAGGTCTTCGCCTCGGCCGCTTCGCAGGTCGCCATCGCCGCGGGCCGTGACGACACGCTGCCCGTGCTGACCGGTGTGCGCATCGAGATCGAGGGCGACCGGGTCACGCTGGCCTCCACCGACCGCTACCGGTTCGCGGTCCGTGAGTTCCTGTGGAAGCCGGAGAACCCGGACGCGTCCGCGGTCGCGCTGGTGCCCGCGAAGACGCTGCTGGACACCGCCAAGGCGCTCACCAGCGGTGACAGCGTGACGCTGGCGCTGTCCGGCTCCGGTGCCGGTGAGGGGCTGATCGGTTTCGAGGGCGCGGGTCGCCGTACGACGACCCGGCTGCTGGAGGGAGACCTCCCGAAGTACCGCACGCTGTTCCCGACCGAGTTCAACTCCGTCGCGGTGATCGAGACGGCGCCGTTCGTGGAGGCCGTGAAGCGTGTGGCACTGGTGGCCGAGCGGAACACCCCGGTGCGGCTCAGCTTCGAGCAGGGTGTGCTGATCCTGGAGGCCGGGTCCAGCGACGACGCACAGGCTGTGGAAAGGGTTGACGCGCAGCTGGAGGGCGACGACATCTCGATCGCCTTCAACCCGACGTTCCTGCTGGACGGGCTGAGCGCGATCGACTCTCCGGTGGCGCAGCTGTCGTTCACGACGTCCACCAAGCCCGCGCTGCTGAGCGGCAAGCCCGCTGTGGACGCCGAGGCGGACGAGGCGTACAAGTACCTGATCATGCCGGTGCGGCTCAGCGGCTGACGGCAACGCCGCAGGTCGGGGCATACGTTTGAGCGCGTATGCCCACAGGTGTGCGTGGCCGTCCGGGTTTAGGCTCGGACATGGGTACGAAGGTGCCACTCACGCCACA
>NZ_JACMSF010000107.1 GCF_014257025.1 Streptomyces cupreus
CACCACCCAGCGCATGCCGGTGCTGATGCTCGGCTCGATCCTCACCGTGGCGCTGGCCCTGCTGGTGGACTGGCTGGCCTCACTGGCCGAACTGCTGCTCAGGCCGCGGGGGTTGGAGGTGGGGACATGAGACGGGCCGCCTGTCTGCTGCTGACCGGGGCGCTGTTGTCCGCCTGCGGACTGACCAGCGGCTCCCCCATGGTCGACGACGTCGTGCCGGGCAGCATCGGCAGGGGCGAGCCGCTCAAGGGCGCCGATCTGACGGTGACGTCCAAGGAGTTCACCGAGCAGCTCATCCTCGGCGCGATCATGGGCATCGCCTTCGAGGCGGCCGGCGCGGAGGTGCTCGACCGCACGGGGATCCAGGGGTCGATCGGGGCGCGGGAGGCGGTCAAGTCCGGGGACGCGGACGGGATGTACGAGTACACGGGCACCGCCTGGATCACGTACCTCGGCAACAGCGAGCCCATCGACGACCCTCGTGAGCAGTGGGAGGCGGTGCGGGACGCCGACCTGAGGAACGGGCTGACCTGGCTGGAGCCGTCCGCGCTGAACAACACCTACGCGCTGGCGATGAACCAGGACAACCTCAAGAAGTACGGCACGAAGACGCTCTCGGACGTGGCCGAGCTGGCCGACACCGACCCGGGCGGGGTGACGCTGTGCGTGGAGAGCGAGTTCGCCAACCGGGCGGACGGGCTGCCGGGCATGGAGAAGGAGTACGGGATGAGCATCCCGGCCGGCAGCATCACGCAGATGGACACCGGGATCATCTACACCCAGGCGGCGAAGGGGAGTTGCACCTTCGGGGAGGTCTTCACGACCGACGGCCGGATCAAGTCCATGAACCTGGTGGTCATGAAGGACGACAGGAAGTTCTTCCCCAACTACAACGCCGCGCCCGAGATCAACTCCGAGACGCTGAAGAAGTATCCGGCGATCGCGGAAGTACTGGCGCCGGTGACGGCGAAGCTGGACAACACGGTGGCGCAGGAGCTGAACGCGAAGGTGGACGTGGACGGGGAGGACCCGCACGAGGTGGCGCTGGACTGGATGAAGCAGGAGGGGTTCGTGAGGGAGGGGTGAGGGCCGGCGAGATACAAAGAAGATGTTGCAAAGCTCTCTTTGCAACGCTACCCGCGCTTCGGCGGACCGGCCACCGCGTCCCAACTCGCCGAGAAACTGGGCGAGTCCAGCGGCGCCACCAGCTATCACCTACGGCAGCTCGCGGCCCATGGCTTCGTCGAGGACGACCCCGAGCGGGGCAAGGGGCGGGAGCGCTGGTGGAAGGCGGCGGTGCGCGGGCTGGCCTTCGACGACGCGCTGCTGCACGACCCGAACCCCGACGTACGCGGGGCCGCCGACCTGTATCTGCACGAGGTCGCCACCACGCAGGCCCGGGAGCTGTCGACCTGGCTCGGTACGCGGACGGAATGGTCCGAGGAGTGGAACCGCAGTACGGACATGAGCAGCATGACGCTCCGGCTGACACCGGAACTCGCCCGTGAGCTCACCGAGAAGATGCACGCCCTGGTCGACTCCTACCGGGATCTGCCCGCCGCCGAGAACGACCCCGAGGCGACGACGGTCCGCGTACAGACGCGTTCGTTCCCGTTGAACACACCCTGACCACGCGCTGAGAGGCACCGCTGATGCATCCCGAGATCAACCTCGCCCTGCACCACGCCCGCGCCGCCGACCTCCGTGCCCAGGCGGAGGCGCACCGACTCGCCGCCGAGGCAAGGCGCCCGCACGAGATTCGCGCCCGGCTCGGCTGGGCCCTCGTGGAGGTGGGGCTGCGCCTGGCCACGCCCAAGCCGAAACCAGTGCTGGTGCACTAGCAGCTCGGTACGTTGCTGCCCCTCTCCAGAGCGATCAGGGAGTCGACGGCGCCCTGGAGGGTGGTGACCGGGATGAGGCGGAGGCCCTTGGGCAGTTCCGCCTCGGCGTCCGAGCACTCCGCCTTGGGGACCAGGAACACGGTCGCGCCGTCCCTGCGGGCGGCCTGGGTCTTCAGGGCGACTCCGCCCACGGCGCCGACCTTGCCGTCGGCGTCGATGGTTCCCGTACCGGCGATGTTGCGGCCGCCGGTGAGGTCGCCGCCGCTGCCGTCGCCGTCCAGCTTGTCGACGATGCCGAGGGAGAAGAGCAGGCCGGCGCTGGGTCCGCCGACGTCGGCGAGTTCCAGGTCGACCTTGACCTTTCTGGCGTCGAGGTCCAGAAGGTTCAGGGCGGCCTCGGTGGCGTCGTTCTGGGACTCCCGCATCTGCTCGGTGTTGTACTTCTCGATCTCGTCGGTGCTCTTGTCACTGGGGTAGACCGAGTCACGGGGCATCACGGCGCGGTCGGTGCGGAACCAGGAATCGACGATGTCCGCGAGCGACACGTCGGCGTCGGGGCCGGTGGCCTCGATGGTCGTCATCCGCAACTGCCCACTCGTCTCCCGGGTGGCCGCCCCGGAGATCGTGATCACCGGCTCCCCCTTGTTCTCCCCGAGCACGTTCGCCGTCATCCCGGGCTGCGTGAGCGAGAACGGCAACGGCGCGAACGCGGCCGTGGCCAGCAGTCCGACGACGGGCAGAGCGCACACGGCGAGGGCCTGGGGGCGAGAGAGACGAGAGAGCACGGGGTCAATCTAACGTGACGGATGACGCGGTCCAGATCCGGCCGACCTCAGCGCAACGCCTCCGCCACCTCCCGCGCCGCGTCCATCACCCGGGGTCCCACCCGTTCCGGTACCGCGTCCGCCAGCATGACCACTCCGACGCTGCCCTCGACCCCGGTCACCCCCAGCAGCGGCGCCGCGGCTCCGCTCGCCCCCGCCTCCAGTTCCCCGTGCGTCAGCGTGTACCCCGGCTCCTCCAGGGGCTGGCGTCGGGCCGCGAGGATCGCCTTGCCCGCGGCGCCCCGCTCCAGTGGGTGCCGGAAACCCGCCCGGTACGCCACGTGGTAGTCCGTCCACGTCGGCTCCACCACCGCCACGGCCAGCGCCTCCGCCCCGTCCACCAGCGTCAGATGCGCCGTCGCCCCGATGTCCTCGGCCAGCGACCGCAGCGCCGGCAGCGCGGCCTCCCGTACCAGCGGATGCACCTGGCGGCCGAGGCGCAGCACACCAAGACCGACCCGGGCCCGGCCGCCCAGATCACGACGTACCAGCGCATGCTGCTCAAGCGTGGCGAGCAACCGGTACACAACGGTCCGGTTCACGCCCAGTTTGTTGGAAAGCTCGGTGACGGTCAGCCCGTGGTCCGTGTCGGCCAGCAGCTTGAGGACACGCAGTCCCCGGTCGAGCGTCTGAGAGGTCTCCGCGGTCACGACGCCCACTCCTTAGTGGTGAGGTCGGCAGCCCCCTCGCGACGGATGCGTCACCGAGTCCCGTCAGCGACGCGCTTCAGAGGCCGCCGATCGGCCGGCGGCCCGGCATGTCCGGACCGCGTCGCTTCACGGCTGCGCTCCGCGGCGGCGCTGCCACGGGGCGTGTGCGTAGCGGGACAGTAGCGAAGGGGGTTCGCTGAGCGGAAGGCTCCGTCCAGAATCCGGGCACCGCCCGGTACGGCCTGCTTCAGTTTGTCCTGTTACGTACGTCACCCGATCCGCTGACCGACAAGAAGTGGCCAGGTCAACGCATCCGGGTCGCCCACTCCTGCACCTTCGCGATGCGCTGGCGCAGCTGCCCCGCCGTCGCCTCCGCGCTCGGCGGCCCCCCGCACACCCGGCGCAGCTCGGTGTGGATCACCCCGTGCGGCTTGCCGCTCTGATGGACGTACGCGCTGACCATCGTGTTGAGCTGCTTGCGCAGCTCCATCATCTCCTTGTGCGAGACGACGGGCCGCCGCTCGGCGGGCAGTTCGAGGAGGTCGGCCTCGGCGTCCGGCTTCTTGCGGCTGTGCGCGATCTGCCGTGCCTGCCGCTTCTGGAGCAGCAGTTGCACCTGGTCGGGCTCCAGCAGTCCCGGGATGCCGAGGTAGTCCTGCTCCTCCTCGCTCCCCGGGTGCGCCTGCATACCGAACTCGGCGCCGTCGTAGAGGACCCGGTCGAAGACGGCGTCGGACTCCAGCGCCTCGAAGGGCAGCATGTCCTGCTCGCCGGTGTCCTCGTCCTGCTCCTTGTTCGCCTCCTCCATCTCCTTCTCGGACTCGGCGTAGGGGTCCTCCTCGCCCTCCTTCTTCGGCTTGTCGAGGGCGTGGTCGCGCTCCACCTCCATCTCGCCCGCAAAGGTGAGGAGGTCGGGGACGGTCGGGAGGAAGACGGAGGCGGTCTCACCGCGGCGCCGGGACCGTACGAAACGGCCGACCGCCTGCGCGAAGAAGAGGGGGGTGGAGATCGTCGTGGCGTACACACCTACCGCAAGCCGCGGCACGTCGACGCCCTCCGACACCATCCGCACCGCGACCATCCACCGGTCGTTGTTGTTGCTGAACTCGTCGATACGACCGGACGCGCCCGCGTCGTCGGACAGGACGAGGGTCGCCTTCGTGCCCGTGATCTCACGGATGAGCTTGGCGTAGGCGCGGGCGGAGTCCTGGTCGGAGGCGATGACGAGGGCGCCCGCGTCCGGGATGGCCTTCCTGACCTCGGTCAGCCGCTGGTCCGCTGCCCGCAGCACGCTCGGCATCCATTCGCCGCGCGGATCCAGCGCCGTACGCCACGCCTGCGACACCGCGTCCTTGGTCATCGGCTCCCCGAGCCGCGCCGCGATCTCGTCACCGGCCTTCGTCCGCCAGCGCATGTTACCGCTGTAGGAGAGGAAGATGACGGGCCGGACCACACCGTCGGACAGCGCGGATCCGTAGCCGTACGTGTAGTCGGCGGCCGAGCGCCGGATGCCGGCGTTGTCCTCCTCGTACGTCACGAAGGGGATCGGGTTGGTGTCGGACCGGAAGGGCGTACCGGTGAGCGCGAGCCGGCGGGTGGCGGGCTCGAAGGCCTCCAGACAGGCCTCGCCCCAGGACTTGGAGTCACCGGCGTGGTGGATCTCGTCGAGGATGACGAGGGTCTTGCGCTGCTCGACGCGGTTGCGATGCAGCATCGGCCGTACGCCGACACCCGCGTAGGTCACGGCGACGCCCTGGTAGTCCTTGCCGAGGGGGCCCGCGCTGTACTCGGGGTCGAGCTTGATGCCTATCCGCGCGGCCGCGTCCGCCCACTGCTTCTTCAGGTGCTCGGTCGGCGCCACCACGGTCACCTGCTGCACGACATGGTGGTGCAGCAGCCAGGAGGCGAGGGTGAGGGCGAAGGTCGTCTTGCCCGCGCCCGGGGTCGCGACCGCGAGGAAGTCACGCGGCTGCTCCTGGATGTACTTCTCCATCGCCCCCTGCTGCCAGGCACGCAGCTTGCTGGCGGTACCCCAGGGGGCACGGCCGGGGAAAGCCGGGGAAAGGTGGTGCGAGGAGGAAGCGGCGGTGGTAGTCACGGTCTCCGTGGGGGTCGGGCTACGTATGACAACCGGGCCACCCTACCGGCGCCGGGGCCGGGTCAACGCCCGGACGAGGCCCGGTAACCCGTGGGTGGGACCGAGGTCACATGCCCTCGTGCAATCCCCCGGCACGGCCCGCCGCATACTTCGCCCCCAGGCGACGAACCGTGGCCCGGTCGGCCTCCTGCTCCGGATAACAGGAGCCACCGTAGTACCACTTACCGGTCTGACCTCAGCCGTCCAGTCACCCACACACCCGCCAACGCCACCGCCGCCATCGGCAGGAACACCGCGGCGAAGGCCGCCGGATGCGAACCGGAGGCCTCGGCGACCATGTGCCCGGCCGTGCCGCCGCCGAGGGCCGCGAAGGCGGCGCCGCCCACGGAGAGCAGCACGACATTGGACAGGGCGTCGGAGATCTGGAGGGAGGCGGAGTTGGTGCCGGCCTCCTCGGGCGCGGACAGCTTCAGCAGGAGCACGCCGGCGGAGGAGATCACCAGGCCCATCCCGAAGCAGCCGAACGACCAGGCGACGGCCAGGGTCCACACCGGCACGGAGTCGATCAGCACGCTCGGCGCAGCGGCGATGGCGGCGGCCACCAGCACCATCCCGAGGGTGGTGAGACGCTCCCGGTACGGCTCAAGCCGCGGCCGGGACTGCACCCAGGAGCCCGCCGCCCAGGTCGCGCCGCCGGCCGCGAGGGAGAACCCGGCCAGCGTCGGCGACAGCCCCCGCTGGGTGACCAGCATCAGCGGTACGAAGGACTCGGCGGCGATGAAGGAACCCGAGGCGACTCCGCGCAACAGCACGACGGACGGCAGGCCTCGGGCGGCTCGGTAGGTGCCGCGCGGGAGCAGGCCGAGGACGGCCGGGACGAGCAGGGCGGCGCCCAGCACTCCGGGCAGCAGCGACAGCGGGCGCAGGTCCTGGGCGGCGTACTGGAGGAGGCCCGCGCCGAGGGAGATCCCGAGGGCGAGCCGGATGCGGCGGCGGTCGAAGGAGGGGTCCGTGCCGGCCACCGGTCCTGAGGCACGGCGGCTTATCTGCGGCAGCGCGAGCGCGAGCGGGAACACGACGAGCACCGGGATGCCGACGAACACCCACCGCCACCCGAGATGCTCGGTCACCGCCCCGGAGGCCAGCGGCCCGACGATCGACGGCACGACCCAGCTCGCGGAGAACGCGGCCATGATGGCGGGCCGCAGCCGTTCCGGATAGGCCCGCCCGATCACGACGTACAACCCGACGATCACCAGCCCGCCGCCGAGTCCCTGCACGGCCCGTCCGAGCACGAACGCCCACATCGCGGTGGCCGTTCCCGCCACCAGCAGTCCGGCGGCGAAGGCCCCGATCCCGGCGGTCACCGGCCCGACCGGCCCCCGCCGGTCCGCCCACTGCCCGGACAGCACCATCCCGAACAGCGAGGTGGTGAAGAACCCGGAGAAGGCGAAGGCGTACAACGACACCCCGTCCAGCTCCCGAGCCGCGACCGGCATGGCCGTCCCAACGGCCGTAGCCTCGAACGCGATCAGCAGCACGACGGACACGATCCCGATACTGAGCGCCCGGTACGAACGGCTCAGCACGGTCTCGGCGGACTCGGCGGCAGCGGAGGGGTCGGCGGAGAGTTCGGTGGAGTTCGCGACACCGGTGTCGCGGGGGTCGAGTCCGCTCATGCGTGTCAGCGTAAGGTGCACACCCGCCTGCTGCCCCTGTCGCGAGCCCTACCCCGCCTGAGACCTTGGTCGTACGACCGGGGCCCCCGTTTCATGAACGCGGCATGGCAGTCCCATTGCAGCACTCAGGTTGCACTTGAGCCCCTCCCCCACGGCCGCCTACGGTCGGATCACCGAACACGGCCGTGTGCCCGAGTGGTTGAGGGGCGCGCCTGCACTGCATCCATCAGCGAGCTCCGCTCGCGGGGCGTTACGCGGGTTCGATTCCCGCCACGGCCTCTCACGATCCGCCGGGCCGAGCGCGCAGTGTGTCCCGGTGCAGCAGCCAGAGGGTGAAGGCGAGGGTGGAGACGTCCGCGCCCAGGGGGTGCGGGGTCGCCCCGGGGGCGGTCCAGATCTGGAGTGTGCCCGAATCGCCCTCCAGCAGAAGGGTGTTGTGGTCGTCCAGGTGGCCCAGGACTATCAGGCGGTCCGCGCCCGGTGGGAGGTCCGCGTCCGCCTCGTCCGCGTAGGCCTCCGTCAGCGTCGGCAGTACGGCCTCCGTGTCCAGGCGGAACAGGGCGTGTTCCTCCGGCAGGCCCGTTTCGCGCAGGAAGCGGCGGGTGGGTTCGTGGGTGAGGGTCGCCGGGAAGTCGACGTCCTCGAAGCGCATCACCTTGGGCCGGCCGAACTCCTCGGCGAGCAGCCGGGACGGGACCGAGACCGCCAGTCCCGAGACTTCCCGCCTGGCCGGTTCCGGGCCCGCGACCAGCGTCAACGTGCTGACCAGACAGCCGCCTTGGAGCAGCGGATCCGGCCTGGTGATCGTCGCGTCCATGGTGTCCCCCCGTATGTGTCCCGACACCTCAGAACACTACGCCGCACCACTGACAACGCCCGCTCAGCGTCTCACGTGCCGCCCGTCACAACCGCCGCCTGCGGACGGATCGGCAGTCGGTTCACGGGGCGGCCCGTCGCGGCGCGTACGGCCGAGGCGATGGCCGCGGGAGACGCGACCACCGGCACCGCGCTGACCGCCTTCGCGCCGAACGGCGCCACCACGTCCCGTTCCTCGACCAGCTTCACGATCTTGATGTCCGGGGCGTCCAGGGCCGTCGGCAGGGCGTATCCCGTCAGATCGGGGTGGCGGATCGAGCCACGGGCCGTGCGCAGGTTCTCGGTGAGCGCGATGCCGACGCCCTGCGTGACGCCCGCCTCGATACGGGCCGCCAACTGGGCGGGATTCAGGATCCGGCCGACGTCCTGGGCGAGCGCCAGCTCCACCACACGTACCGAACCGAGCTCGATGTCGACGTCCACGACCGCGCGGATCGCGCAGAACGCCATGCCCACGAAGGCGTCCCCCTGGCCGGACTCGTCCAGCGGCTCGGTGGGGTGCGGACGGCACTGCGCGGTCGCCCACAGCTCCTTGCCGTCCATCGCCTCGGTGACCGTGGTCGACAGGACGCCGTCGTACGAGGTGATCTTGCCGTCGGTGATCTGGAGCAGCTCGGTGGACATGCCGAACTTGTGCGCCAGGGGCTGCAGGAGCTGCGTACGGACCATCTTCGCCGCGCGCTCCACCGCGCCGCCCGACACCCAGGTGTGGCGTCCGCGGCAGGCCGCGCCCGCCGGGGGCTGGTCGGTGTCGACCGGGGCCACATGGACCTCGTCGATGCCGAGGGTCTCCTGGACGATCTGGCGGGCCAGCGTCGTGAAGCCCTGGCCGGTCTCCACCGCCGCGCACAGGACCGTGGCGACCCCGTCCTGGACCTTGACCGTGGCCGTGGAGACCTCGTCGGCGCCCTCCGCGCCCAGCATGTGCACCATGCCGAGCCCGTAGCCCACACCCCGGCGCACCGCGCCCGGTTCACCCGCGCCCTCGGGCCCGCCGGGCAGCAGCCACTCGTCCTCGGGGGTGTCCTTCGGCAACGCGGGCAGCGGGAAGTCCCGTACTGCCTGGAGGAGTTCGGCGACCGGCGCCGGGCAGGTCACCGTCTGGCCGGTGGGCAGGACGTCGCCCGTGGCGAGCGCGTTGCGCAGGCGCAGCTCCGCCGGGTCGACGCCGAGCTTCTTGGCCAGCTTGTCCATCTGCGCCTCGTAGGCGGCGGCCACCTGCATGGCGCCCTCGCCGCGCACATGGCCGGAGGGCGGGTTGTTGGTGCGCACCGCCCAGCCCTCGATGAAGGCGTTCGGCACGACGTACGGCCCGCAGGCGAAGGCCACCGCGGCCGCCAGCGCCTCGGACGAGGTGTCCGCGTACGCGCCCGCGTCCAGCAGGATCTGCGCCTCGACCTTCACCAACTTGCCCTCGGCGTCCGCGTGATGGCGGTACCGCAGCAGCGTCGGATGCCGGTGGACGTGGCCGAGGAAGGACTCCTCGCGGGTGGCCGTCAGCTTCACCGGGCAGCCGGTCTTCAACGCCAGCAGGCCGAGCGGGAGTTGGAAGCCCTGGTCCTCGCGGTCGGCGGTGGCGCCGGGGACGCCGGTGACCACGACCTTCACCTGCTCCGGCGCCAGTCCGTAGCAGGCGGCGGCGGTGTCGCGGTCGGTGTGCGGGTCGGTGGAGGCCAGGTACAGCTCCACTCCGCCGTCGGGGCGCGGCACCGCGAGACCCGCTTCGGCGCCGATGGGCGCCGGGTCCTGGCGGCCGATGCGGTACTGGCCCTCCACGACGATCTCGCCGGCCGCGTCGGGGTCGCCGTGGCGCAGCGGGATGTGCCGGATCAGGTTGCCGTCGGGGTGCAGCGGTTCGGCCTCGAAGGCGTGCTCGGGGTCGGTGACCGGGTCGAGTACTTCGTACTCGACGATGACGGCCGCCGCGGCCATGCGCGCGGTGTCGGGGTGGTCGGCGGCGACGGCGGCGATGGGCTCGCCGTGGTGGCGTACGACCTCGGAGGCGAACACCGGGCGGTCGGCCTTGCCGCGGCCGTGCACGGGGGTGCCGGGGACGTCCTCGTGGGTGACGACGGCGTGCACGCCGGGCATCTCGCGCGCGTGGGTGGTGTCGATCGACACGATGCGCGCGTGCGCGTGCGGGGAGCGCAGCACGGCCGCCCACAGCAGGCCCTCGGCCCACAGGTCGGCCGCGTAGGGGAAGGTGCCCTCGGTCTTGGCGCGGGCGTCGGCGGCCGGCAGGGAGGCGCCGAGGCCGTGCGGGATCGGTTCGGGGGCGGGGGCTGCCTCCGCGGGGGTGGGCGCGGTGGCGGCTTCGTTGCTCACGCCTGGCCTCCGTCCTGTCCGTACGCCTGGTCATGCGGTGCCGAGGGGCCCTCGAATGCCGACGGATGCACCCCGCCGGCCCCGGGGCCCGCCTGGTGCGGGATGCGTGCCTCGTCGGGGCCCGCGTCGCCGGCGATGTGCGCCTCGCGTTCGGCGACGACCTCCTTGACCGCCTCGACGACGCCCCGGTAGCCGGAGCAGCGGCACAGATTGCCGCACAGCGCCTGGCGGGTCTCAAGATCGGTCGGGGCGGGGTTGCCCTCCAGCAGGTCGTGCACGGTCATCGCCATGCCGGGCACGCAGAAGCCGCACTGCACGGCGCCGCACCGGGCGAGCGCGCGCTGCACGTCGGAGGGCCGTCCGTCGGCGGCGAGGCCCTCGACGGTACGGACCTCGCTGCCGGCGGCGGTCACGGCGGGCACCAGGCAGGAGGCGACGAGCCGCCCGTCGACCTGGACGTTGCAGGCTCCGCACTCGCCCTGCGAGCAGCCGTCCTTGGCGCCCGCGAGCCCGAGCCGCTCGCGCAGCACGTAGAGCAGCGACTCGCCGATCCAGGCCTCGGTGACGGGCCGGTCGACGCCGTTGACCCGCAGCGCGTAGGAGGCGAGCGGGTGTTCCTCACCTGGCAGCGACGACTCGGACGGCTCTACGGCGCTCTCGGCGCCCTTCTCGTCCTCCCCGGCCTCCTGGGGCCCTTCGTCGGCCCCGTTCGCCTCAGGGGCCTCTGGAGCGTCCTGTGAGGCCTGCGGAGCGTCCTCGGGGGGCTCGGGTGCGGGCTGTTCGGGTACGGCCGTGTCGGCGTCGGCGGGTACGTGCGCGTGCGGGGCGTTCTGCTCGGCGGCGTGCTCCGCCTGTTCGGCCGCCTGCCGGCCCCACGGCTCGCCGGCCGCCTGGGTCGCCCAGGGTGCGGGCGCGCCGCCCGGGAGGGTGGCCGGCGGGGTGCCGCCCCACTGCTCGACCAGCGACGAGGTGGTGAACTCGCCCGATTCGTCCGGAAGGTCGCCGCCCGCGACGGGGATCGACCACTGGCCGGTGACGTCATGACCCGGCGCGCCCCGGTCGGCCGAGGCGTCCTCGAAGTTCCACTGCCCGGTGGCGGCCGGGTTGTACGTGAACCGGTCGTTGCCGGCCTCCTCGGTCCCCGCGTTCGCGTCGGGCCACTGGACGCCGCCCGTGGGCATCGACCAGGTGCCGGTGGCCGCCGGGTCGGTGCCCGCGGTGGTGGCGGGCGTGACCGTTATGGGCGGCGGCACATAGCCGTGGCCGGGCGCGGCCAGCGGGCTGTCGGTGGAGGCCAGCAGGGCGTCGACGCCGCCCTCGGGAAGCTTCACGAAGGCGGTCGCGCCGTCGTCGTAGTCGCCCTGGGGCAGCGGGTCCCAACGGCCCGCGCCCTGCCGGGCGCCCTCTCCGTGCTGGTCGTCGGTCACGACAGCGCCCTCCCCAGTGCTCGTCGGGCCAGCGCGGCGACGGTGCGCCGCAGGTGCAGTACGGCGGGCGGCAGCGGGTCCACGGAGCCGTCCTCGGCCGGCTCCGGATCGGGGATGCAGGCCGCGGCGACGTACTCCCCGAAGGCGGCCAGAGCCTCCGGGACGATGGCGCGGTTGTTGTCCCAGTCGATCAGCTGCGCGACCCACTGCTCGGCCTCCAGGGGCCGCAGCGGCATCGGTGCTATGGCACCCACGGCGCACCGCACGCCCCGCCGCGCGGGGTCGAGAACCAGCGCCACGGACGCCAGGGCGCGCCCGGGGCCGGTGCGGCCGGTCGCCTTGAGGAAGACCTGGGGGGCGTGCAGCAGCGGCACGCGCACGTAGCCGATGAGTTCACCGGCGCGCAGCATCTCCACGCCGGCCAGCAGATGCGACACCGGGATCTCCCGGCGGGCTCCGCCCTGGCCCGCGATGATCAGCGTCGCCTCCAGGGCGGCCAGCACCGGCAGCGCGTCGCCGGTGGGGGCGGCGGTGGCGATGTTGCCGCCCAGGGTGCCGGCGTTGCGGATCTGCGGCGGGCCCGCGGCGCGCGCGGACGCGGCGAGCGCCGGGATCAGTGCGGCGAAGTCGGGGCGGCCCATACGGGCGTGCGTGAGTCCGGCGCCGAGCAGGGCGTGGCCGTCCTGGTACTGCCAGCCGCGGATCTCGCTGATCCTGCCGAGGCCGACCAGCGCGGCGGGCCTGAGCTGTCCGGAGTTGACGGCGGCCATCAGATCGGTGCCGCCGGCCACGGGAACGGCGGCCGGCATGGCGGCGAGCGCCGCCACGGCCTCGTCCAGCGTCGTGGGCAGCGTGACGGCCTGCGCCGCCTGCGGTGCGTGCGTGGTCAAACCGGCTGCCCCTTCCCGCTGCCCCACCTGGTCCCACCTGTTGCTGCCGTACGGTACGTGCTGACAGGGCGGACGTGGCAACTCTGGCACATCTTCGCAGGGCCCGAACGCGGGGGTCCGCTAGGAGACGTTCGCCCCTTCACCAGCGAGATGGTCCGTTTTCGTACGGCATCGCCGGTGCGCGCGAATTGCCACTCTTCGGTGACCCTGCCGGGGTTTTTCCATTACTTGTTCGGGGGCGGTCCTTCGAGCGGGCGGCCGAGCACTCCGGGGCGCCGCTGCCAGGGACGCGGTCCGGTGGGCGGGCGGTAGGCGACACCCAGGGCGTCGAGGCGGGCGTAATGGGCCGTCATCCGGCGCTCGAAGTCGGCGAAGTCCCGCTCCCCCGGCGTCGGCAGGGCGCTCCACGCCACCTCGGCGAACGCCGCGAGCCTGGGGAACGCCTGGTAGTCCACGCGCGCGTGGTCCTCCATCACCTCGGTCCACACATTGGCCTGCGTACCGAGCACATGCCGGGCCTCCTGCGAGGTCAGCGCGGAGGGAACGGGCTCGAACCGGTAGACGTCCTCCAGGGTGCGGACGTAGCCGATGGGGACCGGCTCGTCCGCGCCCCCGTCCTGGCGGTGGTCCAAGTACACATACTGCTCGGGACACATGACGACGTCGTGTCCCGCGCGTGCGGCGGCGATTCCGCCCTCGTATCCGCGCCACGACGAAACGGCCGCGCCCTTCGCGAGGCCGCCCTCCAGGATCTCGTCCCAGCCGATGAGCCTG
>NZ_JACMSF010000108.1 GCF_014257025.1 Streptomyces cupreus
TCTAGGACGGGTGGTAGGCGCTCACCAGCAGCGTGTCAGCGGTGCGCGGCCCATCGGCGGTGGCGGGCAGCACGTCGGTGATGATGTTGGTGAATCCGGCTTCGTCGAGCAGCGTGGCCCACACGTGCTCCTGGAGGACCCAGCGACGCATCGTTGTCGCCTCGCCGTCCGGTGTTTTCGCCGGGACGTCGGCGGCCACCGCATCGGGCTGGGCAGGCGCCCGGTTCAAATAGTGGGCGAGAGTGGAGTACACCAGTCGCCCGCCCGGCTTGAGCGCGGCGGCCACCGCCGGCAGCAGCTCACGCGGGTCGGTGAAGTCCACGGCCCCGAAGACGCTGTACAGCACGTCGTACGTGCCGGTCATCGCATGCAGATGGGGCACGGCGTCGGACTGCACGATGCGCAGGCGCGGCGCGAGGTGGGCGTACAGGTCGGTTGCCATGGCGTGTTGAGCCGGTGACGCGTCGACGGCGAGGACCCGGGCGGGCTGGTGATGTACCGCCAGGTGCGCGGCGTGCCGGGCTGCTCCGGCGCCGAGGTCGCCCACACAGCGGCCGGTCACATCGCCCAGGACCTCCGGGCCGGGACCGGCGTCCTGCCCCCAGTTCCAGAAGAAGGTGCCGGGAACGGCGCGGTCCGTGCTGGCGCGGGCGCGGCCGTAGTGGTGCCAGAGGTCTGCGGTGCTGGTGGTCACCCGCCCCATCCTGGCGGTGAGGGCTCGGTGGCGGGCGGGTTCGGCGGAATGTCACCTGGGCGGGCTCCTCGTGGCCCGGCCGGGGCGGCCGGGCCACGAGGAGCCCGCGCTGTGAACGGTCAGTGGGAGTCGTTGCCGGGGTGGCACGGGCCGCACTCGGCAGCGTCCGCCCACAGCGGCAGGTCGATCTCCCAGCCGTCGGCCGTGACGATGTGCGCTGTCTTCATCACGGAGCCGTCGTTCTTGATGTCGATCTTGGGCACGTGGTGCAGGAAATGTCCGCCGTTGAACTTCTCGCACAGCTCAGCGTACGCCACGGTGTCGAGGATGATCGTGTGGACGCCGATGTCGACGAGCTTGCTGGGCGCCAGTCCCAGCGACTCGCCCCGATGGTTCATCGCGGTCAGCAGGTACGCGTACCCCTGGCCGAGGACTCGGGCGGCCATGACCGAGTCGTAGGGGTAGTCCCGCATGAGGAGCCCGACCTGCTTGTCCCACAGCTCGGCCGGCACGACGTCGCGTGCGGAGCGGACCGGGCCGGTCGCCGGGTCGGCGGCCAGGGGGATGCAACAGCGGTTGCCATGGTGCGCCTCCGATGGACGGTGCCCCGCGGATCGGGGCGGTGCACCCAGCACACCGTGACGACCGGCTGAACAGTGATCAACTCTCTTGCCGTGCACGGCGTTTGCACGTCGTGCACGTGGCCTCGACGCGCCCGGCCAGTGCCTCTAGCGTGGAGGCCCCCCAGTCTGTGCGGTGTGGGAGGGACGTGTGCCCGTTGACCCCCTCTGGAACAGCACGACGGCGCTGGAGTTAGCCGCGCAGCGGCGCCCCGGCGCCCTGATCCGGCTCGGACGCCAGCACCGCGCCTGGACGCTGGCCGTGCTTGGGGACCGGATCGGCTGCTCGCCGGCCACCGTCTCCCGGCTGGAACGCCGCACACGGATCATCGACCTGGCTCTGGTGCACCGTGCCGCGCACGAAGTCGGCGTGCCCCGACACATCCTCGTGACTTCTTCGTGGTCTCGCTGGGTGACCCTGGCCATGCTCGCCCACCCCTTCCTCGCCGTCGTCCGCGCCGTCGAACACGCCCGCCATCCCTCCCCGGACGGACTGATCCCTCTCACCTGCAACGAGATCCAGAAACTGTTCACGACGCTCGTCGCCCGGCCCGTGCACGACGCGGCCCACCGGCTCGGCTGGTCCGCCTGGCGACGCCGCCACCAGGCCCGGGCCGGCCACTACCGCCGACAAGCTGCGAACCAGACATGAAGATCCGTCACTGAGCACATTGGTCGGCCACTGCCCCGTGCTTCGCAGTTGGCCGCGATCTGCGAGCGATGAGTTTGCACCACCCGGGCGGTCTAGCTCATCGACAGACCCATCACAGCCTCATCCGGAGAACGCATGACCACTCACCCGACTGACACCGCTGCCGTCGGTTCCCTCAAGGTGCCCGGCGCACGCCTGCACTACGAAGTGCGCGGCGAGGGTCCTCTCATCGTGCTGGCCGGTGCCCCGATGGACGCTGCAGCCTTCGCCCCGCTGGCCGAACTGCTCGCCACCGACCACACCGTGCTCACCACCGACCCACGCGGCATCAACCGCAGCAAGCTCGACGACCCCGACCAGGACTCGACACCCCAACTGCGCGCCGACGACCTGTCCCGGCTGATCGCCCACGTCGACGCGGGACCAGCCATCGCAGTGGGCTCCAGCGGCGGCGCCGTCAGCGTGCTGGCCCTCGCCCAGACCCATCCCGACCAGGTGCACACCGTCGTCGCCCACGAGCCACCACTGATCGAGCTCCTGAAGGACCGGGAGCAACTGCGCGCCGGAACCGAGGACCTCATCGCCACCTACCTCGCCGGCGACGTGACGGGGGCCTGGAAGAAGTTCTTCGCCCAGGCCGACATCACGATGCCCGAGCCCTTGATAGAGCAGATGTTCGGCGGGCAGCGCGAGCCGCAGCAAGTGGCGGACGAGCGCCGCTGGTTCGCGCACGAGATGCGTGCTTCCACCTACTGGCAGCCTGACCCGGCAGCCCTGCGCGCGGCGGCCACCCGCATCCTGGTGGGCATCGGCGACGACTCCGCCGGACAGCTCTGCGACCGAACCTCCCGCGCGCTCGCTCAGTCGCTGGGCACCGAGCCGACGACGTTCCCCGGCGGCCACACCGGATTTGTCGAGACCCCCGACGTCTTCGCCACCCACCTGCGCATGGTCATACGCGAGGACTGAGCCACAGGAACACGCACCGAGCACGGCCTGAACTACCCGGTTCAGACCGTGCTCGGTGCGCCTTGCGAAGGACAACAGGATGATCACCGAAGCGGCCGGCCGGAGGGCCCAGTCACAAGATCACGATCTACGGCTGGGAGTACCGGGTGGCGGCGCAGATATGCACCGACGAGACGGGCGGCGGGGACCGGGGCGGTCTCGGACAGGCTGTACAGCAAGGACCAGGAGCCGCTGTTCACGGCGATCGGTCCGCGGGCCTCGTCTGCATGGCCGTTATCGATGAGGTCGACTGCAAGGTCGGCCAGGTCGGGGGTCAGGGCCCGCTCAACGAGCCCCAGGAGTCGCTGCCCCCACTGCGGGGTGGTGCCCACGTAGGGCCGTACCAGTTCCACTGTGCGCCGGGGGCGGTGGCCCGCAGCAACCAGCAGCTCCCGCACTGCCGCATCGGAGGTCTGCGGCATGCTCAGCCGGCGTTCCCCGTTCTGGTCGTGGTCAGCGGCATCGAACCATTGCGGCTGGGCAAGCAGGCCGCGGACCTTGCGGGCCACGGGAGCCTTCCCCAGGCGACAGCTTCGAGGGCCTGCCAGTCGGCCCGGGTGGCGTCGAGTTGTCCGAGGACAGCGATGACCACATCGTGCAGGTGGGAACGGATTCGGCCGGACTCCAGAAGCTGGGCCACCACCGTGCGCAAGCGTTCGCGATACGTGCCGGCGAGGTGCTCGAGGATCTGCCGGGTCCGGGCCCGCCGGAACAGGTTCTGACCGGACTCCGCCACGGGTCGTCGCGGCCATGTGCAGGGCAGCGACGACCAGTTCGGCATCGTGGCGTGCCCCCATCGCGTAGCCCAGCAGACGCCGGGAGAACAGGTCGATGACCGTGGCCAAGTACAGCCTGCCCTCACCGGTTTCGATCTCCGTCATGTCCCCGCACCAGACCAGGTCGGGTGTCTCGGCGGTGACGTCGCGGCGCACGAAGTCCGGGGCGGCCGGCCGCTTCCCCGGGCGGGTCAGCCCCCGCCGTCTGCGCACCTTCCGCGCGACCAGGCCCAGCTCGGCCATGATCTGCCGCGTGGGCTCCACCGCGGCCACTGGCTGTGCCGCGAGCCCCACTGTGCGGTGCGCCGAAGGCTGTCCGCAGGGGTTGCGGGTCGGCGACGGCTCCGTGAGCGGCGTGCCCGCGCCGCTCGCCTGCGAGCCGCCCCTTCCGGCCGGGTGCCCTTACCGCGGGCGCAGCAGCATGGGTGCCCTCATGGGCGCCCGCTCATGACGCTGCGCAGAAGGTCGACGATGGGCTGCACGGGGACGGTCGGGTCGAAGGCGCGCTGGACGCCGAGCCCGATGCCGAGACTGAGCAGGGTCAGGGCGGCGGTGTCGGCGGGCAGGGCAGGCGTGACGCCGAGTTCGTCCGCCTGCGCCCGGATCAGGTCCGCGAGCGCGTCAGTGACGGCGCGCCGACGCTGGGCGAGCTGCTCGCACACCTGCCTGTCGTGGCGGTTGGCGGTGGCGAACTCGACTTCCAGCGAGGTCCACGAGCTGTCGCCGATGGTCTCGTCGGCCCAGCGGGAGAATCCCGCGATCCGGTCCTCGAAGCGGGGCGCTGTGCCCATCGCGGCGGCCAGCTGGGTCACCTGTTCTGTGGCGATGCGGTCGAGCACGGCCAGGCACAGCTCGTTCTTGGTGGCGAAGTTGGAGTACACCGCCCCCTTCGAGTAGCCCGCCGCCTCGGCGACACGCTCCATGGACGTGGCCGTGAAGCCGTCGTCCAGGAAGAGCGTGTACGCGGTGTCGAGGACGTGTTCGCGGGTGCGGGCCTGGCTCTCGGCCCGGGTCAGTCTTGCCACGCGGGGAGGATACCGCTAGCTTTCGGATTCCCATGGAATCCAAATACTGGGAGAATCTATGGCGGGGTGTCAACGACGCGGGCTGGTCGTCGGGTGCGGCGGCACCCTCGGCTTCGCATGGGCGGTTGCGGCGCTGGCCGCGGTCGAGGAGCAGCTGGACTGGGATGCCCGCACGGCACAGGTGCTGGTGGGGACGTCGGCGGGGGCGGAGATCGTGTCCGCGCTCGGGTCCGGCCGGTCGGTCCGCGACCTGCTCGCGGCACTGCAGGGCCGCCCCGACGCGGACCCGCTGCTCCTGCGGCACGTCGGCGCGCACCCGGGCGCCCTGCCACCGGTTCCGTGGCCGGGACTGCCGGGCGCCGGGCTGACGGCGGCGGCCGTCCGCGGTCGTGTCCCGCTCGGGTCGGGGCTGCTCGGCCTCCTGCCGCGCGGCCGGGGGGATGCGGGGTGGCTGCGGGGCTTCGGCGCCGCGCTGGCAGGCGGCCACACGTGGCTTGACTCGTCAGGTACGTGGCTGGTGGCGACCGAGACGCGCTCCGGCAGCCGGGTGGCGTTCGGTTCGCCCGACGCGCCCGTCGCCGACATCGGCAGCGCGATGGCCGCGTCGTGGGCGATCCCTGGCTGGTTCCCTCCCGTACGGATCGAAGGGCGCGCCTACCTCGACGGCGGGATGGTGTCGCCGACGTCGGCCGACCTCGTTGCCCCGCTCGGCCTGGACGAGGTGGTGATCGTCGCCCCGATGGCGACGTCCGGGGGCGCCCCCGCCACCGGGCTGAGCCGCCTGGAACGCGTTGCCAGGCGCTGGATGACCCGCACTCTCGACGCGGAGCAACACCTGCTTCGGGCGGCGGGGACCCGCGTCGTGCGGATCGAGCCCGGCGCCGAGGAACTGGCCGTCATGGGCTTCAACTTCATGGACGTCGCCCGCCGCCCGGCCACCCTCGACGTCTCCCTACGTACCGCCCCCGACCGTGTCCAGCGAGCCGTCGACAGGAGCACCACGGCATGAGCGCCCATTTCGAGGTCATCGTCATCGGCGCCGGGATCTCCGGGGTCGGCGCGGGAGTCAGGTTGCGCCAGGCCCAGATCCGGGACTTCCTGATCATCGAGGCCGCCGACGACTTCGGCGGCACCTGGCGGGCCAACACCTATCCGGGCTGCCAATGCGATGTGCCGTCCCGGCTCTACAGCTACTCGTTCGCGCCGAATCCGGACTGGACGAGGGTGTACGCGCATCAGAGCGAGATCCTCGCCTACGTGAAAGGGGTCGCCGCCCGGCACCGGCTGCGCGAGCACACCCGGTTCGGCGTGCGCATGACCGAGGCGCACTGGCAGCCCGACGCGGCACGGTGGCGGATCCGCACCAGTGCCGGCGAGTACACCGCCCGGTTCCTGATCGCCGGGGCCGGGCCGTGGAACGAGCCTGTCATCCCCGATATCCCGGGCCTTGCGGCGTTTCCCGGCGAGGTCTTCCACTCCGCGCGCTGGAACCACGACTACGACCTGCGCGGCAAGCGGGTCGCGGTGCTCGGAACCGGGGCATCGGCCGTGCAGTTCGTCCCGGCCATCGCCGCCCAGGCCGACCGGCTCCACCTGTTCCAGCGCACTGCCCAGTGGGTGCTGCCCAAGCCGGACCATCGCATACCGAAGGCCGAGCGGTGGGTGATGCGGCACGTGCCCGGCGCCCGGGCCGCACTGGCCGCGGTGGAGTACCGGGCCATGGAGATGCTCGGCCGCGGATTCCGCAGGCCCTCACTGCTGCGCGGCGTACAGGCCATGGCACGCGCACACCTGCGCGCCACCATCCGCGACCGTGAACTGCGCCGCAAGCTGACCCCCGGCTACACCATCGGCTGCAAGCGCATCCTGTTCTCCAACCACTACTACCCGGCCCTGACCCGCCCGAATGTGGACCTGCACGCCTGCGCCGTCCGCACGATCGACGGCCCCGCCGTGCTCGGCGCCGACGGCAGCAGCGCCGAAGTGGACGCGATCATCCTCGGCACGGGCTTTCACATCCTCGACATGCCCCTGTCGAACCTCATCCACGACAGCGCCGGACGGTCCCTCGCCGACCACTGGCAGGGCTCACCCGAGGCCTACCTCGGCACCGTCACCGCCGGGTTCCCCAACGCGTTTCTGCTCCTCGGTCCCGGCCTGGGCACCGGACACAGCTCCGCGTTCACCATCCTCGAAGCCCAGCTCGATCTCGTCTTCGGCGCGATCCGCTCAACACGCGCCCAGGGGTGGGCCTCGGTCGAGGTACGCCGCGACGTGCAGACCGCCTACAACACCGAACTGCAGGCCGCCCTCGCGGGCACCGTCTACAACACCGGCGGATGCCGCAGCTACTATCTCGACGCCAACGGCCGCAACAGCTTCAGCTGGCCCTGGTCCACCGACCGGCTCCGCACACAGGTGGCACGCTTCGACCCCCGCGACTACACCGTCATCCACCCCACTCACCGGCAGGGGTTGAGCGCATGAGATGCCCCGCCATCGACATGCGCGGCGCCGACATCGCGTCACCGGCGCCGCACACGGCACCGAACTCGCCACCGCCAAGGCGTACGGCCCTGGGGCGCCCATGCCACACTCGGCGCCCCGGTCCGGCAGGCCGCCTCCAGCGGAGACGATCTCGTGATCCTGGGCGCAGCCAGACCAAGAACGCCCTCAGTCTGCCCTGACGCAGGGCGTTTGACCGCATCGGGACCAGCTCTGTGCTGTGAGGGCTCGTGCAGCGGGACCACGTTCGGGTGGATTAGCTCCTCTGCTCTCCAGCAGCGGGGCGGGTCCCGGCCTGGCCGCCCGGTCAGCCGTCGAGCGCGGCGGAAGGTGCGTCCCCGTTCTGGGCCTGCCGGGCCCGCTCGGCGAGCACCGTGGCCAGGTCCCGGACTCCGTCCTCGTCGATGCCGCCCTTGTCCGCGGAAGCCGCCTCGGTCCACAGCAGCGCCGTGCCGACCCGGGTCTGGGTCACCGCTCCGGGCTCGCCGCCAAAGCCGGAGGAACCGAATCGAGCATCGCGCTCGTCACCGATCGGGCCGATGTCGAACGTCTTGGCCCTCTGTCCCGCCCTCTTGCCGTAGTAGCCGTCCCAGAGCACGTCGTACGCCTGACGGGCGGCCTGTTCGCTGTCGTAGGCGATGATCAGAAAGGTGACGGCGGCGGCGCTGTCGTCGTGCCGGAAGGTCGAGGCGCCGTAGAAGCGGGAGTTCTCGCAGCCCGCGTTGTCCTTGATGGGGCAGGCCTGCGAACGGTAGAGCTTGTCCATCTCAACGGCCGTGGGCCGAGCGGACTCCTTCCAGCCCGTCATGGCCTCGCCATCCGGCAACGTCCTGCGTACGTGTTCCTTCGTGAGCGCCACCGCCTCGCCGTTGCCGCTGTCGCTCTGCGCGCCACCGCCACAGCCGGCCAGCAGCAGTGCCGAAGCGATCGCCGCGCACCACCGGCAGTTCCTCATGGTCATGCCACCACTCCCTCGAGCGGTGATCTTACGCGGACCGTCTTCGCACAGAAGGCGCCGCCCACGAACCGGCACCGTCAGCCGCCGGCGCGAGTGATCTGCCGGCCGATGCCGGTCCATTACGCAGGTGGCCGGAGCAGCAGGCCCGACGCGTCCGCGAAACACAGCCACACGGCCCTGGTCCCTCACCTCTTTCCACCCGGGGCCAGCTCTCCTTGGTCCAGCCGGTCACGGCGTCCTCGTCCCGTTCAGCGGCCCGGCCCGCCGGGAACGGCACCGTGAAGCCCATCCGGTGCAGGATGCGCCAGGTCCGCACCGTGCCGAAACGGACATCAACGCGCCGCGCGATCACTGTGCGGAGATCCGGGCCGGCACCCACCGCTGGTCCTCCACCCAACCGCGCGCGGCCAGCCCCGTTCTCCCACTCCGCGGCCGGCCACTCCCGCCAGCTGGGCTTCATCCCGGCGGCCAGCCGCCTAGGTACGCAAGAGAACGCCCCCGTACCCAACCCCCAACCCCGCCAACACAGTTGCGCATCGCGCGACCGGGGGGTGCGCAACGGGCCTGCGCAACCGGCCGAGGTTCGTGCGCAGCCGGGGTTCACGCAGCGGCTGCGCACTTGGACCGACGGGTTCGCGGCTTTCTCCTGCACAGGTTCGGGTGCCGCCCAGCGCAGACTCTGCCGCGGCCCCCGACGGACCCCGGCATGCACCCGCCTGCCGGTCCGCCGGCCGCGCCCGACGAGAGCACAGCAGTCGTCGGCCCAAGGGCCCCGGACGGACAGGGTGAGCGGGCGCCCGCGCGCCGCTGACCCGTGGTCGGGCCTGTGGTCGAACCCAGACCATGACCCCGACCACGGACTTCGTGTCCCCATCGTGACCGTGGTCGGCAGCTGGTGGTCGGTGGTCGGGTCGGCACCGCCAGGTCGTCTCAAGGTCAGCAACCACCCTTCCTGACCCGGGAGTTCAACCACGTCCCCGGGCAAGCACGCCCCGCACAGCGACGCTGCTGCTCCGATGGCGGCCGGCGCCCCGCTGGAGGCGATGCGGCACCGCGTACGCCCCACCCGCATCGCCGTGCGGACCGTCACCGCGGCCCGCCCCCTCGCCCTGGGCCTCGCCGTCACCTCCACCCCGACCACCCTCGAGACCGCTGCCCCCGCCAAGCCATCCACGGCGCCCACCACGGCAGTGGCCGCCGACCCGGCCGGCCATGCGCAGCTGTTCACCGGCGCACGGCTGCGCAGCAGCACCGACGATGCCGCGCATGCGCAGGCCCGTCGTGCGCAGTCGATGGGCCCGGACGTCGGCCTGCCCGACCCGGCCGCGGATACGCAACCGGCGCCGGAGTCGGTGACGGCGGTGCGCAGCGCGCCGGCGGTGGATGGCCGGTGACAGTGGCGGCGCAGTACCCGGACGCAGCGGTGCGCTCCTACACGGTGCCGGTGCCCGCCGACCGCGCGGGTGCCCCGTTCACGGTGACCGGTGCACCGGGCGGTTCGCAGGCCAGCGGCCATCGCCCCGCTGGTGTCCCGGGCTTCCACCTGTGCCAGGCCGCGGACTTTCGTGCCGTCAGGCGGTACCTGTCCGCCGGATCCAGGCCGCGTATCTGGTTGCGATCAAGGGTTTCTCCAGGTGAGGACTTTGATCCAGATCATCGAGGGCACGCAGGCGGAGGCCAGCGAGGCAGCTCCGATGGGGCTTCACGGGCTGACGGCCCTGTCCGTACGATCCCGTTCATGTCGATCATGTCACCCATACCCGTCCTGCAGGGCCGCGACGGCACCGTCCTGAGCGCCGAGCAGGAGGGGCTGGTCCTCGAACGCTCCGGCGAAGAGCTGACGATCCCCGCCGAGGCGATCGCCCGAGTCCACGCCAAGGCGCGGAGCGTCACGGTCGAGCTGAGGGCCCCTTTGGGGGCCACGCCGTCCGTCCACCGGATCGAGGACGTGAGCGAGGCCGCCGCCACCGCCTTCGCCGACGCGGTGAACGCGCTGCTGCCCGAACCGACCGAGAAGACCGACGGCGGCGCGCGCGGGCGGCCCGCGCACCTTCGCCAAGACCCGGCGCCAGAGGGTTCCTGCGTAGGCTCAAGTGGTTCGTGTTCGGCTGCCTCGCAGTGGTTGTCGCCCTGTGCGTGACCGCCGGGATCGCGAAGGTCGCGGGCCTCGCCATCGCCATCGTGCCGATCGGATTCATCACGACCGCGAGCCTCGGGGCCGGCGTGTACTGCGAGTGGACGTGGAACCGCGAGCGGCGCCTGCTCAAGCACGGCATCACCATCGTCGCGTCGCAGGCCAACAGGCCGGGGATGTATCCCTACACGGACACCGCCGGCACGACCCGCGCCCTCTCCCACCTGAGCTTCCAACCGTACGTCCGGGCCAGCTACAACCCCCAGGACCCGTCGGACGTGCTCGTGCCGCAGGCGCCGTTCATGCGGCGCTTCACCATCACCCTGGGAGCATTCATCCTCTTCTGCGGGCTCAACGGCGTGGCCCTGCTGGCCTACATGACTCTCGACACCCTCTCCGGCGGCAGGCCGTGATCAATCTGTGGGTTTTGCTCTCGTAGCCCGGCCCGAGTCCGCCAGACCGCTTTGCGTGACGCGGAGGCAACTTACGGATGCGGAGTGGGTGTTCATCGGGCCGTACCTGCAGATTGGTAGGCACGGACCCGTGCCCCAGCGGCTGCGGCAGCAGTCCGAGGGCATGATCTGACGGTTCCGGACGGGCAGGCACATGGCGGCAGATGCCGGCGAAGCTCGGTGCCCGGCCGACCATCCACAACACTTTCCAGCAGCGGCGGGACACCGGTGTCCTCGAGGCCCAGCCGGAGGGCCCGACCGCGGAAGCCGCGAGGCGGGGTGAAGTGGACCTGTCCCAGTCAGCGTGAACTCCAAACACCATCCGGGCCTACCACGACGCCACCGGATTACACCGCGACCCGACACGCTCACCGACCTGGACAGGACTGCCGACGAGACGGAGAAGGCCCGGCAAAAAAAAGGGGGCAGCCCGAAGGAACATAACCGGGCAGACCATCACGGGCGACCCGGAACGGGGCCTTGCGGCCCACGCCACTGGGCGCAACTCGCGGGCGACAGTCGGTGTGCCCTGGGCGTCATGGGCGCTAATGAGCGCCTCCACTGGCCCAGCCGGTTTGCCCTGGACCCCGGGCTCAGACACCAGCCACAACGTTTGCGGTCAGGGCTTCGTGACCGCGGTCTTCCTCGAAGAAGATCGACGTCCTGTTGCCGCCCGGCCAAGCACCGCCGGGCGGATCGTCGGCAACACCGCCAAGCCGGTCCGCTTGCCAGACGGGCGCCTGAGGCCAAGCAGTGGGACCGACTGTGTGACCGCGACAGGCGGTGTGCTTAACCTGCGGTGCAGCCTCGGAGCCTGAGGAAGTTCCGCTCCGCGTCGGTTTGCGCCAGGGCGGCTGCCCGCTGGTAGGCGGCCGTGGCCTCTTCGCCGCGGCCCAGCCGACGCAGCAGTGTGACTGAGCGCTTCAGTTGGCTAGTTGAGCGCCGAGTGAGCGCGGTTGTCCTGTGACACCGAACCATGAGCGCGTGCCAAAGAACCTTGAGTGACAAAACCGTTGGTCACGGCATTATCGAGCCCTCCGAATCGCGCAGGGCGAGCGGAATTCCCCGGTTGGGGGTGTCTTTAACGATCGCGGGTGTGGCGGTGGGGCTCTTCCCTGCCGCCGCACCCACGAGTCGCTACCGCACACGAGCTGTCAGTGGGTTCCGAACCCGCCGGGACTGGAGTAGTTGCTGGACGGGCCGTAGAAGCGCTTTTGCGAGCGCCGCTGCTCGGTGATCCGTGGCAACGTGTCGACCAGCACGCCGGTGAGCTCTCGCCAGGCCTCTTCCGCACTGCCGCTGTCGTGCCACTCCTCCAGCGCCCGACGGGTGTTGTGGGACCACATGACCGCGATGTACATGTCCCGCGAGCGTTCCTCGGCGAGCGCGGCCTGCACCTGCTCGGGGGTGAGCCCCGTCCGCACCGAACCGCCCCTGGTATCCCCTACGTCGTCGATGGCCTGCAGAAAGATCTCGAAGTACTGATCCTCCGTCCTCTTGCGCGGGCGCACCCTGCACCCCCAGACCGGCCGCCCGGGAGCGTCAGCCATCACCGCGGCCCGCTTCGTCCGCTCCTGCACCTCCCGCTCGCGGTCCTCCCGCTCCGTCCGCTCCTGGAGCGCGCGCAACCTGCGATCCTCGTCCTCACGCGCGGCCGTGACCAACCGCGTCAGGTCGCCCGCCTGCTCGCGGTAGTTCCGGTAGGCGGTGAGCACGTCGTAGCGCAGGCGTTCCATGGTGGCGTCGTAGTCGATGCGCAACTTCCGGTTCCGCCGAGCGTGGCGGATCTTCCATAGGGTCCGGGGCAACACCCCGGGAATCCAGCGCAGATGACGATGGGCCTGGCCTTCCTCCTCGTCCACCGTCTCCATGGCCCGCTGGATCTCCTCCAGAGCCGCGTGCCAGCGTTCCACGTCGACGGCCGGCGCGTACACGGAGAGCCTCCAGCGCCAGTCACCCCGGTGCCGCTCGGCGATGTCCCGGCTGGCCACGCAGTACAGGTCACGGATCGCGTCGACCTCCTCGCCCGTCACGTCCGTTGGATGATGTGGCATCACGTCACCAAGGCGCGCATAGTGAACCCTGACGCCCGCGTTCCCACCCATGCCAACCTCGCCTTCCTGCGACAGAACCCCACCCGATTCCTACCCAGGCGCGGTACGCCGCCGTCCTGACGGATTGTGAAGCCTCATCAACATGCGTAGTGAGCATTGCCAGGCCATCCGTACGCTCCCTTGACGGCACCGATCCGAAGCCGATGGCCGAAATGAGGTGTCACACCCGTCGGCAGCTCACCCCTGCCCTCGCATCGCACAACCTGCCTCCCTACGGGCGGGAAACCGATGGCCGCCCCGCAACGTCCTGGACGTGGAGC
>NZ_JACMSF010000109.1 GCF_014257025.1 Streptomyces cupreus
CTCGTAGCGCGTGACCGTCGGCCCGCGCGTGAAGCCGGTGACGGCGGCGTCGACCTTGAACTCGCTGAAGACGTTGGTGAGCGAGGCGACGACCGCGTCGTTGGCCGCGCTGCGCGCCTTGCCGGGGCCCCCGCGCGTGAGGAGGTCGAGCGACGGCAGGGAGTAGGTGATGTCACCGGAGAGCTGGAGCTGCTCGGCGCGCGGCGGCAGGTCGGTGGGGGCCTCGGGCGCGGGCTTGGTGAGGTCGGCGACCTCCGCCTTCAGCTTCTCCTGCTTGGGCCGCGCGGCCGGGACGGGGGTCTGCGTCGGGGTGGTCTCCTCGCGGTCCCCGACGCTCACGCCCTGGGTGAGGTCGGCGACGATCGGCGAGGGCGGCATCCCGTGCAGCACGGCGCCGTCCAGCGCGGCGGCGGCGGCCGCGGCGACGTCCACGGCGTCCATGGGACGGCTCATGTCGGGCTGGGGCACCGCGGACCGCCGGGGCCGCCCACGACGCCGCGAGAGGGCCTCCTGCTCGGCGTTGTCGGGGTCGTACGCCTCGGGCGCCGGTCCCCGCCTGCGGGTGCGCGCGGGAAGCGCCTCGCGCCACTGGTCGTCGTAGCGCTCGTCGTCGGTGAACTCCTCCGGCTCGGGGTCGTCGATGATCCCGAGCTTGACCCCGAGCAGCCGCAGCCGCTGCGGGATGGCATTGACCGGGGTGGCCGTGACGACCAGCAGCCCGAAGACCGTGAGCAGCACCAGCAGCGGTACGGCGAGGACCTCGCCCATCGTGTACGTCAGCGGGGTCGCCGCACTCCAGCCGATGAGGCCGCCGGCGTCCCTTATCGCCTGCATGCCGTCGCTGCGGGCGGGCGAGCCGCAGGCGATGTGCACCTGCCCGAGGACGCCGATGACGAGCGCCGAGAGGCCGATCACGATCCGGCCGTTGGCCTCGGGCTTCTCCGGGTGCCGGATAAACCGTACGGCGATCACCGCGAGCAGGATCGGCACCAGCAGGTCGAGCCGGCCGAAGGCGCCGGTCACCAGCATCTCGACCAGATCGCCTACGGGACCGCGCAGATTCGACCAGGTGCCCGCGGCGACGATCAGGCCGAGACCGAGGAGCAGCAGCGCGACGCCGTCCTTGCGATGGGCCGGATCGAGATTCTTGGCGCCCTGCCCTATGCCGCGGAACACGGCGCCGACGGCGTGCGCGAGCCCGAGCCAGACGGCGCGCACCAGCCGGTAGATCCCCCCGGTGGGGCTCGGGGCCGGCTTGGGCGCGGGCTTCTTCGCCGCGGCCTTCTTGGCGGGCGCCTTCTTCGCGGGAGCCTTTTTCGCAGCGGCCTTCCTCGCCGGACCCTTCGCGGGAGCGGCCGCCTTCTTCGCGGGCTGCTTCTTGGCTGCGGAGGGACGTGAGGCCATAGGTGTGAGGTTACCGGTGGAGACGACAGCGGACACGTGCGCCCACTGCTTCACCCGTTCGTGTCGCCGTTACGACGGCGCCGAACTGACGCGCGTTCACAAAGAGGACATCTCCAACGCGCCTCGTCCGGGCGTCAGTTCTGCGAGGGCACCGAGGACGTGTTCCCGGCACCCGGCTCCAACGCGTCCAGCGCGCGCCTGAGTCCGGTGAGTTTGCGCTCCAGATGAGCCGCCGTGGCGACGGCCGCCGCGTCCGCCGACTCGTCGTCGAGCTGCTTGGACAGCGCCTCGGCCTGCTCCTCGACCGCCGCGAGCCGCGCCGACAGTTCGGCGAGCAGCCCCGCCGGCTCCTTCGTCTCGGCACCCGCGGCCCTGCCGCCACCCTCCAACTGGAGCCGCAGCAGCGCCGCCTGCTCCCTGAGCTGGCAGTTCTTCATGTACAGCTCGACGAACACCGAGACCTTCGCCCGGAGCACCCACGGGTCGAAGGGCTTGGAGATGTAGTCCACCGCACCGGCGGCATACCCGCGGAAGGTGTGATGGGGACCGTGATTGATCGCGGTGAGGAAGATGATCGGGATGTCCCGGGTCCGCTCCCGGCGCTTGATGTGCGCGGCTGTTTCGAAGCCGTCCATTCCCGGCATCTGGACGTCCAGCAGAATGACCGCGAAGTCGTCCGTGAGCAGTGCTTTGAGCGCTTCCTCCCCGGACGATGCCCGCACCAGCGTCTGATCGAGCGCAGAGAGGATCGCCTCCAGCGCGAGCAGATTCTCCGGCCGGTCATCGACCAGGAGGATCTTGGCCTTCTGCACCATGGCCCGCCCTCCTCGCCCCGGCATGGGGCCTCCCCTGTCCACAGGACTTGGGGAAGCACCGGTGGGTGCCGCCCCAGGGGACGACTCCCTTGCGCCGCCCGTCCTCGTGCCGGTCATGGTAGCCGCACCCCGCCTGTCGCCACACCCTGTCACCGCCATGTCACTGTGCACATAGCAAAAACGTAGCGGGAGACCAGAAGGTTCCCCGAATCCCGTACTTCTACACGGCATCGAGCACACTGCGTCAGCGACTCCGGGTGAACACCGTAGGCTCCCGCCGCGCCCTTCCCCAGCCCGCTCACCAGGCCCGTACCAACCCCGTACGAAGCCCGACCGATCCCGTCACTCCTCCCGCATCCACCGCTCCATCACCGACAGCAGGTGATCGGGGTCGACCGGCTTGGTGACGTAGTCGGAGGCGCCGGACTCGATCGCCTTCTCCCGGTCGCCCTTCATGGCCTTGGCGGTCAGGGCGATGATCGGCAGCCCGGCGAACTGCGGCATCCTGCGGATCGCCGTGGTCGTCGCGTATCCGTCCATCTCGGGCATCATGATGTCCATCAGGACGACCGCCACGTCGTCGTGCTGCTCCAGCACCTCAATGCCCTCCCGGCCGTTCTCGGCGTACAGCACCGACAGGCCGTGCTGCTCCAGGACGCTGGTGAGCGCGAAGACGTTGCGGATGTCGTCGTCGACGATCAGCACCTTCTCCCCGCCGAACCGGATGCCCCGGCGCACCTGTGGCACCGCCTCCTGCTCCACGGAAGGCCACTGCTCCTGCTGCACGGGCCGCTGTTCGAGCTCGGCGGCGGTCCGGCGGCGCCGGCGCCGGAAGAGCGCGGCGGCGCCGTTCTGCGTCTCCCGGTACGACCTCACCTCGGCCGGCGTCTCGATCTCCACGTCCGACAGCTCGGACAGATCCTCGGCCGACGCCACCAGGTCACCGGCCCCCAGGGCGGGCATGGGCTGCTGGTGGTAACCCTGCGGCGGCAGCTCGCTCGGGTGCAGCGGCAGATACAGCGTGAAGGTGGAGCCGCGCCCCGGTTCGCTCTGCGCGTGGATCTCGCCGCCGAGCAGTTGCGCGATCTCCCGGGAGATCGAGAGCCCGAGGCCCGTACCGCCGTACTTGCGGCTGGTCGTGCCGTCGGCCTGCTTGAACGCCTCGAAGATCACCCGCATCTTGCTGGCCGCGATCCCGATGCCGGTGTCGGTCACCGAGAAGGCGATCAGACCGGCGTCCGCGTCCCGCAGCGAACCGGTCTCCAGCAGCTGCTCCCGGATCCCGACCGGCACATCCGCCCCGGCCGGCCGGATGACCAGCTCTACCGACCCGGAGTCGGTGAACTTCACCGCGTTGGACAGCAGGTTGCGCAGCACCTGGAGCAGCCGCTGCTCGTCGGTGTGCAGCGTGGCGGGCAGCTCCGGGGACACCCGCACCGACAGATCCAGGCCCTTCTCCGCGGTCAGCGGGCGGAAGGTGGCTTCGACGTAGTCGACGAGCTGGACGAGCGCGATACGCGTCGGGGAGACGTCCATCTTGCCCGCCTCGACCTTGGACAGGTCGAGGATGTCGTTGATCAGCTGGAGCAGGTCGGAACCGGCCCCGTGGATGGTCTCGGCGAACTCCACCTGCTTCGGGGAGAGGTTGCCCTCGGCGTTGTCGGCGAGCAGCTTGGCCAGGATCAGCAGCGAGTTGAGCGGCGTACGCAGCTCGTGCGACATGTTGGCGAGGAACTCGCTCTTGTAGCGCATCGACACCGCGAGCTGCTCGGCACGCTCCTCCAGGACCTGCCGGGCCTCCTCGATCTCGGTGTTCTTCACCTCGATGTCCCGGTTCTGCTGGGCCAGCAGCTCGGCCTTCTCCTCCAGTTCGGCATTCGACGCCTGGAGGGCCTTCTGCCGGTTCTCCAACTCGGCCGACCGCTCCTGGAGTTGCTCGGTCAGCTCCTGGGACTGCTTGAGCAGCTGCTCGGTCTTGGTGTTGACGGAGATGGTGTTGACGCTGGTCGCGATCATCTCCGCGATCTGGTTCAGGAAGTCCTTCTGGATCTGCGTGAACGGCGTGAAGGAGGCCAGCTCGATCACACCGAGCACCTTGCCCTCGAACAGCACTGGCAACACGATCACCTGCGCGGGCGGGGCCTCGCCGAGCCCGGAGGAGATCTTCAGATAGCCGCTGGGCGCGTTCTCGACCAGGATCGTGCGCTTCTCCTGGGCCGCCGTCCCGACCAGGGCCTCACCCGGCCGGAACGAGGTCGGCATGGAGCCCATCGAGTAGCCGTACGAGCCCAGCATCCGCAGCTCGTACTGGTCCTCCCCGCCATGGCTCGCGTCCGGCATCGCCAGGAAGAACGCGCCGTGCTGCGCGGAGACCACCGGCGTCAGCTCGCTCATGATCAGCGAGGCCACGTCCTGGAGGTCCCGGCGGCCCTGCATCAGCGCGGAGATCCGGGCGAGGTTGCCCTTGAGCCAGTCCTGCTCCTTGTTGGCGATCGTGGTGTCACGCAGGTTGGCGATCATCTTGTTGATGTAGTCCTGGAGTTCCTGGATCTCGCCGGAGGCGTCGACGTCGATCTTCAGGTTCAGGTCGCCGCGGGTCACCGCGGTCGCCACGCGCGCGATGGCACGCACCTGCCGCGTGAGGTTCCCGGCCATCTCGTTCACGGACTCGGTGAGGTCGCGCCAGGTTCCGTCGACGTCACGCACGCGTGCCTGGCCGCCGAGCTGTCCCTCGGTGCCCACCTCGCGGGCGACGCGGGTGACCTCCTCGGCGAAGGAGGAGAGCTGGTCGACCATCGTGTTGATGGTCGTCTTCAGCTCCAGGATCTCGCCCCGGGCGTCGATGTCGATCTTCTTGGTCAGATCACCCTTGGCGATGGCGGTGGTGACCATGGCGATGTTGCGCACCTGACCGGTCAGGTTGGACGCCATCTGGTTCACCGACTCGGTGAGGTCCTTCCAGGTACCGGCCACGCCCGGCACCCGCGCCTGGCCGCCCAGGATGCCGTCCGTGCCCACCTCACGGGCCACCTTGGTGACCTGGTCGGCGAACGAACTCAGCGTCTTCACCATGGTGTTGAAGGTGTCCGCGAGCTGCGCGACCTCGCCGCGCGCCTCGATCGTCACCGTCCGGGTCAGGTCGCCGTTGGCGACCGCCGCCGCGACCTGGGAGATGTTCCGCACCTGCATGGTCAGGTTCTTGGCCATCAGGTTGACGTTGTCGCTGAGGTCCTTCCAGATGCCCGTGACACCCGGTACATGCGCCTGGCCGCCCAGGATGCCCTCGGTGCCCACCTCACGGGCCACCCGGGTCACCTGCTCGGCGAAGGAGGAGAGCTGGTCCACCATCGTGTTGACGGTGGTGACGAGCTCCAGGATCTCGCCCTTGGCGTCGACGGTGATCTTCTTGGACAGGTCGCCCTTGGCCACCGCGGTCGTGACCTCGGCGATGTTGCGCACCTGGATGGTCAGGTTGTTCGCCATGAAGTTCACGGACTGGGTGAGGTCCTTCCAGGTGCCGGAGACACCCTGCACCTCGGCCTGACCGCCGAGCTGGCCCTCCGTACCCACCTCGCGGGCGACGCGGGTGACCTCCTCCGCGAACGACGACAGCTGGTCGACCATCGTGTTCAGGGTGTTCTTCAGCTCCAGGATCTCCCCGCGCGCGTCCACGGTGATCTTCTGGGACAGGTCACCCCGGGCCACCGCGGTGGCGACCTGCGCGATGTTGCGGACCTGGGCGGTGAGGTTGCCGGCCATGCCGTTCACGGAGTCGGTCAGATCGCGCCACACACCGGCCACGCCGGGCACCTGCGCCTGACCGCCCAGGCGCCCCTCGGTGCCCACCTCACGGGCCACCCGGGTCACCTGCTCGGCGAATCCGGAGAGCTGGTCGACCATGGTGTTGATGGTGTTCTTCAGCTCCAGGATCTCGCCGCGCGCATCGACGTCGATCTTCTGGGAGAGGTCACCCCGGGCCACCGCCGTGGTCACCTGGGCGATCTGCCGCACCTGCGAGGTCAGGTTGCCGCCCATGAAGTTGACGGAGTCGGTGAGCTCCTTCCACGTCCCCGACACGCCCGGCACGACGGCCTGACCGCCGAGGCGCCCCTCGGTGCCCACGTCCCGGGCCATCCGCGTCACCTGGTCGGCGAAGGCCGACAGCTGGTCCACCATCGTGTTCACAGTGTTCTTCAGCTGGAGCATCTCGCCGGAGACGTCCACGGTGACCTTCTGCGAGAGGTCGCCGTTGGCCACCGCCGTGGTCACCTGGGCGATGTTGCGCACCTGTCCGGTGAGGTTGCGGAACGCGGTGTTGACGGAG
Source organism: Streptomyces cupreus (assembly GCF_014257025.1). GTDB lineage: Bacteria > Actinomycetota > Actinomycetes > Streptomycetales > Streptomycetaceae > Streptomyces > Streptomyces cupreus. The sequence continues at coordinate 6,544 of NZ_JACMSF010000109.1, forward strand.
TCCGTCAGGTCCTTCCACGTCCCCGCGGCCCCGGGCACCTGAGCCTGCCCGCCGAGCTCACCCTCGACACCGACCTCGCGCGCCACGCGCGTGACCTCGGAACCGAAGGACGACAGCTGGTCCACCATGCCGTTGACGGTGTTCTTCAGCTCCAGCATCTCGCCGGCCACATCGACGGTGACCTTCTGCGAGAGGTCACCGTTGGCCACCGCCGTCGTCACCGCGGCGATGTCGCGCACCTGGATCGTCAGGTTCCTGAAGACCGTGTTGACGGAGTCCGTCAGGTCCTTCCAGGTGCCCGCGGCGCCCGGCACATTGGCCTGGCCGCCCAGCCGGCCCTCGGCGCCGACCTCATTGGCGACGCGCGTGACCTCGTCCGCGAAGATCCGCAGCGTCTCCGTCATCTGGTTGATGGTGTCCGCGAGCTGCGCGACCTCACCGCGTGCCGACACGGTCACCTTCTGCGACAGATCGCCGTTGGCGACCGCGGTGGTGACCTGTGAGATACCGCGCACCTGGGCCGTGAGGTTCCCGGCCATCAGGTTCACCGAATCGGTGAGGTCCTTCCACACCCCGGCCACACCCGGCACCTGCGCCTGCCCGCCGAGCTCGCCCTCGGTGCCCACCTCGCGCGCGACCCGGGTCACCTCGGAGGAGAAGGACGACAGCTGGTCCACCATCGTGTTGACGGTGTTCTTCAGCTCCAGCATCTCGCCGGCCACATGAACCGTGACCTTCCGGGACAGATCACCCTTGGCGACCGCGGTGGTCACCAGCGCGATGTCCCGCACCTGCGCGGTCAGCCGGTACGCCATCGTGTTGACCGAGTCCGTGAGGTCCTTCCACGAACCCGACATCCCACGCACGCGTGCCTGCCCGCCCAGCTTGCCCTCGGTGCCCACCTCACTGGCCACCCGTGTGACCTCGTCGGTGAACGTGGACAGCTGGTCGACGAGATTGTTGACGGTACGGCCGACCTTCAGGAACTCCCCGCGCAGCGGATGCCCGGTCCCGTCCGGCGCCTGCGTCCGCAACTCCATACGCGGCGACAGATCACCCTCCGCAACCGCGGAGAGCACCCGGCCGACCTCGGAGACGGGCCGTACGAGATCGTCGACAAGAGCGTTGGAATTGTCGATGGCGGCCGCCCAGGAGCCCTCACAGGCGCCCGTTTCCAGCCGTTCCGTGAGCTTGCCCTCGCGGCCCACCATGCGCCGCACCCGCGACAGCTCGCCGGTCAGATGCAGATTCCGGTCGGCCACCTCGTTGAAGACGGCCGCGATCTCGGACATCACGCCGTCGCCGGAGACCGTGAGCCGTTTGCGGAAGTTCCCGTCCCGCATGGAGACGAGGGCCGTCAGCAGTCGGTTCAGAGCGGCCGTCTCCACCGTGGTGGTCCCACCGCGCGGTTTGCGCTGGTTCATCAGGGACTGTCCGCCTTTCGCGCGCGTCTTAGTGCCCCGCGTCGCTGCGCCAGACTCCACTGTGTCCCTCCCGCAGGGGTCGACCGTCACTGCCGTGCTCCCGGCACTCCTGCTCGGCGTGCCGGTTACTGCTGGGTATTTCTGCCGGATATACCAGGCCGCACCACGGGCTGCTGCCCGTCGTACGCGAAAGACACTCGGCCTGCCCGGACCTTCACAAGAAGCTTGCCCAGTGTTTCACCCCGGCTGAACCCGGCCATAACAGTTCGGCAGCTTCGCACACGGTCCGCACACCCTCTGGGCGGAAACACTGCAGACCGGCATCCGCGTGGACGGCGAAGGTAAGTAACCTTGCATGCGGCTGTCCAGCCGCACCGGTCCGTCCGGCTAGGGCGGTGGCACGGAGACGAGCGGGCATCGGAGGGGCGGCCGCACACATGACCACCGGACTGATCCCGGGGGAGCAGCCCTCGGACCCCCGGCCGAAGGGCGGACTGCCGCGTCAGTGGCAGGAGCCGGTCGGCCACGGAGCCCAGTACGTCGACAACCGGTCGAGGAGTTCTGTGATCACCGCGCGCGCGGCCGCCAGCTTCGAGCCCGTCGGGCGATCCGTCGCGAGCGCCCGCTCGTTCGTCCGCGACACCCTCCAGGGCTGGGGCTTCGCCGACATCGTCGACGACGCCGTGGTCCTCACCAGCGAGCTGGTGACCAATGCCGTCGTACACGCGGGCACTTCCGCCGACGTCCTGTGCCTGCGCGCCGAGGACGGCGTCCGGATCGAGGTCGCCGACCGCTACCCGGAGCGCGAGATCCCGCTCCAGGGCACGGCCGTCAACATGGGCAGCCCCGACCGCGAGGGCGGCCGCGGCCTCCAGCTGTGCGCGGCGCTGGCCGGCCGCTGGGGCGTCGAGTACACCCCCACGCACAAGCAGGTCTGGTTCCAACTCGACCTCCCCGAACGCCCGGTGGGCACCCGAGCCGCGGGCCCCTCCCTCCCCGCCGACCTCCTCCCGCTCGCCGACGGCCGCGTCCGCGTCGCCGTCGTCCAGATCGACCGCACCGGCTCCATCTCGGCATGGAACGAGGACGCCGAGGAACTCTTCGGCTACCCCGCCGAGCAGGTCACCGGCAAACCCCTCACCGACCTCGCCGCCTGGCCGCACACCCCGGGCACCGGCACCGGCATCGCGGAGGCCCTCCAACTCTCCCGCTGGGAGGGCAGTTACGGCATCCGCGGCGCCAACGGCCGGGTGACGCCGGTCTACGCCTCCCACCTCCGCGTCCGCGACACCGGCGGCGAGCCCTCCACGGTCTGCCTGCTCGTCCGGGACCACGAACGGGCGGTCCTGCAGACGCCGTCCCGCATTCCGTCCTCCGACGCCGGAGGCTCCGGCGAGGGGCAGAGCACCGACCCCTTCGAGGTGTTCATCGGCTCCCCGGCCCCGGACGACCTCGACGGCCTCCTCCAGCGCACGGTGGAGCGCGCCCGCGACATGCTCGACGGCGACTCCGCCTTCCTGCTCCTCGCGACCGACGACGAGACCGAGTTGGAGGTCCGCGCCTCCACCGGCCTGCCCTCCGCCCGCCAGCGCTTCGCCCGCGTGCCCGTCGAGGCGGGCCCCGGCCGCTACGGCTCCGCGCGCATGCCCGCGGTCCACGACGACCTCACGGCGGTCCCGGGCGCTGTCCCGCTCCTCAGCGGCACCGGCATGCGCTCGGTCGTGACGGTCCCCCTGAAGGTCGAGGGCCGCCTCACCGGCTCCCTCGGCGTCGCGGCGGAGGCCCCCGGCAGATACTCCAACGAAGAGGCCCTACGGCTCCAATTCGCCGCCGACCGCATCGCGTTGGCCGTCGAATCGGCACGCCTCGGAGAGCTGGAGCGCCTGCGCCGAGGCTCGCTGAGCTTCCTGGTCGAGGCCTCCGACCTGCTCGCCGGCACCCTGGACCGCGACCAGACCCTCGCCCTGATGGCCCAGATGACGGTGCCGACCCTGGCCACGTGGTGCGCGGTCTACACGATCGCCGACCAGGCCTCGGAGCCCTACCTCTCGTACGTCCTGCACGAGGACGAGGAACTCATCGACGGCATCAAGTCGTTGCTCTCGAAGATCGCCCCGCCCGACCCGGTCCCCACCCCCGGCGCCCGCGTCTGGGCGGCCCCGGCCGCGGCCGCCCACCAGGCCGCGCTGCGCACCTCCATGCGCAGCCTGGGCCTGGGCGAGCCGGTCGGCCGCATCAGCACGGGCATCGGCCCCACCCTCGCCACCGCCTCGGCCGTGGGCGGCGAGACCGTCGTCCTCCCCCTCGTGGCCCGCAACCGCGTCATCGGCATGCTGACCCTCGGCAAGCCGACCGACGAACACTTCCGCCAGGAAATCCTGGAATTGGCCGAAGACCTCTCCCGCCGAGCCGCCCTGGCCCTCGACAACGCCCGCCTGTACTCGGAGCGCACGGCCATCAGCCAGTCCCTCCAGCGCAGCCTCCTGCCGCCCGAACTCCCCGAGATCGACGGCGTCGAGGTCGAGGTCATCTACCGAGCGGCCGGCGAGGGCAACGAAGTCGGCGGCGACTTCTACGACCTCTTCCCGATCAGCGACGTCGCCTACGGCTTCGCCATCGGCGACGTCTGCGGTACGGGCCCGAACGCGGCGGCGGTCACCGGGCTCGCCCGGCACGCCCTGCGCCTCCTGGCCCGCGAGGGCCTCAGCGGCCCGGCGGTCCTGGAGCGCCTCAACTCCGCGATCCTCGACGAGGGCGCCCGCAGCCGCTTCCTGACCCTCCTCTACGGCGAACTGCACCCGCAGGAGGACGGCAGCGCGGAGTTGAAGGTGGTCTGCGCCGGCCACCCGCTCCCGCTCCGCCTGCGCCAGGACGGCACGGTCGAACCGGCCGCCGAACCCCAGCCCCTGCTGGGCGTGATGGAGGACCTGGAGCTCTACGAGCAGACCGTGACGCTCGATCCCGGCGACGTCCTGCTGTGCGTCACGGACGGCGTCACCGAACGCCGGGAAGGCAGCCGCATGTTGGGCGACGACGGCCTCATCGACGTCCTGACGACCTGCACGGGCCTGACGGCAGGCGCGGTCGCCGCCCGCATCATGCGCGCCGTGGAGCGCTTCGCCTCGGACGCCCCGTCCGACGACATGGCGATCCTCGCGATGCGCGTACCTGGCCTCCACAAGGACTGAGCCCGGGGCATCGGGGACAAGCGAAAAGGCCCCCGCCTGTAAGGGCGGAGGCCTTTTCTGCTGGAGCCCCCAAACGGAATCGAACCGTTGACCTTCTCCTTACCATGGAGACGCTCTGCCGACTGAGCTATAGGGGCCTGTTGCCTTCGAGGTCTCCCCCGTGACAACGAGCTAAATCATACCCTCAATTCGCACATGCTTCGAACCACCCATTCCTCTGGACCGCGCCACCCGCTCCTGCCACCATGCGGCGCATGCTGACCCGAGGCACTACGTCCTTACGCGGCCCACTCGCCGCCGCAGCCCTGAGCACCGCCCTCTGCCTGACCGCCTGCTCCTCCGACCCGGACTCCGGCAAGGCAGGCTCGGCCACCTCCGAGAAGTCCAGCCCGTCCCCGAAGCAGCAGCGGGAAGTCCCGCGCCCCGGCGACCAGTCGGTCAAGCTCACCTGGAAGGGCACCCCACGCACCTACAAGGTGCACGCCCCTCCCGGCTACACCCCGGACAAGCGGCTCCCCCTGGTGATCGCCATGCACCCGTACCCGGGCACCGGCGACTACGCGGCACAGATCACCGGCCTGACCGCGAAAGCCGACAAGGAGAACTTCCTGGTCGTCTATCCCGACGGCCACAACCAGGGTTTCAACGCCCTGATCTGCTGCGGATCGGAGGACGACGTGGGCTTTCTGCGCACGATCACCGACCGCTTCATCGACAAATGGAACGCCGACCCGGACCGCATCTACGCCACCGGCATCTCCAACGGCGGTGACATGTCCTTCAAGGCCGCCGTAGAACTCCACGACATCTTCGCCGCCATCGCCCCGGTCAGCGGCGGTTACATCGGATCGGCGATGGAGGACAAGACCTACGTCCCCGAATCCCCGGTCTCGGTCATCACCTTCATCGGCGAACTGGACAGGTACTACGGCGAGTTCGACGCCGGAATCAAGGCCTGGGAGAAACGTCTGCGCTGTGAGTCGGACTCGCCGAGGAAGGTGGAAAAGCAGGCCACCCGCACCACGGCGCGCTGCGCGGACGGCTCCCGGGTGGTCACCTACCGCCTGTCCGAGATGACCCACTCATGGCCCGGCGGTTCCAACAGCGACATGGCGTTCACCGACACGACGCTCAACGCCACAGATCTGGTCTGGGAGTTCTTCCGCTTCCATCCCAAAAAGCGCACCTAGCAAGGGCGCTCAGACGGCAGGCTGAAGCAGCCCGCCAAGCGCGTTGCACGCGGATACAATCCTCTGCATGTCCCGCTTGGCCAGCGCGGCGTCGACGGGCAGCGTGAGCGTCTCGTCGGCGGCCCGCTCGGTCTCCGGCAACGACACACACCGACGGAACTCCGGCAGCCGGTGCACGGGTGTCTTCACCGGCACCTTGCAGTCGACACCACGGGCCCGCACGGCGCGAGCAAAGGCGTCCCGGTCGGGGCGCCCGTTCCCGGGCACGCGGACCACGTACTGCTGGTAGGTGTGCCCGTCACCCCCGTCGGGCGTCCACACGCCCTTGAGCTTGGAGTCCAGATAGGCGGCCCGCTGCCGACGCTGAGCAATCTCGTCGTACGGCGCCTCGGACTCGCCCTGCTCCAGTACGAGCAGCCCGTGCCGCTGACCAACGCCGTGCAGCCGCGCGATGTCGGCGGACCGCCCGAAGCGGTGCACGACGACCACGGCCGCGGTCCGTGCGGTCACGACCGCCTCGACAGAAGACGCGTCCAGGCAGTAGGTGACCGGGTCTATGTCGGCGAACACCGGAAGCGCTCCGGCCAGCACCACGGCCTCGGCGACCTCGGTGTTCCCGAAGGCCGGTACGACGACCTCGTCACCGACTCCGACGCCGGCAGCCCTGAGCATTGCAGCAGTACCCATGCTGCGGATGTTGGTTCCGCAACGTGAACTTCAAGTGACGCACAGCAAAAAAGGGTTGGACCTCGAACCGAAGTTCGGGGTCCAACCCTTTTCAAGAATT
>NZ_JACMSF010000011.1 GCF_014257025.1 Streptomyces cupreus
TGGACGCGGAGCGAACGCGGTGGACCAGAACGCCCAACACCGTTCGGGGCGTTCGGCTGAGCATGGGTTCCGGCAACAGGACTCACTCCCGCTCAGTCTTTAGGAACGGTAGAGGTGCTTGAGGTCGTGTCCGGGTCCGGCTTGCTTCACTGCTCTTCGCCACTTCTGGTGGAGATCGGTGTGCAGTACAGAGCGGCCAAGACGGTTCGTAACGATCAGGCCCTCGTCCGGCGGCTCGACGTAGCCGTACTCGGCGCTCGGCGAGATTGGCTCCGGCTCGGAGAATCGATCAGGAAGTGATCCACCGGCAGGGTCGCGTAACTGGCTTTGGTCTTGAGGCGTACAGCGTGAAGCAGGTTGTGTCCCCAGGCGGCCTGACGTCGTTTCAGCCCGAAGGCCTCGCCCTGGCGTAGCCCTGCACAGGCTCCGAGCAGGACCGCCACGGAGCTGCGTTTTTCCATGGCGGCGGCCTGTCACGCCTGCTGTCAGTCATTGTCCGGGTCAGGTTCGGCAGCCCTCGATCGGCTGGTTGAAGCGCCAAAGAGACAGCTCTGGAGCGACGAAGAGGCAAGGGTGAAAGATCGGGTATAGCCTGAAATGGCCCTGTTAGTCGGCATGCCTTGCTCATCGCACGGGAGGGGCTCATGACCTTCGTCCAGCTCATCGACTGCAAGACCAGCAACGTCGATCAACTCAACCGGCTGATGGACAGCTGGGTCGAGGCGACCCAGGGCAAGCGGACCGCCACGCACTCGATCGTCGGGCGGGACCGCTCGGACTCCGCCCATGTCGTCGAGATCGTGGAGTTCCCGTCGTACGAGGAGGCGATGCAGAACTCCAACCTCCCCGAGACCAACCGCATCTTCGAGCAACTGGTCGCCGCCTGCGACGAGACACCCACCTTCACGGACCTCGACGTCGTACGGGACGAACAGCTCAACAAGCTCGTCGTCCGCCGCTTGTTCGACGAGGTCATCAACGCCAAGAACCTCGACCTGGCCGACGAGCTGTGCACCGGTGACTACCGGGAGCACGACCCCGCCCTCTCCTCCTACGACGTGGACCTCGCCCAGGCCAAACGGGAGAACGGCGAGATCCTGGACGCCTTCAATCCCCTGCTCACAGTGGAGAGCATGATCGCCGAGGGCGACCTGGTGACCTGCCGGATCACCTTCCAGGGCCGGCACACCGGCACGTACCAGGGGCTGGAGCCCACCAACCGGGACGTCACCGGAACTGGTCACGCCACGTTCCGCTGCCAGGGCGGCAAGATCGCCGAGAGCTGGTGGAACTGGGACGACCTCGGGCTGCTGCGGCAACTCGGGGCCATCGAGGCCTGACCCATCCAGGTCCCGAGCCGTCGGAACCATCGGGCAGGAGACCACCACGGCGGCCGGGTCCGGCCAGTTGGCGGTGGCGGCGCTCCACGTGGAGAAACCTCGACCCGGGCGAGGCGCAGAGCAAGTTCGACGCCCTGGCCGCACAGATCGTCGGCCGCCTGAAGGCACCCGACATCGTCGTCCTGCAGGAGATCCAGGACAACAACGGCGCCACCGACGACTCCACGGTCAGCGCCAGACCTGGAGCAGGCTCATCAACGCGATCGGCGCCGCGGCAGACTCACCGCGGCGGGTCTCACGGACCTGCCGCCCACCCCACCGACCACGACCCCCAGGCCGCCCGCCTGAACATCCCGTAAGCCGCACAGCAGGGCACAACAGCCCGTGGGGCCCTGGCCGTTACGCCGGGGCCCCACAGGTTCTCCCCACCATCTCGACGACGGTTGTGGCTCGTTCCCGTGCCCTGTCCCGCCGCCACCGGCCCGCCCTGACTGGTGCACGACCGGCCAACGTACGCGGCCTCGCCCCAACCCCCTAGCAAGTCCACCGCCCGCCCCGGGAAACCCTTGCTCACGAAGTCGCGGCCCCCGCGACCGTCACGGCCCGCGCAGCCGCACGGAAGTCCTCGCCGCAGTCAGGAACGGGTTGTTGGGCCAGTACCGCAACCGCTGCCATCGCCTCCGCCCCAGTGCTCCCCGCCCACGCGGGGGTGAGCCGCACGCCACGCAGATCGCGTCCGATCGCGTCGAGGGTCAGGAACCTGCCGTTTTCCGGGGTCGACAACCGTCGCCAGGCCAAGGTTCTCCACCTCTGCCCGCGTCACCCGGCCGTGCGGGGCAGACGCAACGCAATCAGGTCGGGGCGCCGACCGGCGCTCCGTCCGCCCCGTCCTCGGCCCCGCGATGCGGGGCGGGACCCGGTCAGTGCCCGTCGGGCGCCGGAGCCCCCGCCAGGATCGTCGGTTCCACCGCCTCGTAACGGCGCAGCTGTGCCGAGGCATCGTGGTGGGAAAGGATCGTGCCCAGCCAGCCCGCGAGGAAGCCCACCGGGACCGACACGAGGCCTGTCGTGGTGAACGGGAACCAGGTGAAGTCGCTGTCCGGGAAGACCGACTGCGGTGAGCCGGAGACCAAGGTGGTGCCGGTCATCAGGACGAGGACGCTCACGGTGCCGGCGATGAGCGTGCTGAGCAGGCCCGTACGGGTGTAGCGCCGCCAGAAGAGACTGTAGACGAGGGCCGGACCCACGGCGGACGCGCCGACGCAGAAGGAGAGGGTGACCATCAGCTGGCCGTTGAAGTCCTGGGCGTAGGCGGCGGCGACGATCGCGGTGAGGCCGACGCCGAGTGCGGCGGTCCGTGCGATGGTCATCTCCGTGGCGTCCGGCAGGGTGGTCCTGCGCAGGCCCTGGGCGATCAGGTCGTGCGCCAGGGTGTTGGCGCAGGCGAGGGTGATCCCGGCGACCGAGGCGAGCAGGGTGAGGAAGATGGCCGTGGTCACCATCGTGAACAGCAGGGTCTCGACCATGGACGGATCGGGGCCCATGACGGCCTGGCTGACCATCAGGAACGCCGTCTGGCCCTGTGGGTCGGCCGCGACGAGCTGTGTGTGGCCGACGAGCGCCGCCGCGCCGAAGCCGATCACCGAGATCAGCAGGCACATGACGACGACGGTGGAGACCGCCCAGGACATCGAGCGCCGCACGCCGGACGCGCTGCGGGAGCTGAACATGCGCATCGTGATGTGGGGCAGGACCGCCGCCCCGAGCACGATGGTCAGCTCGGCGCTGATCATGTCCAGTCCGTCGCCGCCGAACTGGAGCCCGGAGGAGAGGTAGGCGTCGCCCGCGCCGCTGCCCTTCTTGGCCGCGTCCAGGAGCGCGGACAGGCTGAAGTCGTAGCGGTCCAGGATGAGCAGGCAGATGGTGACGGTCGCGGCCAGAAGGACGACGGTCTTGACGATCTGGATGAAGGCGGTGCCCTTCATACCGCCGATCGCGGCGTACACGATCATCAGTCCGCCGAGGCACACGATGAAGCCGGTCTTGAAACCGTCCGAGTCGAAGCCGAGAACGACCGCCAGCAGATCGCCGGCGCCCGAGAGCTGGAAGATCACCAGCGGCAGCAGCGCGGTGAGGGTGACCACGCAGGCGGTGATGCGGACCGCGGGGTCGGACGCACGGCGGGCGAGGACGTCGCCCATGGTGAACCGGCCGGCGTTTCGCAGCGGTTCGGCCAGAAGGAACATCATCAGGACGAGCGAGAGCACGGTGCTCAGGGCGAGCACCACGCCGTCGTAGCCGACGAGCGAGACGACGCCGATGGTGCCGAGCACGGTCGCGGCGGAGATGTAGTCGCCGGAGACGGCGAGCCCGCTCTGCATGGGGGAGAGCGAGCGATAGCCGGTGTAGAACTCGCCGAGATCGTCATGCTCGGGTGCGGTCATCACACACAGCAGCAGCGTGACGGTGGTGACGGTGATGAACGCGATCAGCGACATCGTCTGGGAGGCGGAACTGAATCCGTTCATCACCAGGCACCCCCTGCCGGGCCGGTGGGACGCTGCCATCCGGCCCTGCCCGGCCGACCGGGGTGGCCCTGTCGGGCCGTGTGGGCAGCCTGCGCGATTCGGGCCGACTCTGCCGCACGCTGCGCCTCGGCTGCCTGTTCGGCGTGCTGCCGGATCGTCGCCGCGAGCGGGTCGACGCGGCGGCGCGCGATCCGTTCGTACACGGCGATCGCCGCCAGCACGACCGGCAGCTGGCACAGGCCGAGCGTCAGTCCGGTGGTGAGGCCGCCGTCGCCGCTGCCGCTGGTCATCAGTCCGTCCGCGTACGCGGAGAGAATGAGGAAGAACGTGAAGTAGCCGAGCGCCGTCAGGGTGGCCACCCGGCGCAGTCTGCGGTAGCCCGCGCGGAGCCTGTGCAGGTCGCCGTCCGGGGTGGGAGTCGCCCGCGGCTGCTCGTGCCACGGCGGACCGGGGTGCGGCGGCGGATCGGGGAAGTAGTGCTCGTACGACATGGGTGTGGCTCCTTGCGGCCCTTGTGGCCCTCGCGGCCTGAGGGTGTCCCTGCGCCCGCCGGGCGCAGGGAGATGTATCGCGGTCGGAGCGCGTACGTTACTGGCCGGTAGTATCGTGGCGTAAGGGGTTACCGACTGTTCGGTACGTCGGTTCCGCAACGGTCGGGTCACGGCAGGTCACACCGGGTCCGGCGGCCGGGCGCCACCGCCGGGCCCGACAGTGCCCTGATCACCGTCGAATCCTCACGGCGCCAGGAACACCAGGAGCGCCAGCGCGGACGCGAGGTCGACATCGCGCACATCGCCGTGGCGACGGCCGTACCCGTCGACGCTGCTCCCGCAAACCGGCCGACGCCAGCGCCGCCGGTATCGCCTGCGTCGCCCCGGCAGGCGATTCGGCGGACCGGTCTGCTTCCCCGGCTCGCTGCCCACCGTGTTCACCGTGGGCGCGCTCGGAGCCTTCGGATCCCGTCCTGTCGTGCTTGCCGCAGGGCGGATACACGGCCCTCGACGGCACCGGCACGCCCTCGGCCCACGTCGTCGGTCTCGCCGCCCTCGTACGTGCCCACCACGAGGACTTCCGCGGCCAACTGCTGCCCCGCGGACCCGGCCTGTGCGGCACCTGGAGCCTCTCGGCAGCTTCGAGGGGTGCCAGCCCAGGACGCCGATCAGTCCACCGTCGGACCCGCCCCGTTTCACCACCCCGGCCGGGCTCGCGTCCTGATGTTCGGCGGGACCACTGATGGGGCCGGCCCTGTCTCGGGTTTCCCATCGGCGGTGATCAGCCGAGCGCGGCAGGGGAATGGGCGTTGCGCAGCAGCAGCTTCGGTTTGCCGGAGCCATCGGAGGGCACGGTCCAGAGGTCCTTGGTGCCGTCGTCGTGTTGCTGGACGTAGGCGAGGGTGGAGTTGTCCAGCCAGGCCGCCTGGTCGTCCACGCTGCGGGTTTCGGCGGTGCGGGTGACCTTGTTGGTGGCCAGGTCGAGCACGGAGAGTCGCCAGCCCTTGGTGGAGTCGCCGTTGATGGGTGCTTTGAACGCGATCCTGGTCCCGTCGGGCGAGAGCGAGGGGCATTCGACGTGGTCGCGCAGCGTGCGGACGGTTCGCGCGGCGAAGTCACCCTGGACCAGGTAGCGGTGGCCCTTGGTGTACAGGGTTGCGTAGAAGGTGTTGTCGTCGTCGGTGAACGTCACTCCCCAGTAGTTGACGTCGACCGACTGATACGGCTTGCCGTCCTTGATGACGTCGAAGGTTTCCAGTGTCTTGAACAGAGTTCCCGTCTTGGTGTCGTAGATCCCGGTGCGGGTGGCGAAGTTGAGGGTGGCGTAGCTGTCGCCGCCGACGAAGGCGGTCCAGGAGACCATGCGGCCGCTGGTCGAGACGCGGACCCGGTTGGGGATGCCGCTGACCGGGATGGCTTTGCGTTCCTTGAGGTCGGCGTCGAGGATGCGCATGCTGACGGTGCCGAGGATGCCGTCGGCATAGAGGCAGGCGACGGTTCGTGCGGCGGCGTAGATGCGGTCGCACTTGGTCTTCGAGACCGCGCGGGTGCCGCCCGGGTTGTCCTTGCCGACCGTGGTCACCTGGCCGGTGCTCGTCAGAGTGAGCAGCCGAGGGGCCGGTGCCAGGGAGACCGTCTGGGCTGTGGCGGGTGCCTCGGGGGTCGTGGCCGACGAGGTGAGCTGGACGTAGCCGATCGCGACACCGGCGAGTGCGACGGTGGCGGCCACCGTGGTGGTGATGCGGGCGGCTCGCCCGAACCGGGGCGGCGCAGGCGGCGGGCTTGGCTGCGGCGTCTCGGCGTCGATCGTGGTCTGCTCGGTCATGCGGTCACCTCGGTGTCGCTCGTGGTGGTGGATCGGTTGATCAGCAGGAGTGCCGTGGCCACGACGGCCAGTACGGCCACGGCGGCGGCCAGTCGGCTGGCGGTGAGCGGGCCCCACAGCTGCCAGGCGAGTCCGAACAGGACTGAGGAGGCGAGGTAGGCGAGGGCCTGTCCGGTCTGGATCAGTGCGATGCCGGTGGTGCGCAGGTGTTCGGGCAGCACCGGTCCTGCCAGCGCCATCAGTACGCCGTCGGTGGCGGCGTAGAAGAAGCCGTACAGGGCCAGCGCCACGGCCAGCAGCGGCCAGCCGTGCAGGGGGCCGAACAGCAGCAGGTAGACCGCGCACAGCGCGGCGTAGCCGGCGAGGACGATCGGCAGGCGGCCGATCCGGTCGGCCAGGGCGCCGATGGGGATGGCCAGCAGCAGGTAGGTCAGGCTGGTGCCGACCGCGAGCAGCGGGAACCAGCCGAGGGCGATGTCCTCGCGGCGTTGCAGCAGCAGGTAGACGAAGCCGTCGCCGATGACGGCGAAGCCGAGCAGGCAGGCGGCCAGTAGCAGTCTGCGTATCGGTGCGGCGCGCAGCAGTTCGGCGACGTCCCTGGGGGACACCGGCGTGGTGGCCGGGCGGTCGTCGTGCCGGTCGCGCACGAAGAGTACGAGGATGAGCACGCCGAGCGCGGCGATGCAGAAACTGGTGACCAGGACGGCGTCGAGCACCTGGCCTGCCGCCGCCAGCACGGCCATCGCGGCCAGCGGGCCGAGGAACGCGCCGACGCTGTCCATGGCCCGGTGCACGCCGAACGCGCGGCCCAGCGCGTGCGGCGGGGCGGACAGGGTGATCAGGGCGTCGCGGGGTGCGGTGCGCAGCCCCTTGCCCGCCCGGTCGACGGCGATGACCAGGCCGATCGCGCCGGCCGAGCGGCCTGCCGCGAGCAGCCCGAGCTTGGCCACTGCCGACATCGCGTACCCGGTGCCTGCCACCCACTTGGGTGTGCGGATCCGGTCGGCGACGTAGCCGCCCACCAGGCGCAGTACCGCTGTGGCCCCGGTGTAGATCCCGTCGATCATGCCGTAGGCCAACGGGCTGAACGACAGCCCGAGGACGAGGTAGGCGGGCAGGATCGCGGTGACCATCTCGGCGGAGATGTCGGTGACGAGGCTGACCGTGCCCAGTGCGAACACGTTCCCGCCGACCAGCGCGAGCCCGCGTCGGCCGGAGTGTTGAGGGGGTGACGGGTCGTCGGCCGTGGGCCGGTCGATCGAGGACAGATACATGCGGGCGGACCTTTCGGGGCGGAAGACAGGACTGGGGCACTCGGTCGGCAGGGCGGTGCCCTCCCTGGCTGGGAGGGCACCGAACGCTCAAGTGCTGGTCAGTGACAGGCGGTGGTGCCGCTGTCGGTGAAGGTCTTGCCCGCCTCGGGGACGAACTGCCAGTCGTAGCTGCTGGGGTGCAGGGTCAGCTTCAGCACGCCCCAGGTGTTGCTGTTGCGGATCTGGCTGTTGGGCTGGATGGTGCCGAACCCGCCCAGGCTGGTGCCGCCCATGCCGGCCACGAACTGCCGGATGCCGCGGGTGTTGTCCAGGGCGCCGTTGGCGTCCATGGGGGCGAACCGCTCGTAGTTGTGGTTGTGCCCGGTCACGACGACCTCGGCGTTGTTGTCGTACAGCGCCTGGTACAGCGGCTTGACCGCGGTGTTCGGGCCGTGGCTGGAGCCGGAGGTGTAGCGCGGGTGGTGCCAGTAGGCGACGGTGCACGGCTTGGTACTGGCCGCGAGGTCGCCTCGCAGCCACTGCTCCTGTGCCGAGCCCGCCGAGCAGGACACGATCGAGCAGTTGGAGTTCAGCGCCACGACGTGCCAGCTGCCCAGGTCGAAGGAGTAGTAGCCCTTGGTCGGGTCTCCCGCCGAAGCGCCGAAGTAGTTGAAGTAACCCGACGCACCTGTGGTGTGGTACTCGTGGTTGCCGGTGGCCGGCCGGGTGCGGGCTTTGTGCCTGCCCCAGGACGGCTGGTAGCAGTTGGTGTAGTCGGAGGACGTGCCGTCCGGGTAGGCCGTGTCACCGATGGCCATGACGGTGCCGGTGATGCCGTCCAGCAGGTTGGCGGTGGCCTCGTCGCCCGCCGTGCCGCAGTTGGCGATGTCACCGGCGCCGACCAGCACCGGGTCACCCGACGGCGGCGGCGTGGACGTGGTGGGCGTGGGTGACGGGGCGGTGCCGGTGGTGATCACCAGCTGCGGGGCGTCGGCGCCGGACTCGCGGGAGTCGTAGTAGGCGCCGTTGGTGCTGGTGGAGGTGCCACCGAAGCTGAACGTGCCGTTGCCGGTCACCGCCGAGGTCACATCGATCTCGACCCACTGGTCGTTGGCCACCGAGCCGAGCGACGCGACGGTGGCGCCGTCGATGACCGGCTTGTTGTTCCAGGTGACGCCGGTCTCCGACCAGGTGGTGTCGGTCATCGACTTCCAGGTGCCGCCGTTGCTGCTGTTGCCGCCGGCCGTGACGCGGATCCGCAGCTTGGCGCTGGTGACGGCCTGGGTGAGGCCGCTGACGGTGAACTTCAGGAACGACTGGCGCACCGGCGAGTTGTCGACGGTGAACTGCGAGGAGGTGCCGTAGTTCGTCGACGGGGTGCTGTCCTGCACGTAGGTGTCGGCGGTCGGATTGATGGTGATGGTGGCTGCGGTGGCCGTGGAGGCGGTCGTGAGCAGAGCCGCGACGGCGGCGGTGGTGGTGACGACTGCTGCCGTTGCCATCGAGGCTCTTCGGATGTGGCGGGTGCCCATCACGTGATCCCTTCCGAGGTGAAGGCTGTGACTCCGTGTGGGGGGCGGTGTGGAACCTATGAGTCCGCCGTGGGCCACGGCCACGGTGCGGAAATGAACGTTGAGCGTGCGGCAGATGGCGTTTCGTCACCGTCCGAACGGATGTGCTGACAGTCGGTCAACTGGGCGGCCTTGCCTGCCAGTTGGACGCTCCGTGGCAAGGCCCGGCAGGGGTCGTCAAGAATTCAGCTCGGCGCCACAGCGGGGATACGGGCAAGCCACGCGGTCCTTGCCCGGGGGCGGCTTTGTTCCTCAGCATGACGCTCTGGGCTCCGCCGCAAGGCTTTCGATGTCTCCCCGGCCGACTGATCCGCGCGCTTCTGGTCATGCTGGGGGGCGCGGTTCTCGCAGGGGTCCTGGTGTCGTTGACGGCATCGGTCGCCTCGGCACATGTCCCGACGACGGACGGCACGTCCACGATCCGCCAGCACGGGTCCCTGGTGCGCTACGAACTGGAGGTCGACTACGACAAGCTCACGAAGGCCGCCCGCCTCGGTGGGGTCCCGCGCGAAGCGACGGACGCCGAGCGCGAGGCATTTCTCGAGTCCCACCGCGCGCAGCTCGCGTCATACCTGGCCGACCGCCTGACCGTCGCCCTCGACGGCGTGCGCTGCGCCGCCGCACTCGAAGACACGAGAATCACCAAGCGGCAGAACTTCCTCTACGCTCGCCTGCTCCTGACCCATCGTTGCCCGGGCACGGGGAGCGGCCGGTTCACCGTGCGCTATGAGGTGTTCTCCGACACGGCCGCCATCGGCGCCGAGCACACCAACATGGTCGACTACGAACTCGGCGGTTCCGGTGGGAGCGACGTCTTCGACGCCGGCCATCGCGAACTGCGGGTCGGCCGGAGCGCCGCCGGCCAACGCGAATCACCAGCTGGCAAGTCGGGCTTCTTGTCATCGGTGGGCCGGTTCGTGGGCATGGGGCTGGAACACATCCTGCTCGGCATCGACCACGTGCTCTTCCTGGTGCTCCTGTTGCTCGGCGCGCGGGGATGGCGCAGCGTGGTCCGGCTCGCGACCAGTTTCACCGTGGCGCACAGCGTCACGCTCGCCCTGGCGGTGCTGGGATGGGTCGAGGTTCCTGCCAAGCTCGTCGAACCGCTGATCGCCCTGTCCATCGTGTACGTCGCGGTGGAGAACATCGCGCGCGGCGAGACGCGCCACCGCGCCCTCGTCGTGTTCGGCTTCGGCCTGCTGCACGGGCTGGGCTTCGCCGGGGCGCTGAACTTCACCGACGACTTCAGCGGCCGGCTGCTCGTCTCACTGTTGAGCTTCAACCTCGGCATCGAACTGGGACAGTTCGCGATTGTGCTGCTGGTGTTCCCGCTGCTTCTGCTGGCACGCCGGTACTCCTGGTCGACCGTCGCCCACACCGGCGCGACCGCCATTGTCGGCGTCCTCGGCCTGGTCTGGCTCGCCGAGCGCCTGCTGGCGCCGAGCGGCGCCGCGTAGCCCTCCCCTGGGTGACTGCGTGATCGCGAACCTCATGTTCCAGGCGCACATGGTGGCGAGCACGGTGGGGCTTCAGGGCTTCACTCGTCGTGGCACCACATCCGCACCCGGGCCCGGTCGCTCTGCGGCAGCGCCTCGACGCCCGGGCCGAGCCAACCGTTACGGCACTTGGCGCAGAGGCTGAAACGCCATCGTGCCCGCATGGGCCCGGCGGCGTGTGTGTGCCGTTCGAAGTCGGCATTCGGCAGATCATCGGGGGTGACGTCAAAGCTGCAGCCGGGCATCACGCCGGCCACCACGCGGCACACCGGCCGCAGGATGCGTGCGGGGGCAGATCCGTCACTCCGGAAAAAGGCCTGCCCCTGCACGTAGGCGCCCGCGTGCCTCCCCCCGGAGTGCAGGCGCCTTTGACCCCGACGGGGTCACTCATTCACGGGTGACAGAGAATGATTGCCAGGTCAACACCCTCATGAAGAGCCGTACTTGCCGCCCGCACAAGCCCGCCAACCTGCTGGTCACCGACGACGGCACCACGAAGATCGTGGACTTTGGCATCGCCCACCTCACCTACTGGGCTTCACCGGATGAGGGCGCGCCCGCGCTCGGTACGGCCGCCTACGTGGCCCCCGAGTTTGCACTGCACCACCCGGCCGGACCGGCCGCCGACCTGTATGCGCTGGGCTGCGTGCTGTGCGAACTCCTTGCCGGACGGCACCGTTTCCTGGCGCCGATGCCGCTCAGGTGCTCTACCGCCAGGTCCACGGAGCCCCGGCCCGGCTGAGCGACATACTCCCCGTTGCCCCGCCGGAGTTGCTGCGCACCGTGCACGCCCTGCTCGCCAAGAACCCCGGCGACCGGCCGCGCGACGCCGCCGAGGCGGCCGGCACACAGGACGTGCTCGCCTCCGACGCCGTGGCCACACAGATGCTCGTACCGGTGGTCGATGTCACTGGCCCCGCTGCAGCAGCACGTCATCGCCATGGCCGTTCGGCGACGGGGAACAGGCCAGGAGGAATCCGCGGGTGATGTTGCGAGCGCGTTCCGCGGACAAAGGGGGGATCCCCTGCGCACCGATGAGAAGCATCTGCTTCGTCAGGTGGCTGTAACATCGCTGTCTCCGCCGGCGATCCATCGATCAATCCCTGCGGTGACGCGTGCCCTGAATCCTTTGCTTCAAACGGTGGCGCAGCGCCCCGCGCTCACCCGCCGACAGCACACGGACGCGCCTTGTGAACTACCCGTCAGGGCCGAGTGAACGGCCCGTCAGGGTGGTGAGCCGGGCGAGGGCGGTCCGGCCCGTGCGCATCCGGGCTGTTCAGCAGTTCCGCTGCCTGGTGCTGCATGTGCGTCGCCGCCGTCTGGGCTTCCGCGACGGCGTCTCCGCGCTCGCGCACCAAGTCCTCGTAGATCGGCAGGTGATCGTCTTCCGTGGGGCTGTGTGTCACAGCGCCGGTCCTTCCGCTGTCGTACCTTCATCCCGAAGTGGCACGAAGATGCCGGCCACCAGGTCATCCCAGACCTGGGTGGGTTGGTGTCCCTGAGTTTGAACGACCCTCCATGGTGCCTGTCAGGTCCCGTTGAGCCGGGCGGCGATGCCATGCCCGATCAGCAAATAAAGGACGGCTGGGAGGCCGTAATTGAGGACAGCGCGCAGACCTTCTGTATTCATCGTGAAAATTTCCTGTGCCCACCCGGACAGTCAGTCCGCCATTTCGTGCACAACTCGATGAAGGCAGTGGCCTGCCGTTCGCCGGACTGATTACGCATGGGGCGGCCAGGCCCCGCGGGCTGGTCGTACGTCGGGTGTTCGGCAATGGGGTCGGTGTTGTTCACAAGACGATCCAATCGGACGTGTCGCGCGGTCGGCAGGGTCACCCAGGGCCCAGATTCAGATTGGGCATTGACTCTCTTCTGCTTACTTCTGCGCACTGCAAGGGCGACCGTGTTACACCGCTCGCCGCTGCGACCCAAATATGGCGGCCTATTCGGGAACTTATCCAAATGCTCGTGTGAGAGGGGATATTGCGGATGTCGGGGAAGATGGAGCGTCAGCGCGGACGCCGGGTCGCCAACCAGAGGCAGATGCTGGGCGGTACGGCACCGGCCAGTCCTGCGGTCAGTGCCGCGCCCGCGACGGGCTCGCTGAGCGTGGGTAGCAGGCCGGTGACCTGTCCTGCGGTGGTCGGAAGCGAAACGTCGCATCCCCACTCGGTCATGGAGGTGCCGCCGCCTTCGACGAGGAGCCCATGGCCGTCCTTCATGCACGGCTTGGCCCCGACGGCGTTGGCCCCAACCGCAGCAGCCCGGCCAGTACGGCGGGCAGAGGCGCACCCGCCAGGCCCCCCAGAGAACAATGCCGTCTTCGTTCACTACGACCAGGCCCCTCGACGCCGGTTGGCCGATCGCCAGCGGTACTGTCGAAGGAGCAGCCCGCCACCTGATCGCCGACCGCCTCGACATCACCGGCAGCCGATGGAGTGTCTGCGGAGCGGCGACTTCCCGGCCTACTGGACCGACCACACCCAGAGGGAACGCGAAACGCCTCTATCCCTCACCCCACCAGCACAACGACGATCTCACCGCAGAAGAGCCGCACCCTTCGCGAACTCGGCATGCGCAACCACACACTCATCGTGCGCTGTGCGGGGGCCGCAGCGGCCATTTATACGGCTTCCCAGGAGATGGCACCCTCTCCAGTGACCACTGGACGGTACGCCTGCGCCTCCAGGCCCTGTGCGCGGGCCCGGTCGGCGAAGTCCTGCAGAGCGGGCATGCCGCTCTCCAGCGCGTCGGCGACCTCGGCCAGCATCGCGGCGGCACTCGGCCACCGGGGCGGATAGAAGCACCCCTGCTCGTGGTCCCAGTGGCCGACGCAGCCATGCATCGGCCCCGACCGCAGGTCGACGAACAGCTCGTTGCCGCTGCCGTCCCGGGCGATGGGCATGAAGACGCGCAGAAACTCGCCGACGGGGGAGCCGGCGTCCTTGCCCTCCTCGTCGAGGGGCCACTGCGTGGCACCGAGCTCGGCTCCCGTCTCCAGCCACAGATGACGGCTGCGGCGTGCCTGGGCGATGCTCAGCGGCGTGAAGAAGGGGGGAAGCAGCTTCACGTGGGGCCGGGGGCCGCTCATGCCGTCGGCCCGGGCCCACCACTGAGCCAGGTCCTGCGGCAGTGCGCGTCCCAGATCCCGCTCGGCGCCGGCCCGGTCCACGTGGGCGGCCGGGGCGTCGAGGCAGGCGGCGGTCGCCGGCGCGTTGCGTGCCAGCCACGCCGCGATCCGGTCCCAGGCGTCGTCCACGGCGGGTACGGTCACGCGCATCATTCTGGCCGAGGCGGACCGTGAATGCCACGGCGGATGTCCCCGGTTCCTGTTCCCTGACCCTGCCGCGCGGGGCGTTATCAATCCGTGACCGAGGGATGCGGGGTGTGACTGCGTCGATCAAGTGACGCGACGTCGGGTCGCTGTCCCATCGCCGATCTCTTGGCAGGAGTTTCATGCGCAGATACGTTTTGCTGGCCGTGGCCGCAGCCACCCTGGGCCTACTCATACCCGCTGCCGCCCCCGCCTCGGCCGCCTCGGAGCCGACGGCCACGCAGTTCGTCAGCCTCACCGGATACGACGGGCCACCCGACCAGGGCGGTGTCCCCATCACGCCCGAGACGGTCACCACCACGCCAATCGCCCAACTGCCGCAGGGCACAACGGTCTACACCGACGGCACGGCCGGTCCCTCCGCGCAGACCGTATCCGCGCTCACCACCGGACCGCAGCCGGTGGCCTCGGCCGCCTACGGCCCCGGCCTCAGCCAGAGCGACTGCCAGAACGACGCCGCCGCCTACCGCGACGCCGGGCATGTCATCGACCATTTCAACTACTGCCTGGCCGGCTACTTCCGGGTGACCGTGCTGCAATGCACGATCGTCAACGGCGTACCGACCAACTGCCGGGTCACGGGCACGGCGGACTTCCGGCTCTCCAGTGTCGGCCGCGGCCACAACGCGAGCCGGTTCGCTAGCTTCACGGACGTACTCGACCAGTGGCGGATCACCGGCAATGCCGGAAGCACCTCGATGACCCTCAACATCAGATGCACCACGACCCTCGGTTCCGCGTGCGACGCCTCCGCACCCACCGGCCACACCAGGACCATCAGCCAGTGGGCCGCGTCGAACAGCGCCTACTCCCGCTTCGACTCCCCGACCACCGGCGCTTCGGGCACCCACCTGATCAGCCGGTACCAGTTCCGGACCGTCCTCAGCGTCGCGGGCGGTGACAGCGTCTCGTTCGGCACTAACAACTTCCGCTGCGACTCCGCCACGTACATCAAGAACACCGCGGCCGGATCCGGCTGCGTGTTCCCCAACGTGACCTCGGTGTTCACCCTCAACGTGAACTCGGGTGCCACCCAGGAGGCGCTGCATATCTACCAGGCGCAGTACTACCCGGAGACGACCACCCCGGCCGACCCCAACAAGTCCATCCCCGGCTCCGTCGAGTCGGGCCGGCCGCTCACCAGGACCACCAGCGCCACGCTGATCGACGCCAACCGCGACAAGGCGGGCGACACCTGTACGGCGTACTACCCGGCGTACTCGACCAGTTCCAACCTGGACTGTGACGAGTACCCGTACGCCAGTACCCACCAGGGCGCGTCGAAAGCCGGCACGAACTACTCGGCCAGGCCCATCAATGACAGCGACAACCGCTCCGGCGGCGGCCAGTTGAGCGCCTTCTACAGCTTCAACCGGATGCTGGACACGGAGGACCGCTTCTACGTGGCCATTACCGGCTGACCGGGCACGGGACCTGATCTGATCGGGGCGGGACGCCGTCCGTGGCGCGGCGGCGGTGTTCACCGCCCCGACGGTACGGGCGGCGTCTTCCCGCCCCGTGTCGGCATGTGCTTCCGTGCCCGGCTCAGGGCAGGGGCACGGGCAACGCAGCGGTCGGCACGGGCGGGTCCGGCAGTTCGGAGAGGACGGATACGGCGTCGTCCAGGCGCATCATGGCGGCCGGATCCTCCGGTACCGCAAGGGGCGGCACGAGCGGCAGCGTCGGCTGCCCGACGGTGGGGGCACCGGGCAGCGCCCGCTCCTCGGGTGCCGACTCGCTCGCCGAAGCGGGAACCTGGCCGGTCGGGAGGGTTCCCCCGGGTCGTCCCGTCGGCCCGGACGGCACGGGTGTCCTGCGGTCCTCCGCATCGGGGGCCGACGCCAGGTCCATCGACCGCGCGGGCTCCGGCGTGGTGCTGAGCGGTGTGCTCGCGACACCCGGGGGCTCCTTGCCGGGCCGTGGCGTGGTCGCGCCATCGGCCTCGACAGGCGAGACCAGGACGAGCCCCGCGAGCATCACGGTCGCCCCTACGGACACCAGCGCCCCGGTCGGCGCGGCCGCCGGCGCCCCGTTCTCGGCACGTGGACGTCCCCGCCACACCCCGGCGACGACGGTCAGCGTGGCCGCCAGAACCGCACGAAGCGCCCGCCTCGCCCTGCCCAGCAGGGATTCCGCCGCCTTGTATGTGACACCCATGAGCTGCGCCACCTGCGCCACGTCCAGGTCCTCCGCCTTCAGCCGAAGCGCCTCCGCCTGCTGCGCCGGGAGCCTCGCGCCCTGGAGCGCGAGCCACTGCGCCTCCGCGCGGTCGCACAGGGCTTCGTCGTACGGCACCGCGCTGGGCACGGTCAGCATCGCCCCGGCTCGCCGGCAGATGCCCGCGTCCCGGTTCAGCTGCCGGTACCGGTCCACGCACAGGCGTACAGTGACCGAGGTCAGCCAGGCGCCCAGCCGGTCATCGTCCAGGTGCGGGCGTTCCGCGGCCCGGGCCATGGCCTCGTACACCGCGTCCTCGGCGTCCTGCGCACTCGCCGACCGCCGACGCGCCACCCTCAGCAACTGCTCGCGGTGGGCCCAGATCCGCTGCCATCGCTCAGCTGACGTTCTGGAACTCTCTGCATCCGGCGCCTCGCCCATGCGACTACCTCGTCCTTCCAGCCGGCATCCGGAGGCCGGTGCCGTGATACCCGGAATCAGGACGGCAATCTAACCCGCGCGGGTGTCCGACCGGAGTCCGGTTGCGCGGCAGCCGGTCGGCGTGCGCGATGCAGGGGACTGGCCGGTCAGGGCACACGCCCTCTGCAGGGAGGACCAGCAGGACGCCGGTTCGCCTCCGTCGAGCAGCAGATCCTCAACCAGACACCGGAACCCAGGGCTCACCCGCCCCGGGCGCCGGGGCGAACGCGAGGGCTTGGCCAAGGCCGTCCTGCGCGACCGCAAGGTCACCGGATGGCTCGCCCTGCCCCGCGCCGACGGCCTCCGGGTAAGCGCCGGTGAGCAGTCGTCGCTTCCGACGGACCGAACGAGGCGTTCGGCAGCTGCGGCCCGACGACTTCTTCGCGTACGAGTACCTGGACAAGCCCGCGTACAGGCAAGGCGCTACTGTCGCCAACTACGAGACCTTCATGTCCGTCAACGGTGTATCGGTGAAGGCCAGCCCGCACCCCAACCACAGCCCGGCTACTGGCTGCACGGTGAGTGGGAGGGAGGCTGGCGGGACAGCCTCGGCCTGTGGCACCCCTGGCAGAAGGGCGACCGGATCACTGTCCGGGTCACCGTCCACTTCGTACCGACAGCGCAGAACGGCTGGACCGAGGGGAGCTGCATCCTGTGACGCCACGCCGGGGCAGGACGGGCCAGGCACGTATCCTGTCGGCATGGCGGTCCGCCCTACCCCGGCCCGGCCTGCCCTCTACGGGCTGCGGCTATGCCACAGCATGGACTTCGCGCGCAGCCTGGAGGCTCTGGGACAGGCGCAGTACCTCCCCCCAGGCCACCTCCACACCGGCTTGGTCACCGTGGACTACGAGCTCTACGCGCAGCCGCCCGTCCGCTGGCGGCTGCGCCGTGTTCGCGACATAGGGGGCGAGTCGCCGGGGCGCGATGAACGCCTTGTCGACGGGAACCGCTGGTACTGGTTCCATCCGAACGACGACGTCGAGTACCAACCGGAAGACGCCGTCGCATACGACGAGTACCAGCACACCGCCCCGGAAACCTTCCGGCACCTGTTCACGCCGGATGCTCTGCTGTCCCTGTGCCGGGTGGATCAGGTGCGACCGGATGTCCTGGACGGACGGAGCGTCCGCGTGGTGGTGGCGCACCCGCTCCCCGAACATTCCCCTCGGGCGTTCGCCTGCTGGGGAGCCGGAGCCGACACCTACCGGCTGCACATCGACGAGTCGACCGGCGTCGTGCTGCGCACTGAGGCATCTTTCGCCGGGCACGTCTTGCGAGTGGACGAGGTGATCCGGCTGGAGCTCGATCCAGACGTGTCGCCTGGGCTCTTCCGGCCCGACCTCGCGCCCCACGACGTCCTCTACCGCAAGGGCGAGGTCGGGCCAGGTCGGCGCGTTCCACCCACACGCGCAGCACGGTACGCGGCAGCGGAAGGGTTCGACCTCCTTCTGCCGCAGCTCCTGCCTCCCGGGGCGTCGCTGCGGGTCTGGGACCGCAGGCAGCCAGTCGGCCGGCGCGAGATCCGCGTGCAAGTGGACCTGGCCTCCGGCCGCCACGTCGTACTGATCCAACACGCGGCACGGGACGCGTCCGGTCCGGTCACCGTCCGGGGCAGGACCTGTCTCGAGGTGAGCGGCACGGCCGACTCCGAGGAGACCGGGAGCCTGTTGGCATTGCTGGAGCCCGTACGCTGACAGACTCAGGTTCCGGGGCCGACAGGCTCGTCGGCGTCGTCCCGCCGGCGACCGCTCTCGTTGCTGTCGTGCCTATGGCTCTGCCAGGCAGGGCTCGTCCACCTTGCCCCCCATTCGGGCTGATCCAAGCGGTCCCCATCACCTTGCCCACTGAAAAGGCCCGGGCGCCCACGCCGACGGGCGCCCGGGCCGCCCCACGCGATCTGCCCTGCGTCCCCCTTCCCCTCCGCTCGGACCGGGTGCGTGATCCCTTCACTCCCCAACGCAGGACAACGCACTGCAGAGGGGGCGATGTGAGACGGATGCGGCTCCCCTGGAGGGAAGCGTCAAGCTGAGCGTTTGTCAGGTCGCGTGCGCGGCGCATGGCTAACTTCCGGTCGAGTGCGGCACCCCGGTTCAGGTGAGGGGCGCATCATCGGCCGGTCGTCCTTCATGCACGCTCGCCCACAGGCCGCGCCGTACCTCTGGCCGGGGATTTGTCGGCCCGCATCGCGCCTACGCCGACACCGAGCGAGAGGCGAAGGTGCCGCCGACGCTACTGGACTACTGGATCCCCGCCTTCCTCGCCCAGCTCGCCGCCCCGCGGGCCCAGTGAAGGCAGCTGGCGCAGACGGAGCGCTGTCGCTGTACCTGCTCGACGCAGACCGCGAGTCGTTCGCCGCCTTCACCGAGGGCGCCTCCGGGACGGTCCGCCAAGGCGGTCCCGTGTCCCTGTGGGACGACATCGAAGGGGCCCTGACCGCGTGGCAGGACGCCGGACAGCCCATCAGCGCGGTACGCGTTCACATCACCGAGTGGGCTCACACGTACTGGATCGGAGGGCAGCGGATCACCACGACGAGCGGTGAGAAGTGGATCGGGGACAAGCCGGTACGCGGTGGGAACACCCCATCCGCTGACCGCTGACGTTCCCTGCGGCTTCGCGACGGAGAGCCGGTGGCTTCAAGCCAACGTCGCTTCGAACCCGCCCCACGCTCTTGACGACCCTCGCGTCCTTCGGAAGCGTCGCACGCAAGAACACGCAACCCGCTTGATCCGGGAGGTCATCGTGGACCTACAGTTCATCGGGATCGACCCCAACACCGGGGGCGAGGGGTCGCCGACGGTGTGGGTGGAGGAGGAGACGGCTGACCTGGTCCTCCAGGGGGTCAGGGCCGAGGAAACGCTGGAGGCACTGGTCAGCGGTACGGAGTGGGTCGCCGGTCACGCGGTGGGAATCCCCGCCCACGAGACGGTGATCCGCATCCCCGCTCGCATGGTGCCGATTCTGAGGGAGGCGTGTGATGTCGCGGAACGGCGTGCCGAGCTTCGCTGAGCTGCTGGCCGGTACGCGCCGCAGCGCCGTGCATTTGGAGATGCGCGACGCGTACGGCGTCGGTGACGAGGCCGAGGAGTTCGAGCAGTTCAAGCGCACCGGCCACGTCGATCTCGACCCGACGGCGCGGTGGTGGCCCAAGTGGCTGGGCCTCGTGCGGGAGGCCGTGGGCCGTGGCGTGGTGATGCGCCGGGCCCGGATCGTGTCCGAGCCCGTGACGGACTACATCCGGTGGGAGCACACCGCCACCCCGCTGAACGTCGAGGCGGGTGAGCTGGTGCGCTGGCTGCCCCGCCGGCGTGCCGTGGACATTGCCCTGCCGGGAGCCGACTTCTGGCTGTTCGACGATCGCCTGGTGCAGTTCAACATCTTCACCGGGGACGGCGATTGGGCGGATCCGCCCAAGGAATTCAGCGAGGACCCCGCCGTGGTCAAGCTCTGCTCCGACGGGTTCGAGGCCGTATGGGAGCGTGCCGTCGACCACCAGAAGTACACCGTCTGACCCGCACCTCACCCCATGCCCGCCTCCCCTTCGTCCAGCGCTCAGGCAGCCCGTGAAGCGCTCGCCGTGCGCCTGACGCACCTGCGTAAGGATGCCGGCCTCACCGGGAAGGAACTCTCCGCCCGGTGTGGCTGGCACCCTGCGAAAACCACCCGCATCCAAAAAGCCGAGGTACAGCCCACCGACACCGACATCCGCGCCTGGTGCGCCGCCTGCGGCGCCGTCGAGCAGGTCGATGACCTGATCGCCACGGCCCGCGCCGTCGACTCGATGTACGTGGAGTGGCGCAGGAGCCACCGGACCGGCATGCGCAAGACCCAGGAGAACTTCTACGACCTCTATGCGCAGACCGGCGTCACCCGCGCGTACGTGTCCAACGTCGTGCCCGGCTTCTTCCAGACGCCCGCTTACGCCACGGCCTTGATGGAGGCCATCACCGATTTCCAGGGCACCCCGAACGATGTCTCCGAGGCCGTCGCGGCCCGCGTCGCCCGGAGCCGCTTTCTGTACGAGGGCGGCCACCGGTTCGTCGTGCTGATGGAGGAGTGCGTTCTGCGCTACCGCGTCGGCGATGCCGAGACGATGGCCGGACAGCTGAGGCATCTGCTGACCGTGATGCCGCTGCCCTCTGTCTCCCTGGGCATCATCCCCTTCACCGCACGAAGGATCATGTGGCCGCTGGAGGCGTTCTACCTCCATGACGGCACACGCAGCGTCGTGGAGACCCTCACCGCCGAGGTCAACGTGGTGCAGCCGCGTGAACTCGCCGACTACCGCAAGGCGTTCGGTGAGCTGACGAAGATGGCCGTCCACGGCAACGCCGCCCGCGCCGTGATTGAGACGGCGATCAGCTCCCTCGGATGACGTTGCGCAATTCCCCGCAATTTCGTTGAGGGGAAACTCCGGCTCTCCGTACGGTCGTTGGCGTCGCCGGGCAGGTCCACTCTCCCCCTCGGCGGCAGTGGAGGACAGTCCCGCTCGTGCCCCCACTGTGAGCGGGACATCCCAGCCCCGAGGAGACGACCCCGTGAGCGTCATGACCAGACCCACCGAAGTTGGACCGCCCGGCTACACCGAAACCCTCCCCTGCGAGCCCGAGACGGCCCGCCGTGCCAGGCTCCTCCTCTCGGCCGCGCTGAACACCTGGGGCATAGCCGAGTTGGTGGACCCGGGCGCGCTGATCGTCTCCGAGCTCGTGGGCAACGCGGTCCGCCACACCTCTTGCCGTCTGGTCCAGGTATCCGTCCGGCGCGTCACGGACGATCTCGTACGGATCGGCGTCACCGACAAATCCCATGCCCTGCCGAAAATGGATCCGGTCGCCGGCGGCGATGAGACCGG
Source organism: Streptomyces cupreus (assembly GCF_014257025.1). Lineage (GTDB taxonomy): Bacteria > Actinomycetota > Actinomycetes > Streptomycetales > Streptomycetaceae > Streptomyces > Streptomyces cupreus. Next base: position 21,331 of record NZ_JACMSF010000011.1, read on the forward strand.
GCGCGGCCTGGTACTGGTCGACGCGCTGTCACACCGCTGGGGCTACGACGAGATGCGCTGCGGCAAAACCGTCTGGGCCGAGCTGGTGGTCCCGGCATGCTGACCTTGCGGCTGCTGCCCGAAGAGGAACTGGCGGGCGTCGCCGATCCGGAGCGGTGCGTCGAGCTGGCCGTACCCCGCAGCACCGCGGACAGGATCGCCGTCCGCACCCTGCGCCTGACACCCGCCGACCTCGTACGGCTCCGCACGGCAACCGATCTGGCGCTGGCGGACATCCGCAACCAAGTCATGCGGGCCGAGGCCGCCTGGCGCCAACGACTCGGGAAGTGGCACGCCGAGGGGCGAGCCGCCGTCGAAGCCAACGAGCCGGATACGGCCCTGCTCTCCCGTGTCCTGGAGGGCCTGCGGGCCTTCGTGTAGCGCCTGCAGACCCCGCCCGGTGCACCGAAGGAAAGCCCGGGCGGTGCGGCATCCGCCCGTCTGTCTCCCCGAGTGGGCGGGCGCCGCTCCAGACCCGCTGCTTGCAGCCTTCACAGCGGATCTGCTCAAGACCTCTCCGCTCCAGCCGAGCGGGAGGAAACCGAAAGAACAGGAGTGCACGATGCCCGAGAACGCTGCCATCCAGCCGGCCGAGGACGGACTGATCGTCTCCCGGAAGTCCATCGCCGCTGCGCGCTCCCGTGCCGAGCAGCCGTCCGACGGCGGCTCGACCGGCGTCTCCGACACCAACGACTGAGCGGAGCCGTCAGCAGTGACCACCTTCTCGAAGGTGGTCGAAAACCTCGGTGGGGACTTCCCCACCGGGGCCTTCGGCCGCACTTACCGGATCTGGCGCGGCGTCGCCGACTTCTCATCCATCCTGACGTGGGACGACCTCAACTTCGAAGCCATCCGCATGATGGCCGGCGGGGGGCATTCCGTGGAGCGGGCCTGCCGGGTGCTGTACGTGGCGGAGTCCGGCTACTACACCTGGCGCAACCGCCCGCCCTCGGCCCGCACGGTGCGGCACGCCTGGCTGACCGAGGCCATCATCGGCATCCATACTGCTTCCCGCGGCACTTACGGCGTGGTTGCCAGCCCGACATCCCCCTCTGCACACCCCACACTCGCCCGAAGCAGAAGAAGGACAGGGGGCTGCGGGTGAATGGGTGGGTGCGTGCCGCCGGGGGATCGGGGCGTCGTTCTCTCATGCTGCGCGCCGGCGACGGCCGACGCGCTCGCGCCGAACCTCATGCACGTCAACAGCGCCACGAATCTGCAGCGCCAAAGTCAGGGCTTCAGCCACGCTCGCCCACGTGCAGCTAAGCCCCCCCCGAGAGACCGCACGGCCCAGCCGGATTCCCCGAACCCAGTCCGGAGTGTCAGTGCCGATCCGTACGCTCGACAACATGGTGGGGGACGAACTGCACGAAGAACCACATGGCGAGCGGCCCGAGGAGGGGAGCGGCGGCCAGACCTGGCAGCGGCTGAGCGCCTACGCCTACCTCAGCGCACCCGAACGCCTGGAGTACGTCGCGGTGATGCGGGTCTTCTGCGGCACCCTGCTCGCGGACCTCGCCGTACCCGATGTGCTCGCCAAGCTGGCGCAGGCCGGGCACCCGGCGGCCGCCCTTGGTGCGGAGACCTTGACCGCCCGGCTCGAACAGCTCGTGCGCTGGGGCAATCTGCTGCGCAGCACCCACACGGTCACCGCGACCAGCATCGCCGACTACCAGCGCTCCCGGTCCCGTTACCAGCTGTCCAAGCTGGGCGAGCGAGTGCAGCGCGACGCCGACGAGGTGCTGGCGGGAGCGGACGCCGCGCGTGAGGTCAGCAGTGAGCTGCTCACTCTCGTCGACCGAGGGCTCAAGGAGATTGCTGCTCTGGCCGCCGCGCCGGGCGGCATGGACCCGCAGCAGGCGCTGGAGAAGATCAGCACCCTCTTCGCGCAGTTTGCCGAATTCGCCGAGTCGGTGCGGGACTTCTACGCCTACCTCGGCCAGGTACTCGCCCGCTACGACCTCGACGGAGCCGAGTACCAGGGGTTCAAGGAGCTGCTGCTCGACTACGTGGAAGCGATCACCGAGGACGTGTCCTTCCGTGCCCCGCGCATCGCCGCCCATCTGCGGGCGATCTGGCCGTACCTGCCTACGCTGTTGAGCCGCATCGATACCCATGCGTCAGGCCTCGGTGCGCTCTCCGGCGCATTGCCCGAGACACGGGTGCAGCGCAGCCGGGGACGGGAGATGGCCGACTGGGAGGGGCTGCGCGACTGGTTTGCCGACAGTGACGGCCACGGAAGCCAGGTGGACCAGCTGCGGGACGCCACCCTGCGCGCCCTGCAGTCGCTTCTCGCCAATGCCAAACGGATGCTGCGCTCGGCGTCGGGGGAGATGTCCCGCCGCAAGGACCTCCTCAGGCTTGCCGCCTGGTTCGACTCCGCCGAGCCCGAGGAGGCCCACGACATCGCGGTCGCCGCCTTCGGCCTGTACGGGGCCCGGCATCTGGGCGTGGCGCCGGACCCCGAGCTGTCCGTACCGGCGTATGTGAGTTGGTGGACCGGGCCGGTTGTGGACGTGCCAGTGGCGTTGCGCGAGCGTGGCAGCCGGGCGCCGCGCGGGCGGGCTGCGGCGGTAGTGGACCATGGCGAGCAGAAGCGCCGTCTCATGGAGCAGGCGCGTCAGCAGGCCGCCGTCCGCCAGGAGGCTGCCGCCGAACTGCGCAGCGCGTCCGGCCGGTTCGATCAGGTGAGGCTGGGGACGGGGGCCATGCGGCTGCTGCTGGAACTCCTCACCGCCGCCCTCGGCAATGCCCAACTGAAAAAAGGGGCCGGAGACTTCCAGCTCGACGGGGCGCGGGCCGGCGATGCGGATCTGGGCATCAGGCTGACGGCGTGGCGCACCCCGGGCAGGCACACTCTCCTGCGTTCCGTGGACGGTGACCTTACGGTGGACGATCTCACCCTGGCCGTCCAGAGCGCCTCGGCGCCCGCTGCAGCCGAGGAGGCGAGCGCCTGATGCCGCTGCCCTCGGCCCATGACGTGGCACTCGCCGCCGAACGCCGTGCCGCCGCCCGTCTGCTGTTGGCCCACCCACTGGTCACCAGCCACGGCCCGCACAGCGACACGTTCCCGCTGATCCGCCGCCATGCCGACTGGCTCGCCCAGCGCTTCCAGCAGGTGTTCGGCTACCGACTCCTCGTCGAGGCGTCGTACGCCCGCCTGTTCAAGGCAGGCCTCGGCCCCGGCTCCGGCCACCGCCTGGAGCGGCCGTCCACCGGCACACCGTTCACGCCACGGACGTACACCTACCTGGCCCTCGCCCTCTCGGTCCTCGTCACCGCCCCCGAGCAGCTCCTGCTCTCCCAGCTCGTCGCGGACCTGAGGGCCGCGGCCGTGGACGCGGGGATCGAGATCAGCGACAGCGGGCGCCAGGCGGAGCGGCGCACACTCGCCGCCGCGCTGCGCCAACTCGTCGACTGGGGCGTGCTGACGGAGACCGAGGGCCATGTCTCGGCCGTCGCCGAGGAGCGGGGCGGCGAGGCGCTGCTGACCGTGGACCGCGAGATCGCCCGCGCGGTCGTCGCCGGACCGCTGGCGCAGAGCCGCGACGGCGCGGATCTCGTCCGGCGGGCCGCCGACCCCGGCTTCGGCGGCCCGCGTACCTACGTGCGCAGACGCCTCGTCGAGACACCCGCCGTCCACCTCGACGACCTCACCAGCGCCGAGCGGGAATGGCTGCGGACCCGACAGCGGCGTGAGTCCCAGGCCTTCTCCGAACTGCTGGGTCTGGAGGCCGAGATCCGCGCCGAGGGCATCGCCCTGGTCGACCCGGACGGCGACCTCACCGACCTGCACCTGCCCGGCACCGGCACCGTCGCCCAGGCAGCGCTGCTGCTGGTGGGACGGCTGGTCGACCGACTGCGCCCCGAGGATCCCGGCCACCCCGCGGTCGGCGGCAGGCTGGTCATCGGCGTCCGGGTCCCGGACGGGCTGTTGCCCGAGTTGCTCGATGAGCTCGTCGAGGAGTACGGCCGACGCAGCAACTGGCAGCGAGGTCTCCTGGAAGACCGGGAGGGGCTGCTCGCCGCCGTCCTCGACCTGCTGGTCCGCATGCGCCTGATGGCACCCGCCGGTCCGGTGCGCGCCGACGGCCACGGCCTGCCCGGGGGATACGAGGACGCAGTGCTGGACGGCCGGTCCGTCACCGACGTCTCGGGCGCCCGCGGACAGGACGGTACGCACGGTTGGGTGCTGCTCGCCGCTGCCGCCCGGTTCGCCACCACGGTGGCCGTCACCTCCCGCACCGAACAGCCGCAAGCAGACGATGTCTCTGAGGGACCCGAGGAGCCGACCCGGTGAACCGCCCCCCTTCCCCGCACCGCTACCGCCTGCACCGCGCCGGCATCCGGAACGTCTGGCAGTACGACGAGCAGGAGTTCGTCTTCGGCGACGGCCGCCTGCTGCTGCGCGGCAAGAACGGCGCCGGCAAGTCCAAGGCCCTGGAGATGCTGCTGCCCTACCTCCTCGACGGCGACGCCCGCGCGCTGGACGCGACAGGCACCGGGCGCACCACCCTCCTCTGGCTCATGCTGGACGGATTCGAGCAGACCAACCGGCTGGGCTACCTGTGGGTGGAGTTCGCGCGCACGGACGAGGACGGCCAAGACCACCACCTCACCCTCGGCGCGGCCATCCGCGCCTCCCAGTCGACCAGGACGGCCAAGCCGTTCTTCTTCGTCACCCCGCTGCGGGTGGGCGAGGACCTGCACCTGGCCCCCGCCGGTCAGCCGCTGCCGCTCGACCAACTCAAGTCGCTCGTCGGCCCGGAGAACGTCACCGACCGTGCCGTGGAGCACCGGGCCCGGGTCGCCCGCCAGCTGTTCGGCCTCACCGATCCGGCGCGCTACCGCAACCTGCTCCACCTGCTGCACCGCCTGCGCCGCCCCACCATCGGCGACCGCATCGACTCCGGCGGTCTGGTCTCCGTCCTCGCGGAGACGCTGCCCGCGCTCGACGACGAGGTCGTGGAGAAGGTGGCCCGCAGCCTCGACGACCTGGACGCCGTCCGGACCGACCTCGGGCGCCTGGAGCGGACCGACGAGGCGCTGCGGACCTTCCTGGCCGGTTACCGCGGCTACCTGCACGGGACGCTGCGCCGCCGGACCGACGAGGTGAACGGCGCACTGGAACGGCTTGCGGAGCACCGGCGTCTGGCGGGCGAGGCAGTGAAGAAGGCGGCGAAGCTCCGCACGAGCGAGGACGAACTCACCGCCCGCCTCGACGTCCTCAAGGCGGAGGCGGAAGCGGCCGAGACGGACCTCGCCGCCCTGCACGCCAGCGCCAGCTACCGCAGCCTGCAGGAACTCGGGGAGAAGCGCGCCACGGTGACCGCCCTGCACAGCGCGGCGGCGACCGCCTTCAAGGCCCTGCGCCAGGCCCACAGCACTCAGGAGGAGTCAGGGCGGCGGCTCACCGAAGAAGCCGGAAGGCTCGGCGCGGAACTGGCCGAACTCCACGCGGCACACGGCGAGTTGCTGCGCGAGGCGGAGCGGTCGGGTCTCGGCCCGGTGCATCTGGGCGAACCCGGGACGGTCCCGGTCACTCCGGTCGCGGGTGCGGCGGCGGCCGAACTGACCTCCCCGGACGGCGACTTCCACGTCGTGCGGCACAGCGAGGTGCTTGCCGTCGACACGGAGTCCTGCGCGGCGGGCCTGCACGCCTGGGACACCCAATTGGCCGCCGCCGGGCCGGTGATCAGGAACCGCGCCCGGGCCGTGACCGAACTGACCGCGCTCATCGACACGACACATCGGGCCCAGCGAGAGGCGCACGAGGCCGACGCCGCGCGAGAGCGGCTGGAGGAGCAGGCGGACGACGCACGTGAGCGGGCCGTACGCCGACGGGAGGAGACAGCACACGAAGGGGAGGCATACGCAGGCGCCGTACGGACCTGGACCGAGCGACTGCAAAGCCTCACCGGCGTGTCCCTCGACGCCGTGCACGGGCTGCTCGTCCACGACCCGGCAGAGGGTCCGCTGCCCGCGCACGCCCCCGACGACGTGGCCGACACCGCCCGGTCGGCCATCGAGCCGTGGCTGGCGGAACTGGGCGAACAGCGCGTCGCGCGTGCTGTGACGATCCGCGAGCTGGCTGCCGAACAGGACCGCCTGCGGCGGGAGCGGAACGACTGGGAAGCCCGCACCGACCCCGAGCCCGCGCCCCCGCCCCACCGCTCGGCACCGCGCACCCCCGGCACCGGCGCACCCCTGTACCGGCTCGTGGACTTCGCCGACGGCCTGGAACCGGCGGCCCGGGCGGGCCTGGAAGCCGCACTCGAAGCGAGCGGCCTGCTCGACGCCTGGGTGTGCGCCGACGGCACCGTCGTGGACCCGGCCACCCGGGACACCCTCCTCACCCCCGGCGCCCCGCCCGCCGGACCTGTGCTCGCCGAGGGGTTGCGCCCGGTCATGACACCGGACAGCGGTGTGACGACCGAGCAGGTCGAGCACGTGCTCCATGCGGTGGCTCTGATCACGGACGGGACCACCGGCACGCAGGCCGGATCCGCGCTCGGCACGGACGGCTTCTGGAAGCTGGGCGTCGCCCGAGGCCGTCACACCAAGCAGACTGCCGAGTACGTCGGTGCGGAGGTGCGTGCCGAGACCCGTCGCCGGGCCCTGGCCGAACTCGATCGACAACTCGTGGATGTGCAGGCGGAGGTGACGCAACAGGAGCAGGAGATGCGGATCCTCACGGAGCGCCGAGCCCACGTGGCCGACGCACTGAGCCACCCGCCCCCGGGACGCCCACTGACCGATGCGTGGGCCCGTACCACCGAGGCCGAACGCACCGCCCAGATGCTGGCCGGCAAGGCGTCCACAGCCGCCCGTGAGGCGGAGCAGGCGCGTGCCCGCGCGGTCGCTGCCCGGCGAGAGGCCGAGGCGACTGCGAGCGCGCACGACCTCCCGGTCGACCCTGCCGCACTCGACTCCGTACGGCTCGGTCTGGACCGCCTCGGCACCGGCACGGAACGACTGCGTAAACGGCTGCGCGTGGTGGTGTCGTCCACCGACGCCCATCGCCAGGGTCGCGAAGACTTCGCGCGCGCCCTGACGTCCACTCGGGAGGCGGAATCCGACTACTCCGAACCACTCGCCCGCCTCGACGCCGCCCGCCGCACGGTCCGGGGTCTGGAGGAGGCGCTGGATGCGCCGGAACAGGAGATCCTCGCCCGCGAGGACGAGGCGAAGCGGCGGCTGGAGGCCGTGGGGCGTCAGCTTCCCGGCGCTGAGCGCGACCTGAATGCCGTGCACGACGAACGTGTGCGCGCCGAGGAGGAGGAGAAAACCAGGCGAGAGGCGCTCGCCACGCAGGAGGGAGAGACGGTCGCGACTGGCAGGAGACTGCGTACGGCGCTGTCCTTGCCGGGCGTGACCAGGGGTGCGGGCCTCGACATGTCGGCGGAGCACGAGGAAGGCGAGGCGCACTCCGTCGAGGACGGCGAGGAGCGTTCCGCAGAGGACGGCGATGCGCACCCCTTCGGGGACGGCGCACACGACCGCACCACGGCCCTGCGCCTGCTCGTGGACGACGTACGAAGCCGCCTGGACGCCGAGCGGCGCGACATCTCGGACACCGCGCTCCTCATCCGTCACACGAGCCTGCGCGACCAGCTCTCCGGAGGCTACGACGCCACACTGGAGGAACACGACGGCATCAAGATCTGCCGTCTCGTCGACGACCACGGCCCGCACGACATCGCCGCGGTCGGCGAGCGCATCGCGGCCCAGGCGACCGAGGCCCGCGAACGGCTGACGGAGCGCGAGCGAGAGGTGTTCCAACGCTTCCTCACCGGAGAGCTGGGAGACCACCTCTCCTCGCAGGTCCTGTCCGCGGGCGCCCTGGTAGCCGCACTGAACGGCACGCTGTCCACGGTCCGGACGTCACACGGGCTGGGCGTCACGCTGGACTGGAAGCTGGCGGACGGCGTGGAGGCCGACGTCAAGGCGGCGGTCGACCTCCTGCGCAGCCCGTCCGGCCTGCGCACCCACGACCAGTCCGACCAGCTCCGAGACGTGCTCCAGCGCCGTATCGAGGACGCCCGCCGCGCCGACCCGGGCGCAGGCTATGCGGCCCATCTGCGCACCGCCCTCGATTACCGGGACTGGTTCACCTTCATCCCCTGGGTGGTCAACGACGCCGTTCCCGGCAGCCGCCGCAAACTCTCGGGCCGCACGGGACTGAGCCAGGGTGAACAGCGTGTCCTGTCGTACCTGGTCCTCTTCGCCGCAGCGGCGGCCCACTTCACGAGCCTCGCGGAATCCGCCCCGCACGCACCCCGCCTGATCCTGCTGGACGACGCCTTCGCCAAGGTCGACGAGCCCACCCACGCCCGCCTCGGCCGCATACTCGTCGATCTGGACCTCGACTTCGTCCTCACCAGCGAACGCCTCATCGGCAACTGGCCCGACGTGCCGTCGCTGCACATCTACGAGTGCCTGCGCGACCCGCACGTGCGTGGCGTGGCCACGCTCCACTACACGTGGAACGGGCGGCAGAGGAGGCTGGTGTCGGTATGACGGACGCCCGAGTGAAGGACGAGCCGCCGCTGACCGCCGAAGCGATGGCGTTCCTGACCCGGCCAGGGCTGAAGCGTCTGTGGACGGCAGCCCGTACCCGCCTCGAACGAGGCGGCCTCCTGCCGGCCGGCACGATCCGACTCGCGGACCTGGACGCGGAGGAGCGCGAGGCCCTGTCGCTCCTCCTGGCCAGACCGGTCACCGGCCCCACCGCCACGATCCGCCTGCCGGACCTGGACACCCGCCTGCGCACCAGTGCGGTCGGCCGGAGCCTGGCCGCGACCCTGACGGAACTGGGCCCGCCGCTGACCGACCGGCGGGCGGTCCGGGACGCGGCGCAGGCCGAACGCACCCGTCTGTGGTCCGCGACGGAAAAGGCCCTCGCCGCAACACCACTGGCAGACCAGGCGTGGGCCCGCCAATGGCTGGAGGAGATACGGCGAGGCGGCACGCTGACGCGACAATCGTCCGCCGGCACCGCGCTCACGACCATCACCCAGGCCATCGAAACCCTCGCGACCCTCTTCCCCGGCACAGGAACGGATCCCACCCCCGCCACCTGGGGCCGCGGTGAACTGGCCACCCGCACGACCGGTTCGGCTCATGGCCTGGACGACGGCACCTTGCTGGCCCGCCTGGTCCAGCGCGGCATAGCGGTGGCCCGGGGCGTGGACTTCCCCGGTGACGCTCCGGGCCGTCGTGCTCTGTGGCGGCAGGCCTCGGTCACTCCCGACGAGGTCTCCAGCACCGTGCTCACCTATGGCCTTCGGCCGACGGGCGCCACCTGGCAGGAAGCTGCCCTGCGCCAACGCGCCGACCACCGGCTGGAGGCGCACCTGACCCTGCGCGAACTCCGCGCCCTGCACCTGACGTTCCCACCGGGCACGCGTATCCACGTCTGCGAGAACCCGCGCGTGGTGGAGGCCGCGGCGGACACCGCCTGCACCGCATCCCTGATCTGCACCTCGGGCAGTGCTGCGACGGTGGTCCTCACCCTTCTGGACGCGTTGTCGGCGGCCGGCTGCGCCTTCGCCTACCACGGTGACTTCGACTGGCCGGGTATCGCGCTCGCCAACCGGGTCATGGGGCGGTACCAGGCGGAACCGTGGCGCATGACGGCGGCAGACTACGAATACCTGGCAACGCGCGCGGAGTTGCAGGGAACGCCGCCGCTTCCCCTCACCGGCACACCGATCGAGGCGGCCTGGGACGCGGAACTGGCCGCGACCATGGACGCTTTGGGTGTCGCTCTGCATGAGGAGGCGGCGCTGGATCTGTTGCTGGGCGACCTCGCGGGGTGTGAGCGTCCGTGACATCGCACCCTCGGCCTACGGCACTCTTGAGTCAGCACATCAAGCGCACCATGGGAGCTGGGCGGAATGGGCACGGGCGGCCTTACCGAGGCAAGTCTCAGAGCACTGGCCGGAGCGCGTTCCTTCGAGCGCGGCATCGGCTACCTCGACGCCGTCTCCGGAGTGGAGATCGGCGACGGCTGGGTCGCCGCCACCGTCCACGGCACCGAGCGCTACGAGGTGGAGCTGACCCTTGACGATCCAAGCGGGCTCTCCGGCGAGTGCGACTGCCCCTATGGCCGGGAGGGCAACTTCTGCAAGCACCTGGTCGCGCTCGGGCTGACGGTTCTCGCCCAGCGGGAGAGCCTGCCGCGGCAGCGCGAGGCGGCCCGCACCCGCGTGCAGGGCCTCGACGTGTGGCTGTCCGCCCTGTCCAAGGACGAGTTGCTCGCCCTGGTACGCGAACAGGTCGGTGAGGACCGGAAGTTGAGGCACCGCCTGGAGCTGCGGGCGGCGAGCGCCCGCGGGGACCTTGCCGGGGTCCGGGCCCGCATCCGTGAACTCCTCGACATCGGCCCGTTCGCACGCTACGGGTACGTCGAGTACGCCGATGCCCGCGCCTACGCCGGCCAGGCCGGGCAGGCAGTGTCCGCGATCGGCTCGCTCACTCGCTCAGGCCGGGCAGCCGACGCGATCACCCTGGCGCGAGAGGCGATGCGGCTGCTGGCCGACGCGGTGGACAGCGTCGACGACTCCGACGGCGGGCTCGGCCAGGTCGGTGACGGTCTCGCCGACGCCCACCTCGAAGCGTGCCGTGCGGCACGCCCGGACGCGGAGGAACTCGCGCGCTGGCTGGTCGATCACGCGCTGGGCGAATGCGACGACGGCCTCACCGATATCGACCCGCTCGACTACGAGGACATCCTCGGCGGACGGGGCATGTCCACCCTGCGTGAGCTGGCGATCGGGGCGTGGCGGCGCAACCGTACGGGCTGGGCGGAGAAGTCCCTGATGGAGCGTCTGGCCAGGGCGGGCGGTGACGTCGACACGGTGATTGCCGTGTACGCGGCCGACCTTGCGGCGAACGGCCACACGCACCTGGCCATCGCCGGCGAACTCGACGGGGCGGGACGTGCCGAGGAGGCATTGCGCTGGGCGGAACGCGGCATCAGAGAGACGCGCGACCTCGCCACCGTGGACACTGCCCTCGTCGACTACCTCTACGACCGCTACGCGCGAGCGGCACGGCATTCCGATGCCGTCGCCCTGCGCCGCGACCACTTCCGCGCACGCCGCACGCTACTGACGTACCGGCAGCTGCGCACTGCCGCGCGGGCGGCCGACTGCTGGCCGGCGGAGCGCGAAGGGGCGCTCACTCTGCTGCGGGCCGATGCCGAGCGGCAGCGCCAGGTGAGCAACGGCGGCCCGGTACTCGTCGACGCCCTGCTCGACGACAAGGACGTCGACGCAGCCTGGCGGGCCGCCACCGTCACCGGCGCCGACGACCGGCAGTGGCTCATCCTCGCCGACCAGGCGCGGGCCGACCGTCCCGCCGAGGCGCTCGGCATCTACCAGCGCCTGGCCGAACCGCTCACCAAGCAGACCGGCAACACGGTCTACGAGCGGCTCGTCAGCCTGCTCGTGAGCATCCGCGACTGCCACCGACGCCTGGGAACGCCGGACGAGTTCGCCGCGCACGTCCACGCTCTGCGCGCCGCCCACAAACGCAAGAGGAATCTGATGCGGCTGATGGACGAGCAGGGGATCTAGCCCGGAGACAGCCCTGGGTTCGGTGTACTTCCGCTTCCGTCCCCGCCCCGCGCCCCTCATCCCACATGTACTGCAGGTGAACTGGAAACCGGCAGCTCAAGTGACCCTTCCGTGACCCTGGAACAAGATCCTTCTATATAGATGACCGTCTATTGTTCATATTTGGGTAGCGGCCCATACGCGGAGGGTTCACATAGTCGAGATTCGATCCAGCAACGCGGCCGGGCAAGCCGGCGGAGACGAGGATCGAGAGTCACGTGGACATTCATTTGTTGCGCCGGGCCAAGGCGCCCTTGGCTCTGATGGCGGCTGTGATGCTGGCGGTGAGCGCGTGTGGTGGGGACGACGGCGATGACGGCAACGGCAGTGGTTCCGGGGGGAGTGAGCTGTCGGGGTCGGTCAAGGTCGACGGGTCCAGTACCGTCGCCCCGTTGACCACCGCCGCCGCCGAGCTCTTCGCCGAGGAGCAGCCCAAGGTCCAGGTCACCGTGGGTACTTCGGGTACCGGCGGTGGGTTCGAGAAGTTCTGCAACGGTGAGACCGACATCTCCGACGCCTCCCGTCCGATCAAGGATGAGGAGAAGGCGGCCTGTGAGGAGAAGGGCATCACCTACGAGGAGTTCCAGATCGCCAACGACGCCCTGACCGTCGTCGTGCCCAAGGAGAACGATTGGGTCGAGTGTCTGACCGTCGAGCAGCTCAAGAAGATCTGGGAGCCCGGCTCCAAGATGAACAACTGGAACCAGGTCGACCCCAAGTTCCCCGACGAGGAACTGAAGTTGTTCGGGCCCGGTACCGACTCCGGCACCTTCGACTACTTCACCGACGAGATCAATGGTGAGGAGGGGGCCTCCCGGACTGATTACAGCCCCAGCGAGGACGACAACGTCATCGTCCAGGGTGTCGCCGGGTCCAAGGGCGGGCTCGGGTACTTCGGCTTCTCCTACTTCGAGGAGAACGCCGACAAACTCAAGGCCCTTCAGATCGATGGCGGCGAAGGGTGTGTGTCTCCCAGCGTCGAGACCGCTCAGGACGGGTCCTACACCCCTCTCGCCCGGCCCCTCTTCATCTACCCCTCCGCCAAGGCCCTTGAGCGGGAAGAGGTGCTCGGGTTCGTCGAGTACTACGTCGAGGACCACAAGGCCATCGCCGAGGACGCGCAGTTCATCCCGCTCAACGCCGAGCAGGAGACCGAGCTCAAGGCCGACCTCGACAAGCTGAAGGCAGCGGCGGGGTGACCTCGCCGACGCTCAAGGCCCCCGCAGGGGCCGGGCCCCGGTCCCTGCGGCGGGCCAAGCCGCGTTATGGCGAACGGGTCATCCAGGGCCTGCTGTTGGTGGCCGCCCTCGTCTCCGTCGCCACCACCGTCGGCATCGTCGTCTCGCTCATCCCGCCCACCGTCGACTTCTTCGAGCGTGTCAGTGTCGCTGAGTTCCTCGGCGGGACCGAGTGGACCGCGCTGTTCAGCACTCCTGAGTACGGTGTGCTGCCGTTGCTCGGCGCCACCATGCTCATCACCGTCATCGCCCTCGCGGTGGCCGTTCCGGTGGGGCTCGGGGCCGCCATCTACCTCAGCGAGTACGCCGATCGGCGGGTGCGGGCCGCTCTCAAGCCCGCCCTTGAGGTGCTGGCGGGTGTTCCGACCGTCGTCTACGGGTTCTTCGCGCTCAGTTTCGTCACGCCCCGGCTGCGGGAGTGGTGGCCCGGTGGTGGCACCGGGCCCGACTTCCAGAACGCCCTGTCCGCCGGGCTCGTCATGGGCGTGATGATCATCCCGACCATCGCCTCGCTCTCCGAGGACGCCATGGCCGCCGTACCGGACTCGCTGCGGGACGGGGCCTACGCGCTCGGCTCGGGCAAGCGGATCGTCTCCGTGCGGGTCGTCGTGCCCGCCGCGCTCTCCGGCATCGTCGCCGCCTGTGTGCTGGGGATTTCGCGGGCCATCGGCGAGACCATGATCGTCGCCATCGCGTCCGGGCTCACCGCCACTCTCACCGTCAACCCGCTGGAAGCGATGCAGACCATGACCGGGTTCATCGCCCAGGCCGGGCAGGGCGACGTGCCGGTGCAGTCCTTCGAGTACAAGACCATCTTCGCCGTCGGCGCCCTGCTGTTCGTCATCACCTTCGTCATGAACGTGATCAGCATCCGGCTCGTGCGCAAGTACCGGGAGGTGTACGAATGACCGCCGGGACCGGAATCCGGGTCAGCGAACCGCCCTCCCACCCCGCGCCCCGCAAGCTCGCCGGACCGCGCTTCCGGCCGGGCGAGAGCGCCTTCCGGCTGCTCCTGCTGTGCTGTCTGGCCGTGGGCATCATCTTCCTCGGCGTCCTCATCACCTATGTGCTGGTCGAGGCCTGGCCCCGGCTCGACTCCCGGCTGTGGGAGAACTTCCCCTCCATCCGCCGGCCCGAGCGCGCCGGCGCCCAGTCCGCGATCTTCGGCACGATCTGGGTGATCGCCTTCACCGCCCTGTTCTGTCTGCCGACCGGCATCATGGCGGCGATCTACCTGGAGGAGTACGCCGACCAGAACCGCTGGTACAACCGCATGATCGAGCTGAACATCCAGAACCTGGCCGCCGTGCCCTCAATCATCTACGGCATCCTGGGACTTGGCCTCCTCGCCCGTGAACTGTCCCTCGGGACCACGGTGTTGACCGCCTCCCTCACCCTGTCGCTGCTGGTCCTGCCCGTCGTCATCATCGCCTCGCGCGAGGCCATCAGAGCCGTACCGCAGTCAATTCGACAGGCCTCGCTGGCACTTGGCGCGACCCAGTGGCAGACCATCTGGCGCCAGGTCCTGCCCGCCGCCGTCCCCGGCATCGCCACCGGCTCGATCCTCGCCCTGTCCCGGGCGATCGGCGAGGCCGCACCGCTGCTGCTGCTCGGCGCGGTGACCTACGTGGCGTTCAACCCGGAGGGTCTGGAGAGCGCGTACACCGTGCTGCCCATCCAGATCTTCGGCTGGATCAGCCAGTCCCGCGAGGAGTTCCACCACCTCGCCGCGGCCGGGATCGTCATCCTCCTGGCCATCCTCCTGCTCATGAACGCGGCCGCCATCTGGCTGCGCAACCGCTTCAGCAAGCGCTGGTGACCCCATGACCGACGACGCCATACCCGCCCAGAACACCGACGACGCCCACGCCCTCCCCCTCGCCGTCGGCGACCGCCGCCGGGGCCGGCCCGAACCCTCCCTGAACGACCCGGTGTTCCACATCTCCGACCTGGACGTCTGGTACGGCGACCACCAGGCCGTACGCGATGTCACCATGCTCATCGGACGCCGCCAGATCACCGCGATGATCGGCCCCTCCGGCTGCGGCAAGTCCACCGTGATCCGCTGCTTCAACCGGATGAACGACCTGATCCCAGGCGCCCGGGTGACCGGCAAGGTCGCCTACCACGGCGAGAACCTCTACGACGCCGACGTCGACCCCATCGAGGTGCGCCAGCGGATCGGCATGGTCTTCCAGAAGCCCAACCCGTTCCCCAAGTCGATCTACGACAACATCGCCTACGGGCCCCGGGTCAACGGCATGAAGGGCAACATGGACGACCTCGTCGAGGAGGCGCTCACCGGGGCCGCCCTGTGGGACGAGGTCAAGGACAAGCTCAAGCACAGCGCCCTCGCCCTGTCCGGCGGGCAGCAGCAGCGGCTGTGCATCGCGCGGGCCATCGCGGTCCGGCCCGAGGTGATCCTCATGGACGAGCCCTGCTCCGCGCTCGACCCGATCGCCACCGCCCGCATCGAGGACCTGATGGCGGAACTCGCCGCCGACTTCACCATCGTCATCGTCACGCACAACATGCAGCAGGCCGCCCGCATCTCCGACTACACCGCCTTCTTCACGGCCGACGTCGACGACAAGGGCGTACGGCACGGCCGGCTCGTCGAGTACGACACCACCGTCAAGATCTTCGAGAACCCCGCCGACCAGCGCACCGAGGACTACATCACCGGCCGTTTCGGCTGAGCCGATGTCCCGTCCGAGGTCCGTCCGCTCCGCGCCCCTTTGCGCGTCCACGTGAAGGAGTACGACGGGTGACACCCGAGGCACACGGACCGCCGGCGACCGCGTCCACCGGCGGTCCCGACGATGGCAGGCCGGACGACGGCAGGCCCCCGGATCTGCTGCTGGCCGAACCCGACCGGGAGCTCGCCCGGGACGTCGTGGCCCGTTTCCTGAACGCGGGCGTGCGCACCCTGGTCTGCCACGACGGTGCCGAGGCCCTGCTCCGGGTCGGCGCCAGCCGCCCGAAGGCGGTGCTGCTCGCCGCGCCGCTGCCGGTGGTCGGCGCCGCCGCGGTCACCGAGCTGATCGCCCGGCTCCACCCGGTGCCGGTCATCGTGGGCGCCGGGGCGGAGGGCGCCGCAGAGGCCACCGCCGCGCTCTCGGCGGGCGCCGTGGCCTTCGTCGCCCGCCCCTACCGGGCCGAGGAGATCCTGCCGCTCCTCAAGGTCGGGACCGCCTCCGAGGGCGCCGCGCGGATGCTGGTCGTCGGTGACATCGAGCTCGATGTCGAGGGCTTTCACGTGTATGTGCGGGGGCGCTCGCTCACCCTGCCCGTCCGTGAGTTCCTGCTCCTGCGCTATCTCATGGAACGGCCCAACAAGGTCGTCAGCCGAGGGGAGTTGACCAAGGCGCTGTGGGGTGCGGAGAAGCTCGACAGCAACACACTCACCGTGCATGTGCGCCGGGTGCGCAACAAACTGCGGGACGAGGCGGGCAGCCGGTGCACCATCGACGCCATCCGGGGCATGGGCTACCGGCTGGAGAGCGGGCGTGAGAACCCCGGCGCAAGCGGCCGCGCCGGGGTCAAGGTGAACCGTGGGTGAACAACCCGTGGGTGCGCCCACCGGGTTCGAAGGGCGCGCCGGAGCCGCCCTATGGTGGGTGGATGAACGTCTCTCCTGCGGAAACGGAGGCCGCGGCCGACCAACCGGAAGCGCGCACCTCGTCCCTGTCCCGTCTGCTGATCGACCGCGACGAGGCCGAACGGCTCGCCGCCGTACTGAAGGCCATCGCCGACCCGACCCGGCTGCAACTGCTCCGGCTCATCGAGCGCGCCCCCGACGGTGAGGCCTGCGTCGCCGACCTCACCGACTGTCTGGGACTGCGCCAGCCGACCGTCAGCCACCATCTGAAGGTGATGACCGAGGCGGGGCTGCTCACCCGGGAGCGGCGGGGGACCTGGGTCTGGTACGCGGTCGACCGGGCCGGACTGCACCGGGTGCGGGACATCCTGCCGCGGGCGGCCTAGAGCACCCGTCTCAAGCCCTCCCCAGCGACCGCTCCCTCACCCGGGCCAGATGCCCGGCGAAGACCTCCCGGGTGTCCGGTGTCAGGGTCCGCAGGACGACCAGGGCCGTGATCACGACATCGCACAGCTCCGCCTGGACGTCGTCCCAGGTGTGCGTGACGCCCTTGCGCGGGTTCTGACCGGTCGCCCCGATCACCGCCTCGGCGACCTCGCCGACCTCCTCCGACAGCTTCAGGACGCGCAGGAGCAGGCCTTCTTGGCCGCCGATCGGACGGTTGGCGTCCAGCCAGGTCCAGAGGTCGTCGATGCCGGACCAAAGGTCCGCGGAAGGGGGCGCCTGTTCAGTCATACGGCGACACTGCCATGCCCCTCTGACAGCGGGCCCCATGGGCCTTACCGCGAGAACTCCTCCTCGAACAGCGCCACCTGCTCGCCCTCCTGCTCCTCGCGCAGCCGCTTGCTGCGCATGCCCACGACCACCGCGGTGCCCGCCGCCGTCGCCGCCAGGGCCGCCGGGACCATCCAGCCGCGGTCGAAGACGTGGCCGAGGGCGTGGTCCAGGGACAGCCGGCCGGGGCCGGAGACCGCCAGGCCCATGGCCGCCAGGCCCAGGGTCACCGCGTACTCGTAGCCGCCGCTCGCGTTGAAGAAGCCGTTCGGGGTGTGCACCGCGGCCGCGCCCGCCATCGCGCCGGAGGCCGCCGCACCCGCCGCCGGGGTCGCGAGACCGAGCGCCAGCAGCGTGCCGCCGCCCGCCTCGGCAAGCCCGGCCATGGTGGCGTTCGTCCGGCCGGGCCGGTATCCGACGGACTCCATGAACTCGCCGGTGCCCTCGATACCTCCCCCGCCGAACCAGCCGAACAGCTTCTGCGCGCCATGTGCGGCGAGCACCCCTCCGGCACCCAGCCGGAGCAGAAGCAGACCCAGATCACGTCGGTCGTAAGCGCTCACGATCTCTCCCGTGGCAGTCAGCAGGAACAGTCCCCTCCCGCGTGTCCACGGTCGCACCGCTCACACCCGACGGGCCTGCCCGGACCGCCGTTCGGGTGGCGGGGCGCCGGGAGCGGTGTGAGTCTGCCGTCATGACGATCCAACCGAAGAACCTCAGCGACCCGGTCGTCCGGGACTTCGTGACCGCCGTCAACCAGCACGACCGGGACGCCTTCATGGCCCTGCTCACCCCGGACGCGACCATGGCGGACGACGGCGCCGACCGTGACCTCGACGACTGGATCGACCGGGAGATCTTCCAGTCCCACGGGCACATGGAGGTCGATCGCGAGTCCGACGGCGGCCACGCCCTCATCGCCCGCTACCGCAACGACACCTGGGGCGAGATGCGCACCCGCTGGCGCTTCGAGGTCGACGAGAGCGGCAAGATCAGCCGCTTCGAGACCGGCCAGGCGTAGACCGTCGTACGACCTCTTGCCCTGAAGTGCGCTCCAACTCGTAGCGTCTGCCCCCATGGAGACGAACTTCAGGACCCTGGGTCGTACCGGCATCGGCGTCAGCGCGCTCGGCTTCGGCTGCTGGGCGATCGGCGGTGAGTGGACCGACCCGGACGGGCAGCCGCTCGGCTGGGGCCGGGTCGACGACGAGGAGTCCGTACGGGCCGTGCGCCGCGCCCTCGACCTCGGCGTCACCTTCTTCGACACCGCCGACACCTATGGCGCCGGGCACAGCGAGCGCGTCCTCGGCCGTGCGCTGGGCAAGCGCCGCGCCGATGTGGTCGTCGCCACCAAGTGGGGCAACGTCTTCGACGAGGAGACCCGGACCCTCACCGGCGGCGACGACTCGGCGGCGTACGCCCGGCGGGCCCTGACGGCCTCTCTGCGGCGCCTCGACACCGACTACGTCGACCTGTACCAGCTGCACCTGTCGGAGGCGGATCCCGAGCGGGCTCTCGAACTCCGGGACGTCTGCGAGGAGTTCGTGCGCGAAGGGCTCGTCCGCGCCTACGCCTGGAGCACCGACGACCCCGCCCGCGCCGCTGTCTTCGCCGAGGGTGCGCACTGTGCGGCCGTACAGCATCGGCTCAATGTGCTTCAGGACGCGCCCGAAATGCTGGCGCTGTGCGAGGAGTCGGGGCTCGCGAGCATCAACCGAAGCCCGCTGGCCATGGGGTTGCTGACCGGGAAGCGGGCCGCCGGGCAGGCGCTGGACGCCGGGGACATCCGCAGCACGCCGCCCGCCTGGTTGCCCGGCTTCTCCCAAGGGGGCGCCGATCCCGAGTGGTTGAAGCGGGTCGACGCGCTCAGGGAGATCCTCACCAGCGGCGGCCGTACGCTCGCCCAGGGCGCGCTCGCCTGGATCTGGGCGCGCAGTGCGCTCACGGTGCCGATTCCGGGGTTCCGTACGGTCGCGCAGGCCGAGGAGAACGCGGGGGCGATGGACCGAGGGCCGCTCACCGCCGACCAGTTGACCGAGATCGACGGCATCCTGAGCGGCCCCTCGGCCACTACGCCACCTGCTGTTCCGTCAGTGTGATCCGTCCCGACCTGATCGTGGCCAGGCGCGGGGCGCGGCGGGCGATCGACGAGTCGTGGGTGACCAGGACGAAGGTCAGTCCGTGTTCGCGCCACAGCCCCTCCAGCAGGGCCATGATGTCGTCGCGGGTGCCCTCGTCGAGGTTGCCGGTGGGCTCGTCGGCGAGCAGCACCTTCGGCCGCTTGACCAGCGCGCGGGCGATGGCGACGCGCTGCTGCTGGCCGCCGGACATCTCGGAGGGGACGTGGGTGAGGCGCTCGCCGAGACCGACCGAGCGCAGCGCCTCGGCGGCCCGCTCACGCCGTTCGGCGGGCTTGACGCCGAGGGGGACGAGGGCGGTCTCGACGTTCTCCTGCGCGGTCAGCGTGGGGATCAGGTTGAACGCCTGGAAGATGATGCCGATCTTCTCGGCGCGCATCCGGGTCAGCCGGGCCTCGCTGATGGTCGCGAGGTCGACGCCGTCGAGTTCCACGCTGCCCTCGGAGGGGCGGTCCAGGCCGCCGATCATCTGGAGCAGCGTCGACTTGCCGCCGCCGGTCGGGCCCTGGATGACGAGCTGGTCGCCGTCCTGGATGGTGAGGTCGACGCCGCGCAGCGCCTCCACCGTCTCCTTGCCGCGCGTATAGCGCTTGGTGACGTTTCTGAGTTCGTACATGGGGGCTCCTGGAGTTCGGGGTGGTGCGAGTTCGGTGCCGGCTGCGGGCTTGTGGGGGCTGTGTCGATATGCGGCTCCGCCGCGGGCTGACCGTCCCCCGGCCCGCTCCGGCGGACAGGTGCTACTCGACTCGCCTCAGTGCGTCCGCCGGGCGGAGTCTCGATGCCCGCCAGCCGCCGAACGCGCCCGCGATCAGACCGCCTGTCACCGCCAGGCCCACCGCCAGGGCGATCGTCGTCGCGCTCACCGGGGCGGTGAGGGCTATCTCCAGGGCGTTGGAGGACTGTTGGGCCGCGGGGCCGCCCATGCCGCCACCCGGGCCTCCTCCCATGCCGCCGGCCGTCGCGCCCAACTCCGCCTCCAGGGTCGGGCTGATCGCCGTCACCGTGTACGCGCCCGCCAGGCCGACCGCGATGCCCAGGACACCGCCCACCAGGCCGCTGACGACGGCCTCGCCCACGACCTGCCGGGTCACCCGGCCCGAGGTCCAGCCCAGGGCCTTCAGCGTGCCGAACTCGCGTACCCGGCGCGACACCGCCGACGACGTCAGCAGCCCGGCGACCAGGAAGGCCGCCGCCAGCACGGCGATCGACAGCCATTTGCCGACGCTCGACGCCAGGTCGGACGCCGTCGACAGGGAGCCCGACACCGTGTCCGCCAGATCCGCGGAGGTCGTCACCGTCGTACCGGAGATGTTCTTCTGGATCGCCGACTTCACGGCGTCGATCCGCTGCGAGTCGGTCGCCTTGACGTAGATCGTGGTGACCTTGTTCTTGGCGTCGCCCAGGGTCTGCGCCTGCTTCAGCGGCAGATAGACGTCGGTGGTGGACTCGCTGCTCTCCGGGGTGGCGATGCCGATGACCGTGTACTTGGTGCCGGAGATCTTGAAGGTCTCGCCGACCTTGTACTCGTTCTCCTTGGCGTACGACTTGCTGAGCACCGCCACCTTCGCGTTGCTCTGCGCGGTCGTGAAGGTCTTGCCGGAGGTGATCTCCGAGCCGGCCAGCGGGCCGAGGTCCTGGTCGGTGACGTCGACGCCGGCGACGGAGTAGGAGTTGACGTCGAAGGAGGCGCCGCCGCCCTGGACCTGCGGCTGACCGGTGCTGGTGCCGCCGGCGCCGGGGCCGCCCTCGCCCTGCGACTGGCCGCTCCCCGACTGCGCCTGGCCCTGTGTGAAGGAGCCGTCGACCTTGGTGACGTTCAGGGTGAGGGCGCCGACCGCGTTCGCGACCCCGCTCTGCTTGCCGACCTTCTCCACCAGGGACGCGCTGAGCGCCTCACCGCCCTGTGTCATCACCCGGTCCGAGCTCTGCTCCTCGTCCTCGTCGGACTGGGCGTCGAACTCGAACCGCGGTCCGCCCGAGGCGTTGTCGCCGGGAGCCGATCTGGCCTTGGTGACGGTCATGTCGGTGCCCAGGCCGTAGAGCGATTCGAGGACCTTGTCCTGCGCCTTCTGCATGCCCGCCGACACGGAGTTGACGGTGATGACGAGCGCGATTCCGAGCGCCAGACCCAGGGCGACGACCAGAGCCACCTTCTTGCGCCGACTCAGCTCGCGCTTGAGATAGATGCCAAACATCCCGTTCCTAGAGGTTCTTGGCGCCCGCTGTGGGCGCGACCTCAAGCTAGGGACGAAACGTTGCGTGGCCGTGAGTAAGGGATATGTGCGACCTGAGAAGGAATGTGCGCGAGCTGAGAATGCGGCCGCCGCATACGTACGGCAGCCGTCCACGGCGCGGTGCGTACCCCGCGGTCCCACGCGGGGTCCACCCCCAACCCGCGCCGTGGTACGGCTGCCGTCTTCCCCCCTCGGGTGTGGCCGGCGGAAGCTCTCCACTCCAACTGTGAAGCTCTTGTGTAGGAGAGTTGAGCATAAGTCTCCGACCGGCCGCAATGCAGCGGACGGTCAAATTCCGGTTGTGCAGGTTGTGGAGCCCGGGTCCACTGGGAGTGCTCAGCCGCGGCCCACGTACGGCATGGCCGTCGCCAGGACCGTCGCGAACTGCACATTCGCCTCCAGTGGCAGCTCCGCCATGTGCCGGACGGTGCGCGCCACATCGGCCACGTCCATCACGGGCTCCGGCGCCACTTCGCCGTTGGCCTGGAGCGCGCCCGTCTGCATGCGGGCCGTCATGTCGGTGGCCGCGTTCCCGATGTCGATCTGCCCCACCGCGATGCCGTACGGCCGCCCGTCCAACGCCAGCGACTTGGTCAGGCCCGTCAGCGCGTGCTTGGTCGCCGTGTAGGCGACGGAGTGCGGACGGGGCGTATGGGCGGAAATCGACCCGTTGTTGATGATCCGGCCGCCCTGCGGGTCCTGCTCCTTCATCTGCCGGTACGCCGCCTGCGCGCACAGGAACGCCCCGTTGAGGTTGGTGTCCACCACGTGCCGCCAGGCGTCGTAGGACAGCTCCTCCACCGGCACCCCGCCCGGCCCGAACGTCCCCGCGTTGTTGAACAGCAGGTCGACCCGCCCGAACCGGTCCACCGCGGCGGCGAACAGCGCGGCCACGTCGTCCGGCCGCGACACATCCGTGCGTACGGCGATGCCGGCGCCCTCGGGTGCCAGTGCCGCCGTCTCCTCCAGGGTCTCGGTGCGGCGGCCCGCCAGCGCCACCGACCAGCCCGCGCGCAGCAGCTCCACGGCGACCGCGCGTCCCATGCCGGAGCCCGCCCCGGTCACCACGGCGGTCCTCGGCCTGCCAGTTCGCTTCGTATTCATGGCCCCGCAGCGTACGGGAGGGTCCGCCATACGGAACTCATCCGTCCGCCATCCGGGTGTTGTGTACGCGCCAATCATGAGTCGTCCCGGGCCACTCCAATCCCAGGTGCATTCATTACGCCAGGGGAGGACCGGATGACACCCGACGCACGTCAGTCACAGCACACCCCCTCAGGAGACACGCCCTCAGGGCACGCCCCCGAACTTCACGCGGCGGCCCGGCACTTGGGTCGGCGCCGCTTCCTCACGGCCACCGGCGCCGCCGCCGCGCTCGCCTTCGCGGTGAACCTGCCGACGGCCGGTGTCGCCGGCGCCGCCGAGCTCGACGCCGCGCGGATCACCGACGACCCGTTCACGCTCGGCGTCGCCTCCGGCGACCCGCTGCCCGGCTCCGTACTGCTGTGGACGCGCCTCGCGCCCGCCCCCTACCAGCCCGACGGCGGCCTGCCCGCCGAACGCGTCACGGTGCACTGGGAGCTGGCCCGCGACGAGGACTTCCGCCGCACCGTCAGACGCGGCACCGCCACCGCACACCCCGAGTTCCACCACACGGTCCGTGTCGAGGTCGACCACCTCGACACGGACCGTGTCTTCTACTACCGCTTCCGCGTGGGCGGCTGGATCTCCGAGACCGGCCGCACGCGCACCGCCCCCGCCCTCGGCGCCCACAGCTCCGCCCTCAAGCTCGCCGCCGTCTCCTGCCAGGCGTACCACGACGGCTACTTCACCCCGTACGGGCATCTCGCCGCCGACGACGTCGACGTCGTCTTCCACCTCGGCGACTACCTCTACGAGTACGCGGTCAGCTCCGTCGGCGGCTCCCGCAACTACACCGACCGCACCCTGCCCGCGCTCTTCAACCGCGAGACGGTGACCCTGGAGGACTACCGCCTGCGCTACGCCCTCTACAAAACCGACCCCGATCTGCGCGCCGCGCACGCCGCGCACCCCTTCGTCGTCACCTGGGACGACCACGAGACCGAGAACAACTACGCCGACGACACCCCCGAGAACAGCGTTCCGCCGGAGGAGTTCCTGCTGCGCCGGGCCTCCGCCTACCGCGCCTACTGGGAGAACCTGCCGCTGCGCCGCCCCCAGCTCCCCGAGGGCCCGGACATGCAGCTGTACCGGCGGCTGCACTGGGGCGGGCTCGCCCAGTTCGACGTGCTCGACACCCGGCAGTACCGCAGCAACCAGGCCCAGGGCGACGGCGCCAAGGTGCCGGGGCCCGAGGTCGACGACCCGGCGCGCACCATGACCGGCGAGACGCAGGAGCGGTGGCTGCTGGAGGGCTGGCGCCAGTCACGGGCGCTGTGGAACGTCGTCCCGCAGCAGGTCGTCTTCTCGCAGCGCAAGTTCGACCTGACCGAACCGTCCCGGGTCTCGATGGACGCCTGGGACGGCTACCGCGCCTCCCGCCGACGGATCCTGGACGGTGCCGAGGCCGCCGGGGTGGAGAACCTGATGGTGCTCACCGGCGATGTGCACGTCGGGTACGCCTTCGACATCAAGGACGACTTCGACGACCCGGGCTCGCGGGTGCGCGGCACCGAGATCGTGGCGACCTCGATCGCCAGCGGCCGGGACGGCGCCGACAAGCCCGCGAACTGGGACACCTACATGACCGCCAACCCGCACCTGAGGTTCTACAACGGCCGGCGCGGCTATGTGACCGTCGCGCTGGGCGAGGACCAGGCGCGGGCGGACTTCAAGACGGTGCCGTACGTGACCACGCCGGGGGCGCCGGTCACGACGGCCGCGTCCTTCGTCACGGATGCGGGGGAGCCGGGGCTCAGGCCTGCGTGAGCGCGGCCTCGCTCGTCTCGCTCGGGTAGCGGACGCCGACGCGGTCCCGGATCGCGTCGAGCGTCCGCATCACGGCGAGGGTGCCGTCGAGCGGGACGAGCGGGGACTCCGTCTCGCCGGCCCGCAGGGCGCGCATCACCTCGGCGGCCTCGTGGCGCATGCTGTTGCGGGGGCCGTCGGCCGGGTCGGCGGCGACCTTCTCGGGGTCCTGGCCGTCCCGGTGCAGCACGAAGTGGTCCGGGAAGAAGAAGCCGTACGGGATGTCGATCCGGCCGCGCGAGCCGGTGACCGACGCCGAGGTCGCCGTACCGCCGATGATGGAGCAGTGCACCGAAGCGAGAGCCCCGCTCTCCCAGGAGAGCAGTGCTCCGGTCTGGAGATCGACGCCCTCGTCGGAGAGCGCTGCTCTCGCGACGATGTCCGAGGGCTCCCCGAGCAACAACTGCGCGAACGACACCGGATAGACCCCGAGATCGAGCAGCGCGCCCCCGCCCTGCAACGGATCGCGCAGCCGATGCGAAGGCGGAAACGGCCCCGAAAGCCCGAAGTCGGCCTGCACACTGCGCACTTCACCGATCGCCCCGTCGTCGACGAGCCCCTTGAGCCTCCGCACCAGCGGATTGCAGTACATCCACATGGCCTCCATCAGGAAGCTCCCACGTGCCTTGGCCAGCGAGACCAGCTCCTCCGCCTCGCGCGCGTTCAGCGTGAACGCCTTCTCGCACAACACGTTCCGTCCGGCCTCCAGGCACAGCCCTGCGGCCACGCGGTGCGCCGAGTGCGGGGTGGCGACGTAGACGACATCGATGTCCTCGTCCGCAGCCAGCGCGGCCCAGTCGCCGTACGCCCGCCCGATCCCGAAGCGCTCCGCGAACGCGTCCGCCGACTCCTGCGAGCGCGAGGCCACCGCCACGACCTCGGCATCCGGCAGATCCACCAGATCCGCCGTGAACGTGGCCGCGATCCCCCCGGTCGCCAGAATCCCCCAGCGCACGCTCTGCTCCGCCATCCCCGAACCCCACCCTCGCTTTAGTGACCCTCGGCACTGTGTTCGAGCTGAGAGCATAGGTGCCGTATCGCGAGGAGAGGGAGGGCACATGCCCGAGAGCGGGGCGTCCAGGGCATCCATATCGAACGAAGCGCAGGCGGCCGTGCCGACGACGGAACCGGCCGCCCGCGCCATGCGGCGCACCGGACTTCTCGTCACCCTGGTCCTCGGCGGCCTGACCGCCACGCCCCCGCTGGCGATGGACATGTACCTCCCCTCCCTCCCGCAGGTCACCGAGGCCCTGCACGCCCCCGCCGCCACCGTCCAGCTCACCCTCACCGCCTGCCTGGCCGGCATGGCGCTGGGCCAGCTCGTGGTCGGCCCGATGAGCGACAAGTGGGGCCGCAGACGCCCGCTGCTCATCGGCCTCGCGGTCTATGTCGTCGCCACCGCCCTGTGCGCCATCGCCCCCACGGTCGAGTTCCTGGTCGCCTTCCGGCTGGCGCAGGGGCTCGCGGGCGCCGCCGGGATCGTGATCGCGCGGGCGGTCGTACGCGACCTCTACGACGGCGTGGCGATGGCCCGCTTCTTCTCCACGCTCATGCTGATCTCCGGGGTCGCGCCGATCATCGCGCCGCTGATCGGCGGACAGATCCTGCGGGTGACGGACTGGCGGGGCGTGTTCGTCGTCCTGACGGTGGTCGGCGTGCTGCTCGCGGGGCTGGTGTGGGCGCGCCTGCCGGAGACGCTGGCGCCGGCCGACCGCCACGAGGGAGGCGTGGGCGAGGCGCTGCGCTCGATGCGGGGACTGCTGGCGGACCGGGCCTTCGCTGGCTACATGCTGACGGGCGGCTTCTCCTTCGCGGCGCTGTTCGCGTACATCTCGGCGTCGCCGTTCGTGATCCAGGAGATCTACGGCGCGTCTCCGCAGACCTTCAGCCTGCTGTTCGGCCTGAACTCCATCGGGTTGGTCGTCGTCGGCCAGATCAACGGCAAGGTGCTGGTGGGGCGGGTGAGCCTGGACGCGGTGCTGGCGGTCGGGCTCGGTGTGGTGGTGCTGGCGGCAGGTGCGCTGCTGCTGATGTCGACGGGGGTGTTCGGGGAGGTGGGCCTCGCCCCGGTGGCGGCCGCGCTGTTCGTGCTGATGTCGGCGATGGGCGTGACGCTGCCCAACACCCAGACCCTCGCGCTGCTGCGGACCAAGCAGGCGGCGGGTTCGGCGTCCGCGCTGCTGGGTACATCGTCCTTCCTGATCGGCGCGGTGGTGTCCCCGTTGGTGGGTGTCGCCGGGGAGGACACCGCCGTCCCGATGGCCGTCGTCCAAGTGGCCGCCGCACTGGTGGCGTCGGCCTGCTTCATGGGAATGTGCCGTCCCTGGAACAGGGGGGCCGGCGTGGAGGGAGCGGGGAGCTGAGCGCACCGAGACTGCGCGGCGACACACCGGAGCGGGCCGGCCTCGACCCCGAGGAACTCGGTCGTCTGGCCGCCGACGTCCAGGCCCTCACCACGGGTGAGCGGCCCTGGGCGGCGGGCGCGGTGGTGATCGCCGGACGCGGCCCCTGTGTGGCCGTGGAGGAGGCGGCGGGGTGGGCGGTCCGTTACGCGTCGTACGACCCGGAGACGGACACTGGCGTGGAGTTGCCGCCTTCCGCCCGCGTACCGATGACGGTCTCGACGGCCTTCGACCTCGCGTCCCTGACCAAGGTGTTCACGGCGGTCGCGGCGGTGCAGCAGATCGAGCGGGGGACGCTCGGCATCGACGCGGAGGTGGGGGCGTACCTGCCGGACTTCCGCGGGGCGGCGCGGCACGGCGTGACGGTACGGCAGCTGCTGACGCACACGTCCGGGTTGCGGCCCGAACTCCCGCTGTACGACTGCGCGGACGACGAGGAGAGGTTGGCGCGGCTGCGGACCGAGGTCCCGATCGGGGTCCCCGGCACGTACTGCTACTCCGACCTGAACATGCTCCTGCTCCAGCACGTGCTGGAACGCATCACGGGCCGTGGCCTGGACGTCCTGATCCACGACGGCATCACCCGCCCCCTGGGCATGACCTCGACCCGGTTCGGTCCGTTCCCCGGTGCGGCGGCGACCGAGGACCAGCGGCGGCCGTGGGCGAAGGCGGACCGGGGGATGCTGCGGGGGGTGGTCCACGACGAGAACGCGTGGGCGCTGGGCGGGGTGGCGGGTCATGCGGGCCTGTTCTCCACGGCACGCGACCTGGCGGTGTTCTGCCGGACACTGCTGACGGGCGGCTCCTACGGCCCCGCCCGCATCCTCGGCCCCGACTTCGTGGAACTCCTCCTGACCCCACCGGGCCTCGGCTTCGCCCTGGACCAGGAGTGGTTCATGGGGGAGTTGGCGGGGCGGGGGGCCGCGGGCCACACCGGGTTCACCGGAACGATGCTCGTCCTGGACCGGGCGACAGACACCTTCCTGGTCCTGCTGGCGAACACGGTGCACCCACGGAGGCGGGCGGCGGACAGCCGGCCTCGGGCGGCGGCGGGGACCCGGGTGGCACGGGCGGTACGGGAACGGTGATGCGCGTCAAGCGACGCCGTCGGGAAGTGTGATGTCTCCGGTGAAGACGCCGCGGTTCTCCTCCCCGACTTCCTGCCGGTAGGTGATCTGCTGCCCCTGGTAGGGGATGGTGAAGCCGAAGGAGAACCGGTGGGACTTGATCCGATAGGTGTCCTGGTCCAGCACGAGCACATCGGCGAGGCGGGTAAGGACGATCTCGCTGTCGGTGGCGGTGACCCCGCCCTCACGCAACTGCTCGATGGTCGGCCGCACTTCACGTACGGCTTTGGCGAGAGCGGGCCGGTCATCGGAGAGCTTCCCGGAGGGAACCTCGACGCGCAGGGTGATGCCGCCACCCTCGTGGGCGACGCTGATGCGCTCGCCGCCCTTGGAGTAGGCCCGAAACACGTCGAGGGCAGCAACGGGGTCCTCGACCTTGTTGGCGATCTCAGGATCGGAGACGTCCCCCGACTCCCAGGCGCCCTCCCCTTCCCGGACGTACCCCACCCCGTCCACGACGAAGACCTCTTCGGGGGTACTGCTCCCCTTGCTCACCACGGTGCCGCTGGAATGCAGGGCCTCGGACTCCCCGGTCCGTCGCACGGTGGCGCGATAGGACGCCTCGCTCCCCCCACCCGCAAGATCGAGAGCTTCCTGCCCCTCCACATCGAAGGTCCACCCGGGCTCGCCCCGCATAGCCTCCTCGGCGGCATCGAGAATGCCGCCCGGAGTGGTGGGCGGCGCAGAACTGACTGAGGCGGAGGCGGAGACAGAGCTGCCCGAAGCCCCGGTCTCCGGCTCCTCCTCACCCCCGGAACACCCGCCCAGCATCCCCACCAGACCGGCGACACCCACAGCGACAGCACCCATCCGTCCCACACCGCGCCTGGCCATGCCCAACTCCCCATCATGTCCACCGGATCAACGCCCCCGGATATACACCGCTCCGGACCCCGTACACCAACAGCCGGACATATCGGAACCCGGGATCGGTGACGGGCCGGTGAGTCGGAACGGGCTCGGCACGTGAGCCCAGACGGGCCCGCCTTCTGGTTGCCGGCACCTTCCATCGAGGTCCTGCCCGCCGGATGGGGCCCGGAGGGCCGCCGCGGACCGGATTAGAATCGGCGGGTGAACGACCCCGTAGCCCCGGCCGAGACTCTGCGTGCCGCCCTTGCCGGCCTCCTTGATGGACTTCCGCCCCGGCAGGCCGCCGCCGCAGTCGATCGGCTGATCGCCAACTATCGCGGGGCCACCCCCACCCACGCCCCCATCCTCCGCGACCGCGCAGACGTGGCCGCGTACGCCGCATACCGCATGCCCGCCACCTTCGAGGCCGTACGCGCCGCGCTGGACGCGTTCGCCGAGGCCACCCCTGACTGGACCCCGTCCGGCCACATCGACGTCGGCGGCGGCACCGGCGCCGCCACCTGGGCCGTCAGTGCCACCTGGTCCGGCCCCCGCGACGTCACCGTCCTCGACTGGGCCGAACCCGCCCTCGCCCTGGGCCGCGAGATCGCCGCCGCCAACCCGGCCCTTCGCCAAGTCACCTGGCAACGCTCCCGCATCGGATCAGCGCTCTCCATCGAGAGCACCGACCTCGTCACCATCTCCTACGTCCTCAATGAGCTCGACGAGGGCGACCGCGTCACCCTCATCGACACCGCCGCCTCCGCCGCCCAAGCCGTCGTCATCGTCGAACCCGGCACCCCCGACGGCTACACCCGGATCATCGAGGCCCGGGAGCGGCTCATCGCGGCCGGCTTCCGGATCGCCGCCCCCTGCCCCCACAGTGCCGCCTGCCCCATCACCCCCGGCACCGACTGGTGCCACTTCTCGACGAGGGTCAGCCGCTCCTCCCTCCACCGGCAGGTCAAGGGCGGCTCCCTCGCCTACGAGGACGAGAAGTTCGCCTACGTCGCCGCCGCCCGTTTCCCGGTCACCCCGGCCCCCGCCCGAGTCGTCCGCAAACCGCAGATCCGCAAGGGCCAGGTGCTCCTCGACCTCTGCGAGACACACCCGGCCCTCAACCGCACGACGGTTACCAAGCGCCACGGCGACCTCTACAAAGCCGCCCGCGACGCCGACTGGGGCGACGCCTGGCCCCCGGTCGACGACTAGTCGTCGACCGGGCCGGCCTCCCCCCGCTTCTCCTGCAACTTCCGCAGCAGTTCCCGTTTCTGCGCCTGGGGGTCGGTTGCTCCGCCCACCCGGCTGCCGCGAGCGCGTCCGCGCAGTGCGTCTCGGCCCAGGTTCTTTCGGGTGCCGCCCACTCCCAGCATGTTTCCGCCTCGGGCCATCGCCGGCTCCTCTCCACAGCGTCCACGACGAGACGTATCGTCTCGATAAACAACTCTCCGGCGAGACGCTCCGTCTTGTCAACCTGATAAATTCGACCCATGGCCAAGAACCTCGCCCCCGACTCCACTCGCCGCAGCGAGAAGTCCCGCCGTGCCATCTACGACGCCGCCCTCGCCCTCGTCGGGGAGGTCGGATACCCCAAGACCACCATCGAGGGCATCGCCGCCCGCGCGGGTGTCGGCAAGCAGACGATCTACCGGTGGTGGTCCTCCAAGGCCGAGGTGCTCATGGAGGCGTTCCTCGATCTGGGGGAGCAGGTCAACCGGGACGTCGGGCAGGAGCCGTACGTCATCCCCGACACCGGCGATCTCGCCGCCGATCTCAAGGCCGTGCTCCGCGCCACCGTCGACGAGCTCAAGGACCCGCGCTTCGAGGTGCCCTCCCGTGCGCTGGCCGCCGAGGGCGTCGTCAATGAGCAGCTCGGGCGGCAGTTCGTGGCCAAGCTTCTCGAACCCTCGCTCCAGCTCTACGTCGAGCGCCTGCGTTCCGCCCAGGCGGCCGGGGACGTCCGCCCGGACGTCGATCCGCGTATCGCCCTCGAGCTGTTCGTCTCACCTCTCGCCCAGCGGTGGCTGCAGTACTCCGGGCCCATCTCCCACGAGTACACCGACACCCTCGTCGACTACGCCCTCCACGGCATCGCACCCCGCTGAGCCGCCCGCGCAAGACGGCCCGGCGCGTCCGTGATCACCCCGTCGCAGCCCAGCGCCAGCACCCGGTCCCGCTGGGCCGGGGTCACCACCGTGTGCGCCCACACCCGGGGGATCCCGGACCGGACCGCCCGCCGCAGATCCGCGTCCCGGGCCCGGTGGTCCACGTCCAGCACGTCCACGTAGGAGCGCCAGCGGGCGGGGCGGTCCGTTCGCAGTTGGCGGGCCGAGCGCCACAGCTGAGACAGCAGGCCCAGGCGGTCGGCCCGCCGCGCCACCTTCGGGTCGTTCGTGTTCACCAGCACCGAGCGGGTCAGGTCGCGGGTGCGGATCAGGCGGGCCAGGGCGCCCAGGGCTTGACGGTCCTTCACCTCCAGCATCAGCACGATCCGGCCGCCGAAGCGATCCAGCACCTCCGCCACCGTCGGCGGCCGCTCCGGACGCCAGCGGCCCGGCAGGGACGGCGCCGGGCGCAGCCGTACCGTGTGCCAGTCGCGAACGTCCAAGGTCCGCACCTCTCCCGACCGGTCCGTCGTGCGGCGCAGGGTCGGGTCGTGGAACACCACCGGCGTGCCGTCGCGCAGCACGCGCGTGTCGAAGTCCAGGACCTGTGCCGTCCCGCGCGCGTACGCCGCCATCAGGCCCGACATGCTGTTCTCGGGGACCTCGTGGGCGCCGCCGCGATGGGCGACGTACGTGATGCGGGGCAGCGCGTCGACGGTGAGGGGGCCCGTGCCCCACTCCAGGGGGGTCGGCGGGATCAGGGAGGCCGTGCCCGCCAGAGTGGCGGCCAGTGCGGTCCAGGTGATCATGGCGACACCGTAGGGGTGTACATCATGCCAAAGCGCGCAATGACACTCGATCCCGGGCCTCGTCCCACCTACCCCTGTTGTCGGCTACGGCCCCCCGGAGCGCACGATGGTGGGACCATGAGGCATGCTGTTCCGCACGACAGCGAGGCGAGGGGATAGATGAGCGCGGAGTTCGGCGACCGAGGCCTGCAGGGCAAACTCTCCCGGTGGCTGCGCGGCCGCCGCCCCCAGCAGACCGCCGACGACGGCGGTCGTGAGGCTCTGCTGCTCGCCGCCGCCTCCGCGGGACTGCCGCTCGCGCCCGCCGCCCACCCGGCGCCCGGCTACCGCTGTTCCTGCGACCGCGTCGGCTGTCCGACCCCCGCCCAGCACCCGGTGTCGTTCGCCTGGCAGACGCAGTCCACCACCGACCGCGCCCAGATCGAACGCTGGGCCCGCAACCAGCCGCAGGCCAACTTCATCACCGCCACCGGCATGGTGCACGACGTCCTGGACGTCCCCCTGGAGGCCGGCCGCGAGGCCCTCGGCCGGCTCCTCGACGCCGGCGTCGAGGTCGGACCCGTCGCCGAGAGCGACAATGGCCGCCTGCTCTTCTTCACCCTCACCCGCGGCACCCCCGAGGACGAGGACGAGTGGTGGCCCTGCGAGCTGGACTGCCACCCCGAGACGATGGACGAGCATCCGGGCCTACGGTGGCACTGCCGCGGTTCGTACGTCCTCGTGCCGCCCGCCCGCCTCAGCGGTGACGACCAGAGCGTGCGCTGGGTACGCGGGACCGAGCATCCCCTGCCGGATCCGCTCAGCCTGCTGGAGGTCCTCACCGACTCCTGCGCCCGCCACGCCGGCCAGGAGTCCGACCACGCGCACACCGCCTGGCCCTCGCGCCGCTGAACGGCCCGAAGCGGCTGCTCACCCGAGAAAGCTACTCGCCCTTCGCGCCCGTCAGGCCCTCGATCCGGCCCAGCACCGACACACCGCCCGCGCCCCCCGCCGGGTCCAGCGCCACCTCGTTCGAGATGAACTCCATCGTCAGCGACTGCTTGATCTCGCCCGTCGTCAGGGCCAGCACGTCCTTGTTGGGGGTCGGCACGGCGGCGCCCGGCGCGGCCGTCTGCTTCTGGTAGTGGTGCGTGGTGAAGAACACCAGCGCCCCGCCGTCCGCCGTGCGCAACGCCAGCGGCCGGTAGTCGCCCTCGGTCAGCGGTTCGTCGATGTATTGCGTGACCAGACCCGGCCGCTCCGCGTTCTTCGCGCGCTTCTCCCGCCAGCCGGAGGTGTGGCTGCCGTCCGCGAAGGTCTCCCCGCCGTCCTTGAGGTAGGCCGTGTAGACCTTGCTCAAGTCGTCCGGGGCGACGGCCAGTTCGGTGGAATTCGGGTCCACCGCCTCGGCCCAGCCGTCCTTGTCCTTCTTGAACTCCGGCATGTCGTCGGGCGCCACCAGCGTCAGATACGCGGCCTCCCACGGGTCTTCGAGACCGTCCCGGGTGAACACCAGCAGCCAGCGGGAGTCACCGCCGCGGTTGGCCTTGGCATCGGCCAGGAACCAGCGCGGCCAGCCCGGCTTCTTGGGGATGGTGAACTCGGCGTCCGTGAACGCCAGCGGCGAGTGCCCGGTGTTGCCGTCCGGGTTGTTGGCGCGGCCCGCCTTCAGCCGCGCCTCGTCGATGTCGCCGAGCGCGCCGGTGACACGGTCGGCGTCCAGGGAACTGTCGTACGCCTTGTCGGCCGCGTTGTACGCGGCGGTGAAGTCCTTCAGCGCCTCGGCGGCCTCGGCCTGTGTGGCGGCGGGGATCAACTCCCGTTCCCCGTGCACCACCAGGCACCCGCTCGCCGTCAACGACAAAGCGGTCACGGAGGCCGCTATCAGCGCCCTCCGGTCAAGCCTGCGAAGCCTTCGAGGGCTGCGATCCCTGCTCATCGGGTCCCTTCACCTTCCCCTTCCCGGAGGCGAACCCTACCGGGGCGAGGAACAGCGCGAGCGTCGGGACCAGGTACAGCAGCCACACCGTGACCTGGAGGACGGTCGGATCGGGCTGGAAGTTGAACACGCCCTTCAGCAGCGTGCCGTACCAACTGTCAGGCGGGATCGTGCCGGTGATGTCGAAGGCCTTGTAGGTCAGGCCCGGCAGCCAGTCGGCCTCCTGGAGGTCATGGAAGCCGTACGCCAGCACACCCGCCGCGACCACGACCAGCATCCCGCCGGTCCAGGTGAAGAACTTGCCCAGATTGATCCTCAGGGCGCCGCGGTAGAACAGCCAGCCCAGGAACACCGCGGTGGCCAGGCCGAGACCGGCGCCGACCACGGGGCGCGGGGAGCCGTCACCGGCCGCGCGCACCGACGTCCACACGAACAGAGCCGTCTCCAAGCCCTCCCGGCCCACCGCCAGGAACGCCGTGGCGACCAGCGCGCCGGTGCCCATCTGAAGGGCGGCGTCCAGCCTGCCGTGCAGCTCGGCCTTCAGATGCCGGGCGGTGCGCCGCATCCAGAACACCATCCACGTCACCAGGCCTACGGCGATGAGGGACAGCGAGCCGCCGAGCGCCTCCTGCGCCTCGAACGTCAGCTCCTGGGAGCCGAATTCGAGGGCGCAGCCGAAGCCCAGGGCGAGCGCGACCGCGACCCCGATGCCGATCCAGACGGGCCTGAGCGCGTCCCTGCGGTCCGTCTTCACCAGGTAGGCGACGA
The DNA here is from genome assembly GCF_014257025.1 of Streptomyces cupreus. Lineage (GTDB taxonomy): Bacteria > Actinomycetota > Actinomycetes > Streptomycetales > Streptomycetaceae > Streptomyces > Streptomyces cupreus. The sequence continues at coordinate 55,903 of NZ_JACMSF010000011.1, forward strand.
GGATGCAGACGACGAGGCTGGCCTCCAACCCCTCACGCAGGCCGATCAGATAGTTCGCGAACACGGTCCTACGCCTCCCCGGCGAACAGCGCCCGGCCCCACCAGTCGTCCTTGTCACGGACGCCGGGCGGGATCGCGTAGACCGCCGAACCCACGTGCTGGATGTACTCGTTGAGCGTGTCGGTGGCGAGGTTGCGCTGGATGGGCACGAAGCCCGTGCGCACGTCCTTCTGGTACGCCAGGAAGAACAGGCCCGCGTCCAGGCGGCCCAGGCCGTCCGTGCCGTCGGTGAAGGAGTAGCCGCGGCGCAGGATCGTCGCCCCGTCGTTGGAGTGGGGGTGCGCGAGCCGCACGTGCGCGGTCGGGAGCATCGCCTTCAGGAACGGCTCGTCGCGCTCCTTGGCCTTGCCGACCGGGGCGCCCTCGCCCTTGTCGCGGCCGATGATGTCCTCCTGCTCCTGCAGGGAGGTGCGGTCCCAGGTCTCGATGTGCATACGGATGCGCCGGGCGACCAGGTAGGAGCCGTCCACCATCCAGTCGGGCCCCTCCTTCTCGTCCACCCACACGAACTTCTTCAACCGGTCCGTCTCCGTGCCCGCGATGTTGCGGGTGCCGTCCGGACGCTGCTGCTGGGCCGGTCGGTGGGCGAGGGCTGCTGCCCGGAGCTGTATCTGCACCGCCTCGACGACTACCGCTCGCCCCTGCCGCCGGTGCGCTCGACGGCCATGCGGTCCGACATCAACTGGCCGCATCAGTACGCGCGTCGGCTGGAGGAGTCCGACGGGACGCCCTTGCGGGACGGGCGTTGGGAGCTGGCCCGGCGGGACCGCTTCGAACCGGGCGTCTGGACCGAGGACTTCGTACGGGAGTGGCCGACCGGACGGCTGGGGCTGTACTGCGGGGGCGGCTGGCACGGGGTTCTCCCGCTGCGCCGGCTCTCGGCGCCGGCCGCGGCGCGTGTGAAGGCGTACCGCAAGCACGCCCGCGAGGGCACCCTTGCGCCTGTCCTGCTGTGGTGGGTGACCTTTCTCGACGGCTGGGTGATCCTCGACGGCCACGACAGGGCGGTGGCCGCGCTGGCGGAGGAGCGGGTGCCGGAGTGCGTGCAGTTGAGCCAGGTGCCCGACGAGGGGCAGTGGCGGCGGGCTGCCGAGGAGGTGACCGAGGCGCACGAGCACCGCATGCGAGGGCTCGCCGTGCGTCCCGACACCCAGGGCCGCCCTGGAGTGGACGTACACGATCGCCTCACTGCCGTACGGGCCGCCTTTGGGACCTGCCCGGCGGAACCGATGCCTGGGACGACCTCGCCGCCCGGGTGATGTTTCAATTCCCCCGTGACTGACTACGACGTGCTCCGGGTCTTCTGCGGGCCTCGCGGCGGATACGGCAACGAGCTGGGCGTTGTCCGTGACGGCTCGGTGCTGCCGGAGCGGGATGAGCGGCAGGCGTTCGCGGCGAAGCTCGGGTTCCCCGAGACGGTGTTCGTCGACGACCCCGAGCGCGGAGTCATCGACATCTACACGCCCAGCGTGCGGCTGCCGTTCGCCGGTTACCCCTGCGTCGGGGCGGCCTGGCTGCTGGACGTGCCGGAGCTGGTCACGCCCGCCGGGGTGGTCGGGGCCCGCCAGGACGGGGAGTTCTGCTGGATCGAGGCGCGAGCGGAGTGGGCACCGCCGCGGACGCTGCGGCAGTACGGGTCCGCGGCCGAGGTCGACGCGCTGCCGGTGCCTCCGGCGGGGGAGTGGATCTACGCGTGGGCGTGGGAGGACGAGGCGGCGGGCCGGATCCGCGCGCGGGGCTTCCCCGGCCGGGGCGACGGCATCGACGAGGACGAGGCGACGGGAGCGGCGGCGATCCTCCTGACGGAAAGTTTGGGCCGCGCCCTCAACATCACCCAGGGCACGGGCTCCCAGCTCCTGACGGCACCGCAGCCCGGGGGCTGGGTGGAACTCGGAGGGCGGGTCTGTCTGGAGCGCTGACGGGGCTCAGGCCGACAGCGGGAACTCCTCGCTCAGTGCCTGGAAGACCGCCATGTTCAGTCGAAACGCCCGCTGGCACTCGGCGATGATCCGCTGCTTCTCCAGGTCGTCCGCCCGTACGTCGTCCAGCAGGTGGCGGTAGCCGCGCTTGAAGGCCGCCGGGTTGGAGATCTGGTCGAAGACGTAGAAGCGGACCCCGTCGCCCTTCTTGTCGAAGCCCCACGTCTTCTCCGCCCGGTCGCGGACGACCTGGCCGCCGGCGAGGTCGCCGAGGTAGCGGGTGTAGTGGTGCGCGACATACCCGGCCGGCCAGGTGCGGGCGCACTCCTCGATCCGGTCGGCGTACGCCCGTGTGGCGGGCAGCGTGGAGAGGGTGGACCGCCAGCCGGGGCCCCGCAGATGCGCCAGGTCCCGTTCGAGCGACGCCAGCCGCATCAGCTCCGGGCGGACGAAGGGGCCGGCCACCGGGTCGGACGCCAGCCGCTCGGCGCCGGACTCCAGGGCGTCGTACACGAACCACAGCTGCTCGGTGTAGCGCGCATAGGCGTCCACCCCCAGCCGGCCGCCCAGCAGATCGCTCATGAACGTCGACGAGTTCGCCTCTTCGTGCAGCTCGTGGGTGGTGGTGCGCAGGAGCGTCGAGAAGGAGTCCATGAGCCCAGATTCTCTGTGGTTAGGCTTACCTAAGTCAATGCTTTTGCCGACTCGCTGTCGGTAAATGTGTACCCGAATTATCCAGGAAACCAACCCAAAAGCCCGCCCTCCGAAGAGAGCGGGCCTTCACAGCGGAGCCGGTCAGGGCAGCGTCAGGATCTCCGCCCCCGTCTCCGTCACCACCAGCGTGTGCTCGAACTGCGCCGTCCGCCTGCGGTCCTTCGTCACGACCGTCCAGCCGTCGTCCCACATGTCGTACTCGTGCGTGCCCAGCGTCAGCATCGGCTCGATCGTGAAGGTCATCCCCGGCTGGATCACCGTCGTCGCGTGCGGACTGTCGTAGTGCGGGATGATCAGGCCGGAGTGGAACGACGAGTTGATGCCGTGGCCGGTGAAGTCGCGGACCACGCCGTAGCCGAAGCGCTTGGCGTACGACTCGATGACGCGGCCGATGACATTGATCTGGCGGCCCGGCTTGACCGCCTTGATGGCGCGGTTCAGGGACTCACGGGTGCGCTCCACCAGCAGGCGGCTCTCCTCGTCCACCTCCCCGACCAGGTACGTCGCGTTGTTGTCGCCGTGCACCCCGCCGATGTACGCCGTCACGTCGAGGTTGATGATGTCGCCGTCGCGCAGCACCGTGGAGTCCGGAATGCCGTGGCAGATCACCTCGTTGAGGCTGGAGCACAGGGACTTCGGGAAGCCCCGGTAACCGAGCGTCGACGGGTAGGCGCCGTGGTCGCACATGTACTCGTGCGCCACCTTGTCCAGTTCGTCGGTGGTGACCCCGGGCGCGATCAGCTTCGCCGCCTCGGCCATCGCTCGCGCGGCGATCCGGCCGGCGACACGCATCGCCTCGACGGTCTCCGGAGTCTGTACCTCCGGGCCGGAGTACGGCGTCGGCGCGGGCTTGCCGACGTACTCGGGGCGACGGATGTTTCCGGGTACGGAACGGGTGGGAGAGAGCTCCCCTGGGACGAGCAGCGACTGGCCAGACATGCCAGCGAGTCTAACGAGCCGCCGTGGGGGAACATGTCGGTGGCGAGAGGAGCAGGTCATGGCGTTGTTCAAGAAGCGGACGGTCGGCAAGCCGGGCGAGTGGTACTACTGCCTGGAGCACAAGAAGGTCGAGGAGGGCCCGGACTGCCCCGGCAAGGACCGCTTCGGCCCCTACGCCTCCCGCGGGGAGGCCGAGCACGCGATGGAGACCGCCCGCGAGCGCAACCTCCAGTGGGAGAACGACCCCAAGTGGCACGACGCCCCCACGAGCGCCGACGACGACTAGCCCGGTGACGATGCCCGGGCCGCCTCGCGTTGCTCGCGCACGCTCTTCGCGTGCTCGCTCGTCCGGGCGTCGTACGTCATCAGCCTCGGCAGGCACAGTGCCAGCAGCCCCACGGCGCCGGCGCACAGCAGTCCGCCCGACCACACCGACGCCCGCACGCCCCACCACGCGGCGAAGCCGCCCGACCTGACCTGGCCGAGGGTCGGTCCGACCGAGTACGACAGCAGCTCGATCCCGGCGAGCCGGCCGCGCAGCTCGTCCGGGATCGTCTGGTTCCACATGACCCCGCGGAAGATCCCGCTGACCATGTCGCAGCCGCCCGCCACGGTCAGGAACAGCAGCACCAGCCATACGTTGCCCACGACCCCGGCGGCCGCGATGGCCACGCCCCACAGCGCCGCCGCCAGCACCACCATCCGGCCGTGCCGGTGGATCCTCGCGGTCCAGCCGCTCGTCACGCTCACCAGCAGCGAGCCGAGCGGCACCGTCGCGTACATCAGGCCCAGCGACCACTCGGCGTCCAGTTCGTCCGCGAGGAACGGCAGCAGCGCCAGCGGCATCGCCAGGAACATCGCGGCGAGGTCGACGGCGTAGGTGCCGAGGAGTTCCTTGCGGCTCCAGGCGTACCGGGCGCCCTCGGCGATGGCCTTCAGGGAGGGTTTCGCCGCCTCGTGCGCGGCGGGGGAGGAGGCGATCGGGATGATCAGGACGACCGAGACGACGAAGGTCAGCAGGTCGGCGGCGTAGGCCCAGCCGAGCCCCGCGTACGCCACCACCACACCCGCCACCGCTGGGCCCGCGACCCCGCCGACCGTCCAGCGCAGGGCGTTGAGGGAGGCCGCGGCCGGCAGGTGGTCATGGGCCACGATCCGCGGCCAGAGCGAGTCCAGCGCCGGGCGCTGCACGGAGACCAGCGCCGAGGACAGGGCCGCCACCACATACAGCGGCCATACGGCGGGCTCCGGCAGCAGGGCGTTCACCAGCAGCAGCGCGCTCAGCAGCCCCTGGCCCGCCTCGGTCCAGATGATCAGCCCGCGCTTGTCGAGCGAGTCGGCGAGGGCTCCGCCGTACAGCCCGAAGACGATCAGCGGGATCAGCTCCACCGCGCCGATCGCCCCGACGGCCGCCGCTGAGCCGGTCAGCTCCTTGATCTGCACCGGTAGCGCCACGAACGTCAGGAAGCTGCCGAAGCCGGAGATCAGACCCGACAGCCACAGCCGTCGGAAGTCGGCGGAGGCGCGCCAGGGGGCAAGGTCGGGCAGGAAGGAGGCGGTCACGAGAGGTCATGGTCGGCAGGGGCGGGAGACCGGGGCAACTGCTTTTCGGGGCAACCGCTTTGTCGAGGTGGGCGTCACCAGCGCGCCGGTGGCGGCGCCGTCAATTGGTCCGCCAGTGCCGAGAGGCGGTCACGGAAGCGTCGGCGTGCCCGGGGAGAGGGGCGGCTGTTCTTCGGCCGGGTCACCAGCGCGCCGGTGGCGGCGCCGTCAATTGGTCCGCCAATGCCGAGAGGCGGTCACGGAAGCGTCGGCGTGCCCGGGGGGACGGGACGGAGTTTTCGCCGGCCGCCGCGCTCACCAGGTGCTGCACCGTGTCCAGGTCCAGATCCGTGCCCTCGGGTACCGCGAGCGACTCGTGCGCCATCGCCATCAGGTCACCCTCGCCGGGCCCCAGCGCCAGCACCGTCGCCCCGGCCCGCCGCGCGTCGTGCACCCGCTCCAGCAGCCCGGCGTCCGGCCCCTGCACCGCCGGTCCGGCGCTCACCGCCTGCACCGCCGGTCCGGAGCCCGCCGCCCGCGGCGACACCGCCGGTCCGGCGCCAGCCGCCCGCGGCGACACCACCAGCAACGTCTCGCCCCGCCGCGCCGCCGCGAGACGGCCGAGCCCGACCGTCAGATGTGCCGGATCCGAGGCGCGCGCCTCATGCCGTACAAGCGTCGGCGTCAGCTCGGGCGTGCCCGACCACGCGGCCTCGTCCACCAGATGTGCCGCGAGATGCCACGGTTCGTAGTCCGGTGTGCCGACGAGCAGCAGCCCGCCGCCGTGCGAGACCACCGAGCCCCGCAGCACACCCGCGAACCTCCGGGTGGCCCCCAACCACTCGGTCCCGGCGAGCACTTCGCGCAGCAGCGCGACCCGTACGGCATCCATGGGTCCGCATCCTGCCGCACCAGGCCACTCGTGACCGGCAGTTCACCCCGAATTCGCCCAACCAGGGCAAGCGGTACGACATGCCAGCATCCGCCGCCTCCCTGCCCGCCTCCGTCCCCTTCCGCGCCGGACGTGAGGGATACGCCAGTTTCCGGATCCCGGCCGTGGTCGTGACCCGGGCCGGTACGCTGCTCGCCTTCTGCGAGGGCCGGGTGGACTCCGCCCGCGACTGGGGCCACATCGACATCGTGCTGAAGCGCTCCACCGACGGCGGCCGCACCTGGGGGCCGCTGAACGTGTGTGCCAGCAACGGAGTTCACCTCTCCGGCAACCCCGCCCCGGTCGTCCTCGACACCGGCCGGATCCTGCTCGTCCACATCCGCTCCGCCGCCTCCGCCTCCGAGGACGCCATCCTGCGCGGCCAGGTCTCCGACGCCGACGGCCGCCGGGTCTGGGTGCAGCACAGCGACGACGACGGCGTCACCTGGACCGGCCCCAGGGAGATCACCGAGTCGGTGAAGAGGCCCGGCTGGCGCTGGTACGCCACCACCCCCGGGCACGCCGTCCAGCTGAGCACCGGCCGGGTCGTCGTCCCCGCCAACCACACCCTGCCGCCCACCGGCACGGACACCGGCACCGAGGCCAAGTACAACGGCGGCCACTGTCTGCTCAGCGACGACCGGGGCGCCACCTGGACGCTCGGGTACCTCGACGAGAACACCGACGGCTACGTCAACGTCAACGAGACCACCGCCGCCGAACTCCCCGACGGCCGCGTCTACTTCAACACCCGCAACGACTCCCCGTCGCCCGGCAACCGCGCCGACGCCCACTCTAAGGACGGCGGGAAGACCCTCCACCACCCCTTCCGTCCACAGGCCGGACTCGACGGACCCGTCTGCGAGGCCAGCCTCCTCCAGCTCCGCGACCCCGACCTGCTGCTCTTCTCCGGGCCCGCCTTCCCCGGCGGCCGCGCCCTGATGACCATCCGCGTCTCCACCGACTCCGGCACCACCTGGCAGCCCCGCGTCACCGTCGACGGCCTGCCCGCCGCCTACTCCGACCTCGTGCGCGTCGACGCCGACACCGTCGGACTCCTCTACGAGACGGGCGACTTCGGCGCCTACGAGCGGATCGTCTTCCGGCGCGTGCCCGTGACTCGGCTCACCTGAACGAAAGGGGCCGCCGGGGCGGACGTAAAGTCGGGCCATGACCTCTACCGACAGTGCTGCACAGAAGGCCCCCGCCAAGGATCCCTGGGACCTTCCCGATGTCTCCGGGCTTGTCGTCGGCGTGCTCGGCGGGACCGGGCCGCAGGGCAAGGGCCTGGCCTACCGGCTCGCCAAGGCCGGCCAGAAGGTGATCATCGGCTCCCGTGCGGCGGACCGTGCGCAGACGGCCGCCGAGGAACTCGGCCACGGTGTCGAGGGTGCCGACAACGCCGAGTGCGCCCGCCGCAGCGACATCGTGATCGTCGCCGTGCCGTGGGAGGGCCACGGCAAGACCCTGGAGTCGCTGCGCGAGGACCTCGCCGGGAAGCTGGTCGTCGACTGCGTCAACCCGCTCGGCTTCGACAAGCAGGGCGCCTACGCGCTCAAGCCCGAGGAGGGCAGCGCCGCCGAGCAGGCGGCGGCGCTGCTGCCGGACTCCCGGGTCACGGCCGCCTTCCATCATCTGTCGGCGGTGCTGCTCCAGGACCCCGAGATCGACGAGATCGACACCGATGTGATGGTCCTCGGCGAGGTCCGCGCCGATGTGGAGATCGTCCAGGCGCTGGCCGGCCGTATCCCCGGCATGCGCGGCATCTTCGCCGGGCGGCTGCGCAATGCCCACCAGGTCGAGTCCCTGGTCGCGAACCTGATCTCCGTCAACCGGCGCTACAAGGCGCACGCGGGACTCCGCATCACGGACGTATGACGGGATGGGGGACACTGGAGGGCGACGTACCGCAGTGTCCCCCCGACAGGAGCCCCTCGAATGCCCCGCCTCGCCCTCTACGCCCTGGTCGTCTGCGTCCTCGCCGTGGCCGCCGCCGTCGTCTCCTTCGCACAGGGCAGCTTCCTGGGGATCATCTGGGTGCTGCTGGCGGGGCTGTCCTCCAACATGTGCTGGTACTACCTGCGGCGGGACAAGGCCGCCTACCAGAAGCGGTAGAGGTCCCAGCCGTACGCCGTTTCGAGCTCGCTGACCCCGAGACCGCGCAGGATCGCGTCGACCATGTCGAAGAACGCGCCGTTCACCGCGGGCAGCCACAGCAGCGCGAACACGAACAGCAGCCCGAACGGCGCGAACGGCTCCACCTGGCGCCGGACGTCGTACGACAGCCAGGGCTCGATCACGCCGTAGCCGTCCAGCCCCGGAACCGGCAGGAAGTTGAGGATCGCCGCCGTGACCTGGAGCAGGGCGAGGAAGGCGAGCGCGAAGCGGAAGTCCGCGGGGACGCCGTCGAGGGCGTCGAGCCAGAACGGCGCGGTGCACACGGCCGCGAAGAGCAGGTTCGTCAGCGGGCCCGCCGCCGAGATCAGACTGTGCCGCCACCGCCCCGGAATCCGCCCCCGCTCGATGAAGACGGCACCGCCGGGCAGACCGATCCCGCCCATGATCACGAAGAGGACCGGGAGCACGATGCTCAGCAGGGCGTGCGTGTACTTCAGCGGGTTCAGCGTCAGGTAGCCCTTCGCGCCGACCGTGATGTCGCCGCTGTGCAGCGCCGTGCGGGCGTGCGCGTACTCGTGCAGACACAGGGAGACGATCCAGGCCGCCGTCACGAACAGGAACACGGCGAGGCCCGGCTGTTCGGCGAACCCGGTCCAGGTGGCCCAGCCGGTCACCGCCGTGACGGCCAGGATCCCGACGAAGACAGGGCTCATTCGCCGTTCGCTGTGGCGGGTGGTGGTGGCGGTCATGCGGCTCCCTGACTGGTCGGCACGCGGTGTGCTGCCGCCCGACGGTACCGGGCGCAACGGGAAAACGTCTCGCGGTCCGGCATCGGTTCCGGAGAAGGTGGGGGGATGGGGATCTGGCACGTGTTCTACGCGGACTGGCAGATGGAGTGCTGCGGCACGCCGTTCTCCCTCGGCGACGAGGTGAGCTGGCCGCTGCTGCTCAACGACTCCGGGGACGTCCTGGGCGGCGACTGGGACGACGAACTGGCCAAGGTCGTCGGGGAGGTGGCCGACGTGGGAGGCGTCAGGGTCCTCCGGGAGGAGACGGGACTGACGGTGGCCCTGCACGAGGACCCCGTCGACGTCATCGCGCCGGAGGCCCTCGGAGAGGAGCGGCCCGGGGACCGGATCCGCCTCGTCGGACTGCTCACGGTCGAACGGCACGGGGACCAGTGGCCGGAGGTCACCGGCCGGGTGCGGTCCGTCCAGGTGGTGAGCCAGGAGTACGCCGAGACCGTGCCGGGTTCGCGCACCTGGCATCCGGTGCCGGGGCAGCGGTCGCTGCGGCCGGTCGAGACCTGCCCGAAGTGGTTCACCGACACGGGCCCGCACACCCGGGGCCGGCGGCGTATGGACGCGGGAGTGCTGGTCACCCTGGAGATCCCGGACCGCTGAACCGACCCTCGCCCCCCACTCCCACACACCAGAGACAATGGACCCCGTGCGCTATCGCATCCTCGGCACCACTCAGGCCCACCGTCCCGACGGCACCCCCGTACCGGTCGGCGGGGCGCGGTTGCGTGCGCTGCTCAGCGTGCTCGCGCTGCGCGGCGGGCGGGCCGTGCCCGCGCAGTTCCTCGTGGACGAGGTGTGGGGCGCGGATCCGCCCGCCGACGCCGGCGGGGCTTTGCAGGCGCTCGTCGGGCGGTTGCGGCGGGTGCTCGGGGCCGACGCCGTGGAGTCCGTCGACGGCGGGTACCGGCTGGCCGCCGGGTCCGACGACATCGACCTGCACCGTTTCGAGCGGCTCACCGCCGACGGCATCCGCGCCCTCGCCGACGGCGACCCCGCCAAGGCCGCCGGAGTCCTCGACGACGCCCTCGCCCTGTGGCGCGGCCCCGCCCTCGCCGACCTCCCCGACCGCACCGCCGAGGTCGCCCGCTGGGACACCCGCCGCCTCGACGCCCTGCGCGCCCGCCACACCGCCGCCCTCGCCCTCGGCCAGGCGGAAGCCGCGCTGCCGGAGCTGACCGCCCTGTGCGACAGCCATCCCCTCGACGAGCCGTTGCAGGCACTGCGCCTGCGCGCGCTGCGCGACACCGGCCGCGCCGCCGAGGCGCTGGCCGCCTACGACGACGTGCGACAACTGCTCGCCGAGCAGCTCGGGTCCGATCCCGGCGCCGAACTGTCCGCCCTGCACCGCGAGTTGCTGTCCCCACAACCGGCGCCCGCTCAACTCGGCAACCTCCGGGCCCGCCTGACCTCCTTCGTCGGCCGGGAAGCCGACATCGAGGCCATCCGTGGGGACCTCGGCAAGGCCCGGCTGGTCACGCTCCTCGGACCCGGCGGCGCGGGGAAGACCCGGCTGTCGCAGGAGGCCGCCGAGACGCTCCGGGACGCCGCACGGGACGGGATCTGGCTGGCCGAACTCGCCCCCGTCGACGACCCCGAGGCCGTGCCGGAGGCCGTGCTCACCGCCGTCGGAGCCCGCGAGACCGTGCTGTACGGCGCGGGCGCCGAGGAGTTCCGCAGCGCCGTCGCCGACCGGCACGACGACCCGGTCGAACGCCTCGTGGAGCACTGCGCCCGGCGCCGGATGCTGATCGTCCTCGACAACTGCGAGCACGTCGTCGACGCCGCCGCCCGCCTCGCCGAGCATCTGCTGGCCCGCTGCCCCGGCCTGACGGTACTGGCCACCAGCCGCGAACCCCTCGGCGTACCGGGCGAGGTACTGCGCCCCGTGGAGCCGCTGCCGCAGCCGTACGCCCTGCGGCTGTTCGCCGACCGCGGTGCCGCCGCCCGGCCCGGGTTCGGCGTCGACGACGACCCCGAGGCCTGCGCCGAGATCTGCCGCCGCCTCGACGGACTGCCCCTCGCCATCGAACTCGCCGCCGCCCGGCTGCGGATGCTCACGCCCCGCCAGATCGCCGACCGGCTCGACCACCGCTTCCGGCTGCTCACCTCCGGCAGTCGTACCGTCCTGCCCCGCCAGCAGACCCTCAGGGCCGTCGTCGACTGGTCCTGGGACCTGCTCGACGAGGACGAACGCGATGTCCTCAGGCGGCTGTCGGTCTTCGCGGGCGGCTGCGACCTGCCCGCCGCGGAGGCGGTGTGCGGGCCCGCCGCCCTGGACGCGCTCGGCTCCCTCGTCGACAAGTCCCTGGTGGTGGCCGCCCCTTCGGGCGATGGAGCGATGCGCTACCGGCTGCTGGAGACCGTCGCCGAATACGCGGGCGAGCGCCTGGACGAGGCCGGTCAGCGCCCCCGCGCCGAACGCGCGCACCTGACGTACTACCGCGAACTCGCCCGCACCACCGATCCGTTGCTGCGCGGTCCCGGCCAACTGGACGCCGTGGAACGGCTCCAGCGGGAGTACGAGAACCTGCGCACCGCGCTGCGGCACGCCATCGCAGAGCGCGACGAGCAGGAGGCGCTGACGCTGACGCTCTCCCTGGGCTGGTACTGGCAGATGCGCGACCTGAGGATCGAGGCCCGCAACTGGTGCGCGGAGGTGATGACGCTCGGCCCCGACCCGTTCGCCTTCGCCGAGCCCGTCCGGCCGGCCGAGCCGGTCTGGCAACGCTGCACCGCCGAGCCGCCCCCGTACACCGGAGAGGTGCTGGCCGAGGCCCGGCGCGGGCTCCATCTGGCCCATTTCGCCTGCATGGACACCGAGTTGGACGCCTGGCAGAACCCGGCCGCCCAGCAGAAGCTGCGCACCATCGCCGCGACCTACCCGCCCGGGCTTCCGCAGTCCTGCCGCAGCCCCGGCCTCCTCGCCGTGTTCGCCGTGATGCTCACCGGCGACATGGACGCGGTCGCCCGGCTGCTCGACGCCTGCGTGGAGACCTGCCGGACCACCCCGGGCTACGAGTGGGAACTAGCTGCCACCCTCCAGATGCGGGCCAACGGCCTCGCCAACCGCCCCGAGCGCGCCGGGGAAGCGGCCCGGGACGCCGACGAGTCGCTCGCCATCTACGAGCGGTTGGGTGACGCCTGGGGCACGGCCGAGGCGCTGTCGGCGCGCGCGGAGGCCCGCGAGCGTACCGGCGCCTACGCCGAGGCCGCCGCCGACTACGAGGCGGCCATCGAGCAGGCCCGACGGCTCGGCGCCCGCGCCCAGGAGGCCGTCCTGTCAGCCCGGCTGGCCGGCGCGCTGCTGGAGGACGGGCAGGGCGAGCGGGGCGAACGCCTGCTGCGGGAGGTCATCGACGGACTGGACGGCGGGCACAGCGAGGCGATGCCGTTCAGCCGGGTCATCCTCGCGGGCTGGCTCAGCATCACCGGCCGTACCACCGAGGCCCGCGAGCAGATCCGGGTGCTGCGCGAGAACTTCGGCCTCGCCCAGTTCCACGTCTTCGACGCCTTCATCCTCAGCGGGGAGGCCTGGATGGACGCCTCCGAGGGCCACCACGAACCGGCCCGGGAGAAGCTCCGGCGCGCTCTGGAGCAGGCGGACGATCCGCTGGCGCGGGCCATGGCCCCGCAGTTGGTCTCGGCTTGCCTGGTCATCGCCGCTGTGGCGCTGGCCGGGAGCGAGCCCTTCGACGCCGCCCGCTGTCTCGGGGCCGCCGACGCGCTGTTGCCGCCCGGACACCTGAACTCCTCCCTGGAGCGGGAGTGCCGGGCCCGAGCCGTCGCCGCGGTGCGGGCGGTCCTCGACGAGGAGACGTACGAGGCCGTATACGCCGAGGGCGGCGAACTCACCGCGAAGGAGGCCGCCGCCCTGGTGTGACCCGACCAGGGATCACGTCTTGGTACGGAACTTGTGGATGGCGATCGGTGCCATGACCGCCGTGAGCACCACCGACCAGCCCAGCGTCAGCCACAGGTCGTGGGCGACCGGACCGCCGATCATCAGTCCGCGGGCCGCGTCCGCGAGCGCGGACAGCGGGTTGTAGTCGGTGAAGTTCTGCAGCCAGCCCGGCATCGACTGGGTCGGCGCGAAGATCGACGAACCGAACTGGAGCGGCATCAGCACCAGGAAGCCCATCGCCTGCACGGACTGCGCGTTCTTCATCACCACGCCGAGCGTGAGGAAGACCCACATCAGCGCCGAGCCGAAGACCACGGACAGGGCGACGGAGGCCAGCAGACCACCCCAGTTGGTGATGTCGAACCCCACGAGCAGGGCCACGACCATCAGTACGGCGGTGGCGAACAGCATCCGCAGCAACTCGACCGCGATCTTGGCGAACAGCACCGAGCCACGGCCGATCGGCAGCGACCGGAAACGGTCCATGACACCGGTGTTGAAGTCCTGGTTGAAGCCGGTGCCCACGCCCTGCGCCATGGTCATGCCCATCATGGCGAGCATGCCGGGCACGACGTACTGCACATACGCGTCCTGCCCGCCGCCCAGCGACTGCCCGATGGACCCGCCGAAGACGTACACGAACAGCAGCGTGAACACGATCGGGAACAGCACGGCGTCGGCCATCGACTCCGGGTCCTGCCGGATCCAGAGCAGATTGCGGCGCATGAGGGCGCCGGTGTGGCGCAGATGCCCACGCAGCGGGATACGAGCGTCGGCCGTGGCGGTGATCGTGGTGGTGGCGCTCATACGGCGACCTCCTGGCGGTCGTCGGTGGGTACGGCGTCCTGCGGTGCGCTGGCGCGGTGGCCGGTGAGGGACAGGAACACCTCGTCCAGGCTGGGCAGTTCGGTGGTGACGGAGGAGAGGGTGACGCCCCGTGCGGTCACCGCGCTGACGACGGCGGTGAGCTGCTCGTCACTGAGGATCGGCACGAGCAGGGCGCCCCGGTCGGCGTCGACGGTGGTGCTGGCGAGCCCGGTGATCCCCAGGCTGTCGAGGTGGGAGGCGAGCGGCCGCAGCTGAAGCGGATCGGCCGGCCGGACACGCAGCGTCCGCCCGCCGACCTTCGCCTTCAGCTCGTCGATACCGCCCCTGGCGATGACCTTGCCCCGGTCGACGACGGTCAGCTCGTCGGCGAGCTGCTCCGCCTCCTCCATGTACTGGGTGGTCAGCAGCACGGTGACGCCGTCGCCGACCATGGTCTTGACCTCGGCCCACACCTCGTTGCGGGTACGGGGGTCGAGCCCGGTGGTGGGCTCGTCGAGATAGAGCACGGCAGGGTGCCCGATCATCGAGGCGGCGAGATCGAGCCGGCGCCGCATACCGCCGGAGTAGGTGGCGGCGGGCCGCTTACCGGCGTCGGTGAGCGCGAACCGCTCCAACAGCTCCTCGGCGCGGGCCCGGGCGTCCCGCCGGGACAGGTCCAGCAGCCGCCCGATGAGATACAGGTTCTCCCACCCCGGAAGCTTCTCGTCCACGGAGGCGTACTGCCCGGTCAGCCCGATGACCCGCCGCAACTGCCGGGGCTGCCGTACGACGTCGTACCCGACGACGGTGGCCTGCCCGGAGTCGGGCGCGAGCAGCGTGGACAAGATCCGCACAAGGGTGGTCTTCCCGGCCCCGTTGGGCCCGAGCACCCCCATCACGGTCCCCTCGCGCACATCCAGATCCACACCGTCCAACGCCTTGGTCTCGCCGTAGTGCTTGACCAGCCCCCGCACGGTGACGGCGCTTCCCGCGCCGGTGGGGTTCTTGTCGATTCGTGTCATGCACCCGAAGGTGCCAGCCTCCACCGACAAACCACCGACAGGGGGCCGACGGGGGCCTACAGACTGCCGACACCGATCTCCCAACCCTCTGCCCGGCTTCATCCGGGAGCTGGAGGCCTCGACTGACCTTCTTCGACGCCTGGCTCTCCGGCCGCCCGCTCGCCCGCACCCGACCCTCCCTCTGATGGCCTCCGCCCCGCTGGATGACGGGGCGGATTCGCCAACAGTGTCGGCCCACCACGGGCCGTACAGGGGGCGCTTCCTCATGCCCGGGATCAGGCCAGTGCCTCGATGGCCTTGAGGATCAGGGCACGCGCGTCGGCGCCGTACACGGCCATGCTCCGTAGCTGCTCGAACGCCTTCACATACAGGGCGATCTCCGACGGCTGCGTGACGTTCACCTCGGCGGAGAGCAACTCGACGGACACCAGCGTGTCGTCGTGCACGTCGAAGGTCTCCTGCGGCCACAGGGCTCGCTCACGGGCGCTGGCCGGGATGATGCCGAACGACACCTGCGGCAGCGCCCCAGCGGTGAGCAGGTAGCCGAGCTGGGCGGCCATCGCGTCCGCGTCCCCGAGCTGGTAGTAGAGCACCGCCTCCTCGACGACGAACACGTAGCGGTGCCCCGGCTCGTGGATGACCTGCGACCGCTCCAGCCGCGCTGCGGCGGCCTCTGCCCCGTCGTCGGGAACGTCGAGGAAGCGGGCGTTCATGGACAGCAGGGCCTGCGCGTAGCCCCCCGTCTGCAACAGTCCGGGGACCAGGACTGGCGAGTAGACCCGGAGGAGTTCCGTCGACCGATACAGCTCCACGTAGCTGTCCTGGAGCTTGGCCAGGCCGGTGCGCACGCGTCGTCGCCACTCTCGGTACAGAGACTCGGCGTGCTGGGAAGCTGCGATCAGGTCCGGCGCCTGGTCGACGGCGTCAGTGGCGCGGCACCACAGACGGATATCCGTGGGCGATGGCGGGGTGCGGGCGTTCTCAATGCGGCTGGTCTTCGCGTGGTGCCAGTTGCATTGGGAGGCCAGCTCAGTCACCGTCAGGCCTGCGTTCCTCCTCAGGTCGCGGAGCTGCCGTGCCACGCTCTCGCGGGCGGCTTGGGCCGAGGAAGACGGTGAGATGGACATGAGCTGGCCGAACTGCTTTCCCTGTCAGCGGATTTCGTACTGGTCGTGAGGAATAGCACGCTCCCACACCGCCTCGAACGCGTCCGAGCACTGCTTGACGATGCCCGGCTCGGTCCGCAACTCCATGTCCGGGTCCGCCCAATTGCCGTCACCGGTGAAGTGATTGAACAGCACCTGCACGCCGTCGAAGATCCACAGATCGGCGCCCGGCAGCATGAGGTCGACGGCCCGCTGCCGAGGCAGCCAGCGGACTTGTTCGCCAGCGGCAACGTTGACGACCGTCCCGGCGTGTTCGTACCGGATGTAGTCGGTGACCGGCTCGGACACGATCCGGGCCCGGCGCACGACCACACCGCGCGCGACCGCCCGGGAGATCATGTCGGTCCAGGGCGCCCAGTACTCGGAGGCGGGGTCGGTGTCCCGGTGCCTGGTGCTCAGCCAGGTGTTGAAGTCGTCGGCCTCGTCGCCGACGGCGTATTGGTCGCGCATTTCGAGGTGCACTGCGGAGCGCTGTGCGGCCTCCATGAGTTCGTCAAAGCTGGGCACGTTGTGCGGCATCGCAGGCCTCCCTCAGGATCGGGACCATGTGGGCGGGGATGCGGATCACCGTCTCATGGTCGGGGATGCCCTTGGCGTGCCCGGGTGCGGTGCGGTCCGCGCACTGGGCTCGGGTCGCCTCGTCGGCCGTGTAGCTCTGGATCACGATGTCCGCGGTCTCCTGGTCCACCCAGGCTGTGGGTGACCCGTTCTTGCCGGTCTCGGGGTCGATCCCGATGAACTGTAGGTCCATGGCTGTCTCCACAGTTGGTGTTGTGCGCCGATGTGCGCCAACCTCCCGCTAGGGATGAGGTGACGTCAAGGACACGATCCGGCCAGGCCCTTCCTGGAAAGCCACGCGCACATCCATGCACATTGCTGGCTGTGCTGCGCATAGCGCCTCTAGCGTCGGCAGTTACGCGAAGACCCCGGCGAGGTGGAGGCCTCCCGGGGCGTGGCCAACGCTGCTGAGGAGCGTCGACATGACGAACAGTACGGCTCCGAACGGAACCTTCACACCAGGCAGCCCGCCGCCCGCTCACGCGATTGAAGCGTGGCTGGCTTCCGCGCATGCCTCCCCCGCCGCGGTGCGCCGGGGCTGGGACACCACCGCCAGGCTTGCCCTCGTCCCGCTGGGGCGGCTCTTCGACGCGGTCCGCGTCCCCGCAGCCGTCGCCCACCAGGCGTTCGCCAGCCATGACCAGTCAGTTGTGGCCCGGCGGCTGGCGCGGCACCTGCACGGCGGACCCGTCATCCACGACCCCGCAGGCCGCCGCTACTACGCCCTCGTCCCGCCCGGCACCTCCCAGGAGTGGCGGGCGCCCGCCGTCCAATGCCTCGGGGAAGGCACCTACCTTGGCGTCCCCCGCCCCGAACTCACGGAGCTGGACCAGGGCACGCTCTGCTCGTACTGGGCGGTGCCCGTGACCCGGCCGGGCAAGCTCTGCCAGGTGTCCGACGTGCTGACCGTGGCCATGGCCGGCGGCCTCCTCGCCGACGAGGACGGCGAGGCAGTGTCATGAACTCCATCGAGCACCGTGAGGGCACGAGCGCCCCGCCGGTGGACATCGCCACGATGCGCGCGAACGTCGCCCAGGTGCTCCCGCCCGACGTGACCCCCACCGACCCCACCACGCTGCAGACGCTGACCGGCATGATGCGCGGCCACCTGCAGCTGATCATCCCCGAGATCGAGCATGTCGCCGCGCGGCTGCCCGCCGACGACGTGCCCCGGTACGTTGCGCTCGCCGGTGTTCGCGAGGCCTGCGGCAAGCTGGACGCCCGCCCCGGGCTGATGCCGTCCGACGCCGTCGCGCACGTGCGCAGACTCGCCCGCTCGCTGCTGGCACTGTGCGACCACTACGAGAAGCTGACCGGCGTCCGTATGTGCCTGGCCTGCGATCAGCCCATCAGGCAGGGCGAGGCGACGCGCCCGTACGGAAAGGTCAGCCCCTCGGGCGGGGCCGTCGACTTCGGCCGGATCCACGAACGCTGCGCCAACACCGTCCGCATGCGCTGACCCGGCGCCGCCCTGCCCCGGCGTGAAAGGGGCCTATGGCGACCGCAGGGACAGGGTCGCACCCACAAACGCCCGCCTCGGTTCCCCAACCCTGGACAGGTCGAGCAGCCGGGGCGGGCCGCAAGTCCACATCAGCTCATGGGAGAAGGGACTTCCGAATGACTGTGGCACCTGAACACCCCGTCGCCCTGCGGCAGGGCCGAGACCTCGTCTCGCCCGAGCTGTTCGACCGCCTCGTCGACTTCTGCGCCGACGAGTACGGGCACGAGCGCTGCACGGCCGAGCGGATCATGAGCGAAGCCCTGGCGTTCCTGGACGTCATGGGCCGGACCGGCGAGGGCATGTCGCCCTCCCAGGCCGTGGACCCGGGCTGGCACACGTTCATGCTCCACACCGAGGAGTACGAGGCGTTCTGCCGGACGCGGTACGGCCGGTTCGTCCACCACGCCCCCAGGTCCCGGTACCGGGACAAGGCCACGATGGTGGACGTCGTGGCCAGGATCCGCGCTCACGGATACGAGGTCGACGAATCCCTGTGGGGCACGAGGGCCAACTGCAACGAGCCGACGTGCTGCGGCGACGGCCCCTGCTGCTGAGACCGGCGAAGATTCCATGGCAACTGCCGAAGCGGCCAAAGGCCGAGGCCGGATCACCGTCTTCACGATGTTCGGGCCCGTCTTCGGCTACGCGAGCAGGCTGGTCGACGACCAGCAGATCGCGTACGTAGGCCCGGTGACGCCGGGGGTGCACTGGCGCAAGCTGTGGCTGATGGCCGACAGGTGCAACCGGGAAACGGCCACCGAGGGCGAAAAGGCCGGCTGGATCGTCACCCAGGCCAACCGGTCACTGATCTGCGGCAGCGACGTCGTTGTGAAGCTCTCCGACGCGGACTGGGAGATTGCGGCAGGCGGCTGGCAGGTGCAGATGGGGACCTGGTGGGGTCAGAACTTGCTGGTGACCGGCAACCTCTCCGTTCCGGTACTCACCCCAGAACAGATCGCGCTGAAGCCGACCTTGTATCCCCATCACGCCAACTGAACGCCCATGGTCGGCCCTGCCCGTCTGCTTCCCCCGTGGCGGACGGGCGGGGCCCCGCATTCCGCTGGAGCACTTCCGAGTCAACTTCGGCGCGTTCCAGAAGAGGACCGGCCCCATCCCTCAGGACCGCACCGCCTCCGCCTCCCGAGGCAGATGCCCCGCGACCACCCGCTCGCGCCCCGTCTGCGGAACCCGGCGTCGGTCCACCGCGTAGGCCGTCGCGGCCACGCCAAGCCCCAGCACCGCCAGCGCCCCGCCCGCGACCGCCGGGGACGTCACCCCGAAGCCCGCGGCCAGGGCGAGGCCGCCGATCCACGCGCCCCCGGCGTTCGCCAGGTTGAAGGCGGCCTGGTTGGCGGAGGATGCCAGGGACGGGGCCGTCGACGCCTTCTCCATGACCATCAGTTGGAGCGGGGAACCCGTCACGAACGCCGCCATGCCGAGCAGGACCACCGCCAGCGCCGCGCTCCACGCCGACGACATCAGCAGCGGGAACAGGCCCAGGACCAGCGCCAAGGACGCCAGTCCGCCGAAGAGCGTGGCGCGCATCGCGTGGTCCGCCAGGCGTCCGCCGAGCAGGTTCCCGGCCGTCGCGCCCACGCCGAACAGCCCGAGCAGCACCGTCACGCTGGCGTCGGCGTAGCCGGCGGCGTCCGTCAGCATCGGCGTGATGTAGCTGTACGCCGCGAACAGCGCCCCGAAGCCCGCCACCGTCGTACCGAGGGCAAGCCACACGGGCAGCGACTTCAGTGCCGCCAGTTCGCCGCGCAGGCCCTGGGCGGGGGCGCCCCCGCCGTCACGCGGGATCAGGAGCGCCAGCGACGCGATCGCGGCCACGCCGATCGCGCTCACGGCCAGGAACGTGGCCCGCCAGCCCAGGTGCTGGCCCATGAGCGTGGCGACCGGCACGCCCACGACGTTGGCGACCGTCAGGCCCAGGAACATCAGGGACACCGAGCGGGCCTTGCGCTCCGGCGCCACCAGGGTCGTGGCGACGACCGCCCCGACACCGAAGAAGGCACCGTGCGGCAGGCCGCTCAGGAAGCGGGCGGCGAGCAGCGAGCCGTTGTCGGGGGCGAGGGCCGACAGGGCGTTGCCGGCCACGAAGAGGACCATCAGCCCGATCAGGACCTTGCGGCGGGACATACGGGCGGTGACGGCCGCGAGGAGCGGGGCGCCGATGACGACGCCGAGGGCGTACGCCGAGACCAGGTGCCCGGCGGTCGGGATGGAGATGCCGAGGTCGTCCGCGACGTCGGGCAGCAGGCCCATCATCACGAACTCGGTGGTGCCGATGCCGAAGGCGCCGACGGCCAGCGCGAGCAGGGCCAGGGGCATGAAGGGGCCTGTGCCTTTCGAGGAGCGGAGTTCCGTACATCTTATGTTCACGTACGGAACAAAGGCTCTCAGGCCCAGTATTCCTGGAGGTTAAGACCGGGTTGCCGGGGGGCTTTCACGACGTCGATGTGTCGACCTTCACACGTGCCGCCACCGGCAGATGGTCGCTGCCGGTCTCCGGCAGCGTCCACGAGGTGACCGGCTCGATGCCCTTCACCAGGATCTGGTCGATCCGCGCCATCGGGAACGACGCCGGCCAGCTGAACCCGAACCCGCTGCCCGCCGCGCCCTGCGTGGAGCGCATCTGGGAGGTGACGGCGTTCAGCGCGCGGTCGTTCATCGTGCCGTTGAGGTCGCCGAGCAGCACGCTGCGGGGCAGCTTCTCGTCGGCGATGGCCTCGCCCAGGGCGTCGGCGCTCTTGTCGCGCTGCCGGGCGGTGAACCCGGCCTCCATCTTCACCCGCACCGAGGGCAGGTGGGCGACGTACACCGCGATCTCGCCGGACGGCGTGCTCACGGCCGCGCGCATGGCCCGGGTCCAGCCCAGCTTGATGTCGACGGCCTTCACCCCGCTCAGCGGGTACTTGCTCCACAGCCCGACCGTGCCCTGCACCGAGTGGTACTTGTACGTCGACGCCAGCGCCTTCTCGTACACCGGCACCGCCGTTGCGGTCAGCTCCTCCAGGGCCACCACGTCCGCCCCGGAGGCGGCCACGTCGCGGGCGGTGCCCGACGGGTCGGTGTTGTCGGCGTTGACGTTGTGCGTGGCGATCGTGAGGTCGCCGCCGGAAGAGGTCTTGTCGGTGAGCAGGCCGCCGAAGAGGTTCAGCCACACGACCGCGGGCAGCACCACCGCGATGAGCGCGGTGGCGGACTTGCGCACCAGGGCGACCAGCACCAGCAGCGGGATGAACAGGCCGAGCCAGGGCAGGAAGGTCTCGGTGAGGCTGCCGAGGTTGCCGATGGCGTTCGGGATCTGCGCGTGCAGCAGCATGACCAGGGCGACCAGCACCGCGAAAGCGGCGGTGACGATGCCCCGGCGCCAGATCCGCCGGTCACCGCGCCAACCGGCCACGAGCCGCTCCAGCAGACGCCGGAACCGGTTTCCCCGGCGCTCGGGTCCCGAGCCGCCGCTGTCCGTCTCCGTCATGTACGCCTGCTGCGCCATACCGTCGCCTCACTGCCTGCCGTGCACACCATCGTCCCCCGCGGTTACGACCCTAGGGGATGATCGGTTCTGTTCCTGCCGTCCCATGACGGCCGTACCTGCACGAGGACGTACAAGTCGGCTTTCCGAGTTCCGGTTACGCATACGGAAAGCGCGCTCTGTGACGAAACGCGCACACGACCGCTACGCGCGGGGCGAACTGACGGCCGGTGAGCTGACGGGCCGTAGCCCTTCGAGCAGCGTGTCCACGATCTGCTCGGACAGGCCGTCGGGGAGGTCCGCGTCAGGGAGCATGACGGAACGCACCAGCATGGGGCCCACGAACAGGTCGTTGAGCAGTTCCACGTCGACGTCCTCGCGGAGTTCGCCGTTGCGCTGGCCCCGGCGCAGCACTTCGATGCCGAGCCGGCGCCGGGGGGCGACCACGAGACTGTGGTACGCCGCCCAGATCTTCGGGCTGCTCTTCATCTGGACGTGGACGTTGTGCAGGATCACCGAGGAACGGCTGACCAGACCGCGCCGGCGCAGCGACTCCAGCAGGACGACGAGGTCGTCGCGCATGGAGGTGCCGGGCAGTTCGGCGTCGGGGGGTTCGGCGGCGCGTACGACGTCGACGAAGAGCTCCTCCTTGCCGCTCCAGCGGCGGTAGATGGCGGCCTTGCCGACGCCCGCGGTACGGGCGATCCGCTCGATGGAGAGCTCCGCGAGCGGTACGCCCTCCTCCAGCAGCTTCATCACGCCCTCGATGATGGCGCGCTCCACGGCCTCGCTCCGGGGGCGGCCCCTCGCGGGGCTGGGCTGACCGTCAGCGGGGTTCACGTGTCCGCGTCCCTTCTGTGTCCCGGGAGTCCTGGGTTCTGCCCGGCAGGAACAGGGCCACGATCACCACTCCGACCACCGCCACCGCGGCACCGCCCAGGGCCGTGACATGCATGGCGTGCAGGAAGGAGTCATTGGCCTGGGCGACCAGCGGCTTCGCCTCGGGGCCGAGCTTCGCCGCCACGGCCAGGGTCGACTCGATGGACTCGCCCGCCGTGTGCCGCAGCTCCGGCGGCACCGCGGTGAGGTCGCCCTCGATCGAGGAGCGGTACGACGTGGACAGCACCGAGCCGAGGACCGCGATGCCGAGGGCGCCGCCGACCTGGCGGAAGGTGTTGCTGAGCGCGGAGGCGGAACCGGCCTTCTCGCGGGGCAGGGCCTGCATGATCACGACGCTGACCGGCGTCATGATGTGCGCCATGCCGGTGCCCATGAGGAAGAAGATCACCTCAAGGATCCAGATCGGTGTGTCCGCGTCCAGCGTGGCGAACGCGGCCAGCGTCGCCGCGATGAGCGCCATGCCGGCGGCGGTGGTGGCCCGGTTGCCGATGCGGTCGACGAGGAGGCGGGCGCGCGGCGCGAAGACGAGCTGCGCGACAGCGAGCGGCAGCAACAGCAGACCGGTCTCCAGCGGCGAGTAGCCGCGCACGCTCTGGGTGTAGAAGACGGAGAAGAAGGTCACGCCCATCAGCGCGAAGAAGACCAGCGCGATGGCGGCGATGGCGGCCGAGAAGACCTTGTTGCGGAAGTGGCCGACGTCGATGGACGGATGGTCGCTGCGCTTCTCGAACACCACGAAGGCGACGAGTACGGCGAGCCCCGCGCCGATCGTCGACAGCACGGTGACATCGGTGAAGTCGGCCAGCTCGCCACCCCGGATGATGCCGTAGACCAGCAGGACCAGGCCGACGACGGACAGCGCGACGCCGACCGGGTCGATCCGGCCAGGGTTCGGGTCGCGGGAGTCGGGGACCAGCCAGGTCATCAGCGCTACGGCGACGATCACGATGGGGACGTTGACGAGGAACACCGAGCCCCACCAGAAGTGGTCGAGGAGGACGCCGCCGGTGATCGGGCCGATGGCGATGGCGAGGCCGACCCCGCCCGCCCAGATGCCGATGGCCTTGGGCTGCTCCTCGCGCTCGAAGACGTTCATGAGGACGGCGAGCGTGGCCGGCATCACGAAGGCGGCGCCGAGGCCCATCACCGCGCGGAAGGCGATCAGCTCGCCCGGCGATCCGGCGAAGGCGGCGAGCGCTGAGCCGATGCCGAATACGGCGAGCCCGCCGAGCAGGACCCTCTTGCGGCCGAGCCGGTCGCCGAGCAGTCCGGCGCTGAACAGCAGGCCCGCGAAGACGAGGGTGTAGGCGTTGATGGCCCACTCCAGCTCGCTCTGGGTGGCGCCGAGGCCGGTCGGGGCCGGGGTCGAGATCGTCTTGACGGCGACGTTCAGGATCGAGTTGTCCAGCACGATGATCAGCAGGCTCAGCATGAGCGCGCCGAGGATGGCCCAGCGGCGGCGGTGCACCGCTTCCGGTGTCCGGGGTACGGCAGGCGCGGAGGCAGTCATGCCATCAAGCCTAAGAGATTTACGATACGAGACCGTGCCGTATCGTAAATCTTTACCCGGCTCTTACATCGCTTGAGCCTGACCGGGGTCCCCCTAGCCGCGTCTGGCACGAGGTGCCACCATGGAGGGGATCCGGGGACGCCGTAAGGGCGCCTCGAGATGACGTAAGGAGCCGTTGCCATGACGCAGCTTTCGGCTGCCCAGAACACACCTTCCGGCGGCAGCAAGGCGCTGTACGGGGGGAAGGGCACCCGCCGCATCACCGTTCGCGACATCGCCGCCGCCAAGGAGCGCGGCGAGAAGTGGCCCATGCTGACCGCCTACGACGCGATGACCGCGTCCGTCTTCGACGAGGCCGGGATCCCGGTCATGCTGGTCGGGGACTCGGCGGGCAACTGCCACCTCGGCTATGAGACCACCGTGCCCGTCACGCTCGACGAGATCACCATGCTGTCGGCCGCCGTCGTACGCGGCACCTCACGCGCCCTGATCGTCGGCGACCTGCCCTTCGGCTCGTACCAGGAGGGTCCGGTGCAGGCGCTGCGCTCGGCGACCCGGCTGGTGAAGGAGGCCGGCGTCGGCGCGGTGAAGCTGGAGGGCGGCGAGCGCTCGCACCGACAGATCGAGCTGCTGGTCGAGTCCGGCATCCCGGTGATGGCCCACATCGGCCTGACCCCGCAGTCCGTCAACGCCATGGGCTACCGCGTCCAGGGCCGCGGCGAGGAGGCGGCCGCGCAGCTCCTGCGCGACGCGAAGGCGGTCCAGGACGCGGGCGCGTTCGCGGTCGTCCTGGAACTGGTCCCCGCGGAACTGGCGGCCGAGGTCACCCGGGTCCTGCACATCCCGACGGTCGGCATCGGCGCGGGCGCCGAGACGGACGCCCAGGTCCTGGTCTGGACGGACATGCTCGGCCTGACCGGCGGCCGCGTCCCCAAGTTCGTCAAGCAGTACGCCGACCTCCGCGAGGTCATGGGCAACGCGGCGAAGGCGTTCGCGGAGGACGTCATCGGCGGAACGTTCCCGCTGGAGGAGCACTCCGTCCACTAGAAGCCACAGCGGCACAGAGGCAGCCCGCCGATTTCCCCCGTCGGCGGGCTGCCGCCGTCTCGTCCCTACACCGTCTCGCGCCACCCGTTGGTGATCGGCAGACGGCGGTCCTTGCCGAAGCCCTTCGGGGAGATCTTCGTGCCCGGCGGGTACTGGCGGCGCTTGTACTCGGCCGTGTCGACCATGCGGAGCGTCTTGGCGACCAGGGCCGGGTCGAAGCCCGCGGCGACAATGAGGTCGGCGCCCTCGTCGCGGTCGACGTAGCGTTCCAGGATCGCGTCCAGGACGGGGTAGTCGGGCAGGGAGTCGGTGTCGACCTGGCCGGGGCGCAGTTCCGCGCTCGGCGGCTTGGTGATGGAGTTCTCCGGGATCGGCGGGGTCTGGCCGCGCTCGGCCGCCGATCGGTTCCGCCACTCCGCGAGGCGGAAGATGGACGTCTTGTAGACGTCCTTGATCGGGCCGTACGCGCCCACCGAGTCGCCGTACAGCGTCGAATAGCCCACCGCCAGCTCCGATTTGTTGCCCGGCGCCAGGACGATGTGGCCCTCCTGGTTGGAGATCGCCATCAGCAGCGTGCCGCGCAGCCGGGACTGGAGGTTCTCCTCCGCCAGGCCCGTGAGCTCCGTCGACGCCATGTAGGCGTCGAACATCGGCTCGATCGGGACCGTACGGAAGTTCAGGCCCGTCCGCCGCGCCAGTTCCGCCGCGTCGCCCTTGGAGTGCTCGGAGGAGTACTTGGACGGCATCGAGACGCCGTACACGTTCTGCGCGCCCACCGCGTCGCACGCGATGGCCGCCACCAGCGCCGAGTCGATGCCGCCGGACAGACCGATCAGGACCGACTTGAAGCCGTTCTTGGCGACGTACGCCCGCAGGCCCACGACCAGCGCCGAGTACACCTCCTCGTCGTCGTCGAGGCGGTCGGCGTAGCCGCCGGTCAGCTCCGGGGCGTAGGGCGGGAGGGGGTCCTCCGACAGCACTACGCGGTCGATCCTGAGACCGTCGTCCACCAGGCCCGTCGGGGCGTCCGCGGCGACCGCCGGGAGGTCGAGGTCCAGGACCACGCAGCCCTCCGAGAACTGCGGCGCCCGCGCGATCACCTCGCCGCTCGCGTCGACCACGATCGAGTCGCCGTCGAAGACCAGCTCGTCCTGGCCGCCGATCATGGCGAGGTAGGCGGTGGTGCAGCCCGCCTCCTGAGCGCGCTTGCGGACCAGTTCGAGACGGGTGTCGTCCTTGTTGCGCTCGTACGGCGAGGCATTGATCGAGACCAGCAGCCCGGCCCCGGCCGACCGCGCCGCCGGCACCCGGCCGCCGTCCTGCCACAGGTCCTCGCAGATCGCGAGGGCCACGTCCACGCCGTGCACCCGCACCACCGGCATGGTGTCGCCGGGCACGAAGTAGCGGAACTCGTCGAAGACGCCGTAGTTCGGCAGGTGATGCTTGGCGAAGGTGAGCACCACCTCGCCGCGGTGCAGCACCGCCGCGGCATTCCGCGGGGCGCCGGCCGGCTGGCCGTACTTCGGCTGGGCCTGCTCGGAGCGGTCGAGGTAGCCGACGATCACCGGCAGCTCCCCGAAGCCCTCCTTCGCGAGCCGGGCGGCGAGCGCGCGCAGGGCCGCGCGGGACGCCTCCACGAAGGAGGACCTGAGGGCCAGGTCCTCGACGGGATACCCGGTCAGCACCATCTCCGGGAACGCCACGAGATGCGCTCCCTGCTCGGCGGAGTGCCGGGTCCAGCGGACGATCGTCTCGGTGTTGCCGGCGAGGTCACCGACGCGCGAGTCGATCTGGTTCAGGGCGAGGCGAAGTTGAGGCACGCGCCCAGTGTAATCGTCAGAGCGACGCGATGGGGTGGCGCGGGGTGTGGCCCAGCCCACCCGCGCGCTACGGCCGGGCCTTGGCGCCCCGGTCCTTCAGCATCCCCGCCATCAACTGGATCTCCGACTCCTGACCGTTGACCATGGTCTGCGCGAGCCGCTTCTCCACCCCGACCTTGCACCGCTTCACACAGGCCTCGGCCATGTGGATGCCGCCCTTGTGGTGGTCGGTCATGAGCTGGAGGAAGAAGACCTCGGCCTGCTTGCCGCTCAGGCTCTCCAGCTTCTTCATCTCGGTGTTCGTCGCCATGCCGGGCATCAGCGCGCCGTCCTCGCCGGAGGCCATGGAGCCCATGTCCATCCAGGTCATCGGCGCATCCGACGACACCTTCGGCAGCTTCCACAGATCGAGCCAGCCCAGCAGCATCCCGCGCTGGTTGGCCTGCGTCTGCGCGATGTCGTACGCAAGGCGCCGCACCTCGGTGTCGTCCGTGCGATCCCGCACGATGTACGACATCTCCACGGCCTGCTGGTGGTGCACCGCCATGTCCCGGGCGAACCCGGCGTCCGCCGAGTCGGCGGTGGGGGCCGCGTCGGACCCCCCGTCCTCCGCCACGGCGTACGTGATCGCGCCGGCCGCGACGAGCACCGCCGCCGCGGTCCCCGCGATCCAGCCGACGTGCTTCCTCACTGCGCCTTACCGCCCGTGCACGCGGCGCCCGGCTCGGGCGTCTGCTCGCCCTGGACGTACTTCTCGAAGAACTTGTCGAGGTTCGGGTCGCTCGCGCTCGTCACCGTGCGCTGCGCCCCCCACGCCGAGAGCATGATCGGCGACTTCTGGTTCTCGTACGGGCTCATCAGCGTGTACGGCGTCTTCTTCACCTTCGCCGCGAGCGCCTCGACGTCCGCCTTCGAGGCCTTGCTGGTGTACGTCACCCAGACCGCGCCGTGCTCCAGCGAGTGCACGGCGTTCTCGTTCGCCACGGCCTCGGTGTAGACGTCGCCGTTGCAGTTCTGCCAGACCGGGTTGTGGTCACCGCCGACCGGGGGCTCGACCGGGTACGTCACCTTCTTGCTGACGTGGGTCTGGGACAGCTTGCCGCCCTTCCACGTGCTCACACCGTCGGCGCCGGCCACCAGGGAGCCCGTGGTCTTGGAGTCGGCCGAGTCGCTGTCGTCGGACTGCGACTGCACCAGGACGACACCGCCGACGACCAGGGCGGCGACCACGGTCACGCTGGCGCTGATCGTGAGGATCCGGTTGCGGCGCTCGCGAGCCTGCTCGGCGCGCCGCATCTCTTCTATGCGGGCCTTGCGGCCCGCGTTGCTCTTCTTGGCGGATCCCATGGCGTGATGTCCTTCTACGGAAAGGGACGGTCGGGTCCGCTGATCGTAATGGGGGAGGAGTGGCCTCTCGAAGGGAGGGCACAGGAAAGGGCCGGATCGCAACGGAATCGACAGGCACTCGACAGGTGCTCCGCGAATGATCGTCGACGGGACCGGACCCGGCCCGTCACAGTCGGTGGCGGCCGGGCATTACGGATGTCGGTCCGAGCAGGCAAGATGGGCGGCAGAGCTGTACACCCGCGGCACGCCGGGCGTTCAGACCGAGGTCGGCTTGCCGATCAAGGTCGGCAACGCGCGCGAAACGGTCGTGTGGTGTGATGCTCAGGTGCCCGACCGACTTTTCCGCCCTGCGCGGGACAGACGGCCTGACCAGCAAGGATGGGGAAGCGGAAGATGGACAAGCAGCAGGAGTTCGTGCTCCGTACGTTGGAGGAGCGCGACATCCGGTTCGTACGCCTGTGGTTCACGGACGTGCTGGGCTTCCTCAAGTCCGTCGCCGTGGCCCCGGCCGAGCTTGAACAGGCCTTCGACGAGGGCATCGGCTTCGACGGCTCGGCCATCGAGGGCTTCGCCCGGGTCTACGAGTCCGACATGATCGCCAAGCCGGACCCCTCCACCTTCCAGGTCCTGCCCTGGCGCGCGGAGACCCCCGGCACGGCCCGGATGTTCTGCGACATCCTGATGCCGGACGGCTCCCCGTCCTTCGCGGACCCGCGCTACGTCCTCAAGCGC
This sequence comes from Streptomyces cupreus, assembly GCF_014257025.1. GTDB lineage: Bacteria > Actinomycetota > Actinomycetes > Streptomycetales > Streptomycetaceae > Streptomyces > Streptomyces cupreus. The sequence continues at coordinate 84,721 of NZ_JACMSF010000011.1, forward strand.
GCCCTGGCCCGCACCTCCGACCTGGGCTTCACCTTCTACACCCACCCCGAGATCGAGTTCTTCCTGCTGAAGGACCGCCCCCTCGACGGCTCCCGCCCCACCCCGGCCGACAACTCCGGCTACTTCGACCACACCCCGACCAACGTCGGCATGGACTTCCGCCGCCAGGCGATCACCATGCTGGAGTCGATGGGCATCTCGGTGGAGTTCTCCCACCACGAGGGCGCGCCGGGCCAGCAGGAGATCGACCTGCGCTACGCCGACGCGCTGTCCACGGCCGACAACATCATGACGTTCCGCCTGGTCATGAAGCAGGTGGCGCTGGAGCAGGGCGTACAGGCGACGTTCATGCCGAAGCCGTTCTCGGAGCACCCGGGAAGCGGTATGCACACCCACCTCTCGCTCTTCGAGGGCGACCGGAACGCGTTCTACGAGTCGGGCTCCGAGTACCAGCTCTCCAAGGTCGGCCGCTCCTTCATCGCGGGCCTGCTGAAGCACGCCGCGGAGATTTCGGCGGTCACCAACCAGTGGGTGAACTCCTACAAGCGCATCTGGGGCGGCTCCGAGCGCACGGCAGGCGCGGGCGGCGAGGCGCCGTCGTACATCTGCTGGGGCCACAACAACCGCTCGGCCCTGGTCCGCGTGCCGATGTACAAGCCCGGCAAGACCGGCTCCGCGCGCGTGGAGGTCCGCTCCCTGGACTCCGGCGCCAACCCGTACCTGGCCTACGCCGTGCTGCTGGCTGCCGGCCTCAAGGGCATCGAGGAGGGCTACGAGCTGCCCCCGGGCGCCGAGGACGACGTCTGGGCCCTCTCCAACGCCGAGCGCCGCGCGATGGGCATCGAGCCCCTCCCACAGAACCTCGGCGAGGCCCTGACCCTCATGGAGAGCAGCGACCTGGTCGCCGAGACCCTGGGCGAACACGTCTTCGACTTCTTCCTGCGCAACAAGCGCTCGGAGTGGGAGGAGTACCGCAGCGAGGTCACGGCGTTCGAGCTCCGCAAGAACCTGCCGGTGCTGTAAGTACAGGTCAGACGCATTCTCGGAGGGGCCCGGACGCAGTGTGCGTCCGGGCCCCTCCGCGCCGGTGCAGGAGCTACACGTCGGCGCTCGCCGCCCCGTCGCCCCCTCGCTTGGGGGCCTCCTCGGGCCTCGTCCGCTCAGCTGCCTCTTCGCCCCCATCGGGCGCCCTCTCGGGCTGCTCCTCCTCAGCTGCCGCTCCGTCACCACCGGGCTTGGCTCCATTGGGTCCGCTGGGCTGTATCACGGGCTTGATCAACCTGTCGGTTCTGGGCGGCGGCGAATCGACGGCCCGCGCTGAACCGCGCACGTTCTCCAGGAGAAGGTTGCCCTTTTTGTCGAGCAGCCGTGTCAAGCCTTCCTGGCCGATCCCAAATGCCACGGCCCATGCCGCGATCTGGGCCCCGCTGTCCAGCGCCGAAAGTCCGGGGATGAATTCGCCATGGATGAGGACCAATCCCAGAATGGCGGACAAGGCGCCGATGGGGATGCGCAGAATGAGCAGGCTCATGGGGACCATGTACGGGACAGCGGATCCGTGGATATGTCGAATGGACGTGGCACCTGCGAGTGCTGCGGCTGCGGCACCCAGGGACGCCACCAGCAATACGTTGTCACCGTCGGCCGGCCGCGGGCCATCGACGGGGCAGACATAATCCTTGCGATTGAGGTTCTCGCGAGTAGGGGCCGGTGGTTCGAAGCAAAGCTTGTCCGCGAGCGCGGCAGGATTCTGATAGCCCGACAGAATTAGGAGTACTGTGAATGCGGAAAGCGCAAGGAAGGTGAGAATCAAGATGTTGCGGAAATTCCGCACCCTGGCTATCTCGATTTCCTCTGTGTGATTGGCGGCATGAAGGACTCCGGCGGCCAGATGCCTACCCTGGACGTCCAGCATATTGTCATTTTCGCGCAGATGTTCTTCAAGCAGCTTGAGGCGCGGATCCTCCTGCCCCAAGTGTTGGATACCCTTGGCCAGAACAGAGGATCCTTCCCACCCGAGCTCTTGGGCAGGTGTTAGTTTGAGGACGATCAACTCGGCTTCGTGAATGGTGGCCAAGGTCCGATCTCGCGCGGATGCGCCGGCCCAGAATGGCCAACTGTCCGTCGCTTGCCGCGCCCCGTGTAAAAGCTGGTGTGCCTTTTCCGCGAGCTTCTTGTCGTGCGCCGACAGGACCGCCATTTTTTCAATGCGGTTGAGCTCGGCTTGCACGGCTGCAATGTGAGCACCTGCGCGCTGGCGCCAGGAGCCGGTCTTCTTGTGCCCAGCTACGTCGTCACTCATTCGAATCACAATCCTGTTGTTCCGGGGAAAGTCGACAGGAAAGGTGAAAGCAGAAGAGTGCAACCGAGGGATTCGCCACGAAAAGCCACTTACGAGATGGTGGCTGTGTTTAATCTCCAGTTCACCACAGAGGGGCTGGAGGTGCAACTGACTTACAGAGCACAGGGGCCTCGCACCGCTTCGCCAGGAGGCGGGGTTACTCTTCCTCCATGAACTCGCCGTCACGAAAGGCCGATGCCGCGTAAGCGGCCTGGCTCGCTGCGTGCTGCGCAGTGGCGTCAACAGCGCGGGTGGAACGAGCCCCCCGGACCGCATTCACGGGCTCTCCGCCCGTACCAGCCTCGCCGTTCACCGGTGCGAGGCGCTCGCCACCGACTACTTCGTCTTCCCCGGCGTCACCGACCGCGCCCTGCGGCGGTACCAGGACTTCCTGAGTCCGGCAGGGCGTAGAACCCGCTATCCGTACGGCGACGACTGCGGTTGCCGAGGCTGCTCCCTCAGGGACGTACGGCATGCTCGCGGCGTGCTCGGCACCGTCCTGCGGAATCTGCCTCCGCGGGACCGTGCCGAGCTTGCGCGGGTCATCAAGGGGCTGGATGCGGAGTATCGAGCCCGTACCCTTCCCGATCCGCTCGCCGAGCCCGGGCTGCGGTGGTGGCACCGGCGGCTCCAGGGGTGCCCGTTCACCCAGAGCGGGCGTACCTGAGGGTCAGCCGGCCTGCTCCGACAGGTGCTTGTGCAGGGGCTTGCCGGCCCTGACTCGGTACTCCTGGATTGCCCAGCCGTTGCCGTCGGGGTCCGTGAAGTACATGAACGTGGCGCCGTCGTCCGGCGCGTACTGGACCGGCTCCGACACCTCCAGGCCTCGCTCCACCAGCTCCGCGTGCGCCGCCTTGATGTCGGCAACGCACAGCTGGAGGCCCTGGTAGGAGCCGGGTTCCGGCTTCGTCTCGCCCTTGGTGAGGTCCCAGATGCTGTCGCCCAGCGCGATCGAACAGCCGGAGCCGGGCGGCGTCAGCTGGACGATTCGCATGCCGGGCATGACCTCCTGGTCGATGTCGACGTGGAAGCCGACCTTGTCCCGGTAGAAGTCCCTGGCTCGGTCGATGTCGCTCACGGGCAGCGGGATCACTTCAAGGGTGAAGTCCATCGCTAGTCCTCCCTGGAGAATCGCCAGCGGGTCTGGCTGAACGGCTCACCCTTACCGAAGCCGAAAACCGTGCGCGGCGCCACCGAGAACACGAAAGCGTGCCCGGCTCCGTGATGGAAGCAGCCGTCCTGGACGTCGAAGTGCCAGAAGCTGCCGTACTTCGCCTCCCAGGCCGCCGCCAGCTCGCGCAGCCTGCCGTCGTCCGTCACCCGCACCGCCTCGCCCTCGACGACGAGGTCGTATCCCTTGTCCCAGGTGTTCGTGCCCGTGGTGAGCACGACGCGCGTATTCGCGGCCAGGTTGCGGGCCTTGCGCTCCTCCGGGCCCGTGCAGAAGTACAGGGCGCCCTCCGACCAGACCGCCGGCAGCGGGGTCACATGCGGCCGCCCGTCCGGGCGGACCGTCGAGATCCAGAACAGCTCGGCCCGCGTCAGCAGCGCCAGGGCCTCGGACCAGGGCTTCGCCGTGGCCTTCTCGTCGCTGTAACGGGCGTCGAGCCGGGTCTGCGGTTCGTTGTCGGTCATACAGGGCAGACCCCGTGCCGCCCCGGAACTCATCGGCGCTTCTCACCAGCTCTGCGGTTAGGCTCGACCGCGTACGACCTTGATCGGACGGGAGGGCCGGGGATGACGGCGCCGGGGCGCAGAAGCAGTACCTTCACACGGCTGCTGCGGCACGGCTTCACTGATCCGAGCGCCGCCGAGCGGCTGCTGGAGGCCCCGGAACTGGCCCCCGTACGCAACGACCCGGTGCTGCTGGAGGCCCTCGGCGCCACCGCCGACCCGGATCTCGCGCTGCACGGTCTCGTACGGCTGCTGGAGGCGCAGTCCGGACGGGAGCTGCTGGACACGGTGATAGCCGCCAAGCCGCTGCGCGACCGCCTCCTCGGCGTCCTCGGCGCCTCCACCGCGCTCGCCGAGCACCTCGCCCGGCACTCCGACGACTGGCGGGCCCTCGTCACCTACGAACCCCGGGACCTGCACCCCGGCGTCGCCGAGTTCGAGCGGGGCCTCGCCAAGGCCACCGACCCCGTCCGGCTGCGCGTCGCCTACCGGCGCTGTCTGCTGTCCATCGCCGCCCGTGACGTGTGCGGCACCACCGATGTCGCCGAGTCCGCCGCCGAGCTCGCCGACCTCGCCACCGCGACCCTGCGCGCCGCGCTCGCCATCGCCCGCGCCGCCGCGCCCGAGGACGCCGCCGCGTGCCGGCTCGCGGTGATCGCGATGGGCAAGTGCGGTGGCCATGAACTCAATTACGTCTCCGACGTCGACGTCATCTTCGTCGGCGAGGCCGCCGAGGGCGCCGACGAAGGCAAGGCCCTCAGAGCGGCCACCAAGCTCGCCTCGCACATGATGCGGATCTGCTCCGAGACCACCGTCGAGGGCTCGATCTGGCCCGTCGACGCCAATCTGCGGCCCGAGGGCAGAAACGGTCCGCTGGTGCGTACGCTCTCCAGCCACCTCGCCTACTACCAGCGCTGGGCGAAGACCTGGGAGTTCCAGGCACTTCTCAAGGCCCGCCCGGTCGCCGGTGACATCGAGCTCGGCGAGGAGTACGTCGCCGCCCTCGAACCCCTCGTCTGGAAGGCCGCCGAGCGCGAGAACTTCGTCACCGACGTGCAGAAGATGCGGCGCCGGGTAGTGGAGAACATCCCCCCCACCGAACTCGACCGTCAGCTCAAGCTCGGCCCCGGCGGACTCAGGGACGTCGAATTCGCCGTCCAGCTCCTTCAGTTGGTGCACGGGCGGGCCGATGTCTCCCTGCGCAGCGGCACCACCCTGGACGCCCTGAAGGCCCTCGCCGCCGGCGGCTACGTCGGCCGCGCGGACGCCGCCCAACTGGACGCCGCCTACCGCTTCCTGCGCTCCATGGAGCACCGCATCCAGCTGTACCGGCTGCGCCGCACCCACCTCGTCCCCGAGGACGAGGCCGATCTGCGCCGCATCGGCCGCTCGCTGGGCCTGCGCAGCGACCCGGTGGCCGACCTCAACCGCGAATGGCGGCGGCACGCCTCCGTCGTACGACGGCTGCACGAGAAGCTCTTCTACCGGCCACTGCTCGACGCGGTCGCCCAACTCGCCCCCGGCGAGGCCCGGTTGAGCAGCGAGGCGGCCCGCGAACGGCTCGTCGCCCTCGGCTACGGCGACCCGGCCGCCGCCCTGCGCCACCTGGAGGCGCTGGCGTCCGGCGTCACCCGCAAGGCCGCCATCCAACGCACCCTGCTGCCCGTCCTGCTCGGCTGGTTCGCCGACTCCGCCGACCCCGACGCGGGCCTGCTCAACTTCCGCAAGGTCTCCGACGCCCTCGGCAAGACCCCTTGGTATCTACGGCTGCTCAGGGACGAGGGCGCGGCCGCGGAGAACCTCGCACGCGTGCTGTCCGCCGGACGCCTCGCCCCCGATCTGCTGATGCGCGCCCCCGAGGCGGTGGCCCTGCTCGGCGACGGTGACGGCGGCGGCCTCGAACCCCGCTCCCGCGCCCACCTGGAACAGGAGATCCTCGCCGCGGTCGGCCGCGCCGACGGCGCCGCCCAGGCCGTCACCGCCGCCCGTGGCGTGCGCCGCCGCGAGCTGTTCCGTACGGCCGCCGCCGACATCGTCGGCTCCTACGGCACCGAGGCCCAGCCCGCCGAGGCCGACCAGGGCGCCCTCGTGGACCGGGTCGGCGGCGCCGTCTCCGACCTGACCGCGGCGACGCTGGCCGGCACCCTGCGCGCGGTGGTCCGCGAGGGCTGGGGCGACACCCTGCCCACCCGGTTCGCGATCATCGGCATGGGCCGCTTCGGCGGCCACGAACTCGGCTACGGCTCCGACGCGGACGTCCTGTTCGTCCACGAACCCCGCGACGGCGTCGACGAGCACGAGGCCGCCCAGGCCGCGAACCGCGTCGTCTCCGAGATGCGCCGACTGCTCCAGATCCCGAGCGCCGACCCGCCCCTGCTGATCGACGCCGACCTGCGCCCCGAGGGCAAGACGGGCCCCCTGGTGCGCACGCTGAACTCCTACGGGGCCTACTACCGCCGCTGGTCCCTGGTCTGGGAGTCGCAGGCGCTGCTGCGGGCCGAACCGGTCGCCGGGGACGAGGACCTGGGCCGCCGCTTCATCGAGCTGAGCGACCCCCTGCGCTACCCGTCGGCGGGCCTCGCCGACGACGCGGTCCGTGAGATCCGCCGCCTGAAGGCCCGTATGGAATCCGAACGCCTCCCGCGCGGCGCCGACCCCAAACTCCACACCAAGCTCGGCCCCGGCGGCCTTTCCGACGTCGAATGGACGGTCCAGCTCCTCCAGCTGCGCCACGGCGCCACCCAGCCGGGCCTGCGCACCACACAGACCCGGGCCGCCCTGTCCGCGGCGGCCGCAGCCGGCCTGATCCCGGCGCAGGACGCGGCCACACTCGACGAGGCCTGGGTCCTCGCCACCCGAGTCCGCAACGCCGTGATGCTGGTCCGCGGCCGCGCCGGCGACACCTTCCCCTCGGACCCCCGCGAACTCGCCGCGGTCGGCCGCTACCTCGGCTACGGCCCCGGCCGCGTCGGCGACATGCTCGACGACTACCGCCGCACGGCAAGACGGGCGCGGGGCGTGGTGGAGGAGCTGTTCTACGGGGGCTGAGCGCTCCGCCGGAAGTGCCGCGACATGCCGTCGGTCGTCTGCGGCGACGTCGTGGCTGGTCGCTCCCCCACTCTCGGCTTCGCTCGAGCGGGGGGACCCCCATCGCGGCGGAGGCGCATATCGACACAGCCCCGCGCCCCTTGCTCAGCGCCTGGTGGGCAGCAGGCCGCGCTGGGTGTTCCTGGCCGGCACCAGCTTCGGCAGCGAGTACGGCAACGCCCCGTACCAGGCCCGTGCCACCGCGTAACCGAACGCCAGGCACAGCAGGCCGCCGACCGCGTCCAGCCAGAAGTGGTTGGCGGTGGCGACGATGACCACCAGGGTGGCCGCCGGGTAGAGGAGGCCCAGGACCTTCACCCACGGCACCGAGGCCAGGGCGAAGATGGTCAGGCCGCACCACAGGGACCAGCCGATGTGCATCGACGGCATCGCGGCGTACTGGTTCGACATGTTCTTCAGGTCGCCCGAGGCCATCGAACCCCAGGTCTGATGGACCAGGACCGTGTCGATGAAGTTGCCGCCGGTCATCAACCGGGGCGGGGCGAGCGGATACAGGTAGTAACCGAGCAGGGCCACACCCGTGGTCGCGAACAGGACCATGCGGGTCGCCGCGTAGCGGCCGGGGTGACTACGGTAGAGCCACACCAGAACACCGAGCGTCACCACGAAGTGCAGCGTCGCGTAGTAGTAGTTCATGCCCACGATCAGCCAAGTCACCGAGTTCACGGTGTGGTTGACCGACTGCTCGACGGCGAAACCGAGCGTCTGCTCCGCCTTCCAGATCCAGTCGGCGTTGCGCAGTGCCTCGGACCGCTGCTCCGGAACGGCGTTGCGGATCAGTGAGTACGTCCAGTAACTCACCGCGATCAGCAGGATCTCGAACCACAGCCGGGGCCGGCGCGGAGCGCGCATCCGGTGCAGCAGGCCCGGCCTCTCCGCTGCCGTGACGGGGTTCGGAACGGCCGCCTGTGTGCGGTCTTCCAGCTCGGTCACGGTCGTGTCACCCATGGGCACAGAGTCTGCCAGAAATGCCTTCCCCCACCGATCATCCCCCGGTCTGGTTCCGGTCGCAGGTTCTACGACAGGCGGATGCCCGCGCTGTCCTACGAGTGCACGGTACAGGGCCGTTCAGTCTCCGCCCTAGGGACGATTCCGGTCCCCAGGGGCAGAAGCGGTCGAACCACGCACCACCAGTTCCGGCATGAACACGAACTCACTGTGCGGCGCCGGAGTCCCGCCGATCTCCTCCAGCAACGTCCGCACCGCGGCCTGCCCCATCGCCGGCACCGGCTTGCGGACCGTCGTCAGCGGCGGGTCGGTGAAGGCGATCAACGGGGAGTCGTCGAAGCCCACGACCGAGATGTCCTTCGGGACGTCAAGGCCCCGCTGCCTCGCCGCCCGTATCGCGCCCAGCGCCATCATGTCGCTGGCGCACACCACCGCCGTGCAGCCGCGGTCGATCAGCGCCGTGGTGGCCGCCTGGCCGCCCTCCAGGGTGTACAGCGAGTGCTGCACCAGCTCGGTCTCTATGACCTCCGTGGCAAGCCCCAGCTGGTCCTGCATCGTGCGGACGAAGCCCTCGATCTTTCGCTGGACCGGGACGAACCGTTTCGGGCCGAGCGCCAGACCGATCCGGGTGTGACCGAGCGAGACCAGATGCGTGACCGCCAGCGCCATCGCCGCCCGGTCGTCGGGGGAGATGAACGGCGCCTGCACCTTGGGGGAGAAGCCGTCGACGAGGACGAAAGGAACACCCTGGGCGCGCAGTCGTTCGTAGCGCTGCATGTCCGCCGTGGTGTCCGCGTGCAGTCCGGAGACGTAGATGATGCCCGCGACCCCGCGGTCGACCAGCATCTCGGTCAGCTCGTCCTCGGTGGAGCCGCCGGGCGTCTGGGTGGCGAGCACCGGTGTGTAGCCCTGCCTGGTCAGCGCCTGGCCGATGACCTGGGCGAGGGCCGGGAATATCGGGTTCTCCAGCTCCGGGGTGATCAGGCCGACGAGGCCCTCGCTGCGCTGCCGCAGACGCACCGGGCGCTCGTAGCCCAGGACGTCGAGCGCAGCCAGCACCGACTGGCGGGTGGTGGCGGCGACGCCCGGCTTCCCGTTGAGGACGCGGCTGACGGTCGCTTCGCTCACCCCCGCCTGCGCAGCGATGTCCGCAAGCCGTGTGGTCACGGCACTGGACTGTACCGGCCGTATGTCGCCTTGCACACCAATCGGACGCCGGGTGCGGGCGTTTGACCTGCGCGCTGCGGGTTGCTGCGACATGGCGTCCCCTCGTGAAACGGATGGCAAGAGCTTGCAGAGTCTTGCACAACACCGTCCGTGCCCGCTCAACCCCGCAGAACAACGGTCTCACAGCAGTAGCCGACAGGTCACGCCCGGGTAACTTCGGTGATGCCTTGCACTTTTTTTCTGCAAGGTCTTTCGCGGCGCTTGCATCGCTGTTACGTTCACGACGCCCGGCGGCCGCAACGGCGCAGTCGGCAAGACAGCAGGGACCGGCAGACGGGGCCGCCCCTGCACCACACGGGCTTTCACCTCAAGGAGAACTCATGCGGCGTGGCATAGCGGCCACCGCGCTGGTGGCGTCCCTCGCCCTCGCGGCGACGGCCTGCGGCGGAGACAGCGACAGCGGCGACAAGGCCGACGGTCCGGTCACCATCACCTGGTGGGACACCTCCAACGCCACCAATGAGGCGCCGACGTACAAGGCCTTGGTCAAGGAGTTCGAGGCCGCCAACAAGAACATCAAGGTCAAGTACGTCAACGTCCCCTTCGACCAGGCGCAGAACAAGTTCGACACCGCCGCCGGCTCCAAGGGCGCCCCGGACGTGCTCCGGTCCGAGGTCGGCTGGACCCCCGCCTTCGCCAAGAAGGGCTTCTTCCTGCCGCTGGACGGCACCGAGGCCCTGGCCGACGAGAGCAAGTTCAAGTCCAACCTGATCGAGCAGGCCAAGTACGAGGGCAAGACCTACGGCGTGCCGTTCACCACGGACACCCTCGCCCTTGTCTACAACAAGGAGCTCTTCGAGAAGGCCGGCGTCGAGGCCCCCAAGACCTGGGACGACCTGAAGAAGGCCGCCGCCACGATCAAGGACAAGACCGGCGTCGACGGTTACTGGGGCTCCACCCAGGCCTACTACGCCCAGTCCTTCCTCTACGGCGAGGGCACCGACACCGTCGACGCCGACGCCAAGAAGATCACCGTGACCTCCGCCGAGGCCAAGAAGGCCTACGGCACCTGGCAGGACCTCTTCGACGGCAAGGGCCTGCACAAGGCCGACACCACCGCCGACGCCTACGCCCACATCCAGGAGGCGTTCGTCAGCGGCAAGGTCGCCTCGATCGTCCAGGGCCCCTGGGAGATCACGAACTTCTACAAGGGCTCGGCGTTCAAGGACAAGGCGAACCTCGGCATCGCCACCGTCCCGGCCGGCTCCACCGGCGAGGCGGGCGCCCCGACCGGCGGCCACAACCTCTCCGTGTACGCCGGCTCCGACGCCGCGCACCAGGAGGCCTCGCTGAAGTTCGTCAACTTCATGACCTCCGCGCACGCCCAGGAGACCATCGCGCTGAAGAACTCCACGCTCCCCACGCGCGACGACGCCTACACCGACGAGGTCAAGGCCGACCCGGGCATCGCCGGCTACCAGACCGTGCTCGCCGCCGCCCAGCCGCGCCCGGCCCTGCCCGAGTACAGCTCCCTGTGGGGCCCGCTGGACACCGAGCTGCTCGCCATCGCCGGCGGCAAGAAGTCCCTGGACGAGGGCCTGAGCAGCGCTGAGACCGCCATCGCCAAGCTGGTGCCGGACTTCAGCAAGTGATCGCCCGTGGCCGCCGGGTCCCGCCTGATAGGGGGGACGGGACCCGGCGGCCACAGGCCTGTGCGTAAGGCCCGCCCCCTGATCTTCCAGAAGGTGTCGAGAGAACCATGACAGTCGCCATCGACCGCGCCACCGGCAAGCGCCGCGGTGACCGCGCGCCGCGGCCCGGGCTGGGCCAGCGCCTGAAGCACTCCTACCAGAAGCACTGGTACGCCTACGCGATGATCACGCCTGTGGTCGTCGTGCTCGGCGTCCTCGTGCTCTACCCCCTGGCCTACGGCTTCTATCTGACGCTCACGGACGCCAACAGCCTCAACACGGCCCGCACCATCGGCGTCAACGAGATCGAGGCCACCTACAAGTTCATCGGCTTCGACAACTACGCCGACATCCTGTGGGGCGAGACCTCCTACGAACGCTTCTGGTCCCACTTCATCTGGACCATCGTGTGGACGGGCGCCTGCGTCGGCCTGCACTACACCCTCGGCCTCGGCCTCGCCCTGCTGCTCAACCAGCAGCTGCGCGGCCGCACCCTGTACCGGCTGATCCTGATCCTGCCCTGGGCCGTGCCGACCTTCGTCACCGTCTTCGGCTGGCGCTTCATGCTCGCCGACGGCGGCGTCATCAACTCCTTCCTGGAGACGCTCCACCTGCCCACCCCGCTGTGGCTTGAGGACACCTTCTGGCAGCGGTTCGCCGCGATCATGGTCAACACCTGGTGCGGTGTGCCGTTCATGATGCTCTCGCTGCTCGGCGGACTGCAGTCCATCGACTCCACCCTCTACGAGGCCGCCGAGATGGACGGCGCGAGCAAGTGGCAGCAGTTCCGCTACGTCACCCTGCCGGGCCTGCGCTCGGTCAGCTCCACCGTCGTACTCCTCGGCATCATCTGGACCTTCAACCAGTTCGCCATCATCTTCCTGCTGTTCGGCGACACCGCCCCGGACGCCCAGATCCTCGTCACGTGGGCCTACTACCTCGGCTTCGGACAGCAACCGCGCGACTTCGCGCAGTCGGCCGCCTACGGCATGCTGCTGCTCGCCATCCTGATCGTCTTCACCTCCTTCTACCGCCGCTGGCTGAACCGCAATGACCAGCAGCTCGCGATCTGAGGCAGGAGTTCCCATGAGCACTACCGTTGAGACCTCCGCCGAGGCCAAGAAGGAGATCCGCGTGGCCCCCACTCCGGGCATGGTGCGCCGCCGAGGAGAGCGCAGCCTCGCGGCCTCGGCCGCCTCGCACGGCATCCTGATCGCCGCGAGCCTCATCGCCCTCTTCCCGATCGCCTGGCTGGTCTTCCTCTCCCTCGGCCCGGACAAGGACGACTATCTGCACCCCGGGGACATCTGGGGGAAGATGACACTGGACAACTACTCGTTCGTCCTGCAGGAGACCAACTTCTTCGACTGGCTGACGAGCACCCTGATCGTCTCGCTCGGCACCACCGTCATCGGCGTAATGATCGCCGCCACCACCGGCTACGCGGTCTCGCGGATGCGCTTCCCGGGCTACAAGAAGTTCATGTGGGTGCTTCTGGTCACCCAGATGTTCCCCATCGCCGTCCTCATCGTGCCGATGTACCAGATCATGTCCGAGCTCCAGCTCATCGACAGCTACCTCGGTCTGATCCTGGTCTACTGCTCGACCGCGGTGCCGTACTGCGCCTGGCTGCTCAAGGGCTACTTCGACACCATCCCGTTCGAGATCGACGAGGCCGGACGCGTCGACGGACTGAGCCCCTTCGGCACGTTCCTCCGGCTGATCCTGCCGCTCGCCAAGCCGGGTCTGGCGGTCGCCGGCTTCTACAGCTTCATCACGGCCTTCGGCGAGGTCGCCTTCGCCTCGACGTTCATGCTGTCGGACACGAAGTACACCTTCGCCGTCGCCCTGCAGACCTTCGTCAGCGAGCACGACGCCCAGCGCCAGCTCATGGCCGCCACCGCGGTGCTGATCGCGATACCCGTCTCCGCGTTCTTCTACCTCGTCCAGAAGAACCTGGTGACCGGCCTCACCGCGGGCGGCACAAAGGGGTAAGAGCCGCTGGGGTGGAACTCGACACAGATCCCCGCCCCTATACGGCGTTGCCCTCCCCGGACACGAGACGGCCGCGGTGGCCATCCGACCCCGCTGCCACCGCGGCCGTCTCGGCACGACAACCCGCCGCCGTACGCACCCCCGACCCGATGACTCCGTTAGATCTCCCAAGGACGCCATGAGCCAGCAGCACTCCGCCGACCCGGCACCGACCTCCGCCGTAGCCACCGTCGCCCACCGCCGCGACTGGTGGCGGGACGCGGTGATCTACCAGGTCTATCCGCGCAGCTTCGCCGACAGCAACGGCGACGGCATGGGCGACCTGGAAGGCGTACGCTCCCGACTCCCCTATCTGCGCGACCTCGGCGTGGACGCCGTGTGGCTGAGCCCCTTCTACGCCTCCCCGCAGGCCGACGCCGGCTATGACGTCGCCGACTACCGGGCCGTCGACCCCATGTTCGGCAACCTGCTCGACGCCGACGCCCTGATCCGCGACGCGCACGAGCTGGGCCTGCGCATCATCGTCGACCTCGTGCCCAACCACTCCTCCGACCAGCACGAGTGGTTCAAGCGCGCGCTGCGCGAGGGCCCCGGCTCCTCGCTCCGGGACCGCTACTACTTCCGCCCCGGCAAGGGCGAGAACGGCGAACTGCCGCCCAACGACTGGGAGTCGATCTTCGGCGGCCCGGCGTGGACGCGGGTCGAGGACGGAGAGTGGTACCTCCACCTGTTCGCCCCCGAGCAGCCCGACTTCAACTGGGAACACCCGGCCGTCGGCGACGAGTTCCGCTCGATCCTGCGCTTCTGGCTGGACATGGGCGTCGACGGCTTCCGCATCGACGTCGCCCATGGCCTGGTCAAGGCCGACGGACTGCCCGACCTCGGGGCCCACGATCAGCTCAAGCTGCTGGGCAACGATGTCATGCCGTTCTTCGACCAGGACGGCGTGCACGCCATCTACCGGCAGTGGCGCACGATCCTCGACGAGTACGCGGGCGAGCGCATCTTCGTCGCCGAGGCCTGGACCCCGACCGTCGAGCGCACCGCGAACTACGTCCGCCCCGACGAGCTGCACCAGGCCTTCAACTTCCAGTACCTGGGCACCGACTGGGACGCGAAGGAGCTGCGTACGGTCATCGACCGCACCCTGGAGGCGATGCGTCCGGTGGGCGCCCCGGCGACCTGGGTCCTGTCCAACCACGACGTGACCCGCCACTCGACCCGCTTCGCCAACCCGCCCGGCCTCGGCACCCAGATCCGCACGGCAGGCGACCGCGAACTGGGCCTGCGCCGCGCTCGTGCGGCCACGCTCCTCATGCTGGCCCTCCCCGGCTCGGCGTACGTCTACCAGGGCGAGGAACTGGGCCTGCCGGACGTCGTCGACCTCCCGGACGAGGTCCGCCAGGACCCCGCGTACTTCCGGGGCGAGGGCCAGGACGGCTTCCGCGACGGCTGCCGGGTCCCGATCCCGTGGACCCGCGAGGGCTCGTCGTACGGCTTCGGCAGCGGCGGCAGCTGGCTGCCCCAGCCCCCCGCCTGGGCCGAACTCAGCGTGGAGGCCCAGACGGGCGCCCCGGGCTCGACCCTGGAGCTGTACCGTGCGGCCCTGGCCGTCCGCCGCTCGGAGCCCGACCTGGGCGCCGGCGACTCGGTGGAGTGGCTGAAGGCCCCCGAGGGCGTCCTGGCCTTCCGCCGGGGCGAGTTCGTCTGCGTCGCCAACACGACGGACGAGTCGATCACCACCCCCGTCCACGGCCGCCTGCTCCTGGCGAGCGGTGAGGTGGCCGAGGTCGACGGCGAGACCAAGCTTCCTGCGGACACCACGGTGTGGTTCACCACGGCCTGACCGTCCCCGGCGTCCCCACCACAGGGCCCGTCACCGCACTCCGGTGACGGGCCCTGCCCGTCGCCGACCGGGCACGGCCACGTAAGCTCGCCGTCCGTGAACCGCCCCTGGACGATTCCCACCCGCGCACGGCGGACCGCCGCCCTGGTCCACGCGTTCGACCTCGCCAAGGACGGCAGGTACGAGGAGGCCGAGGCCCAGGCCAGAGCATGCCAGGCCGCGGCCCGGCGGCTGCGACGGGGGAGCCGTCTCTCCATCACCTGGCATGCCCAGGCGATTGCCACGGTGATGGCCACGGCCCATGGACGCGGCGTGGAGATGCTGCCCGAGATGGAGGCCCTCATCGCCGACCGGGACGGGATCACGGGTTCCGGCCGGTTCCTTCCCCTGTGGGTCCGGAGCGCCCGGATGTGGGTCCTCATCGGACAGGGGCGGCACAGCGAGGCCGAGGCGGAAGGGCAGAACCTGCTGCGCGAACTGACCCGCATCAAGCATCTGGTGACCGTGTGGGAGCTGGAGCTGTCCGTGCTGGGCATGCTGGCGTGGGCGCTGTGCGAACTGGGCCGTCACGATGAGGCGGAGGCGATCGCCCGGGGGAACCTGCCCCGCGCCGACGGCGCTTCGGCCGCCCCGCTGCACTGCTGTCTGGTGCGTATCCTCAACGGGCAGGGCCGCTCTGACGAGGCACTCGGCGAGGCCCGACAGGTCACTCCGCCGCAGGAGCGGTCCCAGGCCGGCCACCTGGACCTGGTGACGGCCACCGCCCTGTACGGCCTGGGGCGCCACAGTGAGGCGGCCGCCGCGGCCCGGCGCGCGCTGGCCGACTGTGAGGCGGGTCTCCACCCGTCCCACCCCCGCCTGTCGGAGATCCGCACACTCCTGGCACGCCTTGAGGCGACCGGTTAGGGCCGTTCCCCACCCCACAATTTCTTGCAGCAACTTCGCCCGCACCTCTGGTCGCTGCGGACGTCCAACCCTTAACATCTGCGCAACCGCAAGGTTTCAGTAATTTTTCAGCAAGAACCTTCAGCGTACCCCCCGCACTTCCGCACACCCTTCAAAGGTGAAGGACTCCCCACATGGCCAGAACTCTCTCGGGCGCGCTCGCGCTCGCCGCCGCGGCGGCCGTGCTCATACCCGGCACCGCCCAGGCCTCCCCGCCCGGCACCAAGGACGTCACCGCCGTCCTCTTCGAGTGGAAGTACTCCTCGGTCGCCGCCGAGTGCGCCAACCGCCTCGGCCCCGCGGGCTACGGCTACGTCCAGGTCTCCCCGCCCGCCGAGCACATCCAGGGCTCGCCGTGGTGGACCTCGTACCAGCCGGTCAGCTACAAGATCGCCGGGCGGCTCGGCGACCGTACGGCCTTCCAGAACATGGTCAACACCTGCCACGCGGCCGGGGTGAAGGTCGTCGTCGACACCGTCATCAACCACATGTCGGCGGGCAGCGGCACCGGCACCGGCGGCTCGTCGTACACGAAGTACAACTACCCGGGCCTGTACTCGTCGTTCGACTTCGACGACTGCACGAGCCAGATCACCAACTACCAGGACCGCTGGAACGTCCAGCACTGCGAACTGGTGGGCCTCGCCGACCTCGACACCGGTGAGTCCTACGTCCGCGGCGCCATCGCCGGGTACATGAACGACCTGCTCTCCCTCGGCGTCGACGGCTTCCGTATCGACGCGGCCAAACACATGGACGCCGCCGACCTCGCCAACATCAAGTCCCGGCTGAGCAATCCGTCGGTGTACTGGAAGCAGGAGGCCATCTACGGCAGCGGAGAGGCCGTCCAGCCGACCGAGTACACCGGCAACGGGGACGTGCAGGAGTTCCGCTACGCCTACGACCTCAAGCGCGTCTTCAACAACGAGAACCTCGCCTACCTGAAGAACTACGGCGAGGGCTGGGGCTACATGAACAGCTCGGTCTCCGGTGTCTTCGTCGACAACCACGACACCGAGCGCAACGGCTCCACGCTCAACTACAAGGACGGCGCCAACTACACGCTGGCCAACGTCTTCATGCTCGCCTACCCCTACGGCGCCCCGGACATCAACTCCGCCTACGAGTGGTCCGACACGGACGCGGGTCCGCCCAACGGCGGTACTGTCAACGCCTGTTGGCAGGACGGCTGGAAGTGCCAGCACGCCTGGCCGGAGATCCAGCGCATGGTCGCCTTCCGCAACGCCACGCGTGGTGAGTCGGTGACCAACTGGTGGGACAACGGCGCCGACGCCATCGCCTTCGGCCGCGGCAGCAAGGGCTACGTGGCCATCAACCACGAGTCGGGCAGTCTGACCCGCACCTACCAGACCTCCCTGCCCGCGGGGACGTACTGCAACGTGCAGAACAACACGGCGGTGACCGTGAACTCCAGCGGTCAGTTCTCGGCCACGCTCGGCTCCAACACCGCGCTGGCCATCTACGCGGGCAAGTCCAGCTGCTGAGGCGGACCGGCCCCCGGAGCTGAAAGCTCTTACCGATCATTTCAGGACTCTTGCTGTAACGCTTACGGCGGCGATACGGTCGCGCGGGGTCGGACCCAACAGAGCCGTATCGCAAGGAGTTCACGTCAGTGATACCTAGATGGCCGGCGCCGCCCAGGCGCCGTACCGCGCATGCCGGACGGGTTGCCGCGGTCACCGTGACCGCGTTGGCCGCAGCGCTCGTCCAACCCCTCGCGGCGCGGGCGGACACCCCGCCTCCGCCCCCGTCCGACGCCAAGCTCGCCGCCGAGCCCGCCCGGCACGACTCCACGCGCGAGCAGTTCTACTTCGTCCTGCCGGACCGTTTCGCCAACGGGGACACGTCCAACGACGAGGGCGGCCTCACCGGTTCGCGCCTCGCCACCGGCTACGACCCCACCGACAAGGGCTTCTACCAGGGCGGCGACCTCAAGGGTCTGACCAAGAAGCTCGACTACATCAAGGGCCTCGGCACCACCTCCATCTGGATGGCGCCGATCTTCAAGAACCAGCCCGTGCAGGGCACCGGGGCCAACGCCTCGGCCGGCTACCACGGTTACTGGATCACCGACTTCACCCAGGTCGACCCGCACTTCGGGACGAACAAGGACCTTCAGACCCTCATCGCCAAGGCACACGACAAGGGCATGAAGGTCTACTTCGACGTCATCACCAACCACACCGCCGACGTCGTGGACTACGAGGAGAAGTCGTACGGCTACCTCTCCAAGGGCGCCTTCCCGTATCTGACGAAGGACGGCGAGCCCTTCGACGACGCCGACTACGCCGACGGCTCCGCGGACTTCCCGGAGGTCGACACCGACTCCTTCCCGCGCACGCCGAAGGCCACCAAGAACAACAAGGTGCCGTCGTGGCTCAACGACCCGACGATGTACCACAACCGGGGCGACTCCACCTTCGCCGGTGAGAGCTCCACCAACGGTGACTTCTCCGGCCTCGACGACCTGTGGACCGAGCGTCCCGAGGTGGTCGGCGGCATGGAGAAGATCTATCAGCGGTGGGTCAGGGACTTCGACATCGACGGCTTCCGCATCGACACCGTGAAGCACGTCAACATGGAGTTCTGGACCCAGTGGGCGACCGCCCTCGACGCCTACGCGGCCAAGCAGGGCCGGGACGACTTCTTCATGTTCGGCGAGGTCTACTCCGCCGACACGAACATCACGTCCTCGTACGTCACCGAGGGCCGCCTCGACGCCACGCTGGACTTCCCCTTCCAGGAGGCGGCACGGCAGTACGCCTCCCAGGGCGGCAGCGCGCAGAGGCTCGCCTCGGTCTTCGCCGACGACTACAAGTACACGACCGGCAAGGCCAACGCGTACGAGCAGGTCACCTTCCTCGGCAACCACGACATGGGCCGTATCGGGTACTTCCTGAACCAGGACGACAAGGACGCGACCGACGCCGAGCTGCTGCAGAAGGCGAAGCTCGCCAACGAGCTGATGTTCCTCAGCCGCGGCAACCCCGTCGTCTACTACGGCGACGAGCAGGGCTTCACCGGCTCCGGCGGTGACAAGGACGCCCGCCAGACCCTGTTCGCGTCGAAGACCGCCGACTATCTGGACGACGACCAGATCGGCACCGACCGCACCCACGCCGACGACGCCTACGACACGAGTGCACCGCTCTACAAGCAGATCAGTGCTCTCGCCGAGCTGCGCAAGGCCAACCCGGCCCTGACCGACGGCATCCAGACCGAGCGCTACGCGGCCGACGGCGCCGGTGTCTACGCCTTCTCCCGCTTCGCCACCGACAAGACCGAGTACGTCGTCGCCTTCAACAACGCCGGCGAGGCGAAGACGGCGACCTTCGCGACCGGTTCCGCGGGCAGGGGCTTCACGGGTATCTACGGCACCGACACCGCCGTGACCTCCGACGCCGACAAGAAGATCACCGTCACCGTCCCGGCCGGTTCCGCGATCGTCCTCAAGGCCGACGGCAAGCTCCCCGCCCCCGCCGCCAAGCCGACGATCGCCCTCAAGGCCCCGGCCGGCGGCGCCACCGGCACGGTCGAGATCGGCGCCGATGTCGACGGCGGTCAGCTCAACCGGGTCGTCTTCACCGCCCAGACCGGCAACGGCAAGTGGCGCACGCTCGGCTCCGCCGACCACGCCCCGTACAAGGTCACCCAGGTCATCGGCGAGGACGTACCGGCCGGAACCGCCCTGCGCTACAAGGCGGTCGTGATCGACTCCGCGGGCCGCACGGCGAGCGCGACCGCCGCGTCCACCACCGGCACCCCGCCCGCCGAGGAGATCCCCACCGCCTCCTCCCGGGACTACGCGGTCGTCCACTACAAGCGCACGGACGGCGACTACGCCAACTGGGGCCTGTACGCCTGGGGCGACCTCGCCGACGGCGAGTCCACGAACTGGCCGGACAGCCACCCCTTCGTCGGCCGGGACGCCTACGGCGCCTTCGCCTACGTCAAGCTGAAGCCCGGCGCCTCGAACGTCGGCTTCCTGGTCATCGACAAGGACGGCAACAAGGACGTCTCCGCCGACCGCACGATCGATGTCACCAAGACCGGCGAGATCTGGATCGAGCAGGGCAAGGAGGCCGTACAGACCGAGCGCCCGGACTACCCGGCGCAGGACAAGTCCAAGGCCGTCCTGCACTACCACCGCGCGGACGGGAACTACGACGGCTGGGGTCTGCACGTCTGGACGGGCGCCGCGAACCCCACCGAGTGGTCGAACCCGCTCAAGCCGGTGAAGACTGATGCCTATGGCGCTGTCTTCGAGGTGCCGCTCACCGAGGGTGCGAGCAGCCTCAGCTACATCATCCACAAGGGCGACGAGAAGGATCTCCCCGCCGACCAGTCGCTGGACCTCACGGCGAACGGCCACGAGGTGTGGCTGTTGAACGGCCAGGAGAAGTACCTGCTGCCGCAGCCCGCGGGCAGCGCGGCCGCCCTCGACCTGACCACCTCCAAGGCGGTCTGGATCGACCGGAACACGGTCGCCTGGAACGGCTCGGAGGCGGCGGCCTCCACCCAGCTGCTGTACTCGCGCACCGGCTCGATCGCCGTCAAGGACGGCGCGCTGACCGGCGGCGACCAGCGGTGGCTGCGACTGTCCAAGACCACCCTCACCGACACCCAGAAGGCGCAATTCCCGCACCTGAAGTCCTCCACCGCCTGGTCCGTCGACCCCCGTGACCGCGACCGGGTCCGTGAGGCCCTGCGCGGGCAGGTCGTCGCCTCCCAGCGCGCGGCGAACGGCGCGGTCCTCACGGCGACCGGCGTGCAGATCGCGGGTGTCCTCGACGACCTGTACGACGCGACGAAGGCGGACCTCGGGCCGACGTTCAGCAAGGGACGGCCGACCCTGTCCGTCTGGGCGCCGACCGCGCAGTCCGTCAAGCTGGAGATCGGTGACTCCACCGTCGCCATGAAGCGCGACTCCACCACCGGCGTCTGGTCCGTCACCGGCCCGGCGTCCTGGAAGAACAAGCCCTATCGGTACGTCGTGAAGGTGTGGGCGCCCAGCGTCCGAGAGGTCGTCACCAACAAGGTCACCGACCCCTACTCCCTCGCCCTGACCGCCGACTCCGCGCGCAGCCTGCTCGTCGACCTCGCAGACAAGTCCCTGGCGCCGACGGGCTGGTCGACGTACACCAAGCCCAAGGCCGTGCCGCTGAAGGACGCGCAGATCCAGGAGCTGCACGTGCGGGACTTCTCGGTCGAGGACAGGACCGCCTCGAACCCCGGCACGTACCTGGCGTTCACGGACAAGCTCAGCGACGGCTCCAAGCACCTGCGGAAGCTGGCCGAGGCGGGCACGTCGTACGTCCATCTGCTGCCCGCGTTCGACATCGCCACCATCCCCGAACTCCGGGAGGACCAGGCGACCGTCGACTGCGACCTCGCGTCCTACCCGGCCGACTCCGACAAGCAGCAGGCGTGCGTCGCCAAGGCCGCCGCGAAGGACGCCTACAACTGGGGCTACGACCCGTACCACTACACGGTCCCCGAGGGCTCCTACTCGACCGACCCGGACGGCACCGCCCGTAACGTCGAGTTCCGCGAGATGGTCAAGGCGCTGAACGAGGACGGTCTGCGGGTCGTCATGGACGTCGTCTACAACCACACGGCCGCGAGCGGCCAGGCGGCGACCAGCGTCCTCGACCGGATCGTGCCCGGCTACTACCAGCGGCTCCTCGCCGACGGCTCGGTCGCGAACAGCACCTGCTGCGCCAACACCGCGACCGAGAACGCCATGATGGGCAAGCTCGTCGTGGACTCGATCGTCACCTGGGCCAAGGAGTACAAGGTCGACGGCTTCCGCTTCGACCTCATGGGCCACCACCCGAAGGCCAACATCCTCGCGGTCCGCGAGGCCCTCGACGCGCTGACCCTGGAGAAGGACGGCGTCGACGGCAAGAAGATCATCCTGTACGGCGAGGGCTGGAACTTCGGCGAGGTCGCCGACGACGCCCGCTTCACCCAGGCCACGCAGAAGAACATGGCCGGCACCGGCGTCGCCACCTTCTCCGACCGTGCCCGTGACGCGGTGCGCGGCGGCGGCCCCTTCGACGAGGACCCCGGCATCCAGGGCTTCGCGTCCGGCCTGTACAACGAGCCCAACTCCTCGAAGAACAACGGCAGTACGGCCGAGCAGAAGGCCCGTCTGCTGCACTACCAGGACCTGATCAAGGTGGGCCTGTCCGGCAACCTCGCGCAGTACCGGTTCACCGACACCGACGGCAAGGAGGTCACCGGCGCCGAGGTCGACTACAACGGACAGCCCGCCGGTTACGCGGACGCGCCCGGCGACGCCCTCGCCTACGCCGACGCGCACGACAACGAGTCCCTGTTCGACGCCCTCGCCTACAAGCTGCCCGCCACGGTGAGCGCCGACGACCGGGCCCGGATGCAGGTCCTCGCCATGGCGACCGCCACCCTCTCGCAGGGCCCGGCGCTCTCCCAGGCCGGCACCGACCTGCTGCGCTCCAAGTCCCTTGACCGCAACTCCTACGACAGCGGCGACTGGTTCAACGCGATCCACTGGAACTGCACGGACGGCAACGGCTTCGGGCGTGGGCTGCCGATGGCCGCCGACAACCAGTCCAAGTGGCCGTACGCCACACCGCTGCTCAGCACGGTGAAGGTCGGTTGCGAGCAGATCGACGGCGCCTCGGCGGCGTACCGGGATCTGCTGAGGATCCGGTCGACGGAGGGTGTGTTCTCGCTCGACTCGGCCGAGCGGGTGCAGTCGAAGCTCGCCTTCCCGCTGTCCGGCACGGAGGAGACGCCCGGCGTGATCACCATGACGCTCGGCGACCTCGTGGTGGTGTTCAACGCGACGCCCGAGCGGCAGGAGCAGCGGATCGCCGAACTGGCGGGGGAGGGGTACACGTTGCACGAGGTGCAGGCCTCGGGCGCGGATCCTATCGTCAGGACCTCGTCGTACGAGAAGGACTCCGGCACGTTCACGGTTCCGGGGCGCACTGTCGCGGTCTTCTCCCGAACTGCCTGACATCGCACTAATTTGGGTGGAGCGGATCCCGTGCGGGGTTCGCTCCACCCTCTTTTCCCCGCCCTGAGGGCTGCCGGAGATGGACGGTAACGACGAGCGGCCGAGCCCGACCACGGTGATGGTCGTGGACGACGTGGCGGCGAACCGCTACGCCATGGGCGCCGTGCTGCGCCGCGCGGGGCACCGGGTCGTGCCGGTGGCGAGCGGCGGCGAGGCGCTCGTCGAACTCGACGCGCGACTGCACGACGGCGCCCTGCCCGATGTGGCTCTCGTGGACGTCGGGCTGCCGGACATGAGCGGCTTCGAGCTGTGCCGCCGGGTGCGGGCCCGGCCCTGCACGGCGGACCTGCCCGTCGTCCACTTCTCCGCCACCGCGATCGGTACCCGCGAGCGGTGCATGGGCCTGGACGCGGGCGGCGACGCCTATCTGACCGTGCCGGCCGAGCCCCAGGAGATCCAGGCCGTCGTCCGGGCGGCGGTGCGCGGGGCGCGCAGACGCGGTGACTTCGAGGTGCTCGCGCACCGGCTGACCCTGCTGTCCGAGGCGATCGTCACCGTGCAGGCGGCCCGCTGTCCGCGGGAGCTGGCCGACGCGGCCGCCGAGGGCGCGGCCCGGCTCACCGGCACCGACGCCGTGGTCTTCGTACTCGGGCCGGACGGCGAGATGGACTCGGGCACCTCCAGGAGCCGGCTCGCGATGCCGGACGCGGGCGCGCACGAGGCGGTGGCCGGGCTCATCACCCGGATCGCCAAGGGACGGACCGGAGTACACAGCACCGTCGTACCCGCTCCGCTGTGGCCCGCCGGGTTCTTCGGGGCCGGCCGGCAGGACGACGCCCGGCTGGTGCTGGCGTTCACCCAGGAGGGACGGACACCGGTGTGCGTCGCCACGCCGGCCCGGCGCACCCCGCTGGACGACGCGTCCCTGTTCCGGCTCGCCCAGGCCACCGCCTTCGCCGCCGAACCGCTGTTCATGTACCGGGCGGAGCGGCATATCGCGCTCACCCTCCAGCGCAGCTTCCTGCCCGAGCCGGAGCGCCTCCCCCGGCTGCCCGGCGTCGACCTCGTCGTGCGGTACGTGCCCGCGTCCCGGGAGACCGAGATCGGCGGCGACTTCTACGCGGCCCTGCGCACCCCGAGCGGGTTTCTCACCGCGGTCGGGGATGTCGTCGGGCACTCACTGGAGGCGGCCACCGTGATGGTCGAGATCCGGCACGGCCTGCGCGCCTACTGCGTGGAGGACGGCGACCCCCGGGTGCTGGCCGAGCGGCTCGACCGGATGCTCCAGCACTACCACCCCGACGTCACGGCGACCGTCTGCCTGGTCCTCGCCGACCCCGGCACCGGGCGGGCCAGGATCGCCGACGCGGGCCACATCCCGCCGCTGATCGTGCGCGAGGACGGCGCCGCCGACTATGTGCGGGTGCGCGGCCCCCTCCTCGGCCTCGGCCTGGACCGTCCGGAACCCACCGAGGTGACCCTGGCCCCCGCCGACCGCCTCCTGATGGTCACCGACGGCCTGATCGAGACCCGCGGAGTCGACCTCGCGGTCTCCATGGACCAGCTCCGCACGGCCGCCGGCGCCGCCCCACCGGGCCTGGACCCCCTGTGCGACACCCTTCTGGACCGCTTCGGCCAGGAACAGGAGGACGACATCGCCATGCTGGCGCTGCGGCTAGGGTGAGCGGTGTTGCCGTAGAAACAGGAGTGCCCATGCCGCAGATCACCGTCGAACGTTCCCCGGCGCTCGACCATGTCGACTGGGAGGCGTTCGCGACCGCGCTGCACCCGGTGGTCGTCGAGACGGCGGCGGCCCGTCTTGAGGCGTGCAAGACGCGGGTTCTGCGCACCGAGGACGAGGCGGTCGGCGCCGAGGCGGAGGGCCACGCCATCGTGCAGGTCACGCTCGCCCTGCTCGCCGGACGCAGCGACGAGACGAAGGCGCGGCTCACCGAGGCGGTGCTGGAGTTGCTGCGCAAGTACGTCGAGCCGGTGGACGGGCTCAAACTGCACCTGTCCGCCGAGGTACGCGACCTCGACCCGTCCTACCGCAAGGTCGAGCTCTAGGACGCCAGCGCGATCAGTCGGCTGACCAGGTCGCTGAACGGGCCCTCGGCCGGCTCGTCCTTGAGCAGGCGGCGCAGTAGTGCCGTCAGCTCCTCGTCGTAGGCGGCGCTCACGGCGGCCAGCGCGGCGAAGTCGTGCACGAGCTGGACCTCCAGCTCGGCGCGCGGGATGCGCCGGCCGTCCAGCCAGATCAGCGCCGTCGACTCCGCCAGCGAGATCCAGGAGCGGACGACCAGCTCAAGACGCGCGGGCGGGTCCTCCACCCGCAGATGCGACAGGATCTGGACATACGCGGCCTGCCGTACGGAGTCGATGAGCGCGTTCGTGGTGGACGAGCCGACCGCCGGGCCGCCGCGCATCAGCGCCGAGAAACCGGGGCCGTGCTCGTCGACGAAGTCGAAGAAGCGGCTCATCACCCGCAGCAGCCGCGCGCCCAGCGGACCCTCGTGCGGCTCCACGAACCGGGACGCCAGATCGTCCGAGGCGCGCTTCAACGCGGCCTCGTACAGGCTGAGTTTGCCGGGGAAGTAGTGGTAGACCAGCGGACGGGAGATGCCCGCGGCCGATGCGATCTCGTCGATGGAGACCTCGTCGGGCGAGCGTCGGCTGAAGAGTTCGAGGGCGACGCCGATCAGCTGCTGCCGTCGCTCCTCGACGCCCATTCTGCGGCGTACCCCGGTAGTCATACGAACACCTTACCGATCGGATTCGGCCCTCGAACGGGCCGCACCGGCCAGGGGTGTTCACATGTCAAGCACCAGACGCCCACCGCGTGCCCGTGACACACAGATCAGCATCGAGTCATCACGCTCCGCGTCCGTCAGCAGCTCGTCCCGGTGGTCCACCTCGCCCTCCAGCACCCGCTGTTGGCAGGTCCCGCAGAAACCCTGCTCGCAGGAGTACAGGGTGTCCGGCAGCTCGGCCCGTACGGACGCCAGCACCGACGAGTCGGCCGGAACCGTCAACACCCGACCGCTGCGCCGCAGTTCCACCTCGAAGGAGCCGTTGCCCTCGGTCGAGGAACGTGGCGCGAACCGCTCCAGATGGACCTGCGGCGCCCACTCCTCCACCGCCGCCATGAGCCCCTCGGGACCGCAGCAGTAGACGGCCGCGCCCTCCGGCACCTCAGCGAACAGCGTGTCCAGATCCGGCAGTCCGTCCTCGTCCTCGGCGACCACGCTGACCCGGCCCTGCCCGGCGTCCAGCTTCTCGATCTCCTCCAGGAACGGCATCGATGCCCGCGTCCGCCCGCCGTACAGCAGCCGCCAGTCGGTGCCCTCGGGCAGGGCGCGCAGCATCGGCAGGACCGGTGTGATCCCGATGCCCCCGGCGACGAACACATACGCGGGAGCCGCCACGAGCGGGAAGCGGTTCCGCGGCCCGCGCACCTCCAGCTCCATGCCCTCCCGCACCTGCTCGTGCACCTCGCGCGAACCGCCCCGCCCGTCCTCGACGAGCCGTGTGGCGACGGTGTACGACGAGGTGTCCTCCGGATCCCCGCACAGCGAGTACTGCCGGACAAGACCCGAGGGCAGCACCAGGTCCAGATGCGCGCCGGGCTCCCAGCGCGGCAGGTCGTGCCCCTCCAGACGCAGTCGTACGACCCCGTCGGCGACCTTCTCGTGCGCGGTCACCAGCAGGCGCAGCGCCCGCGTCCGGGGCCGCCCGGAGACCGGCTCGTCCAGCGCCGGCATCGGCCACAGCGGCGAGGCCTGGATACGGCGGCGCATGGCCCGCCTCGCGAGGAGCGCGGCGCCCGCGACGGCCACGACCGTCCTGAGCCTCGGCATCACTTGGTCCCCTTCTCGGCGGCGAGCGCGGCGACGGCGGCAGGGGAGGAGGCCAGATAGGCGACCGCCTGCTCGGTGGAGCCCTCCTGGGAGGGGTGGTAGTCCCGGCTCAGGTAGCGCGGGATGGAGCGGAGCATGTCCCCGGTCGAGGGCAGCACCCCGCGTCGGCCCCGGACGTAGAAGGCGCGGAAGCTCGCCTTGCCGTCCAGCAGGGTCGGGTCGTTCTCCATGAAGAAACGGGCCCCGCGCTGCCACAGGAACACCAGCGCCGTGAACGCCGTCGCCCAGGTCCGCACGCGCCGCCGGTAGCCCCCGTCGACATGCAGGAACAGCTCGAAGGCCACGGACCGGTGCTCGACCTCCTCGGCGCCGTGCCAGCGCAGCAGGTCCAGCATGGTGGGATCGGCGCCCCGACGGTCCAACTCCTCGGCGTTCAGCACCCAGTTGCCGAGGAACGCGGTGTAGTGCTCGATGGCCGCGATCAGCGCGACCCGCTCCATCAGCCACCAGCGCCGCGCGCGGCCCGGTGGCAGCGTCCGGTCCCCGAGCAGCTTCTCGAAGAGCCAGTCCACCTGCGCGGTGTACGGCGTCGGATCGAGCCCCAGCTCCTTGAGGTGCGGCAGCACCTCGTCATGGGCCTGGGAGTGCATCGCCTCCTGGCCGATGAACCCGATGACGTCCTCGCGCAGCCGCTCGTCCCGGATGTACGGCAGAACCTGCTTGTACACATGCACGAACCACCGCTCACCGGCGGGCAGCAGCAGATGCAGCACATTGATGGTGTGCGTGGTGAACGGATCACCCGGCACCCAGTGCAACGGGGTGTCCTCCCAGGAGAAGGACACCTTGCGCGCCTTGAGCGGCGTCCGCTCGTCCTCGACGGGCAGGGGCACCCGGGCCTGCTTGTTAGACATGGCGTCAATGTACTGACGGGTAAGTCCGAGGGAAACCCTCGTGCACCGACTTCTTGACGCTCTTGTGGACTAGGGCCTGTCCGGCATGATCCGCCGGACAGGCCCTAGCGCAGCCCGCTGATCGCCCGCCCGTTCTGCAGCGTGCCCTTCAGCTCGGCCTGTGCCCCCTGCTGGGTCTTCGCCGCCAGCACAGCGCCCTCGGCCGAGGCGCTCACCCCGCCCGTCGTCCGGATGGACTCCGTGTCCCCGCTGCCCGCCGCCAGCAGGTACCAGGACCCGGCCTGCGACTTCCACAGGACCCCGGCCAGCACATGCGGATCGCGTGGGCCGCACGCCGGGACGTTCTCGGCCTTCGCCGCCACCGCCCCGTAACTCCCGCCCGAGGTACGGAACTGGGCCAGCACGCGTGTGCCGCCACCCCGCCAGGTCTCGGCGCGCGTGCACACCCAGTCGGCCGAGCCGCTCGACTCCGGCAGCGGCTGCCGCGCGTACGCCCAGGCGTTCACCGTCCGCACCCCCTGCACCCGCAGAGCGGACAGCGAGCAGGCGTACGGCGCCCAGGTCCGCAGCTCCTCCGTGCCGGATGCGTCCTTGACGGAGTCCGGCCGCCCGGCCGTCAGCCGTGCCGGGACCAGCTCACCGAGGTCCGACATCAGGCGCGCACCCTCGCCGTCGGTCACCTGAAGGACGTTCCAGGACGTGCAGCCGGACTGCTGGGCGGCCGGGCTGGCCAGCGGTGAGGTCACCCCGTCGGTCAGCGTGAGCGCCATCGCCCCGGAGCCCGGCTTCAGCAGGTCCCGCTCGGCGGCCTTCTTCACCCACGGCGCCATCAGATAGCGGACGTTGCCGTCGGACCGCCCCAGCACCAGGGCGTTCGCCTCGGCGCCGGTCGCGTTGTCGACCCGCGCGAAGTCCATGGCGGCACCGGCCGTGCCGTCCTTGGGCTCGGCGTAGCGGGCGATGCGCAGTCCGTCGTAGAGGATCACCACGCGCGCGCTGTCGACGGCGCCCGCGTACAGGAGTTGCGGCGGGCCCGCCGGGCCGCCGGAGGGGGTGCCGGGGGTGGCGGAGACACGGACCTTCTCGCCGGGGCGGGCCCAGACGGCGAGGGCGCGGCGCAACAGGTCCCGGTCGCCGGTGAGTTCGCCGCGCGCGGGCCAGACGGAGAAGTCGCCCCGGGACGCGGACTGCCAGGCGGCCGGGGGGACCTTCAGCAGCCGGCTCGGGTCGAGAGCGGCCTCGGCGGCCGGGTTCTGCGCGTACGCCGGAGCCGCCGCGCCGTCGGGGCCCCAGCCCTCACCCGGCAGCCCGAGCAGCGCCCCGCACACCGCCAGCGCGGCCCCGGCGACTAGGGCGGCCTTCATGTGCTGACGCCGCCGCATCAGATCGGTGGGCCGGGCCTGGAGCGAACAGGGATCGAACTCGGGGGAGTTGAGCAGCGCGTACCGCGCGGCGACCCCGCCGGCCTCCTGCAGTGCCGCGTCCACGTCCTCGGCCCCGGCCGCCGTCAGCATCGTGCGTACGTCGTCGTCGGGGAGCTTCTCCAGGCCGCGCAGCACGTACGCCGCGCGTGCCGGGCCGCTCAGCGCCGAGAGCTGCTGGTCGAGGGCGAGCTCGTCGGCGCCGCCCGAGCGCGGGAAGAGCCGCAGGCCCCACACCTGGGGCAGCAGCGGCGGGAGTTGGGACCGCTTGGGCCACGCCCTGCGGGCCAGCGGCAGTCCCGCCTCCAGCGCCGCCCGCACTACGTGGAGGCGGAGGAAGGCGTACCCGGGATCGCCCTCCCGGCCTGTCGACTGGGGCGGGATCACAGGCGTGGACGTGCGGCCCCGGGGCAGCGCGCGCTGGGTGAGGGCGTGGGCGGTCAGGACGCGCCGGTTGCGGCCGAGGCCCGGGGGCAGGACCAGGTAGGCGAGCCTGACCAGCCGGGGGTAGTGCTCGACGAGGGCGGCCTCGGCCTGTTCGACGTCGACGACGGGGCCGGTGGCGGAGGCGGGTGTGGGGCGCGGGGCGACATCCTGTGACTGCACGTCCAGCCAAACGAGCGAACCGTTGTTTGGTCACCTCCACCCGGGTGACTCACTCTCCGGGTTCGACCAGCTCCCGAGCGTAGTTCGCCATCGACCGCTGATAGCGCGGCAGATGAGGCGCCAGCGCGCCCAGTACCAGGGAGAGCCCCTCGCGGTCCCGGCCGAGGCTGGAGAGGCAGAGCGCGAGAGTGGCCCGTACCGCGTCGTCCAACTCGTCGGAGGGCGCGTCCAGCTCCGGCGTCAACAGCTTGACGCCCTCCTCGGCCTGCCCGATGTTCCGCAGCGAGCTGGACATCTGGATCTTCGCCCGGCGGCCCTTGTACCCGCTCAGCCCGCGCTCCAGGGCCTGACGGTAAAGCGGTACGGCCTTGTCGGAGTGGCCCGTGGAGTCCCAGGCGCAGGCCTGCTCGAAGGGGCCGAGCGGGCTGTCGTCCGGGAGTTCGGCGACCAGGGCGTCGATCACGGCCCGGAAGTCGGCGGCCTCCTCCTCGGCGTAATCGTCGAAGCCGGCCCAGGCGGCGGTCACTCGGTCGTCCCAGTCTTGGTTCACGGCGTCACTCTCGCACGCGCGCGTGCAGCCCGGCAGCGGTATTTTGAGCGGTCCGTGCGCGGGAGCCGTATCCACGGGGAGGCCCCTGTATGGAGGAACAGATGAAGGTGACCCGACCGATGCTCGCGGCGGTGGCGGTGCTGATGCTCGCGGGGTGTGGCTCCGGCGGCGACGAGAGCGCCGTACCGGAGACGGCGTCCGGCAGTCTGGAGCAGTTGGCCGCCGAGGTGAAGTGCACGCCCGACATGCAGACCGACGCCGACGAGATCCGGCAGGCCCTCTGCAAGAACACCGGCGGCAAGTTCGTCCTCGCGACCTTCGCCACCGACCGCGGTCAGCGCGAGTGGCTGAACGGGGCGAAGGACTACGGCGGCTACTACCTCGTCGGCCGCAAATGGGTCGCCGTCGGCGCGGAGAAGACGGTCACAGCGCTGCAGAGCACGCTCGGGGGGACCATGGAGGAGGGTTCCGCCCACATGAATCCCGGTGGCAGTCACAACAACAGTGGCAGCCACCACGGCTGACCGAACAGTCCGGAACCAAGCGAAAGCCGGCGGTGGGAAATCCCACCGCCGGCTTCCCCATGGCTCAGAACTACTGGCAGTCCTGGCCGCTGTTGATGCAGTTGACCATCTCGTTCATCAGGTTCTCGTCGAAGAAGTTGATGAAGTCGTTGTGGTCGGTGATCGGCTTGTGCAGCTGCTCCGGGAAGGAGTCGATCGCGAACGGGTTCACGACCTGCCCGTTGTTGATCTGCGGGGCCGGGACGTCGTAGACCAGGCGGACCTGGAGCTGGGGGATGGCCTGGAAGCCGTTCGAGCAGCTGCCGTCCGCCTCGACGAAGTCCACGTGCGTGCGGTGGTTGGCGCTGTCGATGTTCTGGCCGTCCCAGCAGCTCTGGAAGTTGGACGTCCGCACCACGCTGCTGCCCTCGGGGCAGATCGGGTACTTGTCCGTCACCTGCCGGTCCTCGAAGCCGGTGCAGCTCCAGGAGGTGTTGGCGTTGTTCAGGCCGTTGGTGAAGGACTTGGCGTCACCGGTGATGATGCGCAGGGCCGTCGGCATCGCGACGACATCGCTGGTCCGGTTGCCGACGAACTTCAGCTCCGCCTGGCTGGCCTCGACGATCTTGCCGACGTTGCCGTCCTGACCGCCACCGGCCTGACCCTGGTCGATGTCCTGCGTACCGTCCTGGATACGCAGCACCGGCCAGAAGTACGACGACTTGTCACCCTGGTTCTGGCAGGTGGTGTCGCCGTTCGCCAGGTCCTCGTCGCTCGCGAAGGCGTTGTTGGCCTGGTTGCCGACGTAGTCGTGCTGGTGCTGCGCACCGTTGCTGACACCGGGAGCGACGATCACGTTGTCCGAGTTGCGGTTCTCGTTCTCGTTGACGCCGCAGTTCGTGGTGAAGCTGCCCGTCGAACCGCCGTCGCCGTTCGCGGCCAGACCGTTCGGCAGGTTGCGCGAGTTGGGCTGGACGTCCTCGATGTTGATGAAGTCGTCGGCCACCGGGCCGTTGCCGGCCTGACCGCCGTTGCCGCCCTGCTCCTGACCGCCGTCCTGATCCTGGTCCTGACCGCCGTCCTGACCGTCGTTGTTCTGGTCCTGACCGTCCTGACCGTCCTGACCGTCGTTGTTCTGGTCCCCGCCGTCGCCGTCGACGACCTGCGGCTGCTCGGCCGGGACGCCCTGGCACTCGGCGAGGTCCTGCAGACCCTGCGGAGCCTTGCCACCGACGCGGTTGATGTTGATGCCGATCCGGTCGAGGGTGGCCACCCGCTTGGACTTCAGCGGGCCGAGGATGGCGTTGTTGACGTAGTTCGGGTCACCCGCCTGCGCCTGGCGCGTCTCGGCGAGACGCGTGTAGGCGTCCGTGATCTGCCTGTCGAGGAGCGCCAGCTCCTTGGCGACGCCTCCGCGCGCGCTCTCCGGCACGTCCGTCAGCTTCTGGCCGACGTCCGGGCAGTTGATCGTCGCGACCTGGGCGGCCGTGGCCTTCGTCCGGTTCCCTCCGGAGTCGTCTTCATGTGCCGAAGCGTAGAAGTTGGCCCATACAAGCCCGCCCCCACCGAGCGCTAGGGCCGCCGATGCGGCTATGGCCTTGGTGGCCAGCGGCGTACGGCGTTTTCTTGTGTTGCGTCCCATGGAACTCCTCTGACTTCCTTGCGGGGCAGCGAGGCGCCCGACAGGAGTGAAGCGGCTCCCTCTCATACGGAGGGCGTCCCACGGGTGTTCAGTCGTCTCGGGAATTGATGGGAAGTTGGTGAGGGCACTGTGGAACCAACTTCCCCAGAAATACCGGGAGTTGTTGATCCCGCACGGCGGGTGCACGGGCCGGTCCGTTTTCAGCGGCCGTGGTCGAGATACGCGAGAACCGCCAGCACGCGACGGTTGTCGTCGTCCGACACCTCCAGGCCCTATTTGGCGAAGATATTGGCGGTGTGCTTCGCGATCGCCCGTTCCGTGACGACGAGCCGGTCGGCGATCGTCGCGTTCGACCGCCCCTGCGCCATCAGCTCCAGCACCTCCGTCTCGCGGGGCGTGAGCCGCGCCGGCGGCTGGTCGTCGGCCGCGCGCCGGGTCAGCAGCTGCTGGATCACCTGCGGGTCCATCGCCGTACCGCCCGCCGCGACCCGCCGTACGGCGTCCACGAACTGGTCCGCGTCGAACACCCGGTCCTTCAGCAGATACCCCACCCCGCCGCTGCCGTCGGCCAGCAACTCCCGTGCGTACAGCTGCTCCCGCCACAGCCCCGCCGCCAGCGCGAACCCCTCCAGCGGGTACAGCACCAGCACGGCCGGCAACAGCGCGGTCACGAAACCCGCCGTCATGTCGACCGGCAGCCACCGCAGATCCCGCCAGGTCGCCGGGTCGCGCAGCATCCCGAAGGTGCGGGTCCAGGGGTTGGCGTCCTTCGGTATCGGCCGGTACGCCGGAGGGATCCGCACCCCGCCCCACTGTGCCGCGATTACCCGCCGCCAGTTCGCGAACGCCCGTACCCCCGTCAGCACCCACGGTGTCGTCACGATCCCGACCCCGATCGGGATCAGCGCGATGGACACCAGGGAGAGCGTGAAACAGAGAACGGCCCCCGGCAGCAGCACCAGCGCAAGCCCGGGTCCCCGTAGTGCCGCCAGCACCATGCACCGTGCCCTGCTCTTCGCCTCTGTGGTCGTCATGCCGCAAGTCTGGACGAGCCGGGGGGAGCGGGTCACGGGGCCGAACACCCCGCTCAGGGGGTGGTGCCAGATACACCCCCGGGCTCAGGGGGTGGCGCCAGGAGCACCCCCGGCCGACGCCAGCACCTTCGCCTCCACCTCCGGGTCCAGGCCCTTCGTCGACCGGTCCAGGCGCTGCGGCGCCGTACCGCCGAGGCCCTGCAGCCAGCTCCAGGTGTCGGCGACGGTCTCCTCGACGGGGCGGCAGCGCAGCCCCGTCGCCACGGCCCGGGAGACGTCCGCAGAGTGCAGCGCGTCGTGCAGATCGCTGCCCGGCGGCACCCACACCGGCAACTGGATCCAGGGTTCGATCCCGGCCTCCAGGATCAACTCCGGCTCGGTCCAGCGCAGTTCGGCCCGGCCGCCGGTGACCGCCGCGCACGCGTCGAGCAGGGTGCCCATCGTGGCGTGTCCCGAGGGGCCGATCAGGTTGTACGGGCCGCTCAACTTCTGTTCCGCGGCGCCGAGGATCCACTGCGCGAGGTCGCGGACGTCGACGTACTGGATCGGCAGCTCCCGCGGTCCAGGGGCCAGCACCGGGCCGCCGCGGGCCATACGGTTCAGCCACCAGGGCAGCCGGCCGACGTTCTCGTACGGCCCGATGATCAGCCCCGCCCGCACCAGCGCCGAGCGGTCGGGCCCGAAGGCGTCGAGGACGGCCAGCTCGGCGCCGCGTTTGTCCTGGGCGTACGCGGTCTGCCCGGCGTCGGGGGAGGCGCCGGTCACCAGTGCCGCGTCCTCGGTGTAACCGGCGGGCGGGGCCCAGTCGTACACCGAGCAGCTGGACACGTAGACGTACCGCGCGACGCGGTCCCGGAGCAGCTGTGCGGCGTCCCGTACCGCGCGCGGCGCCGACGACCAGGTGTCGACGACGACGTCCCACTCGCCGCCTTCCTCCAGCGCGGCGAGCCCGTCCGGGGCGGTGCGGTCGCCGTGCAACGCCCTTGCCCCGGGCGGGGCTTCGTGCCGCCCCCGGTTGAAGACGGTCACCTCCCAGTCCCGCCCGAGCGCCGCCTCGACCACGGCCCGCCCCACGAACTCCGTACCACCCAGCACCAGAAGTCTCATGAGGGTGACTCTGCCCTGCTCGGGCGCGGCTGGGAACAGGACTCTGCCGTCAGCAGATCACCTCGGCGGTCGCCAACAGCTCCCGCAGGGCGTCCCGGACGGTGTAGTCGAGGTGCCGGCCCTCGGTGTTCATCACGTCGGAGGCGACCCGGCGCGGCGATTCGGCCGCCCGCCGCAGCGGGGCCACGGCGAAGCGGGGGAGGAGACCGATCTCAGTGAGTGTCTCCACGGCGCGCAGCTCTCGGGGGTAGAACCTCTCGGTCGAGGCCAGGGGGCGGGCGATGGGCTCCACGGTGTCCTCGGTGCGGCCGGTGATGCGCCAGACGGCCAGCGCGGCCTCGGCCCGGTAGGCGGCGATCCGGTCGGCGGCGAGGAACGGCTCGATGAGCGGCAGCAGGGGCCTGGCTGCGGGGCCGAGCTCACCGGCGCGGCCCGCCGACCACGACGACTCGTCGCGCTCCAACTCCCGCCGCAGGACGGCCAGGGCAGGCCCGGGGTCCCCGCTCACCCGGTGATGCGCCACCGCGGCGCGCGTCCGCAGGTCGGCGTGGTCGATCCCGGTCGCCGCCAGCAGCGCCCGCTCGGCCACTTCGCCGCCCGCCGCGCCCAGCCGGCCGAGCACCTCCACGGCGGGCCCCGCGTACCCGCTCGACAGCCGCGGCACCAGTGCGGCCAGCTCCTCGACGATCTCCGCCGCCACCTCCGGGTACCCCGTCAGCACCCCCGTCAGATACGGGGACATCTCCTCCGGCCGATGGGCCATGGCCCGCGCCACCGCCCGCGCCACGGGCAGCGCGTCGGCCCCGAAGGTCTCGGTCACCGCCACGACGGCCCGGAACACCTCGTACGGAACGGGCGGCGGACCGGAGTTCTCGTGGATCAGCCGTACGGCCTCCTCGATCGCCTCCGGCGCATGCGCGCGGGCCAGCGCGTCGACCGCCGCCGCCCGCGTGTGCGGATCCCCCGCCAGATACGGCCGCACATGGTCCCGTACGCGCGCGTGCTGCTCCGCCGGCAGTACGCAGGCCAGTTGCGCCAGTTCCCGAAGCTCCCAGGACTCCAGCTCGCCCAGCGCCCACGGCAGGACGTCCGCCTCGCGGTCCCGCCAGCGCCCCACGATCTCGAAGGCGAGCGGCACCCCGCCGGCTAGGGCCCGCACGGCTGCCTCGGGGTCCTCCAGGAGGCGCTCGGTGAAGGGCTCGTACGGGCTCGGCCAGTAGCCGCGCTGCCGCTCGTGCGGGTCGGCCGCGTAGGCCCGCGCGCCGATGTCCACCAGGTCGTGGGGGAGCGGCAGTTCGGCCGTACGCAGCAGATCCTCGGCCGCCGCGAGCCGCACCCGGGGCTCGGGGTCCGTGAGCAGCGCGTGCCGCCAGTCGCCCTCGCCCGGTTCCAGCAGCGCCAGCGCGGTCACCACATGGCCGCGCACGACCGGGTCGGGCTCCTGCGTGAGGCGTGCCCGCAGCAGGGGCAGGGCGTCCTGGTGACGGCATGCGACGACGGCCGACAGCACGGCGTGGCGGGTGCCCGGGTCGGCGTCGTGCGCGTAGGGCAGCAGGGACGGCAGCTCGGCGGTGACCGTCCGCCGTGTCGGTTCGGCGCCGTCGGACCAGTCGGTGCGGTCCGCGAGATCGCCGAGCAGCTCCAGCAACTCCGCCCGGTGACCGGGCAGTTGACGGGCGAGCCGGGCCAGCTCCGGCACCGCGCGCCCCGTCGCCGCGGCGAAGTCGTCGTCGCGCCACGCGGCGGAGACCAGCCACCCCAGCGCGGCTTCGCGCACGGCCACGTCGTCGGACTCCATGTCCCGCAGCAGGTCGGCCACGTCCGGTATGCCGTCGATCTCCATGGGCGCACGATACGCACAAGGGGCGCCCACCAGATGGCGGGCGCCCCTTGTCGGGAGGCTGCGGATCAGACCTGGCCGGCCTTCTCCAGGGCGGAGCAGCAGGTGTCGACGATCAGGCGGGTCACCACGTACGGGTCGACGTTGGCGTTCGGACGGCGGTCCTCGATGTAGCCCTTGCCGTCCTTCTCGACCTGCCACGGGATGCGGACCGAGGCACCACGGTCGGAGACGCCGTAGGAGAACTTGTCCCACGGGGCGGTCTCGTGCAGACCGGTCAGACGGTCGTCGATGCCGGCGCCGTAGTTCTTGACGTGGTCGAGCGGCTTGGAGCCCTCACCGAGCGACTCGCACGCGGTGATGATCGCGTCGTAGCCCTCGCGCATCGCCTTGGTGGAGAAGTTGGTGTGGGCGCCGGCGCCGTTCCAGTCGCCCTTGACCGGCTTGGGGTCGAGGGTGGCGGCGATACCGAAGTCCTCGGCGGTGCGATAGAGCAGCCAGCGGGCCACCCACATCTGGTCGGAGACCTCCAGCGGGGACAGCGGGCCGACCTGGAACTCCCACTGGCCGGGCATGACCTCGGCGTTGATGCCGGAGAGGCCCAGACCCGCCTTCAGGCAGTTGTCCAGGTGGGCCTCGACGACGTCACGGCCGAAGATCTCGTCGGCGCCGACGCCGCAGTAGTAGCCGCCCTGCGGGGCCGGGAAGCCGCCCTTGGGGAAGCCGAGCGGGTAGCCGTCCTTGAAGAACGTGTACTCCTGCTCGATGCCGAAGATCGGCTCCTGGGAGGCGAACTTCTCGGCGACCTCGACCAGCGCGGCGCGGGTGTTCGTGGGGTGCGGGGTCATGTCGATGTTCAGGACCTCGCACAGGACGAGGATGTCGTCGCCGCCGCGGATCGGGTCCGGGCAGGAGAAGACCGGCTTGAGCACGCAGTCCGAGGCGTGGCCCTCGGCCTGGTTCGTGGAGGACCCGTCGAAGCCCCAGATCGGCAGCTCGGCGCCCTTGGCGTCGTCGCCAAGGATCTTGGTCTTCGAACGCAGCTTGGCCGTCGGCTCGGTGCCGTCGATCCAGATGTACTCAGCCTTGAAGCTCACGGGCCACATCCTTCGGGGTGGGTCTCTAGGCGCACTTGCGGGTGCTGCGGCGCTGCGGCACTGGGGCGCCGCGCTTGATGCCCGCGAGCCTGTCAACAGGCGATTTCCCGGTCATTGCTCGAATGTGAACCCCGTGTTACCTGGTGGTGCTGTGGTGCGACTCACGCTGTGAGGGCCGGGCGGACGGCGGCGAGGGCGGTCGTGGAGCGTGCGGCCGCCGTCCCCCGGACTCGTATGCGATGAGATTGAGCGGCGACCGGCTGCCCCCCGCGGTAACAGCCGGTCGCCCTCAGGGGTGCCTCAGAGGCGCCCCCGAGGCCGGAGCTCGGGGCTCACCCCACCTTCTCGATCACGGCCCGGCGGATCAGGAACTTGCCGGGCTCGCGGACCTGCTCGAAGGCCGCGTTGTTCAGCAGGACACAGGAGCCGGAGACCGAGGTGACCTCCACCGTCGTGGACTTGTTGTTGTCCAGGTTGGTGACCTTCAGCTTGGTGCCGGCCGGGAACTGGTTGCTGGACGCGGCAGGGGCGCCGCCCTCACCGGAGAGGGTGACGGTGGAGCCGTTGCAGACCTGCTCCCCGGCCCCAGCCGCAGGCTGCGAGGGCTCGGCGGGCTGGGCCTGCTCCGCCGGCTGTTCCGCCTCTTCCGACTGCGCGGGAGGCGCGGCGGGCTGTGCGGCCTGGGAGCCCTGAGCCGACTCCCCGACGACGCACCCGGACGCCTCCTGCTGGACCTTGATCTGCTTGATGACCGCCTCGCGGTTGGCGATGCGGGCCTGCGACTGCGCGTCCGGATTGGCCTTCTGGTCCGCGATGAACCGCTCGTTGTTGCCGAGCGCGGTGGCGAGGCCCTGGCAGACACTCGACTCCGCGGCGGTCTTCGGCGGCGCGGCGTTCGAGGTGCTCGCCATGACGAAGGCACCACCGCCCGCCACCGTCGCGGCACTGACGAGCAGCGCGACCTTCTTCTTCGTACTGAGCGTTCTCCTGCGTGACATAGCGCCTCCTGCGAGGTGGGGTGCTGTTCGCCGCTATGTACGAGATACCGAACGAAGTTACTCAGGCGTCACACAAGATATCCAAGTAACCTACGTCACATGGGAGTTGAGGCGTTCAGTCGTCCCCGTCCTCGTAGGCCACGACCGTGTCGTTGACGTGCTGAAGCAGCCCTTGCGTCTGCCGGGTGATCTCCTCCTCGCGTGTCGCGGAGCCGTCGCCCCACTGACCGTTGGCGAACACCACGGACCGCACGGTCATCAGCCGCTCGAAGACTCCTGACGACCCCGGCGGCACGGTCGGCAGCCCCGCCTCCGGCGGCGGGTCGAGGGAGACGACCTGATAGGTCACCGGGTCCATCGACGCCATCATGAACACCCGCGAGGCGTCCTCGGGGCGCTCGAAACTCAGCACGGAGACCGTCACCTGCGAGCGCCGGTCCGCGTCCGTGAACAGGGCCGCGGTCATCCGCGCGCACGGCTTGCCCTGCTCGATCAGCTCGGCCAGCTCCTGCGTCATCCCGGGCGTGCAGTCCGTGGTGGTCGCCCAGTCGACGCGCTCGTAGGTCGAACCGTCCTTGAGTGTCACGGTCTCCTGGGGGAACGCCTGCTCCGGGCTGATGATGGGGCGGGTCAGGAGCGAGGGCAGCGCGCTCGGGGCGTCGGACGGCATGCCGACGTCGACGCGGGGAACCGTGGGGGAGGCGGACGGCTCGGAGGTGGTGCTCGGCGTCGAGTCGGAGGCCGCCGCCGGGTCCTCGTCGTCGCCGCCGGTGAGCAGCAGGGCTCCGGCGACGACGGCCACGGCCAGCACCCCACCCGTCACTCCGGCCGCCACCCGCCGCCCGCGGCGCCGGCGCATCCGTATCCGCTCCTGCTCGGCTGCCCAGGCGGCATGGGGGTCCGGCTGGCCGGGGTACCGGTAAGGGGTCCCTGGGTACCCGTACGGCGGCTGCCCGTACGGTGCGGGCTCCGGCTGCCCGTAAGGTGAGGGCTCCGGTTGCCCGTAAGAATTCTGCGGCTGCCCGTACGGCGTTCCATGGTCACCGAGTGTCATGGCCGCGGAGGGTAACAGCCCGCGGGACCTCCGCTCACGCCGAGCGGCAAACCGTCAACAACCGTATGTGGCCGTTACTTTCGGGACAGCGCGTCCCGCACCGCCTCGTCCGTACGGGCCACGACCGCGGTGCCGTCCTCCGCGGTGATGATCGGCCGCTGGATCAGCTTGGGATGTGCGGCGAGCGTCGCGATCCACCGCTCCCGGGAGTCCTCGTCCCGCGCCCACTCCTTCAGCCCGAGCTCCTTGGCCATGGCCTCCTGGGTGCGGGTGATGTCCCACGGTTCGAGCCCGAGCCGGTCGAGTACGGCACGGATCTCGTCCTCGCTCGGGACGTCCTCCAGGTAGCGGCGGACGGTGTAGTCGGCGCCCTCGGCGTCGAGGAGGGTGAGGGCGCTGCGGCACTTGGAACAGGCGGGGTTGATCCAGATCTCCATGGCGACAACGGTAAGCGGTGGGGTGGACGTCCCCTCTGTTCGAATTCGTGTCGCCCCAGGAGCCTCTCGCTGATCCGCTGTGACAGACCGCCAATTACCTTCTCCACCAGGGAGTTTGATGGCGGAGGCGCTCTGCTGATTGTCAGTGGTGGGCAGTAGACTGGAAGCAGTGTTCGAGGGTGTCGCCGGAGCGTCCGGACGGACGGCGCCCTGACCGCGACAGGAGGATGCCTGTGCCCGCTGCCGCACTGAAGCCGAAGCCGACCCAGTCCACCGCCAAGCGCCCGGTCCTGCTGGACCTGCCGTACGCAGCACCGCTGGAGAAGCGCCCGCTGCCCCCGGGCCGCCCCCGCGAGTGGTACGTCACCCACAACCGCCGCCTCAAGGCCATGCGCCTCGCCATAGCCCTGCTCGACTCGGGCATCTACGTCCCGAACCAGGCCCGCAACGAGACGATCCGCGACACGGCGGAACTGATCGGCGTACATCCCCCGTCGGACACGACGTGCCACATGGTGCGAGCGTTCATGCGCTATTCGAGGTGAGCGCGATGCCGGGTGCCCTGGGTCACGGGGCGCCCGGCACGAGACCTCAACTCGCCGGCGTCCTCCGAGCCGCCGCGATGGCCTCCCGCAGATGGTCCTCGTCGGCCTTGCTGAGCGAGGTCTGCACCAACTCGCGGCCGTACGGGGTGAGTTGCGGGATCACCCAGGCCGGTGGAAAAGGGGATGCACGCCGAGTGCCCGGCTCCCTAGCCTGGACTAATCTCAGCCACCCACGCCCACGGAGGGGAGGCCGTCATGGGCACCATCGTTCTTTCCGGGACCGTCGTCCTCGTCGTGATGGGATTCGGAAACCCTCTCTACTGGCTCGCCGCCGTCGCCGTGCTCTTCCTGTACGTGCAGTACGGGCGGGACGCGTCGCCGACCCCCAAGTCGGGCGGCGGATCCGGCACGATGCCGTCGGACTACCGCGCCTACCGGGACCGCCGCGACACACAGGCCAAGTGGGAGCGCCGCTACCGCCGCGAGCGCCCCATGGAGGCCCGCCGCCAGGACCGCGGTCGTAACCGATGAGCGGGGGTCACAGGCCGGGGGCGCCCCACACCGGGAACCAGCGGGTGAGGTCCTCCTCCAGTCGCAGGTCGTTTCCCAGCGTTGCCCTCACCCTGAGTTCGAGCGCGTTGTCGCGCCGCTGCGCCTCGCCGGGCAGCGGCGCGAAGGGGTAGAAGGTGCCGCGCTTGTAGAGGTAGACCAGGGCCAGCGCGCGGTCCTCGGCCGGGTTGCGGAAGCCCGCGAGGGAGCACAGCAGCTGCGGGCCGAAGCCGTTGACCTCCATGGAACTGTTCACCGCGTGCAGATCGTTGACCAGCTGGGGGAGCTGGTCGGGGGTGCGCTCGGAGACCAGCCAGGAGTAGCCGTAGTCGTCCCGCGTCAGCCGTACGGGCGGTCCGTCGCGCTCGGCGTCCGCGTCCAGCAGCGCCTGGACCTCGCGGTGCGTCTGCTCGAAGACGGCGCCCTCGACGGTGGCGAAGCAGACGGCCCCGCTCCCGGTCGGGACGAACCCGGTGGCCGCCTCCAGGGTGATGGCCGCCGACGGCAACCCGAAGAGCCGGTCCAGATCGGGCGCGACCGGTTTCGTACGGCCGAGCAGGATGTCCAGCAGTCCCATGCTCACGCCCCTCCGGGAGCCGCCGCCTCACCCAACTCGGCGGAGATCCGCCCCAGTTGATCGAGGCGCTGCTCCAGGCTCGGGTGGGTGGAGAAGAGCTGCGCGATACCGGGCTCGCGGCCGAGCGCCGGGGTGAAGTAGAAGGCGTTGAAGGCCTGTGCCGTCCGCAGGTCCTTGGTCGGGATGCGGGCGATGTCCCCGGACACCTTGGTGAGCGCGGAGGCCAGCGCCGAGGGCCGCCCGGTGAGCAGCGCCGCCGCCCGGTCCGCCGCCAGCTCCCGGTACCGGGACAGGGCCCGGATGAGCAGGAAGCTGATCGCGTACACGGCCGCCGACACCCCCATGACGGCGGCGAAGACCACGGCGGTGTTCTGATCGCGGCGCCCACCGCCGAAGAGCTGCGAGTAGAAGGCGAACCGGACGATCAGCCCGGCGATCACCCCGAGGAACGACGCGATCGTGATCACGGCCACGTCCTTGTGCGCCACATGCGACAGCTCGTGCGCCAGCACACCCTCCAGCTCCTGCGGCTGAAGGCGCCGCAGCAGCCCCGTGGTCACACACACCACGGCATGATCGGGATTGCGCCCGGTCGCGAACGCGTTGGGCATGTCCATATCGGATACGGCGACCACCGGCTTGGGCATGTCGGCCAGCGTGCTCAGCCGGTCGACCACGCCGTGCAGCTCGGGATACTCCTCCCGCTCCACGACCCGCCCACGCATCGCGAACAGCGCGACCCGGTCGGAGAACCAGTACTGCGCCCCGAGGAACCCCGCGGCGACCACCACGACCAGCACCCAGGACTTCAGCAACACGATCAGGGCGCCCACGAAGACCACGTACAGCAGTCCCAGCAGGAACAGGGTGACGCCCATACGGGCGGTCAGCCCCCGATCGCTCCGGAAGCGGCTCTGCATCTGCCTCACCCCGCAGTCAGGCACTCGTCCCACTGCCAGTGTGCACCTGGGCGTCAGAAGTTGGAGATCACGCTGGTGATCACCTTCTCGATGGTCTCGGCATTGCGCGCGTCGTACATCTTTCCGCCGCCGGCGTCCGCGATCCGCTGGAGCACGCTCCTGCCGCCCTTGTCCCGGTCGTCGGCCTTGCTGCCATAGGCGATGGTGAAAACGCGCACCTGAGGCTGTGAGGTGTCCCTGATGTGCCGCAGCAGCTCCTCCTCGGTCAGACTGCCCCGGTCCTCGTTGCGACCGTCGGTGAGCAGGACGATCGCGTTGATGGCCCTCGGGTCGTACTTGTCCCGCATGGCCTCGGTCGCCGCGTCGAGCGTGTCGTAGAGGCCGGTCGCGCCCTCCGCCTCCAGGGCGCGGAAGTTCTCGGACATCAGCTTGCTGCTGGCCCCGTGGTAGGGGCCGAGCGGTACGAGTTCCCGGTAGTCCGCGCCGCCGCCCAGATCCTCGGCGTCGGAGAACTTCCACAGCCCGACCTTGTCCGACCCGGTGAACTCACCGAGCAGCTCGGTCTCCGCCTGCTTCAGACGCTGCAGTTTGCTGTCTCCGGTACCTGTGATCTCGTCGTTCATCGACCCCGAGGTGTCGATGACGAGAAGCACATTGGCGGGCCGCCGCAGCGCGGGCCAGATGTCCAGCAGATGCTTCAGTACGTCGTCCTGGGGCGTGGACAG
The DNA here is from genome assembly GCF_014257025.1 of Streptomyces cupreus. Classification (GTDB taxonomy): domain Bacteria; phylum Actinomycetota; class Actinomycetes; order Streptomycetales; family Streptomycetaceae; genus Streptomyces; species Streptomyces cupreus. The sequence continues at coordinate 127,836 of NZ_JACMSF010000011.1, forward strand.
GGGATCGAGCTCGGTGTCGGGCTTGACTCCGTTGGCCTCGGTGAGCAGCGGGGAGTTCTTCGGGACCGCACCCTCGTGGGTGCGGAAGCCGAAGGGCGCGAAGTCACGGGCGAAGGTCTCGGGGGCGTGCAGGTAGGTGAGGAAGTCGTCGGCCACCGCCTCCTTCGCCTCGTCCATGCCGTTGTTCAGCTTGATGTAGGGGTGGTCGGAGAACAGGATTCCGTCCGTCGGATAGAACGACACCAGGGGCGTCTCCGGCTTGGTGGTCTTCTCGCAGACCTTCTCTTGGCTGAGCGCGCCACAGGGGTAGCCCGCGTTGTAGGCCGCCACGGTGCTCTCCTCCAGCGTGACGGCGGAGATGTACGACATGGCCTTGTCCTTGTTCTGCTCGTCGGCTCGCCGGAGATTGGCGGTGAAGGTCAGCGTGGTGTCGCCGTAGTGCACCGCGGACTGCTCGATGTCCTTGACGAACGCGCGGTTGCCGGAGTCGTCGAGGCGGCCCTTGCTCAGCTCGCCGCTGGTGCCGGTCGCGGCGTAGAAGGCGCCGATGGTCGCGTTGAGTCCGGAGGTGGAGTACTCGGGGTTGGTCTTGCCGAGCTTGAAGTCCCCCCAGTCCGGCTTGCCCCGGTTCTTCTTGCCCCAAAAGCCCTTGGCGTTCCTCGACCAGCCGGCCAGCTCACTCCAGCTGAACCGGTTCTCGGGCCACTCCAGCACCTCGGCCATCGGCCGCGGCATGGCGATGGTGAGCGGGCTCGTGACGATCGGCTCCGCCTGCTCCGGGAACAGGCCCCTGGTCTCGTCCTTCGCGTTGGTCCGAGCCAACGACAGCCATGCGCCCCCGGCCGGCGACCATACGTCGGGCAGCGGTCCGTCGTTCTCCCCCCAGCCCCGGGTCAGCGCCCGCATCGCCTCGCCCGAGTTCTTGTCGTCGATGACGACCTCCACGCACGTGCCGCCATCGCTTCGGTGGCCGTAGTGCTCCGCCGCCCGCCGCAGGGATTCCGACTTGTCGACGGAGGCGGCGATGTGCAGTTCGGTGTCGGCCTTGCCGCAGCGTGGGAGGGAGGCGGCGGGCGGCTTGTCGTCGTCACCGGAGTCACCGCCGCCGAAGGACTGCGCGGCCACGACCGCGAGGATCGTCGCCGTGGCGATCAGCGGAACGCCCCACAGCAGCCGCCGCCGACCGGGGCCCGAGACGGTCGGCCTTCTCCGTGGCGGGGGGCCCGGATCGCCCTTCGCCCTGGGCTCGACAGGAGGCCTGCCCGGCTTCCTGGGCATCCGTAAGGACAGGGTCGCGGTGGAGCGAGCAGGCTGCGCGGACGGCTCGATGTCGAGCGCGAGGAGGATACGGACGGCCACGTGCGCCGCGTTGAGCGCGGCGTCCTTCTGTCCGTCTGCCGCCTCCAGCCCCTTCTTGTCCCCGTCCGCCAGATCGCTGATACCCCGTATGAGGAGCCACTTGAGCCCCGTGGAGGCACGGCTCTGGACGGCCCGGGCGAAGCCGGCGCCCTCCGTCTCGATCGCCGCCGTGTCCTCGTAGTGAGTACGGATGATCCGGTGCTCGGGGGCGTACGGGGAGTCGATCACCGTGTCCCCGGACGCGATCGGCTTGACATGGATGCTGCCGGTGATCAGCGGGGTGAGCTCGTCCGCCACCTGTTCCGCGGTGCTGAGGACCTCGCCCGGGGGTTCCCAGCTCCTGGGGCGGGCGTGGAATCCCTGCTCCGACTGCTTGCCCCGCTGGTACTCGTACACGGTCTCGGAGATGACGACATCCCTGGGAACGGCGTCCTTGCGACCCGCGGCGATACCGACGAAGAAGGCGGCCTCCGGCTGCACCTTGGCCAGCCAACTGCTCACCGCCGTGGCGGTCGTGGTGTTGCCGGTCCCGGTCTTGGCCAGGTACACGCGCCAGGGAACCCGACCGCTCAGCTCGTAGACGGCCGCGCGGGTACCGCCGTCGAGTTCGTCGGGACCGGAGCGCGTCGCGCCGGCCGCCTTGAGATGCCGTTCGACCTTCTCGTACTCCACTGGAAGGGCCGTGAAGATCATCGCTGTGCGGGTACGGGCTACTGCCACCGGACCAACCGATCGTGAGGCGGACTGCGAAGCGAATCGCCCAAGAGGCGCAGCAACATCATGCAGCCCAATACCCCTGGCAGGCACGGGGATTGACTAGAGCGCTTTCAAAGAAACCGCTTCTTAATAACCCGCCCGGAAACCGCTGTACCCGAGCAGCACGATGATCGCCGCGACGCTCCCCAGCACCACGGCCGTGGATATCCACGACCGGCGCCGACTGTGACGCACCGGATCCGGGTCGCCACGGAACGGTACGGGCCCAGGAGGGTTCTCCTTCCAGCGCGCGGCCAGCATCCGGGCCCGCGCGGAGGGCTCCTTGTGGGCGGCGGCGTCCGCCCACTTGATGTCGAACTCCCGCTCGCCGTCGTCCCGTTCGGACATCCCCGTTAACCCTTCTCGAACAGCAGTACCCCCACGATACGACGGCGCCCCCGCCCTGAGGAACAGGAACGGGGGCGCCGCGGGACGGCTCAGGCGTCGATCACACGTCGAAGTAGAGCTCGAACTCGTGCGGGTGCGGACGCAGCTGCAGCGGGGCGATCTCGTTGGCGCGCTTGAAGTCGATCCAGGTCTCGATCAGGTCGGCCGTGAAGACGTCGCCGGCGAGGAGGAACTCGTGGTCGCGCTCCAGCGAGTCGAGGACGGCCGGGAGCGAGGTCGGGACCTGGGCGACGTTCGCGTGCTCCTCGGGAGCCAGCTCGTAGAGGTCCTTGTCGATCGGCTCGGCCGGCTCGATCTTGTTCTTGATGCCGTCCAGGCCCGCGAGGAGCAGGGCCGAGAAGGCCAGGTACGGGTTGCCGGAGGAGTCGGGCGCACGGAACTCGACGCGCTTGGCCTTCGGGTTCGAGCCCGTGATCGGGATACGCATGGCCGCGGAGCGGTTGCGCTGCGAGTACACCAGGTTGATCGGCGCCTCGAAGCCCGGCACCAGACGGTGGTAGGAGTTCACCGTCGGGTTGGTGAAGGCCAGCAGCGACGGGGCGTGCTTGAGGATGCCGCCGATGTAGTAGCGGGCGGTGTCCGACAGGCCCGCGTAGCCGGCCTCGTCGTAGAACAGCGGGTCGCCGTTGCTCCACAGCGACTGGTGCACGTGCATGCCCGAGCCGTTGTCACCGAAGATCGGCTTCGGCATGAAGGTCGCGGTCTTGCCGTTGCGCCAGGCCACGTTCTTCACGATGTACTTGAAGAGCTGCAGGTCGTCGGCCGCGGCGAGCAGCGTGTTGAACTTGTAGTTGATCTCCGCCTGGCCGGCGGTGCCCACCTCGTGGTGCTGGCGCTCGACCTTCAGGCCGGCCGCCTCCAGCTCCAGGGAGATCTCGGCGCGCAGGTCGGCGAAGTGGTCGACCGGCGGAACCGGGAAGTAGCCGCCCTTGTAGCGGACCTTGTAACCGCGGTTGTCCTCCAGCGCACCGGTGTTCCAGGCGCCCGCCTCGGAGTCGATGTGGTAGAAGGACTCGTTCGCGGAGGTCGCGAAGCGGACCGAGTCGAAGACGTAGAACTCGGCCTCGGGACCGAAGTACGCGGTGTCCGCGATACCGGTCGAGGCGAGGTACGCCTCCGCCTTCTTCGCCACGTTGCGCGGGTCACGGGAGTACTGCTCGCCCGTGATCGGGTCGTGGATGAAGAAGTTGATGTTCAGCGTCTTGTCACGGCGGAAGGGGTCGACCCGGGCGGTCGACAGGTCCGCGCGCAGCGCCATGTCGGACTCGTGGATGGCCTGGAAACCACGGATCGACGAACCGTCGAACGCGAGCTCCTCGTCCGGGTCGAACGCCTCGACGGGCACCGTGAAGTGCTGCATGACGCCCGGCAGGTCGCAGAATCGGACGTCGATGAACTTGACGTCCTTGTCCGCGATGAACTTCTTGGCCTCGTCGGCGTTCTGGAACATCCAGCTCCTCCTACTCCCGACCGTCCGTGCCGGGGTGGTAGTTCGTTCGTGCGGCCAGTGCGGTGGCACACGCTGACCTCGACCCTAGGGACGCGTGATTTCTCGGGCGTGACCCATTTGTTTCGCACAAGTTAACCGGCCCTCGTTCCACGGTAGCCCCGAGGCACCCCACCTGTCCCCGGTCAAATAAGGGCGCAGTACCGTGGACGGGTGGACAACAGGCAAGCAATCGGATCGTGGCTCTCCGGGCCCCGCGCGGCCATGGAGAACGCCGGTGTCGACTTCGGATACCGGGGTGAGCAACTCGGTCTGCCGGAGCACGGGCCCGGCTCCATCGCCCGCCCGGGCAGGCGCCTCGGCGCCCTGGCCGTGGACTGGGGCCTGTGCCTCTTGATCGCATACGGCCTGATCACCCAGGGCTACGACACCGCCACCGGCAACTGGGCGCTGCTCATCCTGTTCGTGATGAGCGCCCTGACCGTCGGCAGCGTCGGCTTCACCCCGGGCAAGCGGCTCTTCGGCCTGCGGGTGCTCGCCCTGGACACCGGCCGCGTCAACCCGCTGCGCGCCCTGCTGCGCACGGTCCTGCTCTGCCTCGCCGTCCCGGCCCTGATCTGGGACCGCGACGGCCGTGGCCTGCACGACCGTCTCGCCCGCACCGTCGAGGTCCGGATCTGACGGCTCTGCGAAGAAGCTGCTCCACGACGAAGGGGGCGCCCGGATCACTCCGGGTGCCCCCTTCGTCGTGGAGGGTGGGTCAGCGGCCGTTCGGGCCGCCCTTGGGGAGCTTCATGCCCTTGGGCATCGGGCCCTTCGGTAGCGGCATGTTGCTCATCAGGTCGCCCAGGGCGCGCAGCCGGTCGTTGGTGGCGGTCACCTGGGGGCCGGAGAGCACCCGCGGCAGCTTGAGCATGGTCGTGCGCAGCTTCTTCAGCTCGACCTGTCCCTCGCCGACGCCGACGATCAGGTCGTGCACCGGCACGTCCGCCACGATGCGGTTCATCTTCTTCTTCTCAGCGGCCAGCAGGCTCTTCACCCGGTTCGGGTTGCCCTCGGCGACCAGCACGATGCCGGCCTTGCCGACGGCCCGGTGCACCACGTCCTGGCTGCGGTTCATCGCCACCGCGGGGGTGGTCGTCCAGCCCCGGCCGACGTTGTCCAGTACGGCCGCGGCCGCGCCCGGCTGGCCCTCCATCTGTCCGAAGGCGGCCCGCTCGGCCCGCCGCCCGAACACGATCGCCGTGCCGAGGAAGGCGAGCAGCAGACCCAGGATGCCGAGATAGATCGGGTGACCGATCAGGAAGCCGATCGCGAGAAAGACACCGAGGATGAGGAGGAAGACGCCCGCGAGCACGAGGCCGATCTTCTTGTCGGCCCTGCGGGTCATCTTGTACGTCAGGGCGATCTGCTTCAGACGCCCGGGGTTAGCGGCATCCGCCGCGCTGTCACTTCTCGCCATGGCACGAAGTCTACGTGGCCCCGGGAGCGCCGACGACGGCAGTGCCGGTCACCGAAGTCAGGGACGGGAGGAGAGCGCGCGCTCCAGCACCTGCTGGGCCTCGACACGGTCCTTGGCGCGGCGGCGGTCCTCCAGGACGGACGTCCAGGCGTTGCGGCGGGCGGTGCGCTGGCCCCCGCTCATGAGCAGCGATTCGACGGCACGGAGTGCAGTGGCGAAGGACGGGATGGCGGTGGCGCGTACCGGCGCGGCCTGCATGGTGGAGGTCCCCCCTCGGAGCGGCTTCGGGTGTACGTGGTGTGAGTCCAGCGTCACTGATTGGTGTTACCAGGGCATGACCGACCGGTCAAACGCCAATGAAGCCTTGATATGTGGCCCGAAAACGCTGACGCGGCCCTGACTGCGCCCCCATCTGCGGGGACGCTCAGGACCGCGTCAATCGGCCTTTACCGAGCGGTAGTTGCTTGTGCGCAGTTTCACACGCGCACGATGGCACTCCGTGCCATCAGACCGCCTGCGAGGCGACGTAGGCGCCACGCTTCTCGACGGCCATCTGGTACAGCCGGCCGGCCCGGTAGGAGGAGCGCACCAGGGGGCCGGACATCACACCGGAGAAGCCGATCTGCTCGGCCTCCTCCTTCAGCTCCACGAACTCGTGCGGCTTGACCCAGCGCTCCACGGGGTGGTGGCGCACGGAGGGGCGCAGGTACTGCGTGATGGTGATCAGCTCGCAGCCCGCCTCGTGCAGCTGCTTGAGCGCCTCGCTGATCTCCTCGCGGGTCTCGCCCATGCCGAGGATGAGGTTCGACTTGGTGACCAGGCCGAAGTCACGGGCCTCGGTGATGACCTTCAGCGAACGCTCGTAGCGGAAGCCCGGGCGGATCCGCTTGAAGATCCGCGGGACCGTCTCGACGTTGTGCGCGAAGACCTCGGGGCGGGACTCGAAGACCTGCTGGAGCAGCTCCGGCACCGCGTTGAAGTCGGGGGCCAGCAGCTCGACCTTGGTGCGGCCGGCCTCGCGGGAGGAGGTCTGCTGGTGGATCTGGCGGACCGTCTCGGCGTACAGCCAGGCACCGCCGTCCTCCAGGTCGTCGCGGGCGACGCCGGTGACGGTGGCGTAGTTCAGGTCCATGGTGACCACGGACTCGCCGACGCGGCGCGGCTCGTCGCGGTCCAGCGCCTCGGGCTTGCCGGTGTCGATCTGGCAGAAGTCACAGCGCCGGGTGCACTGGTCGCCGCCGATGAGGAAGGTCGCCTCGCGGTCCTCCCAGCACTCGTAGATGTTGGGACAGCCGGCTTCCTGGCAGACCGTGTGCAGGCCCTCGCTCTTCACGAGGTTCTGCATCTTCGTGTATTCGGGACCCATTTTCGCCCGGGTCTTGATCCACTCGGGCTTGCGCTCGATGGGGGTCTGGGCGTTCCGGACCTCAAGGCGCAGCATCTTGCGTCCGTCGGGTGTGACTGCGGACACATCGGCTCCCTGTAGCTTCGATTCTTCGGCGTACACCAGGGTACGCCCGTGTTTACTCAGCCCTGCTGTCAGGCCAACCCCATGGCCCTGGGGCTGATTCCCCGTGTCAGGCCGTCGCCTTCTCGATCTCCCGCGGCTTCAGCTCCGCGTTCTCCAGTACGTCGGTCAAGTGCCGCTCGACGACCGGCAGCACCTCGTCGATCGTCACGTCCCGGCCCAGCTCGTCGGCCAGCGAGGCGACGCCCGCGTCCCGGATGCCGCACGGGATGATCCGGTCGAACCACTTGTTGTCCGGGTTCACGTTGAACGCGAAGCCATGCATCGTGACGCCCTTGGCGACCCGGATGCCGATCGCGGCGATCTTGCGGTCCTCGCGGCGCTGGCCCGCGTTGGACGGGGCGTACTCGGGGCCGTTCAGGCGAGGGTCGAACTCCTCGTCCTGGAGCCGTGGGTCGAAGTCGAGGGAGAGGCCGCCGAGCGCCGGACGCGTCTCGACCGGATCGCCGAGCACCCACACACCGCTGCGGCCCTCGACCCGGGTGGTCTCCAGGCCGAACTCCGCGCAGGTGCGGATCAGGGCCTCTTCCAGGCGCCGTACATGCGCCACGACGTCCACCGGACGCGGGAGCTTCTGGATCGGGTAGCCGACCAGCTGGCCCGGGCCGTGCCAGGTGATCTTGCCGCCGCGGTCCACGTCGATGACCGGGGTGCCGTCCAGCGGCCGCTCGTTGTCCGCCGTGCGCCGGCCGGCCGTGTAGACCGGCGGGTGTTCGAGGAGCAGCACGGTGTCGGGGACCTCGTCGGCGAACCGGGCCGCGTGCACCCGGCGCTGCTCGTCCCAGGCCTCCTGGTACTCGACGGCGTGTCCGCCGAACCCCATACGGACGAACCGCAACTCACTCACGGCAAGCGCCTCCCTGGACGTCGTAAGGCACGAAGGGTGCCTACGCCACTGTACGACTGCCGGTCGAGCGTCAGCCCCGGGGTCAATCCTCACACGATCGGATGAACGGGTGACGAAATGTGCGATCACTTGCTCACTCTCCGCTACATTCGCGCCGTTCGCAGAGGCCATAAGGGCTGCTCACAGGCAATCCGGGCAAGTCAAAGGCCTGGAAGGCAGGAGACCGCACCGCAGATGACGGAACGACCCGCGCAGCGCACTCCCAACCGCCAGCTCGCCGCGCTCATCGCAGAAGCGGGGTTCTCCAACGCGGGTCTCGCCCGTCGCGTGGACCAGCTCGGACTCGAACACGGGCTGGACCTGAGATACGACAAGACATCCGTGACCCGCTGGCTGCGCGGACAGCAGCCGCGCGGCACCACCCCCGCCCTCATCGCCGAGGTCTTCACCCGTCGGCTCGGCCGCCGGCTCACCGCCCAGGACCTCGGCCTGGACGCCTGCGCGCCCGTCTACGCGGGTCTGGAGTTCGCCGCGACGCCCGAGGAGGCCGTCGACATCGTCAGCGGTCTGTGGCGCAAGGACTCCGGCAGTCATGCCGAGCTGCGCAAGATCGCGTTCACCCCGGCCGGGCTCGTGGTGCCCAGCCGGGACTGGCTGATCGGCCGGGCCGACGACAAGGTCGCGCACGGCGAGGCGCCGGTGCGGGTGCCGGTGCGGGTGCAGAGCCGTCCCTCGGTGCCCCGGCAGCGCGGCCAGGCAGAGCGCGGCCCCGGCCAGAGGGTCACCGGGGGCGACATCGACGCGCTGCGCTCGGTCGGCGAGCTCTTCCGCACCCTGGACAACATGTACGGCGGCGGCCACGCCCGCCAGGCCCTCGTGCGCTACCTGGAGCACGAGTGCGAGCCGATGCTGCGCGGCACCTACGGCGAGCAGACCGGCCGCCGTCTGTTCGCCGCGGCCGCCGATCTGACCCGGCTCGCGGGCTGGACGTCGTACGACATCGCAGCCCACGGGCTCGCGCAGCGGTACTACGTCCAGTCGCTCCGTCTTGCCCAGGCGGCGGGGGACCGGGCGTACGGCTCGTATGTGCTGGTCACGATGAGCAGGCAGGCCGTCTATCTCGGGCACGGGCGGGAGGCGGTGCAGCTCGCGCGGGTGGCCCAGCAGGGCGTCGGTACGACCGCCCCGCCCACCGTCCAGGCGCTGCTGCACGCGGCCGAGGCGCGCGGGCACGCCGTGCTGGGGGAGGTACGGGCGGGCACGGCGTCCCTGGTCCGCGCCGAGCGCGCGCTGGAGGCGGCCCGGCCCGGCGACGAGGTCCCGCACTGGGCTCGCTTCTTCGACGAGGCGCAACTGGCGGACGAGTTCGGCCACTGCCACCGCGACCTGCAACAGTTCCGGGCCGCGGCCCAGCACGCGGAACGCTCGCTCCAACTCCGCGCCCCCGCCTTCGCCCGCAGCCGCCTGTTCTGCCGCGTGGTCCTCGCCTCCGCCCGTCTGGGCCTCGGCGAACTCGACCAGGCCTGCGCCCTGGGAGCGGAAGCGGCGGTCCAGGCGGCTGAGATGCGCTCGGTACGGGCGGTGGAGTACATCAGGGACTTCGAACGCAGGCTGGAACCGTACAAGGACGCGGCCCCGGTGAGGGGCTATCGCGACAAGGTGGCGGCCCTGGGCTGAGGGGGGTGCGGCACCGCCGGCCGACGTTCCTGACCGGCGGTGCCGAACCTGCCCTACGCCGCCCTCGGTACCGTCGGCAGGGGGTCGGTCCTGTGGAGCGAGCCCGTCGCTTCCAGGTCTGTCGCGATCGATGTCGCCGCTCGGTGGGCCGAGTGGAGGGCGCCCTGGATCGTGCTGGTGTCGCGGTGGTCGCCGCAGACGTACAGACCCGCCAGGAGGCGTACCGGGCGGTGGGGATCGTGCGGGGGCCGCATGGACGGGACCGCGTCTGCTGTGTGGTGTACCGCCAGGGTTTCCCAGCGGGCTGTGGACGTGCCGTACAGGCGGGCGAGGTGCGTGCGGACCGCCGTATCGATGTCCGCCGGTGGTCTGCCCAGGACCGTCGACGACACCAGCCCCCGGCCCGCAGGGGCCCGGGTCGGGTCCACCGCGCTGACCACCGCCGTGTGCGCGACCGGGCCGCCCCTGTCGGCGTCCAGCAGCAGCGCGGCGCCCGTGGCCGGCGGCTCGTCCGTCGTGTGGTGGACCACCGTCACCGGGTGGAAGTCCGGCACTCGAAGTCCCGGCAGCAGCTCGGCCGCGGTGCGCGCGCCGGTGGCCAGCAGAACCGCCCGGCACCGTATCTCCCCGTGCTCCGCCGTGGTCACCGAGGTCGTGGAGACCGAGGTGACCCGCACCCCCGTATGCACGCTCCCCGCGGGCAGCGACCGTGCCAGGAGCTGAGGCAGCATCTCCGCGCCCCCCTCCGGCACACACAACCGCCCGCTCGCGAAGGAGTGCAGCGCCAGATCCGCGCACCGGCTGGAAGCCGTCAGCTCCGGATCGCACAACAGGGCCGACAGCAGCGGCCGTAGGAAGCCGTCGGCCGTGCGGGCCGGAAGACCACGGGCCGTCAGCGACTGACCGGCCGTCGACTCGGGGCGGGCCAGCAGGCGTTCGACCGGCGTGCCCGCGAGCCGGGCCAGCGCGGCGGCGAGCCGCGCCTGGTCGACCGCCGTGCCCAGCGGCGCGCGCGGCGCCGAGACAGGACGGGGGGCGCTCGCCAAGGCGCGCACCGCGTGGAGTGCGCCCCTCGCGCCACCCTGGGGCGCCGGAGCGCCCACGCGATGGTGTCGTCCGTCGCTGTGCAGCAGCACCCCCGGGTCGAAGGCGGACAGGGCGAGCACATCGAGTCCCGGCGTCAGCCGTAGCTCGGGATACGACGTGGACATCAGCTGCCCGATCCGGTCGAGCCGGAAGCCGTCGACCTTCTCGGTCGACATACGGCCGCCCACGTCATGGGCGGCCTCCAGGACTGTGACGGTCATTCCTGCGCTGGTCAGCCGATGCGCTGCGGCGAGGCCGGCGATCCCGGCTCCCACCACGACGACGTCCGCCTGGTACGCGGGCTCAAGCACGTGCCCCTCCTCGACGTTGCGCGGCCGGTGGAGACGTCATGCCCCCAACAGGCTCCGGGGATACCCGAGTTCGCGTCGAGGTTAGGGCCGTGATCGGTCAGGGGAAGTCGCGCATCGACAGGGCACGGTCGCACAACGGTCGCATACGGACAGGCAGCCGGCCGTACGTCATGACAGTGCGGCCCGTACGGCCCCCTCGATGTCGGGGAACGCGAAGCTGAACCCCGACTCCAGCAGCCGCTTCGGCACCACCCGCGCACTGCCGAGCACATCCCCGGCCATCTCCCCGAGCACCGCCCGCAGCACCGGCGCCGGCACCGTGAACAGCGTCGGCCGGTGCAGCACGCGCCCCATCGCCGCGGTGATCTCACGGTTCGTCAGCGGTTCGGGCGCGGTCACGTTGAACGGCCCCGAAAGACCGTCGGCCGCCATCAGATGCCGGATCGCCGCCACCTCGTCGTGCAGCGAGACGTACGACCAGTACTGGCTCCCGTCGCCCATCCGCCCGCCGAGCCCCGCCTTGAACAGCGGGAACAGCCGCCCCCAGGCCCCGCCCTGCCGGGCCACCACCAGACCCGTGCGCACGAACACCGTCCGCACGCCGGCCCGCTCCGCGGGTGCCGCCGCCCCCTCCCACTCCACGCACAGCTCGGGCAGAAAGCCCTGCCCGTGCGGCGCGCTCTCGTCGACGACCCGGTCGCCGGTCTCGCCGTAATAGCCGATCGCGCTGCCGTTGACGAACACCCGCGGCGGCTCGGGCAGCGACGCCATGGCCTCCGCGAGCGCCGCCGTGCCCTGCACCCGGCTGGACCGGATCCGTTTCTTGTACGCGTCCGTCCAGCGCCGCGAACCCACCCCGGCCCCCGCGAAGTTGAGCACTGCGTCGCATCCGGCGAGCCCGGCCGCGTCGACATAACCGGCCTCGGGGTCCCAGCAGACCTCGTCCTGCGCCCGCGCCGCCCGCCGCACCAGGCGCACCACCTCGAACCCGTCCGCCCTCAGGGACCGCAGCAGGGCACCGCCGATGAGCCCGGACGCGCCGGCCACCGCGATTCTTGAAAGTTCCATGATCCCATCCTGTTCCTGCGGTGATAAATGCCTGGTCAGCTCAGCCTGTCGCCGCCGTAAGGTGACCCACATGCCCGAGTCCCAGTCGCCGCACATACGCATCGCCCTCCCCGAGGACGAGGAGCAGCTGGCCCGGCTCGACCGTGACACCTGGTCGACGCTGCACGCGGTCACGCCACGCCCGCAACCGCCGTACCGCGCTTTCTTCGACGAGCGGCACGCCCCCGAGGACTATCTGGTCGCCGAGCTCGACCGCCGCGTTGTCGGCTACATCCGGCTCGCCTTTCCCACGCCGCTCGCCTCGAACGCGCATGTCCGGCAGATCCAGGGCCTCGCCGTCTCCGCCGAGGCACGCGGCCTCGGCGTGGGACGCGCGCTGATCCGGGCGGCCGTCGAGGAGGCCCGCCGCCGCGGCGCCCGCCGGCTCACCCTGCGCGTCCTCGGCCACAACACCCCGGCCCGAAAGCTCTACGAGTCCGAGGGGTTCGTGGTGGAGGGCGTGCTGCCCGAGGAGTTCTGCCTGAACGGCGTCTACGTCGACGACATCGTCATGGGGCGCGCTCTGTGACCCTTGGAGCCACCGGCTCTTACGACGTGACCAGCTCGCCCGTGTCCACCGCCCGCGTCGCCCCCGCCGCCCGCTCGGCGTCCTCGGCGACCTCGGCCGCGGTCAGTACATAGCCGGTCTCGTCGTCGGAGGTGGAGCGGGCGAAGACCACGCCGTACACCCGGCCCTCGGCGGTCAGCAGCGGGCCGCCGGAATTGCCCGGGCGGACGGTGGAGCGGATCGAGTAGATCTCGCGGGTCACGGTCTCGTCGTTGTAGATGTTCTGACCCGTCGCCCGCACCCGGTTGGCCACGGTGGCCGCCTGGAGGTTCAGATCGCCGTCCTGCGGATAACCGGCGACGACCGCGGAGTCGCCCCGGGCCGCATCATCGTCGAACTTCAGCACCGGCGCCCGCAGGTCGGGCACGTACAGCACCGCCACGTCCTTGTCCGGGTCGAACAGCACCACCCGCGACTCGTACGCCGGACCCACCCCGCCGACCCGCACGCTCGGTTCGTCGAGACCGGCCACCACATGGGCATTGGTCATCACATGCCGGGGCACGTACACGAAGCCGCTGCCCTCGCGGCCCTGGCTGCCCGCGACGCCCTCGATCTTGACGGTGCTCAGCTTGGCGGCGTTGGTGGCGGCGGCGGTGACGCTGTCGCCGGTGGGCCTGGCGACCTCGGCGGTCGACTCGTTCTCGAACGGGTTGAACACCTGCGGGAAGCCCGCCTGCGTCAGCGCCGAGGTGGCGTTGGAGAACCAGGCCGGAGTGGTGTCCGGCATCGCGTCCTGCACGGTCCCCAGCAGCCGGGAGTCCCGGATCGCCGACGTCAGCAGCGGCGAGGAGGACGCGGCCAGCACGCTCGCCGCGACCCAGGCCACGATCAGCACGGCCACCGAGTTGGCCACCGCCCCGCCCATCCCGTCGGCCACCCTCAGCGGCCCCCGGTCCAGCTCCCGGCGCAGCCGCAGCGCGAGACGCCCCGCCAGCTCGTGCCCCACCGCCGCCGGGACCAGCACCGTGAGCACCGCGGTCACCGTCGCCGTCGTCGTCCCCGGCGTCACCAGTTCCATGACCCACGGCAGCACCCACACACCGATGACCGCGCCGCCCACGAACCCGGCGAGCGAGACGCACCCGGCGACCAGACCGCGCCGGTAGCCGGACGCCGCGTAGGCGAGGATCGCCGGCAACAGCAGGATGTCGAGCAGGTCCACGGAGCCGCCTTTCTCTCGGACCATCCAGTACGCACGGAACGGGCCCAGTGATCAGCCACGCGCGCGTGTCCGCGGAAATCAGCTACGCGCGCGTGTACCTCGGGAAACGCCGCAGACCATGACGATGGTTCCACCCGGTGGCAGCGCACACGTCGCGGGCGGAGCGGATCCGTCGGACAGTGGGTCCATGCGTGTCTTCCGACCGGCCTTCCGAAGATCGCGGGGGGCACGAAGGCGTCGTACCGGCCGAATACCCGGCCCGGCGCTCGCCGCGCTCGGCTGTCTGCCGGGACTCGCCGCGGTCACGGCGCTGGCGCTGTGCGCGAGCGGCGTGGAGCGCCCCTCCACGGTGGCCGCACGGCCCCTCGCGTCCCGCTCAGCCCTGCACACCGCCACCAGGCCGCCCATCGTGCCGCGCTCGGAATGGCTCGACCAGGACATCCGGCGCGAACAGCCGCCACCGCGCTACGACGACAAGGTCGCCGCCGTCTTCATCCACCACACCGACTCGCCCAACGCCTACGCCTGTGCCGAGGCCCCCCGCATCATCCGCTACCTGTACACGGGCCAGACGGGCCCCCGGGACTGGGACGACATCGGCTACAACTTCCTCGTCGACCGCTGCGGCACCATCTACGAGGGCCGCGCGGGCGGCGTCGACCGCCCCGTCACCGGCGCCCACACCCAGGGCTTCAACCACCGCACCGCCGGGATCGCCGCCCTCGGCACCTTCACCGCCGGCGCCGAGGTGCCCAAGGCGATGACCGACTCCATCGCCGCGCTCGCCGCCTGGAAGCTGGGCCTGTCCGGCACCGACCCGCGCGCGAAGGTCCGCCTGGTCTCCAGCAACAGCCTCAGCCGCTACGCGCGCGGCACCAAAGCCACCCTGCCCGCCCTCGCCGGGCACAACGACGGCTACATGACCAGCTGCCCCGGCGCGGCCCTCAGCGCCCACCTCCCCGAGATCCGACAGCTCGCGGCCCGCCTCCAGGGCCGCCACTGAGAGCCACAGGCTCCGAGAGCCTGTGTCACATCCCCGGCCGGGCGCCCGCCGCCTGGCACGCACTCCCCCAGAGGGGGGACCCCCAGCCGCGTTGCCGAACCGCCCACGTGACTCCTCCCCCACGCTCGAACGGCTTCGCCGACTCGCGCGGGGGCACCCCCATCGCCGCCGCGCGCTGATCCGACCGGGGATGTGACACAGGCTCCAAGGCTCACAGGGACGCCACAGCCGGTGCGCAGGCCGCTCAGATCCCGCCGCCCTACCGTCGTGCCCACAAGCCGAACAGAGGTGGGGATCATGAGCAGCAGCATGAGCGGCAGGCGTGTGTGGACGGTCGTCTGCGCGGTCGCGACCGTCGTCCTGGGACCGGCCGCCGTCACGGCATCGGCCCTCGACCAGGCCAACGCGGCCCCGCCGCACCACGCCGTGAAGGTCGACCAGACGCAGGCGTACATCCCGTCGGACTCAAGCCGCCGAAGGTTCTAGTCCCGGAACCGCTCCCACAGCTTGGGGTAACGATCCGCCAGTGCCCGTTCGTTCTCGAAGTCGACCGGGGTGCCCTCCGGTTCCGCGGTGGCGGGTGGGATGCCGAGGTCCGGGGCGACGGTGCCGGTGAGCTGCTCGTAGGCCTCGTCGGCCGCGTAGCCGAGCTCCTCGCCGTCGCCGTCGAACTCCTCGTCGAACTCGTCCAGCAGATCGGCGAGCGAGTCGGGATCGTGCACCCCGCCCTCGTACACCTCCCGGCCCTGGCCGATCAGCCAGCACCGGAAGAAATCGAAGGCGTCGTCGCTCGCGCCGTCCAGCAGCACCCAGGCGGCACCCCACAGGTCCCAGGTGTAGGCGCGGTTGTAGCGGGCCTCGAAGTGACGGGCGAAGTCCAGGATCATCTCGGGGTCCAGCTGGAGCAGCCGGTCCACCAGCAGGTCCGCCTGCTCCTCGGGGTCGCCCTCGGCGGCCTCGCGCGTGGCGTCCACCAGCTCCCAGAACTCCGTCTCGTCCATCACGGGTCCAGCATCGGCCCTTGACGGGTGGGGCGCACGTGGAGTGTGGCGGATTGTTATCGGGCATCCCGCGTGCCGTACAGGGCCGCCAGACGCAGCGCGTCGGCCGCGCAGCGCGCCCGCAGGCTCTCGGGCGCCAGCACCTCCGCCTCGGGGCCCAGCGAGGCGAGCTGGGTGTGCGCGACCTCTTCGGACTCCACGGGCAATGTCACGGTCACCCACCCGTCCCCGTCCGGCTCGCCCGCCAACGCGAGCGCCTCCCGCGCGGCCTGCGGATCGACGGCGTACGGCAGCCTGCGCGCACCGTCCGGAGACAGCCGTACGACCACCTCGGCGCGCAGGATGGACCGTGCGAACTGCCCGGCCCGCTCCTCCCAGAAGCCGGGCAGATCGAACTCCTCGTCCCGCGCGAACCGCTCCTCGTCGGCCTCGACGGCGGTGAACCGGTCTATGCGGTAGACGCGGTACGTCCCGTGCCCGGCGACCCGCGCGCACAGGTACCAGACGCCGGCCTTCAGCACGAGCCCGTACGGTTCCAGCTCCCGCCGCACCTCGCCCTCGCCCCGCCGGTACACCGCGAGGACCCGCCGGTCGTCCCACACGGCCTCCGCGACGGCGGGCAGCAGCGCGGGCGTCTCGGGCTCCTTGAACCAGTTGGGCGCGTCGAGATGGAACCGCTGGGAGGCGGTCCGCGAGGCGTCCTTCAGCGACGGCAGCAGCGCGGCGGACACCTTGAGCCGCGCGGCGGAGGCGGCATCCTCAAGACCCATCTCCCTCAGCGCCCCGGGCACGCCGGACAGGAACAGCGCCTCGGCCTCGCTGCGATGCAGCCCCGTCAGCCGCGTCCGGTACCCGCCGATCAGCCGGTACCCCCCGGCCCGCCCCCGATCCGCATACACCGGTACCCCGGCCTCCGACAGCGCCTGCGCATCCCGGGTCACGGTCCGCTCGGACACCTCAAGCTCCAGCGCCAACTCGGCCGCGGTCATGGAGGGCCGGGACTGGAGCAGCAGGACCATCTTGATGAGACGGGCAGCGCGCATACGGCCATCATGCAGGAGGCCCCCACCGAAGTGAGGGCCTCCTTGACGTCCTGTCTTACAGGCCGTACTTCTCCCGCGCTTCCTTCACCGCCGTCGCCTTGGCCTCGCCGCGCCCCGCGAGCTGGGCCAGGGCCGCGACCACGATGGACTCGGCGTCGACACCGAAGTGACGGCGGGCCGCCTCACGGGTGTCGGAGAGGCCGAAGCCGTCGGCACCCAGCGAGGACCAGTCCTGCTCGACCCACTGCGCGATCTGGTCCGGGACCTGCCGCATGTAGTCGGAGACCGCGAGCACCGGACCCTCGGCACCCTGCAGCGCCTGACGGACGTACGGCACCCGCTCCTCGCCGCGCAGCAGCGCCGCGTCCGCCTCCAGGGCGTCCCGACGCAGCTCCGTCCAGGACGTCGCCGACCAGACGTCGGCCGCGACACCCCACTCCTCGGCGAGCATCCGCTGCGCCTTCAGCGCCCAGTGGATCGCCGTACCGGAGCCCAGCAGCTGGATCCGCGGGGCGCTCGCAGGCACGGTCACGCCCGCCGACTCCGCCGTGTTGAACCGGTACAGGCCCTTGACGATGCCCTCGTCGATACCCAGCCCGGCCGGCTTGGCGGGCTGCGGCAGCGGCTCGTTGTATACGGTCAGGTAGTAGAAGACGTTCGGGTCCTCACCCGGCGCCGCCTCGCCGTACATCCGGCGCAGACCGTCCTTGACGATGGCCGCGACCTCGTAGGCGAAGGCCGGGTCGTAGGTGAGGGCGGCGGGGTTGGTGGCCGCGATAACAGGGGAGTGGCCGTCGGCGTGCTGGAGGCCCTCACCGGTCAGGGTCGTACGACCGGCGGTGGCGCCGACGAGGAAGCCGCGGCCGAGCTGGTCGCCGAGCTGCCACATCTGGTCGGCCGTGCGCTGCCAGCCGAACATCGAGTAGAAGATGTAGAACGGGATCATCGCCTCGCCGTGCGTCGCGTACGCGGTGGACGCGGCGATGAAGTCGGCCATCGAACCGGCCTCGGTGATCCCCTCGTTGAGGATCTGGCCGTTCTTGGCCTCCTTGTAGTACATCAGCTGGTCACGGTCGACCGGCTCGTACGTCTGACCCTTGGGCGAGTAGATGCCCAGCGACGGGAACAGGCTCTCCATACCGAAGGTGCGCGCCTCGTCGGGCACGATCGGCACCCAGCGCTTGCCTGACTCCTTGTCGCGGACCAGGTCCTTGACGAGGCGGACGAAGGCCATGGTGGTGGCGACGTTCTGCGAACCGGAGCCCTTGTCGAAGGAGGCGAAGGCCTTCTCGGCGGGCGCCGGCAGCGGGGCGAGCGCGTGCGTACGACGGGCCGGGGCGGGACCGCCGAGGGCCGCGCGGCGCTCCTGGAGGTAGCGGACCTCGGGGGAGTCGGCGCCGGGATGGCCGTAGGGCACCACACCGTCGACGAAGTCGCTGTCGGAGATGGGCAGTTCAAGAAGATCACGCATCGTCTTGAACTCGTCCACCGTCAGCTTCTTCATCTGGTGGTTGGCGTTCTTCGACGCGAAGCCCTCGCCGAGGGTGTGGCCCTTGACGGTCTGGGCCAGGATCACGGTCGGCGCACCCTTGTGCTCGACGGCTGCCTTGTACGCGGCGTACACCTTGCGCGCCTCGTGACCACCGCGCGAGAGGTGGAAGCACTCCAGGATCTTGTCGTCGCTCAGCAGCTTCGCCATCTCGACGAGCGCCGGGTCGGCGCCGAAGAAGTCCTGGCGGATATAGGCGGCGTCACGCGTCTGGTACGTCTGGACCTGCGCGTCCGGTACCTCGCGCAGCCGGCGTACCAGCGCGCCGGTGGTGTCGAGCGCGAACAGCTCGTCCCACGCCGTACCCCACAGCGTCTTGATGACGTTCCAGCCGGCGCCGCGGAACTGGGCCTCCAGCTCCTGCACGATCTTGAAGTTGGCGCGGACCGGGCCGTCGAGGCGCTGCAGGTTGCAGTTGATGACGAAGGTGAGGTTGTCCAGCTCCTCGCGGGCGGCGAGCGCGAGGGCTGCCGTCGACTCGGGCTCGTCCATCTCGCCGTCGCCGAGGAACGCCCACACGTGCGAGGCGGAGACGTCCTTGATGCCGCGGTTGGTGAGGTACCGGTTGAATCGCGCCTGGTAGATGGCGGAGAGCGGCCCGAGACCCATCGAGACGGTCGGGAACTCCCACAGCCAGGGAAGGCGGCGCGGGTGCGGGTACGACGGGAGGCCGTTGCCGCCGGCCTCCTGACGGAACTTGTCGAGGTGGTGCTCGCTCAGCCGGCCGTCGAGGAAGGCGCGGGCGTAGATGCCGGGGGAGGCGTGGCCCTGGATGTAGAGCTGGTCGCCGGACCCGTCGGCCTCCTTGCCCTTGAAGAAGTGGTTGAAGCCGGTCTCGTACAGCCAGGCAGCGGAGGCGAAGGTGGCGATATGGCCGCCGACGCCGTATTTGCTGCCGCGGGTCACCATGGCGGCCGCGTTCCAGCGGTTCCAGGCGGTGATCTTCCGCTCCATCTCCTCGTCACCGGGGACGGCTGTCTCGGCGGCGGTGGGGATGGTGTTGAGGTAGTCGGTCTCCAGCAGCTTGGGCAGCGCGATGCCCGTGCCCTCCGCGCGCTCCAGCGTGCGGCGCATCAGGTACGCGGCACGGTGCGGGCCGGCCGCCTTGGCGACCGCGTCCAGGGAGGCCTGCCATTCGGCGGTCTCCTCCGGGTCCCGGTCGTGGAGCTGGTCGAGCTCGCTGGACTGGATGGCGTAGGGGTCGGTCATGTCGCCGCCTTCCTCAGTCGAAGGGGGTTCCCTCATCGGTAAGGGTTCGGGGGTGCCCTTGGTCTTTGGCAGGACAGGGCGTGGGTCTCGGTTCAGACCCGTCGGCGACTGTAACTCCCTGATCGATGATCGATCAAAGGGGTGAAGGGCAAAACCTCTCGACAGCGAGAAAGTCGGCACGGGGTGCCTCCGGCGGTGGCACCGGGTGACTCGCGTTTCCGCAGGTGAGCCCACGTATGAGCGGGGCCCCGCTCAGGGCTCGTGGCGCGGGGCGCAGCCGAGGACGTGAGCCTTGACCAGTTCCGCGATCCTGGGATCCCGCCTCCGAAACGCCTGCACGAGCTCCTCGTGCTCTTCGGCGTACGACTGCTGCACGGTCCCGAGCCACCGGATCGACAGCGCGGTGAAGACCTCGATGCCGAGCCCTTCCCAGGTGTGCAGCAGCACGGAGTTCCCGGCGGCCCGCACCAGCTCCCGATGGAAGCCGACGGTGTGCCGGACCTGGGCGGTACCGTCGGCCTCCCGGTCGGCGTCGTACAGCGCGGCGACATGCGGCTCCAGCGCCGAGCAGTCCTCCGCCAGCCGCTCCGCGGCCAGCTCCGCGGCGATGGCCTCCAGGCCGGCCCGCACGGGGTAGCTCTCCTCCAGATCGGCGGCGGTCAGATTCCTGACCCGCACGCCCTTGTTCGGCGCCGACTCGATCAGCCGCAGCGACTCCAGCTCACGCAGCGCCTCACGCACCGGCGTCTGGCTGACCTCAAGCTCGGTCGCGATCCGCCGCTCCACGATCCGCTCACCCGGCTGCCAGCGCCCGCTGATGATCCCTTCCAGGATGTGCTCGCGGATCTGTTCCCGCAGCGAGTGGACGACGGGCGCGGTCATGAGGGCTCCTTAGGGCGCGCGTTTGACGTTTTAGACAATAAGGCCGCCTTGGGGTCCCGTAGGGGTGCACAGGGACGCTTTCGTGCAGGTGAGACGAGACTTACACGCTACGGCCGACCATCCGGGCCACCGAGCAGCGGCTTTTTGCGCAGCCGCGTGGAGAATCCACCACCTCGCGGCTTGACGGTGTCCCGCTTGGGCGGCACGCGGTACTCGGGGCCGACGAGGTGCAGGGCCTCGGCGAAGACACCCGGTGCGGTGCGCGGCTGAGGCCGTCGCGGCTCGGATCCTCCACCACAGTGGGCGTATATCCGTACTCCTCCAACAGCGAGCAGAGTTCGCTCAACTGGTCGCTGGCCCCCGCGAGTTCGAGAGATGAACCACTCTCGTATCTCTGGACCACAACCCCAAGAACAGTCCCCCGAATCCCCTGCTCACTCACCCGACTCACCCACCAACGTCAGCGCGGTAACCGTCGACTCCGCGCGCCCCTCGACCCGTACCGCCAACCGATAAGCCCCGCCCTCCGGAGCAGGGAGAACGCCCCGATACCGCCCACCCCCAAGGTTCCGAAGCGACCGGGACGATGGGCCCCGCCCATCCGCCGGCCGCAGCTCAGCGACCACCAGCAGCTCTTCGTGCCCGGGCGCCGAAACCGCCACCTCATACGGCTCCCCATGCGCGAGCAACGACGGAGCCAGCACGCTCAGCGCCGGTATGTCCATGTCCTCCTACCCGCGATGGAACGGCGCCGGATGCCCGAGCCACTCGAACAACGCATCCCGCACTCCACGGTTGTGCTGGAGCGAGCCGTGCTGCTCGTTGGAGGTGAGCGAAGTAGTCATCAGATGCCCCGTACCGGCGGTATTGGCCGGCCGAGCCGACAAGCGCGGCACCGTGCCGTCCCCGCCCTCGTCCACCCGTCGATCTCCCAGGAGGGGACCAGCACACCGTCCGCGTACACCCCGGTCGTCGCCGTCGGCTGGCGGACGCCCACGACCGTCACCAGGTCGGTTCGGGAGTCGCGGCCGGGAGCCTCGGCCGCCCGGCGCAGCTCGTCGTGGAAGTCGCGCGCGTCGGCCAAGAGCCTTCCGTCCGGGCCGGGCAGCCCCGTGAGGTCGCGGGCATGAACGAGACCCTCGGCCGTCGAGACGCACGCGTAGTCCGGCACCAGCTGATGCAGCGAGGGCAGAGACCGGGCAAGCGGGTGACCTCATGGCCGCCGAGGCACTCGACCTAGAACCGGGCCACCAGCCCGCCCATCGAGTGGCAGATGAGACACGGACGTTACGGCGCTCCGGGGCCGAGGACTGCCAACGCTCCAGTTCTTCCGCGACGCGCCTCTTCAACAGACCCGCGTTGTAGCGGCACGAGAGCCGCCAGTCGTAGCCGAACTCCACGAGGTTCGCGGGGGTGTTGGGAGGGCCGTTCGGCTGGCGGCTACGCAGGGTGAAATTCTGTTCGAGCCAGCGGAGCAGGGAGTCGTAGTATGCCGTCGCCGGGGTGGTCGTCGCCGATGTCGACCGGCAGCCGTAATCCCTTCATCGACCGGCTGAAAGTGTGCAGGGCTCGCCATAACGCACCCCCGGACACATCCCAGACCGCGCCGCCGTCGGCGTTCGCCAGCCGGGTCCCCATGATGCCCGGCAGCACCACCACAAGGTCATGGACAGGTGCGCGCTTCATGCGGCGGCTCCCCCGTTGCGCGTGAGTTCACTCACGGTAGCGGGACAGGGGAAGCCTCATCAGGCGAATACAGGCGAATACGGCGCCCTCGCCCGGAAAGCTCCGGACGGGGGCGCCGTCGTACAGACGAAGTGGGTTACAGACCGAGCTCGACCTCGAACTCGCCCGCCTCCAGGATCGCCTTGACCGCGGTCAGGTAGCGGGCCGCGTCGGCACCGTCCACCAGGCGGTGGTCGTAGGACAGGGTCAGGTACGTCATGTCGCGGACGCCGATGACCGAGCCCTCCTCCGTCTCGATGACGGCCGGGCGCTTGACCGTGGCGCCGATGCCGAGGATCGCGACCTGGCCCGGCGGCACGATGATCGTGTCGAAGAGCGCACCGCGCGAACCGGTGTTGGAGATGGTGAAGGTCGCGCCCGACAGCTCGTCCGGCGTGATCTTGCTGGCCCGGACCTTGCCGGCCAGGTCGGCGGTGGCCTTGGCGATGCCGGCGAGGTTGAGGTCACCGGCGTTCTTGATGACCGGGGTCATCAGGCCCTTCTCGGAGTCCACCGCGATACCGATGTTCTCGGTGTCGAAGTAGGTGATGGTCCCCTCGGCCTCGTTGATCTTGGCGTTGATGGCCGGGTGGGCCTTCAGCGCCTGGGCCGCGGCCTTGACGAAGAACGGCATCGGGGAGAGCTTGACGCCCTCACGGGCCGCGAACGCGTCCTTGGCCCGGCCGCGCAGCTTCATCAGGCGGGTGACGTCGACCTCGACGACCGAGGACAGCTGCGCCTGCTCGTGCAGCGCCTTGACCATGTTGTCGCCGATGACCTTGCGGATGCGCGGCATCTTGACGGTCTGGCCGCGGAGGGGGGAGACCTCCAGCGCCGGGGCCTTCTTGGCGGCGGCCGGAGCAGCCGCGGCGGGGGCCGGGGCAGCGGCGGCGGCCTTCGCGGCCTCGGCGGCGGCGATGACGTCCTGCTTGCGGATACGACCGCCGACGCCGGTGCCCTTGATGGCGGCCAGGTCGACGCCGTTCTCGGCGGCGAGCTTGCGCACCAGCGGGGTGACGTAGGCACCCTCGTCGGTCGCCTGCGCGGCGGGCGCCGGAGCGGCCGGAGCGGGGGTGACCGGGGCCGGAGCGGCCGGGGCGGGCGCCGGGGCGGCCGGCGCCGGGGCGGCCGGAGCCGGGGCGGCGGCGACCGGCGCGGGAGCCGGGGCCGGAGCGGCAGGCGCGGCCGGGGCCGCCGGAGCGGGCGCGGGCGCCGGAGCGGCGGCCGGGGCAGGGGCGGCGGGGGCCGGGGCAGCGGCCGGAGCCGCACCCGCGGCGCCGATGACGGCCAGCTTGGCGCCGACCTCGGCCGTCTCGTCCTCGCCGACCACGATCTCCAGCAGCGTGCCGGAGGCGGGCGCCGGGATCTCGGTGTCGACCTTGTCCGTCGACACCTCAAGCAGCGGCTCGTCGGCCTCGACGCTGTCACCGACCGACTTCAGCCAGCGGGTGACGGTGCCCTCGGTGACGGACTCACCGAGCGCGGGAAGGACGACGTCGGTGCCCTCGGCGCCACCGGCCGGAGCGGCGGGGGCGGCCGGGGCCTCGGGGGCCGGGGCGGGGGCAGGGGCCTCGGCCACCGGAGCGGCCGGGGCCGGAGCCTCGGCAGCGGCGGGGGCCGGAGCGGCAGCCGGCGCACCGGTGCCGTCGTCGATGACGGCCAGCTCGGCGCCGACCTCAACGGTCTCGTCCTCGGCGACCTTGATGGAGGCCAGGACACCGGCGGCAGGCGAGGGGATCTCGGTGTCGACCTTGTCGGTCGAGACTTCGAGCAGCGGCTCGTCGGCCTCGACGCGCTCGCCCTCGGCCTTCAGCCAGCGGGTGACAGTGCCCTCGGTGACGCTCTCGCCGAGCGCCGGAAGGGTTACGGAAACCGCCATGGTTTCGGTTGCTCCTAACGGATTGCGGAAGTCTGTGTCGTCGCGTTCGTCGACCGAGGGGTCAGTCGTGCGCGTGAAGCGGCTTGCCCGCCAGGGCCAGGTGGGCCTCGCCCATCGCCTCGTTCTGCGTCGGGTGGGCGTGGATGAGCTGGGCGACCTCGGCCGGCAGCGCCTCCCAGTTGTAGATCAGCTGGGCCTCACCGACCTGCTCGCCCATGCGGTCGCCGACCATGTGGACGCCGACCACCGCACCGTCCTTCACCTGGACGAGCTTGATCTCGCCCGCGGTGTTGAGGATCTTGCTCTTTCCGTTGCCCGCCAGGTTGTACTTCAGAGCGACGACCTTGTCCGCGCCGTAGATCTCCTTGGCCTTGGCCTCGGTGATACCGACGGAGGCGACCTCCGGGTGGCAGTAGGTCACACGGGGGACACCGTCGTAGTCGATCGGGACGACCTTCAGACCGGCCAGACGCTCCGCCACCAGGATGCCCTCGGCGAAGCCGACGTGCGCGAGCTGGAGGGTCGGGACGAGGTCACCGACGGCGGAGATGGTCGGGACGTTGGTGCGCATGTACTCGTCGACCAGGACGTAGCCGCGGTCCATGGCGACACCCTGCTCCTCGTAACCGAGGCCGGCGGAGACCGGACCACGGCCGACGGCGACGAGCAGGACCTCGGCCTCGAACTCCTTGCCGTCGGCGAGGGTGACCTTGACACCGTCCTGGGTGTACTCGGCCTTCTGGAAGAAGGTGCCCAGGTTGAACTTGATGCCGCGCTTGCGGAACGCGCGCTCAAGAAGCTTGGAGGAGTTCTCGTCCTCGACCGGGACGAGGTGCTTCAGGCCCTCGACGACGGTGACGTCGGAGCCGAAGGACTTCCACGCCGAGGCGAACTCGACGCCGATGACGCCGCCGCCGAGGACGATCGCCGACTTCGGCACACGGTCCAGGACGAGGGCGTGGTCCGAGGAGATGATGCGGTTGCCGTCGATCTCCAGGCCGGGCAGCGACTTCGGCACGGAGCCGGTCGCCAGCAGGACGTGACGGCCCTGGACGCGCCGGCCGTTCACGTCGACGGAGGTGGGGGAGGACAGACGGCCCTCACCCTCGATGTACGTCACCTTCCGGGAGGCGATGAGCCCCTGGAGCCCCTTGTACAGGCCGGCGACGACGCCGTCCTTGTACTTGTGGACGGCCGGGACGTCGATGCCCTCGAAGGTGGTCTTCACACCGAACTGCTCGCTCTCGCGGGCCTGGTCGGCGATCTCGCCCGCGTGCAGCAGAGCCTTCGTGGGAATGCAACCCCGGTGCAGGCAGGTGCCGCCGACCTTGTCCTTCTCGATCAGGGCGACGTCCAGGCCCAGCTGCGCCCCGCGCAGGGCCGCGGCGTAACCACCGCTACCACCGCCGAGGATCACTAGGTCGAAAACGGTGCTGGCGTCGTTCGCCACGTCACGTCCTCCATGCATGTGCGCCACGCCGGTCTCCAGTGACCGGTCGGCGGCTGGTGTCCGGCCGCTCTTTGCTTTCGGCCCTTCGGTGGGGGCCCTGTCCTGCCGAGCCCCATCTTCGCACTTGTCGGCACCGGACGAGACGCCGGGCCGACGTGTGAGACACCACACGCTCACAAGGGAGCGGCAGGCCAAAGTGAGGACGGGGCCCCGCTCTACCCGCGTGCGAGGCCCCGTCGAGGAGATCAGCCCAGGTCGCCGGCCGCCGTCAGCTCCGCCAGCCGCACCAGCGTCCGCACACCGGAGCCCGTGCCGCCCTTCGGCGTGTACCCGAACGGTCCCTGCTCGTTGAAGGCCGGGCCCGCGATGTCGAGGTGCGCCCACGTGATGCCCTCGCCGACGAACTCGCGCAGGAAGATCCCGGCGACCAGGCCGCCGCCCATCCGCTCACCCATGTTCGCGAGGTCGGCGGTGGGGGAGTCCATGCCCTTGCGCAGGTGTTCCGGCAGCGGCATCGGCCAGGACGGCTCGCCGACCTCCTCCGCGGCCTCGACGATCGCCGTACGGAAGGCGTCGTCGTTGGCCATGACCCCGAACGTCCGGTTCCCCAGCGCGAGCACCATCGCCCCGGTCAGCGTCGCCACGTCGACGATCGCGTCCGGCTTCTCCTCCGACGCCGCCCACAGGGCGTCCGCCAGCACCAGGCGCCCCTCGGCGTCGGTGTTGAGGACCTCCACGGTCTTGCCGCTGTACATGCGCAGCACGTCACCGGGGCGGGTGGCGGAGCCGGAGGGCATGTTCTCGGCCAGCGCCAGCCAGCCGGTGACGTTGACCTCCAGGCCGAGCCGGGCCGCGGCGACGACGGCGGCGAAAACCGCGGCGGCGCCGCTCATGTCGCACTTCATCGTCTCGTTGTGCCCGGCGGGCTTCAGCGAGATGCCGCCCGAGTCGTAGGTGATGCCCTTGCCCACGAACGCGAGGTGCTTCTTCGCCTTCGAGTGCGTGTAGGACAGCTTCACCAGCCGCGGCCCCGCCGCGGACCCGGCGCCGACGCCGAGGATGCCGCCGTAGCCGCCCTTCTGGAGGGCCTTCTCGTCGAACACCTGCACCTTGATGCCGTGCTCCTTGGCCGCCACCTGGGCGACCGCGGCGAATGCCTCCGGGTTGAGGTCGTTCGGCGGGGTGTTGACCAGGTCCCGGGCGCGGTTGAGCTCCTCGGTGAGGGCGGTGGCCCGCTCGACGGCGGCCTTGTACGCCTTGTCCCGGGGCTTGCCGCCGAGCAGGGCGACCTCGCCGAGCGGACCCTTGGCGTTGCCCTTGGCGTCCTTGGCGTTGTCCTTGTAGGCGTCGAAGGAGTACGCGCCGAGCAGCGCGCCCTCCGCGACGGCACCGGCGTCCGCGGCGTCGGCGAGGGGAAGAGCGAAGGCGGCCTTCTTGGAGCCGGCCAGCGCACGCGCCGCCGCACCCGCGGCCTTGCGCAGCGCCTCCGCGCTGTACTCGGCGTCCTTCTCGGGCTCCGCGCCGAGGCCGACGGCCACCACGAGGGGAGCCTTGAAGCCGGTCGGCGCCGGGAGCTTGGTCACCTCGCCCTCGCCGCCGGAGGCACCGAGGGTCTCCAGGACGCCGGCGAGCCGGCCGTCGTAGGCCTTGTCCAGGGCTTCGGCGCCCGGGGCGACCACGGGGCCCTTGGCGCCCTTGGCGACACCGATCACGATCGCGTCGGCCCGCAGGCCGGGCGCCGCGGCGGTGCTGAGAGTGAGAGCAGTCACGGTGGTGAAATCTCGCTTCCGATGTGAAGTTGCAGTGGCCGAAAGGTGGTGGGTCGACCGGGCCCGACGGCCGACCCTAATTCCGAGGTGAGGGTGCGGGCTCAGCGGGGCCTTCCCCGGTGCGGCTGACACTCGGGACGAGCCTACGCGCGTGTGTCCCGTTCGCTCATTCCTACGGGCGTTCACCTGTCGGTGGCGTCACGGCCACTTCCCGCGAGGTGCCCGGAGTGGGAGATCATCCATGGGGTACGTTGCCGCACGCCTTGGAGCCCGCCCGGTGAGACGCCTTTACGCTCTGGCCGCCCTGTTCACCCTGCTGCTCGCGGGCTGCACGACCGCCTCCGACGGCAAGTCACCGGGCCCCCGCTGGCAGCCTCGCCCCCGCACGGACTGGCAGTGGCAGCTGAGCGGCCGCCTGGACACGTCCGTGGACGTGCCGGTCTACGACATCGACGGCTTCGACCACTCGGAGAGGACGGTCGAGGGCCTGCACGGGGACGGCCGCAAGGTGATCTGCTATCTCTCCACCGGCGCCTGGGAGGACTTCCGCCCGGACGCGGACGAGTTCCCGGACGACGTGCTGGGGCGGGGGAACGGCTGGGAGGGCGAGCGCTGGCTGGACATCCGCCGCACGGACGTACTGGAGCCGCTCATGGCCGCCCGTCTCGACATGTGCCGCGACAAGGGCTTCGACGCGGTCGAGCCGGACAACATGGACGGCTACCGCAACCGCACCGGCTTCCCGCTCACCGCCCGCGACCAGCTCCGCTACAACCGCCTGATCGCGAAACTGGCCCATGACCGTGGTCTTGCCGTCGGCCTCAAGAACGACCTGGAGCAGATCCCGGAACTGGTCGGCGACTTCGACTTCGCGGTGAACGAACAGTGCGCGCAGTACGGGGAGTGCGGCGCGCTGAAGCCGTTCATCGACGCGGACAAGGCGGTCTTCCACGTCGAGTACGAACTGCCGACGAGCCGCTTCTGCCCGCAGTCCCGTCGCCTGGGACTGAGCTCGCTGCTGAAGAAGTACGAGCTGGGGGCCTGGCGCGAGGCCTGTTAGAGACCGAGCGTCAGCACGACGAGGGCGGTCGTGGCGGCGGTCTCCGCGACCCCGCCGAAGACATCGCCGGTGACTCCGCCGAAGCGGCTGACGCAGCGGCGCAGGAGGAGTTCGGCGAGGGCGAGGGCGGCGAGGACGGCGAGGGCGGTGCGTATGACGTCGTCGGCGCCGAAGAGCGCCCCGGCGGCGCCCGCGCCCAGGGCGACGGCGACGGTCACGGCCACCGCCGACCGCACCGGCACGACTCCGGCGACGGCCGCGCCGAGCCCCTCCGGCCGGGCGGCGGGCACTCCGGCGCGGGCGGCGAGGGTGAGCGCCAGCCGGGCGGCGACGGCCGAGACCAGGGCGGCGAGGGCACCGCGGGCCCAGGAGTCGTCGTAGAGCCGCGCGAGGGCGGCGACCTGGGCGAGCAGCACGAAGAGGAGGGTGATGACGCCGAAGGGTCCGATGTCCGACTGCTTCATGATCCGCAGCGCGTCCTCGGCCGGCTTACCGCTGCCGAGCCCGTCGGCGGTGTCGGCGAGCCCGTCGAGATGCAGCCCACGGGTGAGCAGAGCGGGCACGGCGGCAGAGGCGACGGCGGCGAGCAGCACCCCGGCCCCCAGGAAGAGCAACACAAGCCCGAGGGCCCCGGCGAACCCCCCGACGACCACCCCGACCAGTGGAGCACCGAGCATGCCCCCACGTGCGGCATCCCGATCCCACCGCTCGACCCTGACCGGAAGAACGGTGAGGGTGCCGAAGGAGAAACGGAGACCGTGCAGGCCGGGAGCTCGGGACATCCGGGAAGGCTAGCCGACGGGCGACCGAGCGAAACCACCCCCACGGCCCAACCCCGGCCGCAGCCTCACTCCATCCCGGGCAGACTCGCCACCATGGGGCACTGGCTACACCGCAACATCATCGAACCGGGCAAGCTGCCCCTCCTGCTCGCCCTCACGGCCTTCGTCCTCACCTTCGTCATCACCCGGGTCGTCACCCGCCTCATCCGCGCGGGCAAGGGCCCCTTCGGCAACGTCCAGGCCGGCGGAGTGCACATCCACCACGTCGTCCCCGGCGTGGTCCTCACCGTCCTCGGCGGCTTCGGCGCGGTGGCGAGCAGCCGGTACGGCTTCGGCGCGGCCGTGTTCGCCGTGGTCTTCGGTATCGGGGCAGGACTGGTCCTCGACGAGTTCGCGCTGATCCTGCACCTGGCCGACGTCTACTGGACCGAGGCGGGCCGCCAGAGCGTCGAGGCCGTCGTCCTCACCGCGGCCCTGGTCGGCCTGGTCCTCTCCGGCTTCTCCCCGTTCGGCGTCAACGACCTGGGCGAGGACGAGCTGCAGGACCGCGGCTCGGTCATCTGGACGGTCGCGACGAACTTCGTCTTCTCCCTGGTGGCCCTCTACAAGGGCAAGGTCCGGCTGGCCGTCTTCGGTGTGATCGTCCCCGTCCTGGCCCTGGTCGGCGCCATCCGCCTGGCCCGCCCGGACTCCCCCTGGTCCCGACGTTTCTACGGCCGCCGCCCGCGCGCCCGCGCGAAATCCGTGCTGCGCGCCTTCCGCCACGACAAACGCTGGGCGGGCCTCAGCCGCAAACTTCAGGACTGGATCGGCGGCAAGCCGGACCCGGACCGCTTCCTGGACCCCCGCTGACGCGGTTCGGCCACCGCCACCCCCGCCGCACAAGCGGCCCTCGTACGGCGCTGCCCGACCCGCCTACTCCTCCGACGAGTCCGAGTCGTCCTCAGGCTTCTCCTCGGCCTCCGCAATCTCCGGCAGCTCCGCCGCCAGCGCCGCCGCGGCCTGCACCATCGGCAGGGCCAGCAGGGCGCCCGCGCCCTCGCCGACCTTCACGCCCTGGGTCAGCAGGGGCTCCAGGGCCATCCGGTCCAGAGCCTTCGCCTGCCCCGGCTCCCCACTGTCGCGGGCCGCCAGCCACCAGTCCGGCGCCCGGAACGCGACCCGCTGCCCCACCAGCGCACACGCGGCCACCACGACCCCGTCCAGGATCACCGGCATCTTCCGCACCGCGCTCTGGAGCAGGAAGCCCGTGATCGCGGCGAGGTCGGCGCCGCCCACCGTCGCCAACAACTGCAACTGGTCCCCGAGCACCGGCCGAGCCCGGCGCAGCGCGTCCCGGATCGCCGCGCACTTGCGCATCCAGGCCAGGTCGTCGATGGCGAGCCCACCACGTCCGGTCACCACGGACGCGTCCGTCCCGCACAGCGCGGCGACCAGCACACCCGCCGCCGTCGTACCGCCCACGCTCACATCACCGAGCACGACCAGATCGGTACCGGAGTCGGCCTCCTCGTCGGCGATCTCGACCCCGACCCGGAACGCGGCCTCCGCCTCCTCCAGCGTCAACGCGTCCTCGATGTCGATCCGGCCGCTGCCGCGCCGCACCCGGTGCCGTACGACGTCCTCGGGCAGCGTCTCGGGGTCGCACTCAAGACCCATGTCCACGATCCGCACCGGAACACCCAGGCGCCGCGCGAGCACGGACACGGGCCGGCCGCCCTCCAGGACGTCCCGCACCAACTGCCCCCCGCTGCCCGCCGGTCGCGCCGAGACACCCAGCTCGGCGATCCCGTGGTCACCGGCGAACAGCACCACCCGAGGCCGTTCGACCGGCCGCACCGGCACCGCGCCCTGCGCCGCCGCCAGCCACTCACCCAGGTCGTCGAGGCGGCCCAGCGACCCGGGCGGCACGATCTGACGCTCCCGGCGCGCCTCCGCGTCGCGGCGCACCCCGCCGTCGGGGCGCTCGATCAGATCGGTGAAGTCGTCGAGATTAAGCGAGCTCATTCGCCGAACAGTACCGGCAGCGGGCGAACGGAACGCCGCCACATCGCCCCCACGTCGTTGCACCCAAGATCGCGATCCCATACGTTCCGTTTGCAGCGGAATGTCGTATGCCTCTCGCGCCCGGAGCCGCCCATGTCCGAACCGCGTCGTGACCACTGCCCCTGGTGCGGCTCGAACCGCCTGCGCACCCGCCTCACCGGCGACGGGTTCGCCCTCGACGAGTGCCACGACTGCGCGCACGTCTTCCAGAACCCCTGTCGCGCCCCGGGCACCGGGGACCCGTACGGCCACCGGCGCCTTGTCGCCACCGCCCGCGCGATGCTGCCCTTCCCGGAACCGGAGAGCTGGCTGGACATCGGCACCGGCGACGCGGCGTTCCCGGCGGCGGCGAAGGAGATCTTCCCGTACACGTCCTTCGACGGTGTGGACCCCACGGCCCGCGTGGAACGGGCCCGAGCGGCGGGCCACGTGGAGGAGGCCTACGCGGGCGACCTGATGAACCCCCACCTCATGGCACACCTGCGCGCCCGCTACGACGTGGTCAGCGTCCTGCACCACCTGCCGTACACCCCGAACCCCCGCGAACAACTCCGCGCCGCCCTCACGGCACTGCGCCCCGGCGGCCACCTCCTGCTCGAACTCCCCGACCCCCAAAGCCCGTTCGCAAAGCTCCTGGGCCGCTGGTGGCACCCCCGCAGCCGCCCCCGCCACCTCATGCCCCAGGACAACATCCGCACAGAACTGGACGCCGGCTCCTGCACGATCGTCACCACCGCCCCGGCCCGCTACTGCACGGCGTACCGAATCATCGCCCGCAAACAGCCCGGGTAGCCCGTCACCCCCGCAACGTCACCGCCTGCCCCGCCACCACCAGCAGCACGTGCTCGCACTCGCCCGCGAACACCGCGTTCAGCCGCCCCAGTTCGTCCCGGTAGCGCCGCCCCGACGCCGTCGCCGGAACGATCCCGGACCCCACCTCGTTCGAGACGGCCACCACGGTCCGCCGAGTGGCCCGCACCGCCTCCGTCAACTCCCGCACCCGTTCCCGCAGCGCCCGCTCCCCGCCGTCCGCCCACACCGCGTCGTCCCACGCCCCGACGGAGTCCATCGCGTCCGTCAGCCACAGCGACAGACAGTCGATCAGCAACGGCGACCCCTCCTCCGCCAGCAACGGAACCAGGTCGCATGTCTCCGTCGTACGCCAGGACCCCGGCCGCCGCTCCCGATGCGCCGCCACCCGAGCCGCCCACTCGGTGTCCCCACCGCGCAGCCCGCCGGTCGCGACGTACAGCACGTCCGGGAACGCCTCCAACCGCCTTTCCGCCTCCACCGACTTCCCGGACCGCGCCCCGCCCAGCACCAACGTCCGCCGCGGCACGTCCGGCACCTCCTCGTACGCCCCCACCACCAACGTCGTCCCGTCCGGCACGGCCCGCGCCCCCAGGGAGGCCAGCCGCCGCCGCACCTCGGCCCCCTGCGGCACGCCATGGTCCAGATGTACGGCGATGACATCCGTCGTCGGCCGGATCGCCCCCACCGCCCGCAACCGGGCCAGCGCGTCCGGCCGCCCCAAGACATCGGCGACGACCATGTCGTACGCCCCGATGTCCCCGTCCTCGATCCCGGCCGGCGCGCTCCCGGGCGGCAGATACAGCAGCCGCTGCCCATCGGGCCCGATCACCGTGTACCCCGTACCCCCCGCGTCCATCGCCATGGCCCGCACCCGATGCCCCGTCAACAACGCCAACTCCCGCCCGTCCGGCACCCGCCCGGGCGCCGGCAACCCGGCCGGCACCTCCACGGCGGGCCCGTCATGCGGATGGGACAGCAGCACCTGCCGCACACCGCCCAGCGAACGCCCCGCCCGAGCCGCGGCGAACGCCGCCCCGGGCGTCAGATCCAGCAACAACGCCCCGTCCACGAGCAACGCGGTAGCGGCCCGCGCGTCCACCCCGAGCGCGGTGGCGCAGACCGCGCAGGGACATTCGGGCCGGGGGAGGCCGGCGGGGGCTCCGGTGCCGAGCAGTGTCAGTTCCACAACTTGATTTTCACCGGTCACGGGAAGAGATGCGCTGCCAGTAGGCTGACCTGCACTCGTGCTCACACCAAGGAGGCCTGCATGGCAACGTGGACGTGGCGGTTTGAGAAGGCCGACGGAACGGAGGCCGCCCCCGCGGTGGAGCCCGAGGAGTTCACCACGCAGGGAGACGCCGAGTCCTGGATCGGCGAGGTCTGGAAGGACCTCCTCGCGGGCGGAGTGGACCAGGTACGCCTGTTCGAGGACGCCACGGAGATCTACGGCCCGATGAGTCTGCACGCCGAGGAGGCGTAGGGAAGCGGGGGTGGGGGTGGCCGTAGAGCCGGACGACGGGACAGGCCGCCCCCTTCTCCATGTTCGGCCTTTGGTGAACGCCCGAACGGGGCTCAGCCCCGCACCCCGCACAGATGCAGCAGCGCCGCGATACCGCGGTACGGATCCGTCCGGCCCGCCCGCTCCTCGGCCGCCAGCAGTGTCGCCACGTCCGCCGGGATCTCCGCGTCGTCCGCCGCGGTGTCCGTGAAGACCCGTACGCCGTACCAGGAGTGCAGCGGGGCGCCGATACCGGCGAGCGTCGCGGTGAGGGTGGAGAGGCGGTCGGCCCGGACGTCCAGGCCAAGGCGGTTGCGGTAGGCCGTGGTGTCGAACGCGGCCAGGGCGGCGGACCAGTCGCCGGACAGGCCCGGGCGCATCGCCAGCGCGTCGCCGTTGCGGACCAGCAGCGACAGCAGCCCGCCGGGGGCGAGCATCCGGGCCATACCCGCCAGCAGCGGGTCGGGCTCCTCGACGTACATGAGCACGCCGTGGCAGAGCACCACGTCGAAGCTGCCCGGCAGGAAGTGCACACCGGTGTCCCGGCCGTCGCCCTCGATGATCCGCATCCGCTCGCGGATCCCGTCCGGCTCGCACGCCAGCGCCTGCCGCGCCGCGGCGATCATCCGCGCGTCCTGCTCCAGGCCGGTCACCTGATGCCCGGCCCGCGCCAGACGCAGCGCCTGGGTGCCCTGGCCCATACCGACGTCGAGGATCCTCAGGCGCTGCCCGACCGGGTAGCGCCCGGCTATCTGCTCGTCGAGCTGCCGGGCCACCAGCTCCTGCCGTACGACGTCCCGCAGTCCGCCCAGCTTGCTCAGCCAGGCATCCGCCGCGCCCCCGGAGAACGGCGTGGTGCTCAGGGCCGCTCCCCGCGCTTGACCTGCGGCTTCGGCAGCCGGAGCCGGCGCATCTGGAGGGAACGCATCAGAGCGTAGGCGACGGCGCCGCGCTTGTTCTCGTCCGGGTAGCGCTCGTTCAGCTGCTTCTTCATGCGGTAACCGGTGACGATCGAGTCGAGCACGATCAGCACGATCACCACGAGCCACAGCAGCAGCGCGATGCTCTGGAGCGCGCCCACCCGGACCATGCTCAGCACGAGGATGATCACGGCCATCGGGAGGAAGAACTCCGCGACGTTGAAGCGCGAGTCGATGAAGTCGCGCGCGAAGCGGCGCACCGGGCCCTTGTCACGGGCCGGCAGATACCGCTCGTCGCCGCTCGCCAGCGCCTCGCGCTGCCGCGACAGCGCCTGTCGGCGCTCCTCACGGGAACGCTTGGCCGCCTCCTTGCGCGTGGTCGGCGTATTGGCGACGCTGCGGCGCTGGGACTGGGCCTCACTGCGCTTGGGCGTGGGCCTGCCCTTCGGGGCCTGCGGGTCGCGGGGCTGATTGGAGTCGGTCAGGGGCGCCTTGTCGGCGACCGATGCCTTCTCATCCTTGGCACGGCTACGGAACACAAAACCCAAGGGTACGGGGTACCCGCGCATGGACCCCAGTCCGGTGGGGAACGAATCGGCAACACCAGTCGTCATGTAGGGGACAGAGGGGACGTTGCACGCGTTTCCCGGAACCCCGGGGGGCACCTACTCCCTACGCCGGAGCCGGAGCGTACGCAGTCGTCCTTGGGGATGAGCGCATCCGTCCCCGAACAGTGCGGTAATGGATGCAGGGCCCGTACTGTGGGTTCTGTCGCAGGAGCTGGAGCTGGAGTCCGTCAGAAGGGGGCGCGCGAAGCCCATGAGCGGTGTCATGAAGCGTATGGGGATGATCTTCCGCGCGAAGGCGAACAAGGCCCTTGACCGGGCCGAGGACCCGCGCGAGACCCTCGATTACTCGTACCAGAAGCAGCTGGAACTGCTCCAGAAGGTGCGCCGCGGAGTCGCGGACGTGGCCACCAGCCGCAAGCGCCTGGAGCTCCAGCTGAACCAGCTGCAGTCGCAGTCGTCCAAGCTGGAGGACCAGGGCCGCAAGGCGCTCGCGCTGGGCCGTGAGGACCTGGCCCGCGAGGCGCTCTCCCGCCGCGCCGCCCTCCAGCAGCAGGTGACCGACCTGGAGACGCAGCACGCCACCCTCCAGGGCGAGGAGGAGAAGCTCACCCTCGCGGCCCAGCGGCTCCAGGCCAAGGTCGACGCCTTCCGTACGAAGAAGGAGACCATCAAGGCCACCTACACCGCGGCCCAGGCCCAGACCCGGATCGGCGAGGCCTTCTCCGGCATTTCCGAGGAGATGGGCGACGTGGGCCTCGCGATCCAGCGTGCCGAGGACAAGACCGCCCAGCTCCAGGCCCGCGCCGGCGCCATCGACGAACTGCTCGCCTCGGGCGCCCTGGACGACCAGTCCGGCATGCACAAGGACGACATCCAGGCCGAGCTGGACCGGCTCTCCGGTGGTACGGATGTAGAGCTGGAACTGCAGCGCATGAAGGCGGAGCTGGCTGGGGGCACCTCCCAGGCTATTGGCACTGGGGGAGGTTCCTCTGGCCAGCAGGCCATCGAGGGCGGCAGCGGCCAGGGGCAGCAGCAGTCCCAGCAGCAGCCGCAGGACACCCCGCGCTTCGACAAGCAGTAGGGCCCACGCCTAGGAGGGCGACATGATCGTACGGATCATGGGGGAGGGGCAGGTGAGGCTGGCCGACAGCCACCTCGCCGAACTGAACAAGCTCGACGACGAGCTGCTGGCCGAGATGGAGAACGGCGACGGCCCCGGCTTCCGCCTCACCCTCCAGGCCCTCCTGACCAAGGTCCGAGCCCTGGGCGAGCCCCTACCGGACGACTCCCTGGAACCCTCGGAGCTGATCCTCCCGTCCCCGGACGCGACGCTGGAGGAAGTCCAGGAACTACTGAGCGACGACGGCTTGATCCCGGGCTGACTTCTGGGCGTCGGGCCGACTTTCTCAGCCCGTCCGGCGATTGAGACGAGGCCGTTCAGGGCCGATGGGGGTCTGGGGGCGCAGCCCCCAGGTGCCGGCCACCTCGGCGGAGCCGTTCGCAGGGACAGCAAGCCCGGCTACCGTAAACAGCCGTGAACACCCTCGACCGCGCCAGAGCCCACCTCAAAGCGCACCCCCTCGCACTGGACGCGGCCCTCGCAGCCGGCGTCCTGATCTGCATGGTGGCCGGCTCGTTCGTGGACCCGCACGGCAAGGACGGCGTCACCTGGGGCCTGCACACCCCCGACCTCCCCAGCCTCACCCTCATCACCCTCGGCGCCGTCGCCCTCGTCTTCCGCCGCCGCGCCCCCAGAACCGTCCTCGCCGTCACCGGCACCCTGTCCATCATCGAGAGCGTCACCGGCGACCCCCGAGCCCCCGTGGCCATGTCCGCGGTCGTCGCGCTCTACACCGTCGCCTCCGCCACCGACCGCCACACCACCTGGCGCCTCGGCCTGCTCACCATGACCGTCCTGACCGGCGCCGCCATGCTCGCGGGCCCCCTCCCCTGGTACGCCCAGGAGAACCTCGCGATCTTCGCCTGGACCGGCATGGCCGCCACCGCCGGCGACGCCATCCGCAGCCGCCGCGCCTTCGTCGACGCCATCCAGGAACGCGCGGAACGAGCCGAGCGCACCAGAGAGGAAGAGGCCCGCCGCCGAGTGGCCGAGGAACGCCTCCGTATCGCCCGTGACCTGCATGACGTCGTCGCCCACCACATCGCCCTGGTCAATGTGCAGGCCGGAGTGGCCGCCCATGTGATGGACAAGCGCCCCGACCAGGCCAAGGAGGCCCTGGCGCACGTACGAGAGGCCAGCCGCTCCGCGCTCAACGAACTGCGCGCCACCGTCGGCCTGCTCCGCCAGTCCGGCGACCCCGAGGCCCCCACCGAACCCGCCCCCGGTCTGGACCGCCTCGACGAACTCGTCGGCACCTTCCGCAGCGCGGGACTCCACGTCGAGGTCGCCCGGGCCGACCAGGGCACCACCCTCCCCGCCGCCGTCGACCTCGCTGCCTACCGGGTCATCCAGGAAGCCCTCACCAATGTCCAGAAGCACGCGGGCAACGAGGCGAAGGCCGAGGTCAGCGTCGTCCGCGTAGGACCCCATGTGGAGATCACGGTCCTCGACGACGGGGCCCACGACCAGGAGGCCCCGGCCTCCGGCGGCGGCCACGGACTGCTCGGCATGCGCGAACGCGTCACCGCCCTGCGCGGCACGCTGACCACCGGTCCCCGCTACGGCGGCGGCTTCCGGGTGCATGCGATCCTGCCGGTCAAGACCCGTGGCGCCGCCACGGCAGAGCCGGGGGAGACCGCATGACCATCCGTGTGCTGCTCGCCGACGACCAGGCACTGCTGCGCAGCGCCTTCCGCGTCCTCGTGGACTCCGAGCCCGACATGGAGGTCGTGGCCGAGGCGTCCGACGGCGCGCAGGCGGTGGCGCTGGCCAAGGAGCAGCGCGCCGACGTGGTCCTGATGGACATCCGGATGCCCGGCACCGACGGCCTCGCCGCCACCCGTATGATCAGCGCCGACCCGTCCCTCGCCCATGTCCGGGTGGTCATACTGACCACCTTCGAGGTCGACGACTACGTCGTGCAGTCGCTGCGGGCCGGCGCCTCCGGCTTCCTCGGCAAGGGCTCCGAGCCGGACGAACTCCTGAACGCCATCCGGGTCGCCGCCGGCGGCGAGGCGCTGCTCTCCCCGGCCGCCACCAAGGGCCTGATCGCCCGCTTCCTCGCACAGGGCAACGGGGGCGACGACGACCGCGACCCGGCCCGCGCCGAACGGCTCGACGCGCTCACCGTGCGGGAGCGGGAGGTGCTGGTGCAGGTCGCGGGAGGCCACTCCAACGACGAGATCGCCGAACGCCTCGAGGTCAGCCCGCTGACGGTGAAGACCCACGTCAACCGGGCCATGGCCAAGCTGGGCGCACGGGACCGGGCACAGCTCGTGGTGATCGCCTACGAGTCGGGGCTGGTCCGTCCAAGGGTGGACTGAGCGCGGTCCTGGCTTGGACCCGGCCGTATCCTTTCCTCTCAACAGGCTTACGGGGGAGAGGGATCGGGGCGTGCCACTGCACAAGGACGATCCGAAGTCGGTCGGCGGGTACAAACTGGTCGACCGGCTGGGAGCCGGCGGTATGGGCGTCGTCTACCTGGGCAGATCGCGCTCCGGCCGCGAGGTCGCGGTCAAGGTGGTGCACGCCCAGTACGCCGAGGACCCGGTCTTCCGCGCCCGTTTCCGCCAGGAGATCGACGCCGTCCGCAAGGTGAGCGGCGCCTTCACCGCACCGGTCGTGGACGCCGATCCGGAGGCGGTACGGCCGTGGATGGCGACCCAGTACGTGCCGGGCCGCTCGCTCTCCGCCCGGATCCGTGACCTGGGCCCCCTGCGGGATCCTGAACTACGGCGGCTGGCGCTGGGGTTGGTGGAGGCGCTGCGGGAGATCCACCGTGCGGGGGTGATCCACCGCGACCTGAAACCGGCCAACGTCCTGATGGCCGACGACGGCCCGCGCGTCATCGACTTCGGCATCTCCCGGGCCGCGGAGAACATCACCCTGACCGAGACGGGCCAGATGATCGGCACCCCGCCGTTCATGTCCCCGGAGCAACTGACGGACGCCCGCTCGGTGGGCCCCTCCTCCGACGTCTTCTCCCTCGGCGCGCTGCTGGTGTACACGGTCACCGGCAGGGGCCCGTTCGACGCGGACAGCCCGTACCTGACGGCGTACCGGGTGGTCCACGACGAACCGGCCCTGGACGGCGTGAGCGAGCCCCTGCGGGCGGTCCTGGAGCGCTGTCTGGTGAAGGAGGCGGCGGACCGGCCCGGACTGGACGAACTCGCCCGGGAGTTCGCGTCGGCGCTGCCGGAGGCGACGGCGGGCGACCCGGAAACCCTGACCCTGCGCCTGAACGAATTCCGGGACACGGCGGACACCCACCCCAGGACCTTCGCCGACCCCACGGCCACCACCCACACGGGCCGCCGCCGGGGTCGTATCCGCCCGCTGCTGGCCGCGACCGGCACGGTCGGCGCCGCGGCGCTCGGGCTGACGGCCTATCTGCTGCTCGGCCCGGGGTCGGCGGACAGCGGCGACAGGGCGACCCCTTCGCCTTCGGCGACCTCCCGGTGGGCGGCTCTGCCCAACGGCTGGAAGCCCTGGGAGACGACGCTGTTCGAGACGGCGCCCCTGGGCGCGAGGAAGGCGCTGGGCGCGGACGAAGGCTGGCTTGCGGGCGAGCCCGAATGCCTGAAGAACGGGGACGCGGTCTACTGCACGGGAGACAGCATCCTTCCCACACGCCTGGACGCCGGGACGGGCAAGACCCTCTGGCGCTCCGATGTCGCGCTTTCCGACACCGAGACGGCGTCGTACACCGGCACGCTGCTCGGCTTCCGGGACGGCACGTTGGTCGTGCAGCAGGTCATCACCACCGATTCCGCGGAGGTGGACCCGGTCTATGCCGTCGGCTTCGACGCGCAGACCGGCGAACAGCTCTGGAAGCACCAGATCCACGATGACAACCTCGCCATCGCCGTATCCGGCGGCCTGGTCATCACCTCCAGCGGCGGCCGGACCGTGGAGGCTCGCTCCCCGCGCACCGGTGAGGTGCGCTGGACCGCGCGGATGCCCATCGGCCACCACTGCTCCTTCACGCCGGGCGGCCCCGACGTGTACGCCCACTGCACTCCGGCCGAGGCGGAGGACGGGGACGCCGTGCTCCTGGTGCTGGACTCGGCCGACGGCTCGGAGCGGCGCCTGAAGGCCCCGTACGAGGCCGGCATCCTCGGGGTCGCCGACGGGCGGCTGGTGCTGCTGCAGTGGGCCGCGCAGGACGCGCTGTCCGTCGAGGCCCCGGCGATCGACCGGATCCTGCTGGTGGACCCGGACACGGGCGACCGTACGACGGCGAAGCTGACGAAGAGTTACGAAGGAGAGCCGAGGCTGGCCGGCGGCATCGTGTGGTTCGTCGCGGACAACGGCCTCGTGACCGCCGTGTCCCCGCGCACCGGCAAGGAGCTGTGGCGGACCCAGACCAGCCTGGAACAACCGGGCGACGCCACCTACGACGCGCGGACACGCACCGTCTACCTGGCCAGCATCAGCGGCCGGGTGGCGGCCCTCGACGCCCGCAAGGGCACGTCGCTGTGGGAGACGCTGCCGCGCGCGGGGGCTTCGTCCGGCAGCGTGACCGGTCCCCGCGTGCTGCTGCACCAGGGCGCGCTGATCGTCCCCACCCCCGACGGCACCGTTTTCAACCTCGACCCCGCCCACCCCGACCGGAAACCGGTATCGGGGTGAGCGTGCCCCTCGCGGGCTACGGCAGCGCCAGCATCCGCTCCAGCGCCAGCTTCGCGAACGCCTCGGTCTCCTTGTCGACCTCGATGCGGTTGACGAGGTTGCCCTCGGCCAGGGACTCCAGGGCCCAGACCAGGTGGGGGAGGTCGATGCGGTTCATGGTCGAGCAGAAGCAGACCGTCTTGTCGAGGAAGACGATCTCCTTGCCCTCCGGCGCGAAACGGTTCGCCAGCCGGCGGACCAGGTTCAGCTCGGTGCCGATGGCCCACTTGGAACCGGCCGGGGCCGCCTCCAGCGCCTTGATGATGTACTCGGTCGAACCGACGTAGTCCGCCGCGGCCACGACCTCGTGCTTGCACTCGGGGTGGACGAGGACATTCACGCCCGGGATGCGCTCGCGCACGTCGTTCACCGAGTCCAGCGAGAATCGGCCGTGCACCGAGCAGTGGCCGCGCCACAGGATCATCTTGGCGTCGCGGAGCTGCTCCGCGGTCAGCCCGCCGTTCGGCTTGTGCGGGTTGTAGACCACGCAGTCGTCCAGGGACATGCCCATGTCGCGGACGGCGGTGTTGCGGCCCAGGTGCTGGTCCGGCAGGAAGAGGACCTTCTCGCCCTGCGCGAAGGCCCAGTCCAGGGCCCGCTTGGCGTTGGACGACGTACAGATCAGACCGCCGTGCTTGCCGGTGAAGGCCTTGATGTCGGCGGAGGAGTTCATGTACGACACCGGCACGACCTGCTCGGCTATCCCGGCATCGGTCAGCACGTCCCAGCACTCGGCGACCTGCTCGGCCGTGGCCATGTCGGCCATGGAGCAACCGGCCGCGAGGTCGGGGAGAACCACCTTCTGGTCATCGCTCGTCAGGATGTCCGCGGACTCCGCCATGAAGTGCACGCCGCAGAACACGATGTACTCGGCCTCGGGGCGCGCGGCCGCGTCCCGGGCCAGCTTGAAGGAGTCGCCGGTGACGTCCGCGAACTGGATGACCTCGTCGCGCTGGTAGTGGTGGCCGAGCACGAAGACCTTGTCGCCGAGCTTCTCCTTGGCCGCGCGGGCGCGCTCGACCAGGTCCGGGTCGGACGGCGAGGGCAGGTCTCCGGGGCACTCCACACCGCGCTCGCTCCTCGGGTCGGCCTCACGGCCGAGGAGGAGCAGGGCGAGGGGCGTCGGCTGTACGTCGAGCTCCTGGGTCTGGGCGGTGGTCACGACACGCACCCTTTCTGTTCTGCGGCTCGCCGGCCGGCGTTCACCGGTCGGCGGGGTCACCATCGGTCTTTTCGTCGAAATGACGCTATCTATCATAACCGCTTCACGTCAGT
The DNA here is from genome assembly GCF_014257025.1 of Streptomyces cupreus. Classification (GTDB taxonomy): domain Bacteria; phylum Actinomycetota; class Actinomycetes; order Streptomycetales; family Streptomycetaceae; genus Streptomyces; species Streptomyces cupreus. Next base: position 169,821 of record NZ_JACMSF010000011.1, read on the forward strand.
TTGACGATGGGCATAGCGTCCATGTGACGTGAATCCCTGTGAGCGGCCGTTCATTCCCGAAAGGGCCGTTTTCCGCTCCCCGGAGCGTGTGCGAGCATGAAGAAGGAACCGCACGAACCGGTAAGACAAGCGCCCGGCCCGGAATGAATCCGCGGCCCCGCGGGTTGCAACCGTCGGCAAGCAGTCTCCGTACAACCCGGGAGAGATGTAGATGTCCGTATCGGACGAGACCAGCACCGTCACCGACGGCATCGTCCTGACCGACGCCGCCGCGTCCAAGGTCAAGGCCCTGCTCGACCAGGAAGGCCGTGACGACCTCGCCTTGCGCGTCGCCGTCCAGCCCGGCGGCTGCTCCGGCCTGCGCTACCAGCTCTTCTTCGACGAGCGCTCCCTCGACGGCGACGTGGAGAAGGACTTCGGCGGGGTCAAGGTCGTCACCGACCGTATGAGCGCCCCGTACCTCGGCGGCGCCACCATCGACTTCGTCGACACCATCGAGAAGCAGGGCTTCACGATCGACAACCCGAACGCCACCGGCTCCTGCGCCTGCGGCGACTCCTTCAGCTGAGCCTCGGGTTCTACGACGAAGGCGGCGGCCCCCTCCGACGGGGCCGCCGCCTTCGCGTATCCGCGGGCCCCTACCGGGCCCCGGAGGTCTCCGGCAGCCGTGCGCCCGGCTTCTCCAGCGGGATTCCCTTGCCGTCCGAGCCCACGACCTTCCGGTCGCCGAGCGGCTCGTCCAGTTGCACGGTGCGGTGGTAGACCTTGGCGATCATGATGCAGATCTTGTCGGGCCAGGGTGTCTCGGTCACCGTGACCCGCACCTCCTCGCCGCTCTCGCTCACCTTGACGTCGTAGTCGGCGCACACCCCGCCGGTGAAGGCGACGGTCAGCTCCTTGCCCTCGGTGGTGTAGCCCTCGACGGTCACATCCCGCGTGGTCTGCTCGTCGCTCGGGCCGGTCGGCCGGGGGCTCGGCTGCTCGGTCGGGGTGCCGGAGGGCGCGGCCGAGGCCAGGAACTTCGGGTCGATCGCCGGATGCGTCACCGTGAAACTGTCCTCGGCGCCCGGCGCCCGCACCTGGAACAGCCAGGACGGCACGAGTGCCTGCCGGGCGTCCACATAGTGCGCCGCAAGTCCGAAGACGGCCTTCTCGACCTCGATGGTGTCCTTCTTCCCCGGCTCCCCGCAGGATTCCTGACCCTCCAGCGGCACCGGGCTGGCGCAGCCGCCGATGCCCGCCGCCGGGTCGTCCGCCGGCGCCGAGTTCATCAGGGAGAGGGTCTTCTCGGCGCTCAGCACGGGATAGGTGTCGCCGTTGACCGGCGCCTTCAACTGACCGCTGCCGCCGACCACGTCGCCCTGTGCGCTCACGGTCACCCCGGTCGTCCAGCCGTAGGTGGGCAGCCCGCCGACCACCGGCTCGGCGTTCACCACCCGCTGGGCGTCCATGACCTGGCTCGCGTCGAGCTTCGCGTCGTCCTGGCCCACCGCCTTCAGCACCGGAGCGGCGGCCTTCTTCGCGGCCTCCTCGCTCACCGGGTCGACGGCAGGACCGCCCGGCTTCTCCGCGCAGACCGTCGTGCTCTGGCAGCTGTCGGTGCCCGGGGCGTACCGCTGGAAGGTCCAGGTGCCCGGCGCCAGCTGGTTCACCTGAAGACTCGGCCCCGACCCGTCCTTGGCCCCGATCCGCCAGGCCTGCCCCTGAAGCACCGGCTTCCCGGCGACGCCGAGCGCCTTGGCGAGCCGCGTCACCTCGTCCTCGGTGACCTCACCCCGGGCCCGGTACACCGGAGCCGAGCCGGGCCCGTCCGGGAGCGCGCCGTCGGCCTGGAAAGTGGCGCCGTAAGGATTCGGCTCCCCGGGCGCGATACCGCCGGTCGAGCCCTCGGAGTACCCGTCGAGCACGAGCGGCGGGGGAGTGTCGGCCCCGGGCGCCCCCGAGGACGTACCGCCGTCCGAGCCGTCGGAGGCGGTGGTGGCGAGGTAGGCCCCGCCGCCACCGACGAGCAGGACGGCAGCGGCGACGGAGGCGATGATCGCGGGGGAGTGACGCCGCCCCGGCCGGGCTTCCTCTCGGTCGTCCTCATGGGCGGACTCCACGCGGCCCGCGGCCTGCACGGACTCCGTGCCGTCGGCGTCCCGCGCGGCTTCCCCGCGGCTCTCCTCCGGGACGGCTTCCGCGGGGGCCTCCTCCGGTACGGCCTCGCCCCGCGCGGCGTTCTCGTCGGCCCCGACGGTGTCATCGGCGTCCCGCGAGGGGCCGGTGTTCTCGACGGCACCGGGCTCGGCCGCGTCGTCGTTGTCGGGTCGCTCGGTGTTCACCGCATCGCTCCTTGGGTCGTATCCCGCATCCCCTTTCCGGGGGACGCCGATGGGACGCGGCACACGAGCCTGCGGTTCCCCTGAGCGAGCCGGTTCAGTCGCCGTAGTCCGACATGGCGTCCAGCAGCCGTGCGGACCTGCTCGGCACCTTCACCCCGTGGATGAGCGAGGGGGAGACCGGCAGTGCGGTGATCCGGTCGGGAGCGTGCCAGTGGGGAGCCATCCGGGCGCAGTCGCCGCGCAGCGACGCCAGGTCGCCGTCCGTGTCCAGTGAAACGGGAACCGGAGCCTTGAGTTTCGTCATAGCGGAACCGTAAGCACGGCGTGGCCCGCGAAGAAAGATCTACTATCAGGTAGTTTTGGCTGCTTCTGAGCGGTCCCCCCGACCCGGTAGCGTTAACTGTCAACCGCCCACCCGTCTCCCGCCACCACCCTTCCAAAGAGCGCTATCGCGCGCCCCTCCCTTTCGCATCCGCAGGAGAATCCCAGCCGTGCGCATCGCAGTCACCGGCTCCATTGCCACCGACCACCTCATGACCTTCCCCGGCCGCTTCGCCGACCAGTTCGTCGCGGACCAGCTGCACACGGTCTCGCTCTCGTTCCTGGTCGACAACCTGGACGTACGCCGGGGCGGCGTCGGCGCGAACATCGCCTTCGGCATGGGCCAGCTGGGCACCCGGCCGATCCTGGTCGGTGCCGCGGGCTTCGACTTCGACGAGTACCGGGCCTGGCTCGACCGCCACGGCGTCGACACCGACTCGGTGCGCATCTCCGAGACGCTGCACACCGCGCGCTTCGTGTGCACCACCGACTCCGACCACAACCAGATCGGCTCCTTCTACACCGGCGCGATGAGCGAGGCCCGGCTCATCGAGCTGAAGACCGTCGCGGACCGCGTCGGCGGCCTCGACCTGGTCCTCATCGGCGCCGACGACCCCGAGGGGATGCTGCGGCACACCGAGGAGTGCCGTTCGCGCGGCATCCCCTTCGCCGCGGACTTCTCCCAGCAGATCGCCCGGATGAACGGCGACGAGATCCGGATACTGCTGGACGGGGCGACCTACCTCTTCTCCAACGAGTACGAGAAGGGGCTCATCGAGACCAAGACCGGCTGGTCCGACGCGGAGATCCTCGCGAAGGTGGGCTGCCGCGTCACCACACTCGGCTCGCGCGGCGTCCGTATCGAGCGGGTCGGCGAGTCCCCGATCGAGGTCGGCTGCCCCGAGGAGGAGCTCAAGGCCGACCCGACGGGCGTCGGCGACGCCTTCCGCGCGGGCTTCCTGTCCGGCCTGGCCTGGGGTGTCTCCCTGGAGCGCGCGGCGCAGGTCGGCTGCATGCTCGCGACGCTGGTCATCGAGACGGTGGGCACGCAGGAGTACCAGCTGCGCCGGGGCCACTTCATGGAGCGCTTCACCAAGGCGTACGGCGACGAGTCCGCGGCCGAGGTCCAGGAACACCTGGCCTGAACCAGGGCCTGTCCGCCGGACAGGCCCTAGCTGACCCGGCGGACCAGATAGGCCGTTCCCCGGTCCGCCGGCTCCTCTCCTACGTACTCCTGCCCCCGCATCTCGCACCACGCGGGGATGTCCAGACGGGCCGCCTCGTCGTCGGACAGAACCCGGACCAGGCCGCCCACAGGTACCTGGCCGATGACCTTGGCCAGTTCGATGACCGGGATCGGGCAGCGCTTGCCGAGGGAGTCCACGACCAGGGCGTCATCGCGTACGACGGTCTCGGCGGCCGGTGCGCCCAGCTTCTCGCGCACCGCCGCCACCGTCCCCGGCAGCACCTCCAGGAACCGCTCGACATCCGCCTCCGCCGTCCCCGCCGGCAGGGAAACCCGCACATTCCCCTCACTCAGCACGCCCATCGCCTTCAGCACATGGCTGGGCGTGAGCGTGCTGCTGGTGCAGGAAGAACCGGACGAAACCGAGAAGCCCTCCCGGTCCAGCTCGTGCAGCAGTGTCTCGCCGTCGACATAGAGACACGAGAAGGTGACGATCCCCGGCAGCCGGCGCACCGGATCGCCCACCACCTCCACGTCCGGCACCAGTTCCGGCACCCGCACCCGGATCCGCTCCGTCAGCTCCCGCAGCCGCGCCGCCTCCTGGACCGCCTCGGCCCGCACCGCCCGCAGCGAGGCCGCCGCCGCCACGATCGCCGGAAGATTCTCGAACCCGGCCGCCCGCCCGGACTCCCGCTCGTCCACGGGCCCTTGAGGAGCGAACCGTACGCCTTTACGAACGGCGAGCAGCCCGACCCCGGACGGGCCGCCCCACTTATGGGCACTCGCCGTCAACAGCGACCAGTTCCCCTCGACCGGCCCCCACCCCAGCGACTGCGCCGCGTCCACGAGCAGCGGCACCCCCGCCTCCCGGCACAACGCGGCCACTTCGGCAACGGGCTGCTCGGTGCCCACCTCATGGTTGGCGGACTGAAGACAGGCCAGCGCGGTGTCCTGCCGGAGGGCTTCCGCGTAGGCCGAGGGGGCCACCGTTCCCGATCGGTCGACAGCGACCTGCGTGACCGTGCCCCCGTTCTGCTCGTGAACCTCGGCCGAATGGAGGACGGAGGAATGTTCTACGGCGGACACGATCAGGTGACGTCCGACGCGCCTGCGTCCGGCCAATGCCCCGGTGACACCGGTGTGTACGGCTCGGGTGCCGGATGAGGTGAAGACCAGTTCGTCCGGACGGCACCCCACCGCGTCGGCCGCCGTCTCACGGGCGGCGTCCAGCAGCATCCGGGCCCGCCTTCCTTCCCGGTACAGCCGCGCGGGATCGGCCCACCCTTCGTCCAGGGAGGCCAACAGCGCCTGGCGGGCGACGGGGTGGAGAGGGGCTGCGGAAGCAGCGTCGAAGTAGGGCACACCTCAACGCTATGACGTCCCGCAGGGCAGCGGACCTCAGGGGCGCGGGGCTGTGTCTATTTGCGGCTCCGCCGCGGGGTGCGACCAGCCACGTCGAACCCGCACCCGCCAAACAAGCGAACCGCCCGAGTCACTAGGCACCCCTCCTCGCGCGACGCGAAATCGCGTCGGCTAGGGTTTGGTCCGCATAAACATCCAAACCCCTGCCCGACGCAGGGCGGCGACCGACCAGCGAGAAGGCCGCAGCCGACCGCGCGGGCGAGACTCTCGGGAAGGCGCTACGTGAGTCCCAACGGCTCCGACCGCTCGCCGCGGCGCCCGATGCGGCGGAAGCTGCTGCAGGCAATGACCGCGGGCCTGGTCCTGGCGACCGCCACCGGTTGCACATACAAGGACTTCCCCCGCCTTGGTATGCCCACCCCGACCACGGAAGAGGCTCCGCGGATCCTCTCCCTGTGGCAGGGCTCCTGGGCCGCCGCGCTCGCCGTCGGCGTGCTGGTGTGGGGTCTGATCATCTGGAGCGCCATCTTCCACCGGCGCAGTCGCACCAAGGTCGAGGTGCCTCCGCAGACCCGGTACAACATGCCCATCGAGGCGCTGTACACGGTGGTCCCGCTCATCATCGTCTCGGTGCTGTTCTACTTCACGGCCCGCGACGAGTCGAAGCTCCTTGAGCTCAAGGACAAGCCCGACGTCACCATCAACGTCGTCGGCTTCCAGTGGAGCTGGTGCTTCAACTACGTCGAGAGCGTCGACGGTTCCACCGGTGACGCCACCAAGGCCAAGGAACTGGACGCGATCCCGAACCGCTTCAAGGAAGACTTCCCGGCCAATGCCGGCGGCGTCTACGACTGCGGCACCCCGGCCACGCGGAACCCGCAGACCGGCAACCCGGGCCCGACCCTGTGGCTGCCCGAGGGCAAGCGCGTCCGCTTCGTCCTCACCTCGCGTGACGTCATCCACTCCTTCTGGGTCGTGCCGTTCCTGATGAAGCAGGACGTCATCCCGGGCCACACCAACGCCTTCGAGGTGACCCCCAACCAGGAGGGCACCTTCCTGGGCAAGTGCGCCGAGCTCTGCGGCGTCGACCACTCCCGGATGCTGTTCAACGTGAAGGTCGTCTCCCAGGAGCGCTACGAGCAGCACCTTCAGGATCTTGTGAAGAAGGGGCAGACCGGTTACGTTCCCGCCGGCATCGCGCAGACGAGCCACGAGAAGAACCGGGAGACGAACAACCTGTGAGCATCCTCAACGAACCCCAGGGTGCCGCGGCAGGGTCCCACTACGCGGACGAGCTGCCGGTCCGGCGCCAGACCCGTGGCAGCGTCGTGATCAAGTGGCTCACCACCACTGACCACAAGACGATCGGCACGCTGTATCTGG
>NZ_JACMSF010000110.1 GCF_014257025.1 Streptomyces cupreus
ACGGCATTGGCCCTAGGCCGTCTCGGGTGCCGCCTTCGCCCGCATCATCACGCAGTCGAACTCTACGACCCGTCCCGTCGCGGCCTCCCGGGTCACCGGGTACATGCCGGTGGTCTCGAAGCCCCCTGCCTCGTACGCGGCGACGGCCTCGCTCATCGGCGGGCTGCCCTCGTACAGCCGCAGCATGGCCACCTCCGACTGGAGGCCCACGAAGTCGCCGATCCGCTCCCCGGCCCCGGCGTACACCTCCAGGTCGTAGCCCTGGGTGTCCATCTTCAGGAAGGGCCGCGGCTCGTCGATGCCGTCGAGGGCTTCGTCCAGTACGGCGTCCAGGCGCCGGATGCGGATCTCCTCGGTGCGGGTGGTGTGGAAGCGCTTGTAGCGGTCGCGGCCGTAGTCGCTCGCCGGGAGCAGGGAGTTCATGGTGTTCCAGCCGACGTGGATCTCGGCCGTGGTGTTCTCGCGGCCCAGGCCGCAGTGGTGCACCTGCCAGTTCGGATCGCGCTCGGCGGCCTTGCTGAGGCGGGCGAAGGCCTCCGCGGTCGGTTCGAAGGAGACGATCCGGCCCCGGTAGCCGTGTTTGCGGAGCCTCTTGGCGTACTGGCCGTTGTTGGCACCCACGTCCAGGACGCAGTTCACGCCGTACAGCTCGAACATCGCGGTGACGTGCTGGGTGCACAGATATTCGGCCGCCGCCATCTGAAGCTTGCGCTCGTCCGCCGCGGACTTCTCCCCGAGGACGAGCCGGGCCCCGCTCTCGCCCAACGGGACGGTGGTCCAGCCGCCCGGGGCGCCGCGGAGGACCATCCAGGCGTCCTTGCCTGCGGGTTTCACCGTGTACCGGCCGCGCCGGGAGACCAGTGCGGTGCCCGGTGCCAGGTCCGTCACCCGCACGCCGAAACGGGGCATCAGCTGGAGCAGTCTGCGGTAAAGGGTCTGCATCCGCCCACCCTGGCAGAGTTGACCGGAATCGGTCTCCTGTTTGAACGGTTTTCAACGAGCGGGTGGCGTACCGGAGTTGCCGCTTGACTTCGAGAGCGCTCCAAGAACTAGCGTCACCGGCGTCGAGGACAGTCGGGGTGAACGGAGACGGACATGCAGGTGGGCGTGCACATCAACCGGTTCGACCACCCCGGGGGCGGCCCCGCGCTGGGCGCCGAGCTCGCGGCGGCCGGCCGTGCCGCGGAGGCGGCCGGGGTGAGCTGGCTGTCGGTGATGGACCACTATTTCCAGATGGAGTTCAACGGCGGCGCCGAGGCCCCCATGCTGGAGGCCTACACGACCCTCGGCTATCTCGCAGGGCACACCTCCACGGTCCGGCTCGGCGCGCTGGTCACCGGCGTGACCTACCGTCACCCCGGACTGCTCGCCAAGATCGCCACCTCGCTCGACGTGCTCTCCGGCGGCCGGGCCACCCTCGGGATCGGAGCGGCCTGGTACGACCGTGAACACCGGGGCCTGGGCGTTGAGTTCCCGCCCGTCGCCGAGCGCTTCGAGCGGCTCGACGAGACCCTGCGGATCTGCCGGCAGATGTGGGACCCGGCGGACAACGGCCCCTTCGAGGGCCGTCACTATCGGCTCACGGAGACGCTGTGCGTCCCGGCCCCGGTGAGCAGTCCGCACCCGGAGATCATGATCGGTGGCGGGGGAGAGAGGAAGACCCTCCGCCTGGTCGCCCGCCACGCCGACGCGTGCAACCTGTTCGCGAGCGGTCCCGAGGAGGTCGCGCACAAGCTGGACGTGCTGCGCCGGCACTGCGACACCGAGGGCCGGGACTACGACGAGATCCGCCGGACCGTGGTCTACACGGGCGAGGCCGCCACCGAGGGCGACCTCGACGCCTTCACCCGCGAGATCACCGGCTACACCAAGTTGGGCATCGACACGGTGATCCTCGCCCCGCGCACCGGCGAGCCGGCGGCGTTCATCGAGGACTTCGCGGCCCCGGCCGTTCAGCGGCTGGCCCCACTGGACTGAGCGGTCACCGGGGGCCTGCTGCGCGAGACGATCCGCACGCCGTCCGCGTCGACGACGCGCACCTGGAGCGAACCGCAGCCGCACCGGGTCCACACCGTGCGGCCGGCGGCGGTTTCGTGCCGGGACACCACCTGGAAGGGCTCGGCGCCGTCGGGCCAGCCGCAGTGCGGGCAGACGGCGCCGGTGGTGCTGGTCATGGCAATTCCTCCTGTGCGGTGGTCGGTTCACTGCCCAGGGTGCGGCCCCGTGTTCATGTATGTCCAGGTTGACTTTCCGCATCACACCCTGAAGCGTGGGCTTCATGATTGACCTGCGCCGACTGCACGTCCTGAGGGCGGTCGCCCACTACGGCACGGTCACCGCGGCCGCCCAAGCCCTGCACTTCACCCCGTCCGCGGCCTCCCAGCAGATCCGGCAGCTCGCCCGCGACCTCGGCGTCGACCTGCTGGAACCGCAGGGGCGCGGGGTCCGGCTCACCCCGGCCGCGCAGAGCCTGCTCGCCCACGCCGACGCCATCCAGGCCCGCTGGGAGGAGGCCGAGCTCGATCTGCGCGCCGAGCACGGCGCTCCCGCCGGACAGCTGCGCGTCTGCGGCTTCACCACCGCCGTGTCGGTGCTGCTGGCGCCGATGGCGGTACGGCTGCGGGAGCGGTATCCGCGGCTGACCGTGCGGATCCAGGAGACGGGGGTACCGGAGAGCTTCGACCTGCTCTTCGAGGGCGAGACGGACCTGGCCGTGGTGGATGTGACCCCGCGCAACCCGCCGCTGAGCGACGCGCGCTTCGATCAGCAGCCGCTGCTGGACGATCGGTACGACCTGGTGGTCCCCGACGACCATCCGCTGGCCGGACGCGGGCACGTCGATCTCGCGGAGGCGGCCCACGAGGACTGGATCGCGCCGGTGCCGGAGAGTCCCTGTCGCCCGCATGTGATGTCGGCGTGCGGGGCGGCCGGGTTCACCCCCAGCGTGGTCCACCACGCGCTGGACTGGAACGCCACGGCCCACCTGGTCGCCCATCGCCTCGGCGTCGCCCTGATCCCACGCCTGGCGCATCTGACCCCGCACCTGCCGATCACCCGGGTCCACTGCACGGGCAACCCTCACCGTAAGCTCCTCACCGCAACCCGCCAGGGCTGCCGCACCCGCCCGGCGGTCGCGGCAGCCCTGGAGGAGCTACGGGAACTGGCCCCGACGGCGGTGGCCTGACACGACGAAGCGGGGCGGGAACCGTGCGGTCCCGCCCCGTCAGGGGGCCACCCGCGCAGCTGCGGGAGTCGTGCCGCTGGGACGGTGCCCACCCGGCAGCGACTGCCTAAGACCCGCGTAGCCGCGGGGAGTCGTTGCCGCCGGGACGGCGCCCACCCGGCAGTAGCTGCCCTAAGACCCGCGTAGCTGCGGGCAGTCGTGCCGCTGGGGCGGCACGGGTGGCCGCAGCGCCATCCCGCAAGCGCGGGCGGGCGCACTCGCCCCCACGTCAGCCAAAGTGCCGGGTGCCCATGGACCCGCCCTACGCGGCAGCGGCCTCGTCGGCGTGGCCGTGCACGCGGGCGATGACCTCGGTCAGCTGGGCGGCGACCTCGGAGTCGTCGGCCGGGTGGGTCTCGGCGAAGCGGGTCACGGAGCCGGGGATGGAGAGCTTGACGTCCTCCAGCACCTTGCCGCCGGCGATGCCTACGGCCTTGCGGGTCTCGTCCTGCGCCCACACGCCGCCGTACTGGCCGAACGCGGTGCCGACCACGGCGACCGGCTTGCCGCCGAAGGCGCCGGCGCCGTACGGGCGGGAAAGCCAGTCGATGGCGTTCTTCAAAACGGCCGGGATGGTGCCGTTGTACTCGGGGGAGAACAGCAGGAACGCGTCGGAGGCCTGGGCGGCCTCGCGCAGCTTGGCGGCCGCGGCGGGCACGCTGCCCTCGACGTCGATGTCCTCGTTGTAGAACGGGATCTCGGCCAGGCCCTCGTAGAGCTCCACCTCGGCGCCCTCGGGCGCGAGCTTCACGGCGGCCTCGGCGAGCTGGCGGTTGTGCGAACCGGCGCGAAGGCTGCCGACGAGCGCGAGGATGCGAACAGACATGGCGAACTCCAGATACGAAGCAGGGACGGGGAGCATCCGGACCGAGGTCCGTTTAGTTTCTAGCATCCTAAGCGGACCGCGGTCCAGTTTCATTCCCGATGCTTTACGCTGGCTTCATGTCCGCGCCGCTGCCGCCCTTCCCGCTGTCCCAGGAGCCCGTCGACGAGCCCGAACTGCTCCAGCTGAGCTCCCGGGAGGACGAGCCCTGCCTGCGCGCCGACGCCGCCCGCAACCGCGCCCGGCTGCTGGAGGCCGCCGGCCGTCTTGTGGCGGAGCACGGCGCGGCCGGGGTCACGATGGAGGCGGTGGCCGCCGCGGCCCGGGTCGGCAAGGGCACCGTCTTCCGCCGCTTCGGCGACCGCACCGGACTGCTCACGGCCCTGCTCGACCACTCCGAGAAGAACTTCCAGTCCGCGGTCATCACCGGCCCCGCGCCCCTGGGACCCGGGGCGCCGCCCCTGGAGCGGCTGAGGGAGTTCGGCCTCGCCCTGCTGCGCCGCTCCGCCGACGAACTGGAGCTCCAGCTCGCCGCCGAGCCCGACCCGCAGCGCCGCTACAGCAACGCACCCCGCCGCTTCCTGCGCGGCCATGTTCTGATCCTGTTGCGCCGGATAGTCCCCGACGCGGACTGCGAACTGCTCGCCCTGACCCTGATGGCATACCTCGACCCGCCGATGGTCCACTACCGCAGCAAGGTCTGCGGGATGTCGCAGGAGCGCGTCGAGGCGGGCTGGCTGGATCTCGTCGATCGCGTCACGAGGTCCGTCTCGCCCTGCTGACGGTCGTAACAACCCCGCGCGGACGGCCCTTCACAGGTTCTGCAAGGATGCCGTACGTCATGGTGCAGATACCGAAAACGCCCGCGTCCTCGTCTCCCGCACCGCGCTCCGTGCCCACGAGCGCCGATGTGGCCCGCCTGGCCGGCGTCTCGCGCGCGACCGTCTCCTACGTCCTCAACAACACCAGTGCCGTACGGATCAGCGAGCCCACCCGGCGCCGGGTGCACGAGGCCGCGAAGGAGCTGGGGTACGTCCCGCACGCGGCCGCCCGCAGCCTGCGCGCCGGGCACAGCCGGATGGTCCTGATGCCCGCCCCGGCCTTCCCGGTCGGCCCCCTCTACAGCCAGTTCATCAGCGACCTCCAGTCCGCCCTCGGCCGCCTCGACTACACCGTCGTGCAGTACGGCAGCGTCGGCGTGCACGGCGACGAGGCCGCCCGCGCCTGGGCGGAACTGCGTCCCGTCGCCGTCCTGGTGCCGGGCTCCGGACTCGGCCCGCAGGGCGTGACGGTGCTCAAGCGCTCCGGCGCCCGCGCCGTGGTCACCGTCGGCCCCGAGTGCGTCGAGGGCGCCCACGCCCTCCAGATGGACCACTCCGCGGTCGGCCACAGCGCGGGGCGCCACCTCTACGAGCGCGGCCGGCGCCGTATCGGCGTCCTGATGCCCGCCGAGCCCGGCCTTGAGGCCTTCTCCGGGCCCCGCCTCGACGGGGTGCGCCGCGCCCTGTCCGGCACCGACGCCACGGTGACCGAGCTGCCCCTCGGCTACGACGAGGAGGCCGCCGCCCACCTCGCCGCGCGCTGGCGCGAGCTGGACCTGGACGCCGTGTTCGCCTACAACGACGAGTACGCGATGCTGCTGATGAGGGCCCTGCAGGACGAGGGCGTCGCCGTGCCCGAGGACACCGCCGTCATCGGCGCCGACGACCTGATGCTCGGCAGGCTGCTCAGGCCCAGACTGAGTACCGTCCATATCGAGCTGCCGTCCGGCCGGGACCTCGCCGAACTGGTCGACCGAGCGGTGCGCGACCCCGCCGCCGCGCCCGAGACGCACAAGGTACTGGGAGCATCGGTGGTGCACCGCGACTCCAGCTGACGTACGGGAGGCACTCCATGCGTACGACCGTCGGCATCATCGGCGGCGGCCCGGCCGGGCTGCTCCTCGCCCGTCTGCTGTACCGCGCCGACGTCGACTGCGTCGTCCTGGAGAGCAGAACCCGCGACTACGTCGAGCACCGCCAGCGCGCGGGCATGCTGGAGCAGGGCACCGTCGACACGCTGCGGGAGGCAGGCGCCGCCGACCGGCTGCACGCCGAGGGCATGGTCCACAACGGCATCGAGCTGCGCTTCGAACGGGAACGGCACCACATCGACTTCCCGGCCCTCACCGGCGGCCGTACCGTCACCATCTACGCCCAGACCGAGATCGTGCGGGATCTGATCGCCCTCCAACTGGCCGACGGGCCACCGCTGTTGTTCGAGGCGCGGGCGCTCGCCGTCGAGGGCGCGGACAGCGCGCGGCCCCTCGTGCGGTACCTGCACGCGGGCCGGGAGGAGACGCTGACCTGCGACTGGGTCGTGGGCTGCGACGGCTTCCACGGCGTGGCGCGCGAGGCGATTCCGGCCTCGGTCGGCCGGACGTACGCACACGACCACCCCTATGCCTGGCTCGGGATCCTCGCCGAAGTGCCGCCGTCCTGCGAGGAGTTGGTCTACGCCCGTGGCGAGCACGGCTTCGCCCTGCACAGCATGCGCTCGCCGTCCGTCTCCCGGCTGTATCTCCAAGTCCCGGTCGGCACCGCCCCGAAGGACTGGCTCGACGAGCGGATCTGGGACGAACTGGCCGCCCGCTTCGCCATCGACGCCGACTGGACCCTGGAACGCGGACCGATCACCGCCAAGTCCGTGACACCGATGCGCAGTTATGTCCACGAGCCGATGCGGCACGGCCGGCTGCTGCTCGCCGGGGACGCCGCCCACATCGTCCCGCCGACCGGCGCCAAGGGCCTCAACCTCGCCGTGTCCGACGTCCGCGTGTCAAGCCGCGCGCTCGCCGCCTGGCGTTCCACAGGCGAGACACAACTGATCGACAGATACTCGCAAGTGTGTCTCGCACGCGTGTGGCAGGCCACGCGTTTCTCCTACGACATGACTAGGATGTTGCACGCTCAACCAGACGGGGATGCCTTCGACCAGCGGATGCAGCTCGCACGTCTGCGCCGGATCACCGCATCCCGCCACGCGGCCGCCGAACTGGCGGCGAACTACACGGGACTTCCGCTCCCCGAGTGAGTCCCGCGGTGACCGAACGGAGAGCCGTCATGTCGTTGCTCGACCCCAAGTCCTGGCAGCCCCGCCCCCTCGCGGGCCCCGAGCACACCGTCACCGAGCCCGCCACCGGCGACGCGCTCGGCACGGTCACCCTCGCCGCCCCCGAGGACGTCGCACCGGCCGCCGAGGCCGCCCGCGCGGCACAGGCCGAGTGGGCGCGGCTGCCGCACTTCGTGCGCGCCGGGGTCCTGCGCAGGGCCGGCGACCTGTTCACCGCGCACGCCGACGAGCTGCGCGAATGGCTGGTGCGCGAGTCCGGCTCCATCCCCGGCAAGGCCGACTTCGAACTGCACGTCGCCGCCCAGGAGTGCTACGAGGCCGCCGCCCTCGCCTCCCGCCCGGCCGGACACGTCCTGCCCAGCGAGGCGCCCCGGCTGTCCTACACCCGCCGGGTCCCGGTCGGCGTGGTGGGCGTGATCGCCCCGTTCAACGCCCCGCTGATCCTCTCCATCCGCTCCGTGGCCCCCGCCCTCGCCCTCGGCAACGCGGTCGTCCTCAAGCCCGACCCGCGTACGGCCGTGTGCGGCGGCCTGTCCCTCGCCGCGGTGTTCGCCGAGGCAGGCCTGCCCGAGGGACTGCTGCACGTGCTGCCCGGCGGCGCGGAGACCGGAGCGGCCCTGGTCGCCGACCCAAGGGTGCCGGTGATCTCCTTCACCGGCTCCACCGCGGCAGGCCGGGCCGTCGGCGAGGCCGCCGGACGCCACCTCAAGCGCGCGCATCTGGAGCTGGGCGGCAACTCCGCCCTCATCGTCATGGAGGACGCCGACCTCGACGCGGTGATCTCCACCGCCGCCTGGGGCTCCTTCTTCCACCAGGGCCAGATCTGCATGACGACCGGCCGCCACCTGGTCCACCGGTCGCTGTACGAGGAGTACGTCGAGCGCCTCGCCGCCAAGGCCGACTCGCTCGCCGTCGGCGACCCGCACCGCGACCAGGTCCACCTCGGCCCGCTCATCGACCACACCCAGCTCGCCAAGGTGCACGGCCTGGTCGAGGCCAGCGCCGCGCGCGGCGCCAAACTGGCCGCGGGCGGCACGCACGAGCTGCTGTTCTACCGGCCGACGGTCCTCGCCGACGTCGCCGACGACACCCCCGCCTACGCGGAGGAGGTCTTCGGCCCGGTCGCGCCCGTACGTTCCTTCGCCACCGCCGACGAGGCCGCCGCCCTCGCGGCGGACGGACCCTACGGCCTCTCCCTGGGCATCGTCACCCGCGACGCCGCCCGCGGCCTGGACCTCGCCGAGCGCATCCCGACCGGGATCGTGCACATCAACGACCAGACCGTGAACGACGAGGCGGTCGCGCCCTTCGGCGGTACGGCGGCCTCCGGCACCGGCGCCCGGTTCGGCGGCGAGGCCAATCTGGATGCCTTCACCGACGTGCGCTGGACGACGGTGCGCGGCGATGTGGCGCCGTACCCCTTCTGATCCGGGCTGTTACTGGCCGTTCTGCTCGGCCTGCGCCTGCTGGGCGGCCACCGCCTTGCGGACCTCGTCCATGTCCAGCTTGCGGGCCTGCCCGATGACGTCCGTCAGGGCGGCCTCGGGCAGGGCGCCCGGCTGAGCGAACACGGCGACCTGGTCCCGGACGATCATCAGCGTGGGAATGGACTGGATACCGAAGGCCGCGGCCAGCTCCGGCTGCGCCTCGGTGTCCACCTTGCCGAACACGAGGTCGGGGTTCTCCTGAGCCGCCTTCTCGTAGACCGGGGCGAACTGCCGGCACGGGCCGCACCAAGCCGCCCAGAAGTCGATCAGGACGAACTCGTTGTCCGTGACCGTCTGGTCGAAGTTCTCCTTGGTGAGCTCCACGGTGCTGCTCATGGCGTGTTCCCTCTTCCTGTGTCGGGGCGAAGCCGTCGGCACAACACGGCCGGACGGGCAGGTATTCCGTGCGCGGACAGTCACGCATCGGCGCACGTACCCGTGTGGCCACGGCGCACACCACCCACCAGACTGACCCCATGACGGAAACGGAATCCATCGCGTACGACGTCGTGGTGCTCGGGGCCGGGCCCGTGGGGGAGAACGTGGCCGACCGCACCCGCGCGGCCGGTCTGTCCACCGCGGTCGTGGAGAGCG
Source organism: Streptomyces cupreus (assembly GCF_014257025.1). Taxonomy (GTDB): domain Bacteria; phylum Actinomycetota; class Actinomycetes; order Streptomycetales; family Streptomycetaceae; genus Streptomyces; species Streptomyces cupreus. The sequence goes on from NZ_JACMSF010000110.1 coordinate 9,239, forward strand.
AGCTGGTCGGCGGCGAGTGCTCGTACTGGGCCTGCATGCCCAGCAAGGCCCTGCTGCGCCCGGTCATCGCCCAGGCCGACGCCCGCCGCCTGCCCGGCCTGAGCGCCGCCGTGCAGGGCCCCCTCGACACGGCGAAGGTGACGGCCCGACGGGACGAGTTCACCTCCCACTGGACGGACGACGGCCAGGTCGGCTGGCTGGACGGCATCGGCGCCGACCTCTACCGCGGCCACGGCCGTATCACCGGCACCCGCACGGTCACCGTGACCGGCGCCGACGGCACCGAGCGCGTCCTGACCGCCCGGCACGCCGTAGCCGTCTGCACCGGCACCCGCGCCGGGCTCCCCGACCTGCCCGGCCTCGCCGACGTCAAGCCCTGGACCAGCCGGGAGGCCACCAGCGCCAAGGAGGCGCCCGGACGTCTGGTCGTGGTCGGCGGGGGAGTGGTCGCCACGGAGATGGCCTGCGCCTGGCAGGCCCTCGGCTCGCAGGTCACGCTGCTCGTCCGGGGCAAGGGCCTGCTGTCCCGCATGGAACCCTTCGCCGGTGAGCTGGTCGCCGAAGCGCTCACCGAAGCGGGCGCCGACGTCCGCACCGGCACCTCCGTGCAGTCCGTGACCCGCGAGAACGGCACGGTCGTGGTCGTCACCGACGGCGGCGACCGGATCGAGGCCGACGAGATCCTCTTCGCCACCGGCCGCGCCCCGCGCACCGACGACATCGGCCTGGACTCGATCGGTCTGGACCCCGGCTCCTGGCTCCCGGTCGACGACAGCCTGCGCGTCACCGGCAGCGACTGGCTCTACGCCGTGGGCGACGTCAACCACCGCGCCCTCCTCACCCACCAGGGCAAGTACCAGGCCCGCATCGCGGGCGCGGCGATCGCGGCCCGAGCCTCGGGCGTCCCGCTCCTGGAATCGGACCCATGGGGAGCCCACGCGGCCACCGCCGACCACGCGGCGGTACCCCAGGTCGTCTTCACGGACCCCGAGGCGGCGGCCGTGGGCATCTCCCTCGCCGAAGCCGAACAAGCAGGCCACCGAGTCCGCGCGGTCGACTACGACCTCGCCAACGTCTCCGGCGCCTCCCTCTACGGCAACGGCTACCGGGGCCGCGCCCGCATGATCGTCGACCTGGAACGCGAAATCCTCCTCGGCGTCACCTTCGTCGGCCCCGGCGTCGGCGAGCTCATCCACTCGGCGACGATCGCGGTCGCGGGGGAGGTCCCGATCAGCCGACTCTGGCACGCGGTTCCGTCGTATCCGACGATCAGTGAGGTGTGGTTGCGGTTGTTGGAGACGTATCGGGACAACTGAGCGGCGGGGGTCACCGCGCCACATCTGGCCTGCTCCGATACGGGTCTGGAAGGCACCGTCAGCCCCTCCGTTCGCGGACGGAGGGGCTGACGCAGGCTCGCACATCACGGCCCTTACAGCTGCTTCGGCCGCCATAATGGACTCATGCCCTCCAGCCCACAACACTCCACACCCACGCCGAGCGATCACTCGGACGCGGTCGCCGAGGACATCGTGCTGTACCGGGAGAAGTTCCGGCGGCGTCTGCCGGACTCGCTGGACGAGCTGCGCGGTCCTGCCCGAGGGGTCGTCGAGCTGCCTCTGCACATGGCCTGGTCCGGGATGACCTCGTACGACTTGAGCAAGCCTCGCCAGCGCATGGGCCTTTACCGCACCGTCCTGCACGAGGGGCTGCGCGAGGACCTGCCCCGCTACCTCAACCGGGACCTGCTCCTCCAGCTGTGGCCGGTACTGCGTACCCTCGTCGGCCGCACCGTGCGGACCGTCTGGGAAGACGCCTTCCCCCAGCTCGCGTCCCGCACCCGGGCAGCCGCGTGACGGACATGCCGGAGCTGCACACGCGGCTCCTGGCGGATGTGATCGCACTCGGCTCCCCATATCCCCTCGTACTCACCGGCGGGTATGCCGTGCGGGCGCACCGCCTCGTGAACCGCCCGAGCCAGGACCTCGATGTCGCCACCGAGAACCCGGCACCCATGGCCGACATCGCGGCCGTGCTCCGCGCCGGCCTGGAAGCCCGCGGCTGGAAGGTGGAGGCGCTGGAGACCGCCCCCTTGTCCGCCCGCTTCACGGTGTCCGACCCAACCACCGGGCAGGAATGCGAGGTCGACATCCTCAAGGAAGTCTTCTGGCGGCCGCTCGCCCAAAGCCGGTACGGGCCTGTCCTGGCGGAGGAGGATGTGATCGGGACGAAGGTCCGTGCGCTTGGTGATCGTGGAGCGCCGCGTGACCTCATCGACGTGTTCGCAGCGTCCCGCCGCTGGAACACCGCCGATGGTCGCTGACGATGACCGGCTCGTCCTGGCGGTCACTGCTGTGGACGTCGAGACGGGGCAGGTGGGCGCGCGCCGATCCTTGCTCCACCCTGCCCGGCCCGGGCGCCTGGCGCGTCACCGTGGGGGATCTGGTGAACCCGGGCAGGGTGCACGCCGTGAGCGGCATCGTGCTGGCGGCGTGGGCCGCACGGTCGTCGGTCGCCTGCGACGTGGCGGCGCTCAGCGCGGCAACTCGAAGCCGAGCGCTACCGCCGCCTCCTTCGGAGTCGGCTGGGTCCAGCGCTCGGTCATCGCCTGGCTGGAGGACAGCGAGCGGGGCTCGGCCCGGTCCAGGTAGAGCATCCCGTTCAGGTGGTCCGTCTCGTGCTGGACGATGCGGGCCGGCCAGCCGGTGAACACCTCGTCCAGCGTTCGGCCGTGCTCGTCCTCGCCCCTCAGGCGCACCTCCGCCGGGCGCGCCACCACCGCCTGCCAGCCGGGCACGCTCAGGCAGCCCTCGAAGAAGGCGGCTCGGGTGGGGCCGATGGGTTCGTACGTCGGATTCACCAGGACCCGGAAGGCTTGGGGGACCCGGCCTCGGGCCACGCGTACTTCCTCCGTCACCGGCGCCGGGTCCTCGATCACCGCGATCCGCAGCGGGACGCCCACCTGCGGTGCCGCCAGGCCCACGCCCGGGGCCGCGTGCATGGTGAGACGCAGGGCCTCGATGAAGCGGGAGAGCAGGGCTGGGGGCAACCGGCCATTGTAGCGCTCGGATTCGCGTCGTAGGAGCGGGTTGCCTGCCGTCACGATCGGCAATGGGGCGTTCGTGGAGAGGAGTTGCTCGATCTGGTCGGTCAGGGGTGGGTGATCATCGGTGCGGAATCTGCACTGTTCACCGGCACTGTCTCCCTGTCTTACCGGGCCTGTCGTGTATGTCAGGGCCGGGGTTCCCGTCCAGGTCAGGGATGTCGAGCCCAGTGGGCAACGGGAGGCCTCGTGCCGCCGCAGGCTACGGGCTCGTTCCGTAGCGGAGCCCGTCGAGGATCAGGTCGAGGAGGCGGTCGGCCCGGTCGCGCTGGGCGGGGGTGCCGGTGATCTGTGCAACGCCGGCGAGGCTGAGGCCGACGTCGAGGGGGTCGACGTCCGAGCGCAGGAGACCGGTTTCGGCCCCGGCGTGCAGCAGGGAGCCGATCGCGGTGCCGAGCTTGTCGAGGGTCTCGGCGAAGGGGTCCGCGCCGGAGGCGACCGCGGCGCGCAGGGCGTCCGCCATGCCCTGCTTCGCGGCCAGGTAGTCGATGAACCTGTCCATCCACAGGCGCATCGCCCGGTCCGGCGGGAGGTCGGCGAGTAGGTCCGTGGCGCTGTCGCAGACGCGAGCCAGCTCGTTGCGGTAGGCCGCCTCGACCAGCGCTTCGCGCGTGGGGAAGTGGCGGTAGAGCGTGGCCGAGCCGACGCCCGCGGCCTTGGCGATCGTGTCGATCGCCACATCCGCGCCCTTCTCGGAGAAGGCACGCACGGCCT
>NZ_JACMSF010000111.1 GCF_014257025.1 Streptomyces cupreus
GCCACCACCAGTGAAGGTCACGCATTCGACGCAAGAACTCCCGTTCCCCGCCCGGGGATGCGTGCCCGCCACTGCCCGGAGGCTCACTCATACGCACCAGAACACGTTCAACCGCCGTCGACCGCCACCTGTTTGCAACCCTCCCTCAAGATCCAACTGTTGGGGCAGCCGTAACCGGTGGGATGCCTGCCCCCTCTTGGCGCGGACATGAAAAGCGGGGAAGCTGAACTCCCCATTCCCCCACAGCCGTTGGGCTGCGCCCGCATCACGAGGAGGACGCAGTGTCGTCACCGTCGTCGAAGAAGCACCGCAGGAGATGGCTCACCGGTCTCGCCGGTGCCGCCGCGCTCGTCATCGCGTTCCCCTCCGTCGCCTTCGCGGCCCCGCCGCAGGCGCTGCCCGCCAACGCCGAGTCCGCCGAGTTCACTTACCAGCCGGCCTTCGACTACGACACGGACGGCTGCTACTCCACGCCCGCGATCGGCCCCGACGGGACCGTGAACGGCGGCCTCAACCCGACCGGCGCCCTCAACGGCAGCTGCCGTGACTCCTGGGACCTCGACAACACCAACAGCTACTCGCGCTACAAGTGCAACAACGGCTGGTGCGCCTACATGTACGGCCTCTACTTCGAGAAGGACCAGGCCGTCGCGGGCAGCAGCATCGGCGGGCACCGGCACGACTGGGAGCACGTCGTGATCTGGGTGCAGAGCGGTGCGATCAAGTACGTCTCGACGTCCAACCACGGCTCGTTCACGGTGAGCGCGGCGTCGTCGGTCCGCTTCGACGGCACGCACGCGAAGATCGTGTACCACAAGGACGGCATCAGCACGCACTGCTTCCGCCTCGCCAACTCCAATGACGAGCCGCCGGAGAACCACAAGGGCACCTGGCAGTACCCGCCGCTGGTCGGCTGGAACGGCTACCCGTCGGGCGTGCGCGACAAGCTGGTCGCGTACAACTTCGGCAGCGCCAACTTCGGCCTGAAGGACGCCAGTTTCGGCAACCACCTCTCCTCCGCCAAGCCGTCGGGCATCACCTTCGACCCGTACGCCTGACGTCATCGGGCCCGGGGAGTAGGACCAGCGGCGCTTCCCTCCTCCTTCCCGGGCCCGATCCGGTGCCACGGGCCGCTGTCTAGCGTGCTCGACATGGACACCGTCGACACGAGCGGACAGCTCGAAGAAGCCCTGGAACGCCTCCACTGCGCCGGTCCGGAACGCGACGGCTGGCTCACCAACCACGCGCCCATGGTCGTCGAGGCGCTCGCCGCGCACGGACACGCGGGGGCGGTCCATCGCTGGGTGGACCTGTACCGGGACCGTCTTGAGGACTTCCCCGACCGCCTGACCCCCGTCACGGACGACAACTGGCGCTCCGCGCTGGGGGATCCGCGCCGGATCGCGGACTGGACCGACCATTTCTCCCGCACGCTCGCCGACCGGCCCTGGCGGGACGTCCTCGCCGAGTGGTGGCCGCGGCTGCTGCCCGGGATGTACGGCGGCGCGACGCATGTGATCATCCGGGTCGGCCACGCCGTACGCGCCCTCGAAGCCGAGGAGACCGCGCCGAGGCTCGCCGAACTCGCCCACGCGCTGGGCTACTGGGCGGCCCGGCACCAGCCCGTGAATGGCTTCACCGTGCTGCCGGGCGCGCCGACCGCCATGGGCTCCCTGGACGCCGTACCCGCGATCGGCAAGGGTCACCTGGGATTCCGGAACCGCCTGGCCGCCGTGCACCACCTGCCCGTGTGGGCGGACGGCGTCACCGATCCGGACCTCGCACGGGACCGGCTCACCGAGCTCGTGCACGCCACGACCCACCGCTACGCCACCCACGGCCATGGCGAACCCACCATGCTGGTGCACGCGGCGACGGCCCCCAACGCCGTTCTGCGCACGCTGGATTCACTGCCGCGCGAGCACTGGGCGCCGAGCCTGCACGCGGCCTGGACCGCGTCCGCCGCCGTCACCGCCATGTACGCCCCCGACGAGCCGGTCGCCTACGAACCGCCCGCCCGGCTCACCGCCGAGGAGGTCATGGAGCGAGCCCTCGCGCACGGCGGCGAACACGTCATCAAGCTCGCCGACACGGCCCTGGACGTAGGTGACGACCTCGCGCTCGCCGCGGCCCAGCGCGCGATCGAGCTCAGCGAGCCTCTGGTCCCGTGACCACCAGGGCGTCGCCCAACTCGGTCCGCCCGTACAGGACATAGAGCCCCTCACGCCGTGAGGTCAGCAGGCCCGCCTCTCTCAGCACCGACAGATGGGCCGAGACGGTCGACGCGGCCAGGTCGTGCCGGGCGGCGAGTTCGGTGGTCGAGGCGGGGGCGCTCAGGCCGGTGAGGAGAGCGGCGCGCTGGTGGCCGAGGAGCCGGGCGAGCGCCTGTGACGGGCTCGGCGGAGCGGTGTCGTGGAGGCTGCCCATCCCGCGGGCCGGGTAGATGACGGTGGGCTGCCAGGGGCGGGCGAAACCGCTGACGACGTCCGGCCACACGAACACGCTCGGCATCAGCAACACACCTCGTCCATCGGCGCGTTGGGCGTCGGCGAGGTCGCCGTACATGCGCAGGGTGAGGGTGTGCCCGGCCCAGTCGATGCCGGGGTGCAGACCGGTGAGCAGCGCGTCGAGTCCGCCGCCCGCCGCCTGCCGGGAGCGGTGGGCGATGTCGGCCTCCAGGACGGCACGGTGACGTGGCCAGTCCGGGGCGAGCAGGGCGTGCCAGGCCCGCTCGGTGAGGTCGGCCAGCCGTCGGACGGTGGCCGCGGGGTCGTCGAGCGCCGCGCGCCCCTGGGACGACGCGGCGAGCCCGGGCGTACAGGCGAGCGAGCGGGCCATCTCGGCGTGGGCGAGGACGGGGTCGGTGGCCCTCATCCGGGCCAGTTCGTCCTCGATGCCGGGGTACGGCTCGTCCGGGGGCGGGCCGAGGAAGTCGGGGGTGTAGCCGCCCGAGGGCGGGATGAACAGCCACAGCGGGGACAGGTCGAGTCCGGCGAGGGTACGGCGGACGCGGCGCAGCCAGCCTCGGTGGTAGCCGTGCCGGGCGGGGCGGCGCAGCAGCCGTAGCGCCTCGTGGGTCTGGCACAGCGGCGAGATCGCGAACCGGCAGCGCGTCAGGTCGTCGGTGCCCAGGTCCAGGGTCAGGGGCATGGCTGCCTCCGTGGGTGATTCGGCCTGGGACGAAAGAGTAGAGGCGGCTTGCCGGGCCCAGCACCCTGGCCCCGATGACCGACTACCGATCAACGACCGCCGAGAACACCGCCCCTGGGGCCGCGTGGCGCCGAGGCGCCGTCGTCGCGGCGCTGATGCTGGCCGCGTTCACCTTCAACACCACCGAGAACCTCCCCGTCGGCCTGCTCCCCCTCATGGCGGACGACCTCGGGGTCTCCCTGCCGGCCGTGGGCGTGCTGGTCACCGGCTACGCGCTCACCGTCGTCGTGGTGTCACTGCCCCTCGCCCACGCCACCCGCGCGATCCCCCGCCGCCATCTGCTGACCGCCCTGCTCGGCCTGCTTGCCGCCGCGAGCTGGGCCTCGGCGCTCGGCGTCGTCTCCTACGGCCCGCTGCTCGCGGCACGCGCGACGACCGCGCTCGCCCAGGCGCTGTACTGGTCGGTGATGGGGCCGGTCGCGGTCGGCCTGTACCCGCCAGAGCGGCGCGGCCGGGTCATCGGCCTGCTGTCGGTCGGGGGCTCACTCGCCACCGTGCTCGGCGTGCCGGCGGGCACCTGGCTCGGCGCGCACGCCGGGTGGCGGACCCCGTTCGCGGTGCTCGGCGCGCTCGCGCTGGTGTCCCTCGTCGCGGTCGCCGTCCTGCTGCCGGCGTCCCGCCCGCAGGAGAGTCACTCGGCCTACGGTGTCGCCCCCGACCGGCGCCGCTTCCTCGTCGTCGTCACCACCACCGCCCTGTCGGTGACCGGCGTGTTCACCGCGTTCACCTACGTCGTGGCCTTCCTCGACGAGGTCGGCGGATTCGGCGAGGACGCGGTGAGCGCCGTGCTGCTGGCGTTCGGGGTGGCGGGTCTGGCCGGAGTCACGGTGACCGGGCCGCTCCTCGACCGCTTCCCACGCGCCACGCTCGCCGTACCCGTGACGACCCAGACCATCGCCCTGCTCGGCCTGTACGCGGCCGGGCACAGCAAGCCGGCGACCGTCGCCCTGCTGATGCTGCTCGGGGCGTCGGTCGGCCCGGCGTTCATGGCCTCGCAGAGCCAGGTCCTCCTCGTCGCCCCGGGCCGCACCGAGTCGGCCCTCGCCGCCAACTCGGTCGCCTTCAACGCGGGCGTGGCCATCGGCGCCCTCGTCGGCGGCGGCCTGTTCACGGCGGTCGGGGTGCGCGGGACCTTTCTCGTCGGGGGGATGCTCACGGCGGGGGCGCTCGCGGTGCTCTCGCGCGGGCGTACGGCGTCGTAAACCACGTGGGTCAACGCGCGGGCGCTCAGCTGCGTTGGCGTCTGTCCTGAACCGACGGGAAATCGAGCGGTACGGCACGGAGCCTGTGATCGGAAGGTCTATCGTGTCGGCATGTCCGTCCCCGAACTGATCCGTGTCGTCTCCCGCGACTCGCCCATGGCGCTCGCCCAAGTGGAGCGCGTCCGTGCCGAGTTGACAGCCCTGCATCCCGGGGTGCGTACCGAGGTCGTGCCGGTGAAGACGACCGGCGACAAGTGGCTGGGTGATCTGTCGAAGGTCGAGGGCAAGGGGGCGTTCACCAAGGAGGTGGACGCCGCTCTGCTGGCCGGTGAGGCCGATCTGGCGGTGCACTGCGTCAAGGACGTGCCCGCCGACCGGCCGCTGCCCGCGGGCACCGTCTTCGCCGCGTTCCTCAAGCGGGACGACATCCGCGACGCCCTGGTGCACCCGGGCGGTCTCACCCTGGACGAGCTGCCGGACGGCACCCGGATCGGCACCTCCTCGGTGCGCCGGATCGCCCAACTCGCCGCAACCCACCCGCATCTGGAGTGCGTGCCCTTCCGCGGCAACGCCAACCGGCGGCTGGAGAAGCTACGGGCCGGTGAGGCGGACGCGCTGCTGCTCGCGGTGTCCGGTCTGGAGCGGATCGACCGACGCGACGTGATCAGCGAGGTCCTCTCCCCCGAGACGATGATGCCGCCGATCGGCGCGGGCATCCTCGCCCTGCAGTGCCGGGAGGGCGATGACGAGCTGATCGACGCCGTCAGCGGCCTCGGCGATCCGGACACCCACCGGGAGGCCACCGCCGAGCGGATGTTCCTGCATGTCCTCCAGGGGCACTGCAACAGCCCGATCGCCGGCTACGCGCGCGTGGACCACGGCGGGGAACTGTCCCTGCGGGCGTGCGTGTTCACCCCGGACGGCAAGACGCGGCTGAACGCCCACGAGTGGGCCGGCCGACTGCATCCGGCCACTCTCGGCACGTCGGTCGCCGTCGCGCTGCTGCGTCAGGGGGCGCGCGAGATCATCGACGGCATCCCGCACTGAGGTTCCGAGGCGCGGCACCGCGTCAGGCGGTGCCCTCCTCGGCCTGGTCGCGCAGGAAGTTGCTCACCTCGTGGGCGAGGCACCCCCGCCCCGCACCGGCGTGCGCCGAGCCCTCGTACAGTCCGATGCCGCCCGCCCACAGCCGGCGCTCGGTCCACTCCTCCTCGACCCGCAGCTGGATCTGCACATCGACCTGGTTCAGGCTCGCCTCCGGCCCGGCCGCGTACAGCACGGCGGTGGCCCGGCGCAGCGGGTAGACGTCGAAGCCCTCGATGAACTGCGAGTTGCGCCAGTCGATGAAGGCGCTCTCCCCGTCGGACCCGATCCGGACGTCGATCTGGCCGTCCTCCAGGTGGATGCCGTAGTGCCGCTCACCGCGGTTCTCGACCGTCACGCGGAGACTGAAGTACGTCAGCCCCTCGGCGGCGTCGTCACGTCCGCGTGGAGGCTCGTTCTGCTCCAGACGGTGGACGGTGACCCGCAGACCGGCATGCTCGTCGTACTCCTGCCAGTCCCCGACCACGTTCGGCTCGCACACACTGCACCTCTTCGACCTCAGAGAGCTGCTTCCTATCTGTGTGCTCAGGGCACTGTCAAATGAGCGGAATGGGCTGTGGCCAGCGCATTCACCCCCTTTGATCGCTGATCAAGCGCTGCCCAGGCACAATCGGCCACCCGGCATTGAGGGTGGGTGCGCGAGCGTGCCGCACATCACGTCCGGCGTCGTGATCTGCGGGCGCCCTCACGCACCGGGTTCGACCGAATTCGGACTGCGCACCAAATTCGCCCATATCAGGGCAATTGTTTTGGGGTCTTCATGGCCGGGAATGAGTTATGAAGTGCTTCGGACAGGAGGCACGTCCGTGGGAGCCCGGTCGACGGCCCCGGATGTCCTCCGTGAGCTTCGAGGCCGCGCCTCCCACGGTGACTGTCCACCCAGCACCTGCTGAGGGAGGTGCGCTTCATGCCAGTCACCGGCAGAGCGAAGCGGCACCCGCACGACGACGCCCCCGACACCACCGCCGATTTCCAACGGCTCGCCGGTCTGCCCGAGGGGCCGGAGCGCAAGGCGCTCCGGGACGAACTGGTCCAGGTCTGGCTCCCCATGGCGGAGCGCATCGCGGTCCGCTTCAAGGGACGCGGCGAGGCCCTCGAAGATCTCTACCAGGTCGCCGCGCTCGGCCTCGTCAAGGCCGTCGACCACTACGACCCGGACCGCGGCTGCGCCTTCGAGGCGTACGCCGTGCCGACCGTCACCGGCGAGATCAAGCGCCATTTCCGCGACCACATGTGGACGCTGCACGTGCCGCGCCGCGTCCAGGACCTGCGCAACCGGGTGCGCCAGGCCGCCAAGGAACTCTCGCAGACCACCCCGGGCCGCGCGCCCACCGTGCACGAGATAGCCGAACTCACCGAACTGACCGATGCCGAGGTGCGTTCCGGAATGGAGGCCCTGGACTGTTTCTCCGCGCTGTCACTGGAGGCGGAGATGCCCGGCACCGACGGATACGCACTCGGCGACTCGATCGGCGGCCTCGATCCGGGCTACGACATCATCGTCGACCGGGTGGCCGTCCGGCCGTGTCTGGAGAAGCTGCCCGAGCGTGAGCGCACCATCCTCTATCTGCGATTCTTCCTGGGCATGACCCAGAGCCGCATCGCCGAGCAGCTGGGGATCTCGCAGATGCACGTATCGCGCCTGCTCAGCGGCTGCTTCGCCCACCTGAGGGAGGAACTGCTCGTCCGCGCGCCCTAGTCGCGCTCGGGCCAGATGGGGCCCTGATCGGTCCAGATGACACCCTTGTTGCGGCAGAGGCAGAAGGGGTGGCCGATGGGGTCGGCGTAGACGCGGAAGCCGTGGCCGTCGGGGCCGGTGCAGTCCCGCTGCAGGGTCGCGCCGAGGGCCAGGACGCGGCGCTGTTCGGCCTCGATGTCATCGACTTCGAAGTCGAGGTGGAACTGCTTGGGGTGCTCGCTGTCGGGCCACTGCGGGGCGCGGTAGTCCTCCACCTGGATGAAGGCCAGTTCGATCTCGCCGAACTGGATACCGGCCCAGTTCTCGTTACTGCCCTCCTTGACCGGGAGCCCCATCACCTCGGAGTAGAAGGCTGCCAGCTTCATCGTGTCCGGGCAATCGATGATGAAGTCGGTTAGTCGTAGCATCCCGCGATCTTGCCACAAGATCAAATGAGCCGGACTTTGAGACAGGCCCTAAGGCTCCTCGGGCATTCCCGGGATCTGCGTCGGGCCGTGACGGTCGAGGGCGTCCTCCAGTTCGGCGCGGATCTCCGGGGGCATCTCCCCGTCGCGGCCCCAGATCAGGATGAGGTCCGCGACATGGCGGAGCTTGATGTTGGTGTGCTGGGAGACGTCCTTGAGCACCGCCCAGCCCTGGGCCGGAGCGACGCGGCCCAGGGCCACGATCATCCCGATCGCCTGGTCCACGACGGCGTGCGAGGCCACGGCCTCTTTCAGCTGGTCGACCTCCTGCTGGAGCTCGGAGATGCGTCCGGTCTCGTCGGCAGGCTCGTGGGGTACCCGGGTCACTCATCCATCCTCGTCACTCAGGCGGCGGTATGCCACTGGGTGGAGGGTGGAATCATCATTGTTTCGGCGCGGCGGCCGGGGTACTCGGCAGGCGCCGTCAGAGGTATCGGCCGGACACTGGGAACAGACACCGGTGGCCGCCGGCCCGGCGAGACCAGGACGCGACAGCCATGAACCACGACACGAAGATCCCCCGCGGCACACGGGACCTCGTCTCCACCCACTCCGTCTTCGGCGCGCCCTGCTGGGTGAGCCTGACCAGCCGGGATCTGGAGACCGCCGAGGAGTTCTACACCGCCGTCCTCGGCTGGCGCTGGCGCACCGGCAAGCTCGGCGAGCGCTTCCGGATCGCCCTGGCCGACGGCGTGCCCGTCGCCGGGATGGCCGCCGTCGCGACGATGTGGCAGATGGCGGTCGCATGGACGCCGTACTTCGCCGTGCCGAGCGCGGACGAGGCCGTGGCGAGGGTGCAGGAGCGCGGCGGTACGGCGGCGGTCGGGCCGATCTCCTTCCCGCCCGGGCGCGCGGCGCTGCTCGCCGACCGGGACGGCGCGACCTTCGGCATCTGGGAGGGCGAGCTCATCGGCGACTGGGAGACCTGGCGCCGCTCCACCCCGGCCTTCATCCGCCTGCACACCCGCGACGCCTTCGACGCCGCGATCTTCTACGGCGAGGTCCTGGACTGGGCCTCGGAGCGCCCGGGCTGCTGCGAGGTGCACTACGAGGGCGGCGAGGTCGTGCTGCGCAGCGGCGGCGACGTGGTGGCCCGGATCGAGTCGGGGGCACTGGGCGCGGCCCCCGACCCCACCATCCGGCCGCACTGGCAGGTCCACTTCTCGGTCCAGGACGTGACGGCCTGCGCCCGGACCGCGGAGCAGCACGGTGGCAGCGTCCTGTCGAAGACCGGCGACGAGGCCGTGCTGCGCGATTCCGACGGCGCCCAGTTCACGGTGACCTCACGCCGCGAGCGCTAGGCAGGGCTTGGGGCACCGGCCGTACGGGACGGGCGGGACAGCAGTACGAGGCTGCGGGCGGTGACCGTCATCGTCGTGGCCGCCTTGTGGTCGGTCTCGTCCGGGGCCTGTGGCTCGGCGGTGTCGATCAGGGTGGTCCAGCGGTCGCCGTAGGCGGCGTCCGGGAGCTGGAACTCCACCGGCTCCCAGAAGCTGTTGAGCAGGAGCAGGAAGGAGTCGTCCACCACGGGCCGGCCGCACCGGTCGGGCTCGGCGATGGCGTCGCCGTTGAGGAACACGCCGACGCAGTGCGCGTCGGAGCGCTGCCAGTCCTCCTCCGTCATCTCGCGGGCGTCCGGCAGCAGCCAGACCAGGTCGGGCAGCGGCTGGCCCGCGTGCGTCACCGTCTCACCGCGGAAGAAGCGGCGGCGGCGCAGTACGGGGTGGGCGGTGCGCAGGCCGATGACGTAGCGCGTGAAGTCGGCGAGGGCCTGCTGCTCATCGGTGAGCCGCCAGTCGATCCAGGAGACCTCGTTGTCCTGGCAGTAGGCGTTGTTGTTGCCGCGCTGGGTGCGGCCGAGTTCGTCGCCGTGGCAGAGCATCGGGATGCCCTGCGACAGCAGCAGCGTGGCAAGGAAGTTGCGCTGCTGGCGGGCGCGCAGCTCAAGGACGGCCGGATCGCGGGTCTCGCCCTCCGCGCCGCAGTTCCAGGAGCGGTTGACGCTCTCGCCGTCCCGGTTGCCCTCGCCGTTGGCCTCGTTGTGCTTGTCGTCGTACGAGACCAGGTCGCGCAGCGTGAAACCGTCGTGCGCGGTGACGAAGTTGACGCTGGCCCGCGGGCGGCGCCTGCTGCGCTGGTACAGGTCGGAGGAGCCGGTCAGCCGGGAGGCGAAGTCGCCCAGGGTGTGCTCGCCGCCGCGCCAGAAGTCGCGCACGGTGTCGCGGTACCTGCCGTTCCACTCCGACCACAGCGGCGGGAAGTTGCCGACCTGGTAGCCGCCCTCGCCGACGTCCCACGGCTCGGCGATCAGCTTGACGCGGCTGATCACCGGGTCCTGCTGGATCAGGTCGAAGAACGCCGAGAGCCGGTCCACCTCGTGGAACTGGCGGGCCAGGGTGGCCGCGAGGTCGAAGCGGAAGCCGTCGACATGCATCTCGGTGACCCAGTACCGCAGCGAGTCCATGATCAGCTGAAGCACGTAGGGGTGCCGCATCAGCAGGCTGTTCCCGGTGCCGGTGGTGTCGTAGTAGTGCGACCAGTCGCCGTCCACCAGCCGGTAGTAGGAGGCGTTGTCGATGCCACGGAAGGACAGCGTCGGGCCCTTCTCGTTGCCCTCGGCGGTGTGGTTGTAGACGACGTCGAGGATCACTTCGAGACCGGCCTCGTGCAGCGCCTTCACCATCGCCTTGAACTCGGTGACCTGCTGGCCCCGGGTGCCGTGCGCGGCGTAGGCGTTGTGCGGAGCGAAGAAGCCGATCGTGTTGTAGCCCCAGTAGTTCGACAGGCCCCGGTCGGTCAGCACGCCGTCCTGGACGAACTGGTGCACCGGCATCAGCTCGACGGCGGTGACCCCCAGCGAGGTCAGATGCTCGACGACCGCGGGGTGCGCGAGCCCGGCGTAGGTGCCGCGCAGCTCGGCGGGGACACCGGGGTGGGTGCGGCTCAGGCCGCGTACGTGGGCCTCGTAGATGACGGTGTCCGCGTACGGCCGCCTGGGCGGGCGGTCGTCGCCCCAGTCGAAGGAGGGGTCGGTCACCACGCCGAGCATGGTGTGCCCGGCGCTGTCGGCCGGGGCGGGTCCGTCGGGGGCGCGCTCGAAGAGCGAGGAGTGGTTGTCCATCTGCCCGTCGACCGCCTGGGTGTACGGGTCGAGGAGCAGCTTCGCCGGATTGCACCGGTGACCGAGGGCCGGGGCCCAGGGGCCGTGCACCCGATAGCCGTAACGCTGGCCGGGGCCGACGCCCGGCAGGTAGCCGTGCCAGACGAATCCGTCGACCTCGGCCAGCTCCACGCCGGTGTGCTTGCCGGCGTCGTCGACCAGGACCAGCTCGACCCGCTCGGCGACCCCGCTGAACAGGGCGAAGTTGGTGCCCTGTCCGTCGTAGGCGGCGCCCAACGGGTAGGGGTGCCCGCGCCAGGCGGGCACCCCTGCACGGTGTTTACGCGGGGTCACCGCGCCTCCTCCAGCGCTCGGTCCGGAGTGCTCGCCGGGCCGGCCAGCGCGGCGGCCGGGACCTCGCGGGGCACCTGAAGCACCTCGCGCAGACTGGGCGCCGGGGCCGTCGGGACCAGCGGGACGCGCTCGCCGGCGCGGGCCCGCTGCGAGAACCAGATGACCTTGCTGCCGGTGTCCGTGGCGCAGCAGCCCCAGCCGTCGCTGATGGCGGCGATCTGCTCCAGGCAGCCGCGCAGATCCTGGTCCGGGCGCAGTTCACGGTCGTTGTCCCCGATGGCCGTGATCAGGTGCTGGCCGTTCCACCACATCTCGATCGACGTGTTCTTGTCCGTCGCGTGCTCGTCGATGGCGGTCAGCAGCAGTTCGGCACCGCCGCACACGGGCTCCACGAGGTTCTCCAGGTCCCAGAACCGGAGGTGAGCGGCCAGGATGCGCCTGACCTGTCCGACCCGTTCCGGGCTGACTTCCACGTCGAGGTGGTAGTAGCAGGGCACTGCGGTCTTCATCTCGTTGGCTCCTCACCGGCGAGGCTCGGCACTTCCCCGTCCCCGCGGGACGGGCCCCGAACGCGAAGCGTGAGCGTTGATCGCTTCTGAGTCACCTCAAGGGTGGGAGCACTACGCCATTCGTGCAACACGAGGAGTCAACCGGGGGATCCTCCCGAATGGTTGAAGCTCTAACAAGACGCTGAGTCGTCGCCCGTGCACCATGAGTGAAGACCTCCGTGCCCGTCAGGCATTCCGTGTGTCCGCGCACGACCACCCCCGACCGTGTGGTGACGTGCCATGAAACCCGAGAGGTGAACGGCGTCATGTTGCTACCGGCCAAAGCCGAAGTCGCCCGCCAGCTTGGGCGCTACCGGGCCTGGGAGCGCGTCATGCTCGCGTCCCCGAACGACCGCGCGGTGCGGGCCACTTTCGAGGACGCGGGCTACACGCTGTGCGTGCTGATGGGCGAGCGTTGCGCGCGCGAGGCCGCGGACGCCGCCGAGCGCTATCTGCGCACCAGCCTCGGCACCTATCTGCGCGAGCAGAACGAACGCCACCGTCCGGGCCGCGCCGCGAGACGGGGTCCACCGACCGCCAAGCGGCGTTCCCGGGCCGGCAGGTAGACCCTGCCGGCGCAGCTTGCATCCCCGGCCGGGCCCTTGAGGGGCCCGGCCATGAGCACGGTGGAGGCGAGACCATGAAGGCAACCGCGGCCATCGGCCGTATCCCGGTACGCAATGTCCAGCCGGCCGTGGAGTGCGGCAGGCGCCCGGCGAAGGCGGTGACCGGCGAGACGTTCGAGG
>NZ_JACMSF010000112.1 GCF_014257025.1 Streptomyces cupreus
ACGCGAGACGCCGGGGCGGGCGTAGAGGATCCGGGCACGCCAGGAGTCGTCGGGGACACGGAAGGCACGGCCATATGCGGACCGTAGGACTCCGGCGGTCGGTGAACCGTTCCGTCGCCGGGACCTTCCTACGATCGAGGGACCGACGGCCTCCCCCGGGCTCACGCCTCCGGCACGCCCGCGCCCTCCATGATCCCGCTCACCTCGGTGCCGTGCGGGGTCAGCAGGAACACATTGCGGTCGACCCGGTGCATCCCGCTCGACAGGCCGAAGACGACGCCGGTGCTGAAGTCGAGGACGCGCTTGGCGACCTCGGTCTCCGCGCCGGTCAGGTCGAGGAGGACCGGGATGCCGGCCATCAGCGTCTCGGCGACCTCCCTCGCGTCGCCGAAGACGTTGACCCGCAGGACGACGAAGCGGCGGCGCGGCTCCGTCTCCGCCTCGGGCAGCGAGCGATGGTCCACCGCGGACGGCCATGCGTCCCGGCCGCGCAGGGGTACGACCTGGGCGAGCCCTTCCCACTGCTCATCGGTGACGTCGTAGCGGTTCACCGGCTCCCCCCGAACTGACTGGTACTCATTGCCTGCACCAGCCAATTCTTACGCCATGTCACCCGTTCGGCCCAACAGCGACACGGACCGCGACCGCATCAGGCCGCTCGGGGTGAGGGTACCGCTCAGGCGTCCTTGCGGGTGAAGCGGAGGGTGGCGGTGACCGTGGCCGCGCCGCGCATCATGCCGAGCTGGTTCCAGGTCATGCCGAACTGGGCGCGGTCCACGGCGAATTCGGCCTCCAGGGTGACGGACGTGGCGTCCGAGCCGACCAGGCGGGCGGTGACGGTCTGCGGCCTGCTGATGCCGCGGACGGTGAGCCGGCCGTCGACATGGACGCTGTCGCCGCCGCGCAGTTCGGCGCCGCGTACCGCGAAGGTGAGCTCGGGGTGGTTCGCGACGTCGAGGAAGTCGGCGGAGCGCAGATGCTCGTCGCGCTTGGTGTGCTTGGTGTCCAGGGAGGACGCGTCCAGGGTGACGGTGCCGACGGCGGATCCGTCGGGCCGTACCTCGCCCTGGCCCGCGACGGCCGTGAAGGTGCCCTTCACGGTGACCAGACCCCACATCGTCCGGTGCTTGAGGGCCACCGTGGTGGCGGCGGGGTCGAGCTGCCACAGGCCGGTCTCAACGGCGACGGTCATGGTCGTTCTCCTGTCGATGAGCGTTCGGGGTACTTCAAATTTGGATGACCTCACCCTAGCCGACGCTCCAAATTTGAACAACCCACTGCTCCAAAATTGGACAACAGGTAGACTCGAATTCATGGCCGACCCGCAGGAGACCCCCACCGACCAGCTCGGATGCCCCACCGCCTCCGGCGACAGCCTGCTCCCGGCCGAGCTGCGCTCCTGGATGCGGATGCTGGCCGCGACGGCAGCCGTGGAGCAGCGGCTGCGCTCCGTGGTCAAGGAGACCCTCGATGTCTCCCACGACGAGTTCCTGATCCTGTGCCTGCTGGCCGAGCAGCCCCGCACGGGCCTGCGGATGAGCCGGATCGCGGAGCTGCTGGGCCGCCCGAAGACCCGGCTGACGTACCAGATCGCCTGTCTCCAGCACGCCGGGCTCGTCACCCGTCAGTCGGTCTGCGGCGACAAGCGCGGGGTCGAGGTCGCCCTCACCGCCAAGGCCCGCGACCTGCTGACCGAGGCCTCGGGCCCGCTCGCCGCGACGGTCATGGAGGCCCTCGGCCAGGTCTTCGGCCCCGCCGAGCGCGAGGCGATGTGCGGACTGCTGCCCGACCTGGCCGAGGACTGAGCCCGCGTCAGGCGTGGCAGCTCGGGAGTCTGCCGTCGTTGTATGTGATCATCTCGCCGAACGCCTCCGCCACGTCCACCGTGCGGCCGGAGGCTATCGCTTCGCGTTCGTCGAGTTCGGCGTAGGCGCGGTGGAGGTTGCCCACGATGCGTTCGAACTCGGTGAGATGGCTGAAGGCGCCCTTGCCCGCTTCCCTGGCCGCCACCAGCGGGGTCAGGCGTTGCGCTCGGCCCTCCGCCGCGACCCGCTGGATCCAGCGCAGGTACTCCTCCGTCTCGTCCAGGACCTCCGGGCCCCGCACCGGACCGTGGCCGCAGACCACCGTGCGGGGCCTGAGGGCGCGCAGCCGCGCAAGAGTCGCCAGCGAGCCCGAGACCGAGCCCATCAGGACGAACGGGGAACTGCCCGCCATCGCGACGTCCCCGGCGAACAGGACCCGTTCCTCGGGGAGCCACGCCACCACGTCGTCGTTGGTGTGGGCCGGGCCCAGATGGAGCAGCCGGATCTCGCGGTCGCCCTGGTGGAGGGTCAGCTCGTCCGTGAAGGTGAGGTCCGGAAGGCGTACCGACAGCTCCCCCCACGCCACGTCCGGCCAGACCCCCGTGAGGGCCAGGCCGTTGCGGGCCATCTCGGCCCTGGTGCGGGCGTGCGCCACCACCGTCGCGCCCTCGAACGCGCCGTTGCCATGGGTGTGGTCACCGTGGTGGTGGGTGTTGACCAGAACCCGGACCGGACCCCGGCCAAGACCCTGTACGGCCTCCCGCAGCGCCGCCGCCCGCGCGGCCGTGGCCGCCGTGTCGACGAGGACCAGGCCCTCGGGACCGGCGACCACGCCCGCGTTGCTCAGACACCAGCCCCCGTCGGGCTGGAGGTGGGCATAGACCCCGTCGGCCACCTCGGTGAGCTCGGTCCTGAGCTTCGTGGCGGATCCGCTCATGACACCGCCGCCCAGTACGGGTACCCCGGCGCCGCCCAACTCGTCCCCCCTCCGCCGTTCTGCGTCCAGGCCACCGCCGGCGGCTGGACCGGCAGGGGCTCCACCTCCGCCGACGCCTCCCGGCGGCCGGACAGCGCCAGCAACACCGTGAGCACGGCGGAGAGTTCCTCCGGTGTCGGTTCGCCTCGGAGCACTCGTATCACCCGTTCCTCGGAGTCCGCCGCGCTCACTGGGGCTGGTTCCCGTGCTTGCGGGACGGGCGGTCGGCGTGCTTGCGGCGCAGCGTGCGCAGCGCGTCGATCAGCCGGGCCCGGGTCTCCGCGGGGTCGATGACGTCGTCCACCAGGCCGCGCTCGGCGGCGTAGTAGGGGTGCATCAGCTCCGAGCGGTACTCCTTCACCAACTGCTCGCGCGTCGCCTGCGGATCGTCCGAGGCCGCGATCTCGCGCCGGAAGACGACGTTCGCCGCGCCCTCCGCGCCCATCACCGCGATCTCGTTGACCGGCCAGGCGAAGGAGACGTCACAGCCGATGGACCGGGAGTCCATGACGATGTACGCGCCGCCGTACGCCTTGCGCATGATCAGCTGGACCCTCGGGACGGTCGCGTCGCAGTACGCGTACAGCAGCTTCGCGCCGTGCCGGATGATGCCGCCGTGCTCCTGGTCGACGCCGGGCAGGAACCCGGGCACGTCCACCAGCGTGACCAGCGGGATGTTGAAGGAGTCGCAGAACCGCACGAACCGCGCCGCCTTCTCGGAGGCCGCGATGTCGAGCGCACCGGCCTGCACCATGGGCTGGTTGGCGATGACACCGGTGACGTCGCCGCCCATCCGGACCAGCGCGCAGACCACGTTGCGCGCCCAGTGCTCGTGCACCTCGAAGAGGAACCCGTCGTCGACGATCTCCTCGATGACGTCCCGGACGTCGTAGGAGGCGCGCGGGTCTGCCGGGACCATGTCCAGCAGCGCCTCGGTGCGCCGGTCGACGGGGTCGGACTCGGCGACGACGGGGGCGAGTTCGCGGTTGTTGGCGGGCAGCAGGGAGAGCAGGAAGCGGACGTTCTCCAGGCACTCCTCCTCGTCGTCGAAGACCGCGTGGGCCACGCCGGAGGCGGTGGAGTGCGGGTCGGCGCCGCCGAGCCCGTCCATGGTGATCTCCTCGCCGGTGACCGCCTGGACGACGTCAGGGCCCGTGATGAACATCTGCGAGGTACCGCGCACCATGAACACGAAGTCGGTGAGCGCCGGCGAGTAGGCCGCGCCGCCCGCGCAGGGGCCCATGATGACGCTGATCTGCGGGATGACCCCGGAGTTGCGCACGTTGCGGGAGAAGATGCCGCCGTATCCGGCGAGCGCGGTGACGCCCTCCTGGATCCGGGCGCCGGCGCCGTCGCACAGGCCGATCACCGGGGCGCCGGCCGCCGTGGCGAGGTCCATCAGCTTGTGGATCTTCTGGGCGTGCGCCTCGCCGAGGGCTCCGCCGAAGATCCGGAAGTCATGGGCGTAGACGAAGGCGGTACGGCCGTTGACCCGGCCCCAGCCGGTGATCACGCCGTCGGTGTGCGGGCGGCGGGCCTCCAGGCCGAAGCCGGTGGCGCGGTGCCGGCGCAGTCCCTCGGTCTCGGTGAAGGTGCCCTTGTCGAAGAGCAGGTCGATCCGTTCGCGTGCGGTCAGCTTCCCCTTGGCGTGCTGTGCCTGGGTCGCCCGCTCCGAGGGACCGCGGTGCACCGACTCGCGCAGTTCATGGAGTTCGGCCGTCCGTTCCCGGAGTGGAGGTGGAAAGCGGTCCATTGACGCTCCTCACAGGTCGTCAAGAGGCTTGTTCAGCCCGTTCTCGGAACGCGTGGGCGACAGAGTGCGTCGCGGAGCTGGAGCGCCGGTGGAGCTGGACTTAAGCCCGCACCGGGCGCCGGTGCGCGTACCTGGGGGCGGAGCCTGGCAGGGGGTGCTCACCCGTGCGTCGAGACGCACTCGACCATCGGGGCAGACCATGCGGGCGTTCACGTGGGGGACGAGAGGAAGGGGTTCGGATGGCTGATGCGTGGTCCGACGCGCCGGTCGCCCTGGTGACGGGGTCCGCCTCGGGGATCGTCGCGGCCGTGGCACGACGGCTCGCGGCCGAGGGCATGCGGGTGGTCGTGAACCGCGTGCCGGGCCCTCGGGCAGGCACGAGGCTCGCGGCCGAGCTGCCCGACGTGATCTGCTTCGCCGCCGACATCGCGGTCCGCGAGCAGGCCGAGGCGCTGGTCGCGGCGACCGTCGAGCGGTACGGCCGGCTGGACGTGCTGGTGAACTCGGCCGGGGCCGCCCCGATCGTGCCGCACCCGGACTTCGAGGCCGCGAACGCGAAGGTGCAAAGGGAGATCTTCGACCTCGGCGTCATCGGGACCTGGCAGCTGTGCGTGGCCGCGATGCCGTATCTGCGGGCGGGCGGCGACGGGTGCGTGGTCAATGTGTCGCCGGCGGCGGACCTGCGGCCGGCCGGGAGTTCCCTCTCGTGCGCCGTGAACGACCTGACCCGGCTGCTGGCGACGGTGACCGGTCCCGGGGTCCGTGTGCACAGCGTGGCACCCGGACCCACGGACACCGTGGCGCAGGCGGTGCTGACGACGGTCCGGTCCCGGTGCACGACGGGCGAGGCGCTGCTGACGGACGGCGCGACGCACCCGCGCTGACCGGTGCGCACCCCCTTTCCGGGGGTGCCGTCAGCCTTTCCGGGGGTGCCGTCGGCGCTCCCTAGGACCGTCGCGTCTCCGCGAACTCCTTCGCCCTCCGCAGCGTCGCCCTGCTGTTCGCCCCCAGGGTGTTGCGCACGGCCTCTCGGGCCTTCGGGTCCGCGAGGATCACGCTGTGCCGGGACGTGGCCAGCGTCGTGCCGTCGGGCAGCGGTATCAGCCGCCACTCCCCGGTGTGGGCCACCAGGACCGTGGGGGTACGGATCTGCTTGTACGCGATGCTGCCGACCTCGGGCCTGCACACCCGTACCGACTCGCTGGGGTGCAGCGTTCCGTCGGGGGTGCGGGTCTCCATCACCATCCGCTGGATGCCCGGGGTCTGCTCTGTGAGGTCCAGCGACGCCACGTGCGGCAGCCGTTCGGGCCAGCGGTCGGCCTCGTTGAGGAAGCCGTACACGACCTCCGGCGGCGCCTCGATACGCAGCCGGTCCTCGAAGGTGTACGGCGTCCTCGGGTTCTCGGCGGCGATCCGCACCCCAGCCAGCTCGGCCGGGCTGTTCTGGTGGAGGGCGTGCAGCACGAAGTGCTCGTCGGTGAAGGCCTCGAACTCGTGGTGGAGTTCGAGGAGCGTCTCACCGCCGCCGATGTCCTTGGCGAGCCAGCGTCCGCTCATCGACGCCAGGGGCGCGGCCGGCTCGTCCTGGCGGAAGTCGACGGTCAGCGCATGCGGGTCGAGCATCCGCTCGGAGGTCCAGCTGCGGATCTCCGAGCCGGCGAACGCCCAGATGCGGACGCGTTCCCGGCCCTCCGTGCACGGCCCGCCCTCGACGTACTCGGTGTGGATGTTCGGCTCGAACATCAGCGGCCAGACGGTCACATCGGCGATGAGCGCGTGGACGGCCGGCGCTGGCGCCGCGATCCGGGTGGTGTGGACGGTGTTCGGCATGCCGGTCGGTCCCCTCGGTGTCGGTGAGAGCCTGTGTCACATCCCCGGCCGGATCAGCGCACGTCGTCTGGTGCGTGCGATCGCAAGGCGCCGGAGCGCCCTCGTGGCGGAGCCACGTGGGTGGTTCGGCAACGCGGCTGGGGGTCCCCCCTCTGGGGGAGTGCGTGCCAGGCGGCGGGCGCCTGGCCGGGGATGTGACACAGGCTCTCAGGTCAGTAACTTTCGAAGCCGCCGCAGACATTGATCGCCTCGGCTGTCACGGCCGCGGCGGCGTCGCCGGCCAGGTGGCCGACCATTCCGGCGACCGCGTCGGCGTAGCCCTGGTGGCCGGGACACACCGCGTTGACGGTGACGCCGGTGGCGGCGAGTTCCAGGCCGAGGGCCTTGGTGAAGCCGACCACGGCGTGCTTGGAGGCGGAGCAGGGGGTGCCGGGGGCGGCGCCCTGTCTCCCGGCGGTGGAGGCGATGTTGACGATCCGGCCCCAGCCGCGGTCGACGGCACCGCCCCGGCGGAGCATCTCGCGGGTGACGCGGAAGACGCTGTTGAGGTTGGTCTCGATGATGTCGAGCCAGAGTTCGTCGGTGAGTTCGGCGGTGGCTCCGCCGCCGCTGCGGCCCGCGTTGTTGACGAGGACGTCGAGCCGCCCGTGGCAGGCGACGGCGGCCCCGACGAGCTCGCCGGCCGCCTCGGGCTCGCGTACGTCGACGGCGAGGCCGTCCGCTTTCACGCCCTTGGCGCGCAGCACGGCGACGGTCTCGGCGACCGCGTCGGCGTCCCGCGCGCAGACGAACAGGTCGAAGTCCTCATCGGCGAGGCGTTCGGCGACGGCCCGTCCGATGCCGCCGGTCGCGCCGTTCACCAGCGCGGTACGGCCGGGACCCTTTCGGCCCTTGGGGTCACCGCTGTCCAACGCACCGGCCCAGGCGCCGGGTACGGCCTTCTGGATCGTCACCTCACCACCACCGCAGCCGAGTTGAACCCGCCGTGGCCCCGGGCCAGGACCAGCGCGGCACGCAGATCGACCGGGCGTGGGGCGCCGGTGACCAGGTCGAGGTGCCAGCCGTCCTTGGGCCGGTCCACATGCACCGCCGGCGGCAGCACCCCGTCGCGCAGCGCCAGCAGCGCCGCCACCAGGTCGAGCGCGGAGCCGCCCGCGCCGATCCTTCCGGTCATCGTCTTCGGCACGGCGACCGGGACGCCGTACGGCCCGAAGAGGTCGCCGATCACCTCGGCCTCGGCCTCGTCCAGCGCGGGCACCCCGGAGGCGTCGGCGAAGACGGCGTCGATGTCGTCGGCTCTCAGTCCGGCGTCGGCGAGGGCGAGCCCGGCCGCGAGGGCGAGGTTGCCGGGTCCGGTCGGCGGGTCGAAGGCGGCGGCGTACCCGGCGACCTCGCCGAGCACCTCCGCGCCTCGCTCCTCGGCGGCGACACGTTCCTCCAGTACGACGTAGGCGGCGCCCTCGCCGGGGACGTAGCCGGAGGCCTCGGGGTGGAAGGGCAGGTAGGCGCGGGCCGGCCGGCCCAGCGGGCTGACCTGTCCGGTGGCGAGATGGCCCGCCCAGCCCAGCGGGCACAGCCCCGCGTCCGAGCCACCGGCGAGCAGTACCCGGGTGCCGTCGCCGAGCCGGCGCCGGGCCTGGCCCACCGCGTCGAGTCCCCCGCACTGTTCGGTGACGAGGGTGCCGCTGGCGCCGCGCAGTCCGTGCCGGATGGAGACCTGGCCGGTGCAGGCGGCGTAGAACCAGGCGAAGGACTGGTAGGCGCTGACGCTGTCGCTGCCGGTGCGCCACAGGGCGCTCATCTCGTGCTGCCCGAACTCGTAGCCGCCGGCCGAGCTGGCGGTGAACACGCCGGTGCCGTACTCCTCCAGCGCGGCGGGGTCGACGGCGGCGTCGTCCAGGGCCTCGGCCGCGGCGGCGAGCGCGAGCCGGGTGAAGCGGGCGGTCTGCGGCAACAGCCTGCTGGGCACGTGCTGTTCGGCCACGAAGGAGGTGATCTCACCGGCGACCGGGGTGCGGTTGACGGGCGCGTCGCGGGCGGGGCGCAGGGCGCTGACGCCGTGCAGGGTCGCCTGCCACCAGGCGCGGGTGCCGACGCCGTTGGGGGCGACGACGCCGAGTCCGGTGACGGCCGCGCGCACCCGGGCGGGCGGTGCGGCGGAGGGGTCGGAGGTCATTCGGGCTTCCTCAGGACGAGGGCGCTCTGCAGGCCCCCGAAACCACTGCCCACGCTGAGTACCGTTTTGAGGGGCTGAGCCCGCGCGGTCAAGGGTACGTAGTCGAGATCGCATTCCGGGTCCGGGGTGTGAAGGTTCGCGGTCGGCGGGATGGCGCCGTGCTCCAGGGCCAGGGCGCAGGCGGCCGCTTCCAGGGAGCCGATCGCGCCCAGCGAGTGGCCGATCATCGACTTGATGGAGCTGACCGGTACGTCGTAGGCGTGCGTGCCGAGGCTGATCTTCAGCGCGTTGGTCTCGTGGACGTCGTTCTGCCGGGTCCCGGAGCCGTGCGCGTTGACGTAGTCGACGGCGTCGGCAGGCAGTTCCGCCTCGTCCAGGGCGGCTGAGACGGCGGCGGCGAGCTCGGTGCCGTCGGGGCGCAGCCCGGTCATGTGGTAGGCGTTGCCGCGGGTGGCGAATCCGGCGATCTCGGCGTAGACGTGCGCGCCGCGGCGGCGGGCGTGCTCCTTCTCCTCCAGGACGAGGATGGCGCCGCCCTCCCCGAGTACGAATCCGTCGCGGGTGAGGTCGAAGGGCCGGCAGGCCTCGGAGGGGTCGTCGCCCTCGTACGGCGTGGTGGCCTTGATGGCGTCGAAGGAGGCCGCGGTGATGGCGCACACGGGAGCCTCGGCCGCGCCGCTGAGCATCACGTCGGCCGACCCTTCCGCGATGATCCCGGCGGCGTGGCCGAGGGCGTCGAGCCCCGAGGTGCAGCCGGTGGAGACCATCGCGACCGGGCCCTGCGCGGCGACGGTCCAGGCGACCTCGCGGGCGAGCGCGCTCGGCACCATGTAGTCGTACAACTGCGGTACGGCATAGGTGGTGTCGGTGCGCCAGTCGCGGCCCTCGTCACTGAGCAGCGGATAGGCCTGATCCAGGCTGGTGGCCGCGCCGACCGCGCAGCCGATGCTGACGCCGGTGCGCAGCGGATCGAGGCCGCCGAGCGCGAGGCCGCTGTCGGCGACCGCCTCCCAGGCGCTGACCACGGCGAACTGCGCCGAGCGGTCCATGCGGTGGATCTCCCGGACGCCGAGTCCCGCGGCCGCGGGGTCGAAGTCGACCTCGGCGGCGACCCGGGAGCGGTAGGTGGAGGCGTCGAAGAAGGTGATGTGCCGGGTCGCGGCCCGGCCGCCGGTGAGCAGCGCCCAGTAGTCCTTCGTGCCGATGCCACCGGGGGCGACCACACCCAGCCCTGTGATCACTGCGCGTCGGGTCATGCGGCGATGGTCGGGGCGCACGCTCAAGCGGCGGTGGAGCGTCCGGGGCGGAAGTGCCGCCCGTGGCCGAGGTACGTCGGTTGACACAACCTTCCCAGGTGCACCGCTTCTTGACCACCACTCAAGGAGACCTGCCGACACTGCAACCGCCGTGGGCACCCCCCGAGAGAGAGGTAGAGGCTCGGTGACTGCAGCTCCTCACCCCAGCATCCATCCACCGGCGGCCTCGGACGCTTCCTCGCGGACCGAGCGACTGTCCCGTGTGGTCATCCGGTTCGCGGGCGACTCCGGAGACGGCATGCAGCTGACGGGTGACCGATTCACGTCGGAGACCGCGTCGTTCGGCAACGACTTGTCGACCCTGCCGAACTTCCCCGCCGAGATCCGTGCCCCCGCCGGCACCCTGGGCGGCGTCTCCTCCTTCCAGCTGCACTTCGCGGACCACGACATCCTCACGCCCGGCGACGCCGTGGACGTGCTGGTGGCGATGAACCCGGCAGCGCTCAGGACGAACCTGGCCGACCTGCGCTCCGGCGGTGAACTCCTCGTCAACAGCGACGAGTTCGACTCCCGCGCGCTGGCCAAGGCCGGGTACGAGACCTCCCCGCTGGACGACGACTCGCTCCAGGGCTACCGGCTGCACCCGGTGCCGCTGACCAGCCTCACCGTCGAGGCGCTGAAGGAGTTCGGGCTGACCCGCAAGGAGGCCCAGCGCGCCAAGAACATGTTCGCGCTCGGCCTGCTGTCGTGGATGTACCACCGGCCCACCGAGGGCACGGAGAAGTTCCTGAGGGCGAAGTTCGCGAAGAAGCCGGAGATCGCGGCCGCCAACATCGTCGCGTTCAAGGCGGGTTGGAACTTCGGTGAGACGACGGAGGACTTCGCGGTCTCCTACGAGATCGCCCCGGCGGCGAACACCTTCCCGTCCGGCACCTACCGCAACATCTCCGGCAACCTCGCCCTGTCCTACGGTCTGCTCACCGCCGCCCAGCAGGCGGACCTGCCGCTGTTCCTGGGCTCGTACCCCATCACCCCGGCCTCCGACATCCTGCACGAGCTGAGCCGGCACAAGAACTTCGGGGTGCGGACCTTCCAGGCGGAGGACGAGATCGCGGCGGCGGGCGCGGCGCTCGGCGCGGCCTTCGGCGGCTCGCTGGCGGTGACCTCCAACTCGGGGCCCGGGATGGCGCTCAAGAGCGAGACGATCGGCCTCGCCGTCGCCCTGGAACTGCCCATGGTCATCGTCGACATCCAGCGCGGCGGCCCGTCGACCGGCCTGCCGACCAAGACGGAGCAGGCCGACCTGCTGCAGACGATGTACGGCCGCAACGGCGAGGCGCCGGTGCCGATCGTGGCGCCGCAGACACCCGCCGACTGCTTCGACGCGGCGATGGAGGCGGTCCGGATCGCGCTGACCTACCGCACCCCGGTCTATCTGCTCAGCGACGGCTACCTGGCCAACGGCGCCGAGCCGTGGCGGATCCCCGAGCTGCACGAACTCCCCGATCTGCGGGTGCACTTCGCCGACGGACCCAACCACACGCTTCAGGACGGCACCGAGGTCTTCTGGCCGTACAAGCGCGACCCGCTGACCCTGGCCCGCCCCTGGGCGATCCCGGGCACCCCGGGTCTCGAACACCGCGTCGGCGGCATCGAGAAGCAGGACGGCACGGGCAACATCTCCTACGACCCGGCCAACCACGACTTCATGGTCCGCACCCGGCAGCGGAAGATCGACGGCATCTGGGTGCCGGACATCGAGGTCGACGACCCGCACGGCGCCAGGACCCTGGTGCTCGGCTGGGGTTCGACCTACGGGCCGATCACCGCGGCGGTGCGCCGGCTGCGCACCGCCGGGGAGCGGATCGCGCAGGCGCATCTGCGCCATCTCAGCCCGTTCCCGCGCAATCTCGGCGAGGTCCTCGGGCGCTACGAGCGGGTCGTGGTGCCCGAGATGAACCTCGGCCAGCTCGCGGCCCTGCTGCGTGCCCGGTACCTCGTCGACGTACGCAGCCACACCCAGGTGAGCGGCATGCCCTTCAAGGCGGAGCAGCTCGCCTCGGTCCTGAAGGAGGAGATCCATGCCGGCTGACCTGCTCGCCCGTGACTTCAAGTCCGACCAGGAGGTGCGCTGGTGCCCGGGGTGCGGTGACTACGCGATCCTCGCTGCCGTGCAGGGCTTCATGCCCGAGGTCGGCGTGGCGCGGGAGAACATCGTCTTCATCTCCGGGATCGGCTGCTCCTCGCGCTTCCCGTACTACATGAACACGTACGGAATGCACTCCATCCACGGCCGCGCCCCGGCGATCGCCACCGGCCTCGCCGTGACCCGGCCCGATCTGAGCGTGTGGGTGGTGACCGGGGACGGCGACGCGCTGTCCATCGGCGGCAACCATCTGATCCACGCCCTGCGCCGCAATGTGAACCTCAAGATCCTGCTGTTCAACAACCGGATCTACGGCCTGACCAAGGGCCAGTACAGCCC
>NZ_JACMSF010000113.1 GCF_014257025.1 Streptomyces cupreus
CACGGCTGGGGGCGCTGGGGCGTGCGTGGGTGGGGTGAGCTGGGGGCTTGCCTGCCGGCCGTGGGGGCGGGGGCT
Source organism: Streptomyces cupreus (assembly GCF_014257025.1). Classification (GTDB taxonomy): domain Bacteria; phylum Actinomycetota; class Actinomycetes; order Streptomycetales; family Streptomycetaceae; genus Streptomyces; species Streptomyces cupreus. The sequence continues at coordinate 76 of NZ_JACMSF010000113.1, forward strand.
CGCTCGTACGGCGTCTGCGCACGGCCCACCCACAGCCACCGGCTCCCCGGTGCCGAGCGAGGCGCCGTAATCTGTCCCTCGTGGCAGAACCAGTGGTGCGCATCCCGGATGCGAAGGTCGCGCTGTCTACGGCCTCGGTCTATCCGGAGTCGACGGCGACGGCCTTCGAGATCGCGGCGCGCCTCGGGTACGACGGGGTCGAGGTCATGGTGTGGACCGATCCGGTCAGCCAGGACATCGAGGCACTGCGCCGGCTCAGCGACTACCACCAGATCCCGATCCTCGCCGTGCACGCCCCCTGCCTGCTCATCACCCAGCGCGTGTGGTCCACGGACCCCTGGACCAAGCTCCAGCGCGCCCAGGCGGCGGCCGAGAAGCTGGGCGCGAGCACGGTCGTCGTGCACCCCCCGTTCCGCTGGCAGCGCCAGTACGCGCGGGACTTCGTCGCCGGAATCTGGCGCATGGCGAACGAGACGGATGTGCGGTTCGCCGTAGAGAACATGTACCCCTGGCGCTACCGCGACCGCGAGATGCTGGCGTACGCCCCCGACTGGGACGTGACCAAGGACGACTACCGGCACTTCACGATCGATCTCAGCCACACCGCGACCGCCCGCACCGACGCGATCCACATGATCGACCGGATGGGCGACCGTCTCGGCCATGTCCACCTCGCGGACGGCCGGGGCTCGGCGAAGGACGAGCACCTCGTCCCAGGACGCGGCACCCAGCCCTGCGCCGAGGTGCTGGAACGTCTCGCCCTGACCGGTTTCGACGGCCACGTCGTCATCGAGGTCAACACCCGCCGGGCGATGTCCAGCGCCGAGCGGGAGGCCGACCTCGCCGAGGCGCTGGCCTTCACCCGCCTCCATCTGGCCTCCTCGGTGAAGGTGCCCCGGCCGTGACCGACACCGCAGCTCCCCGCCGGGGCCGGGGCCGCCGTACCCGAAGCGAAGCCGCCGACACCCGGCAGCGGATCCTGACCGTGGCGCGCGAGGAGTTCTCCGAGCGGGGTTACGAGAAGACGTCCGTGCGCGGGATCGCCAAGGCGGCCGGCGTGGACTCCGCGCTCGTGCACCACTACTTCGGCACCAAGGAACAGATCTTCGAGGCGGCCGTGGAGGTCGCCTTCGCGCCCGCCTTCAGGGCACGCGACACCATCCTCGAAGGCCCCCTCGACGGCGTGGGCGAGCGGCTGACCCGGATGATGTTCGGTCTCTGGGAGAACCCGGTGACGAGGGCCCCGCTGCTCGCGATCGTCCGCTCGGCGGTGAACAACGAGAGCGCGGCCGCCGTCTTCCGCAAGCTGATCGCGGCCCAGCTGCTGCGCCGCGTCGTCGAACAGCTCGACCTCCCGGACGGCGAACTGCGCGCCGAGCTCGCGGCGGCCCAGCTCGTGGGCATCGCGATGCTGCGCTACGTGATCAAGATCGAGCCGATCGCGTCGGCGGACCCGGAGCAGATCATCAAGAGGGTGGCGCCGGTGGTGCAGGGCCACCTGACGAACCCCTGAGGACACCCGGCCGCCGACCGAGACGTACGTCCCGCATTCCGGACATCGTGTCCGGACCCTGGATGACCGGCGTACGCTCAATAGCAGCCCTACCTGTCTGAAGGAGCGAGCGACGATGCCCGAGCTGAGGTCCCGCACAGTCACCCACGGCCGCAACATGGCGGGCGCCCGCGCCCTTATGCGCGCCTCCGGTGTACCCGGCGCGGACATCGGCCGAAAGCCGATCATCGCGGTCGCCAACAGCTTCACCGAGTTCGTGCCGGGCCACACCCACCTCCAGCCGGTCGGCCGGATCGTCAGCGAGGCGATCACCGAGGCGGGCGGCATCCCGCGCGAGTTCAACACGATCGCCGTCGACGACGGCATCGCGATGGGCCACGGCGGCATGCTGTACAGCCTCCCCTCCCGCGACCTGATCGCGGACAGCGTGGAGTACATGGTCGAGGCCCACTGTGCCGACGCCCTGGTCTGCATCTCCAACTGCGACAAGATCACCCCGGGCATGCTGAACGCGGCCCTGCGCCTGAACATCCCCACGGTCTTCGTCTCCGGCGGCCCGATGGAGTCCGGCCGCGCCACGCTGGTCGACGGCACCGTCCGCACGCTCGACCTGGTCGACGCGATCTCCGACGCCGTGAACGACAAGATCTCGGACGAGGACATCCTCCGTATCGAGGAGAACGCCTGCCCGACCTGCGGCTCCTGTTCCGGCATGTTCACCGCCAACTCGATGAACTGCCTGACCGAGGCCATCGGCCTGAGCCTGCCCGGCAACGGCTCGGTCCTGGCGACGCACACGGCCCGTAAACAGCTGTACGTCGACGCCGCCCGCACGGTCATGGACATCACCCGCCGCTACTACGAGCAGGACGACGACACCGTCCTGCCCCGCAGCATCGCCACCTTCCAGGCCTTCGAGAACGCCATGGCCCTGGACATCGCGATGGGCGGCTCCACCAACACGATCCTGCACCTGCTCGCCGCCGCCCAGGAGGCGGGCGTCCCCTTCGGCCTGGAGCAGATCGACGCGGTCAGCCGACGCGTCCCGTGCCTGGCGAAGGTCGCACCGAACGTCGCCAAGGACCGCACGTACTACATGGAGGACGTGCACCGCGCCGGCGGCATCCCCGCCCTGCTCGGCGAACTGCACCGCGCGGGCCTGCTGAACGAGGACGTGCACGCGGTCCACAGCCCGTCCCTGGCGGACTGGCTGAAGACCTGGGACGTCCGCGGCGGCTCCCCGTCCGCCGAGGCGGTCGAGCTGTGGCACGCGGCCCCCGGCTGCGTCCGCTCCGCCGAGGCCTTCTCCCAGTCCGAGCGCTGGGAGGCGCTGGACGAGGACGCCGAAGGCGGCTGCATCCGCAGCGTCGAGCACGCGTACTCCAAGGACGGCGGCCTCGCGGTGCTGCGCGGCAACCTCGCCGTCGACGGCTGCGTGGTGAAGACGGCCGGCGTGGACGAGTCGATCTGGACCTTCGAGGGCCCGGCGGTCGTCTGCGAGTCGCAGGAAGAGGCCGTCGAGAAGATCCTCAACAAGCAGGTCACCGACGGCGACGTGGTGGTCATCCGCTACGAAGGCCCCAAGGGCGGCCCCGGTATGCAGGAGATGCTCTACCCGACGTCGTTCCTGAAGGGCCGCGGCCTCGGCAAGACCTGCGCCCTGATCACCGACGGCCGCTTCTCCGGCGGCACTTCGGGCCTGTCCATCGGCCACGCCTCCCCGGAGGCGGCGTCCGGCGGCACGATCGCCCTCGTCGAGAACGGCGACCGCATCCGCATCGACATCCCGAACCGCACGATCGAGTTGCTGGTCTCGGACGCGGAACTCACGCGCCGCGAGCAGGCGTTGAACGGCGTGTACGCCCCGAAGAACCGCGACCGCAAGGTCTCGGCGGCGCTCCGGGCGTACGCGGCGATGGCCACCAGCGCGGACAAGGGCGCGGTGCGCGATGTGAGCAAGCTGGGCTGAGGGTCCTGAACGGTGTGGGGCCGCCTCCTGCTTCGGCGGGGGGCGGCCCTACGTGTTACCAGCGGGACGGGTTGCGGGCGTCGACGGCGAAGACGGAGCCGTTGGGGGCGGCGGCGTAGACGCGGCCCTCGGCGAGGACGGGGGAGGGCAGTTCGGACGCGACCCATCCGGCATTCTCAGAGAGCCGCGAGGGCGTCTGCCCGACGAGCTCGCCGCTCCGGGCACTGATGGCGAGTAGTCGGCCGTCGGCAACAGAGACGTAGACATGCTGTCCGTCGGCGACCGGCGCCGAACCTCGGTTCACGGAGGTCTCAAGAGACCAGAGCCGCTTTCGCCGGTCCACGTCCACGGCCTCCAGGGCGCCGCCCCTGGACAGGAGATAGACGACGCCTCCGCGTACGGTGACCACGGGGTCCAGGCGGGGAACGGGGAGGGGCACGCGCTGCGGGGCTCGGGATCCAGGGCTGTAACGAACAATGGCTGTCGTGTCCCCGTCGGGCCCGACGGACAGGAAGAAGAGGGCACCGTCCTGGGCGCCGACAGGTTTGAGTGTTCCCCGAAGCTGTGCCTCCCACTGCACACTGCCCGTGGCTGGATTCACGGCGGTGACGGCAGTGGTCGCGTCGTCGGACTGACTTGTCGCGTAAGCCAGCCCGTCCCCCGCGAACGAGGAGAAGAACGGCACGCTATGGCCGGGTATCCGGTGGCTCCACCGCTCCTCACCCGAGGCACTGTCCACACCGGTGACGGTGCCGCCCGCGCCGGTGAACAGGACCATGTTCCCCGCAGAGTGCAGACCGCTGTGGCTGGGTGTCTTTCTCTCCCAACGCGCCCTGCCCGAGGAGGGGTCGAGCCCTTCCAGCCGAGGATCTTGTTCCGTGAGTGGCTGTACGAGCCCACCCGACAGGACCGGCGGCTTGCTCCAGCGGGTTCTCGCAACGGAGTGCCGCCACAACAAGGTGCCGTCGGACGGCTTGAGGGCGAACACCACGCCGGGCTGCGCGCAGAACAACTTTCCTGCACCGTAGGAGCATTGCGGCACTGAGGTCGATCCGGAGACCGACTCGGTCTCCCACGCACGGAACCCGGCGGATGCCGTCCGGGTGCCGTCTTCCTCCGGCGCCGGGCCGTCGCCGGCCAGGTGAACCACCAGGCCACCGCCTATCGCGAGTGCCAGAGCGCCGGCTGCCAGAGCCGTGCGCAACCCCCGCGACGTCCTCGGCCGCCGCTCACGAGGCGTCTCGACGTGCCGAGGCTCAGCCTTGGGCTCATGGCTTGTCCGCTGAGCCGGTATGAACGCCTGCGTGTCGTACGAGGCCGCCACCGACCGCAGCTCCCGCATCAACTCGTCCGGGGTGGGCCGGTCCTCGGGTTCCTTGGCGAGACACCGCAGGATCAGCGGCGCGAGGTTCTCCGGTACGCCGGTCAAGTCCGGATCGTCATGGACGACCTGGTAGGCGACGACATACGGGCTGTCGGAGTCGAACGGCCCTCGCCCCGTGGCCGCGTGCACCATGACCGACCCCAGCGCGAAGATGTCCGCGGCGGGCCCCACCTCCCGCGGCCGCCGGAACTGCTCGGGCGCCATGAACGGCGGCGTCCCGATCAACTTCCCGGTCTCGGTCCGCAGTTCGCTGTCCTTTGGCCGAGAAATACCGAAGTCGATGACCTTCGGCCCGTCCTCGGCGAGGAGCACGTTGCTCGGCTTCAGATCCCGGTGCACGACCCCGACCCGATGGATGTCGCGCAGCGCCTCCGCCAGCCCGGCCATCAGCCGACGCAACTGCTCCGGGGACATGGCGCCATTCCGTTTCACATGCTCGGACAGCGTCGGTCCCGGGATGAACAACGTGGCCATCCAGGGCCGTTCGGCCTCCGCATCGGCATCGACGACAGGGGCGGTGAAGGCACCGCTCACCTTTCGAGCCGCGGCTATCTCCTGTCGGAAACGCCCCCTGAACTCGCGATCCCTGGCGAACTCGGCATGGATGACCTTCACCGCGAGCTTCATCCCCGAGGTGCTGCGCGCCAGGTGCACAACACCCATCCCGCCGGAGCCCAGGCAGGACTCCAGCCGGTAGTGACCGGCGTACTCGGGAAGTTCCGCTTCCGCGCCCGCTCCGGCGTTCCGCTGTGGCGCCATGGGACCACCCCCGTGCTGTTCGTCCGCGCGCGCGACGCACGGAGCCTAGTCGATGACTCGTACGAGACGGAGGCGGCTTGCTAGCCTTCGTGTGCGAGTCGCGTACGTGTGTTTCTTGGCGCGATTCGGGGGTATCAACGGGGCCCCATGGCAGACATGGGGTTTCAACGGGGGAGGTTCTCATGAGTGTTGACCGCGTCGAGGAGACCGAGGGCGGGGAGCAGGTGGAGGCGCTGGCCACCGCCGCCTATCGCACCTACGCGATTGCCCCGGGCGTCCGCCTCAACGTCCGTAGCGGACCCGGCACGGGTTACAGCATCGTGCGAGTGCTGCCCGAAGGCTCCCGCGTCACGATCTACTGCCAGACGCCGGGCACCACGGTGACCGGCCCCTACGGCACCAGCAAGATCTGGGACAACATCAGCAACGGCGAGTTCGTCTCGGACGCGTACGTGAACACCGGCAGCGACGGCTACGTCGCCTCCCGCTGCGGCTGACTCCACAGACAAGGAACGACATGACCCCGCTCAGTCGTAGATCCCTTCTGCTCGCGGCCGCCACCGCCGGTGCCTCCGTCACGTCTACTGCCAGACGCCGGGCGAGACGGTGACGGGCCCGTACGGCACCTCGAACATCTGGGACAACATCGACAACGGCGAGTATGTCGCGGACGCGTACGTGAACACGGGCAGCGACGGCTACGTCCGTCCGCGCTGCGCCTGAGCCCCCGCGGGGCCCGCGGCCGGCCGGAGCCATAATCGAGGCGTGAGCGACGAAAACGGCACCCTTGACCCGGCCGCGGGCCCCCGCCCGGAACCCATCCGCTTCTTCGGCACGACCTGGATCGACCACACCGACGGATACACGGCCCGCCGTATCGGCGTCGCCGTCGGCTCCCTCGCGGCCGCGGTCGTCTCCTGCTTCGTCCTCCGCTTCGCCTACGAGGGCCTCCAGATCGCCGACGTCGGCACCCTGGTCAGCGTCCTCATGACCGTGATGTTCGCGATCTGCAGCGCCCTCGCGTTCCGGAACACCTGGGACGGCTTCTCCAAGCGCCCCGACCCCGCCCGCCAGGCCTCCCTGCGCGGCCTGCTGGCCATCGGGTTCGTCGGCTCCCTCCTCGCCTACTTCGTCCGCTCCCTCACCGAGGCCCCCGGCGAGAAGCTCCACCGCGAGGAATACGAGACGGCCCGGCAGCAGTACGAGAAGCGCACCAAGCGCCGCTCGGGCAACCCGAAGAAGCGCCGCCGCTCCTGAGCAGCGGCCGACGGGGGGCGTCTCTCACCGGAATAACACCCCCGTGGTCCCTCACCCTCGCCACCATGGCTGTATGACGGCAGCCTCTTCCCACTCCACCCGCGCCCACTCCTTCAACTCCGCCGCAGCCCAGTACGCCGCCAACCGCCCCTCCTACCCACCCGCCCTCTTCGACGCCGTCGAGGAGCTGGCCGGCCGCCCCCTCGCCGGAGCGCGCGTGGTGGACGTCGGAGCCGGTACGGGCATCGCCACCGCCCTCCTGCATGCGCGCGGCGCCCAAGTGATCGCCGTGGAACCCGGCGACGGCATGGCGGCCGAGTTCCGCCGGGCGCACCCCGGAATCCCGCTCGTCCGCGGCATCGGCGACGCCCTCCCCCTCGCCGACTCCTGTGCCGACTTCCTCACCTCCGCCCAGGCCTGGCACTGGACCGATCCGGCCCACTCGATCCCGGAGGCGCTGCGCGTACTGCGCCCCGGCGGCGCGCTCGCCCTGTGGTGGAACACCAACGCCCTCGACGTCCCCTGGACGGCCGCCCAGGCGGAACGCATGCAGCGCTTCTTCGGCATCGACCCCGTCGTGGAGAAGAACGGCACCGGCGCCCATGCCGCCGACCCCGAGGGCCGCGTCGACTTCACCCGCCGCGTGGTCCGCTGGAGCCGCCGCGTCCCGATCGACACCCACCTGGCCAACATCGGCAGCCACTCGATCTTCCTGGTCCACGGCGAGGAGGCGAGCGCCACCTTCCTCACCGAGGAGCGAGCGCATCTGCTGAAGGCGTTCCCCGAGGGCATGGTCGAGGAGACCTACGACGTGGACCTCCTGGTCGCCACCAACAGCTGACCCCTACGGCCGACCCCGCCGCGGCCCACCCTTCCAGGGCTGCGGCACAGGCCGGCACCCGTACGACGATCCCGGCATCCGCCCGTCCGGCTATGGCACGCGCCCACGCATAGCGGCAGGGCCGCGAGGAACACGACGAGTGAAGCGAACACACCGGCCTCGCCTCCGATCGCTCCTTCACACACCTGTCATCGAGCGTCACCACTTGACGGCACCCCTCCCTCCGCGAGTTAATCCGCACATGATGAATATCCATCGCGACTCACCGCCCACAGAAACGCTCCCAAACATGGATAAGTCACCCGCCGTCCGCGCCGAAGACCTCACCGTCGTCCGCGGCCCCCGCACCGTCCTGCGCGGCATCGACTTCACCGTCCCGCGCGGCCAGATCACCGGCCTCCTGGGCCCCTCCGGCTGCGGCAAGTCCACCCTCATGCGCTCGATCGTCGGCACCCAGGCCAAGGTCACCGGCACCCTCGACGTCCTCGGCCGCCCCGCCGGCCACCCCAAACTGCGCACCCTCATCGGCTACGTCACCCAAGCCCCCTCCGTCTACGACGACCTGACGATCCGTCAGAACCTCGAATACTTCGCGGCGATCCTCGCCCCCGGCCACGCCGCAGCCGACCAGCGCCACGAGAACGTCACCCGGGCCATCGACGACGTCGACCTCACCAGCCACGCCGACTCCCTCGCCGGCAACCTCTCCGGCGGCCAGCGCAGCCGCGTCTCCCTCGCGGTCGCCCTCCTCGGCACCCCCGAACTCCTGGTCCTTGACGAACCCACCGTCGGCCTCGACCCCGTTCTCCGCCGCGACCTGTGGGACCTCTTCCACAACATCGCCGCCCAGCGCGGCGCGACCCTCCTCATCTCCTCCCACGTCATGGACGAGGCCGAGCGCTGCCACCGCCTCCTCCTCATGCGCGAAGGCCGGATCCTCGCCGACGACACCCCCGACGCCCTGCGCACCCGCACCGACTCCGAGACCGTCGAAGCGGCGTTCCTGCACCTGGTGGACGAGGCGGTCGCGGCCGCCGCCCGCGAGAAAGAGACCACCCGATGAGCACCGCAACCCACACACCCGGCACCACCGGCACGGCCACCCCCGCCCCGACCAGCGCCCTGAACCTCTCCCGCACCACCGCCACCGCGGGCCGGGTCCTGCGCCAGCTCCGCCACGACCCGCGCACCATCGCGCTGATGATCCTCGTCCCCTGCGTGATGCTCTTCCTGCTGCGCTACGTCTTCGACGGAGACCCGCGCACCTTCGACAACATCGGGGCATCACTCCTCGGGATCTTCCCGCTGATCACGATGTTCCTGGTCACCTCCATCGCCACCCTGCGCGAACGCACCTCCGGGACCCTCGAACGCCTCCTCGCCATGCCCCTCGGCAAGGGCGACCTGATCGCCGGCTACGCCCTCGCCTTCGGCACCGTCGCGATCGTCCAGTCCATCCTCGCCACGGCCCTCGCCCTGTGGGGCCTCGGTCTGGACGTCACCGGCAGCCCCTGGCTGCTCCTGCTCGTCGCACTTCTCGACGCACTCCTCGGCACCGCACTCGGCCTCTTCGTCTCGGCCTTCGCCGCCTCCGAGTTCCAGGCCGTCCAGTTCATGCCGGCCGTGATCTTCCCCCAGCTCCTCCTATGCGGCCTGTTCACCCCGCGCGACAACATGCACCCCGTCCTTGAGGCCATCTCCAACGTCCTCCCCATGTCCTACGCCGTCGACGGCATGAACGAAGTCCTCAAGCACACCGACATGACGGCCGCCTTCGTACGCGACGCCCTGGTCGTCGCCGGCTGCGCCCTCCTCGTCCTCACCCTCGGGGCCGCCACCCTGCGTCGCCGCACGGCATAGCCGACCGCGCCGCCCGCCACGTCCCGCCCACCGGACACCCCATCCACACTCAAGCCCCCGATGGGAGGATGAATACCGGACGATGCAACCCCGGAGGGCACCCCAGCCATGACGCAGAAAGTCGCAGTCCTCGGCACCGGCAAGATCGGCGAAGCCCTGCTCAGCGGAATGATCCGAGCAGGCTGGGCCCCGGCCGACCTCCTGGTCACCGCCCGCCGCCAGGAACGGGCCGAGGAACTCCGCAACCGCTACGGAGTCACCCCGGTCTCCAACCCGGAAGCCGCCAAGATCGCCGACACCCTGATCCTCACGGTCAAGCCGCAGGACATGGGCACCCTCCTCGACGAACTCGCCCCCCACGTCCCCGCCGACCGCCTGGTCATCAGCGGAGCCGCGGGCATCCCCACCTCCTACTTCGAGGAGCGCCTCACCGCGGGCACTCCCGTCGTCCGTGTCATGACGAACACCCCCGCCCTCGTCGACGAGGCCATGTCCGTCATCTCCGCCGGCAGCCACGCCACCGAGGCCCACCTCACCCACACCGAGGAGATCTTCGGCGCCGTCGGCAAGACGCTCCGCGTCCCCGAGTCCCAGCAGGACGCCTGCACCGCCCTCTCCGGCTCGGGCCCGGCGTACTTCTTCTATCTGGTCGAAGCCATGACCGACGCGGGCATCCTGCTCGGCCTGCCCCGCGACAAGGCCCACGACCTGATCGTCCAATCCGCGATCGGCGCCGCGACGATGCTCCGCGACAGCGGTGAGCACCCCGTCAAGCTCCGCGAGAACGTCACCTCGCCGGCCGGCACCACCATCAACGCCATCCGCGAGCTGGAGAACCACGGCGTACGGGCCGCCCTCATCGCCGCCCTCGAAGCCGCCCGCGACCGCAGCCGCGCACTGGCCTCCGGCAACAACAGCTGACGCCCGGCCGCCCCTCCCCAGGGGCGGCCCAGCACGCCGCCCTAAGCGGTCACCCCGATATCCGCGGCCGCCGGCAGCAGCCCGATCGCGCGATACGCGGCATCCACGGTCGGCCGGGCCATCGCCCGAGCCCTCTCCGCACCATCCCGCAGCACCCCCTCCACATAGCCAGGATCAGCGCACAGCTCCCTGTGCCGCTCCTGCACGGGCCTGAGAACCTCCACCACGGCCTCCGCGGTGTCCGTTTTCAAAGCGCCGTACGACTCATATACACCGCTCAGGTCCGAGGGGTTCCCACCCGTGCACGCCGCGAGGATCTCCAGCAGATTCGCCAGGCCCGGCCGCCCCTCCCGGTCGTACACGACCTCCCGCCCGCTGTCGGTGACCGCCCGCATGACCTTCTTCCGCACCACGTCCGGCTCATCGAGCAGATAGACGATCCCCGGCCCGACGTCATCGCTCTTACCCATCTTCGACGTCGGCTCCTGCAGGTTCATCACCCGCGCCGCCACCGCTGGATGCGTGGCCCGCGGCACCACGAAGGTGCTCCCGTACCGCTGGTTGAACCGCACCGCCAGATCCCGCGTCAGCTCCACATGCTGCGCCTGGTCGTCCCCGACCGGCACCTCGTCACTGCCGTACGCCAGGATGTCCGCCGCCATCAGCACCGGATAGGTGAGCAGCGACAGCCGCACACTCCCCCCGCGCTCCCGCTCCCGCCCGGCCTTCTCCTTGTACTGGATCATCCGCCGCATCTCGCCATCCGTGGCCACGCACTCCAGCAGATACGACAGCCGCGCGTGCTCGTCCACATGACTCTGTACGAACACGGTGCACAACGCCGGATCCAGCCCCGCCGCGAGCAACAGCGTCGCCGCCTGCCGACTCAGCCTGCGCACCCGCGCGGGATCGTGCTCCACGGTGAGGGCATGCAGATCGACGATGCAGAACAGCGCGTCGGCCCGGTGCTGGTCGACCTCTGCCCACCGCCGCATGGCCCCCAGGTAGTTCCCCAGCGTCAGATGCCCGGTCGGCTTGACCCCGCTGAAGACCCGCTTCATCTCTCCACCTCCTGGTCGAGACCGCCGCACCCGGCCGGCCGACCCTCTGGAGGGAGATACGAGAACGGCCGCCGAGGCGGCGGCCGTTGAGTGCATACGTGACTACGGCCGCCGTCAGGCGGCCCACCACAGCTGGGTGCACGTACGCGTTGTCATGCAGCCCAGGCTACGCCTCCAGGGGCCTGTCCGGACCTGAGTTGACACGCCTCCACGCGGTCCGTACTGTTCTCCGAGTTGTCCGACGTGAGCGCCGACTCCGGTCGGTCCCCGGACAGCCATTCCGCAAGTCCTAACCAACACTCGACGACAGTCGAACTGTCTGCCGTCGTGTCATTGGCATGCGTATTTGCGAAATGAGGAATCCACGTTCGAAAGGACGTGGCCCCCGATTAGCTCGGGAGCCGGGAATCCGCTAAAGTCTCACTCGTCGGAACGGCCCGCAACGGCCGCGAAGACAACTCCCGCTGACTGGGAATCAGGC
>NZ_JACMSF010000114.1 GCF_014257025.1 Streptomyces cupreus
CTTGTACTCGTCGAGGACGGAGGTCCGGTTGTGCTGCCACTGGCCGCGGAAGAGGTCTTCCGGTCTAGCGGCGTCGGCGAGGCTCTTGACGGTGCGGTGGGTCATGTTCAGCTGACGCCCGATGGAACGGCGACTGTGGCCGGCTTCGAGCATCGCGTGGACCGTGGCGTGCCCGGCTCGGATGCGGTTAGCGAATCGCTCGCTCCGCCATGGCGAGTCCGCCTTCTCGTCGAGCGGCGCCGGTGGCTCGGACTTCCCCTCGGGATCGGGGACCAGGACGCGAAGGCACTGGCGGTGGTGGGCGACAGCCCGCTCAGCAGCCTCCCCGAGGTTGTGCCACAAATGCCAGCGGTCGGCGACCTGCGTCGCCTGTGGCGCCCCGGCTGTGGCGCCTTCCGCGAAGAACGGCGCGCGGTCCCGGCAGACGATCTCGATCCCGGGTCGCTTCGCCAGCCATGCGGCCAGGCTGGACGCCTCCCGGTCAGGCAGTAGATCTACCGGCCAACGGGTCTCGACGTCGACGAGCACCGTGCCGTAGACCCGTCCCTTGCGTGTGGCGTACTCATCGACACCAACCACCCGAGGGGGCCGGGACAGCGGGTTCGGGCAATGCCTCGAGCAGCCGCAACACCGCGCTGCGGCTGATGGACACCCCGAAGGCCCGGGCCATCCGGGCGTCGGCACGGCCGGCGAGGGCGAGACCCACCGCGGCGAGAGTCGACCGCAACCGCTCCGTCCACCTGCTGTACCGCCGGGTCAGCCTCGGCATCTGCTCAGCGAACGTCCGCCGAGCACACGAAGACTCCGGACAGAAGAACCGCCGAACTCGCAGTTGTAGGAACACCAGACGCCCCCACTCGGCACGTCCGCAGGAAACCGCAGATAGGAGCTGTGCACCCGGGTCGACTTGCTCCCACAGTCCGGGCATGCCGCCCCGGCCGCCGTACTGCAGAGGTCGACGCGTATCGCCTCGTGGCTCACGTCCAGCGACAGCACCGACACGTCCACGATGGACGGTAACAGCAGGCCCTCCAGAGGAGGCGACGTCTCTTCCACGACGTCGCACTGTCGACCACACCACGGTCGGCCCTGGCCATTTTCAGGCAACTTCCCGAAGCTTGAACGGAGCACCAGCCGTCACTCAGCGTGCGCGCATCACGGAAAGCGAGTCAGAACCCGTTCTCACGAACAAAGCCACGCGACATACCCGCGACGCTGCGGGCACCGCCCAGCTCCTGCCCCGCCTCATCGCCCGAGGCACCCGCGGCCCGCTGTTCCTCACCGACCGCAAGGCACCGGCCGGGACACCGACGCTCGACGTGTGCCCGGAGACCGGCCGGGCCCGGCTCTCCCACCGCCGGGCCGAGGAAGATCTTCGAGGAGAACACCCGGCTGCTGGCCAACCCGCTCGCCTCGCACGAGGACATCGAGGACCTGGACGGCTGGACCCTGCACGGGCTTCGCCACAGTGCCCTGACACACGACGCCGAGGGCGGGACCTCCACCCCGATGCTGCTGGCCCCTCCCGCCACGCCTCCGTCCGCTCCTTGGAGCGGTACGCCCGCCCCGGCGTCGACGCGGTCGCCCGGCACGTCGCCGAGCGCGACCCCGCCGCCCGGCGGAAGCACTGATGCCTCAAGATCAACTATTGGCGACTTCTGAGCTCACCTCGGGGACACCCCACGAGACCAAGTAGCAGGCGCAGGTTCCGGCATGTCGGCGGTCGAGGCCGCTGCGGCTCGACCAGCCGCAGCGGCAGACTCTTCCATCGACCCGCCCAGGGTCAGGCCACGCCGGGTCCTTCCCGTCATCCGTAATTGATGAATGACGACGTCCGATCATTGAAGCCGAAGGGGGTGAGGTCGGGTATGCGGTTGTGCCGATCTATGAAAAATCTTGCCCCTGACAGGTGAATATCGTCGAAGAGCTCCACGTTGAATGCGCATACGCTCACCGACGATATAATGTCGTTCCAGTTCTGCGTGTGGAGGAATCCCCTAGGGACTCTGGTCAGGTCCCGCCAATGGAAACCTGCCTCCAACTCAAGGCGGTCTCCCCCCTCATTGCCGTCCTCCCAGACCCGGGTGTGGGAGGGAAGCCCAAAGTCGCCACGAGTATCGCCGTTCATCCGGCGCACCTCGGAAAGCATCGCCTTGCGGTCGGTGAAGGCGCCGAGGGCGACGGACCCTTCGTATGACAGCCGCGTGAAGTTGAGTGGCAACGCGGCGTTCAGTTGCTCCAGGTCGTCTACGACTTCGCCGTCGAGAACCACGGGGACCTGCGGTTCGAGGAGACGGGTGGTGCCGCTCACCGGTGGGCGCGGGCGCTCACTGTTGAGTTCCTCGATCAGTTCTGTGGAATTTCGGGTGGCTGCTATTTGGGCCCATGCTTCGCGCGCCGACTGTGCCATTACAGTCATGTACAATCATCTCCCGCAATCCATTGAGGGTGAACAATGTTTCGTCACTCTCATGCTATATCCCTGAGTCCAAAGTGCCACTGGCCGAGCGGTAATTGATTAGGTAATCAGTCACCCGACGGTGCGGCGGCCCGGCTTGTCGATGAGGTTTGAGAACGGCGTCACCAGCCGCAATCCCGCCACCGGTGAGGCCACCATCTCCTGGCGCGACCCGGCACTCCGGGACCAGACGCCGATTCCGGGATGAAACATCGGGAGAAAACGACCTCTGACTGAGCGTTTGGTCCTGTCTTAGGCGAGTTGGCGCCATTTTCCGTGCCCTCCGGAGTGGAGGCTGCCGCGGTTGCTGGGGCGGCCGACTCCTACGTGACGCCAGGGAGTCGTTTCCCTCCGACTGCTCCTGTCTGCTCCCAACACGCCCCCAAGCGCCGCCTTTTGACCACTGACGCGCCCGCCGACAGCGGGCTACTTCGGAAACCTGACTCCGCACGGCCCCTACCCCAGCGCCCTGTCCGACGCCCGCTGGCAGCTGATCGAACCAGTCCTGGCGGCCTGGCGGCACGAACGCCGCGCCCGGGCGCTGGCCATCGGCCGACCGCCCGAGCACGACCTGCGTCAGGTCATGAACGCCATCTTGTACGCGGACCGCACCGGCATCCCCTGGCGACACCTTCCGCACGACTTCCCCAACTGGACCACCGTCTACGGCTACTTCGCGGCCTGGCAGGAGGACGGCGTCTTCGAGCGCCTCACCGGCCTGCTGCGGCGCCTCGTCCGCGCGTCCGAGGGCCGCGACGGCGAGCCGTCGGCCTGCGTGCTGGACTCACAGACCATCAAGACCTCCGCCAACGTGCACCGCACCGGCCAGGGCACCGACGCGGGCAAGCGCATCATCGGGCGCAAGCGCCACCTGGGTTGCGACCCCCTCGGCCTGCTGCTGACCGTGCTGGTCACCGCCGCGAGCGTGTCCGACACCGCGGTCGGCGTCCAACTGCTGTCCCGCATCGCCACCCGCCATCCGCGCGTGACAAAGGCCTGGGTGGACGCCGGCTACCGCACCACCGCCATCGACCACGGAGCCCGCCTCGGCATCGACGTCCACCCCGTCCAGCGCCCGCCGGGAGTCAAGGGGTTCCAGGTGATTCCGCGGCGGTGGACCATCGAGATGTGTCAAGCACACTGCACTCATGAATCCGGTTCGGTTGGGGTGCTGTCGTCGTCGGTCCAGAGGCGGCGGCTGTACCAGCCGGGCGGACGCGTCCGCCGTTCGCGTAGTGCAGCGAGTTCTTGCTGGTCGGCGTGGGCGATGAGGCGGTGCGGCCAGCGGCTCTCCCGGCGAACGGTGATCCAGCCTCGGTGGATCCAGGCGTAGAGGGTGGAGGTGGTCATGTCCAGCTCCGCGGCCAGGTGTTTGAGCCACCATTCGTCGGGGCCGGCCTCCTCGCCCGGAGGCGCGGGGCGGGGGCGGTGGACACGGCCTGCGGGGCAGTCGAGACGGCGCCACATGAGGTCGCGGATGGTGGTCGCGGTGATCCGCTTGCCGCCCTTGGCCGGGCGATAGCCCTCGGCCTCGAGGCGGTCGGCGATCCCGCTGGCGCC
This sequence comes from Streptomyces cupreus, assembly GCF_014257025.1. GTDB lineage: Bacteria > Actinomycetota > Actinomycetes > Streptomycetales > Streptomycetaceae > Streptomyces > Streptomyces cupreus. The sequence continues at coordinate 4,019 of NZ_JACMSF010000114.1, forward strand.
GATGCCCTGGCCTGCTAGTTCCCTGATCCGGGCGGCGAGCTCGGGGTAGTAGCTGAGCTGTTGCAGGCTCCGGACCGGACGGACGATCTCTTCGGGGGTGGTGGCACCGCCCGCCCAGACGATGGTCGCCGTCACGCGTTCACTGGTGCCGATGACGGTGAGTTGGACCTTGTCGATGATCGCGCGGGCGATCTCCTTGCGGTCCGTGACCGTGGTGGTCTCCGCGTGCCACAGGCCGGTGATGTCGCCGGCCAGAGTGGTGATCGTCTGCCGCTCGGCGGCGGTCAGGACGCGGGGGCTGGTGCGGGTGAAGCGTTCGTGGTCCTCACGAAGCTTCTGCTGGGCGGCCAGGGCGGTCTCCCATTCCTTCTCCAACTGGCGGACGACCAGGCGGTTTTCGGGTTCGGCGAGGTGGTAGCAGCGTCGGGCCCGGTCGGCTTCGTACTCGGCCCGCTCCAGGCGCTGCTGCCACAGCTTCTCCAGCTCGGCGCGCTCGGATATGACCTCATCGGCGGCCTGGAGGGACACCTCGACGGCGGCGGGCTGCAGCGCGGCCAGGACCTGCCGTTCCACGAAAGCGTCCACGCAGCCGGCGTTCAGCAGCTGGCAGACTCCCCGGGCCCCGTAGTTGGTCACATCGCGACAGCACACGTACTCCGGCCGGGCATGGCTGTGCTGGGTGTGGTAACGCACCATCATGCGTCTGCCGCAGCGGCCGCAGAAGCCCAGCCCGGCGGCGAGCGCGGGCCCGTTTCGGACGGCGCCCATGGTCTCAGCGCGGGCCCGGTTGGCGGCCAGTTTCGCCTCGTTGGCCTCGAACTGGGCCACCGTGATGTAGGCGGGCAGCACGTCGGGGATCATCACCAGCCACTCGTCCCTCGTCTGAACGACCCGACCCGTGCTGGGCCGGGCGGGGTCCTGGCGGCGCCGGTCGACCCGGCGGCGGCCGTAGGCGTAGATGCCGGCGTAGGCCGGGTTGTGGAGCAGGGTCTGCAGAGTCATCCGGTTCGGCCTGCGCCATTCCAGGGTGCCCTTGTCCGGCCCCTCGCGCAGCCGGATACCCAGCTGAATGTCGTGCTGGACGAGGTAGCGGAGCACCCGTGCAGGGTGCCGATCCGCTCGAACCGGTCGAAGATCAGGCGGATGACGGTCTGCACCTGCTCATCCGGATCGAAGACGACCTCGCCCGAGGGGCGGCGGACATATCCGCTGGGCAGTGGGAAGGTGAGTTCGCCGCGGCGGGCCTTGTTGATCCTCCCGTTCCACATCCGCTGCTTGATCAGATGGAGTTCGGCCTCGCTGATCGTGCCTTTGAGGCCGAGGACGAGGCGGTCGTTGTAGTCGGCCGGGTCGTACACACCGTCGAGATCCGCCAGCACCGCGCCCGAGAGGGCACACAGCTCGATGAGCTGGTACCAGTCCTTGCCCGAGCGGGCCAGGCGGGACATCTCGATGCCCAGCACGAGTCCGACGTGGTCCAGGCCGATCTCGGTGACCAGCCGCTGGAACCCGGTGTGGGCCACCGCGCTGATCGCCGACATCCCCAGGTCGTCGTCGATGACCAGGACCCGGTCCGCCTCCCAGCCCAACGCGACCGCCCGATCCTTCAAGGCGTACTGCAGCCGCGTCGACTCCTGGTGATTCAGGAGCTGTTGCCGCGTGGACTGCCGGCCATAGACCGCCGCGAGGCGTTGGAGATGGCGGTCGCCCACCTTGCTGTTCGCCCTCTCCCAGGGCATCACCGCGGTCACGGCCGACTCCGCTCACCCGCGGCCGCGGTCATCACGCGACCGGCCAGCCTCGTCAACTGCCGCACCACCGCCTGCCGGTTCGCCTCCGGCAGACTCGCCCACACCCGTGCGTTCAGCGTCGTCCGCACCGTCGTCTGGGGCCGACGTCACGTCCTTCTTGCATGAGGACTCGTCCTTCTCACGGGCCCTCAGATGCTCGGCCACCGTGGCCAGCCGCCGCAGCCCTTCACGGCCGATTATCGGCCCCCGCTCGCTCTCCTGACCATCCATGGGTGCAGTGTGCTTGGTCAATGGAGCGCACCCTGAGCTGGCTGATGCGCTCACGCCGCCTGGTGCGCGACTAGGGTCCGCAGGTGGGCCAGGAACGTTTTGGCTCCTCCGGCGCTGTCGGTGCGGACGAGGATGGGGGTTCCGTGGCGGCGGTCGTCGGGGATCTGGGCGAGCGCCGCATCGAGGACGGTGATGTGGTCGGCGGCGGTGTTGGCCTCCGGCGTTGCCCGGCCGCAGCAGTCCGGCCAGGGCTTCGCCGGTGTTGGCCAGGAAGCACACCAGCGAGTGGAACCCGAAACCGCCCTTGTAGGTGGGTGCTGCCTGCTCCTTCTCGGAGTGGCAGGTGATCACCTGGCGTCGAGGTCCAGGACCAGGTCGGGCAGTTCCTGCCCTGCGGCCCGGGCAGCGGGTATGCCTTCACCGGTCTCGGCGGCCTGCAGCCAGGCGACCTCCCGAGCCGAAGCGCGGGCAGAGCGCAGAGAAACCAGTGCCCGCTCGTCAACGTCAGCGAGCAGCCGCCAGGCCCTCGGTGTCGAGGCGACCGAGCCGAACACTTCGGCCTGGTCCCGCAGCACGGCCAGGTCCGCGATGGCCTCGCCGCCGTCGGCGAGCATCACCGCCGGGTCGGTGGCGGTCCGGCCCGGATCATGACCGGTCCCGCGCGGCCGAAGCGGCCCGAGCGCGGTGGAGTACGCGGCGGTCAGCCCAGTGGCATCGGCAAGATCCGCCAGCAACCGTGCCCTGGCATGCCCGACCACCCCCGAACCATCGGCAGTGACCTGAACCTTGGGACGCAACCCGATAGCCTGCACGTAGAAAGTGCCTCCACCTGGACCGACAGAACCCCTCGACAAGGTTCATCGTCCCAGGTCAGGAAGTCCGCCTCGACAGCCGCCACACCCAAGCGAAACGGCGAGGCTAGTCTCCGGGGACCAGGACGACCTTGCCGAGATTCCTCCGGGACTCGATGACCTCGTGAGCGCGGGCTGCTTCGGTGAGCGGGATTTCGGCGAATACACGGGGGCGCAGTGTGCGGTTGCGGTGGAGTTCCCATATCCCGTTGAGCCAGCGCGCGTACACCTCGGGCTTGCCCCGGGCGATGGCCGCCATCTGGAAGCCGATGACCGAGGCACCCCGGACCAGGAGCTCGTAGGCGTCGATCGTGCCGCCGCCCGAGCTGAAGGCAACCAGACGACCGGCGGGGGCCAGCGCGCGCACCGCGAGGCTGAGGAGTTCTCCGCCGACACCGTCGATGACGATGTCGACCGGATCGCCCCAGGATTCGTCCTCGTAGAGCACGACCTCGTCGGCGCCGAGGGAGTGGACGAACTCCCCCTTGTCCGCGCTGCTGACGGCCGCGACGACGCGGGAGGCCCCGCCGACCTTCGCGTACTGCAGGACAAGGGTGCCGACAGCACTGGCCGCCGCGGTGACGAGGACGGATTCGCCGGGGTGGGGGCGGCCAGCCTCGTACGCGCCGCGTGCCACCAGTCCGCTGCGGACAAGGCTCACGGCGTCGACGCTGGTCACCCCGTCGGGAATGATGGAGGCCATCGCCTGATGAACGAGGGCCAGTTCGGCATAGGCATGGTCGAAGCAGAGACCGGTGACGCGGTCGCCCACGGCGAATCCGGTGACGCCTTCACCGACGGCGGCGACGGTGCCTGCGACCTCGCCGCCGAGTGGGACGGGCTCGGCGCCTTCGCGCACTTTTCGTACGAGTGCCAGCGAAACTCCGATCGCTTCGGTACGGACGAGCAGCTCTCCCGGGCCGGGGTGGGGAACGGGGACCTCCTCAACGAAGAGAACCTCCGGGCCGCCGCTGACCTCGTAGCGAACACGACGCATGGACACCTCCAGGTGTGACAGGGGCGCGAACCGTTGGGATTGCCAATGGGCGGTGAGCGTAGGGCAAGATCGTTGGGAAGTCCAATGACTTCGGGTAGCCTGGTGCCATGACTCGGACCGAGAACCCGTGCGCCCTGACGCACATCCAGTCCCTGCCGAGCTGGCTGGTCGGCCGGGTAGCGGCACGCGGCCGGAACCTGGTTGCCGAGGCCATTGCCGAGGAAGGACTGAAGCTGCCCCATCACGCCGTGCTCGCGGCGGTGTCCGAACACGGCCCGGTCGCCCAGGCGGATCTGGTGCGCCAACTGGGCTTCGATGCGAAGGACGTGGTCCTCCTCCTCAACCACCTGGAGGAGAGGGGGCTGGCGGTGCGCGCACCGGACCCTCGGGACCGCCGCAAGAACGCGGTGACGGTGACGCTGGCGGGCGTGCGGACCCTGGAGCGGTGCGCGGATCTGGCGGAGCGGGCCAACGCCGAGTTGCTGGCACCGCTCAGTGAGGCAGAAGGCCAGCGGCTGATGGAGCTGCTGACCCGGGTGAACGAGGCGTAGCGGCGCTCTGCGCGTCTCCTTGGGCGATGCCGGGAAGGCCAACGCTTCAGGGCCGCTCCCGGGAGCCACGGTACGAAAGGCATTGGTCATGGGCCGGTGATCAACGAGTCCTGCCGGTCGGTTTCGGGTCCCGGTTCTTGGTGCGGTTGGCGCGATGTCGACGTACCGCGTCGCGGTTGGCGCACCGTGGGGAGCAGTAGCGCTGCCGCCCGGTGCGGGAGGTGTCGGCGAAGATCGTGGGGCACTCGGTCACCGCGCACCGCAGGAGCCGGTGCATGCCCCGTCCTGCCAGGTGCAGCGCGGTGCCGACGGGGATCAGCGCGAACAGCACAGCGCCGAGCGATTGCTGATCGTCGCGGTGGTGCAGATGCCAGCCGCTGCCGGCGTGGTTGGTCAGCCGCGGATGGGTGGCGGCCGCGGCCAGCATCCCGTTGACCAGCTCGGCGCGCTCCTGCTCGTCGGTGGTGTCGACGACCTTCTCCCAGGCGTCCAGCGTGGCATGGGTGCGGTCCAGGTCCTCTGGCGTCACGGAGTGTGCCAGTACCAGCCCGGCAGCGCGGCAGCGGTCCGCGAGTTCTTCGGCGCTGGTCGGGCGGCGGTTGGCCAGGTCCGCGGCCAGGTTCACGGCATCCTCGCCGTAAGGGTTGAGGTGCATAAGCCCATTACACCATGGTGATCGCCATGGAACACCACAGCGGACGCCAGTCCGATGCGAGGCCAAGGCCCCTGTCCCCGTCCGGTCCTGCCACGCACGGTCCCGGACAGCGCGCCGATGAGGTCGACTTGCTGACGCCCGGCGCTTCGCGATACCGGTGGGTCGTCCTCGGCATCGCCATCTTCACCCAGGCCACCTCCGCCTTCTTCGTGCAGGGCATCGGGGCGATGGGTGTCCACCTGCAGAACGACCTGAACCTGAGCACGGCTCAGTTGGGTCTGCTGCTCTCGGCGGCCCAGTTACTCCCCCTGGTCGGGCTGCTGGTGGCCGGGGAGCTGCTGGACCACTTCAGCGAGCGCTGGGTCGTGGGAGCAGGCGCCTGTGTGGTGGCCGTCGGCCTGTTCATGGGAAGCGCGGCCCCGGGGTATACGGCCCTGCTCCTCGCCCTGCTGGTCGTCGGCGCCGGATACAGCACCGTGCAGCCCGGCGGGAGTAAATCGGTGGCTTCCTGGTTCAATGCGAACCAGCGAGGGTTCGCGATGGGCATCCGGCAGGCGGGGCTGCCGCTGGGCGCGGCGATCGCCTCGGCCGTACTGCCCCTCATTGCGGTGGCTTACGGCTGGCGAGCGACGCTCGTGGCCGGTGGGCTGGTCGCGCTGCTGGGGGCTGGCGTCTTCATGGGCTTCTACCGCCGCCCGCCCGCCCGCGCCGCTTCCCAGGACGGCGCGGCGCCTGCCTCGCTCAAGGCGCAGCTCGGCGCCCGGCTGCAGATGCTCCGCGAACCGTCCATGGCGAAGATCATGCTGTCCGGGACGGCCCTGGTCTCGGTGCAGTGCGGCGTGGGCATCCTGACCGTGCTGTACCTCCACGAGACGGCGTCAGTGGCAGCCGGTACGGCAGCCCTTGTCCTGGTGATGTCCCAGGGGGCGGGCGTGGTCGGCCGTATCTGCCTGGCGGCCTACAGCGACCGAGGCGGGTCCGGGCGCTACGTCACCGTCGTGACGTGCATGATCGCCGTGGTCGGGGGGATGGCGGTGCTGATGACGCCCGCGGGTCGTTCGCCCGTGGTGGCCGGCTTCGTGTTCGTCTGGCTCGGATTCTTCGGGCTCGGCTGGTACGGCCCGTGGGTTGCCTACGTGACCGAATCGGCTCCGCCGGGACGGACGGGATTCGCCCTCGGCCTGGCCATGTCCGTCAATCAGATCGCCATCGTCCTGATGCCGCCCCTCCTCGGCCTGCTCAAAGACGTCACCGGCAGCTTCACGCCGCCCTGGGTTCTCCTGTGCGCACTGACCATCGTTGCCCTGACGGTCACGGCCCGCGGCGAACTCCGGGCGCCGGCGCGGTCCGCCGCGACATCGGACGAGCGCGACACCGTGAGACCCCACGGCAGCCGGAAGGAGACATCGGCATGAACGCTGGCGGGACTACCTGCCCAACCCAGACCACCCGGGAACGCCGAGACGGCCGCCGGCAGTTCCACCTCTAGTCATCCACGTCGGCGACAACGCCGACCGCCGCCACCAGCGGGCGGCCACCGGAACCATCGATCCGATTGAGGAGAAGCGCATGTCCTTCCTGGCAGACGACTACCCGGAGATCCGTTACGAGGGCGACGAGGGGGAGGCCAGCGCGACCTTCCGCCCGGCGGGGACCCCTCCGGACTTCACCACCCCCGGCGGGGGGCACTTCCATTACCTCTCGACACGGCTGACCACCGACGGGCTCTTCGGGCTCTACCAGAACCGAATGGGACCGGCGATCGGCGGAACCAGCACGCACTTCCACAAGACGATGTCCGAGGCGTTCTACGTCTTGTCCGGTGAGATCCACGTCTTCGACGGCGAGCGCTGGATGGACGCCGCCAAGGGCGACTACCTCTACATCCCGCCGGGCGGCGTGCACTCGTTCGGCAACATCTCCGGCGAACCGGCCGACTTCCTCATGCTCTTCGCTCCCGGCGGGGCGCGGGAGGGCTACTTCGAAGGTCTCGGCGAGATGGGGGCCATGACTGAGGAGCAACGGACGGAATTCCTCATCCGCCACGATAGTTGGTTCGCCGACATGGTCAAGGGACCAGCGGCGGAGTCATGGGAGGACCGGGCCGCCACCCGCAAGGCGATCAAGACCCGTTGAGGCGACCAACACGCTGCCAACCGGCGTGATCGCCAAGAACGAAGCGATGACGCCGATCGAACCGAAGACCGGTCATGAACTCGAGCCGGTGGACCGAGTACACGATGGCTCGCCGCTATGCCGACAGCCGGATGCCGACGGAGGTACCGCCGCTGGTGATCGCGACCACGCAGGGCGACATCCTCCGCGCGTCCCAGAGGTCTACGGCGGCAACCCGACGCTGAACCGTTCCGGGTTCGGTAGAGATCTCAGATGTTGGTTGTGACCTGTGCTTTCGTGGCG
>NZ_JACMSF010000115.1 GCF_014257025.1 Streptomyces cupreus
GTCACGGCGATGGCGCCCTGGGAGACCGCGCAGAGCGTCTCCCCGCCCTGGCTGTCGACGGTGATCAGATCGCAGCGGCACACCACACGGGTGCGGCCCGCGCGGACGACCTCGGCATGGGCTCGCAGGAGTTCGCCCTTGGCCGGGCGGAGGAAGTCGAGCGTGAGCCCGGAGGTGGTCAGCCGGGCGCCGGCCACGGTGCCCGCGGCGAAGGCCGACGCGTTGTCCGCCGCGTAGCCGAGCACTCCGCCATGGACGTAGCCGTACTGCTGCAGCAGTTCGTCGCGGATGTCCAGTTCCAGCGTCGCCGCGCCCTTGCCGAACGCGGTGAGCCGGGCCCCGAGCAGGGTGGAGAAGGGCTGTGCGGCCAGTACCTTCCTGGCCGACGCCAGGTCCAGATCCTCGGTCATGAGATCCTCACTTCAGTAGTGAAGTGAGAGTGGCGCGGGCCTGCCGCCTCTGTCAAGATCGGCCCATGTCCGAGCCTGATCAGCGCCTGTACTTCCTGTTGCAGCGGGCGGCGCACCGGCTGCGCACCACCGCCGACCGACGCTGTGTGGCGGCCGCCGGGATCACCACCGCCCAGCTCGGCGCGCTGTTCGCCGTCGAGGAGCGGCCGGGCATCACCCAGCAGCAACTGGCACGCTCGCTCGGCCTGCGGGAGTCGGCCGTCACGGGCCTCGTGACCCGGCTGACCACGGCCGGCCTGCTCGCCAAGCGGGCGCACCCGAGTGAACACCGGGCCGTGGTCCTGGAGTTGACCGATGCCGGGACCGCCGCACTGGATGCCGCCCGCCCCGAGATCGACCGCTTCAACGCCGAACTGCGCGCCCTGCTCGGCGAGGACGGCTTCAGCCGGACCGCCGCCGCCCTGCACCGGATCGCGTACGAGGACTGAGCCTTTTACGCGCCCCCGGAACCCGAGACCCGCACGGCGCCGTCGGTGTCGAGGCCGAGGCGGGCCGCCCAGGCGAGGGCGTCGTCGAAGGTGGCGTCGTCCGCGGACAGGTGGGCGGCCGCGAGGCCGGGAGGCGCTCCGGCGCCGTCCAGCAGGTCGTTCCACTGGTCCGCGGTGAGGGCGAGGTAGCGGAGTCCGGGCAGATCGGCCAGGACGGCCGGGTCCGCGATGTCGGCCCCCGAGAGGTCGAGGCCGTGCAGGTGCGGGACCGTGCGCAGGGGGGTCAGGTCGACCCGGGCGGTGGTGGTGAGGCCGAGGGAGGCCAGGTGGGGATGGCCCGTGAGCGGGGTGAGATCGCCGCCGTCGAGGGTGACGCGCAGGGATTCCACCGGCAGGTCGCGTATCGGCGTCAGATCGGCGGTGGTGGAGCGGTTGAGGTGCAGTCGGCGCAGGCGCGGGGCGGCGCTCAGCGGGGCGAGGTCGACAAGACCGGTGACGTTGTTGACGTGCAGGGCCTGGAGGGTGGCCGGGACCTCGTCGGGCAGGTCGCCGCCGATGATCTGCTGGGTCTCGGGCTCGGATCCGGGTTCGTCCAAGTAGAGCTGCCCGCCGTGCAGTTCGTAGGCGCCCTGTTCCAGCAGCTCCAGACAGCGGCCCAGGAGCGAGGTGACCGAGTCGGCGACGTAGGCGGGTCCCTCGTCGTGGTCGCGGCCGGTCCCGATGACCTGGCCGGGGCGGCCGTCGCGGGCCGGGGACATGTCGACGGCCAGGAAGTTGCCGTCCTCGCTGGTGCCGAAGCGCAGCCAGCCGGGGTGGCCGCCGCAGCGGCGGACGGTATCGGCGGGGGCGGTGTCGAAGACGACAGCCTCCCATTCCAAGTCCCAGCCGAACCAGGGCCGTTGGTCCGCACCCCACTCCGTGTGCTCGGCGACCATGCTGTCCAGGGACAGCCAGGCGTTGCGCGGGAACAGATCGAGGTCGCGGCCGCCGTCCGCGATGAGGTAGAGCGCCCGCAGGTCGGCGGGCAGGCGGTGGCCCAGCTTGTGTTCGGCCGCCTCGATCGCGGCCTCGGTGGCGGGCGGGGGCAGCTCTTCGGGGCGCCCCAGAATCGCGGCGCGCCGCTCCAGGTACGTACGGAAGCGGGCCACGGCCGACTCGGGGTCGCCCGCCGGGGTGGCGGTGCCCGGCTCCTGGCGCAGCCCGGGCTGCACCAGCCGGTGACCGGGATCCAGGACCACCTGGAAGCCGCCTTCGGCCCCGGTCACAAAGCTGATGGCGTCATGGAAGGCGACGAGCCGGTACTCACCGGACGGCCGGCACCGGATCTCCATGCTCACGGGCTCCCAGCCATGTTGCTTGCGCAGGATCTCTCCGAGGGCCATGAGGTGCTCATGGGGAGCGGGAAGGCCGGAGCCCCACCCGCTCCGGCGCGGGCTGTACCCACCGGTCACCGACGAACCCCCATGCCCCGCCCGGCTGTACATCACCGCCTCCGTCCAGCCCGCCGGGATGTACGACATCATCCTCTGGACGATCGGCCGCACCGCCTGCTCCACCATGATCCGCTCCCCGGTGTCGATGTTCCCGGGAATCATGACAGCCGCCACTGACAGCGGCCCCGTACGAGCGGCTCGGCCGGCCTCAGTCGTCGTGCTCCGACCCGCACGAACTGCCGTTCGCCGGCAGGGAGCCGTACAGCAGGAACGCGTCCACCTTGCCGTGTACACAGGTCGAAGAGGCGTACCCGGTGTGGCCCTCGTCGCGGTTGTCGAGGACGACGGCCGGGGAGCCGAGGCGGCGTGCGGTCTCCACGGTCCAGCGGTACGGCGTCGCCGGGTCGCCGCGGGTGCCGACCAGGAGCATCTTCGGGGTGTCCAGGTCCTTGACCTTCTCGCGTATGAAGTCGGTGCCCTTGGGGCGGCCGTAGCACATCAGGACCTCGGTGAGCCGGTAGCGGCCGAACACCGGGGACGCCCGCTCGTACTCGGCGCGCAGCCGGCCGAGGTTGCGGGTGATGTCCTCGGCGGTGGGCCGGTCGGGATCGTCCGCGCAGTTGATCGCCATCAGCGCCGCCGGGAGGTTGTCCAGGGGGACGTCCTCCGCGTCCACCAGGCCGCCGTCGCCGTCGCCGTTCCGGCCGGGCACGGCCATCCCGCCGGAGGCGAAGGCCATCACGCCCCGGGTGTCGCCGTCCTCGACCAGCGAGGTGAGGGCCCGTTGCAGGGACGGCCACAAGTCCTCGCTGTACAGGGCCTGTCCGATGGCGCCCACCAGATCCTGCCCGGTGAACACGTCCCCGAAGTCCGTCGGCACGGGATCCTCGTCCATCGACTCCACGAGTTGTACGACGTCTTCGCGCGCGGTGCGCGGATCCTGCCCGAACGGGCAGCCGATGTCCTTCGTGCACCAGTTGATGAAGTTCTCCAGCGCCCTCTGCTGCCCCTCGGCGCCCGCCACGCCCTGCTCGGTCAGCGGTTCGGTGAGGGTGTCCACGCCGTCGAGCGCCATGCGTCCCACCTTGTCGGGGAACTGTGTCGCATACACCGCGCCGAGCCGCGTCCCGTAGGAAAATCCCAGGTAGTTGAGCTTCTTGTCGCCGACGGCCTGGCGCATCACGTCGAGATCGCGGGAGACGTTCACGGTGCCTATGTGGGGCAGCACGGGCCCGGAGTGCTTGGCGCAGGCGGCGGCCGTGGCGCGTGCCTCCTCCAGCACCGCCTGCGGATCAGCGTCGAGTTCGGTGCTGTCGTCCGTCGAGTCGGCGATGTCCTCGGGGCCGTCGCCGCAGCTGACCGGAGAGGACCGGCCGACGCCGCGCGGGTCGAAGGTCACCACGTCGTAGCCGTCGGTCAGGCCCATGAAGTCCTTGCTGCCGTAGGCGAGTTGGTCGACGCCCGCACCGCCGGGCCCGCCGAAGTTCAGCAACACCGAACCCCGGGACTCACCCGTGGCCCGATAGCGGGCCAGCGCCAGGTCGAGCGTCCCGGCCCCGGGGTCGTCGTAGTCGAGGGGGACCGTGACCTTTCCGCATTGAAGGTCCTTGGGCGCCTCCATGCCCTCGCACTTCCCCCATGACACCTTCTGGCGGTAGAACCGCGTCAGATCGGGCTCGTCGTCGTCCGCCGCCGGAAGTCCCACGCCCAGCAGTGCCAGCCCTACGGCCGAGATGACGGCGCTGCGCCGCAGGGAGGGCCGCTTCGACAGCTTGCCCAGCATCGATGCCTCCAGGGGTGCCCGTCGGCGGACCGGGATCCGGCGCCCTCGATCACGATAAGCGGCCCCCACAGGCTCCGCCTCCGGACGAGCGGGAGCGCCCGAGGTGCGTTACGCTCCGCGCTCTTCCCGTTGCCCACTGCCGCTAGTTCGATAACCGTGCCGCTCGTTGGGGTGAAAGGCCGATTAGCCATAACTCAGATGGTTCGCCTGCGTTTTATCCGGTGCGGGCGAGTGCCCCGCGTCCATGTCTGGAAGGCAGGGAACCTATGAGACGGGTTACCCGAAACGGTGTTCTGGCCGTCGCCGCCGCGTCCGGCGCGATGGCTGTGACGATGCCCGCGCAGGCCGACTCCGGGGCCGACGGTGCCGCGGTCGGCTCGCCCGGTGTGATCTCCGGCAACACCATCCAGCTCCCGGTGCACGTCCCGGTGAACGTGTGCGGGAACACCGTGAACGTGGTGGGGCTGCTCAACCCCGCTGCGGGAAACAGCTGCGCCAACAAGGGCGCGGGCGACGAGCGCGAGGCGCCGGGCGGGGCGTCCGCGAACGGCGGCGCGAAGGATTCGCCCGGTGTGATCTCCGGCAACGTCGTCCAGTTGCCGGTCGACCTCCCGGTCAACGTCAGCGGCAACAGCGTGAACGTGGTCGGCATCGGTAACGCGGCCGTCGGCAACGACTCCGAGAACACCTCCGGCGACCGCCCCGTACGACCCGAACGCCCCGCGGAACCGGCGCCCGAGCCGCCCCGGACCCACCCCGGCCCGAAGCCCGCGGCACACGTCCCGGACCGCCCCGAGGCCTCGCTCGCCCTCACCGGCGCGGACCACACCGTCCCCGCGGTGGCGGGCGGTGCCGCCCTCGTCCTCGGCGGTGCCGCCCTCTACCGGCGCTTCCACGTCGGGGCGGTGCGCTGAGGCCAAGAGGATCAGCGCGTCCAGCAGGCTCGGCAGGTCGTGGCCGGCCCAGCGGTAGCGCACCAGGTCTGACAGGCCGATGGCGAAGCGCGGATAGGTGGCGAGGCAGCAGGCGCCGGCGGGGAAGGGGAACGGGTTGGAGGCGTCGAAGTACGCCTCCATCAGGCTGTAGTACGTGTCCATCCGGCGGGGGCTTTTCCGATCTCAGGCAGCGCGTCTCGGCCGCTGCGTCTCGGCGGAAGCGGGCCCCTGTCAGCCCTGCGGACGGTGGAAGCGGACGTGCAGCGCGTGTACTTCGTCCACCAGTTCGGCCACCGGGCCCTCGACGATCACGCCGGGCGCGATGTCGCTGACCGGCAGCGCCCGCACCGGAGGAGCGGGCACGCCCAGCTCCGTCAGCCAGGCGCCGAGCTGCTCGCTGGAGGCCACGTACACGATGCGGCCGAGGCCCACCCAGGCGTGGGCGGCCGCGCACATGGGGCAGTGCTCGCCGGAGGTGTAGACGGTGGCCGCGGCCCGCTCCTCGGGGGTGAGGTGGGCCGCCGACCAGCGGGCCAGTTCGAACTCGGGATGCCGGGTGCGGTCGCCGGAGGCCACCCGGTTGTGGTCCTCGGCGAGCACCGAGCCGTCCGCCCCGACGAGCACCGAACCGAACGGCTCGTCCCCGGCGTCCAGCGCCTCGGCCGCCAGCTCCACGCAGCGGCGCAGGTACGGCAGTTCGGCGTCCTTCACGACCATGACGTACGACCCTTCTCGCGCAGGTGATCTTCCTTCGCACCCTACGCTCGACAGTCATTGCCAGACCCTGTCGTGAGGGTTATAGTCTCTAACAGAAACGACAGCAACTAACTCTCGGCAGCTAACTCTCTTGAGAAGGGGTCAGTCATGACCGCCACCGCACGCCCTCTGCACGTCGTCCTCGGCTCCGGGCCCGCCGGAACCGCGCTCGCCCGGGAACTGGTCCGCCGGGGCCACCCCGTACGGCTCGTCGACCGCAAGGGTGAGGGGCCCGCGCTCGACGGCGTCGAGCGGTTCGCCGCCGATGTGGCCACCGCCGAGGGCGCGCGGGCCGCCGTGTCCGGAGCCGCCGTGGCCTACCACTGCGTCAACGTCGGCTATCACCTCCAGGTCGAGGTGATGCCCCGCATCCAGGAGGCCGTCCTGGCCGCCGTCGAGGCCGTCGGCGCCCGCCTGGTGGTGCTCGACACGCTCTACCCCTACGGCGAGACCAAGGGCGCCGTGATGACCGAGGACTCCCCGTGGCAGGCGACCACCCGCAAGGGGCGGATGCGAGCCGACCTCGACGAGAAGTACCTCGCCGCCCACCGTGAGGGCCGCGCCCGCGTCGTCCTCGGCCGCTCGGCCGACTTCGTCGGACCCGGCGTCCTCAACTCCACCCTCGGCGGCGCCGTGTTTCCGGCCGCGCTCACCGGCGGGGAGGTTCCCGGACTCGGCGACATCGACCTGCCGCACAGCTACACCAACATCGAGGACGTGGCCGCGGGCCTCGCGATCCTCGGAGAGCACCCGGAGGGCGACGGCCGGGTCTGGCATCTGCCGACGGCGCCCGCCGTCAGCACCCGCGAGATCCTCGCCATGATCGAGAAGCGGGTGGGCGGGCCGCTGCATGTCGTGCCCGTGCCCCAGGCCCGCCCCTTCGGTCCGTTCGACGAGGAGTTCATGGCCGAGTACGCGGAGATGTTCTACCAGCACACCGAGCCCCAGATCATGGACTCCTCGGCCTTCGAGCGGGCCTTCGGCACGGCTGCGACCCCGCTGGCCGAGACCATCGACGCCACGGTGGCCTGGTATGCGGAATGGCTCGGCCGGCACTGATCTGGATCGACGGCTTCGAACCATCGGCGATACTCAGGCGGATGGAGGAGAGCGCGCTGGACGGCGGGGCCGTGAGCGAGGTCGTACGGGTGGGCGCGACGGTTCGACGCGGGCCGTCACCGCGATCGACGTACGTACGCGGCCTGTTGGCCCTCTTCGAGCGCCACGGGTGGCCGGGCGCCCCGCGCTTCCTCGGCACCGACGAACGCGGGCGGGAGATGTTCGACTACATCGAGGGCCGCGCGGCGGTGAGTGACGAGGAGCGTGCCGCGGCCCGTACGGATGCGGCGCTGGTGCGGATCGCCCGGCTGGTGCGCGAGTTCCACGACCTGACCCACGGCACGCCCCTCGCCGGCGACCGGGACGTGGTCTGCCACAACGACCTCGCGCCGAAGAACACGGTCTACGACGGCGGCTGGCGGCCCAGGGCCTTCATCGACTGGGACCTCGCCGCACCGGGCGAGCGCGTGCACGATGTCGCCCATGTGTGCTGGCAGTACCTCGACCTCGGCCCGAGCGTGACCGACGTACCCGAGGTGGCCCGGCGGATCCGGCTCATCCGCGAGGCGTACGGCGAGGGTGACCTCGACGGCCTGGTCGACACCGTCCTGTGGTGGCAGAACCGGTGCTGGCGTGGCGTCGCCGCAGGGGCCGAGCGAGGGGAGGCGGCCATGGTCGGGCTGCGGGACCGGGGCGTGGTGGAGGAAGTGCGGGCCGATCATGACTGGGTGGCTGATCATCGCCGTGAACTCGGCTGAGCGCGCCGGGGAGCCTTGGGGTGGGCTCCCGGCGCGGTCGTGAGGGTGCGTCAGTCGGCCTGGCGCGCGGCGGTGTCCGGGACGTCCGGCTGGGGCTGGTCGGGCGGGGCAGGGGACTCGTCGATCCATGACGTCAGGCTTCCGTCCGGCTGAAGGGTGACGTGCAGGCCGTTGTTCTGGCCGAAGGCGGGGTGGCCCTTGGCGACGAGTGTGCTTGCCAACGGTAGGAACGGGCGAAAACGGTCTACGCCCGCATTGACATGCAAGCAGATGCCTGCATAACTTTGAGTGTGCGATCCGAGAGCGACTCGCCTATGGGCCAGGTCTTCAAGGCCCTGGCCGACGACACGCGCAGGCGGCTCCTTGACCGGCTGCACGAGGACAACGGTCAGACACTCGGCGAGCTGTGCGCTCGGATCGAGATGACGCGTCAGGCCGTGACCCAGCATCTCGCCGTCCTGGAGGCCGCCAATCTGGTCAGCACCGTGCGGCGGGGGCGGGAGAAGCTGCACTACCTCAACCCGGTCCCGCTCCACGAAATGCAGGAGCGGTGGATCGACAAGTTCGAGCGCCCACGCCTGCGCGCGCTCGGCGCCGTGAAGCGACAAGCCGAGGAAGCCATGACCGACAAGCCGACCTTCGTCTACGTCACCTACATCGAGAGCACGCCCGAGAAGGTCTGGGACGCGCTCACCGACGCCGAACTGACCGCCGCCTACTGGGGGCACAGCAATGTGTCCGACTGGCGGCAGGGCTCCCGCTGGGAACATGTCCGCACCGACGGCTCCGGCATCGCTGACGTGGTCGGCACCGTGGTGGAGAGCGAACGCCCGACCCGGCTGGTCACCACCTGGACCGAGCCCGAGAACGAGGGGCGCGCGGACATGTACTCCCGGGTCACCTTCGACATCCAGCGGCACGCCGACATCGTGCGCCTGACCGTGACCCACGAGGATCTACGCACCGAGCGCGACCTGGCGGACGTCTCCCTGGGCTGGCCGGCCGTGCTGTCCAACCTCAAGTCGCTGCTGGAGACCGGCAGTCCGCTCCCGCAGGAGCCGTGGCTGGTGCCGGGGAAATGAGGGCGGACACAGGGCGCCGGCCGGTCCGTGCCACCACGGACCGGCAGGCGCGTCCTCCTTCTACCTCTCGTTCCTCACTTCTTGGTCTTGGCTCTACGGCCGGGGAGCGCTCTTCGCCGCCGTACCGGCGCACATCAGCCCCAGGATCACGGCCAAGGCGCCGACGATGATGTTGTTCCACACAACGCCCGCGTCCGGGCTGTCGCCGACGATCCATGGCGAGACGATCATCCAGATGCCCAGTGCGCACATGGCCCAGCTCAGGCCGTACATACGCTCCGGAGCGCGGGTGAACCCGAGGGCCAGCAGGCCGATGGCGATCCCGATCACCAGGTTGTGCGGGACGAGGTCGGGCTGGCTGGTCGTGTAATGGACGACCCACGGGGATACGGCGCAGTACAGACCGAGCAGGAACACCGGTCCGTCCACGAGCGCCACATCACGACCGCCGAGCATGCGGGCGTAGCGCGCCCGCATTTCGGATGCATCAGGGTGGCTGGTTATGTCACCTCTGGTGGGCGAGACGTTGGCCATGACTCGTCTCCTTTGACTCAAGGGCCTGACCGCGTCTGGTGCGGTATACGGTAAGCGCCGCTTACCTACATTCTGCTCTTATTTGGCCTTTATGTGTAGCGGTCGGGGTGTGGGGCGCGGGGCTCGGGGATTGTTTCTACGGCTGAATGGTTGGTGTATGCATCGATACGTCCGACCGCTCGAACCGGCTACGGGACGCCGAACCACCCGCGTGGCTCCCCTGTTCGGTGGCGTGGGGAGGAGCGGGACGGGCAACTGTCACGGCCGCTGCTCCATCGGGACGTTCAGTCACCGGAAGGCGGTGCTGGAGTAGCCGCTGAACTGAGGCTGCTCGCCGCCTCGTAGAGCAGGCGCGCGTGCAGCTCGAACAGGGCGACCAGGCCCACGCCCGCGACCTCCCTTTGGATGAACAGACCGTCCGCGCCCGCGACGGCGTAGGTCGTGAGGGTGTGGACCGCGTCTTCGTCCAGGTCCGGGAACAGGGTCCGGATCGTCTCCGCGACCCGCCGGCGGGAGACTTCCCGCACCTGGAGGAACACCGTCCTGCCGCGCGGCTCGGTGGGGCGGCGTTCCAGCGCGAGCATCAGGCCGGGGCGGAGGAAGTCCGGGGCGTCGACCAGGGACTTGGCGATGTTCCCGGCCATCAGCGTGACCCGCTCGCGGGCGTCAGCGCCTGCACCGCGGCGCGGATGTCGTTCAGGGCGCGCGGCGCGAGGCCACGGTCGTAGCGGACCAGTTCGAGCCCGTGGTGGAGGAGGATCTTGCTCATCTCGGGCTGACGGCGGTGCAGTCGGCCGGTCATCCGGAAGCTCTGCGCGAAGGCGACCGCCGGGTCGTCCAGATCGGCGGTGAGCCGTTCCATGAGGGTGCCCCACATTCCAGCGTCTCCTCGACGGCGACCCGGAACAGCTCGTCCTTGCTGTCGAAGTGGTTGTAGAAGGAGCCGACCCCGATGTCGGCGAACTCGGTGATCTCCTGGATCGGGACATCGGTCCGGCCCTCGGCCAGCAGTCGCTGAGCCGCGCACACCAGCGCGCTCCTGGTCCGCGCCTTGCGCCGGTCCACCCGCCGGGGTGCGGTCTTCTCGGCCGCCATCGCATCCTCCAGCCCACCCGTGCCTGCTAGTGACCGTGTCCGGGACGACACACCAAGACCTGCACTCCGAGCAGGGCGCACGCGCAGAACCCGGTGATCAAGGTCCACGACATCGCGTGGCTGGAGTTCCTCAAGCCCGATCTGGACCGCGCCGAGGCGTTCGCGCACGCCTTCGGCTTCGTCACGGCGTACCGCGACACCCGTGAGCTGCATCTGCGCGGAACCAAGGCGGGCGCGCCCTGTGTGATCGTCCGCAAGGGCCGCACCTCACGGTTCCTCGGACCGGCCTTCCGCGCCGCCGAGACACGCGACCTGCTCCGGCTGGCCGACGCCACCCACCCCCCGGGTGCAGGCGCTGCCGCAGACCCTGGGCGGCCAGGTCGTGGAACTGCTCGACTCCGGCGGACTCCGGGTCCGGGTCGTCGCCGACACCGACGACCTGCGTGACGGAGACGTGGCGGAGCTGACCATCCGCACCCCCGACGGGGCCATCGACCTCGGCGTGCAGCAGAGCAGGGGGCGGTTCGCATGACCGACCTCCTGCGAAGAGCCGCCGAACAACGGCCCGAGCGGACCGCCCTCACCCTTGCGCGCAGTGGCGCAGACGCCGCGGAGGCGTCGCCAGGTAGGTGCCCTGGTTGTTGGCGAGGAGGGTGACCCGCGCTAAAGCAAGGGGGTGATGTGTTCAGCTCCTGGTGAGCAGTCCGCGGCTGCGCAGCACCCGCCGT
>NZ_JACMSF010000116.1 GCF_014257025.1 Streptomyces cupreus
CTCACGAGTGCCTCAACGATGTCGTCATGCGTCGTCTTGCGTCATATCGCTGTCTTCTCGTTCGCGGGCCGGGACTTCTGGGCAAGTGCCCTGTCGTTGCACGGCTGTTGATGCCTAGCGTGAACGGCAGACGAAGGCACGAACCTCCCAAGGAGCGGGCATGGAACCGGAACCGCCTCTCTTCCAGGTCCTGGTCAACCAGAACGGCTGGCAGGAATACGAGGTGTTCAAGAGGCGGTACCGGCAAGCAGCCCAGGAGTTGGCAGACCTGGAGGGCCCGCCGACTCTCGCGACGGCCCCGCCGCCAGAGAGGCGACAGTTCGTCAGGTGGGTCCACGGCGAGGTGAAGACGACGCCGCGCACTGAAGCCCGTCGCATCCTGCACTTCATGTTCCCGGGAGTCCCCATTGGCCGTCTGTTCGCTGCAGCCTCAGAGGCCGACCGTTCCTCCGGCGTTCACGGCCCGGCAGAATGCGCCCAGGAAGGTCAGCTCGACTACGGTGCTGGGGATGTGGTGATGGCAGCCGCCAACGAGTCAGCGCGATTCGCTGCCAGGGCAGAAAGCAGCAACGTTGGTCCTCACACGATGGAACAACTGGAAGCCGACATCCGGCGAATCGTTACCAATTACCCAAATCACCCTGTCGGTCCCCTGTTCCGCGAAGTGCGTGCTCTTCGTGACCGAGCCTTCGACTTCCTTGAGGGGCGCCAGCCTCCTCAGTACACCCGAGACCTCTACGTAGCAGCGGGTGTGCTGTGCGGTGTGCTGGCCAACGCCAGCTTCGACCTTGGACGGTACGAAGCAGCAGAGACTCAGGCCCGTACCGCATTCATGTGCGGCGAACTCGCCGGCCACGACGGCCTGCGGGCGTGGGTGCGAGGGCTCCAAGCCCTGATCGCCTACTGGGACGGCCGTCCCCATGACGCCGTACGTCTCGCTGACGCCGGAAGCGCGTTCACGCCCGAGCACGGTACGGCCCACATCCGGTTGACCAGCATCAAGGCACGCGCCTACGGCCAGCTTCAGCAGGCGGGTGACGCCATCGCCGCCCTGCACACCGCGGACAGCATGCGTGATCGGATGGCCATCGGGGACGATCTTCCCGGTGGGATGATGGCCTTCCCCCAGGAGAAACAGCTTTTCTACGCCAGCAGCACCCACCTGTGGCTCGGCGGTAGTCAGCACCTCAGCAACGCGGAAGCGCGGGCCGAGGAAGCTGTGGGCATGTTCGAGGCCGCACCTCCGGAGAGTCGTCGTCTGGGAGAGATGTCACTGGCGCGCATGGACCTGGCGATGGCCCGCCTGAACCGCGGGGATCTTGATGGCGCAGCTCTCCAGGTCTACGACGTGCTCGGCGTAAACGCGCGTCGCCGCACGGAAAGCGTCCGAAAGCGCGTTGGGCAGTTCGGCCGCCACCTTGCGCTGCACCCCGCAGGCACCGCGCCGACCGCCATTGCCATACGTGAGGCTATCGTCGCGCACCAGGAACAGACTCCGGCCGAGCTTCCCCCTGGAGGAACACAGTGACCACGGTGACCGTCCTGCACCCCGGCTCAATGGGGGCGGCCGTGGCCGCACAGGCCGTCGGAGCTCGCCGCGTGCTGTGGGTCTCCGGTGACCGAAGCCGGGCGACGGCCAAGCGCGCCAAGGAGGCGGACCTGACTGCGACCGCGTCCCTCGAAGAAGCCCTCGATGCCAGCGATGCCGTTCTGTCCATCTGTCCGCCGCACGCCGCGGAGGACGTGGCGGCCGAGGTCGCCAGACACGCGTTCAACGGCCTGTACGTCGACGCCAACGCGATCAGCCCACAGCGCATGGAGCGGATCGCGAGCGAAATCCGCCCTGCCCCCGTCGTACTCGACGGGGCGATCTTCGGTCCTCCACCCAGGGCAGGTCGGTCGTGTCGACTGTACGTCGCCGGTGACGAGGAAGCCGCAGAACTCATGCGCACCCTGTTCAAGGAATCCGCAGTGGAAGTGCGCAGTGCAGGCCGACACGTTGGCTCTGCTTCAGCCCTCAAGGCATCTTTCGCGGGCTTCCAGAAGGCCGCCCGCACCCTGGCCGGCGTCTCGCACGCCCTCGCTGATGCCCACGGTGTCGCCGACCTGCTCACGGAGGAGGCGCGGAGGATGCCGTCGCAGATCCTCTCGGATCCGGAGTACCTGCCCAGCGTGGCCGCACGCGCATGGCGATGGGGCCCCGAGATGCAGGAGGTCGCTGACACGCTCAGGGAGGCAGGGCTCCCGAGCGAGATGGCCGAGGCAGCAGCCTCGGTGATGGCGCACTGGGAAAAGGACAAGGACCAGTACGAGCTGCCTCTCGCCGAGGTTCTCGCGCATCTACGGCAGGGCTCCTGATCCCAAGAGGAGAGGACTTCACCCGGGTGAATCGTCTCCCCACTACCCCTGAAACGGAGCTGTTGCTCGATCGCGCCCCGTTGCTTTCCTCGGAGTCACCCATCCATCAGCTATCCGACTTCGCTCTGTTGCAGACGCGGCACAAAACCTGGCCGTTCGAAATAGGGAGGGTTGGTGAGAGTGTGTCGTTGTGTGCTGATAGCGGTCCAAAACCCAGCTTTGCGTGGCACCTCCCGCCCTGCATGCCTGCTCCAGGCTGCCGCCCGAGACAACGGTACTCGTCGGTCATCGGATGGAACGCAACACCCCCGACCTACCCGACAGAACCTCACCCCCTACCACGAACTCCGTTCGAACCGCGATCGACGCGATCAGGTGCGGCGACTCAATGGCAGACGGTATGTGTTTGCTGTGCGGAAGATGAGAAATGGTTGTATAGAAGTTGTGCGAGATGACTCACACTCATCCTCGCGTCACCGTTCGTGGCGACAACCGACAGCATGGGTAGATTTCCGCTCCTTGATCGCTTCCTTATTCGATCTTTAACCTGCCGTGACATTTAGGTTGCAGGCGGTAGGGGTTGTGGTTATGGGAGTTGGGCAGCATCGACGCCGGAGGCGTCGGCCCGCCTCAAGTGCGATCGGCGCCGCGTTGTCAGCGGCGGTACTCGGCAGTTTGCTGGGCGGCGCCCCGGCGAGCGCGGTCGAGAGCGACGGTGGCGTAGAGACCAGCGTTGGCGAGGCTTCTGCGCTGCCGGCGGATGAGGCGTCAAAGGGCAAGGCATTCTGGGAGGATGACGGCCCTCCGGCCGCGTCCGCAGAACTGAAGGCCTCTCGCAAGGCGGTGGAGACCAAGCAGCGGGTAGAGGTGCAGGGCCTGACGTCGGAGACGAATCAGGTCTTTGCGAACCCGGATGGCACGTTCACCGCGGAGTCCTCCGCGGGGGTGGAGCGCGTTCGCAAGGGCGACGTGTGGGCGCCTGTGGATACCACGCTGGTGCGGCAGTCCGATGGCACCCTGGCGCCGAGGGCCGCGCATGATGTGGCGCTGTCCGGTGGCGGCCAGGATGATCCGCTGGTGCGGTTCGAGCGTGATGGCCGCGCCTATGAGGTGTTCTCGCCGTGGCCCCTGCCGGAGCCGATGTTGGACGGTTCGCACGCTGTGTACAAGGCGGTGCGTCCCGATGTGGACCTGGTGGTGCAGGTGCTGCCGGACGGCTTCACCCAGAACCTGGTGGTGCACACGCCCGAGGCCGCAGCCGCCCTGGGCACCATTAACTACCCGGTCAAGACCGAGGGTTTGCAGGTACGCACCGAGGACAGTGTCACCGCGCTGGTCGACGACGGTGGACGGCCGGCCTTCATCAGCGGCGCCCCGCTGATGTGGGACTCCGGCCCCTCCGCCACAGTTACGTCGAACACCACCACAAGCCGTACGGCTGCGGCGAGTTCGGCCGACGCAGCCGAGGCTGTTGACCCAGTGGATGCGGTCACCCCTCACGCGCAGGCACGCACCGCGTTGGCGAACGCGTCCCTGGCAGCCGACAAGCTGACCCTTGTACCAGATCAGGAGTTCCTGACTGACCCGGACATCTCGTACCCGATTGTGATCGACCCCCCGACCGTGTCCGCCAAGCTGGTCGGCTGGACATCACTGTGGTCGAACTCGCCCGGCACCTCGTTCTGGAACACCAGCCACGCGCTCGGTGTGGGCTACGACGCGTACGTGGACAACAAGAAGGTCCGCTCGCTGTTCCAGTTCGACACCCGGGCGGTCGCGGGCAAGAAGATCCTCAATGCGGACTTCTCGGCGTATGAGATCTGGTCGGCGAACTGCACGAAGAAGGACATCGAGCTGTGGCGCACGTCCACCATCAGCTCAGCGCGGACGTGGTCGAGCCCGCCGTCGTGGAAGTCGCGGGTGGACACCGTGAGCGCGGCCAAGGGCTACTCCGCCAGTTGCCCGGACGGCTCCGTGGAGTTCGATGCCACGGCGGCCGTGGCGTACACGGCCAAGGCCAAGGACACCACGACCACGCTGGGACTGCGCGCGGACGAGACCGATCCGATCGCGTGGAAGCAGTTCATGTCGCCCAAGGATGACCGCATCACGGCGGAGCGCAAGCCGAAGTTGTCGATCACCTACGTCAGCGTTCCGAACACCGCGCCGTCGAATGTGAAACTCTCGGATCCGAAGACCGCGTGCTCGGCCTCCACCTCCCCGGCCTACATCCGGGACACCACGCCGACGATGACCGCGACGCCGACCTCGGCGGATGGCTCGAACGCAGTCCTGCGGCCGAACTACGAGCTGTACACCGAGGGCAGCTCGGATATCAGGACAGCCTCACCGAGTGCATGGACGGCGAGCGGCACTGCGAACCCCTACACCATCACTTCGGCGCTGGTGGACGGGACGACGTACCACTTCCGGGCCCGTACACAGTACAAGTACACCTACAACGGCACGACCGGCTATGTGTATGGGCCCTGGTCGGCCTCCTGCTACTTCAGGGTCGACAACAATGGTCCGCTCCAGCCGACGGTGACATCCGTGGGCGACGTGTACCCAGAGTGCGCGGGGGAGACCTGCGCCAGCTCGCCGGAGACCGGCAGCGTCGGAATGACGGGCCAGTTCAAGATCACAGCCGGGTCTTCGGACGTGCGCCGGTATGTCAGCTCGCTGAACGGCTTCAAGGTCGATGACAAGACCTACTCCGTGAACACCACCAGCCACACCGTCAGCATCACGCCGAACGAGCGCATGTCGAACCTGCTTCGGGTGGAGACGTATGACGCGGCCGGCAACCGGGGCACAACCAAGGACTACCTGTTCAACGTGGCCAAGCCCTCGGCGCCGATCGGCACCTGGAAGCTGGACGAGAACACCGGCACCACCGCAGCCAACTCCCAGGGCACCAGTTACCCGCTCACCTTGAACACGGCATCCTGGGCGGCCAAGGGCCGCAACCAGGCCGCATGGAAGGGCACGGGCAGCAGCTACGCGGCCACCACCGGCCCAGTGGTGAACACCAGCGGCAGCTTTGCAATCTCCGCCTGGGCCAAGCTGGACCGCACCGACGTGATCAGCACGGTTGCCAACCAGAACGGCACCAACGTCGGCGCCTTCCAGCTGTATTACTCCGCCTCCTACGGCACGTGGGTGTTCAACCGATACGACCAGGACGTAGCCGCCGGAGCCACCATCGTGCGGGCGATTGGCACGACGCCGCCCGTGGTAGGTGCCTGGACGCACCTGCTGGGCGTATACGACCGGCAGGAACAGGAACTGCGCCTGTATGTCAACGGCCGCCTCGAGGCCACCACCGCCTACACCACGCCGTGGGCGGCGAACGGGCCCTTCGAGATCGGCCGGATGAAGGTATCGGCCGGCCCGTCGTCCTACTTCAACGGTGAACTGGACCAGGTCCAGGCCTACAACCGGGTGGTGTTCCCGGACGAGCTGGCGCCGCTGGTGAACCTGGAGGATCCCGCGACCGGGCAGCCGAGGGCGGAACTGCTGGCCCACTGGCAGATGGACGAGACCTCCGGTACCAGCTCCGCCGATGCCACGGGGCGCGGCAACACCCTCACCCTGCAGCCCGGCGCCGCGTTCACCACGACCGCGGACTACGGGCACGGCAATGTCGTTGAACTCGACGAGCCCTCCGGAGGCCACCTGACCGCCGCGGTCCCGGTGGACGAGTCCGGCAGCTTCACCGTCGCCGGATGGGTCAACCTCGCAGCCCAAAGCCGCCTGGAAGACACCACACGGGCCCACTCGCCCACTGTCTTCGCCCACCCGGGTCAGCAGCGCAACTCGTTCCGCTTGTGGTACCGGCAGGAGATCGGCCAAGCGGTGGGTGACTGGAACTTCGGCGCTTGGGAAACGGACGTCGCAGGCGCTCCCGGCGCATTCCAGACTTCCGACGAGGTCAACCCGCCCAGCGGCTGGATCCACGTTGTCGGCGTCTACGACTCCGCCAACCGATCGGCCAAGCTCTATGTCACCGGCGAGCGGCAGGGCGCCGAGGAGGGCGTTCTGGTCGAGGAGATGTTCCAGCCCACCGGGCCGCTGATGATGGGCCGCTCCCGACGCCACGACACCGGCACCCTCGGCAACCCGCTCCCAGGCCAGCTCGACGAGATGCGCGTCTACGCCGGCGTGCTGTCCGAACAGGAGATCAGCGAGCTGTCGAAGGTTGACGAACCGCCTGTCGACATCGGCTGACCTCGCTCCGCCGCACCTGTCTGGGACGCAGCCACGATTCCCGCGGTGTGCCGGGCCAACCGTCCGGCACACCGCTTCATTTCGAGATCAAAGGAACCCACTGTGACAAGGCGCAGATTCGTGCTGCCCTCATGGTCCTGGCATCGGGCAGGAAGACGCCGACTGACGGCGGTCAGCCTGCCCCTGGCCGCAGCCGTCACGGCCACACTCCTCGGCGCGGCTCCCCCCGAGGCCGCCACCCGTGACCACACCCAGCTGCCCAAACCGGAGTACGGCAAGGCCACGGCCTTCCAGGCCAAGACCAAGAAGATCAAGGACCCGACGGCATCGGCCGCTGCCAAGACACGCAAGATAGCCGCAGCCAAACCGGCATGGCCCACGCCCGGCTCCGCAACCGTGCACATCCCGTCAGCCCTCGGCAAGAAGGCAAAGGCTGACGGCCTGCCCGTCACGCTGGGAGCCCCGGCCAAGCCAAAGTCCAAGGCCAAGGCGGCGAAGGTTCCAAACGCCCCCGGCCGGGCCAAAGTCACCGTCCTGGACCGCAAACTGGCCAAGAAGCTGGGCGTCGAGGGCCTGGTGCTGTCTGTGCAACGGGCGGACGGTGACACCAGCGCCTCCGCCATGTCACTCAGCATCGACTACAGCCGCTTCGCCCACGCCTACGGCGGCGCCTGGGCCTCCCGCCTGCGCGCCGTCCAGTTGCCCGCCTGTGCGCTGACCACCCCGCACAAGAGGCAGTGCCGCACCACCACGGTGCTGCCGACCAGCAACGACGCCGAGAACAGCACTCTCACCACGCAGATCGCCACCCGGCGGGCCGCCAGCACCACGGCCACCACCACCATGGTGGCGCTTTCCGCCGGTGCTTCCTCCGATCAGGGCAGCTACCAGGCCACCCCGTTGTCGGCGTCGTCGACCTGGGCGGGCGGCGGCTCCAACGGGGACTTCACATGGTCCTACGGCATGGACGCGGTACCAGCCCCTGCCGGCACAACCCCCGAGGTGACGCTCGGCTACTCGGCTCAGAGCATCGACGGCCGTACCTCGTCGACGTCCGCTCAGCCGTCTTGGGCGGGCGAGGGCTTCGACGTGCCGACGTCATACATCGAGCGCTCCTACGCCTCCTGCGACGACGACGGCCAGGACGGCAAGGGCGACCTGTGCTGGAAGGAGGACAACGCCTCTGTCGTCCTCAACGGAAAGTCCAGCCCGCTGATCAAGGACGCCAATGGCTGGCACCTGAAGAACGACGACGGGGAGAGGGTCACCCGCGCTACGGGCGCCGTCAACGGTGACGACGGCGACACTGGTGACCAGGGCGAGTACTGGACCATCACCGCCACCGACGGCACCCAGTACGTGTTCGGCAAGAACCGCCTGCCCGGCTGGTCCGACAACGGCACCGCCGCCGACGACCCCGTCACCAACTCCACCTGGTGGGTCCCCGTCTTCGGCGACGACGCCGGCGAACCCGGCTACTCCAGCGGCACGACCTTCGCCGACCGCGCCAAGCGCCAGGCCTGGCGCTGGAACCTGGACTACGTTGTCGACCCGCACGGCAACGTCACGAGCTACTGGTACACCAAAGAGGGCAACTACTACGCCAAGAACGCCTCTACCGGCAACGGCACGTACTACGACCGCAGCGGCTACCTCAAGCGCATCGACTACGGCCAGCGTTCCGACACCATCTTCAGCAAGCCCGCCGCCGCCCGTGTGAGGTTCACCGTGGGTGAGCGCTGCATCCCCGTCTCCGGCGGCGAGACCTGCGCCTCCCTCACGGAGACGAACAAGGCCGCCTGGCCGGACGTGCCGTTCGACCAGATCTGCGCCGCCAGCACGGTGTGCACCGACCGCAACGCGCCGTCCTTCTTCACCCGTAAGCGGCTGATCGACGTCACCACGCAGGTCTACAAGGGGACCGGTACCGGGGCGGACACCGACTACCGCGACGTCAACGCCTGGCACCTGTCGCACTCCTTCCCCGACCCAGGCGACGGCTCCGCCCCGGGACTGTGGCTGAAGTCCATCCAGCACACCGGCAAGTCCGGCACCGACCCCATCGCTCTCCCAGCTGTGACCTTCTCCGGGATCCAATTGCACAACCGCGTCGACAAGACCGGTGACGACGTCGTGCCCTACATCAAGTGGCGCGTCCGCACCGTCAAGTCCGAGACCGGCTCGGTACTGACCGTCAACTACTCGGACCCCGAGTGCCTGGCGGACACCAACGTGCCCACCGCACTCGACAAGAACAGCAAGCGCTGCTACCCGGTGAAGTGGATCCCGCCAACCAACCCCACCGGTGGGGAAGACCCACAACCACGCACCGACTTTTTCCACAAGTACGTCGTCACCCAGGTCACGGAGTCTGACCCGACAGGCGGCGCACCGCTGAAGGAGACCAACTACAGCTACACCGGTGGCGGTGCCTGGGCCTACGACGACCAGTCGCCCATCACACCGGCCAAATACCGTACGTGGGGCATCTGGCGCGGCTACAACACGGTCACGACCACCGTTGGCGCGGCCGCCGGTACCCGCTCGAAGACCACCGCGCTGTACTACCGCGGCATGCACGGCGACAAGCAGTCCGACGGCACCACCCGCAGCGAGACGATCACCGACTCCCAGGGCGTGGCCAAGACTGACTCCGAGCAGTACGCCGGCCAACTCCGCGAGCAGATCACTTACAACGGCACCTCCGGCCAGGAAGTCTCCGCCAAGGTTGTCACCCCCTGGTCGCAGCAGACCTCCAGCGACAGCCACTCCTACGGCACCGTCCGCGGCTACATGGTCCGCCCCGGCACGGAGGTCACCCGCACCCGCCTGAGCAGCGGCAGCACGATGACGGCGACCTCGACCACCACCTACGACCCGAAAAGCGGCCTGCCGCTAACCGCGGAGACCGACGCCGGCGGCTCCAAGGACTGCACCCGCACCTGGTATGCCACCAACGAAACAGAGTGGATGCTTTCCTACCCCCGGCGGGTGGAAAAGGTCTCGGCCAGCTGCGCGGTGACCACCCCTAACCGGACCAACGATCCCGAGACCACCGACCTGATCTCCGACAGACGCCTCTCCTACGACGGCCAGGCCTACGCAGCCGCCCCGACCAAGGGCGACGCAACCCGCACCGAGCGCCTGACCGGCTACAACACGGACGGATCCGGCCACTACCAGACCGTCACCACGGCCGCCTACGACACACTCGGCCGACCCACGGCGACCTGGAACACCAAGGGCACCCGAACCAAGCACATCGCCTACACCCCGGCTACCGGTGGACCCATCACCCAGACCGTGACCACCAACGCCGCCGGTCACGCAGCCACCGTCGAGCATGCCCCGGACTGGGGAGTCGACCTTGCCCGGACGGATGCCAACGGCAACCGGACCGAACTCGCCTACGATGCCCTCGGTCGTCTCACCGACGTCTGGCTGGCCGACCGTGATCGTGCAGCCGGACACGCTCCCAGCCAGAAGTACGAATACAAGGTGCAGTCCGGCGCCGCCTCCTGGGTGGCGACCAAGTCCCTGAACAACGACGCCACGACCTACCTCACCCAGTACGCCATCTACGACGCGTTGCTGCGCCCGCGACAGGTCCAAGTGCCAGCCGCAACGGGAATCGGCCGGGTGATCTCCGAAACCAAATACGACACCCGCGGCCTCGCAGTCGAAACCGCCGCGCAGTACATCGACACCACAGCACCCAGCGGAGCGCTCGCCACCCTGACCACGGCCGCGCCCGCAGGCACCGAAACCACCTTTGACGGTGCAGGCCGCCCCACGGTCCAGAAGACCCTGGTCAACGGCCAGGAGCATTCCCGCACGACCACCACCTACGAGGGCAACGCAACCACCGTCCTCCCGCCGGACGGCGCCCCTGCTATTCGCGAGGAAGTCGACGCCCGCGGTCGACTGACCGAGAAGCGGGAGTACAACGGCAACACCGTCACCGCCGACTACACCGGCTTCACCTATACCTACGATCACGCCGACCGCCTCAAGCAAGTCAAGGACAGCGACGGCAACACCTGGTCCCACGGCTATGACCTCCTCGGCCGTCAGACCAGCGCCTCGGACCCTGACGCGGGAACCTCAACCACCGAGTACGACGACCTCGACCAGCTCGTCGCCGCAACTGACGCCCGCAACAAGACCATCGGCTACACGTACGACAACCTCGGCCGGCAGACCGCCCGCGTCGACGGCCCTGTGCCCCTTGTCGGCGGAGTACCCACCCCCGACGACGCGAAGATCCTGGCCCGCTGGTCCTACGACACCATCGCCAAGGGCCA
>NZ_JACMSF010000117.1 GCF_014257025.1 Streptomyces cupreus
CACGAACGGTATGCAGCGCCGGATCCCCGACTATCTGGCGGTGGAAGGGCTGACCACGCTCAACACGGTGTCGACGGTCTTCACGTTCGTCCTCGGCCTGTCATTCCTGCCGTTCTTCTACAACGTGTGGAAGACCGCCAAGTACGGCAAGAAGATCGAGGTCGACGACCCGTGGGGCTACGGCCGTTCACTGGAATGGGCGACTGCCTGCCCGCCGCCGCGGCACAACTTCGTCGTACTCCCCCGCATCCGCAGCGAATCCCCGGCCTTCGACCTCCACCACCCCCAAACCGAGGCGCCGACACGGGAGTTGAGCGCGCGGTGACGGCCACGGAGGGCCGTGGGCTCGTCGGCCAGATCGAGGGATATCTGCTCGTCGCCGCGACCCGCGAGGAGGGCCGTACCGCAGCCGAGCGCTTCTGCGCCCCGCTGGCCTCCTGGCTGACGGAGGCTCAGCGGAATGAGGTGGAGCGGCGGTTCGAGTC
The DNA here is from genome assembly GCF_014257025.1 of Streptomyces cupreus. GTDB lineage: Bacteria > Actinomycetota > Actinomycetes > Streptomycetales > Streptomycetaceae > Streptomyces > Streptomyces cupreus. The sequence continues at coordinate 486 of NZ_JACMSF010000117.1, forward strand.
GGAGTACGTGAGTCTCGCGCGGCGGTCGTGGCAGCGTACGGCGGAGCGGGCGGAGGAGTTGCGGGCAGAGTACGAGGCGAGGTACGGCGCGCTGCGGCGCCGACTGCTCGCGGGCTGGCTGGTGGCGTGCGCCGGGGTCATGGTCGGCGTGGGACTCGTCGTCGCGCTGTGTTGAGGATGCGGCTCCCGGGGCCATACTGGCCGTCGTGCGCGTAGCGATCATGACGGCGGGTTCGCGGGGCGACGTGGCCCCCTACACCGGTCTCGGGCATGCACTGGCCCGGGAGGGACATCAGGTCACCCTGGTGACCCATGGCTGTTTCGAGCGGTTGGTGGCGGGCTCGGAGCTCGGGTTCCATCCGCTGCCCGTGGATCCGCGGGCGGAGTTGGAGTCCTCCCGCGGACGGGGGCTGCATCGCAGCGCGACCGGAGTCGGGAAGCTGATGCGGGTGGCCGCGCTGGCGCGGGCGCTGGTGGGGAAAATGGCGGACGATCTGGTGGCAGCGGCACGTGAGAGCGACATACTGCTGCTCTCCAGCTCACTGGCCCCGCTCGGGCGGACCGTCGCCGAGGGGCTGCGGCTGCCCAGCATGGGCGTCTATCTCCAACCCCTCGCCCCCACCCGGGAGTTCGCGCCGCCCGTGCTCGGGGGCGGTTCCCTGGGCGCCCTCGGGAACCGGGTCGCCGGACACGGAGTGAACCTGGTGATGGACCGTATATTCGCGTCAACGCTGCCGTCGGTGCGGGCCCGCCTGGGACTGCCCCGCACCCGCGTCCGCGAGCTGCCGGTCCTGCACGGCTTCAGCCCGCTGGTGGTGCCCCGACCGCGGGACTGGCCGCGCGGTCTCGACGTGACCGGGTACTGGTGGCCCTACGACCGCGACGCCCAACTCCCCGCCGAACTACTGGACTTCCTCGACGCGGGCGACCCGCCGGTCTTCGTGGGCCTGGGCAGCGCCACGGTGCCCGATCCCCGAGGGCTCAGTGCCCGGATCGTGCGGGCGCTGCGGCGGGCCGGGCTGCGCGGGGTGATCCAGCGGGGGTGGGGCGGTCTTGAGGCCGAGGGCGCCGACATGCTGACGGTCGACGAGGTGCCGCACTCCGCGCTGTCCCCCCGGATGGCCGCCGTGGTCCATCACGCGGGCGCGGGTACGACCGCGGCAGGGCTGCGCGCCGGGGTTCCGGCCGTGCCGGTGCCGATCCAGTTCGACGAGGGCTTCTGGGCGGAACGGCTGGTCGCCCTGGGCGTGGCGCCGCGCTCGGTTCGGCTGCGCGGGCTGACGGCGGACGCGCTGGCACCGGCCCTGGACGAAGCCGTACGCCAGACCGCGTACCGCGCCCGGGCGCAGGCCCTGGGCGCACGGATCCGCGAGGAGGACGGCACGGCGCCGGTTCTTGCGGCGGTGGAGCGGCTGGCGCGCTGAAAGGGCGCTTGGTTCAGTGTCGGGCGAACTGGACACTGGTCGTCTGTGCGACGTCCGGTCGCAGCGCGATCCCATTGACGGTCAGTCGTTCGCCGTAGATGTCGGTGATCCTGATCGCGCCGCCGCACCCGCTGCCGTCCTCGGAGAGGAAGTAGTTGTACTCGGTACGGGGCAGCTGCCGCCAGCCGCCCGCGGTGCCGACCTCCAGCCGCGCGACCGGATTGCGGTGGCCGATCGCCTGGATGCCGCACCAGTGGGTGCTGGATCCGGTCTTGTACCGGATGGAGATCGTGTCGGACGTGCTCGGGCTCAGCAGGCTCCAGGTGATCGCGATCCGGCCTTGATTGAGGTCGGCGAGCTTGGCGAAGGCCTGTTTGCTGAGGTCGAGTTGGCCGGGTGCGCAGGGCAGGGGGCATTCGTTGGTGATCAGAACCTTGACCGTCTTGCCGTTCGCCGCGCGGACGAGCACGTGCGCGCCGCACGCCTTGGACGTCTCGTAGTCGGTGGTGTTCATCGCCGCGACCATGAGGTCGTCGCTGGGCCCGAACAGACAGGCGCCGTCGCCGTCCCCGGCGTCGTAGTGGGTGGCGACCCCGTCGTAGGTGGTGCCGGGCCGTATCCGCCCTGCCGAGCCTGCCGCGGCGGACGTCGCCCGCGGGGACGCCTTGGTGGCGGAAGGCCGCGCCGACGCGGTGGTCGCGCCGGCCGTCGGCGTCGGGGATCCGGTCGGGCTCGGGGTACTTGTCGCGGTCGGGCTGCCGGTCGGGGTCGGGGTTGGCGTCACCGGAGTGCCGGCGGCGGGCGCGGCCACGGTCGACCCCGTGTCGGCCTCGCGGTCGGGGAGCAACGCCATGACCAGATAGGCGAGAACACCGGTGACGGCGAGCGCCACCGTGGTGCCCACCATCAGCGTGCGCCTACGCCTGCGCTGCCGAGCGGCCTGTCTCGGTGTGTTCATGCGTGTCCGTTCGAGGGATCGAGTCGATGGTGCACTGTTCAGTGGCCACAGAGGGCGCAAAGGTTGCCACCGAATTCACGCCCATGACTGACATCTGCCGCGCGTTTCCTGTCCTCGAACGCCCCCTGCACAGCCGCCTCGGCCGTGCAGAGGGCGCTGCGGTGTTCACGTCGAACTCCTTGCCGAAGCCGACCCTGCACGACGTACTCAGAGAAGACGTACTCAGAGAACGCGCACCGCACCCGTCGCCCGGTAGCCGGAGAGATCCTGGATGACGACGCCCTTGGCCGGGTTGGCCGCGTCGAGGTACTGGCCCTGCCCGATGTAAACGCCCACGTGGTACGCGGAACCCTTCGCACCCCAGTAGAGGATGTCGCCGACCTGCAGGTTGGAGGGCAAGACCCCGGTGTCGACCGTCGACTGGTACTGCACGACACGGGGAAGGTCGACGCCGGCCTGCCTGAGCGCGGCCTGGACGAGGCCGGAGCAGTCCCAGGCGTTGGGGCCGGTGCCACCCATGACGTAGGCATCGCCCACCTGCGCCTTGAGGAAGCTGATGACCGCCGCGACGCTGCCGCTGGCAGGGGTCAACTCCGTCGAGATCGAGGTGAGGGTGGTCCGCTCGGCAGCCGCCTTCGGTGCAGCCTCGGCCTTCTTCTTGGCCTCCGCCTTGGCTTCCTTGAGGTCCGCCGCGGCCTGCTTGGCAGCCTGGGCGGCCGCCGCGTCACGCTCGGCCTGGAGCTCGTGGTTCGCGGCCGCCTGCTGGGTGGCGTCCGCGGCGTTGAGTATCTTCGACACGATCCCGGGCCAATGGGCCGCCACGATTCCCTGGTGGACGCCTCTCCCACCCATCGCGGCATCGCGCGGATGATCGACACCGCCGGCCAGGGCCGGGGACACCCCCGACACGCCCAGAGTGAGGACCGCGGCCGGCAAGGCCAGAGAGTGCCATCGCATGTTGTTCTCCTTCGGAGAGGGCTGCACTGGGAGCCCTGGCGAATGCCGACAGCTCCCTGTCCGTACGCCCCGTACGACCCTGGACAGGCCGGGTGCATTGCGGCATTCCGAAGGATTTCTTGTGCTCTGCATCACGATCAGGCGAGCAGTCCCTTGGATCAGCAGTTCGCTCGGCTCCAGAAGAAGGTCGCGCGCCCGCCGGCACCACCCGCATCCCGCCCGAGGCCACGCCGGGAGAAGCGGCGCCTGGCCCTGGACATGGTGAACCGCTCGACGATGGACGACACGTCAGCTCCTTCTCTCGGGACGGGTGTTCGGGCGGTGGTCATACCGTCCAACCGCTGACCGCTGACGCCCCCGAAAAAGATCTATCCGATTTGGCGTAATCGCTCGCGCCCCGTCGTGCTCTCCCTGGACGAACCCCCGGCCCCGAATCCAGGAGACACACGTTCATGCACACCGACTTCCTTGTTGTCGGCAGCCGCGACCGGTGGGACGAGAGACCCACCGTCGTCAGGAACTGCGCGCGACGTGCCACGCACAGCACCGACATCACCGAGCGCGCAGGCATCCCGACTGAGAGGCGCACCTCGTGAGCACCTACCGCCTGGACGTCCCCGAACTCCACCGCCGTCTCGACACCCGACGCCGGGAACTCGGCCTCACCTGGCGCGGTGTCGCGCAGCAGACACGGCTCGCTCCGGCCACGTTCAGCCGGATCGCCAACCGCCACTCACTCGAAGCCGACGCGCTCGTCACCCTCTTGGTCTGGCTCGACCTCGACACCGGCATCGCGGCCTTGATCGAACCCGGCGACGAACGGCTCCTCTAGCCCAGGCTGCGGACGGGCCTTCCAGCCGAAGCGCGACGGCAGCATGCGCGCTCACCCCTGCCTCAAAGCCGCCGAATGACCGCAGCTCGCCTCCTGCTCGCCGCGTCCGCCCTCATCCCCACAGGCGCCACCGCCCCGCTCACCGTCCCCATCCGCCGCGAAGATCACCGGAGCAAGGCCATGATCCCGTTCCTCCTCCTCGTCAGCACGCTGTGCCTGTCCACCGGCTGTTACATCGTCTACCGCATGAGCTCCCGCGACCACGCCACCACGACCGACACCCCCGCTCAGGAGGAGGCCGCGTTTCTCGCCACCGAGCGCACCCGCTTCAACAAACTTGTCGCAGGCCTCGACCCCCAAGCCCGCAGACTCCGCCAGGACCAGCGCAACATGACCGACCGCCACAGCATCAACACGATCACCATCGACACCCTCGACGCCCTGTACGCCGAACGTGACCGGCTACGCGAGCAACTCGACAAGGCGCACCACCGCTACGGCTCCCACAACGGCAGGCAGGACGCCCACACCGCGCCCCGCCAGGCCACGAACCTGACGAGTACCTGGACGCCGCGCACATAAGACACGCCGTCAAGCAGGCCGCCGAACTCCGTGTCCAACTCGCAGACGTCGAGACCAAGCGGGTCGGCGTGTATCGCGAACGCGCCCATCTCCTCGCCTGGCTCGCCTCCCTTCACCACCCCAACGCCTTCCTGACCGCGGCAACCGGCATCGACGAACCCGGCTGGAAGCTGCTGTACCTCAACAGTGCGGGACACAAGCTCTGCTGGCACATCGCCCCACGTGACGTCGAGTTGTTCGATCACGTGATGACTGTGCCGTCCACCGACCCACGCGTGCAGTGGGACGGCCACACCACCGACGAGAAGTACCAGCACATCCGCTCGCTGACGTTGAGTGAGAAGGGCGCTGCCGTCCGCGCCCCGGTCCTGCCCGCTCGTGCTCGCGGCGCGAAAGCGGCCCCGATCCCCGCGACCGGCCACAGCAGTACCCCCGCCATGGCCGCCCGGTCGAACGTCGACGCCCTCCTCGACGCCTACGCCCACCGAGGCAGAGTCATCCAGCAGGCCCTCCGCCTGGTCAACGCCGCCATCGACGCCCCATCCATCGACGCCACCGAGCAACGCCCCATGCACGACTTCGCCCACAAGATCCGACACGCTCTCCTGGTTGCCTCACCGAGAACCGACACCTGAACAGACGAACTGACGCCGTAACCGGAGCCACTCAATATGACTTACGTCACCTTCTGTGAGTAGCGAAACCTTTGTTGAATCTTTTGTCATCTACGCTGACGAACTCATTCGCGCCCCCTCCGCAGGCAACTGGAGCGTTCCTGCCATGACCGACGGCTTCCCCAAGGTGCCCGCCCAGCCGACGAACCCTGTATCGGCGTCCGATGCCACCGCCTCGTACGCCCGTATCTACGAGGAGGAACAGCCGCGCCTCGTCGCGTACGCGCGCTCGCTCACGCGGAACTCCTGGGCCGCCGAGGACCTCGTGGCCGAGGCGCACTTCCGCGTCTGGCGGCGGCTGGCCGCCGGGCACGAGATCGACAACGTGCCCGCGTACCTCACGACGACCGTGCGTCACCTCGCGATCGCCGCCGGCAGCGCGGCGCGCGAGACTCCGCAGGACCCGTCCGTCGCCGAAAGGGCCGAGGGGGGCGAGGTGGGCCCGCAGGCGGCCGACCCCGCCGAACAGGTCTCGTCCGTGGACCTGTTGGTCCGCGTGCTCGGCCAGCTCCCTGAGCGGTGGGTGCGGGCCCTGTGGCTGGCGGAGGCGGAGGGCCAGCCGCTGGAGGCGGTCGGGGAGCGGATCGGCGCCAAGCAGGGCGCCACGGCCGTACTTCTGCACCGCGCCCGCGAAGGCATGCGCCAGGCCTTCCTGCGCTCACAGACCGGCGCCCCCGACGACCCCGCGTGCGAGGTGCACTGGGTGCGTATGCCAGCGTATGTGCGGGGCAACGCGACAGCTCGACAGTCGGAACGCCTCCTCGGCCACGTGGACGGGTGTGACGAATGCCGGGGCCGTCTCGCGGTCCTGATGCGCGCCAACGACCGTCTGCCCGCACTCATCGGCCCGGCGCTGTTGGTCTTCGCCGTGGGCGGCGCGGGCAAGTTCCTGCTGTCCTTCGCCGCGGGGTCCGCCGGCGCGGCGACCGCCACCCTGAGCGGCCAGGGCGGCGGCCTGCTGCACTCCGTACGCCAATCCGTCACGGGCGGGGGCTCGGCGAAGACGCCGACGGCAATCGCGGCGGGTGCGGCGGTGACGGGAGCGGCCCTCGCGCTGGTCATCGCCCTCGGCACGGGCGACCCGGTCCCGGTCCAGGAAGCAAGGGCGCCATTGGCGGAGGCGCCGGTGGCGCGGCCGACGGAGGAGCCCCGCATAGGGATGGACGCGCCGCAGGAGGGGCCTGGCCTTGGGGTGGACGCGCCGCAGAAGCGGGGTGGCTCGGGGGAGCCGCGTGAGACTGGGCGGGGTGAGGAGCCCGGGACTGACGGTTCGGGCGGTGCTGCCGCTGGGGCCGTGGCTGAGGAAGTGGCTGCGGTTGAGGCGTCGGACGCCGATGAGTCGATGCCGTCCGGGGGCGAGCCGGCGGTTGAAGCCCCGGTGGATGACGCGCCTCCGGGGAACGGAACAGCGCCGGGAGGCGAAGACCCGGCTCCTGCGCCTGCTGAGCCCGTGAAGCCGGTCGAGCCTGCTGAGCCCACCGATCCCGTTGGACCGGCCAAACCCGTCAAACCGGCCGAGCCCGCTGAACCCGCCAACCCCGCTGATCCCGTTGGACCGGCCGAACCGGCCGAGCCTGCGGAACCGGCCGAACCGGCCGAAGGGAAGCCGGAAACGCCGGTATACGAGACGCCGTAGCCCGACGGACCACAGGCCCCTGAGGTGGAGGCCCCCGAGGCCGAGGTCCCCGAAACGGAGCCGCAGGAGCCGGAAGCCCCGGAATCCGAAGCTCCCGTAACACCGACACCGGAGCCGACCACCCCAACCCCCGCGTACCACGACCCCGTTGAGGAGGCCCCGGAGACAGAGGCGCCTGAGGAGGAGGCGCCGGAGGAGACCGAAGTCCCGGAGACCGAACCCGCCTCCACGACCGATCCCACACCCGCCCCGGAGCCGACTCCCTCGCCCCCCGGAGGCTGCGGGTACTGACTGGGCCGGTCCGCGACAACCACCTCCTGCACTCCCCCACCTGGCGGCAGCTTGCTGGCGGCGGCGGTGGACGCCGACGACACCCAGCTGGTCGTGCACACCCCCGCAGCGGGGCGACACACCTGCCAGTCCCGTTCATTACCTCCACCGATCGGCTCACCACCAACCCGGACTTCGACCGCTCCGGCATCGTCCGCCTCGTCGGCTACGGCCGCGCCAATCACGCGGGGAACGGCGACGACGACGCCCTCGACGCGGTCGTCCGTGGGGACGAGAAGCTGCCGGTCGACAATGAGGCGAACACCGACAGCAACCGTCACTTCTACGGCTTCTAAGCGATCAATACGGGCGATGGCCAGAACTCGCCCGAAGCACAGCTCGAAGCCATGGTCCGGGTATCGGCCGCTCTCTGCCGCGCCCACGGGTGGCACGCCGAGTCGGTCATCGCCCACAAGGAGTGGCAGCCGGGCAAGCCGGATCCGGCCGGGGTGGACATGGACATGCTGGGCGACCGGATCGCCGAGCGGCTCAAGCACTCCGCCAGCTGGTCGCCGACCGCCCCGAAGCCGCCGGCACCGAAGCCCCAGCCGCCCACCACGGAGGAGCGGCTGACCGCCCTGGAGACGCGCGTCACCGCGCTGGAGAAGGAGTCCCGATGAGGATCTCGAAGTACGCCAAGGCGGTGGTGTCCGCTGTTGCCGCGGGCGCGGGCTCGCTGTCTGTCGCGGTCACCGACGACACCGTGCCCGCCGCCGAGGGATGGGCCGCGCTGATCGCCGTGCTCGCCGCCCTCGGCTTCACCTGGGCCGTGCCCAACCGGCAGGCAGGCGAGGACGGCAGATGACTGTGCCCGACCCGGGCTTGTACATCAGCCCAGCGCAGACGTATCAGGAGGTGCGGGACCTGGCGAAGACGGTGGGACGGATCGAGGCCAAGCTCGACGGCATCCTGAACGAAACCAAGGACATCCGCACCGACCTCTCCGACCACGAAGCCCGGCTCCGCGCCCTGGAGGCCATGCCGAAGAGCAGCGACATCGAGCCCCGCGTCACCACGTTGGAGAAGGGCCCGATGGCCGCTACCGTCACTGGCCGCCCTGACCGCCATTGGCGCTCTCGCCGTTGCCCTCTACCAAGCCCTCGGCGGCTGACCCATCTACGCCCCCTGCACGGCCCCAACGCGGGCCGTGCAGGGGGCGATTCGACATGCCCGGACCACGTTGTCGACGGCCACGGTCCCACGCTGCCCCGGCGGCGTACCGTGGCCACGTGGCAAATGAAGACCTGGGGCGAACTCTCCGACGCCTGCGCCGCCTGGCCTCCCTGACACAAGAGGATCTGGCCGAGCGCTCCGGCGTATCCGTCGACGTAATCCGTCAGCTCGAACAGCGCCGGAAGCATTCGGCGCGCCTGCCCACCCTGCACGCGCTGGCGAACGGTCTCGGGGTAGAGCTGACCACACTCCTGGGAGACCCTCCCGCCGTCGCCTCGACGGGAGAGAACGACGGGCCACGCTTCGTAGCGGTGCGGCGCGCCATCATGCCGGCGCTCTGGGGGCCGGAGCCAAAACCACCAGGACCCGACTTTTCGTTGGCCGCCCTGCGCGAGCAGATTGCGGACGGCTGGACGCAGTACCACGCAGCCGAGTTCGACACCGTGATGAAGTCGCTGCCCGACATGATCTCGGATGCGCGCACGGTCGCGGCCTCGGCCAACGGCGACGATCGGGGCGCCGGTTTCGCAGCGCTGGGCAAGGCCCTCCAGCTCGCCGGGCACGTCGCCGTTCGGATGGGGAAAACGGACCTCGCCCTCATCAGCCTGGAGCGCGCCATAGACGCCGCGGGACGATCCTCCGACCCCCTGCTACGCCCCATGATCGTCAACTCTGTTGCGTGGACCTACCAGCGGCAAGGGCGCCTCAGCGACGCCCTGAGCATCGCCCTGCATGCCGCAGACGACATCAGGGACAGCGGGCACACGGACACTGCTGACGGCCTGAAGGTCTGGGGCGCGCTGACCATGTCCGCGGCCACGTCTGCCGCTCGCAGCAACGACTACGACCGGGCCTCCGCGTTGATGGCGAATGCGGAGAAGGAAGCGGCCCGGGTGGCCAAGCTGCCGCAGGGCAGCGACAACCGTATGGTCAGCGTGTTCAGCCCGTCATCGGTACGCATTGAGCGCGTCCGGCTGGCCGTTCAGTACGGCCACCCTGAGGATGCCCTGACGCTGGCGAAGGGGATGCGGCTGGGCAAGGACGTGCCCCCGTCCTGGCGGACGTGGCTGCTGCTGGACGTAGCCCGAGCCCATACGGACCTCGGAGACTCGGCCGGGGCCGTGAAGGCACTGGAGTCGCTACGCCGCGTGGCGCCAGCATGGATTCAGCACCACACCTTGGCCGTGGCCATCGTGCGCGACCTGTGGGCACTCCCTAACCACCCGCCGGGGCTGCGGCCGTTGGCAGAGTTCCTGGGGGTTGGCGACTAGCGTCGCGAAAGTGGGACGTTCCATCCCTGTCACCCTGCGTAGCGCGCCGATTCCATGAGTCGTGCAGCGCCCCGGCGACCGCGCGAACGGCCCCGGGGCATGGCCGACTGGCTGGAGTCGACATGGCCGAGAGTACGCAGACCCCATCGCCCGCGCGCAACCCCGACGGA
>NZ_JACMSF010000118.1 GCF_014257025.1 Streptomyces cupreus
ATCTCCTCGTGCTCGGTGAGGGTCTTGGCGATCCGGTCGGGGTGGGAGTGCATGACGGCGACGCCCATCCGCAGCTGGCGGTCGCGGAGTTGGTCGTACAGCCTCGACAGGATCTCGTTGCCGCCGCTGCGGACGATCTCGGCGTGGAAGCAGCGGTCGGTGACGGCGGCCGCGGCCAGATCGCCGACGGCGGCCTCGGCCTTCTGCCGCGCGAGCAGGTGCTCAAGGCGCTCGATGAGCCCGGCGGGGGCGGGGACCGCCTTGCGCGCCGCGTGCTCCTCGACCAGCAGCCGGGTCTCCACGACGTCGGCGATCTCCTGCGCCGACACCGGCAATACGAGCGCGCCCTTCTTCGGGTAGAGCTTGATCAGCCCCTCCACCTCCAGGCGCAGCAGCGCCTCACGCACCGGGGTGCGGGAGACCCCGACGGCCTCGGCGAGCTCGCCCTCGGTGAGGAGGGTGCCGCCCTCGTAGCGGCGGTCCAGGACGGCTTGCTTGACGTGGGCGTAGACGCGGTCGGCGGCGGGGGGCTGCTTGACGGGGGCGGGGGTCGTGGCGGGCGGGGCTGACGGCATGCGCACATCTTAGATACAACACGTACGCATGAGGGAGCGTCGTCCAGCATGCGGACCCGAAGCAACATTCATCCCGGCAACCGCACAACCTTCTGTGCTACTTACGTGTCACACACGTGCGGCCCCACCTTCTTTCCCCTTCAACTTGGCCGCACATCAGGGGTATTCGACGCATTCGGGGTATTTGTGTAGCTCATCAGTTACGGCTACGCCAAGATCAGCTGACGCCTGCTCGGCAGGCATCCACTTCACACCACTCGGAGCTCTCACAGTGATAACCGGCATCAAGGGCATCCGCGTCCGCCGCACCGCCGCCGTCGTGGCCACGACCGGCGCGCTGGTGGCGGGCGGCGCCCTGACGGCGCCTGCGCAGGCCGCGACCGCCCCCACGGTCAGCGCCAAGGGCGCCTTCATGCTCGACAGCACGACCGGCTCAACGCTGTACAGCAAGTACGCCGACACCAAGCGGCCGATGGCGAGCACCACCAAGATCATGACGGCGCGGGTCGTACTGGCCATCCCGGACGTGAACCTGGACACCAAGGTCACCATCAAGCAGGCCTACCGGGACTATGTCGCCGCCAAGCAGGCGAGCACCGCGGACCTGAAGACCGGCGACAAGGTCACCGTCCGCCAGCTGCTGCACGCGATGATGCTGCCGTCCGGCTGTGACGCCGCGATGGCGCTCGCCGACAAGTTCGGCACCGGCACCACGGTCGCGGCCCGCACCAAGAACTTCATCGCCAAGATGAACAAGAAGGCCGAGGCGCTCGGCCTGACGAACACGCACTTCGACTCGTTCGACGGCAACTCCACGCAGAACACCAACTACACGACGCCCCGCGACCTCGCGAAGCTGACCCGCAGCGCGATGAAGTTCTCGACGTTCGCGGGCATCGTGAAGAAGCCGTCGACCGTGCAGTACGCGCCGACCAGCACCGGCGGCACCCGCAAGTACACCTGGTACAACACCAACCAGCTGCTGGGCTCCTACAGCGGCGCGATCGGTGTGAAGACCGGGACCAACACCCCCTCCGGCCCCTGCCTGGTCTTCGCCGGCACCCGCGACGGCAAGACGGTCGTCGGTGTACTCCTGAACGACCAGTACCGCTACACCGACGCGGCCAAGCTGATGGACTACGCCTTCGGCTCGACCACTGCGTCCACGATGCAGCTGCGGACGCTGCCGGCCGGCGCTCAGCAGGACTGATCCCCCGGAACAGCCGGAAGGGGCCCGCCACGTGATCGTGGCGGGCCCCTTCCCGTTTCCTACGCCCAGGTGATCAGCCGCTTGGGCTGCTCCAGGATCGCCGCCACATCGGCCAGCACCTTGGAGCCCAGCTCGCCGTCGACCAGCCGGTGGTCGAAGGAGAGCGCCAGGGTGGTGACCTGACGGGGCTTGACCTTGCCCTTGTGGACCCACGGCTGAAGCTTGATCGCGCCGACGGCGAGGATCGCGGACTCGCCGGGGTTGAGGATCGGGGTGCCGGTGTCGACGCCGAAGACGCCGACGTTGGTGATGGTCACCGTGCCGCCCTGCATCGCGGCGGGGGACGTCTTGCCCTCCCGCGCCGTCGACACCAGCTCGCCGAGGGACTCGGCCAACTGGGGCAGGGTCTTGTCGTGCGCGTCCTTGATGTTCGGCACGATCAGACCGCGCGGGGTGGCCGCGGCGATGCCCAGGTTGACGTAGTGCTTGACCACGATCTCCTGGTTCGCCTCGTCCCAGGAGGCGTTGACGTCCGGGTTGCGCTTGATGGCGACCAGCAGGGCCTTGGCGATCAGCAGGAGCGGGTTGACCCGCAGGCCCTGCATGTCCTTGTCCTGCTTCAGCTCCTCGACCAGCTTCATCGTGCGGGTCACGTCCACCGTCACGAACTCCGTGACATGCGGGGCCGTGAACGCCGAGCCGACCATCGCGGCCGCGGTGGCCTTGCGGACACCCTTGACCGGGATACGGGTCTCACGCGCGCCGTCGTACGTCGCCACCGGCGCCGCAGCGGCGGGAGCGGGGGCCGCCACCTCGGGTTCCGGGGCCTTCGGCGCGGCCACGGCCGCGTGCACGTCCTCGCGGGTGATGATGCCGTCCGGTCCGGACGGAACCACCGTGGCGAGGTCGACACCGAGGTCCTTGGCGAGCTTGCGCACCGGCGGCTTGGCCAGCGGGCGCTCCTTCACGGCCGCCGAGCCATGGCCGTTCAGCTCGATCTGCACCGCCTGGAGCGGGGCCTCCTGCACCGTGACCTGGGGGCCCTTGCGCGGGCGGCGCTTGGTCAAGGACTGGGCCACGCCGTAGCCGACGAGGACCGGCTGGCGTCCCTGGGGCTGCTCCGGCTCGGGCTCGGGGGCGGCTTCGGCGGGTGCCGGGGCCGCGGCGCCGCCCGACACGTCCACCGCGATGATCGATGTGCCCACGTCCACCGTGGTGCCCTCGGGGAAGTGCAGCTCGCGGACCACACCGTCGTAGGGGATGGGCAGTTCGACGGCGGCCTTGGCCGTCTCGACCTCGCACACCACCTGGCCGTCGGTGACCTTGTCACCGGGCTGGACGTACCACTTGAGGATCTCCGCCTCGGTGAGGCCCTCACCGACGTCCGGCATCTTGAACTCGCGTACGGACGCTTCCGTCATCGTCGTCACGACCCTCTCCTCAGTACGCCAGGGCACGGTCGACGGCGTCGAGCACCCGGTCAAGGCCCGGCAGGTACTCCTCCTCCAGACGCGCCGGCGGGTACGGGGCGTGATAGCCGCCGACCCTGAGTACCGGGGCCTCCAGGTGGTAGAAGCAGCGCTCCGTGATCCGGGCGGCGATCTCCGCGCCCGAGCCGAAGAACACCGGCGCCTCATGGACCACGACCAGACGGCGGGTCTTCTCCACCGAGGCCTGGATGGAGTCGAAGTCGAGCGGGGAGACCGAGCGCAGGTCCAGGACCTCCAGGGAGCGGCCCTCCTCGGCGGCCGCGTCGGCGACCTCCTGGCAGAGCTTCACCATCGGGCCGTAGGCGGCGAGGGTGAGGTCGGTGCCCGCGCGGACGACCTGGGCCTTGTGCAACGGGCCGGGGATCGCCTCGGTGTTGACCTCGGCCTTGTCCCAGTAGCGCCGCTTGGGCTCGAAGAAGATCACCGGGTCGTCGCTCTGGATGGCCTGCTGCATCATCCAGTAGGCGTCGGAGGAGTTCGACGGGGAGACGATCTTCAGGCCCGCCACATGCGCGAACAGCGCCTCGGGCGACTCCGAGTGGTGCTCGACCGCGCCGATGCCACCGCCGTAGGGAATACGCACGACGACGGGAAGCTTGACCTTGCCCAGCGAGCGGGCGTGCATCTTGGCGAGCTGCGTGACGATCTGGTCGTAGGCCGGGAAGACGAAGCCGTCGAACTGAATCTCCACCACCGGGCGGTAGCCGCGCAGCGCGAGGCCGATCGCGGTGCCGACGATGCCGGACTCGGCGAGCGGGGTGTCGATGACCCGCTCCTCGCCGAAGTCCTTCTGGAGTCCGTCGGTGACGCGGAAGACGCCGCCGAGCTTGCCGACGTCCTCGCCCATGATGAGGACCTTGGGGTCGGCCTCCAGGGCCTTGCGCAGCGATTCGTTGACCGCCTTGGCGAGAGCCATCTTCTCGGCCATCTCACTTGCCCCCTTCTGCGTCCGCGAACGACGCCTGGTAGGCGGCGAACTGGGCTCGCTCCTCGTCGACGAGCGCATGCCCGTCCGCGTACGCGTTCTCGAAGATGGCGAAGTGGTCCGGGTCCGGCATGGCACGGACCGCCTCGCGTACTCGCCTGCCCAACGCCTCGGACTCGGCCTCCAGTTCCGCGAAGAATCCCTCGTCCGCGTGGTTTGCGGACTCCAGGTACTGGCGAAGGCGCAGGATCGGGTCCTTGGCCTCCCAGGCCAGCCGCTCCTCGTCGCCGCGGTACCGGGTCGGGTCGTCGGAGGTGGTGTGCGCGCCCATGCGGTAGGTGTACGCCTCGACCAGCGTCGGGCCCTCGCCGCTGCGGGCCCGCTCAAGGGCCCACTTGGTGACCGCGAGACAGGCCAGGACGTCGTTGCCGTCCACCCGGACGCCCGGGAAGCCGAAGCCCTGCGCGCGCTGGTAGAGCGGGACGCGGGTCTGCTTCTCGGTCGGCTCGGAGATCGCCCACTGGTTGTTCTGGCAGAAGAACACCACCGGCGCGTTGTAGACGGCCGAGAAGGTGAACGCCTCCGCCACATCGCCCTGGCTGGAGGCACCGTCGCCGAAGTAGGCGATCACCGCGCTGTCCGTGCCGTCCTTGGCGACGCCCATGGCGTAGCCGGTGGCGTGCAGGGTCTGCGAGCCGATGACGATCGTGTACAGCTGGAAGTTGTTGCTGTTCGGGTCCCAGCCGCCGTTGTTCACACCGCGGAACATGCCGAGCAGATTGGTGGGGTCGACCCCGCGGCACCAGGCGACGCCGTGCTCACGGTAGGTCGGAAAGACGTAGTCGTCGTCGCGCAGCGCCCGGCCCGAGCCGATCTGGGCGGCCTCCTGGCCGAGCAGCGAAGCCCACAGGCCCAGCTCGCCCTGGCGCTGCAGGGAGGTGGCCTCGGCGTCGAAGCGGCGGGTGAGCACCATGTCGCGGTACAGACCGCGCAGGTCCTCGGGGGTGATGTCGGCGACGTACTTGTCGTACACCGCGTTCTCTGCGTGCTTGACGCGCTTGCCCTCGGGCGTCAGCAACTGAACGAGTTCGGGCTTGGTGCTCGGGGACTTTTTGGTCCCGGCGCTGCGTCGCGGCTTGCGCGCGGCAGTGCTCTCCACGGTCACGTGTGCTCCTCCGTCGGTCCGGTCCCCCGGGGTTGCCGGGTAAACCAGTGCGGCTCACCTGGTCCGACACCCGTGCACGGGGTGGGTGTCACTCGGCCGGAACAGGCGTGACAGGTGCCCCGGCGAGCGCCCTGCAATCATCACGTTACCCAGTGCTCCACATTTCTGTGAAACCCCATTTGACCTGCGATTTTGCTTGGATTTCCAAGTAAATCGCGAGGAACTCGAAGGGTGCTGGTCACAGCCTTGCAGGAGGCCGGAGCAACGGCACGTTATCCCGCGCACCCAGTTCACCGGAAGACTTTTCGTGTTTGACTTGCCGGGTGCGCCCAGACGGAAAAATCAGGGTATTTCTCCTGGACGACCATGAGGTGCCGGGAGATCCGGTCCCGGGACGAGTCGGTGGGCCCGGATGCGGGCGCCACTTCGAGAGCATCATGTGACCGAAAGCGACTGACGCCGACGTTCTGTGATAACGCCCAGCTCACAGGCCCGGCTCGTGCCCTAGCATCTGGCGCGTGCCGCGCCCTTGTGTACCACCCCCTGTGTCTCACGCGCCCCCGCTGGGCGCCCTGCTCCGCCAGTACGCCGCCGGGTGCGCCGTCACCTGTGAGCCCGTCGGCCAAGGGCTGCTCAACCGCGGTTACCGGCTCCGCACGACGCGCGGCCGGTACTTCCTCAAGCACCACTTCGACCCCGAGACCGCCGACCCCGCCGCCATCGCCCGCCAGCACCGCGCGACCCAGCGCCTGGCCGGCCTCGGCGTCCCGGTGGCACCCCCGCTGCCCGGGCGGGACGGCCGTACGGTCGCCGTGATCGGCGGCCACGCCTACGCCCTGCACCCCTGGATCGACGGCCGGCACCGGCACGGCGGCCAGCTCACGCCGGGGCAGTGCACAAGGCTCGGCGCGCTGCTGGGGGCCGTGCACGCGGGCTTGGAGCGCGTGATGCCGCCGTCGCCGCGGCCGCCGGCGGTGAGCGCCGACCCCGAGGACACCTTCGCCCTGATCGAGGACCTGCTCGCCCGGGTGCGCCGCCATCACCCCGCCGACTCCTTCGACGCGCTGGCCCGGCACCGGCTGCTGGAACGGCGTGCGCTGCTGGAACGGCACGCCGGCCGGCGTCCGCCGCGCGGCGGTTCGGTGGGCTGGGTGCACGGGGACTTCCACCCGTTCAACCTGCTCTACAAGGGCGACGCCCCCGCCGCGATCGTCGACTGGGACCGGCTCGGGATGCAGCCGCGCGCGGAAGAGGCGGTAAGGGCCGCCGCGATCTTCTTCGTCCGGCCCGTCGGCACCCTGGACCTGCCGAAGGTACGGGCCTACACGCGCGCGTACCGGCGCGCGGCCGGCGCCACGCCCTCCGAGCTCGCGGCGGCCGTGCACCGGGTGTGGTGGGAGCGCCTGAACGACTTCTGGATGCTGCGCTGGCACTACGAACGCGGCGACACCCGCGCCGACCCCCAGTTCCCCGCCGCCTCGGCGCTGGCGGTGTGGTGGACGCGGGAGTACGACGCGGTGTGCGACGCGTTCGTTGACTGAGGGTCAGTCCGCTTCGCCGACCCCGCCCGTGGCGCCCTCGACGGTGCCCTCCGTCGGTTCGGTCGGGTCGGTCGGTTCCGTGGCGGTCTCGGTGGGCTCTTCCGTCGGCTCGGTCGGCTCCGTGGCCGTGTCGGTCGGCTCCGGCTCGTCGCTGGTGGCCGACTGGGACGGGGTGTACGTCGGCGAGGTGGGCGGCGTCCAGCCCGAGCCGCCATCCGTACCGGAGTCGTCCTCGGTGGCCGTGTCGGTGGGATCCTCGGTCGCGTCCTCGCTCGGCGTCTCGCTGGCCGTCTGGTCGTCCGTGGTCTGCGAGGTGGTCGGCGACTGCGTGGTGCCGCCCTTGCCCGGGTCCTTGTCGTCGCTGCCGTTCAGCGCGAGGGCGACGCCCGCCGCGATGGCGATCACCGCGAGAACGGCGAGGATCCACAGCTTGCCGCGGCCGCTGCCCTTGTTGCCGTGCCCCTCGAAGCCGCCGTCGTCCCCGCCGCCGTACCGGCCGCCGGGCAGGATCGGCTGCGGGATCTGCGTGGTGCCGGAGGCGTCGGCTCCGGCGTGGCCCATCACCGCGGTCTGCGCGAAGCCCGCCGAGGGGGTGTGCCGACCGTCGTGCGTGTCGACCGGGCCGGTGTTCCAGGTGCCGGTGTGGCTGCCCTGGTCGTAGAGCATCTGGAGGCCGTACTGGACCAGGCCGCGCATCTCCTCGGCGGTCTGGAAGCGGTCGTCCGGCTCCTTGGCGAGGGAGCGCATGACCAGTCCGTCCAGCTCCGGCGGGCAGGCGTCCGAGGCCTCGGAGGGAGGCGTCGGGATGTCCTGGACGTGCTGGTAGACCACCGAGAGCGGGGTCTCGCCGGTGAACGGGGGCCTGAGCGCGAGGAGTTCGTAGAGGAGACAGCCCGTCGCGTACAGGTCGGAGCGGTGGTCGACCGCCTTGCCGAGCGCCTGCTCGGGCGACAGGTACTGGGGCGTGCCCATGACCATGCCGGTCTGGGTCATCGTCGTGGACGCGCCGTGCAGGGCGCGGGCGATGCCGAAGTCCATCACCTTGACGGCGCCGTTGTTGGTGATGATGACGTTCGCCGGCTTGATGTCGCGGTGCACGATGCCGTGCTGGTGCGAGTAGGCGAGCGCCTCCAGCACCCCGGAGACGATGATCAGCGCCTGCTCGGGCCCGGGCGCCTCGGCGTTGATGAGGAGATCGCGGATGGTGCGCCCCTCGACCAGCTCCATGACGATGTACGGCACGCTCTGGCCGCCCACGAAGTCCTCACCGGAGTCGTACACGGCGACGATCGCGTGGTGGTTGAGACCGGCCACCGACTGGGCTTCGCGAGTGAAACGGGCCTTGGAGACCGGGTCCTCGGCGAGATCGGCGCGCAGCAGCTTGACCGCGACGGTGCGGCCCAGACGTACGTCCTCGGCCGCGAACACCTCGGCCATGCCGCCCCGGCCGAGTCTGCGGGTGAGCCGATACCGGCCGTCCCCGACCAGCCCGCCGTTACCCCACATCTCCGGCGCATCTGACATACCGCCGCCAGTCGCCTCGGGGTCGGACGGGCCCTGAGCGCGCTGCTGCTGTGCCATCAGTCCTCGCCGTCGTTTCTGCCCGCGGTGCGCGCGGTGTTGTTACGGTCTCCGTCGGCCACGCTACAGCCTCCGCGCAGCCGCCGGTCCGGGATGGGCCCCGCGGCCGGTCCGTGACAGACCGGCCATGAAACCCGCAAGCCGGTCCGTCGTGCAAATTCTGTGTACCGGCCGTACGGCCCCTGTAACGCTTGCGCGACTCTTCTTTCGCGTACGGTCACGGAACGGGCACCGAGCTTGACGTGTCACTGCCCTGGGGCAGACTTGGCCGGGAATAGCACTTTCGATCAACGACAGATCGTCGACAAACGCCGGTGCCAACGGGCTATGGGGGACACGGAGAATGAGCCAGGACGGCGCACACGGCCGGTACGCGGGGCGGGCGCTGGCGGCGGGCCGCTACCAGCTGCGCGACTTGCTCGGCGAGGGCGGCATGGCCTCGGTGCACCTGGCGTACGACGCCGTGCTCGACCGTCAAGTCGCGATCAAGACCCTGCACACCGAGCTCGGCCGCGAGCAGGCCTTCCGCGAGCGCTTCCGCCGTGAGGCCCAGGCCGTGGCCAAGCTCACGCACACCAACATCGTCTCGGTCTTCGACACCGGCGAGGACGATGTCGACGGAATGACGACGCCGTACATCGTCATGGAGTACATCGAGGGCCGCCCGCTCGGCTCGGTGCTCGACGAGGACGTACAGCAGTACGGCGCGATGCCCGCCGACAAGGCGCTGAAGATCACCGCGGATGTGCTGGCGGCGCTGGAGATCAGCCATGAGATGGGGCTGGTCCACCGGGACATCAAGCCGGGCAACGTGATGATGACCAAGCGCGGCGTGGTCAAGGTCATGGACTTCGGCATCGCCCGCGCCATGCAGTCCGGCGTCACCTCGATGACCCAGACCGGCATGGTCGTCGGCACCCCGCAGTACCTCTCGCCCGAGCAGGCCCTCGGCCGGGGCGTGGACGCCCGCTCCGACCTGTACTCGGTCGGCATCATGCTGTTCCAGCTGGTCACCGGGCGGCTGCCGTTCGACGCGGACTCGCCGCTGGCGATCGCGTACGCGCATGTGCAGGAGGAGCCGGTGGCGCCCTCCTCCGTCAACCGCTCGCTGCCGCCCGCGGTGGACGCGCTGGTCGCCCGCGCGCTGCGGAAGAACCCCAACGAGCGCTTCCCGAGCGCCGAGGCCATGCGCGACGAGTGCCTGCGGGTGGCGTCCTCCTTCCAGGCCGCCGCGCCGAGCATCGTGCCGGGCGCGCAGACCGCCAGCGGCGCGGGCGTCGGCTCCGCGGTGTTCCCGCCGGTCGACCAGTCGACGCCGGCACCCACGGGCCCGGTCCAGACGCCGTACCAGCCCAATCCGTACGGCACCCCGACGCCGGCGCCCGCTCCGGCGTACGGCTATCCGCAGCAGCAGCCGGGTTACCAGACCCCGGCGCCGTCGGGGTACGCGGCGACCCCGCCGCCGTACAACATCACCCCGCAGTCCGCCCCGCCCGGTTCCGGCGGTGGCGGCAGGAGCAACAAGCCGGTGATCATCGGCGCGATCGTGGTGTCCGTGCTCGCGGTCGGCGGTCTGGTCGCCGCGCTGACGCTGAACGGCGGGGGCACCAAGGACGACGAGGGCGGGTCGAGCGCCAGCCCGTCGGCGACCAAGGCGGAGGGTTATCGCGGGCCGGACCCGAGCAAGACGATCGACCCGGAGGAGTGCACCGAGCCGGTGGAGTCGTACAACGACCCCGACAAGGTGGAGATGCCCAACTTCGTCTTCAAGAACATCGATTCGGTGAAGAAGTGCCTCAAGTCCGCCGGGTGGGAGTACGACACCAGGAAGGTCGACGAGTCCACCTGGGGCGACGGCACCGTGATGAAGCAGTTCCCCGCCGCGGGGACGGACATCGATCCCGAGGAGCCGGGGAAGTTCCAGTTCGACGTCTCCACGGGCAATCCGGCCTGACGCAGGCAGAGTAAAGGGCCCGGCGGTCTCGATC
>NZ_JACMSF010000119.1 GCF_014257025.1 Streptomyces cupreus
GGTCATCGTCATCGAGCACCACCAGGCCGTCATGGCCCACGCCGACTGGATCATCGACCTCGGCCCCGGCGCCGGGCACGACGGCGGCAAGGTCGTCTTCGAGGGCACGCCGGCCGACCTGGTCGCCAAGCGGTCCACACTCACCGGTGAACACCTGGCGGAGTACGTCGGCGCCTGACGGCTCAGTGGACGGAGAACCCTCCGTCGACGAACAGGGCCTGGCCGGTGACATAGGCGGAGGCGCGGCTGGCGAGGAAGACCGCCGCCCCCGCGAAGTCCTCGGCCAGGCCGTTGCGTTTGACCATCGTGCGGGCGGCCAGCGCCGCCACCTTCTCCGGGTCGGACGACAGCCGTCGGTTCAGCGGCGTCATCACGAACCCCGGCACCAGCGTGTTGCAGGTGACGCCGTACGGCGACCAGGCCTCCGCCTGTGACCGGGCCAGCGACTCCAGCGCCCCCTTGGAGACGCCGTAGGCGCCGCTCTGCACGAAGGCCCGGTGCGCCTGCTGCGAGGTGATGTGGATGATCCGCCCGAAGCCGCGCTCGGCCATCCCGGGGCCGAAACGCCGGCCCAGCAGATAGGGGGCCTCCAGGTTCACGGCCATCGTGGTGTCCCACACGTCCTCGTCCAACTCGGCCATCGGCGGCCGCAGGTTGATCCCGGCGGAATTGACGAGGATGTCGGGCTCCCCGAACACCTCGGCCGCCGCCTCCGCCCCCGCCCGCACGCCGTCACGCGTGCTCAGATCGGCGCTCACCCAGGCCGCCCGGCAGCCGTCGGCCGTCAACTCCTCGACCGCCGCGGCCAGTTCCGCCTCCTTGCGGGCGACGATCACCACCCTCGCGCCCGCCCGGGCCAGGGCCCCGGCGATGGCGCGCCCGATGCCGGAGCTGCCGCCGGTCACCAGGGCTACGCGGTTGTCGAGGGAGAACAGTTCGGAGAGGTAGGCCTGCGAAGTCATGGCCGCACCCTATGCAATGGCCTCAGAACGTCCGCTGCAGCAGATCCAGCAGCGCCGCCCAGTGCCGCTCGTCCGCCTCCTGGTGGTAGGCGGCGGTGTCGGCCTGGGTGAAGCCGTGATGGGCGCCGGGGTAGACCTCTGCGCGGTGGCGGACGCCCGCCGCCGTCAGCGTGTTCTCCAGCCGCTCCATCTGCTCCACGGGCAGCCCGGGATCCTGGTCGGCATGGCCGAAGTACAGCTCTCCGGTCGCGCGTTCGGCGACCAGGTGCGGGCTGTCCGGGCCGTCGGTGGCCAGATGGCTGGCGTGGAAACAGGCTGCCGCCCCGACCTGCTCCGGGAAGGTGCCGGCGGTCATCACGGCCAGCCGGCCGCCCATGCAGTAGCCGGTCAGCGCGACCGGACCGTCGGCGGCGAGAGGGCTGTCGGCCAGCCAGCGCAGACAGGCACCGGCGTCGCGCATCGCCAGCGCGGGCGTCAGGGACTGCATGACCGGCCACAGCCGCTCGAAGATCTCCGGACGGGCCGCCGGGTCGATGAACTCGGGCAACTCGACCACCGGCGCCCGCCCGTGCCGGTAGAACACATTCGGCACCAGGACCGTGTAACCGGCCTCGGCCAGCCGATCCGCCATGGCTCGCAGCCGCGGCCGCAGCCCGAAGGCGTCCATGTAGAGCAGGACCGCGGGATGCGGTGCCCCGTCACCGGGGTGGGCCAGATAGGCGTCGGCGGTGCCGTCCTCGGTGACGATGTCGACGGCGGTTCCCTGTACGACGGTCATGTCGGGGTCGTGCCTCTCTGCGCAGGGGGGTCGGAGCAGGCCTGACCCTGGGAAGGCCAGGTCACGGCCATCCTGGCACGCGTCTCCGAGAGCCCCCGGGCCGCCCCCGCCTCACTCGAAGCGCGTAGTGTCCCCGGCGCCGCGCCGTACGATCTCGGTCTCCCCGCCGGAGAAGTCGATGACCGTCGTGGGCTCGGTGCCGCACTCCCCGGAGTCGACCACCGCGTCCAGCACATGGTCCAGGCGGTCCTTGATCTCCCAGCCCTGCGTCATCGGTTCGTCCTCGTCGGGCAGCAGCAGGGTGCTGGACAGCAGCGGCTCGCCCAGCTCGGCGAGGAGCGCCTGGGTGACGACATGGTCGGGGATGCGCACACCGACGGTCTTCTTCTTCGGGTGCTGGAGCATGCGCGGTACCTCGCGCGTCGCGGGCAGGATGAAGGTGTAACTGCCCGGCGTGGAGGCCTTGATCGCGCGGAACACGTCGTTGTCGATCCGCACGAACTGCCCGAGCTGGGCGAAGTCCTGGCACACGAGGGTGAAGTGGTGCCGGTCGTCAAGACGGCGGATGGACCGGATCCGCTCCATCCCGTCACGGCTGCCCAGCCGGCAGCCCAGGGCGTAGCAGGAGTCCGTCGGATACGCGATGAGCGCATCGGCACGGACGCTGTCGGCGACCTGGGAGACGATACGCGGCTGGGGATTGTCGGGGTGCACATCGAAGTACTTCGCCATTGGCCGAGCGTATGCCCTGCACCGGCTTCGCACGCGCAGGGCAGGCCCACCTTCACGTCCGTACCCGCGGCGCCTGAAGTGGGCCGCCCTGGAAACCCGTTCTCGCTGTGGACGTGGGCGGCCGGTTCGGTGAGCGTGCGGTAACGTCGCGAACCGGTTGTCGGGAACGGGATGAACGGTGAGGAAGGCCGATCGTGGCTGGCCGAGAGGATGGGACGCGTCGTGCGGAGGTGAAGGGCGCGGCGTGGGAGCGGGAGTTGCTGGAGCTGCTGCGGCCAGGGCGGAGCGTTCGGCAGGTCGTCGCCTGGCTCGCTGACGCCGTGGACGGTACGGCCTGTCTGCACGACGACTCCGGCGCCGTCCTCGCGGGGACCTCGCTGGACAGCGGGCCGTTCGAGGATCTGTTCGGGGACATCGTCGCCGGGCGCATCGCCTCCGCCGCGTGGGAGGGGCCGGGGCGTCATCTGCGGCTGGTCCGGGTCGCGGCGTCGGCGGGTGTGCTGACCGTGTCCCGTGCGGTCCCGTTCGACCGGCGGGCCTCCGAGATCGTCACGCACACCGTCCAGGTCCTCGAACTGCTGCTCAGAGCCCATGAGTCGACCGTCGCCGTGCACCGACTCGAACGCGCCACCTCCGACCTGCGCCTGGCCATCCTGCAACTGCTGATGGTCGAGGACACCGTCGCCGCCCGCCGGGTCGCCGCAGGCCTGTGGCCCGGACTGCTCGACACCGACACCGCCTGTGTCTACGTCGTCGAGAGCCGCCCCGAGGAACGCGACCGGCTCGTCGAGGAGTGCCTGGACGCGACGGGCGAGCAGGCACTGGTCGTGCGCTGCCCCGCCAGGGAGGAGCACGTCATCGTCGTCACCCCGAGGGAGGCCGTGGCCGGCGCCCTGCGCTCGCTGATCGGCCCTCGCCCCCGCGTCTTCCTCGGCGGCAGCGCCCGGCAGAGCCTGGCCAGGACCGCCACCGCCTACGGGCAGGCCGTGAGCGCGCTGGCCGTGGCGCACTTCCGCCCGGACAAGGCGGCGGTGTATGCGGAGCGCACCCACCCCGAGCGCCTGATGGCACCCGCCGCGCTGCACGGCTGGACGGCCCGGGTGCTCGCGCCGCTCGACGGCCTGCCCCACCACACGCACGCGGAACTCCTCGCCACCACCCGTCTCGGCCTGGAGTTCACCGCCGTCAGCGCGGCCAAGGTCCTGGGCGTCAGCCGCAACACCGTCCGCGCCCGGATGGAACGCGTGGAGGCCCTGCTGGGTACCGACTTCTCCGACCTCGCCGCCCGCGCCGTCGTCCATCTCGCGCTGAACACCCAGGAGAGCCTGGAGCACAGCCAGGACGACCAGGCCCCCGCGTCCGTCGACCTGGCCGATCTGCTGACCGGTCCCGCCATGTGTGCCTGGGCGCACGACCTGCTGGCCCGTCTGGACGCCGACGCCCGCGACCTGCGCCGTACCCTGCGCACCTGGATCGCGGCCGGTGGCAACGCCGAACGCGCGGCGCAGACCCTGGGTGTCCACGCGCAGACCGTGCGCGAGCACGTGCGCGCCGCGGAACCCGTCCTCGAACGGCAGCTCCTCGTCGGCGGCGGCGATCTGTACGAGGTAGTGCTCGCTCATCTGGCGGCGGGCGATCTCGATCGGCCCACCCTGCAGGGGCTGAAACGGGGCGAACCGGACTCACTTGTGCACAGGTGAGCCCCGAGCCCCGCGCAGCGGGCATCAATGCGGTTCACAAGTGCCCTGCCCTGGACGTAGGTTCGACGAACCGCGGGGGCGCGACCGGAACGGGGGACCGGTCGGCCCTCGCGCGGCTGTCTCCGGGTCAGCCGCCCAGCCGCACCGGGATCTCCTGCCAGCCGAAGGCGATGAACGACGGCACCTGACGCAGTTGTTCGGCGTCGACCGCGAGCCGCATGTCCGGGAACCGGTCGAAGAGGGCCGGCAGAGCCGTGAGTGCCTCCACGCGGGCCAGCGGAGCGCCGATGCAGCGGTGCACGCCGATGCCGAACGCCATGTGGTCGTCCGCCCCGCGCGCCGCGTCGAAGGCGTCCGCGTCCGGGCCGTAGTGCGCCGGGTCGAGGCCCGCGGCGGCGTACGTCGTGATGATGGCGTCCCCGGCCGGGATCGTGACGCCCGCGACCTCGACGTCCGTGACCGCGAACCGCAGCGGCAGCGAGGCGATGGACGGGTGGACGCGCAGGGTCTCGTCGACGACCGCGTCCCAGCTGATCTCCCCGGACCGCACGGCGGCGAGCTGCTCGGGGGCGCGCAGCAGGGCGACGACCGCGTTGCCGATGAGGTTCACCGTCGTCTCGAACCCGGCGCCGATCACCAGCAGCAGCGTGTACAGCAGCTCCTCGTCGCTGAGCCGGTCGCCGTCCTCGTCGCGCACCCGGATCAGCTCGGTCGTCAGATCGTCGCCGGGGTGCTCGCTGCGGTGGGCGATCAGCGCGGGCAGCACCGTGCCGATCTGCTGCTGCACGAAGGCGGCGTGCTCGGGCGAGGGGTCCGAGGTGTCCATGATGGCCGCGATCAGCCGGGTGGTGTCGGCCACCAACTCGTCGGGCACGCCGAACAGTTCGCAGATGAACCGCAGGGGAAGGGGATGGGCGAGGGCCGCCTTGACGTCCACGACCCCGTCGTCGGCCTCGGTCACCTTGTCCAGCAGCTCCGCGGTGATCGCCGCCACCCGCGCCCGCATCGCCTCGGTGCGCCGCTGGGTGAAGCTGGGCGCGACCAGTTTGCGCAGCCGGGTGTGGTCGGGGCCGTAGGTGGAGAGCATGTTGACCACGCCGACCCAGCCCAGGATCCAGCCCCAGGAGGGGTGTTCGCCGATCTCGGGCCACAGCCTCCAGTGTTTGCGGGGGTCCTTGCTGACGCGCGGGTCGAGGATCAGCTCCTTGAGGGTGTCGTAGCCGGTGGGCGCCCAGGCCGGGATGGAGCCGGGCAGGTCGACGGGGACGATCGGGCCGAGCGCGCGCAGCCGGGCGGACTCGGCGGCGATGTCGGATCCGAACGGGTCGAGGGCGAAGCGTTCGGTACGGTCGGTCACGGTCACGACGGGCCTCCAGGCAGATCGGGGGAGCGGGGGCTGAACCGCACGGGCAGGGAGGTCAGCGAACGGTGGAACGGACCCGGCCGCCAGGTCAGACGCTCGCGCGGCAGGACGGGTTCGAGGTCGGGCAGCCACTGGGTGAGCCGCTCGATCGCCTCGGTCGCGATAAGCAGCGTGTGCTGTTTGACCGGGCAGGCGTGCGGCCCCGCCGACCAGGACAGATGCGAGGCGTCACCGGGGTGCCGGTGGCCGCCGCTTTCCTGCTCGGCGGCGTGCGCGAGGGCGCCGTAGGAGATGACGACCGGGACCGAGGCCCTGATCCACGCGCCGTGGAAGGTCACGGGCCGGCGGGCGTAGTGGATGCCGTAGTTCGCCAGCGGTGTCTCGTGGTGCAGCACCTCCACCACGGCGTCCATCACCGGGCGGGCGCCGCTGGTGAGGGTGGAGTAGTAGGAGGGGTTGCCGAGGATCCGGGACAGGGCGTTGGACACCAGGTTCGCCGTCGGTTCGTGTCCCGCTCCGAGGGTGAGGAAGACCTGCCAGGTGACCTCCTCCGGGGTGAGCCCGGCCGGATGGTCCAGCAGCCAGCTCGGCAGGTCCTCGCCGCGCCGCTCGGCCTTGGCGGCGATCAGCTCCAGCACATAGCCGCCGAACTCGGCCTCGCCCTCGGCGGCTTCGGCGCCGCCCTCCATCATCTTGCCCAGTGCCGCGTTGAGCCGGTCGCTCGCACTGTCGGGCAGCCCGAACAGATTGTTGAACACCAGCGCCATCAGCGGCCGGGCGAAGTCGCCCACCAGGTCTGCCTCGCCGCGCGGCCCGATCCGGCCGACCAGCAGCCGTACCGAGCGGTGCACCCGGGCCCGCAGGTCGTGCGGTTCGACCCGGTCGAAGGTGTCGATCAGGGTGGTGCGGTAGCGGACGTGCGCGTCGCCGTCGGCGAACAGGGTGTTGGGCCGCCAGCGCATCATGCCGAGGACGGGGGAGTCGTCGGCGACCGTCGCCTCCCAGGGCCGCGGATCGTGCGAGAACGTCTCGGTGTCGTGCAGCAGATCCAGGGCGGCGCGCCGGTCGGTGACGACGTACGCCTGGATGGCCGGCGCCAACTCGGCCCAGCCGACCGGGCCTTGGGCGCGCAGATCCTCGTAGTAGCGATAGGGGTCCAGTGCGAAGCCGTCCTCCCACAGCCGCACGGGCGCGGAGCGGGAGAAGGTCTGCTGGGCGGCGGGGTAGGTGGTCACCGGTTCTCCGGAGGGTGGCGGTCGATCAGGTGCTGGACCAGCGCGAGCAGCGCGTCGATGGAGGAGTTCGCGTCACGCGCGTCGCAGGTCACCATCGGCGTGCCCGCCTCCAGGTCCAGCGCGGCGCGCAACTGCGCCTCGGTGTAATGGCTCGGCGCGTCCGGGAAGGCGTTGAAGGCGACGGCGTACGGCAGCCCGCTCTCCTCGACCAGGCCGAGCACGTCGAAGGAGGCGTCGATCCGGCGGCTGTCGACCAGCACCAGCGCGCCGAGCGCCCCGTAGGCGATGTCGTCCCACAGGGAACGGAACCGCTCCTGGCCGGGCGTGCCGAACAGGTACAGCACGATCCCGCCGCCCAGGCTGATCCGGCCGAAGTCGATGGCGACGGTGGTCGTCGACTTCTCCCGCACCCCGGCCAGATCGTCCACCGGGGCGGACGCCTCACTGAGCCGCTCCTCGGTGTGCAGCGGCCGTATCTCGGACACGGAGTCGATCAGCGTCGTCTTGCCCACCCCGAACGGGCCCGCGACCAGGATCTTCACCAGATCGCGGGCGGTGTCCGGCAGGTGGATGCCGCTAGTCGTGCTTGAGGGCGCGAAGGCCATCGGCCACTCTCTTCAGCAGGTCGGGGTCGAAGCGTTCGGCGGTCGGGATCGGGGCGCGGGCCAGGACCAGGTCGCGGTCCAGGAGCGCGCCGGCCAGGACCCGGACGGCGGAGACCGGCAGCCGTAAGTGCGCTGCGGCCTCCACGACCGTCAGGGAGCCGCCGTGCAGGGCGTCCAGCAGGGCGAGTTCGGCGGCGGGCAGGCCCGCCGGTGCGGGCTCGCCGCTGCCGGTGAGCACCGACAGCCGCTCCAGGTGGGGGCGGCTGGGCCGGGCCTTGCCGCCGGTCGACAGATACGCGGGGACCAGGGGACGGCCGCCCGGGCGGCCTGTCATGCCGGCGCGCCGCCGTCGGCTCCTCGGGGTGCGGCGGCCATCGCCTTCTCGCCGAGCCGCGCCACCTGGGAGTGCACCCGGTGGGCGAGCAGATCGAGGCGCACCTCGCCGTCACCGTAGGCGGCGACACAGGTGCCGTGGTCGGTCGGCACGATCAGCACATACCCGTGGTCCGACTCGATGACCACCTGCCGCACCTCGGCCCGCTCCCGGTCGGCGAAGGCGGCCGCCGCGGTACGGCAGGCCCCCTGCACGGTGCTGGTGATGGCGGCCACCCGCTCGGCAGACGGCTGGGTGAGCGCGTCCGTGTACCCGGTGACGAGCCCGTCCCGGGTGAGCAGCACCGCGGCCACGACATGCGGCACCTCAAGGATCGGTTCCAGAACCCACGCCGTGTCTCCTGCTTCGCGGCCGGTCATCGGGCCGTTCCCCCTTCGTGGTCTTCGTGGTC
Source organism: Streptomyces cupreus (assembly GCF_014257025.1). Classification (GTDB taxonomy): domain Bacteria; phylum Actinomycetota; class Actinomycetes; order Streptomycetales; family Streptomycetaceae; genus Streptomyces; species Streptomyces cupreus. The sequence continues at coordinate 8,161 of NZ_JACMSF010000119.1, forward strand.
TTCATGGTCGGTGTTCTCACCGGCGGCGGCACGGGCCGCGGCGGTGGCGGCCTGGAGCGCGCCGAGCGCGGCGGCGGCCTCCTCGGGACGCCGTACGGGCGGCCGCTGTTCGGGTACGGCCGTGTCGGCGGCGGCCGCTCGGGTACGGCGCCGGCGCTGCGGCAGCCCGTCGGCGTGCCGGGAGGCGGGCGCGGCGTCGTCCGGCTCGGGCACGTAGTCGTGCCCGGCGCTGGGCGTCTGGGCGGGCGGCTCCTCGGCGGTCGCCCGGCGCGTCGGGCGCGGGGCGCTGGCGGCCGGGGGCTGCTCCTCGGGGTCGATCCGGGTCAGCAGATGGCTGTCGACGCGCAGGACCGCCCGGACTCCGCCGTACGGTGAGGGCGAGGACAGGTCCACGGTGAGGTCGAACTGGCGGGTCAGCTGGCCGATCGCGGCGAGCCCCATGCGCGGCGGATCGCCGAGGTCGGTGAGCAGGATCGGCTCGGAACCTGCCACCATCCGCTGGGCGCGGTCCCGTTCGTCCTGCGTCATGCCGAGGCCCGCGTCGTCGACGGTGACGCAGACGCCGTGGTGGACGTGTTCCAGGTTGACCACCACGTCGGTGTCCGGCGCGGAGTGCCGCAGCGCGTTGTCCAGCAGCTCGGCGACGATGATCGCGACCGGCTCGACGGCGTGCGAGACCAGGGCGGTGCCCGGCTGGAGGTGGTTGTTGACCCGGACCCGGTGGTACCCGGCCAGCCGGGCCTGCCCACCGGTCACCGCGTCGACCAGGTGGGACTCCTCACGGGCCAGCCCCACCCAGGCCCCGCACACCACCGCTGCGACCTGGGCGCGCCGCAGCGACTGCTCGTTCTCGTGGTCCAGTTCGAACAGGGTCTGCGCCAACTCGGGGTCGTCGTACTGCTGTTGAAGGCCGCGCAGCGCGTCCTGGAGGCGATACAGCGCCGCCTGGATCTCCCGTGTGGCGCCGCGCATCCCGGCCTGGGCGGCGGCGTCGACGCGCAGGTGCTGTGCGGTCAGCTCGACGCGCAGCTGGTCCAGCACGTTCTCCATGGCGACGCCGAGTGAGGAACCGGCCGCCCGGAGCTGGAGGGGACCCGGCACCGCGACATGGGGATGCGCCAACTGGCGGGCGGCTGCGGGAACGCGCTTCGCCGCCAGATGCTCGACCTCGGCCGCGAACGTCTGCACCACGCCGTCGAGATGGGCGCGCAGCGCGGCGATCTCGTCGCGCTGCACGGCCCGTTGCCGCCGCGACCGGAGCAGCCCGCCGCCGAGGGCGAGCGCGGACAGTGTGCCGACGGCCAGACCGCCGACGGCCAGGTCCGGTAGTTCGATCATGGAATCGGTATCCAGAGAAGTGGGCAGGGGTGAGTGCGAGGACCCCTCACGAGGCGCTCGCAGCACAGTACACACCGTCATCGACCGCTCTCGCACGGTCGATGGGTACTTCGCTCCGAATCTGCCCGCCCTCTGTTCACTTCTGCGTCAACTGTCTGAATTGCCGTACGGAAGGGGCGAGTTGACGATGCCGCGCGCTCGGCGACTGGTCGCGGTCAGGGCGGGTACCCGGTGCCCGACGACAGACGGGGCCGACCAGGCCCCGGCCCGACCGAGGAAGGGGGCCCGAATGACCAGCAGTGTGGAGACCGGCGGAGTGACCGGCACGGCGGACAAGGACTACAACCTGATCTGGTACGTGGAGGCGTGCCTCAGCAACGCGCTGCGCCTGGAGACGTACATCCAGGACGCGGAACGCGGCAAGGACACCGAGGTCGCGGACCTTTTCCGCAAGGCCCAGGCGGACAGCCGCAAGGGCGCTGAGCTGGGAAAGGACCTGCTCCGCTCCCGTCTGACCGGCGGCTGACACCTGTCCCGCACCCACGGCCCGGACCCCGTCTCGCACGCGGTGTCCGGGCCCTTTCCGTGCCACGGCCGAGATTCGCGGAAAGAATTTCCCACGGCGATGTCGAGAACCGGTGACCGGCTGCGTCCCCGGGGTGAACGCGACCACAATGGGTCGCACCAGTAACAAGGAGAGCCACCATGGCCAAGTACCTGCTGCTCAAGCACTACCGTGGCGCTCCGGCATCGGTCAACGACGTTCCCATGGACCAGTGGACGCCGGAGGAGATCTCGGCCCATGTCCAGTACATGAACGACTTCGCGGCCCGGCTGGAGAAGACCGGCGAGTTCGTCGACGGTCAGGCGCTCGCCCCCGAGGGGGCCTGGGTCCGGTACGACGGTGAGGGGG
>NZ_JACMSF010000012.1 GCF_014257025.1 Streptomyces cupreus
TGGTTGAACAGGGTCATCGGCGGTCTCCTTGGGTGTGGGCGCAGTGGGCGGCGTAGGCATCGGCGGACAGCGCGCCGGCGATGTTCTCGACCCGCAGCCTGAACAGCCAGCCGCCGGTGTAGGGGGCGGCGTTGACGACGCCGGGGTCGTCGGCCAGCACGGTGTTGACTTCCAGGACCCGGCCCGAGGCGGGGGCGTACAGGCCGCTGACGGCGGTCAGTGACTCGATCCGTCCACAGCTCTCCCCCGCCTCGACCCAGGTGCCGACTTCGGGCAGGCGGAGGTTGACGACGTCGCCGAGGGCCTGTGCCGCGAACGCGGTGATGCCGACGGTGGCGTTGCCTTCGTCCACGACCAGCCATTCGTGGTCCCAGGTGTAACGCAGGTGCCGCGGAATGCTCAGGGCGGACCGCAGGGGTGGTCGGTGCGGGGAACTCATGACACGACGGCCGCGGCGGCGGGGACGAGGGTGCGCCGGAGCCGGTTGAAGAACTTCGGCTGGTTGAGGGAGAGCACGGCGACGGGGGTGCCCTCGCGCCGGTACACGGCCGTGAAGGTGCGGCTGTCGACGTCGCCTTCGACGACCTCGGGCTCGGCGCCGGGGGCGACGTGGCCGGCGACCTGGATGCGTACCTGGTACTGGTCGGACCAGAAATACGGCGCGGTGAGCGGGGCGGGGGCCGCCACACCGGTCAGCAGCGTACGGGCGGCGGTCTTCGCCTGCTCGGTGGCGTTGCTCCAGTGCTCGATGCGGGCGTGCCGACCGGTGAACGGGTTGGGGCAGCGGGCGACGTCACCGACGGCGACCACGCCCGGGACACCGGTCGAGCAGCCGGCGTCGCACACCACGCCGTCGTCCACCCGCACGCCGGAACCGGCGAGCCAGTCGGTGTTGGGCCGGACGCCCACCCCGACGACCACGACGTCGGCGGGCAGCACCCGCCCGTCCACCAGCCGTACGCCGGTGACCCGGCCCGCGCCGATGAGTTCCGCCACGCCGGTTCCGCACAGCAGGCGAACCCCGTGATCGGTGTGGAGAGAGGAGCACACCAGCCCCATCTCGCGACCGAGTTGGCGTTCCAGGGGTATGTCGAGCGCCTCCACGACGGTGACGTGGAGCCGGAGCCGGTGTGCGGTCGACGCCACCTCGGCGCCGATGAACCCGGCGCCGATGACGACGACCCTGGGCAGACCGTCCAGCAGCTCGGCACGCAGGGCCTGAGCGTCGTCCAGGGTGCGCAGGGTGTGGACACCGGCCAGCCCGTCCGTGCCGGGGAGGGTCCGGGGGCTGGCGCCGGTCGCGACGACGACACCGTCGGTGCGCACATGCCGTCCGCCGGTCAGGGTGACGGTGCGGGCGACGGGGTCGAGCCGCACGGCGCGCTCGCCAAGGAGCCACTGCACGTCCAGGGCCTCGAATTCGTCCGCGTCGCTGAGCGCGAGCGCGTCGGCGTCGATGTCTCCCTTGAGGAAGTCCTTGGACAGCGGCGGGCGGTCGTAGGGAGTGTGGCGTTCCTCCCCCACGACGACGATCTCGCCGTCATAGCCCTCTGCGCGCAGCGAGCGGACCGTGCTCAGGCCTGCCAGCGACGCTCCGACGACGGTGATGCTCCTCATGTCGGCTCCAGACGGGGTGTCTCATATCGCACAACGACGCTCGCTATGCGCAACATGGTTTCGATGGAATTCGGGGGTGTCAAGGGAGGAACGCATATCGGTTCCCAGTCGCGCACCCGGTTGCACCACTCGCAACGCCTGGTACGGGGGCGGGATCAGTGCGTGGGCCGCACCTCAAGCTTGTTCTGCAGCCAGGTGTGGAACTCGCCGATGTGGTGCTCGCTGGGCACCAGGACGCCGCCCTTGGCGTACGCCTTCGAGCTCATCGCCGGCTGGGTGCGCTCGCAGGCGTCGAAGTCCTGCTGGTTGACCCGGTGGAACAGCTCCACCGAACGGTCCACGTCCTTGCCGCCCTCCACGACGTGCGGAAGGTACAGCCAGTCGCACTCGACGATCGTGCGGTCCACGGAGACCGGGTACATCCGGTGGAAGATCACGTGGTCGGGCACGAGGTTGATGAAGACCTGCGGCCGGACAGTGATGGCGTAGTAGCGGCGGTCCTGGTCCTCGGCGACGCCCGGGATGCGGTCCAGGCCCTCGGAGCCGTCGACCGTGAAGCCCTGGACCTCCTCACCGAACTCGGCACCGTGGCCGACGTAGTACTGGGCCGCGTAGCCGTCCGCGAACTCCGGGAGCACCTCGGTGAGTTCGGGGTGGATCGTGGCGCAGTGGTAGCACTCCATGAAGTTCTCGATGATGAGCTTCCAGTTCGCCTTCACGTCGTAGGTGATACGGCGGCCCACCTTCAGGTCGTCGATCCCGTAGCGCTCGATCGACTCCAGGTCACCGAGCCGCTCGACGATCGCGCCCTGCACATCCGCCTCGAAGGAGGGCGGCTCGTCGGCCAGGCACACCCACACATAGCCGAGCCACTCCCGCACATGGACGTTGATCAGGCCGTACTCGGTCCGGTCGATGTCCGGCATCGAGGTCAGGTTGGGCGCGGCGACCAGCTTGCCGTCCAGGCCGTAGGTCCAGGCGTGGTACGGGCACTGGAAGGCGCGCTTGACCTCGCCGGACTCCTCGGTGCAGAGCTTGGCGCCGCGGTGCCGGCAGATGTTGAGGAAGCCCTTGATCGAGCCGTCGCGCGAGCGGGAGATCAGCACGCTCTCGCGGCCGACCTGGTAGGTGCGGAAGGCGCCGGGCTTGTCCAGCTCGGCGGCGCGGGCCACGCAGAACCACATGGCCTCGAAGACCCGCTCCTGCTCCTGGGCGAAGACCTCGGTGTCCGTGTAGTACTCGCCGGACAGGGTGGGGATCAGGCTGGGCGGCAGATTCGTCATGGTCATCTCGTCACCTTCGGAAGATGTCACACGCGTACGCGGCGCGGGTCGAACAGGGCGATGGGGTGGTCGGTGGTGCCGACGGTTGCCAGGTCGGCGAGGATCTCGCCGATGACGGGCACGAACTTGAACCCGTGGCGGGGTCGCAGGAGCCGCCCTTGCGGAAGAAGGCGACCTTGGCGCCGCCGTCGCGGCCGTCGAGTTCGAAGGTTTCGGGGGTGACGAGGCGTTCGGTCCGCGCGGTCAAAGGATCACCACTGAGCGCAGTACGTCGCCGTGGTGCATCCTGGCGAAGGCGGTCTCCACGTCTTCCAGGGTGATCGTCTCGGTGATGAAGTCGCCCAGGTCGAAACGGCCCTGGAGGTAGAGGTCGATCAGGGCGGGGAAGTCGCGGGAGGGCAGACAGTCGCCGTACCAGGAGGACTTCAGGGCCCCACCTCGGCCGAAGACGTCCAGCAGGGGAAGGTCGAGCGTCGACTCCGGGGTGGGGACGCCGACCAGGACGGCGGTGCCGGCCAGGTCGCGGGCGTAGAAGGCCTGTTTGAAGGTCTCGGGGCGGCCGACCGCGTCCACGACGACGTCGGCGCCGAAGCCGCCGGTGAGTTCGCGGATCGCCTCGACGGCGTCGGTCCTGGAGGAGTCGACGGTGTCGGTGGCGCCGAACTGCTCGGCCCACTTCAACTTCCGCTCGTCGACGTCCACGGCGATGATGCGGCCGGCACCGGCCACCTTGGCGCCAGCGATCGCGGCCATCCCCACACCGCCGCAGCCGATCACCGCGATGGAGTCGCCGCGGCCCACGCCGCCTGTGTTGACCGCGGCACCGAACCCGGCCATCACACCGCAGCCGAGCAGCCCGGCCGCGGCGGGCGAGGCGGTCGCGTCCACCTTGGTGCACTGGCCCGCGGCGACCAGGGTCTTCTCGGCGAAGGCGCCGATGCCGAGGGCCGGGGAGAGCGGCGTGCCGTCGGCCAGGGTCATCGGCCGGGTGGCGTTGTGGGTGGCGAAGCAGTACCACGGCTTGCCCTTGCTACAGGCCCGGCAAGTGCCGCAGACGGCACGCCAGTTGAGGACGACGAAGTCGCCGGGCGCGACCTCGGTGACACCCTCGCCGACCGACTCGACGACGCCCGCGGCCTCGTGGCCGAGCAGAAAGGGGAACTCGTCGTTGATCCCGCCCTCCCGGTAGTGCAGGTCGGTATGGCAGACGCCGCAGGCCTGCACCCGCACCAGCGCCTCACCAGGGCCGGGGTTCGGCACCAGGATGGTCTCCACCGAGACCGGTGCGCCCTTCTTCCGGGCGACGACGGCGCGTACCTCGTGTGTCACGGTCGATCTCCTCGTCGAGGGGACGGCCGAATGCGATCTTCGGGATCTTCGGCCTGCTGTTCCGGCCGCGCACTCAAGTTGCATATTGCGCAACTTCGTTCGCCATAAGCAACGACCGCCAAAACTGTCTCCCTGCGGACACCCACTGTCAAGGGGTTGACCGAGCGAAGTTGCCATCCCGGCAGAAAACGGACGCCGGACACCCGCGGACGGAGAGCCGGCAGTTCGACGACCGGGTGCAGGACCGCTCCTTCATGCGGGTGCACTTCGACGTCTCGGATCCGGCCAACTCACCGGAGGACCTGCGCACCGGCTTCGGCCCGGTCGCCCAGGCGTACGGGATCAGCTGGCAGCTGCACGACGCGGCCACCCCTCTTCCGCAAGTCCACGGGTGCGCTCAACATCGAGATCCCGGCGATCGCCTCCAACCACCGCGACTTCGAGCCGCTGGCGCAGAGCTACGGCATCCCCTTCCACCACGTCCCGGTCACCAACGACACCAAGGCCCAGGCGGAGGCACGGCTGCTGGAGCTGGTGCGTGAGCTGAACGTCGATCTGGTGGTGCCGAGCTTCAAGGGCGCCCGGCCGTACGTCCAGGCACACGAGCGCGGAGTGAAGCTCGTCGGGGCCACGGCGCACTACGTCACGCCCGACCTCGACGAGGGCCCCATCATCGAGCAGGACGTCGTCCGCGTGGACCACTCGCGCGACCCCGACGAGCTGGTCACCATCGGCCGCGACGTCGAGGCACAGGTGCTCGCCCGCGCCGTCGAGTGGCACAGCGAGAGCCGGGTGCTGGTCAACGGGAACTGCACCGTGGTCTTCCGCTGACGAACGGCCGGCCCTAGGGTGCGGAGGGCGGTCGGCGTCAAGTACCCAACCGGCCTCTTGTCGAGTCACTGCGGCCCCTCGCCGCACACCGACGATTGCGTATAGTTGCGCTATGAGCAACTATACCGCAGATGGCGAAACAGCTGCTCCAGCGGTGAACGGGGTGCAGTCCGTCGACCGCGCCGTCAGCGTCCTGGAGATCCTCGCCCAGCGCGGCGAGGCGGGCGTCAGCGAGGTGGCAGCCGAGATCGACGTCCACAAGTCGACCGCGTTCCGGCTGCTCGGAGCGCTGGAGGCGCGCGGCCTGGTCGAGCAGACGGCCGAGCGGGGCAAGTACCGGCTGGGCTTCGGGATCGTACGCCTGGCCGGTGCGGTCACGGGCCGTCTCGACATCACCCAGCAGGGCCGGCAGGTGTGCGAGCGCCTCAGCGAGGAGATCGGCGAGACGGTCAACATCGCCGTCCTGCAGGAGCACTACGCGGTCAACCTGTATCAGGTACGCGGCCCGGGCGCGGTCGGCACCCACAACTGGGTCGGCCAGCTCACCCCGGTGCACGCCACGTCGAGCGGCAAGATCCTGCTGGCCCATCTGCGGGACAAGGAGCGCGCCGACGTGCTCGCGGCGTCGGGGACGCAGAGGCTGACGCCCCACACCCTGACCGCCCGGACCAAGCTGGAGAAGAATCTCGCCGAGGCGCGCGAGCGCGGGTACGCGGTGGCGCTGGAGGAGCTTGAGATCGGGCTGCACGCCATGGCGGCCCCGATCCGCTCCCGCGACGGCGAGGTGATCGCCGCCCTCAGCGCCTCCGGCCCCACGTACCGCTTCACCGAGGAACGCATGCACGAGCTCGCACCCGCGCTGATCAGCGGCGCGGACGAGATCAGCCGCCGTATGGGCTATCTGGGCTGAGGCTCCACAGGGCGCTCAGCCCAGCGGCGTCCGCGCCGCCACGCCCTGTGCGGCGGCCAGCACGAACACGGCGGTGGTCGCGGCATCGCGCAGCCGCGCGGGGCGGGGCCGTCCCGTCGTCCGGTCCGCCGGCAGACTGCCCAGGAACGACTTGCGTGCCACGCCCACGAGGACGGGGTGCCCTGGCGTCGGCCCTGGCGGTCACGGACGTCCGGCTTTCGCTGCGTACGACGAGAGATGCGTTCTCAGAGGTATTCGGTCGCCGCGTCGAGCAGCCAGTCCGCCAGATAGCCGGCGAACGTCGAGCGCACCAGGACCCAGAACCCGGCCCTGGGCTCGTCCCGGGCGACCAGGACGATCTGTGTGCGGCCCAGTGTCGTCTGGGCGCAGCGGCCGGAGCCGAAGACCCGCGGGTGCAGGTCCAGCGGGCAGCCGTGGGCCAGCAGGTCATGGGCGCGGGGTCCCGTGACGAGGAGCGTGGTGCGCTGCGCGGAGACGTCGATGACGGAGACGGGCTCGTCCCCCGCGGCCTCCCGGATACGGCTCTCCAGGTCCCGCTCGCTCCCCGGCGGCCCCACCAGCAGCCACTCGTCCGGGCCGAGCCACAGCGCGGTCAACTCCCCCGCGCGGACGACGGTGTTCGGCTGGAGCGGCAGTTGCAGGTCCAGTGCGAGCCCCACGGCTTCCGCCGCCGCTCCCTTGGCGTCGAGGCGCACGTTGAGCTGCGCCAGGAACGGGAGTTCGGCCAGCCGGATCGCACCGCCGGACGCGTGTGTCGCGGCGGCCAGGCGGCCGGCGACATGCGACAGCGGGCTGCGGAGCGGGGCGGTAAGGGCGGTGTCAGCCATCGCGGCGGGCTCCTTCGGGGTCGTAGAGGACGGGGCTGGCGACAGTCACCGGGACCAGCTGGTCGCCCACGGGGGCGTACAGCCGCTCGCCGATGCGGTCCCGGCCGCCCTTGATCAGGGCGAGCGCGAACGTCCGGCCGAGAGCGGCGCTGCGATAGCTGGATGTGACATGGCCGAGCATGGGGACGGGCGGGGTCGGCAGGACGCCCTCGGCGATGAGGTGGGTGCCCTCCGGGAGGAAGGTGCCCGGGCCCTCGGGGAGCAGGCCGACCAGGTGCTTGCGGTCGGGGCGGGACGTGTCGGCACGGGCGTAGGACCGCTTGCCGATGAAGTCCGGCTTCTTCTTCGACACCACCCAGCTCATGCCGAGGTCCTGCGGAGTGACGGTGCCGTCGGTGTCCTGGCCGATGATCGGGTAGCCCTTCTCGGCGCGCAGGACGTGCATGGTCTCCGTGCCGTACGGGGTGATGCCGTACGGGGCGCCGGCCTCGTACACGGCCTCCCACAGGGCGAGCCCCTGCCACGGCGACACATTGATCTCGAAGGCGAGTTCACCGGAGAAGCTGATCCGGCAGACCCGGGCCTCGATGCCCGCGACGGTCGTCTCCCGCCAGGCCATGAACGGGAAGTCGTCGTTGGCCACGGCCAGTTGGGGCGCGAGCGAGGCGAGGACCTCGCGGGACTTCGGGCCGACCAGGGCGACCGTGGCCCACTGCTCGGTCACGGAGGTGCAGTGGACCTTCAACTCGGGCCACTCGGTCTGGAGCCACTCCTCCATCCAGTCGAGTACGGCGGCGGCGTTGCCCGTCGTCGTGGTGACCAGGAAGCGGTCCGGGGCGACGCGGATGACCGTGCCGTCGTCGAAGACCATGCCGTCCGGGCGGCACATGACGCCGTAGCGGATCATGCCGACCTTCAGGGTGCTCATCATGTTGGTGTAGAGCCGGTCGAGGAAGACACCGGCGTCCGGGCCCTGCACGTCGATCTTGCCGAGGGTGGAGGCGTCCATGAAGCCCACGCTCTCGCGGGTGGCGGCGCACTCGCGCAGCACGGCGGCTTCCATGTCCTCGCCGTCCTGCGGGTAGTACCAGGGGCGCTTCCACTGGCCGACGTTCTCGAACAGGGCGCCGTGCGCGACATGCCACTCGTGGATGGCGGTGGTGCGGACCGGGTCGCTCAGCGCGCCCCGGTCGCGGCCCGCGAGGGCGGCGAAGGAGACCGGCGTGTACGGCGGGCGGAACGTGGTCGTGCCGAGTGCCGAGATGTCCACGCCGAGCAGTTCGGCGACGACACCGCTGGCCAGGACGCCGGAGGTCTTGCCCTGGTCGTTGGCGGTGCCGGCCGTCGTGTAGCGCTTGGTGTGCTCGACGGAGCGCAGACCGGCGCCGGTCGCGATGGCCAGGTCGTCGACGGTGACGTCACGCTGGAGGTCGACGAAGCAGGGGCCGTCCGTGGCGCCCGGGACGACGTACACGTGCATCGGCGGCGTCTGCCGCGGCTGCGCGGGCACCTCCGGGAGGCGGGGCGTCTCGGGCGTGTACCCCTCGGCCTCGACGGCGCGGGCACCGGCGGCCGCGCCCTGGGCCAGGACCGTGGCCTGGTCGAGGACGCCGCTCGCGCTGCCCGCGACCTCGACCTGCTGGCGGCAGGTGTCGGGGACGAAGGAGCCCAGCGTCTCGTCGTAACGCAGCTTGCCGCCGGACTGGCTGAACAGGTGCGCCACCGGGTTCCAGCCCCCGGAGACCAGCAGCAGGTCGGCGGCGAACTCCCGCTGCCCCGCGGATTCTCCGTGCGGGGCGACCGTCACGGCGGTGAGGCGCGCGTCGCCGCCTTCCGTGCCGGTGACGGCGTGGCCGGGCAGGACTTCGATGCCCGCCGCCCTCGCGCGCTCGGCCCACTCCCCCGGTTCCGGGCGGGTGTCGACGATCGCCGTGACGGCCAGGCCTGCCGAGGCCAGGTCCAGCGCCGCCGCGTACGCGCTGTCGTTGGTCGTGAAGACGACCGCGTGGCGGCCGGGCAGGACACCGTGGCGGTTGACGTGGGTGCGGGCCGAGGAGGCCAGCATCACGCCGGGGCGGTCATTGTTCGCGAAGGCCAGCGAACGCTCGTGGGCGCCGGTGGCGAGGACGACGCGGCGGGCGCGGATGCGCCAGACGCGTTCGCGGGAGACGTTCTCCGGGGCGTCGGCGCCGAGGTGGTTGGTGCGGCGTTCGACGGCGAGGAGATGGTTGTCGTCGTAGTAGCCGAAGACGGTGGTGCGGGGCAGGACGCGGACCTCGGGGGCGGCGTCGAGCTGTGCGGTCACCTCCCGTACCCAGTCGAGGTGTTCGGCCGTGCCCAGGAGGCTGCCGCCGGGTTCCGGCTGGTCGTCGGCGAGGATGACACGGGCGCCGCTCCTCGCTGCCGCCGCCGCTGCCGCGAGGCCGGCCGGGCCCGCGCCCACGATCAGCAGGTCGCAGTGGGCGTGTACGGCGTCGTAGCGGGCGGGGTCCGGGGTGGTGGCGAGGCGGCCCTGGCCGGGGAGGCTACTGGCGACCAGGCCGTCGTAGAGCTCGACGGTCGTCGCGGGGAGCATCGGCTCCGGGAAGGGCTCCTCGATCTGGATGACCGCGTTGGGCTCTTCGACGCCGGCGGAGAAGATGCCGCGGGGGCGGCCGAGCTTGATGCTGGTGCCGGCCTGGATGACGCCGCCCGCGAGGAGGGCGGAGGCGAGGGTGTCGCCGCGGTAGCCCTGGTATTCGGTGCCGTCGAAGGTGAAGGTGAGGGGGGTGTCTCGGTGGATTCGGCCGCGGGTGGGGTGGCGGAACGGTTGGGTTGCCTCGCCCCCTGCACCCCCGCGGGGGTTGTCATTCAGCTGCGGGTGGGTGGGGGCTGGTCGCGCCGTTCCCCGCGCCCCTTCCGGGGCTGCCGCCCCAGACCCCGCTGACAGCACCGGCCTCGGTTCAAGAGTCGCCGGGCGTTCCTCTCCCGCCCGGTACACCGCCAGCACCTCGTTCGTCGCCGTGTCCCGTACCGCGTTGAACCAGCGGCGGCAGCCCGCCGCGTGGCTCCAGCGTTCGGCGAAGGGGCCCTTGGGGTTGTCGCGGAAGAAGAGGTAGCGGGCCCACTCCTCGTCGGAGAGGGACGCCGGGTCCTCCGGGTACGGCACGTGGGCCTGGCCGCCGTAGTGGAACTCGGCCTCGTCGCGGGGCCCGCACCACGGGCAGGGGATGAGCAGCATGGGTTCGGCTCCCTAGTGGGCCACCGCGGCCGCGCCGTGCTCGTCGACGAGCGCGCCGGTGGTGAAACGGTCGAGCGAGAAGGGGGCGTTGAGGGCGTGCGGGGTGTCGTGGGCGATGGTGTGGGCGTAGACCCAGCCGACGCCGGGGGTGGCCTTGAAGCCGCCCGTTCCCCAGCCGCAGTTGAGGTAGAGGTTGTCGACGGGGCTGAGCCCGATGATCGGCGAGGCGTCGGGGCTGACGTCGACGATGCCGCCCCAGGTGCGCAGCACGTGGGCGCGGGCGAAGACCGGGAAGAGCTCCAGGGCCGCCGACATCTGCTCTTCGATGATGTGGAAGGCACCGCGCTGGGTGTACGAGTTGTACGCGTCGATGCCCGCGCCCATCACCAGCTCGCCCTTGTGGGCCTGGCTGACGTACACGTGGACCGCGTTGGACATGACCACCGTGGGGTGCACCGGCTCCAGGAGCTCCGACACCAGGGCCTGCAACGGGTGGCTCTGGACGGGGAGTTCGATGCCCGCCATGGCGGCGAGGACCGAGGTGTGGCCCGCCGAGCAGAGCGCCACCTTGCCGGCCGCGATCGGGCCGAGGTTCGTCCGGACACCCACCACTCGGTTGCCGACCACGTCGAGGCCGGTGACCTCGCAGTTCTGGATGATGTCGATGCCCGCGGCGTCCGCCGAGCGCGCCAGGCCCCAGGCGACGTAGTCGTGCTTGGCGATGCCCGCGCGAGGCTGGTACGTGGCGCCCAGGACCGGGTAGCGCACGTCCTGGGAGATGTTGACGATCGGGCAGACTTCCTTGACGCCGTCCGCGTCCAGCCACTCCGCGTCCACGCCGTTGAGGCGGTTCGCCTCCACGCGGCGCACGCTGTCGCGGACGTCCTGGAGGCTGTGGGCCAGGTTCAGCACGCCTCGCTGGGAGAACAGGATCGGGTAGTCCAGCTCCTCCGCCAGGCCCTCCCAGAGCTTGAGCGCGTGCTCGTAGATGCCGGCGCTCTCGTCCCACAGGTAGTTGGAGCGGATGATCGTGGTGTTGCGGGCCATGTTGCCGCCCGCGAGCCAGCCCTTCTCCAGCACCGCGACATTGGTGATGCCGTGGTTCCTGGCGAGGTAGTGCGCGGTGGCCAGGCCGTGTCCGCCGCCACCGACGATCACTACGTCGTACGACCGCTTGGGCTCGGGATTGCGCCACAGGAAATCGGGGTGGTCGGGGAGGTCGGCGCCGGGGGTGCGGAGGCTCATCGGACGTCTCCGTTGCTGGGCAGGGACAGGTTCATACGGCGTTCGCGTTCCTCTCGGCGGCCTCGACGACGTTGGCCAGCAACATCGCCCGGGTCATGGGGCCCACACCGCCGGGCATGGGGGCGATCCAGCCGGCGACCTGGGCGGCGTCCGGGTGGATGTCGCCGACCAGGCCCTGGTCGGTGCGGGTGATGCCGACGTCCAGGACCGCGGCGCCGGGGCGCAGCATGTCCTTGGTGACCAGTCCGGGCGAGCCGGCGGCGGCGATGACGATGTCCGCCTCGCGTACATGCCAGGCCAGGCCCTTGGTGCCGGTGTGGCACAGGGTGACGGTGGCGTTCTCGGAGCGGCGGGTGAGGAGGAGACCGATGGGGCGGCCTACCGTGATGCCCCGGCCGATCACGCACACCCGTGCGCCCGCGAGGGGCACCTCATGGCGGCGGAGCAGTTCGACGATGCCGCGCGGGGTGCACGGCAGCGGTGCCTCGACCCCCAGGGTGAGCCGGCCGAGGTTGACGGGGTGCAGGCCGTCGGCGTCCTTGGCCGGGTCCATGCGTTCCAGTACGGCGCCCGCGTCCAGGTGGCGCGGCAGCGGGAGCTGGACGATGTAGCCCGTGCAGGCCGGGTCGGCGTTGAGCTCGTCGATCGTCTCCTCGACCTGCCGCTGGGAGGCGTCGGCGGGCAGGTCCCGGCGGATGGAGGCGATGCCGACCTGCGCGCAGTCGCGGTGCTTTCCGGCGACGTAGGCATGGCTGCCGGGGTCGTCGCCGACCAGGACGGTGCCGAGGCCCGGCGGGCGGCCGTCCGTGGCCGTCAACTTGGCCACGCGCTCCGCGAGTTCGCGGCGGATGCCGGCGGCGGTCGCCTTGCCGTCGAGTGTCTGCGCAGTCATCGTCTTCCCTCGGTCAGCCACGGAGGCGGGACATGGTGGGGTCGAAGAGGGGCTCCTCGGCGACGACCGCCTCGACGCGCTGGTCGAAGTAGCCGATCCGCACGGGTGTGCCGGGAGCGGTGAGCTCGGCCGGGAGCCAGGCGTAGGCGATGCCCTTGCCGATGGTGTAGCCGTAGGCGGCGCTGGTGACATAGCCGACCGCGCGGTCGCCGTCGTACACCGGCTCCTTGCCCAGGACGACCGAGTGCGGGTCGTCGATGGTGAGGCAGGTCAGCTTCCGCCGCACGTTCTCCTTGCGGCGCTCCAGTGCGGCCTTGCCGATGAAGTCGCCCTTGTCGAGCTTGACGGCGAAGCCGACGCCGGCCTCGTAGGGGTCGTGCTCGTAGGTCATGTCGGTGCCGAAGGAGCGGTAACCCTTCTCCAGGCGGAGGCTGTTGAAGGCGCCGCGGCCTGCGATGACCCCGCCGAGCGGCTTGGCCGCCTGCCACAGGGTGTCCCACAGCTTCTGGCCCTGGTCGGCGGTGGTGTACAGCTCCCAGCCGAGTTCACCGACGTACGACAGCCGCATCGCGGTCACCGGGACACTGCCGATGTAGGCGCGCTTGGCGCGGAAGTACTTGAGGCCGTCGTTGGTGAAGTCCTCGTCCGTCAGCGGCTGCAGGACCTTGCGGGCCAGCGGGCCCCACAGGCCGATGCAGCAGGTGCCCGGCGTGATGTCGCGGACCTGGACCGTGCCGTCGGCCGGGAGATGGCGGCTGAACCAGTCGAGGTCCAGGTTGCCGTTGGCGCCGACCTGGAAGAGGTCGCGGGCCAGACGGGCGACGGTGATGTCACTGCGGATGCCGCCGTCGTGGTCGAGCAGCAGGGTGTACGTCACCGAGCCGACGGACTTGGCGACCTTGCCGGTGCACAGGCGCTCCAGGAACTCGGCGGAGCCGGGCCCGCTCACCTCCAGGCGCTTGAGGGCCGTCATGTCGTACATGGCGACGGTCTCGCGGGTGACCTGGGCCTCGGCGCCGACGATGGGCGACCAGAACTGGGCGGCCCAGTCGTTCGGGGTGGGGATGGAACGGCCCTCGACGTGCTTCGCGTTGGCCTCGTACCACTGCGGGCGCTCCCAGCCGCTCGCCTCCAGGAAGAAGGCTCCGTGCTCCTGCTGGCGGGCGTGGAAGGGGCTGGTGCGGATCGGGCGCGGGTCCCCGGACGGCTGGAGGGGGTGGAGGATGTCGTAGACCTCGACGAAGTTCTGGCAGTCGCGGGCCAGGACGTACTCCGGGGACAGCTGGTGCGGCTCGAAGCGGTTGACGTCGCACTCGTGCAGGTCGAAGGACGAGCAGTGGCCGTCGACCAGCCACTCGGCCATGGCCCGGCCGACGCCCGCGGAGTGGGTGACCCAGACCGCCTCGGCGACCCAGAAGCCCTTGACGTCCTGGGACTCTCCGAGGAGCGGGAAGTTGTCGGTGGTGAAGGAGAAGAGGCCGTTGATGCCCTCCTCGACCTTCGCCTCGCGCGTCGAGGGGAGCAGGGACTGGGTCTCCGTCCAGGCGTCCTCGAAGTCCTCCTCGGTGAACTTCAGGACCGACGGCATCTCGTCGGCCTCGTCCACGGAGAGGATGTCGTCGGCGGAGATCGGCATCGGGCGGTGGCCGTAGTAGCCGATGCCCAGGCCGTCGAAGCGGTCGCGGTAGTAGAGGTCGGCGTCCTGGTGACGCAGGATCGGGCGGACCGCCTCCTCCGTCTGACCGGCGAGCGCCGGTATCGGGCCGGTCCAGGCGAGCTGGTGCGCAAGCGGGGTCAGCGGCAGGTTCATGCCGGCCATGCGGGCGATCTTCGGGCCCCAGATGCCGGCGCAGCACACGACGATGTCGGCGGGGATCTCGCCCTGGTCGGTCAGGACGCCGGTCACCTCGCCGTCGGCCTTCAGGATGTCGAGGACTTCGTGACGGGCCAGGAAGCGCACACCGCGCTCGGTGGCCCGGCGGATCTGCGCCTCGACGGCGAGGACCGCCTTGGCGAGGCCGTCGGTGGGGACGAGCAGGCCGCCGAGGACCTTGTCGCGGTTGACCAGCGGGTGCTGCTCGACGCACTCGTCGGCGGTCAGGATCCGGGACTCGATGCCCCAGGCGGTGATCCAGCCGTGCCGGCGCTGCAGTTCCGCGAGGCGCTCCGGCGTGGTCGCCACTTCGAGGCCGCCGACCTGGAGGAAGCAGGGCTTGCCGTCGACGTCGAGGGAGCAGAACTTCTCGACGGTGTAGCGGGCCAGTTCCGTCATGGTCTTCGAGGAGTTCGTCTGGAAGACCAGGCCAGGGGCGTGCGAGGTCGAGCCCCCAGTGGCCGGGAGCGGACCCTGGTCGACCACGGTCACCTCGGTCCAGCCCCGCGCCGAGATCTCGTCCGCGAGCGCCGCGCCAACGACTCCCGCTCCGATGATGACCACACGCGGTCCCGCCATCGCCGCACCTCCGGTTGAGTTGCTTTCTGCGCAACATGATTCAGGTTGCGCAACTCAATGTGCCTGCCGTGCAGGTGGGTGTCAAGAGGTGCGGTGACGTCGGACAAAGGCCTGGAAAAACACGAATGCCCGGCGGGCGGTGCGCGTCCGTGCACACCGCCCACCGGGCTCGGTGAGGGGCCTACTTGATCCAGGCCTCCACCTTGTCGCGGTTGGCCTCGACCCACTTCTCGGCCGCGGCCTCGGGGGTCATCTTGTCCACCGCGATGTACTTCGCCACGACGTTCTGGTCGTCGTTGGTCCAGGTGAAGTTCTTCACCAGGTCATAGGCGGGGCTGCCGGACTTGGCGAACTTCGCGCTGACGATCTTGTCCAGCTTGTACACGGGGTAGTCGCAGTTGACCTTCTCGGGGTCGGCGTCACAGCCGTCCTTGTACTCGGGCAGCTTGACCTTCTCCAGAGGCACCTCGGACATGAACCACTGCGGCTCGTAGAAGTAGCCGATCACCCATTCCTTGTCCTTCTCCGCCTTGCGGAAGGCCTGGATGAGCGCGGTCTCGCTGCCCGCGTACACGACCTTGTAGTCCAGCTTCAGGTTCTTCACCAGCGACTCGTCGTTGGTGACGAACGACGGGTCGCCGTCGAGGAGCTGGCCCTTGCCGCCGGACTCGGACGTCTTGAACTCGGCCGCGTACTTGTTGAGGTTGTTCCAGTCGAGGATGTCCGGGTGCTCCTTGGCCAGCCACGGCGGCACGTACCAGCCGATCAGGCCTTCGTTGCCGGTCGGGCCGGCGTCGACGGCGGTCTTCTGGTCGGTGATGTACTTCTTCTTCAGGTCGTCGTGGCCCCAGTTCTCGACGACTGCGTCCACCTCGCCCGTGCCGAAGCCCTGCCAGGCGATCTCCTCCTTCAGGTCCTTCTGGGTGACCTTGCAGCCGAGGTCGTTCTCCGCGACGTACGCGATGACCGCCGCGTTGGCCTCGTAGCCCACCCACGGGTTGACCGCGAGGTTGAAGGTGCCGCACTTGCCGGATCCGCCCGAGCCGCCGGCGTCCGAGGAGCTGTCACCGACCTTCGCACCACCGCAGGCGGAGAGGGTCAGTCCGATAACAGCTACGCCCGCTATGCCGGCCGCGCCGACTCTCCACTGTCTTGCTTGCCTTGCCATGGTCAGTTGCTCCTTACGCGCTGGTACGCCGCGCCGCTGCCTGAGTGATCCGGTCGAACATGACTCCGAGAAGGACGATGGCGAGCCCTGCGGCGAGCCCCTTCCCGAACAGCTGTCCCTGAGAGAAGCCGGCCACGACGTCGTAGCCGAGGGCGCCGGCGCCTACCAGGCCGCCGACCACAACCATCGACAGCACGTAGATCAGGCCCTGGTTGGTCGCGAGAGTCAGGGCGCCGCGTGCCATCGGCAGTTGAACCTTGGTGATGATCTGCCAGGTGTTGCACCCGGCGGAGGTGGCCGCCTCCACGGTCGTCGCGGGTACGTTCCGCACACCGTCCGCGATGATCTTCATGGCGACGGGAGCCGCGTAGACGATGGCCGCGACGATCGCCGTGAAGCGGGTCGCGCCGAACAGCGCGAGGAACGGCACGAGATAGACGAACGGCGGCATGACCTGTGCCGCGTCCAGGCTGGGCCGCAGCATCCGGTCCACGAGCGCGCTGCGCCCCATCCACACGCCGAAGACGATGCCGAGCAGCATCACGAGAATCGTGGCGACGACGGTCGACGCGAGCGTCGTCATGGCGTCCGACCACACCCCGGTGCCGATCAGCACGCCCACGCACACCGTCGTGGTGATGCCGGCGCGCGGGCCGCCGAGGACGACGCCGAGCGCGATCAGCACGGCGCCGACGAGCCACCACGGGGAGTCGGTGAGCAGGGACTGGAACGGGTTGAGCAGCCCGTTGGTGATGACGTCGCGGATGGCGTTGGTGAGGCCCGCGAGGTTGTCCTGCACCCAGGTCGTCGCGGTGTCGGCCGCGCTCGCGATGGAGCTTCCGACACCGCCCTCACCGGGGAACTCCGCCGCCCATATGTAGGTGTGCGACAGGTAGATCAGGACGGCTGTCACCGCCGCGCCCGCGCCAAGCAGCGGCCGCCGCCAGGCGAGGAAGCGGTTCTTCGAGCGCCGGGCCTCCTCCTCGCGCGCGCTGGCCGCGGTGGTGACCCGGTCGAGGACGATCGCCATGACGACGATGGACAGGCCCGCGTTGAAGGCGGTGCCCACGTCGAGGGACTGGAGCGCCTGGACGACGGTCTTGCCGAGGCCGGGCGCGTCGATCAGGGCGGCGATGGTCACCATGGCCAGGGCGGCCATGATGGTCTGGTTGACGCCCATCACCACGGTTCGCTTGGACATCGGCAGCAGGACCTTCAGCAGGGCCTGCCGGCGCGTCGCGCCCAGCGAGTCGGCCGCCTCCACCGTCGTCTGCGGCACGGTACGGATGGCGTGCGCGGTGATACGGATCGCGGGCGGTGCCGCGTAGATCACCGTGGCGATGGTGGCGGAGGCTCCGCCGATGAGGAAGAACAGCGTCAGCGGGGCCAGATAGACGAAGGTCGGCATCGTCTGCATGAAGTCCAGCAGGGGCGTGACGATCCGGTTGAACCGGTCGGACAGCCCCGCCCACACGCCCAGCGGGATCGCGAACAGCAGCGCCACGAAGACTGCGGAGACGGTGAGCGCCAGGGTGTCCATGCTCTCCTGCCACAGGCCCTGCAGGCCCAGGAAGGTGAAGCCGGCCACTGCCAGCAGCGCGACCCGCCAGTTGCCCAC
The DNA here is from genome assembly GCF_014257025.1 of Streptomyces cupreus. Taxonomy (GTDB): domain Bacteria; phylum Actinomycetota; class Actinomycetes; order Streptomycetales; family Streptomycetaceae; genus Streptomyces; species Streptomyces cupreus. Next base: position 17,414 of record NZ_JACMSF010000012.1, read on the forward strand.
GGCCCAGGAGACATAGCCGGCGATGCCGACGACTCCGAGCCAGCCGATCTGCGGGACGGGCCGGTCGGCGGACGGCTGTGAGATCAGCTCCTGGACGAAGGTCACCAGCGAGTCGATGACCAGGCGGATCTCGTTGAAGAAGTAGAGGAAGAGCGGGTTGGAGTTGCGGTTCGCGCCGATGGAGTCGTTGACGTCGTTGAACCACCGGTGCAGATCGGTCAGGTCGGCCGCCGCCAGGGCGAGGGTCTGCTTGCCGCGCAGCAGGGCGAACAGCACCAGCCAGACGACCAGGATGGCGCCGATCACCATGGACCGGCTGATCTTGCGCACGCTCCTGGCGGGAGCGGGCGGCTCGACGGCCCCTGTCTTCTGCGGTTTCTCGGTCTTCTCCATGGCGACGGTCATCACGCGCCGCCTTCCTGCCCGGCGACCACCGCGAGGATCTCCTCGTCGCCGACGATGCCGAGCAGCTTGCCGTTCTCGACGACCTTGACCGGCTTGTCGGCCGCGAGCACCGCCCGGGTGGCCTCCTTCACCACGACGTCCGGGCCCAGCTCGGGACCGTCCAGTTCGTCGCCGTCCTCCGGTGCGCGCATGATCCAGCGCAGGGTGAGCACATCGCCGCGCGGCACGTCCTTGACGAACTCGCGCACGTAGTCGTCCGCCGGGGCGCCGACGAGCTCGTCACCGGTGCCGCACTGGACCATCTTGCCGTCGCGCATGATCAGGATGCGGTCGCCCAGCTTGAGGGCTTCGGAGAGGTCGTGGGTGATGAACACCATCGTCTTGCCGACCTCGTGGTGCAGGCGGATGACCTCGTTCTGCATGTCGCGGCGGATCAGCGGGTCGAGCGCCGAGAACGGCTCGTCGAAGAAGAGCACGTCGGGGTCACCGGCCAGGGCACGGGCGAGGCCCACGCGCTGCTGCATACCGCCGGACAGCTGGTCGGGGTAGGAGTGCTCGTAGCCCGCGAGGCCGACCAGTTCGACGACCTCCTGGGCCCGCTTGGTGCGCTCGGCCCTGCCCATGCCCCGGATCTCCAGCCCGAACGCCACGTTGTCCACGACGCGGCGGTGGGGCAGCAGACCGAAGTGCTGGAAGACCATGGAGAACTTGCGGCGGCGCAGGTCGCGCAGGCGCCCCGCGTCGGCCTGGCGGATGTCCTCGCCCTCGAAGACGACCTCACCGGCGGTGGGTTCGATCAGCCGGGTCAGACATCGCACCAGCGTGGACTTGCCGGAGCCGGACAGGCCCATGACGACGAAGACCTCGCCGGGTGAGACGTCGAAGTTCACGTCGCGTACGGCGGCGGTGCATCCGGTGCGGTCCATGAGCTCGCGGCGGGTGAGGCCGCACAGCTCCTCGGAGTCCGGCACCTGCTCGGCCTTCGGCCCGAACACCTTCCACAGCCTGCGCACGGAGATGACCGGGGTGGAGCCCGAGTCCTGGGGCGTGCCGCGCCGCTGCGGCACCTCGGTCTGTGTGGTCACGTTCGACCTTCTTTCGGCGTTCAGCCGCGGAACCAGTGCTGCGGCCGGGGTTGGATGTTCTGCCAGATGTGTTTGGGCTCTCGGTACTCGTTCAGGCCGGTCGGTCCCAGCTCCCGGCCCACGCCCGAATGCCCGAAGCCACCCCATTCCGCTTGCGGCACATAGGGGTGGTAGTCGTTGATCCACACCGTGCCGTGGCGAAGCCGCCGGGCGACCCGCTGGGCCTTGCCGGCGTCCTGGGTCCACACGGCCCCGGCGAGCCCGTACTCGGTGTCGTTGGCGATGCGTACGGCGTCGTGCTCGTCGGTGAAGCGCTCCACGGTGAGCACGGGCCCGAAGGACTCCTCGTGCACCACACGCATGTCCTGCCGGCACTCGTCGAGCACGGTGGGCAGGTAGTAGTGGCCGCCTCCCAGCGAGGGGTCGTCGGGCCGTGCGCCGCCGCAGCGCAGTACGGCGCCTTCGGCGAGGCCTGCCGCGACGTACGCCTCGACCTTCTCCAAGTGCTGCGCGGAGATCAGCGCGCCGGTCTCGGCGTCGGCGTCGAAGGGCCCGCCGAGGCGGATCTGCCGGGCCCGGCGGACGACCTCGTCGACGAAGCGGTCGTGCAGGGAGTCCTCGACGATCAGCCGGGCCCCGGCCGAGCAGACCTGCCCCGAGTGCAGGAAGACGGCCGTGAGGGCGAAGTCCACGGCCGTCTCGAAGTCGGCGTCGGCGAACACGACGTTGGGATTCTTGCCGCCGAGTTCCAGCGCGACCTTCTTCACGGTCGCGGCGGCGGTGGCCATGATCCGCTTACCCGTCTCCAGGCCTCCGGTGAAGGAGACCATGTCCACGGCCGGGTCCTCGGAGAGCGGTGCGCCCACCTCGGGCCCGGTGCCCAGCACGAGGTTCGCCACGCCGGCCGGGAGCCCCGCCTCCTCCAGTGCCTTCATCAGCAGGATGGAGGTGGAGGGGGTGAGCTCGCTGGGCTTGAGGACGATCGTGTTGCCGGCGAGGAGCGCCGGGGCGACCTTCCAGCTGGCCTGCAGCAGCGGGTAGTTCCAGGGGGTGATGAGCCCGCACACACCGACCGGCTCGTACTCGACGCGGCTCACGGCGTCGTCGCGGCCGGTGTCGATCGCGCGGCCGGCGTCGGTGCCCGCGAGCCCGCCGTAGTAGCGGAAGCAGGAGACGACGTCGGCGATGTCGTACTCGCTCTCCACCAGCCGTTTTCCGGTGTCCAGGGACTCGGCGCGGGCGACATCCTTGGCGTCGCGCTCCAGGATGTCGGCGGTGCGCCACAGCAGCGCGCCGCGCTCACGCTCGGGGGTGTCCGGCCAGTGCCCCGCGTCGAAGGCGCGGCGGGCCGCGGCGATCGCGGCCTCGGTGTCGGGGCGTGTCGCTTCCGAGACGGTCGCCGCGAGCGTGCCGTCAGCGGGACATCGGATCTCCCGGTGCCCGCCGGCCAGCGGGTCCCGCCATTCGCCATCCACGTACAGGTCTGCCACGCGACGAGCCTTTCAATGGAATTTCGTTGCGCATCGTGCACCCGATTGCTTGTGGTGGAACACCCTGGCGAATGTGCAGACCGGCGTCAAGGGGTTGGCCGGTGACGATTTGGCCATGCGATCACTTACCCACCCACCCTTGACCGCAAGCGGCACCGAGCCGACCATGTTGCGTATCGCTCACCATGTTGTGCAATACGCACCGACGGAGGCCGCCCATGTCCCCCCGACCCCGCCCTGGCCGTGAGTACGTCCTGACCCTCTCCTGTCCCGACAGCGCGGGACTGGTCCACGCCGTGAGCGGCTTTCTCGTCAGGAACTCCGGCAACATCCTGGAAAGCCAGCAGTTCGACGACCGACTTCAGGGTCGCTTCTTCATGCGGGTCCACTTCGACGTTTCCGATCCGAACGTCGAACTGGAAAGTCTGCGTTACCGTTTCGGCCCCGTGGCCCAGGCCTACGGCATCTCCTGGGCCCTGAGCGAGGCGGCCACGCCGACCCGGACGCTGATCATGGTGTCCAAGTTCGGCCACTGCCTGAACGACCTGCTCTTCCGCCGGCGCACCGGGGCCCTCAACATCGAGATCCCGGCGATCGTCTCCAACCACCGGGACTTCGAGAAACTCGCGGAGACCTACGGCATCCCCTTCCACCACATCCCGGTGACCAAGGACACCAAGCCGGAGGCCGAGGCGCGTCTGCTGGAGCTGGTACGCGATCTGGACATCGACCTCGTGGTGCTGGCCCGCTACATGCAGATCCTCTCCGACGACCTGTGCAAGCAGCTGGAGGGCCGCGCCATCAACATCCACCACTCCTTCCTCCCCAGTTTCAAGGGCGCACGCCCCTACGACCAGGCCTACGAGCGCGGAGTCAAGCTCGTCGGCGCGACGGCGCACTATGTGACCTCGGACCTGGACGAAGGGCAGATCATCGAGCAGGACGTGGTCCGGGTGGACCACTCCCTCGACCCCGGCGACCTGGTCACGGTCGGCCGGGACGTCGAGGCGCAGGTGCTCGCACACGCCGTGAAGTGGCACAGCGAGAGCCGCGTGATGGTGGACGGCAACCGCACGGTGGTCTTCCGCTGAGCGCACCCACAGGGGGGCGGGACCGGGTTCCGGTCCCGCCCTTGTCGTATACGACCCCGGGCGCGCCGCCCCGCGGTCACAACTGCTGCTGGAGGAAGGCGATGAGTGCGGCCGTGAGTTCTGCGGGGGCGTCCTCCTGGACGAGGTGGCCCGCACCGGCGATCGGTTCGAATCGCGCGCCGGGGATGAGCGCGGCGAGCTCGCGCCCCTTCGCCACCGGGATCCAGGTGTCGTCCTCGCCCCAGCAGACGAGCACGGGGAGGCCGATCTCGCTGTACCGGCCCTGGATCTCATCGGTGTGACGCTGGTCGGCCTGGGCGATCTGCCGGTAGAAGGCCGCTTGGCCGGGGCCGTCCAGCCAGGGCTCGACGAGCCGGTCGAGGACCGCGGGGTGCAGGCCGGGGCTGCTGGCGGAACCGACGTACTCGCGCACCAGGGCGCGGTGGAGCGGCGGCGGTAACTGTTCGAAGACGTGGGAGTGCTCGCCGAGGAGCCGAAAGGACGGGGACCCCCAGGGCGCCAGCGCGACCGGATCCACCACGGCGAGGGCCCGGTAGCGCGCGCCGTGCAAGAGGTGGGCCCGCAGGGCGACGGCACCGCCGAAGTCGTGGGCGACCACGAGCGGTTCCGCAAGGCCCCAGTGGCTCAGGAGTTCGGTGAAGATGCGGCCCTGGGCGGCCAGGGACACATCCTGGCCCGGGGCCTTCTCGGAGGTCCCGTATCCGGGCATGTCCCAGACGAACACCTGGTGGTGACGGGTGAGCGAGCGGGCGACGGCACGCCAGACGTACGAGGAGAAGGGCGTGCCGTGCAGCAGGACGACCGGCGGTCGGCCGGGCTGTCCCAGCCGGTCCCAGCGGACGTCACCCGAGGTGCTGTTGAAGGTTCGGGTCAGCTTCCAGTCGGTGTCCGTTGCCATCCTTCTCCCGGTTCAGCCGCCCAGCCGGTCCAGCAGCGCGCGGCGCCACCGCTCCGTCTCGGCGATCTGGTTGAACGTGAACAGATGAAGGCCGGCCACCCCGGCCGAGGGAGCGGTGAGGGCCTCCTCCGCGCGCGACAGCAGCCGCTCGGGGGCATACCCGCCGGGAGCCGCGAAACGCACGAACCACGAGGCGTGCTTCGTCAGGAAGCGCGTCGACTCCCCCACGCCGATCTTCGTCGCCATGGCCAGCAGCTTCGCCCGTTGCACGGGCCCGGCGACACCCACGTACAGGGGCAGCCCGACGTCCCGGCGTCGTATACGAGCGATCCACTCCCCCAGCACCCGCGGGTCGAAGCACAGGTTGCTCACGATGTACGTGGCGTGCTCGCGCTTGTCCCACATCGCCTGGATGGTGATGTCGTCGTGGATGAGCGGATGGCTCTCGGGATAGCCGGTGACTCCGACGCGGGCGAAGGGCCTGCCCAGCTCGCTAAGCCCGCGCAGCACCGGCAGCGCACCGTCGTAGGCCCCGGCCGGCGGGTCGGAGTCGCCGGCCGGGACGAAGACGTCGTCCACGCCCGACTCGCGGAGCCGGCCCGTGACCTCCTTCAGGTGTACGTCGTCCCGCAGCAGCCGCGCCGGTACGTGCGGGACGACCCGGTAGCCGTGCCCCGCGAGCCGGGCGGCCAGGTCGAGGGTCGGTTCCAGGCCCTTGACCGGCGACGCCGTCACGGTGACGACGACGTCGCGCGGGACATGGGCGAGGACCTTGTCCTCGGTCGCCTTCGCGGGCAGCACCTCGTAGCGGACGGTGTTCAGCAGCGCCCGGAGCCCTGCGGCGCCCAACGCCTACTCCGCCTGCTTCGCGGCGTCACGGTGGCGGTAGTACGCGGCCTTCGACGGCGCCAGCGGCTCCTTGCCGAGGATGAGGTCGGCGGCTTTCTCGGCGACCATCATCACCGGGGCGTAGATGTTGCCGTTGGTGACGTACGGCATCACCGACGCGTCGACCACGCGCAGGCCCTCCACGCCGTGCACCCGCATGCTGGTGGGGTCGACGACGGACATCTCGTCGGTGCCCATCTTGCAGGTGCAGGACGGGTGCAGGGCGGTCTCGCCGTCCTTGGCGACCCAGGCGAGGATCTCCTCGTCCGTCTCCACGGACGGGCCGGGCGAGACCTCGCCGTTGTTGTAGGGGGCGAGCGCGGGCTGGTTGAGGAGCTTGCGCGCGACGCGGATGGCCTCGACCCACTCGCGGCGGTCCTGCTCGGTGGAGAGGTAGTTGAAGCGCAGCGCGGGGTGCTCGCGCGGGTCCCTGCTCTTGATCTTCACGGAGCCGATGGCGTCGGAGTACATGGGGCCGACGTGCACCTGGTAGCCGTGTCCGCCCGCGGGCACGGAGCCGTCGTAGCGGACCGCGATGGGCAGGAAGTGGAACATCAGGTTGGGGTAGTCCACGTCCTCGTTGCTGCGGGCGAAGCCACCGGCCTCGAAGTGGTTGGTCGCGGCCGGGCCCTTCCTGAACAGCCACTGCAGGCCGATGAACGGAGCGCGCCACTTCGCCAGGTACGGCTGCATGGAGACGGGTTGCTTGCAGGCGTACTGGATGTACACCTCCAGGTGGTCCTGCATGTTCTCGCCGACGCCGGGGAGGTCGTGGACGACGTCGATGCCGAGCGCGCGCAGTTCCTCGGCGTTGCCGACGCCGGAGAGCTGAAGCAGCTGCGGGGAGTTGATCGCGCCGCCGCACAGGATGACCTCTTTGGCGCGGACCTGCTGCAGGGCGCCCTTGCCGCGCTGGAACTCGACGCCGACGGCGCGCTTGCCCTCGAAGAGGACGCGGGTGACGAGGGCGCGGGTCCTGACGGTGAGGTTCGGCCGCTTCATCGCGGGCTTGAGGTACGCCTTCGAGGCCGACAGCCGACGTCCACGATGGACATTTCGGTCGAACTGGGCGAAACCTTCCTGCCGATAGCCGTTGACGTCGTCGGTGGGCGCGTAGCCCGCCTCCTGGGTGGCCTTGAGGAAGGCGCCGAAGAGGGGGTTGGTGGCCGGACCGCGTTCGAGCACGAGCGGGCCGTCATGGCCGCGGAACTCGTCGTCGGGGTCGGCCGCCAGACAGTTCTCCATCCGCCGGAAGTACGGCAGACAGTGCGCGTAGTCCCAGGCCTCCATACCGGGGTCGGCGGCCCAGCGCTCGTAGTCCATGGGGTTGCCGCGCTGGAAGATCATGCCGTTGATGCTGCTGGAACCGCCCAGCACCTTGCCGCGCGCGTGGTAGACGCGCCGGCCGCCCATGTGGGGCTCGGGCTCGGACTCGTACTTCCAGTCGTAGAACCGGCTGCCGATGGGGTAGGTCAGCGCCGCGGGCATGTGGATGAAGACATCCCACGGATAGTCCGACCGCCCCGCCTCCAGGACCAGCACCCGGTTGGCCGGGTCCGCGGAAAGCCGGTTCGCCAGTGCACTGCCGGCCGAACCGCCACCGACGATGACGAAGTCGTACTGCACAGGAGCCATGATGCCTCGTCTCGCTCGCGCTGTAGATATGCGAGGCATGCTAAACCCGGTCGCGTTATACGCACCAGGTTGCGAACAGCGCAACTTCAGGATCTTGATTTCCCTCGCGTTACTTGCAGTGGCGTTGTTTACTACGCGTATAGTTTCACTGTGAGCAACTACAGCCCTGACACAGAAACGTCGAATTCACATGCCGGCGGCGTGCAGTCGGTGGACCGCGCCATCAGCGTCCTGGAGATCCTCGCCCAGCGTGGCGAGGCGGGCGTCAGTGAGGTCGCGGGTGAGATCGACGTCCACAAGTCGACCGCCTTCCGGCTGCTCGGCGCCCTGGAGGCGCGCGGTCTGGTGGAGCAGGCCGGTGAGCGCGGCAAGTACCGGCTCGGCTTCGGCATCGTTCGGCTGGCCGGCGCGGTCACGGGCCGTATCGACATCACCCAGCAGGGCCGTCCGGTCTGCGAGCGCCTCGCGGAGGAGATCGGCGAGACCGTCAACATCGCCGTGATGCAGGAGCACTACGCGATCAACCTGTACCAGGTGCGCGGCCCGGGAGCCATCACCGCGCACAACTGGGTCGGTCAGCTGACTCCCCTGCACGCCACCTCCAGCGGCAAGATCCTGCTGGCGTACCTTCCCACCAAGGAGCGCGCCGCGCTGCTCTCCGCGGCAGGTATGAAGAAGGTCACCCCGCACACCATCACCGCGAAGACCAAGCTGGAGAAGAACCTCACCGAGGCGCGGGAGCGGGGCTACGCCTTCACCCTGGAGGAGTTGGAGGTCGGTCTGCACGCGATGGCCGCCCCGGTCCGTAACCGGGACGGCGAGGTCATCGCGGCGCTCAGCGCCTCCGGGCCCGGATACCGGTTCACCGAGGAGCGCCTGCACGAGCTCTCCCCGGTGCTCCTCAAGGGCGCCGAGGAGATCAGCCACCGGATGGGCTACCTGGGCTGAGTCAGGCCTGAGGGATGCCCAGGCGCTCGTTCACCCAGTCGTGGAACGCGCCGATGTGGTGCTCGCTGGGCACCAGCACGCCACCCTTGGCGTACATCCGGGAGCTCATTCCGGGCTGCGTGCGCTCGCAGGCGTCGAAGTCCTGCTGGTTGACGCGGTGGAAGAGTTCCACGGACCGGCTGACGTCCTTGCCGCTCTCGACGACGTGCGGGAGGTACAGCCAGTCGCACTCGACGATCGTGCGGTCCACGGAGACCGGGTACATCCGGTGAAAGATCACGTGGTCGGGCACGAGATTGATGAACACCTGGGGCTTGACGGTGATCGCGTAGTAGCGGCGGTCCTGGTCGTCCGCCACCCCGGGAATGCGGTCCAGCCCTTCGGAGCCGTCGACGGTGAAGCCCTGGACCTCGTCGCCGAACTCGGCACCGTGGCCGACGTAGTACTGGGCGGCGTAACCGTCAGCGAACTCCGGGAGCACCTCCGTGAGTTCGGGGTGGATCGTGGCGCAGTGGTAGCACTCCATGAAGTTCTCGATGATGAGCTTCCAGTTGGCCTTCACGTCGTAGACGATCCGCTTGCCGACGGAGAGGTTGTCGATGTCGTAGTGCTCGATCGACTCGACGTCGCCGAGGCGGGCGACGACCTCACCGATGACGTCCTCGTCGAAGGAGGGCGGGTTCTCCGCGAGGCAGACCCAGACATAGCCGAGCCATTCACGCACGGCCACGCTCACCAGGCCGTACTCGGTCCGGCCCACGTCGGGCATCTTGGTGAGGTTGGGCGCGGCGACGAGCTTGCCGTTCAGGTCGTACGTCCAGGCGTGGTACGGGCATTGGAAGGCCCGCTTGACCTCGCCGGTCTCCTCGGTGCAGAGCTTGGCCCCGCGGTGCCGGCACACGTTGAAGTACGCGCGGATGCTGTTGTCCCTCGCCCGGGTGACGAGGATGCTCTCGCGGCCCACGTCGACGGTGCGAAAGGCGCCGGGCTTGGCCAGCTCGGAGGCCCGCGCGACGCAGAACCACATGTTCTCGAATATGTGTTCCTGCTCCTGGGCGAAGAACTCCGGGTCCGTGTAGGAGGAGCCGGGGAGGGTGGCGATCAGGCTGTCCGGCAGGCTGGTCGAGGTCACGGTGCACTCCTCGGGAGAACGTCGTGGAGGGGTCATTCACGCGCCGGGAAGAGCGACTCCGGACGGCGTTGTGTATGGAGCAACGCTGCGTGCTATATGCAACCGCAGCATGGGGTGCCGCTGGGGCAGTGTCAAGATGTGAGGTGGCAGGATGCGGGCGGTGATCAGGACGCGGTGGCGGCGAGTTGCTTGCGCCAGCGCATGAACAGCCGCGGCTGGTTCATCCCGAGCACGGCTACCGGGTCCCCGGCCCGCCGGTAGACGGCCAGGACGTCGCAGTCGTCCGCGGCGCCTGCCTCGATGGTCACGCTGTCCGCCCCGGCCGCATGGCCGGCGAACTGGATCTTCACGCCGTACTGGTCGGACCAGAAGTACGGCGGCCGGGGCACACCTGGTTCCACCGCACCGCCCGCCAGCAGCGTGGCGATCGCGGCGTCGGGCCGCTCCCGCGCGCCGGTCCAGTGCTCGACGCGACGGTGGAAACCCGCGCGCGGGTCGTACCAGTTGGCGCAGTCACCAACCGCGACGACGCCGGCCAGGCTGGTGCGGCCGTCGGCGCCGCACTTGACGCCGTTCTCGAGAGCGATGCCGGAACCTTCCAGCCACTCGACGTTCGGGCGTGCGCCCACCCCGACCACGACGATGTCGGCGGGGATGCTGCGGCCGTCCTCCAGCAGGACGGCGTCGACACGGGTCTCCCCGCTCAGCCCCTTGACGCCCACGCCGCACTCCAGCCGTACGCCGTGATCGGCGTGGAGAGCGGAGACGACGGCGCCCATGGTCTCGCCGAGCGGTCCGGCGAGCGGTGTCGGGGCGGCCTCGACGACCGTCACGTCGAGTCCGAGGGCGTACGCGGTGGAGGCGACCTCGGCTCCGATGAAGCCTCCGCCGATCACCACCAGGCGTCCGCCGCGGGCCAGTTCGTCGCGCAGGGCGCGGGCGTCGTCCAGGGTGCGCAGGGTGTGCACTCCGGCCAGGCCCTCGGAGCCGGGCAGCGTGCGTGCAGCGGCGCCCGTCGCGATGACGACGCCGTCGGCCTGCACCTGCCGTCCGTCGGCGAGCCGCAGCGTGCGTGCCGCGTGGTCGAGTCCGCTGGCGCGGACGCCGAGCAGCCACTCCGCCCGAAGGTCCTCGTCGTCGGTCTCCAGGGCGAGTTCGGCCTCGCCGAGCGTGCCGGCCAGGAACTCCTTGGACAGCGGGGGCCTGTCGTACGGGCGGTGGAGTTCATCCCCGATGACGACCAGCCGGCCGTCGTAGCCCTGCTTGCGCAGTGAGCGCGCCGCCGACAGTCCGGCCAGCGAGGCGCCGACCACGGCGACGGTCCTCACGCGGGACCCCCGGCGAGCCGGGCTGAGATGCAGGGCGGCAGGTTGGGCGCCTCGGTGGACAGACGGACATAGATCATGCCGTCCTCGACGACGACCTCGTGCGTCCGGACCGGGAGCTTGGCCGGCGGGGCGTCGACCGCGCCGGTCCTCAGGTCGAACTTGGAAGCATGCAGCGGGCATTCCACCTCGGGGCCCTCCAGCCAGCCGTCGGCGAGCGACGCGTCCTGGTGGGTGCAGGTGTCGTCGATGGCGAAGAGCTCGCCGTCGTCGGTGTGGAACACCGAAACCGGCGGATCGATGTCGAGCCGGTGGGCCTCGCCTCGCGGAAGGTCCTCGAGACGGCACGCGGGAATCATCATGACACCTCGGTGCGTATAACGAAACGGATTGCGGTAAGCGCAACATCAGTCTGAGGTCGCCCCGAACCCTTGTCAAGGCATTCAGAGGGCACTCTGGGTCGCTGATTTCGTTGCGCCATAGAAAACGCAACTCATATAGAACAACAGCAGCCCGCCGCATCGGCTCGCGGTGGCCGCGAGCCGAGGGCGGGCGTGTTCGCAGGCTCTCTGCGTCGCCGGTGGGCGTCAGAAGCCGCGGTCGATCCACTCCTGGAGGTGCGGGGCCTCGGCGGCGAGGGTGGTCGTGTCTCCGTGTCCGGTGTGCACGACGGTGTCTCCCGGCAGCGTCAGCAGCCGGTCCCGGATCGAGTCGATGATGGTCGGGAAATGGCTGTACGACCTTCCTGTCGCCCCCGGACCGCCGGAGAACAGGGTGTCGCCGCTGAAGAGCGCCTTCAGGGCCGGTGCGTACAGGCAGACCGCCCCGGGGGCATGGCCCGGCGTGTGCAGCACCGTCAGCTCGATGCCGGCCACCATGAGGCCCTGGCCGTCGGTCAGTTCGGCGTCCGGCGCCCGGTCGGGGTGGGTCTGCTTCCACAGCGGCAGGTCGTCCGGGTGGAGGAGGACCGGGGCGCCGGTGCGCGCCGCGAGTTCGGGCGCGGCGTCGATGTGGTCGTTGTGCGCGTGCGTGCACACGATGGCCCGCAGACTGCGCCCGCCGACGGCCTGGAGGATGGCCTCGGCGTCGTGCGCGGCGTCGATGACGATCGCCTCGGTGTCGTCGCCGACGATCCACACGTTGTTGTCGACGTCCCAGGTGCCGCCGTCCAGCGAGAACGTGCCTGAGGTGACGAGGTGTTCGATGCGGGCGGCCATCAGAGGACCACCACCGAGCGCAGGACGTCGCCGTGGTGCATCCGCTCGAAGGCCTTCTCGACCTCGTCGAGCTGGATGGTCTCGGTGACGAAGGCGTCCAGGTCCAGGCGGCCCTGGAGGTAGAGGTCGATGAGCATCGGGAAGTCACGGGAGGGCAGACAGTCGCCGTACCAGGAGGACTTCAGCGCGCCGCCGCGTCCGAAGACGTCCAACAGCGGCAGTTCGAGCTTCATCTCCGGGGTGGGGACGCCGACGAGAACGACGGTGCCGGCGAGGTCGCGGGCGTAGAAGGCCTGCTTGTACGTCTCCGGGCGGCCGACCGCCTCGATGACGACGTCGGCGCCGAAGCCGCCGGTCAGCTCGCGGATCGCCTCGACGGCGTCGGCGTCCTTGGAGTTGACGGTGTGGGTCGCGCCCAGCTTCGAGGCCGTCTCCAGCTTGCGGTCGTCGATGTCGACCGCGATGACCTTCGCCGCGCCCGCGAGGTTCGCCCCGGCGATCGCCGCGGCCCCGACACCGCCGCAGCCGATGACGGCGACCGAGTCGCCCCGGCCGACGTTCCCGGTGTTGATGGCGGCGCCGATGCCCGCCATCACGCCGCACCCCAGCAGACCGGCGGCGGCCGCCGAAGCGGTCGGGTCGACCTTGGTGCACTGCCCGGCGGCGACCAGCGTCTTCTCCGCGAAGGCGCCGATGCCCAGGGCCGGCGACAACTCGGTGCCATCCAGCAAGGTCATCTTCTGCTTGGCATTGTGGGTGTTGAAGCAGTACCAGGACTCCCCGCGCTGACAGGCACGGCACTGGCCGCACACCGCACGCCAGTTGAGGATCACGAAGTCGCCGGGCGCGACATCGGTGACCCCCTCCCCCACCGACTCCACGACACCCGCGGCCTCGTGGCCCAGCAGGAACGGGAAGTCGTCGTTGATGCCGCCCTCGCGATAGTGCAGATCGGTGTGGCAGACCCCGCAGGCCTCGATCTTCACCAGCGCCTCACCCGGACCCGGGTCGGGCACGATGATCGTTTCCAGGCTGACGGGGGCGCCCTTGCCCCGCGCGACTACAGCACGGACCTGGTGCGTCATGGCCACTCCTCGGCTGGTTCGAGACTTGAATCGATGTTGCTCATTACGGCACACATCTCACGTGTCGCAACACAGCATCGTTGAGCGCCGACCAGGGGTCAAGCAGCGGGACGAGGGTTCCCTCAGCCGGTAGGAATCGTGGCCCAGCAGCGCGAAACGCCCGGTGGGGCCGTGGCCGCACAGGGCGGTTCCACGACCCCGCCGGGCGCGGGTGCCGCCGCTCTCAGTGAGCGGAGGAGGTGGGCTGCGCGGGTTGGGCGGATTCCGTGGACTGCGCGAACTCCGTGCCGTCGGTGGGCGCGCAGGGACCGATGCGGAGTTCGAAGTCGCCGTCGTACTTCTCGTGGCCGGCGATGACGGCCGATTCGATGGCTTCCTTGCCCTTGCGCCCGCGGATGATGAGCGGGTCCTGGCGCAGATCGCGGGTGAGCGCGACACACAGTCCGACCATCACCAGGGTGAACGGTGCCGCGGCGAGGATGGTGAGGTTCTGCAGTCCGGTGAGCGCGTCTCCCTTGCCGCCGCCGATGAGCAGCATGATCGCGGCGACCGCACCGGTCAGTACGCCCCAGAAGACGACGATGCCCCGGGTCGGTTCCAGGGATCCGCGCTGCGAGAGCGTGCCCATGACGATCGAGGCGGCGTCGGCGCCGGAGACGAAGAAGATCCCGACGAGGATCATCACCACCACGCTGGACACCGTGGCGATCGGGTACTGCTGGAGCACGTCGAAGAGCTGGCCCTGGGCCGTCGAGGCGTCGCTGAGACGCTTCTCGTCCTGCAGGTGCGTCGCCGAGCCGCCGAAGACGGCGAACCACAGCAGGCTGACGGTGCCGGGCACCAGGATGACTCCGCCGACGAACTGCCGGATGGTCCGGCCGCGGCTGATGCGCGCGATGAACATGCCGACGAAGGGCGTCCAGGAGATCCACCAGGCCAGTAGAAGACCGTCCAGCCGGCCAGCCAGTCGGCGACACCCGCACCGCTCGACGCCTCGGTACGCCCGGCCATCTGGGTCAGGTCGCCGAGGAAGGCGCCGATGGAGGTGGGCAGCAGGTCGAGGATGAAGATGGTCGGCCCGACGAGGAACACGAAGACCGCCAGGGTCACCGCCAGCACCATGTTGATGTTGGACAGCCACTGGATGCCCTTGGCGATCCCGGACACCGCCGAGGCGACGAACGCCACGGTCAGCACCGCGATCACGGCGACCAGCAGGCCGGTGCCGACGGATCCCAGCCAGCCCAGTCCGGTGAAGCCGCTGCCGATCTGCAGGGCGCCGAGACCCAGGGAGGCCGCGGAGCCGAAGAGGGTGGCGAAGATGGCGAGGATGTCGATGACCCTGCCGCCCCAGCCGTTCGCCCGCTTCTCGCCGATCAGCGGGGTGAACACGGCGCTGATCAACTGCCGGCGTCCGCGCCGGAAGGTGCTGTAGGCGATGGCCAGACCCACCACCGCGTACATCGCCCACGGGTGCAGCGTCCAGTGGAAGAGGGTGGTGGCCATGGCGGTCTCCATGGCCCGTACTTGCTCATCGCCAGCCAGAGGGCGAAGACGACGAAGCCCGAGGCGGCGAGGACGAAGGCCCAGCCGCCGTTGCGAATGGTCCCGTCCAGCAGCTTCCCGGACACGCTCTCCAGGGTGTCGGTCGCTGTGGCTCCCCACACGACGAGGGCGAGGGTGAGGACCGCGGCGACACCGAAGACGACCAGGTCGGTCCGGGGACCACCGCGCGCCTCGGGACGTTCGGACGGATCCGTCCCGACGGGAGGGCTTCGGCTCCCGCTCCTTTCGCGGCTTTCGTTCATCGGCTGGTCCTTTCGTTGGGAACGCGTCGGCGACCACGACCGTGACCGGCAGGCACACCGGATCGGATGGGAGACCGACACGGGGAGCGATGGAGCGGTCAACATCGCGACGCGGTTGCGATCGAAACCGTCACCGGCCTGCTCGGGAGGGCGCCGAGGGGCGGCTGCGGTCCACACCGGACGCCACCGTCAGCAGTCGCCGCGCCTTCAGCTGCGTCTCGGCCCACTCACGCCCGGGGTCGGAGTCCCAGGTGATCCCGGCCCCCGTACCGAAGCGCAGCACCGGGCCGACGGGTGCGGTGCGGTCGATCCAGAAGGTGCGGATGCCGACCGCGAGTTCACCCGTGCCGCGGTCGGCGTCGACCCAGCCGACGCCACCGCAGTACGGGCCGCGGGGCGCGGTCTCCAGCGCCGTGATGATGCGCATCGCGCTGGACTTGGGGGCGCCGGTGACGGACCCGGGCGGGAAGGCCGCGGCGAGCAGTTGCGGCCATCCGGCGCGTTCGGCGAGCGCGCCCCGCACGGTGGACACCAGGTGCACCAGACCGGGGTGTTCCTCCACTGCGCACAGGTCGGGGACGGTCACGGAGCCGGTGGCGCAAACGCGTCCCAGGTCGTTGCGGACAAGGTCCACGATCATGACGTTCTCGGCGTGGTCCTTCTCCAGAAGGTCCGCGGCGGTCCGGCCGGTGCCCTTGATGGGGCCGGACTCCACCGTACGGCCGGCACGGCGCAGGAAGAGCTCGGGCGAGGCCGTGGCGATCTCCACGCCGTGTGCCGGGAGGCGCACCGTGCCCGCGTACGGCGCCGGATTGCCGCGCGCCAGCAAGGCGGTGAGGGCGTCGACGTCGGCGCGCTCCGGGTCGGGCAGCGCTGCGGACAGCACCCGGCACAGGTTGGCCTGGTACACCTCCCCGGCCGCGATGTGTTCGCGGATGCGCCGGACGCCGGCCAGGTAGGCGGCCCGGTCGAGGGACGACGTCCAGGCGTCCGGGGCCGGGCCGTGCCACGCGCCGGGCTCGGGGGCGGGCACGGGCGCACGGCGTACGTCCCCGAAGCGCGCGCAGACCAGGCGCCCCTCGAAGTCGGCGACCACGGCCCAGAAGCCCGAGGAGTCCAGGGCCGCGGGATCGTCGGTCACATCCCGGAGGTCGGTGGCGAGGAGACCGCCGAAGCGGGCCAGCGGGGCGAGGTCGTATGCCCTTGCGCGCATCGAGCTCACCTCCCTGCGGGTCAGGCCGGTTCCAGCCGGACGACGACGGACTTCGACGTGGGCGTGTTGCTGACGGCGGCCGTGGAGTCCAGCGGCACCAGGACGTTGGTCTCGGGGAAGTAGGCGGCGCAGCAGCCCCGTGGTGTCGGGTACGGCACGACCCGGAAGGCCGGCGCCCGGCGCTCCACGCCGTCCTCGTACTCGCTGACGATGTCGACCGTGTCCCCTTCGGAAAGGCCCCGCTCGGTCAGGTCGTCGGGGTGCAGGAAGAGCACCCGGCGTCCCTGGTGGATCCCGCGGTAACGGTCGTCCAGGCCGTAGATGGTGGTGTTGTACTGGTCGTGGGAGCGCAGTGTCTGCAGCAGCAGCCGGCCCGGCGGGACCTTGGGACTCTCCAGCGGGTTGACGGTGAAGTTGGCCAGACCGGTGGCCGTCGTGAACCGGCGTTCGTCGCGGGGCGGGTGGGGCAGGGCGAAGCCGCCCGGCTGCCGTACGCGGGCGTTGAAGTCCTCGAAGCCGGGGATCACGCGTTCGATGCGGTCGCGGACGCGGTCGTAGTCCGACTCGAAGTCGTCCCAGGGAGCTTGCGGGCCGGTTTCGCCGAGGGTGGCCCAGGCCATCCGGCAGATGATCGCGACCTCGCTCAGCAGGTGCTCGGACGCCGGCGTGAGCCGTCCCCGCGAGAGGTGCACCATACCCATGGAGTCCTCCACCGTGACCAGTTGGGGCCCGCTCGGCCGCAGATCGGCCTCGGTGCGGCCGAGGCAGGGGAGGATGAGGGCCTGCTCCCCGGCGATGACATGGGAGCGGTTGAGCTTGGTGGAGATCTGGACGGTGAGCCGGCACCTGAGCAACGCCTGCTCGGTCAGCTCGGTGTCGGGGGCCGCGGCGACGAAGTTGCCGCCCAGCGCGACGAAGACCTTGACTTCGCCGTCGCGCATGGCGCGGATGCTGTCGACCGCGTCGTGCCCGTGATGGCGCGGGGGCGTGAAGGCGAACTCGGCGCCGAGCCGGTCCAGGAACGCGCCGTCCGGCTTCTCGTAGATGCCCATCGTGCGGTCGCCCTGCACGTTGGAATGGCCGCGCACCGGGCAGAGGCCGGCTCCCGGGCGGCCGATGT
This sequence comes from Streptomyces cupreus, assembly GCF_014257025.1. Taxonomy (GTDB): domain Bacteria; phylum Actinomycetota; class Actinomycetes; order Streptomycetales; family Streptomycetaceae; genus Streptomyces; species Streptomyces cupreus. Next base: position 34,775 of record NZ_JACMSF010000012.1, read on the forward strand.
TGCCACGCAGCAGAAGGAAGTTGACGACGTCCCGGATGGTGGGCACGGAGTGTTTGTGCTGGGTGAGTCCCATCGCCCAGCAGACGACGATCTTCTCGGCGGCGAGCACCTGGCGGAAGGCTTCCCGGATCTCCTCTTCGGACAGGCCGGTGGCCGCCAGGATCTCGTCCCACGACGCCTTGCGGGCGTGCTCGGCGAACTCCTCGAAGCCGTGCGTGCAGCGCTCGATGAAGGAGGTGTCCAGGGTGCCGGGGGTCTCGTCCTCGGCCTCCAGCAGCAGGCGGTTGAAGGCCTGGAAGAGGGCCTGGTCGCCGCCCAGCCTGATCTGCAGGAACTGGTCCGCCAGCCGCGTACCGCCGCCGATGACGCCGGAGGGCTTCTGCGGGTTCTTGAACCGCAGCAGCCCGGCCTCGGGCAGCGGGTTGACGGCGATGACGCGAGCACCCCGCCGCTTGGCCTTCTCCAGCGCGGAGAGCATGCGGGGGTGGTTGGTGCCGGGGTTCTGGCCGACCACGAGGATGAGGTCGGCCTCGTAGAGATCCTCCAGGCTGACGCTGCCCTTGCCGATGCCGATGGTCTCCACCAGCGCCGAACCGCTGGACTCATGGCACATGTTGGAGCAGTCCGGCAGGTTGTTGGTGCCCAGGCCGCGGACGAAGAGCTGGTAGAGGAACGCGGCCTCGTTGCTCGCCCGTCCGGAGGTGTAGAAGGCGGCCTGGTCCGGGTGGTCGAGCGCGGCGAGTTCGCGGGCGATCACGGCGAACGCGTCGTCCCAGGAGATCGGCCGGTAGCGGTCGGCGCCGGCCGGGCGGTACATGGGGTGGGTGAGGCGTCCCTGCTGCCCGAGCCAGTAATCGCTGCGGGGGAGCAGATCCTCCAGGGTGTGCTCGGCGAAGAAGTCCGGGGTGACCCGCCGTACGGTGGCCTCCTCGGCCACGGCCTTGGCACCGTTCTCGCAGAACTCCGCCCGGTGCCGGTGGTCGGGCTCGGGCCAGGCGCAGCCGGGACAGTCGAAGCCCTCCTGCTGATTGACCCGGAGCAGTGTGAGCAGGCCCCGGCGGGCCCCCATCTGTTCGCCGGCGTGCCGCAGCGAGGAGGTGACCGCGGGAAGACCGGCGGCGTACTCCTTCGGCGGGCCGACCCGCAGACGCGTGTCGCCGGGGTCCTCGGCAGGTGGCTTGCGAGTCATCTGTAGCACTACTCCGCGGTGTAGGGAATCAGAAGCCCGGTGTTGCGAACTGCACAACAGTATCGCTATGCGCAACTGATCTAAGAAAGCCCGACTGCCGACCTCCTGTCAAGGGAACGGCCCACGTGCTGGGGCGCTGGAAGAGGTCACCTGTCTCGTTGGAGGATCCATCTGCCACAAGCTCTGCCCCTCCACATGTCAGGAGCCCGATGACACCCCCGCACCGCGTCTCCTCGCGACCCCGCACTCCCCTCCCGCCGGTTCCCCAGACGGCCCTCGGTGTCGGCGCGATCCTGCACGGCCCCCGGGGTCTGCTCCTCGGCCGTCACCGGCACGGCACCTGGGAGCTGCCGGGCGGCATGGTGGAACCCGGCGAGTCGTTCCAGGAGACGGTCGTGCGCGAACTGGCCGAGGAGACCGGACTGACCGCCCGCCCGACGGACGTACGCCTCCTCGGCACGCTCCTGGACCAGGTCGACGGGGTCGTACGGGTCACCGTCGCCGCCCGGGTCACCGCCTGGCGCGGAGAGCCGGCCGACCAGCCCGACGAGAAGGTCGGCGACTGGCGCTGGTATCCGCTGGACCGGCTGCCGCAGGAGCTGTTCGTGTGCAGCGCCCAGGCCCTCACCGCCTGGCGCCCCGGTCTGCCGGTCGACCACACACCGGCCCACTTCACCCCGTACGCACAGCCGTAGTGCAACCCTCTCGCAACCTCCGGTGTGGTGTCCTGGCCCGTCCGTGACCCGGATCCGGTTCCCCTGGGGATGGTTGGCATGTACGAGGAGATCCCGCGCGTCGAACTCACGCCCGCGGCGGCCGATCTGGTGCGGCGGCTGCACGCGGCGCACGGCCCGCTGATGTTCCACCAGTCCGGCGGCTGCTGCGACGGCAGCGCGCCCATGTGCTACCTGAAGGGCGAGTTCCGCACCGGCGGCTCGGACGTGCTGCTCGCGGAGCTGTACGTGGACGGCGTCGATGAGCCCGTCAGTTTCTGGATGTCCCGCAGCCAGTACGCGGCGTGGAGCCACACCCGGCTGATCGTCGACGTCGTCGAGGGCCGGGGCAGCGGTTTCTCGCTGGAGGCACCCGAGGGGGTGCGTTTCCTCACCCGTTCTCGCATCGTCGGCGCATAGCCACCCCGCCGTCCGCCTCCATCTGATGCACTTCCCCTGAGTCCTGGGACAGTTGACGAGCCCTCAGGGGGGACTGTGACATTACGTCAGAAACGGTTCACGGCAGGCAGAACGGCACTGACCTTTCTCACCGCACTCGGCGCGCTGGCCGGTACCGCCCTGGTGGGGGCGGCACCGGCCAGCGGCCTTCCCGGCGGCACCAGGATCGCCCCCGGTGTCGTCTACGAGCAGTTCGACATCCAAGGCGCCCGAGGCACCGCGCACGGCCATCTGCTGCGCGTCGACCTGACCGACCCGCACGTCACCCTGGACCTGCTGTATCCGGGCAAGGTGGCCGCGCGGGCGCCCGTCTCCCGGCTGGCCGACGCCCAGGGCGCCGTCGCCGGGGTGAACGGCGACTTCTTCAACATCACCGAGACCCAGCACCCGGGCGTCGAGGCGACCGGCGCGAGCGTGGGTCCGGCCGTGGCGAGCGGCCGTACGCTCAAGGCGGCCGTGCCGAACGGTCAGCGTTTCGGGCCCGCGCTGCCGCCCGGCACCTCCACCGAGGACGTCATCGGCATGGGCGTGGACCGCCGGGCCCGGCTGGACGACATGGCGCTGGACGGCTCGATCCGCACGGCGACCGGGAGTCTGAAGCTCGGCGGGCTCAACCAGTACGCGCTGCCGGTGAACTCCATAGGCGCGTTCACCTCCGAGTGGGGTGTCGTCTCCCGGGTGCGCGCGACCTGCGGCACCGACACCGACCGGGCCGCGCCGTGCAGCGGGGACACCCATGAGGTGACGATCCGGGGCGGCCGGGTGGTGTCGACGGCCGACAGCCCGGGCGGCGGTGTCATCGAACCCGGGACCACCGTGCTGGTGGGCCGGGAGGCGGGGGCGCAGGAGCTGCGGAAGTTCGTCATCGGTCAGCCGGTGAAGGTGCGGCACCGGCTGGTGGTGGCCGCCTCACAGGTCGCGTACCGGTTCGCGGTCGGCGGGTATCCGGTGCTCGTCGGCGGACAGCCGCTGGCAGGCCTGGACAACAACACCTCGGCGGTGCGCAGCGCCGTCGGCATCGGGGGCGAGGGGAAGCAGGTGCTGCTGTTCTCGCTGGACGGCGGATCGGCCTACCGCGGTCTGACCATCGCCGAAATCGCGGCCACCATGCGGACGTTGGGTGCGGCAGACGCCTTCAGCCTGGACGGTGGCGGGTCCTCGACCCTGGTCGCCCGCGCTCCGGGGGCCTCGGCGGTCACGGTCCGCAATCACCCCTCGGGCGGGGTGGAACGCCCCGTCCCCAACGGAATCGGGGTCTTCACCACCCCATGACGCGGCACCACGACGGCCTCACGGTCTCAGACTGCTGACGATGTCGGCGGTGGCCGTGAGGCCGCTCTGGATGGTGGGCGCGATGCTCGTGCTGGCCAGGTAGAAGCCGAGCAGCATGCACACCAGGGCGTGGGAGATCTTCAACCCGCCGTTGCGCAGGAAGATCACCGCAAGGATCAGGAGCAGCAGCACCACAGAGATGGAAATCGCCATCGTCAACCTCCTCCGCCACGCCGTCACGTCCGGTTCACGGCGTTCGGCCGTAAGTGTGGCGTAGCGGAGGGTTCGTCCGGGCGGCTGACCTGTCCGCCGAACGTGTGGTGTCACGCCCGGTCGTTCGCCTCCAGGAAGGCTTGCAGGCCGGCCAGGTCGTCGGTGTTGAGGTGGTCGACGTCGGCGGCGACGAGTTCGGTCCACAGCGCGTCGCGCTCCGGGCCCGGGAGGTCCGGGGTGGCCCAGAACCGCACCCGCTGCCCGCGGGAGTGCGCCGCCTGCATGATCGTCGTGAGCTTCTGCCGCTCGGCGTCGGGGAAGGCGCCGGCGCCCCGCCAGCTGAAGTGGTTCGTCCAGTTGTCGCTGATCAGCGGGATGAAGGAGGCGGGGGCCGCGCTGCCGAGGTCGGCGAGCCGGCCGTCGTAGAAGGCGCGGCGCACGGTCTGCGCCTGCATCGGGACGCGGGCGGCGCGGTCGCCGGAGATCACGGCGGTCACCGGGCCCGGGAAGACACGGCCGTGGGCGTAGGTGGTGAACAGGTGCTTGTAGCGCTTGAGGTGCCGGTCGAGTTCGAGGTACGTCGATGAGCCCTCGGTCTTGATGTCGATGAGCAGCTGGAGCGGCCTGCGGTAACCGCGGTACACGGAGCCGTGGTTGGCCTTGACGCGGGCGGCGAGCGGGTCGAGGTAGAGGGACTCCAGGGTGCGCGCGGGGTCGAGGTCCTCGGGGTCGTGGGCGACCAGGAGTTGGTCGCCGACGAGGAAGATGTCGGCCTCCAGGCTGCCGAAGCGGTGGTCGAGGGCGTCGAGGAGGGGGCGCGGGTGCTCGTAGTCGTTGTGGGCGTGGGCGCGCCACAACGGGCGGGGACGGTGCTTTTGTTCGGTGGCGAACGCGCTGCCGACGGGCGGGGCGAGGACGCCCGCGAGTGCGGCGCCGACCGTGGTGAGGGCTCTGCGACGAGTGATGAGCGCCATGTTCTGCCTCCCTGTGGGCCGATCTGAACCACAGGGAGTATGAGGCGGTCCGGCCCTCAAGGAACCTGTACATGCCAGGAGTTGGCCGGACTGCCGTCACCCGTTCACTCCTTCCGCCGAGCCGCACGAAAAAGCCCGCCCCAGGCAGGGCGGGCTTTTCCTGGTGAACTCCGGTGTACGTCAGGGGGCCCGGAGGTCGACCAGTTCGGCCAGCGCCGCCCGGTGGGCGCCCGCCGTGCCGTACGCGATCGAGTCCGCCTTGGCCCGCTTCAGATACAGATGGACGGGATGCTCCCAGGTCATCCCGATGCCGCCGTGCAGTTGCAGCGCCTCCTCGGCGGCATGGACGGCGACGGACGCCGCGTACGCCTGGGCGACGGCGACCGCCACTTCGGCGTCCGTGCCGGTCGCCAGCGCGTCGGCGGCGTTCCGGGCGGCGGCACGCAGGTTGACGACCTCCAGCCACAGCTGGGCGAGCCGGTGCTTGAGCGCCTGGAAGCCGCCGACGGGCCGGTTGAACTGCTTGCGCTCCTTCAGATAGCGGACCGTCTCGGTCAACGTCCAGTCGGCGAGACCGAGTTGCTCGGAGGCGAGCAGCCCGGCACCGGCGAGCAGGGCCCGCCGTACGGCAGGCTCGGCGTCACCCAGCAGTCGGCCGGAAGCGCCGTTCAGGGTCACCGTCGCCACCGGCCGGGTCAGGTCCAGGGACACCTGCGGAGTGACGGTCACGGCGTCGGCGTCCACGGCGTACAGTCCGCCGTCGTCCGCGGGCACGAGCAGCACATCGGCGACGGCCGCGTCCGCGACGCCGGTCAACTCCCCGTGCAGAGAGCCGCCTTCATGGCGTACGACCTTGAAGGCGCCGCCCGTGGCCACGTTCAGGGCGACGGCGAGGGCGCCGATGCGGCGGCCGGTGGCGAGGTCGGCGAGGAGGTCGAAGGCGTCGCAGGCCAGCAGTGCCTCGGTGGCGACCACCGCGCTGGTGAGGTAGGGCACGGGGGCTACCGCGCGGCCCAACTCCTCCAGGACCACGGCGGCTTCGCGGTGCGTGGCGCCCTGGCCGCCGTGTTCCTCGGGGACCAGGAGGCCCGCGAGGCCCATGCCGTCGGCGAGCGCCTTCCAGGCTTCCAGGTCGTGCGGGGTGTCGGACTCGGTGCGGGCGATGACGCCGGGCGCGTCGCAGTGGTCGGCGAGCAGGTCCCGGACGGCGGCGCGCAGCGCCTCTTCCTCCTCCGAGTACAGCAGGTCGGGCTGTGTGCTCATCGGGCGAGGTCCTTCCAGGCGACGTCCTTGTCGGTGCGCGGCTCGGCGGGCAGGCCGAGGACCCGCTCGGCGACGATGTTCAGCAGGACCTCGCTGGTCCCGCCCTCGATGCTGTTGCCCTTGGAGCGCAGATAGCGGTAGCCGGCGTCGCGGCCGACGAAGTCCACCAGCTCGGGGCGGCGCATGGTCCAGTCCTCGTACAACAGACCCTCCTCGCCGAGGAGTTCGACCTCAAGGCCGCTGATCTCCTGGTTGAGGCGGGCGAAGCCGAGCTTCATGCCGGCGCCCTCGGGTCCCGGCTGGCCCTGGACGAGCTGCTGACGCAGACGCTCGCCGGTCAGGCGGGCGACCTCGGCGTCGACCCACAGCTTCAGCAGGCGCTGGTGGAGTTCATGGGTGCGCAGTTCGGGGCGCTCACGCCAGGTCTTCGAGACCGGGCTGATCATGCCGCCCTCGCGGGGCAGCCGCATACCGCCGATGGCGACGCGCTCGTTGTTCAGCGTGGTCTGCGCGACCCGCCAGCCGTCGCCGACCGCGCCGAGGCGGCAGGAGTCGGGGATGCGGACGTCGGTGAGGAAGACCTCGTTGAACTCGGCCTCGCCGGTGATCTGGCGCAGCGGCCGCACCTCGACGCCGGGGTCGGTCATGTCGCACAGGAAGTAGGTGATGCCGGCGTGCTTGGGCGCGTCCGGGTCGGTACGGGCGATGAGGATGGCCCAGCGGGAATTGTGCGCGCCGGACGTCCACACTTTCTGCCCGTTGACCACCCAGCCGTCGCCCTCACGGACGGCCCGCGTGCCGAGCGCGGCGAGGTCGGAGCCGGCGCCGGGCTCGCTGAACAGCTGGCACCAGACCTCCTCACCGGTCCACAGGGGCCGCAGATAGCGCTGCTTCTGCTCCTCGGTGCCGTACTTGAGGATCGTCGGCGCGGCCATGCCGAGCCCGATGCCGTTGCGGCGCGAATCGTTGTCCGGGGCGCCGACCGCCTCCAACTCGGCGTCCACGACGGCCTGGAGGGAGCGCGGGGCGCCCAGGCCGCCGAGACCCTCGGGGTAGTGCACCCAGGCGAGTCCCGCGTCGAAGCGGGCCCTGAGGAAGTCCAGCCGCTCGGTGGTGGCGGGCGGATGCGCGGCGAGGAACTCCTGGGTGAGGCTGCGCAGTTCGGCGGCGTCGGTCATGCTGCTCCCTCCGTCAGAACGGCGATCCGGCCGGTGGTGACACCCTCGCCGACCCGCTGCACGGCGGCCGCGGCCTCCGCGAGGGGCACGCGCTCGCTCACCAGCGGCTTGATCGCACCCCGGGCGGCCAGTTCGGTGAGCTGCTCGTGGCAGTGCTGGACCAGCTTGGGGTTCTTGGTGTTGTACAGGCCCCAGTGCAGGCCGACGATCGAGTAGTTCTTCACCAGCGCGTGGTTCAGGCCCGGGCTGGGGATCGTGCCGCTGGCGAAGCCGACAACCGCGATCCGGCCCTCGAAGGCGACGACCTTGGTGGACTGGGTGTACGCCTCACCGCCCACGGGGTCGTAGATCACATCGGCGCCCCGGCCGCCGGTGGCCTCCTTGACCGCGGCCACGACATCCTCGCCGCGCCGGTCGATCACCACGTCACAGCCCAGTTCCCGGGCGACCGCGGCCTTCTCGGCGCCGCCGACGACACCGATGACGGTGGCGCCGGCGGCCTTGCCGAGCTGCACGGCCGCGCTGCCGACCCCTCCGGCGGCAGCGTGGACGAGCAGCGTCTCACCGGCTTCGAGCCCGGCCCGCCGGTGCAGGCCGAACCAGCCCGTCTGGTACCCGATGTGCAGCGCGGCGGCCTCTGCGTCGTCCAGCGAGTCGGGCGCGGGCAGAAGAGCGGCCGCATCGGCCACGGCGTACTCGGCGAAACCGCCGTACGGCAGCGCGGGGTTGGCGATGACGCGGCGGCCGTCCTCGGTCTCGCCGCAGATCTCCACCCCCGGGGTGAACGGCAGCGGCGGCCTGACCTGGTAGTGGCCCCGGCACATCAGCACGTCCGGGAAGTTGATGTTGGCGGCGCGCACCTTCAGCAGGACCTGGCCGTCGCCGGGCGTGGGCCGCTCCACCTCCTGGAGCCGCATCACCTCGCTCGGCTCGCCGTTCTCGTGCACTTGCCATGCCTGCATGCGGGCCTCCACGGACTGCGTCTTCTGACCGGGGTCGGTTCGCATACTAAGCGGTCGCTTGCCGATCAGGGAACAGTCAGATGGGTCACGCCTCCCGGTCACGCCCCTTGGGCCGTGCCCGCACATGCATCCGCTCCCCCTGAGGCCCGAACAGGCTCAGGAACTCCACCGGCCCCTCCCCCGTCGACCCGAACCAGTGCGGCACCCGGGTGTCGAACTCGGCGGCCTCTCCCGCAGTCAGCACCACGTCGTGCTCACCGAGCACCAGCCGCAGCTTCCCGGAGAGCACGTACAGCCACTCGTAGCCCTCGTGCGTGCGCGGTTCCGGCTCCAGCCTGCGCTGGGGTTCGAGCACCTTGAAGGCCTGGAGGCCGCCGGGCTGGCGGGTGAGCGGCCAGTGCGTACGGCCGTAGCGCTCGATCGGCTTGCCGCCCCGCACCCGGGGGTCACCGACCGCGGGGGCGCCGACCAGTTCGTCCAGCGGCACCTGATGGGCCTGCGCGATCGGCAGCAGCAGCTCCAGGCTGGGCTTGCGCAGCCCGGACTCCAGGCGGGAGAGCGTGCTCACCGAGATCCCGGTGGCCTCGGACAGCGCGGCAAGGGTCACCTCCCGCTCCTTACGCATCTGCTTCAGCCTCGGTCCGACACCTGCCAGGACTTCTTCGGTACTCATGCTCGTATTGCAGATTCGGCAAAGACATTTGTCAATCCCGCGTGTGCGGAGCGACCGTGGCGGCATGACCGAGACATACGAAGTGATCGTGATCGGCGGCGGAGCTGCCGGCCTGTCCGCCGCCCTGGTCCTCGGCCGCGCCCGGCGCCGCACCCTGGTCGTCGACGCGGGCGAGCCGCGCAATGCGCCCTCCGCCCATATGCAGGGCTTTCTGTCCCGGGACGGGATGCCGCCTGCCGAGTTCCTGGCGATCGGGCGGGAGGAGATCGCCCGGTACGGCGTGGAGCTCGTCCGGGACCGGGCGGTGGACGTCACGAAGGACGAGGACTTCACCGTGGTCCTGGAGAGCGGGCGTAGCGTCCGGGCCCGGCGGCTGGTGATCGCCACCGGCCTCAAGGACGAGCTGCCAAAGGTGCCGGGGCTCGCGGAGCGGTTCGGGCGGGACGCGCTGCACTGCCCGTACTGCCACGGCTGGGAGGTGCGCGACCAGGCCTTCGGGGTGCTCGCGACCAGCCCGCTCAGCGTGCACCAGGCGCTGATGGTCTCCCAGTGGTCGAAGGACGTGACGCTCTTCCTGCACGAGGTCGACGAGAGCGAGCTGTCGGACGACGATCTGCGCCGGCTGGCCGCGGCCGGGGTGCGGGTGGTGCCCGGCACGGTCGCCGAGGTGCTGGTCGAGGACGACCGGCTCACCGGCGTACGCCTCGCGGACGGCTCGGCGCACGCGCGTGAGGTGCTGTTCGTGGCGCCCCGGGCCGTCCCGCAGACGGATCTGCTCCAGCGGCTGGGCGCGGAGCTGAACGAGACACCGTTCGGCGCGTATCCGGTGGTCGATCCGACCGGTCTGACGAGCGTGCCCGGTGTGTGGGCGGCGGGCAATGCGATGGGGTTCGCCGAGCAGGTCGTGAACGCCGCCGCCGGCGGCTACCGGGCGGCGGCCACCCTGAACGGGGAGCTGCTGATGTCCGACCTGGACACCGCCGTCCGGGTGTAGACCGGCCGCCCGGGGTGCACCATGGGCTGCATGCTGCTGAGCCGGCTGGCCCGTGTGTCCCAGGAGGTCGCCGCTGCCTCGGCGCGGTCCCGGAAGGTCGCCCTGTTGGCGGAGCTGTTCCGGGACGCCGAGGCGGCGGACGTGCCGATCGTCATCCCGTATCTGGCGGGACGGTTGCCGCAGGGGCGGCTCGGCGTCGGTTGGAAGGTGCTGAGCCGTCCGGTCGCCCCGGCCGCCGAACCGACCCTGACGGTGGCCGGGGTCGATGCCCTGCTCACCGAGCTCGGCAAGGTGTCCGGCGCCGGTTCCCAGGCCGAACGGGCCCGGCTGGTGGGCGAGTTGATGGGCGCTGCCACGGCGGACGAGCAGCGGTTCCTGCTCGGTCTGATCACCGGCGAGGTGCGGCAGGGCGCCCTGGACGCGGTGGCGGTGGAGGGCCTGGCGGAGGCGACCGGCGCTCCCGCGGCGGACGTACGGCGGGCGGTGATGCTGGCCGGCTCGCTCCAGACGGTGGCCGAGGCCCTGCTCGCCGACGGCCCCGCCGCGCTCGACCGCTTCCGGCTCACCGTGGGCCGCCCGGTCCTGCCAATGCTCGCGCACAGCGCGTCCTCGGTCTCCGAGGCGGTCGACAAGCTCGGCGCCTGCGCGGTGGAGGAGAAGCTCGACGGCATCCGCGTCCAGCTCCACCGGGACGGCGATGTCGTACGGGTCTACACCCGCACCCTCGACGACATCACCGACCGGCTGCCCGAACTGACCTCCGCGGCCATGGAGTTGCACGGCGAGCGCTTCATCCTGGACGGCGAGGTCATCGCCTTCGACGAAGAGGGGCGACCCCGTTCCTTCCAGGAGACCGCGGGCCGCGTCGGCTCACGGGTGGACGTGGCGACGGCGGCGCGCACGGTCCCTGTCTGCCCCGTCTTCTTCGACGCGCTCTCCGTCGACGGCCACGACCTGCTCGACCTCCCCTTCACCGACCGCCACGCGGAACTGGCCCGCCTCGTCCCGGAGCCGATGCGGGTGAGGCGCACCCTGGTCTCCGGCCCCGAGGACGTCCAGCGGGCCGAGGACTTCCTGGCCGAGACCCTGGAGCGCGGCCATGAGGGCGTGGTGGTGAAGGCCCTGGACGCCGCCTACAGCGCGGGCCGGCGCGGCGCGTCCTGGCTGAAGGTCAAGCCGGTGCACACCCTCGACCTGGTCGTCCTGGCCGCCGAATGGGGTCATGGCCGGCGCACCGGCAAGCTCTCCAACCTCCACCTCGGCGCCCGCACCGCCGAAGGCTCCTTCGCCATGCTCGGCAAGACCTTCAAGGGTATGACCGACGCGATGCTCACCTGGCAGACCAAGCGCCTGAAGGAGCTGGCGGTACAGGAGAGCGACTACGTGGTCACCGTACGCCCCGAACTCGTCGTCGAGATCGCCTACGACGGCCTGCAGAAGTCCACCCGCTACCCGGCCGGCGTCACCCTGCGGTTCGCCCGCGTGGTCCGCTACCGGGAGGACAAGCGCCCCGAGGAGGCGGACACCGTGGAGACCCTGCTGGCGGCCCATCCCGAGGTGAAGCCGTGAAGTACAGCGCGGGCCTGCTGCTGTTCCGCCGGACCGGCGAGGGCGTGGAGGTGCTGCTCGGCCACATGGGTGGCCCCTTCTTCGCGCGGCGCGAAGCGGGGGCGTGGGGCGTGCCGAAGGGCGAGTACGAACCGGAGTCGGAGACCGCCTGGGACGCGGCCCGGCGCGAGTTCCAGGAGGAGCTCGGACTGCCGCCGCCCGACGGTGACGCCGTACCGCTCGGCGAGGCCCGCCAGTCGAACGGCAAGCGGGTCACCGTGTGGGCGATCGAGGCCGACCTCGATCCGGACACCGTCACCCCCGGCACCTTCCGGATGGAGTGGCCCCCGAAGTCGGGCCTGACCGAGGAGTTCCCCGAGCTCGACCGAGTGGCGTGGTTCGCCCTGGACCGTGCCCGGGAGGTGATCGTCAAGGCGCAGGGCGCGTTTTTGGACCGGCTGGCGGAGCACTCGGGCTGAACCGCCGCGTTGCGGCCACCGGCGACGCGCGGGAAGGTCGAAACACATCAGCACCCAGGGAGGTCAGTCATGCCCATCGCAACGGTGAACCCGGCGAACGGCGAGACACTCAAGACGTACGAGGCCATGGGCGCCGAGGAGATCGAGCGCCGCCTCCAGCTCGCCGAGGCCACGTTCCGTACGTACCGGACGACGACGTTCGACGAGCGGGCGCGGCTGCTGAACCGGGCCGCGGACCTCCTGGACGAGGACCAGCGGGACATCGCACGGGTGATGACCACCGAGATGGGCAAGCCGGTCAAGCAGGCCCGCGCCGAGGCCGCCAAGTGTGCCAAGGCGATGCGCTGGTACGCCGGACACGCCGAGGCGCTCCTCGCCGACGAGGAACCCGGCGACGCCGATGTGCGCGACTCCGGCGCCTCCCGGGTCCGGATCCGCTACCGCCCGCTCGGCCCGGTGCTCGCGGTGATGCCGTGGAACTTCCCGCTGTGGCAGGTGGTGCGCTTCGCCGCGCCCGCGCTGATGGCGGGCAACGTCGGCCTGCTCAAGCACGCCTCCAACGTGCCGCAGACCGCGCTGTATCTGGAGGACCTCTTCCACCGGGCGGGCTTCGCGGAGGGCACGTTCCAGACGCTGCTGATCGGCTCAGGCGCGGTCGAGGAGATCCTGCGCGACGAGCGCGTCAAGGCGGCCACGCTCACCGGGAGCGAGCCCGCGGGCCGGGCGGTCGCCTCGGTCTGCGGGGACATGGTCAAGAAGACGGTGCTGGAACTGGGGGGCAGCGACCCGTACGTCGTCATGCCCTCGGCCGACCTCGGCCGGGCCGCCGAGGTCGCGGTCACCGCGCGGGTGCAGAACAACGGGCAGTCGTGCATCGCCGCCAAGCGGTTCATCGTGCACACCGATGTCTACGACGCCTTCGCCGAGCGGTTCACGGCCGGCATGAAGGCACTGAAGGTCGGCGACCCGATGGAGGAGGACACCGAGGTCGGGCCGCTCTCGACCGAGCAGGGACGGTCGGATCTGGAAGAACTGGTCGACGATGCCACACGCAGCGGCGCCACGGCGCTGTGCGGCGGACATCGGCTGCGCCGGCCCGAGCTGCCCGGCTGGTACTATCCGCCGACCGTCCTCGCAGGCATCACCCGCGAGATGCGCATCCACCGCGAGGAGGCGTTCGGCCCTGTCGCCACGCTGTACCGCGCGGGCGATCTCGACGAGGCCGTACTCATCGCCAACGACACACCGTTCGGACTGAGTTCCAACGTGTGGACGCGCGACGAGGGCGAGGTCGACCGGTTCGTCCGGGACCTGGAGGCGGGCAGCGTGTACGTGAACGGGATGACCGCCTCCCATCCGGCGTTCCCGTTCGGCGGGGCCAAGCGGTCCGGATACGGGCGTGAGCTGTCCGGGCACGGAATCCGCGAGTTCTGCAACATCACGACGGTTTGGCACGGGGCGTGACCCCTGCGCGGCTACCATCCCGTTTGTGAACCGCGAAGTGACTCTGCCTCTGATCGTCGACGACCGCGGGACCTTGCAGGTGGCTGCCGCCGATGTGAGCAAGTTGTTGCGGACCGTGGGTGGGCGGTGGCTGCATCTTGTCGAGGCCGGGGAGCAGCTCGATGAGGACACGGTGGCCGCGTTGACGATCGAGCTGGCCAAGCTTGCCGATCGTATTGATGTGGCGTGTATTGCGCACAGCAGTGGAAGCGCTCCGTAGGGGGCTCGCCCATACCGTCGTCCCGCGTTCGGAGCAGCCCCGCGCGAAGTCGTCGCTCTCTCGGGTGATCGTGGACTGGACCACCCTCTGAGAGGCGGCATGACCGAAGAGACGCTCATCGAGATCCTCCCCCCGATCCGGCACTGGCCGGCCCTCGATCTGACCGGCGTCGACTTCGACCCGGTACTGACCGAGCTGATGCGGGAAGGCCCCATCACCCGGATCCAGCTGCCCAACGGCGAGGGCTGGGCCTGGCTGGTCACCCGGTACGAGGACGTACGCATGGTGACCAACGACCCCCGGTTCAGCCGTGAGGCCGTCATGGACCGGCCGGTCACCCGGCTCGCCCCGCACTTCATCCCGGCCCGCGGCGCGGTCGGCTTCCTCGACCCGCCCGACCACAGCCGGCTGCGCCGCTCGGTTGCCGCCGCGTTCACGGCGAAGGGCGTTGAGCGCATCCGCGACATGTCCCGCCGGGTGCTGGACGAGCTGGTCGACGAGCTGCTCCAGGACGGGCCGCCGGCCGACCTCACCGCAACCGTCCTCTCGCCCTTCCCCATCGCGGTGATCTGCGAGCTGATGGGCGTGCCGGCCGGGGACCGCCACATCATGCACACCTGGACCCAGCTGATCCTGTCCTCCGCGGACGTCAGCGAGAAGGCCAGGAACGAGATGGGCGCCTACTTCGCCGATCTCATCGGGCTCAGGGAGGGCAGCTCCGCCGAGGACGTCACCTCCCTGCTGGGCGCCGCCGTGGGCCGGGGCGAGGTGACACTGGAGGAGGCCGTGGGCCTCGCGGTGCTCCTCCAGATCGGCGACGAGGCGGTCACCAACAACAGCGGGCAGATGTTCTACATCCTGCTGACCCGCCCCGACCTCGCCGAACGCCTGCGCGCGGAGCCGGAGATCCGGCCCCAGGCCATCGACGAGCTGCTGCGCTACATCCCGCACCGCAACGCGGTCGGCCTGTCGAGGATCGCCACCGAGGACGTGGGCGTCCAAGGTGTACGGATCCGGGCCGGAGACGCGATCTATGTGTCGTACCTGGCCGCCAACCGTGACCCGGACGTCTTCCCGTTCCCGGAGACGATCGACTTCTCTCGCTCGCCGAACCCGCATATGTCCTTCGGCTGCGGTCCGCACTACTGCCCCGGCGGCATGCTGGCGCGCATGGAGTCGCAGCTCCTGGTGGACGCGCTGCTGGACCGGCTGCCCGGGCTGAAGCTTGCCGTGCCGCCGGACAAAGTGCCGTTCAAGAAGGGCGCGTTGATCCGCGGGCCCGAGACCCTGCCCGTGATGTGGTGAGCGGTATTTCACCGTCAGCGGATCGGCATCCCCGAGAGAGTCCGGGCGATCACCAGTCGCTGGATCTCACTGGTCCCTTCGAAGATCGTGTAGATGGCCGCATCCCGGTGCATCCGCTCCACCGGATACTCCCGCGTGTAGCCGTTCCCGCCCAGGATCTGGATCGCCTGGGCGGTCACCTTCTTCGCGGTCTCGCTCGCGAACAGCTTCGACATCGAGCCCTCGGCCGCCGTGAACGGCTTCCCGCTGATCGCCATCCAGGACGCCCGCCACACCAGCAGCCGCGCCGCGTCGATGGACGTACGCATGTCCGCGAGCTGGAAGGCGACGCCCTGGTTGTCGATGATCGGGCGGCCGAACTGCTCACGCGTCGTGGCGTACTCCAGAGCCACCTCGTACGCGGCCCGAGCGGTGCCCACCGCCATCGCACCGACGGCCGGGCGCGAGGCCTCGAAGGTCGCCATCGCCGCGTTCTTCACCCTCCCCCAGCCTCCGGCCGGGGGGACCCCCATCTCGCTTCGCTCGCCGCCCGCCTTCGCCCTCTCTCGGGCACGGGCCAGGCGCTCGTCGAGCTTCTCCTTGCCGCCGAGCAGGCAGGAGCCGGGCACCCGGACGTTCTCCAGGACGACCTCGGCGGTGTGCGAGGCGCGGATGCCGTGCTTCTTGAACTTCTGGCCCTGGGACAGCCCTGGCGTGTTCGGCGGGACGATGAACGAGGCGTGGCCCTTGGAGCCGAGCTCGGGGTCGACGACCGCGACGACGACATGGACGTTGGCGATACCGCCGTTGGTCGCCCAGGTCTTCGTGCCGTTGATCACCCACTCGTCCTTGGCCTCGTCGTACACGGCACGCGTGCGCATGGAGGCCACATCGGAACCGGCGTCGGGCTCGGAGGAACAGAAAGCGGCGACCTTGACATCGCCCGCGTCGCCGTACATCTGGGGGATCCAGGTGCCGATCTGCTCCTCGGTGCCGTTGGCGAGGACGCCCACGGCGGCGAGGCCGGTGCCGACGATGGACAGGGCGATGCCCGCGTCGCCCCAGAACAGCTCCTCCATCGCCATGGGTATGCCGAGGCCGGTGGGGTCGAAGTACTGCTGGGCGTAGAAATCGAGGGAGTAGATGCCGACCTTCGCGGCCTCCTGGATGACCGGCCAGGGAGTCTCCTCACGCTCGTCCCATTCGGCGGCCGCGGGGCGGATGACATCGGCGGCGAAACCGTGCAGCCAGTCCCGGACCTCCTTCTGTTCGTCGTTGAGCTCCATGGTGAACTCGGCCATGTCCCCTCCAGCGGCTGCGCACGTGCATGTTACTTGCGGTAACCGCAGTCTGTTACCGACGGGTAGGAAAAGTCAACTCCTGATGACCGGTCGGCAGCCCGTTCGATGTCAGGAGCGTGTTGAGTGTTAGTTTGCGCAGGCGTCACCGAAACAGCACGGGTGGGGAGAGCACATGGACACCACACAGCGGACCGAGCAGCAGCGGTCCGCGGATCGCCGTCGGCGCGAGCTGCTGGAGGCCGCCGACCGGGTGGTGCTGCGCGACGGCCCGGGGGCCTCGATGAACGCCATCGCGGCCGAGGCCGGCATCACCAAGCCGATTCTCTACCGGCACTTCGGCGACAAGGGCGGCCTCTACGCGGCCCTGGCCAAGCGGCACACCGACGCGTTGCTGGACTCCCTGCGGGCCGCGCTGGACGCTCCGGCGGGGAGACGGGAGCGGGTGGAGGCCACGCTGGACACCTACCTCGCCGCGATCGAGGCGCGTCCTCAGGTGTACCGGTTCCTGATGCATCCGGCCGAGGGCGGGCAGAGCGGGGACCAGGGGTTCGACGTCGGCAAGCACTCGGCGCCTCTGCTGCGGCGGATGGGCGAGGAGTTGGCGCAGGTCATCGAGGAGCGGCTGGACCTCGGGCCCGGAAGCCAGCAGTTGGCCCGGGTGTGGGGGCACGGGATCGTCGGCATGATGCATGCCGCCGGTGACTGGTGGCTGGGGGAACGGCCCTGTTCCCGGGCCGAGTTGGTGCGGAGTCTGGCGGATCTGCTGTGGGGTCGTCTCGCGGCGGCCGGCGACAGGATGGGTGGCCCCGGTTTCTGAGTCACCTGCCCCAGGAGGCTCGCGCCACCTGCCGCATCAGCCGCCGGTGCCGCCAACCCGTCACACGGTCCGCGTACACCGTCCCCTCCACGTGGTCGCACTCGTGCTGCAAACACCTCGCGAAGAAACCCGTCCCGTGCACCGTCACCGGCTCGCCCGTCATCGTGAAACCCTCGACCACGGCGTGGTCGTAGCGTTCCGTCCCCGCTTCAAGACCCGGCAGGGACAGGCAGCCCTCGGGACCCCGTACCACCACCCCGTCGGCCTCCACCAGCCGCGGGTTCACCACATGGCCCAGATGCCGTACGTCCTCGTCGTCGGGGCAGTCGTAGACGAACACCCGCAGCGGCTCGCCGACTTGGCTCGCCGCGAGGCCCACGCCCTGGGCCGCGTACATCGTCGCGAACATGTCCTCGACGAGCCTCGCCAGTTCGGGGCCGAAGTCGATGACCTCCTTCGCGGGGGTGTGCAGAGCCGGGTCGCCGAGCAGGGTGAGGGGCCGGACACGCCCATGGGCGCCCGGAATCGAGCCGTGTCGCATGGGCGCAAGATTACGGCCGATTCGGGAGTGCGAATGGATCTCGATAGGCTGACCACCTACGACGTTGGGAGGATCGAGGACTGATGGCAGGCAACTCGGACCCGCTCACTCCGCGGGCCAAGATCGCCGTTACCGCGGGCAAGGCGGTCGCGGCGGCATCGCGCGCCGCTGGGCGCGGCAGCGGTTCGGTGATCGGTGGCCGGGTGGCGCTCAAGCTCGACCCCGACCTCCTCGCACGGCTCGCGCAGAACCTGGACGTGATCCTGGTGTCGGCGACCAATGGCAAGACCACGACCACCCGGCTCATCGCGGAGGCGCTGCGCGCCGCGGGCCCGGTCGTCTCCAACGCGCTCGGCGCAAACATGCCCGCCGGAATCACCTCCGCGCTGGCGGGTGGCTCGGACGCCCGCTACGGCGTCATCGAGGTCGACGAGAAGTACCTCGCCGGCGTCGCCCGGGACACCGACCCCAAGTGCATCGCCCTGCTGAACCTCTCCCGCGACCAGCTCGACCGTGCCGCCGAGACCCGCATGCTCGCCGAGAACTGGCGTGAGGGGCTCGCCGGGTCCAAGGCCGTGATCGTCGCCAACGCCGACGACCCGCTGGTGGTGTGGGCCGCGTCCTCCTCCCCCAATGTGATCTGGGTCGCCGCCGGGCAGATGTGGAAGGACGACGCCTGGTCCTGCCCGTCCTGCGGCGGCGTGATGCAGCGTCCGGGCGACGACTGGTTCTGCGGCGAGTGCGGATTCCGGCGGCCGACGCCGAGCTGGGCGCTGTCGGGGGACCATGTCCTCGACCCGCACGGCTCCGCCTGGCCCATCCATCTCCAGCTGCCGGGCCGCGCCAACAAGGCCAACGCCGCCTCCTCGGCCGCCGTCGCCGCCGTGTTCGGGGTGCCGCCGCAGGTGGCCCTGGAGCGCATGTACCAGGTACAGGCCGTCGCCGGACGCTATGACGTCGTCCAGTTCCAGGGCCGCGACCTGCGCCTGCTGCTCGCGAAGAACCCGGCCGGCTGGCTCGAAACGTTCTCCCTGATCGACCCGCCGCCCACCCCGGTGATCCTCTCGGTCAACGCGCGCGGCGCCGACGGCACCGACACCTCCTGGCTGTGGGACGTCGACTACACGCGTCTGACCGGGCATCCGATCTGTGTCATCGGTGACCGCAAGCTCGACCTCGCGGTGCGGCTTGAAGTGGCGAACCAGCACTTCCAGGTCTGCGAGAACCTCGACCAGGCCGTGCAGCAGTGCCCGCCGGGACGGATCGAGGTCATCGCCAACTACACCGCGTTCCAGGACCTGCGCCGCCGCGTCGGCAACTGAACCGAGAGACTTCAGGGGACTTAAGTGAGCGACAACCAACTGCGCGTCGTCTGGGTCTATCCCGACCTGCTGAGCACCTACGGCGACCAGGGCAACGTCCTCGTGGTGGAGCGCCGGGCCCGGCAGCGCGGCCTGGACGTGGCCCGCCTCGACGTGCGCAGCGACCAGCCGATCCCGACCTCCGGGGACATCTACCTGATCGGCGGCGGCGAGGACCGGCCGCAGCGGCTCGCGGCCGAGCGGCTGCGCCGCGACGGCGGCCTGTACCGAGCCGTGGAGAACGGCGCGATCGTGTTCTCCGTGTGCGCCGGATACCAGATCCTCGGCCACGAGTTCGTCAACGACCTCGGCCAGCGCGAGCCCGGCCTCGGTCTGCTGGACGTGGTGTCGGTGCGCGGCGAGGGCGAGCGGTGCGTCGGTGACGTGCTCGGCGACATCGACCCGCGCCTCGGCCTGCCCCCGCTGACCGGCTTCGAGAACCACCAGGGCGTCACCCACCTCGGCCCGACCGCCCGCCCGCTCGCCCAGGTCCGCCTCGGCAACGGCAACGGCACGGGCGACGGCACGGAAGGCGCGTACAACGACACGGTCTTCGGTACGTACATGCACGGCCCCGTTCTCGCCCGGAATCCGCTCATCGCCGATCTGCTGCTGAAGCTGGCGCTGGACGTCAACGCACTGCCGCCGACCGACGACCGCTGGTACGAGGCGCTGCGCAACGAGCGCATCGCGGCAGCCCAGCAGCCGGCGTGACCCGGGTGCTCCAGAGGTACTGAAGCCGCCTTCCAGCGCGCCCTGCCACCGTGCTCACCGGGCCCGCCTGACGGCACGTCCGCTCACATGTGCGGGCGCGTCCAGCAGGCGGACGCCCGGTACGGTGCCACCCCCTCACGCCGGTAGGGTGGCCGGGATCAAGCCGGACAGCGTGGTCCGGTCCCCGGCCCACGTTGAGAAGGTATTTCGGGCTATGCGCATTGGTGTCCTCACGTCCGGCGGCGACTGCCCCGGCCTGAACGCCGTCATCCGGTCCGTCGTGCACCGTGCCGTCGTCGACCACGGCGACGAGGTCATCGGTTTCCGGGACGGCTGGAAGGGCCTCCTGGAGTGCGACTACCTCAAGCTCGACCTCGACGCGGTGGGCGGCATCCTCGCCCGCGGCGGCACCATCCTCGGTTCCTCCCGGGTCCAGCCCTCGCATCTGCGGGACGGCGTGGAGCGGGCCAAGGGCCATGTGGAGGAGCTCGGGCTCGACGCGATCATCCCGATCGGCGGTGAGGGCACGCTGAAGGCGGCCCGGCTGCTGTCGGACGCCGGCCTGCCCATCGTGGGCGTGCCGAAGACCATCGACAACGACATCGCCGTCACGGACGTCACCTTCGGCTTCGACACCGCGGTCGGTGTCGCGACCGAGGCGCTCGACCGGCTGAAGACGACCGCCGAGTCGCATCAGCGGGTGCTGGTCGTGGAGGTCATGGGCCGCCACACCGGCTGGATCGCGCTGCACTCCGGCATGGCGGCCGGCGCGCACGCCGTCGTCGTCCCCGAGCGGCCCTTCGACATCGAGGAGTTGGCCCGCAAGGTCGGCGAGCGGTTCGAGGCGGGCAAGCGGTTCGCGATCGTGGTCGCGGCCGAGGGCGCCAAGCCCGCGCCGGGCTCCATGGAGTTCGACGAGGGCGGCAAGGACGTCTACGGCCACGAGCGCTTCGCGGGCATCGCGCGGCAGCTCTCCATCGAGCTGGAGCACCGGCTCGGCAAGGAGGCGCGGCCGGTGATCCTCGGGCATGTGCAGCGCGGCGGCACGCCCACCGCGTACGACCGTGTGCTCGCCACCCGCTTCGGATGGCACGCGGTGGAGGCCGTGCACCGCGGCGAGTTCGGCATGATGACCGCGCTGCGCGGGACCGACATCGTGATGGTGTCCCTGGCCGAGGCCGTGGAGACGCTGAAGACGGTGCCGGAGGACCGGTACACCGAGGCGGAGTGCGTCCTGTAGTCCAGCCGAGAACAAACCGCCCCCGGTCACGAGTGTGGCCGGGGGCCGTTCTAATGTGGGGCCGGACAGACTTGCACAACCCCCACGAAACAGGAGCCGTCGGATGGATCACAGCGGGCACGGCATGATGATGGATCTGCCGCCGTTCACGCTGGGGCGGGGGCTCCAATGGTCGCCGGATCCGTTCTTCCTCGTCGCCTGTCTGCTCGGGCTCGCCCTGTACGGCTGGGGGGTCGTGCGGCTGCGGCGGCGCGGGGACTCCTGGCCGGTGGCCCGCACGGTGTCGTACGTCGTCGGTGTGCTGACCGTGGCGCTGGTGATGTGCACCAAGCTGAACGACTACGGCATGGTCATGTTCAGCGTGCACATGGTGCAGCACATGGTGATCAGCATGCTCTCGCCGATCCTGATCCTGCTCGGCGCCCCGGTCACGCTCGCGCTGCGCGCGCTGCCGGTCGCGGGCAGGGGGCGCAAGGGGCCGCGCGAACTGCTGCTGGCGCTGCTGCACAGCCACTACATGCGGATCATCACGCATCCGGCCTTCACCATTCCGCTGTTCATCGCGAGCCTTTACGCGCTGTACTTCACCCCGCTCTTCGACTTCCTCATGGGCTCCAAGGTCGGGCATATCGGGATGATGGTGCACTTCCTCGCCGTGGGTGTGGTGTTCTTCTGGCCGATCATCGGCGTCGACCCGGGACCGCACCGGCCCGGTTATCTGATGCGGATGCTGGAGCTGTTCGCGGGCATGCCGTTCCACGCCTTCTTCGGCATCGCGCTGATGATGGCGTCCACGCCCATGGTCGAGACGTTCAAGAACCCGCCCGCCTCGCTCGGCATCGACGCGCTCTCCGACCAGAACGCCGCCGGCGGTATCGCCTGGGCGTTCAGCGAGATCCCGTCCGTCCTGGTGCTGATCGCGCTGCTGTTCCAGTGGTACGCCTCCGAGCAGCGGCAGGCCCGCCGCGAGGACCGCGCCGCGGCCCGCGACGGCGACAAGGAGCTTGAGGCCTACAACGCCTATCTGGCCTCACTCAACGCACGGGGGAACTGAACGGTCCGGACGTATGTTCGAACCGGGCGGCGCGTTGGGTGTCCTGCACGCGGAACGGGGGCACCATGGTGGGGGACGAACCAGGAGGAGGGTGTTGCGATGCCCGGTTCTACGGACGGTTCTACGCGAACGATGGGGGTGCTCACCGTCGGCGGACTCGTCGTGGTGACGGCCTACACGGTGGCGCTCGGCAGCAACGGCTGGCTGTGGTTCGGCTGGGTCGTGCTCGGGCTGATCACCCTCGGCATGGTGGTCACCCGCGGCTCGTGACGCTCAGGCGCCGGTCAGCCTGCCCGCGGAGTGCACGCCCGGCTGGTACTTGGGCAGCCGGGCGGTGACCTTCATCCCCGCCCCCACGGCGGTCTCGATGACGAGGCCGTAGTCGTCTCCGTAGACCTGACGGAGCCGGTCGTCGACGTTGGAAAGGCCGATCCCTCCGGACGGGCTGACCTCCCCGGCGAGGATGCGGCGCAGCAGGACGGGGTCCATGCCCACGCCGTCGTCCTCGATGACGACCAGCGCCTCCGCCCCCGCGTCCTGCGCGGTGATGCTGATCCGGCACTTGTCGGTCCTGCCCTCCAGGCCGTGTTTGACGGCGTTCTCGACAAGCGGCTGGAGGCAGAGGAAGGGCAGGGCGACCGGGAGCACCTCAGGGGCGATCTGGAGGGTGACGGAGAGACGGTCGCCGAATCGGGCCCGCACCAGCGCCAGATAGTGGTCGATGGCGTGGAGTTCGTCGGCGAGGGTGGTGAAGTCGCCGTGCCTGCGGAACGAGTAGCGGGTGAAGTCGGCAAACTCCAGGAGCAGTTCGCGGGCGCGCTCGGGGTCGGTACGGACGAAGCTCGCGATCACCGCGAGTGAGTTGAAGATGAAGTGCGGGGATATCTGGGCCCGAAGCGCCTTGATCTCGGCCTCTATCAAGCGGGTCCGGGACTGGTCGAGGTCGGCCAGCTCCAGTTGGACGGAGACCCAGCGCGCGACCTCACCGGCCGCCCGGACCAGCACCGCGGACTCGCGGGGGGCGCAGGCGACGAGGGCGCCGTGGACGCGGTCGTCGACGGTGAGGGGGGCGATGACCGCCCAGCGCAGGGGGCAGTCCGGGGTGTCGCAGGTCAGCAGGAACGCCTCGCCCCGGCCGGACTCCAGCGGTTCCGCGAGCCGTTCCATGATCTCGGCGCGGTGGTGGCCGCCGACTCCGTCCCAGGCCAGCACCCCCTTCTGGTCGGTCAGGCACAGGGCGTCCGTGCCGAGCAGGGAGCGCAGCCGGCGGGCCGACTTGCGGGCGGTCTCCTCCGTCAGGCCCGCCCGCAGCGGGGGCGCGGCCAGGGAGGCGGTGTGCAGGGTCTCGAAGGTGGCGTGTTCCACGGGGGTGCCGAGGCCGCCCTGGCTCTCGGGGCGCGCGGTGCGCCGGCCGAGCCAGAACCCCGCGGCCAGCAGCGGCAGGATCGCCACACACAGTCCGGCGATGAATCCGCTCATGCCTTCACCTCCGGTCTGACCTGTCCGCCGGCCAGCTCCTCCGGCAGATGGAACCGGGCCAGGATCGCCGCCGTCCCGGCCGGTACCCGGCTCGGGGTGGCCAGGGACACCAGGATCATCGTGAGGAAGCCCAGCGGCACCGACCAGAGCGCCGGCCAGGCGAGCAGGGCGTGCAGGGCGCCGGTGCCGGGGAAACCGGCCATCGTCGCGGCGACGGCGAGCAGCGCGGAGCCGCCGCCCACCAGCATTCCGGCGGCCGCCCCCTGCGGGGTGAGCCTGCGCCACCAGATGCCGAGCACGAGCAGCGGGCAGAACGAGGAGGCGGACACGGCGAAGGCGAGCCCCACGGCGTCGGCCACCGGCAGCCCGCCGACCAGGGCGCTCGCCGCAAGCGGTACGGCCATCGCGAGCAGCGTGCCGAGCCTGAAGTGCCGTACGCCGCGCGAGGGGAGGACGTCCTGGGTGAGGACGCCCGCGACGGCCATGGTCAGGCCCGAGGCGGTCGACAGGAACGCGGCGAAGGCGCCCCCGGCGATCAGCGCGCCCAGCAGGTCGCCGCCCAGGCCGCCGATCATCCGCTCGGGCAGCAGCAGGACGGCGGCGTCCGCGTCGCCGGTGAGGGTGAGTTCGGGGGCGTACAGGCGGCCGAGGGCGCCGTAGACCGGGGGCAGCAGGTAGAAGGCGCCGATCAGGCCGAGGACGGCGACGGTGGTGCGGCGGGCGGCGACGCCGTGCGGGCTGGTGTAGAAGCGGACGACGACGTGCGGCAGGCCCATGGTGCCGAGGAAGGTGGCGAGGATCAGTCCGTACGTCGCGTACAGCGGGCGTTCGCCGCGGCTCTCGGCCTGGGAGGGCGACAGGCCGCCGTCGCCGTCGCGCTCGGCCTCGGGGACGGCGGCGCCCTCGGCGAACGTGAGCTGGGTGCCGGCCTCGATGCGGTGGGTGCCGGCGAAGAGCCGGAGCTGCTGGTCCTCGTGGGGGCGGCCGTCGACGGTGCCGCTCACCGTGACGGTCAGCGGACGCTCGAGGCGCAGGTCGAGGCCGTCGTCGACGCGGACGGAGCGCTGTTCGCGGAAGGCGGCGGGTTCGTCGAAGGCATGGTGCGGGGCGCCGTCGCCCTGCCAGGCGACGACCAGGAACAGGGCGGGCACCAGCAGGGCCGTGAGCTTCAGCCAGTACTGGAAGGCCTGCACGAAGGTGATGCTGCGCATGCCGCCCGCGGCGACGATGGCGACCACCACGACCGCCACGATCACTCCGCCCAGCCAGTCGGGCGCGCCGGTGAGCACGGTCAGCGTCAGCCCGGCGCCCTGGAGTTGGGGCAGCAGATAGAGCCAGCCGACCCCGACCACAAAGGCTCCGGCCAGCCGCCGTACCGCCGAGGAGGCGAGGCGGGCCTCGGCGAAGTCGGGGAGCGTGTAGGCGCCGGAGCGGCGCAGCGGGGCGGCGACGAAGAGGAGCAGGACCAGATATCCGGCGGTGTAGCCGACCGGGTACCAGAGCATGTCGGGGCCCTGGACGAGGACCAGGCCGGCGATGCCGAGAAAGGAGGCGGCGGAGAGGTACTCGCCGCTGATGGCGGCGGCGTTCAGACGGGGGCCGACGGTGCGGGAGGCGACGTAGAAGTCCGAGGTGGTGCGGGAGATGCGCAGGCCGAAGGCGCCGACGAAGACGGTCGCGAGGACGACGAGCGCGACGGCGGGGACGGCGAGGTTCTCGTTCACGGCGCCTCAGCGGTCCTGGTCCTCGACGAGGCGGACGAAGTCCCGCTCGTTGCGTTCGGCGCGCCGCACGTACCAGCGGGCGAGCAGCACGAGCGGGGGGTACAGGCAGAAGCCGAGGACCGTCCATTCCAGGCGGTCGGAGTCCGGCATGGTGGCGAACAGCAGCGGCAGCGGGCCGATGAGCAGTCCGAGGACGGCGACCACGGCCATGGCGGCGCGCAGCTGGGAGCGCATCAGGGAGCGGACGTAGGTGTGGCCGAGGGTGGTCTGCTCGTCGATCTCGGTGCGCGGGCGGTAGTAGCCGGAGGCGGGGCGGGTGCGGCGGGGCGGTCCGGTGACGACGACGCGGCGCTCGGCGGGGTCCTGGTTCGGCACTGTCAGGTCCTCCTCATCAGCAGATCCCGCAGTTCGCGTGCGTGCCGCCGGCTGACCTGGAGTTCCTCGGAACCGACCAGGACGCTCACCGTGCCCGCGTCCAGGCGGAGTTCGCCGATGTGGCGCAGGGCGACCAGATGGCGGCGGTGGATGCGGACGAAGCCGCGGGAGCGCCAGCGCTCCTCCAGGGTGGACAGCGGGATACGGACGAGATGGCTGCCCTTGTCGGTGTGCAGACGGGCATAGTCGCCCTGGGCCTCGACATGGGTGATGTCGTCGACGGAGACGAACCGGGTCACCCCGCCGAGTTCGACGGGTATGTGGTCGGGGTCGGGCTCGTGCACGGGGATGCGCGGACCGGAGTCGATGAGTTCGGCGGCCCGACGTATCGCCTCGGCGAGGCGCTCCTTGCGGACCGGCTTGAGGACGTAGTCGACGGCCTTGAGGTCGAAGGCCTGGACGGCGAAGTCCTCGTGGGCGGTGACGAACACGACCAGCGGCGGCTTGGCGAACCCGGTGAGCAGCCGGGCCAGGTCCAGTCCGTCGAGTCCGGGCATGTTGATGTCGAGGAAGACGACGTCGATCGCCTCGGGCCCGGCCGGCCCCGACTCCAGCGCGCGGTTGATCCGGCGCAGCGCCTCGGTGGCGTCCCCCGCGCCCTCCGCGCTGCCGATGCGGGGGTCGGCGTGCAGGAGGTACAGCAGTTCCTCCAGCGAGGGGCTTTCGTCGTCGACAGCCAGGGCGCGCAGCATGAACGTGGAGTGTAGGAGCAATTCGTACGCCTGCACACGGGCCGAGGTGTGGACGTCTCCGCTGGATAGGGTGCCGCCATGAACAGCAGGCCCACGCCGTTCGACGACCTCGACCGGAAGATCATCACCGCCCTGATGGCGAACGCCAGGACCAGTTTCGCCGAGATCGGCGCGGCCGTAGGACTGTCCTCCACGGCGGTCAAGCGACGAGTGGACCGGCTCCGGGAGACCGGTGTGATCACCGGGTTCACGGCCACGGTGAAGCCGTCGGCGCTGGGCTGGCGCACGGAGGCGTACGTCGAGGTGTACTGCGAGGGCGCGGCACCGCCGCGGCGGCTCGCGGAGGTGGTCCGCAACCATCCGGAGATCACCGCGGCGATGACGGTGACCGGCGGCGCGGACGCGTTGCTGCACGTCCGGGCGCGGGACGTGGAGCATTTCGAGGAGGTGCTGGAGCGGATCCGCGTCGAGCCCTTCATCCGGAAGACGATCAGCGTGATGGTGCTGTCCCATCTCCTCCCGGAAAGCCCGGAGGCGGGCGCCAGCCACGCGGCACCGGACGGCGCAGCAGACCTGCGCTGAGCAGCCGAACAACGCAGCATTCCTGCGCGAAGACGCAGCCCTGGTTCCTTGTCGGGCTTCTCGATCCCTTCCTACCTTGGTGTCAACCCAGTCCACACCGCACGAAGCGGAGGAACCCCTCTGTGCCCGAAAGCCGTGTGCCGCGCCGACGGCGCTTCCTCGTCTGCGAACCCAGACATTTCGCCGTGCAGTACGCGATCAATCCCTGGATGCACCCGGACACCCGGGTCGACGTCGATCTGGCCCAGGAGCAGTGGCAGTCGCTGATCCGCGCCTACCGCGCCCACGGCCACACCGTCGACACGGTGGAGCCGGTCCCGGGCCTGCCCGACATGGTCTTCGCCGCGAACTCGGCGGTCGTCGTCGGCGGCCGCGTCTTCGGATCCCTCTTCCACGCACCCGAGCGGCGCCCGGAGTCCACGCACTACGAGACCTGGTTCAAGACGGCGGGCTTCGACGTGTACCGGCCCGAGTCCGTGTGCGAGGGCGAAGGCGATCTGGTGTGGACGGGCCGCTATGTGCTCGCCGGCACCGGTTTCCGCACCACCCGTGAGGCGCATCGGGAGGTGCAGGAGTTCTTCGGCCACCCGGTGATCAGCCTGACGCTGGTGGACCCGTACTTCTACCACCTCGACACGGCGCTGTTCGTCCTCGACGACAACAACATCGCCTACTACCCGGAGGCGTTCTCGCCGGGCAGCCGTGAGGTGCTCGCGCGGCTGTACCCGGACGCGGTGCTCGCCACCCGCGACGACGCGTCCGCGTTCGGCCTGAACTCCGTGTCCGACGGCCGTCATGTCTTCATCGCGCCGCAGGCCGAGGCCCTGGCCGCCCGGCTGGACGCCCGCGGCTATGTCCCCGTCCCCGTCGACCTGTCGGAGTTCCGCAAGGCCGGCGGTGGCATCAAGTGCTGCACCCAGGAGATCCGCTCATGACCGCTCCCGCGCAGACCCGTTCGTCCACCGATCTGATCCGCGCCGAGGAACCGGTCCTGGCGCACAACTACCACCCGCTGCCCGTGGTCGTGGCCCGCGCCGAGGGCACCTGGGTGGAGGACGTGGAGGGCCGCCGCTACCTCGACATGCTGGCGGGCTACTCGGCACTGAACTTCGGCCACCGCCATCCGGCGCTGATCGAGGCGGCACACGCCCAGCTCGACCGGCTGACCCTCACGTCCCGGGCCTTCCACAACGACAGGCTCGCCGAGTTCGCCGAGCGGCTGGCTGCGTTGACGGGCCTGGACATGGTGCTGCCGATGAACACGGGCGCCGAGGCCGTGGAGAGCGGTATCAAGGTGGCCCGCAAGTGGGCGTACGAGGTCAAGGGCGTCCCGGCCGACCAGGCCACCATCGTGGTCGCGGCGGACAACTTCCACGGCCGTACGACGACGATCGTGTCCTTCTCCACGGACGAGACCGCTCGGCAGGGCTTCGGGCCCTTCACCCCGGGCTTCCGGATCGTGCCGTACAACGACCTGGCCGCGCTGGAGGAGGCCGTCGACGACACCACGGCGGCGGTGCTCATCGAGCCCATCCAGGGCGAGGCGGGCGTGGTCATCCCGGACAACGGCTATCTGGCCGGGGTGCGGGAGCTGACCCGGCGCAAGGGGTGCCTGTTCGTCGCGGACGAGATCCAGTCGGGTCTCGGCCGCACCGGCCGCACCCTCGCCGTCGAGCACGAGTCGGTCGTGCCCGACATGCTGCTCCTCGGCAAGGCGCTGGGCGGCGGCATCGTCCCGGTGTCCGCGGTGGTGGCCCGGCGGGATGTGCTCGGGGTGCTGCGGCCCGGTGAGCACGGCTCGACGTTCGGCGGCAATCCGCTGGCCGCCGCGGTCGGCACGGCGGTGGTGGAGCTGCTGGAGACGGGCGAGTTCCAGCGCCGGGCCGTCGAACTCGGCGTGGTCCTGCGGGGCGGTCTGGCGGCGCTGGTCGGCAAGGGAGTCGTCGGCTTCCGGGCGCGTGGCCTGTGGGCGGGCGTGGACATCGACCCGGCCGTGGGCACCGGGCGGGAGATCGGTGAGCGGCTGATGCGGGAGGGTGTGCTGGTCAAGGACACCCACGGCTCCACGATCCGCCTCGCACCCCCGCTGACGATCAGCGCCGAGGAGCTGACCGGGGCGCTGGCCTCGCTGGAGAAGGTGCTTGCCTGAGGCTCGCGGTGGCCGTCACTCCTTCTCGCTGCGAGGGTGAACACTGGGATCAGAGGTGGTAGACCACTGACGTGGACCGCTCTCAGCGACCCCAGGGACGGAGAGGCGGCCGTGGGCACACATGAGGAGCACGCCGCGGAGCGGCATCGGTTCGACGTGGCCGATGCCGCCCCTGTGCTGCTCGACGCCCAGGGCCTGGTGACCTGCTGGACCAGCGGGGCCCAGCGGCTGTTCGGGTACGGTGCGGCGGACGTGGTGGGCAGGCCGGTCTCGGCCTTGCTGTCGGCCGAGGACGCGGCGCGCGTCCCCGAACTGGCCGAACGCTGTCGCCGGGACGGCGGCTGGGCGGGACTGCTGACCGCCCGGCGCGCGGACGGCCGTGAGCTGCGGGTCATGGTGCGGGTCGTCGCCGCGCCGGAGCCGGACGGTCCGGCGCGCTGGCTGGCGCTGCTGTCGGAGATGGATCAGGCGCCCGGCTGGGACATGAGCCGGACGATGCTGGAGCAGATGGTGGCCCGCTCGCCCGTCGGCATAGCGATCGTGGACACCGACCTCAGGTTCGTCTGGTCCAACGCCGCACTGGAGGAGTTCGGCGGCGGACCGCCGTACCAGCGGCTCGGGCGACGGCTCAGGGACATACAGCCCGGTCTGGACGCGGCGAGCGTCGAGACGCAGATGCGGCGCGTGCTGGAGACCGGCGAGCCGGTGATCGGCTACGAGCATCTGGGCCATGTGCGCTCCGCCCCGCACCGGGAGACGGCGCACATGATGTCGTTCACCCGGCTCGACGACGACCGGGGCCGGGCGATGGGCGTCTACTACACGGTCGTCGACGTCAGCGAGCGGCACCAGGCCCGCCGTCGGCTCGCCCTGCTGGACCGGGCGGGCCGGCACATCGGCCGCACCCTGGACGTGGTGCACACCGCCCAGGAGCTGGCCGACGTGGCCGTGCCGGGCTTCGCCGACCTGGTCGGGGTGGACCTGCTGGAGTCGGTGCTGAGCGGCGGGGAGCCCGCGCCGGGGCCGCTGAGCGACAGCGGGCCGGTGCAGTTGCGCCGGGCGGGCCACCGCTCGGTGGACGAGGACGAGGCCGTCGGCATCGGCTCGGTCGCCACCTACCTGGCCGGGTCGCCGCCGATCCGGTGTCTGACCACCGGCAGCTCCTGGCGCGCGGAACAGCTCGATCCGCTCGCCCGGGAGTGGGCGACGGACGTGCTCGGCCGGGAGGCCACCTTCCGGGAGCTCGGTCTGCACAGCGTGATGATCGTGCCGGTCCGCGCGCGGGGCGTCACCCTGGGGATCACCACGTTCTTCCGGCGGCGCCGCAAGGAGCCCTTCGACGAGGACGATCTGCGGCTCGCCGAGGATCTGGTGTCGCGGGCCGCGGTCTGCGTGGACAACGCCCGCCGCTACACCCGCGAACGCGACGCGGCCCTGGTCCTGCAGCGCAGTCTGCTGCCCCACCGGCTGTCCGAGCAGGACGCCGTGGAGGTCGCCGCCTGCTACCGGCCCGCCGACGAGCTGACCGGCCTCGGGGGCGACTGGTACGACGTGGTGCCGCTGTCCGGGGCGCGGGTCGCCCTGGTGGTGGGCGAGGTGCCCGGGCACGGCATCGGCGCCGCCGCGGCGATGGGACGGCTGCGTACGGCCGTACGGACGCTCGCCGCACTGGATCTGCGGCCCGAGGAGGTGCTGGCGCATCTCGACGACCTGGTCGGGCGGTCGGCCCGGGACGACGGTGTGGCGCCGGACGCGGAGGGCGCCGACAGCATGCGGGCGGTGGGGTCCGGGTGTGTGTACGCGGTGTACGACCCGGTCGACGGGCAGTGCACCCTGGCCGCCGCGGGCCATCCCTCCCCGGCCGTGGTGCTGCCCGACGGCGAGGTCACCTTCGTCGATCTGCCGCAGGGCCCGCCGCTCGGCATCGGCGGTCCGCCGTTCGAGTCGGTCGAGACGGTGCTGGCCGAGGGCAGCACCCTCGCCCTGTACACGGACGGTCTGCTGGCCCGTGGGGACTCCCGGGCCGTCGACGCGGACCCCGACCGGCTGCGGCCGGCCCTGGAGCGCCCCGCCCCCTCACTCGCCCTGCGTTCCAGGGCCGTGGTCGACGCGCTGGTCCCGGCGCGGCCGCACGACGACGTGGTGCTGTTGATGGCCCGCACCCGGTTGCTCGGCGACGACCAGGTCGCGGACTGGGACCTGCCGAGAGACCCTGCCATGGTCGCCGACGCCCGCAAGAACGCCACCCGCCAGCTGACCGAGTGGGGCCTCGAACCGCTGGCCTTCACCACCGAGCTGGTCGTCAGCGAACTGGTCACCAACGCCATCCGGCACGCCACAGGACCCATCCGGCTACGGCTGATCAGGGAACGCTCACTGATCTGCGAGGTCCTCGACGGCGGCGCCTCCGCACCGCATCTGCGCCACCCCCGCGTCACCGACGAGGGCGGCCGCGGGCTGCTGCTGGTGTCCCAGTTCGCCGAGCGGTGGGGCACCCGTTTCGCCCCCGAGGGCAAGATCATCTGGGCCGAGCAGTCGCTCACGGAACCGAGGGATTGATCAGCGGACTCATCACATATGCGACATGACATGCCAAACTGGGTTGACCCCGGTGGTGAGGCGGGAGCCATGAACGACACGGCGATCGACTACGCGGCGGTCTTCCAGGCCCTGCCCGGCATTTTGGCGCTCCTGACGCCCGACCTGGTCTACGCGGACGTCAACGAGGACTTCCTGCGCGTGACAGGGCGCACACGCGAGCAAGTGGTCGGCCACCACATCTTCGATGCCTTCCCGGAGAATCCTGACAATCCATCCGCAAAGGGCATGCGCAACGTGGAGGCCTCGATGCGCCGGGTGCTGGCCACCGGCGAGCGCGACACCATGGCCCTTCAGCGATACGACGTCGAGTATCCCGACCGGCCGGGACAGTGGGAGGAGCGCTACTGGAGCCCGGTCAACGCCCCGGTCCTCGGGCCCGACGGAAAGGTGCGACTGCTGGCCCACCGGGTCGAGGAGGTCACGGAACTGATCCGGGCCCGCGGCGGCCCGAGCGGCACCCGGACCCGGGTGCTGGAGGCCGAGCTGTACACGCGCGCCCGGGAGCTCCAGGAGCTCAACGACCGGCTCCGCCAGGCCCACGCCCGCGAACGGGAGGTGGCCCTGGCCCTCCAGGAGGCGATGCTGCCCGCCCGCCGGCAGGTCCGCCATCAGGCCGTCGCCGTGCGCTACCGGCCCGCGGTCGGCGCGCTCAACGTGTGCGGGGACTGGTACGACCTGGTGGACCTGGTCGGCGGCAACCGCCTCGGCGTGTCCGTCGGCGACGTGGTCGGGCACGGCCTTCCGGCCGCCTGCGTCATGGGCCAGCTGCGCAGCGCCCTCAGCGCCGCCTCGCGCGTCGCCGCGGGGCCCGCCCAGGCGCTCGACGTCCTCGGCCGGTACGCGCATGTCGTGGACGGCGCCGAATCGGCCACCGCGGTCACCACGTTCGTCGACTTCGACCACCACGCCATCGCCTACAGCAGCGCGGGCCACCCACCGCCCGCGCTGCTGCATCCCGACGGCCGCGTGGAGTTCCTCGACAAGGCCACCGACCCCCCGCTCGACGCCCGCCCCGACCCGATCCCGAGACCGCAGGCGGAGACCGGGTTCACCGAGGGCGCCACGCTGGTGCTGTACACCGATGGACTGGTCGAACGGAGATACGAGGACATCTACGCCGGTCTCGCCCGGCTCGCCGACTCCCTCGTCGCCCACCGCCACGAAGACCCCGAGACCCTCGCGGACGCGGTCCTGCTGGACCTGCTGCCCTCGGGCGGCGCCACGGACGACACGGCACTGGTGGTCGTACGGCTCTGACCTGACGTGAGGACCCTGTCAAGGTCGTCGGAAAGGTCTGCGCCACTCGTCCCCGGCCCGGTTCCGGCCGCCACCGCCGACGCCTACACTGGCACCCCCACAACACGCCGGTTGACCTGCCGGAACACGGCAGTTGAGCCGATCCGCCGGAGTAGAGGAGCGACTCCTTGTTCTACTACCTGCTCAAGTACGTGTTGCTGGGCCCGCTTTTGAGACTCGTCTTCCGCCCCCGCACAGAAGGCCTCGAACACGTTCCGTCCACCGGAGCGGCCATCGTCGCGGGCAACCACCTCTCCTTCTCGGACCACTTCCTG
The DNA here is from genome assembly GCF_014257025.1 of Streptomyces cupreus. Classification (GTDB taxonomy): domain Bacteria; phylum Actinomycetota; class Actinomycetes; order Streptomycetales; family Streptomycetaceae; genus Streptomyces; species Streptomyces cupreus. The sequence goes on from NZ_JACMSF010000012.1 coordinate 67,960, forward strand.
ATGCCCGCGATCCTCAAGCGGCGCATCACCTTCCTGGCCAAGGCCGAGTACTTCACAGGCCCCGGTCTCAAGGGCCGCCTCACGGCCTTCTTCTTCCGCAGCGCCGGCCAGATTCCGGTCGACCGCTCCGGCAAGGAGGCGGGCAAGGCCGCGATCCGCGAGGGCCTCGGGGTGCTGCGCAAGGACGAGTTGCTCGGCATCTACCCGGAGGGCACCCGCTCCCACGACGGCCGCCTGTACAAGGGCAAGGTCGGGGTCGCGGTGATGGCCCTCAAGGCCGGAGTGCCGGTGATTCCCTGCGCGATGATCGGCACCTTCGAGGCCCAGCCGCCGGGCAAGGTCATCCCCAACATCCACCCCGTGGTCATCCGCTTCGGCAAGCCGCTCGACTTCTCCCGCTACGCCGGAATGGAGAACGAGAAGGCGATCCTGCGCGCCATCACCGACGAGATCATGTACGCCATCCTGTCCCTCTCCGAGCAGGAGTACGTGGACGAGTACGCGGCCGTCGTCAAGGCGAAGCAGGCCGAGGCGAGCGGACACAAGGAGCGCAGGTTCCGGAGGATCCCGCTCGGCTGAGCCCCCTGGAGCAAGGGGAGTCGGGCTACCGCCCGGGAGTGAGAGACCCCAGCGCCTCGTCCAGCAGCCGACGCAGTACACGCGCGTCCGGCGCGACGGCGGTCACGAGTACGGCGGGACCGGGCAGCGGCATCAGTACGGCGCTCTCCCCGAGACACCTCGCGGTAACCGGCTCACTCCCGAACTCGTGCCGTACGACGACGAGTTGCCCGACAGCGCGATGCCCCGCAAGACCTGCGGGCCCGTCCCAGCCGCCCGGCGACCCGGGCCCGCAGGCGAGTTCCTGATCGAGCACGGTCCGCCCGGCGATCCGCACGGTCAGCCGACTGGTGAGCCGCCCCGGCTCCTCCCCCACCCGCCCGAGCACCTGCTCCTCGCGCAGCACGAGCCGGGCGTTCGCACCGAGGTCGGCCCGTGTGGTGACGTACAGATCGCTGCCGCCGGCGCAGATCAACTGCTCGGGCAGCCAGCGCAGTTCGCCGCCGTCGGCGACGGTGAGCCGGACGTCGTAGCGGGCGTCGCCCTTGGCCTGCCCCGGGAGGGCGATGGTCGCGGCGGCGGATCCGACGTGCAGTCGGGCGCCCTCCGCCACATCGGCCTCGACGGCGAAACGGTCACCGCCCAGGGGCCCGCTCATCGCGCCGACGAGCATGACCCGGGCCTCGCTCCCGCTCCCCCGGGTGCGCCGCAGCGCCAGCGGCCCGTCGCCCTCCAGCACGGGCAGCGCCGTACCGCCCCTGCCGTCGCCGCGCGCGCCGATCCGTGCGGTGGCGGCGACGCCGGTCGCGATCACGCCGACCACGCGGCGAGCTGAGCGCGCACCCAGTCGGCGACGTCCCGCACCCCGTCCTCGGCCCGCAACGACTGGAACACCACCGGCAGTTCGGCTCGCTGCGCCTTGGCGTCGGCCGCCATCCGGGCGAGGTCGGAGCCGACGTAAGGGGCGAGGTCGGTCTTGTTGACGACGAGCAGGTCGGCGGTGGTGACCCCGGGCCCGCCCTTGCGCGGAATGTCATCGCCACCTGCGACGTCGATCACGAAGATCTGCGCGTCGACGAGCCCCTTGGAGAAGGTGGCGGTGAGATTGTCCCCGCCGGACTCCACGAGGATCAGCTGCAGCGGCCCGACCTCGTCCTCCAGATCCTCCACGGCTTCGAGGTTGGCGGAGATGTCGTCCCGGATGGCGGTGTGCGGACAGGCGCCCGTCTCGACGGCGGTGATCCGCTCGGGCGGCAACACGGCCTCGCGCAACAGGAACTCGGCGTCTTCGCGCGTGTAGATGTCATTGGTCACGACGGCGAGGGACAACTCATCGCGCAGGGCCCGGCAGAGCGCGGCAACGGTAGCGGTCTTCCCGGACCCGACGGGCCCACCGAGCCCGATCCGAAGGGCACGACGAGAGCCGTCGGGGCGACGGGCGTCGGCGCTGACGGCGGAGGGTCCGTCGTGGGAGTGGTCGAGATGCATATACGGCTCCAGTTCTGCCGGCCTTGCGCTTTTCAGCCCGTCCGGCGGGTCTTTCGGTCGGGATGGGGAAGGTGCGGCGGGGGCGGAAACTCACGACGCGAACAACCGCACAGCCCAAGCCGCATGCACCTCCGCCCCGATCTCCAACAGCGGCGAGGACGAGGCGGGCAGCGCATCGACCCCGTTGTCGACGACCTCCCGCGCAGCCTCCACCGCCTGATCCACCACAAGGTCCATCTCGTGCGCCAGCCGAGCCAACACCGCCGTGGCCTCGAACGGATCAAGACTCAACAACCGCACGGTCGCGGACGCGGGCCCACTGACGCTCTCGTACACCGCGCAGTACGCGGCATCCACCGGCCCGAGCCCAGCCGCCCGAGCCGCGACCCCCAACACCACTGGCTGATGCGCCCCCTTGGGAAACGCCCGAGCCAGCGCATCAAGCTCACCGGACGGCCAGACGGCCCGAGCGGCCCGCAACAACTGCCGCCCCAACTTCCGCGCGGCGACCCGCAAGGCGGGCGAAGGCGTCCGCGCATCGGCAGCCGCGTCCAACGACACCGGATCCACCCCGAGCGCGGCCGACGCCGCAAGCGCCGCGGCCACCCGCCCCGCCGTGTGCAACCGCCCCCGACAGAAGTCCTCCAGACTCCCGGCCCCGGTGACCCGCCCGGCCTTGACAGCCGCCTCGGCCCCACCGGAGTGCGCATGCCCTCCGGCGGGAAACCGGCCGTCGGCCAGGACGAGAAGCGCTGCCCTGGACATCAGAAGAGGAAGTACCGCTGAGCCATGGGCAGTTCAGCGGCCGGGGTGGCCTCGACCAGCTCCCCTTCGATGTGCACGGCAAAGCTGTCGGGGTCCACGCGCACCTCGGGCCGAGCGTCGTTCTCCCGCATATCGGCCTTGGTGACACCCCGAGTCGACTCGATGCCCACGAACCGCTTCCCGAGCTGAAGCCGCTCGGGCAACCCGTCCTCGATCGCCAACGGAGCGACGAAGTTGAAGGAGTTGGCGGCGGGCCCCCGCCCGATCGCGCCGAACATCGGCCGGGGAAGAATCGGCTGCGGCGTGGGAATCGACGCGTTGGCGTCGCCCATCTGCGCGTACGCGATCTGCCCGCCCTTGATGACAAGCTGCGGCTTGACCCCGAAGAACGCGGGCTCCCACAGCACGAGATCGGCGAGCTTCCCGGTCTCCACGGACCCGACCTGCCCGGCGATCCCCTGGGCGAGGGCGGGGTTGATCGTGTACTTGGCGACGTACCGCCGTACCCGGAGATTGTCCGCGTGCCCGTCCCCCGGCAGCGCCCCCCGCCGCCGCTTCATCACATGCGCGGTCTGCCAGGTCCGCATGATGACCTCGCCGACGCGTCCCATGGCCTGCGCGTCGGAGGAGATGATCGAGATGGCGCCGAGGTCGTGCAGGATGTCCTCGGCACCGATCGTGGAGGGCCGGATCCGGGACTCCGCGAAGGCCAGGTCCTCCGGCACCGCCGGGTTCAGGTGGTGGCACACCATCAGCATGTCGAGGTGTTCCTCGGCGGTGTTGACGGTGAACGGCCGCGTGGGGTTGGTGGAGCTGGGCAGCACATGCGGCTCGGAGACCACGGTCATGATGTCCGGCGCATGCCCGCCGCCCGCGCCCTCGGTGTGGTACGCGTGAATGCCGCGCCCGCCGATGGCGGCGAGCGTGTCACCGACGAAACCGGCCTCGTTCAACGTGTCGGTGTGGATGGCGACCTGGATGCCGGTGCGGTCGGCGACAGTCAGCGAGGCATCGATGACGGCGGGCGTGGACCCCCAGTCCTCGTGCAGCTTCAGCCCCATCGCGCCCCCGCGGATCTGCGACAGCATCGCCTCGTGCGAGACGGTGTTGCCCTTGCCGAGGAAGCCGATGTTGAGGGGGTACTGCTCCATCGCCTCCAGCATCCGCGCCAGATGCCACGGGCCAGGCGTCACGGTGGTCGCCTTGGAGCCCTCGGCCGGTCCGGTACCGCCGCCGATCAGCGTCGTGACCCCCGAGCCCAGGGCCTCGTCGGCGATCTGCGGGCAGATGAAGTGGACGTGCGCGTCGATGGCACCGGCCGTGAGGATCCGCCCGTTGCCCGCGATGACCTCGGTCTCGGGGCCGATGACGAGGTCGGGGTGGACCCCGTCCATGGTGTCGGGGTTGCCCGCCTTGCCGATGCCGGTGATCCGGCCGTCGCGGATGCCGACGTCGGCCTTGACGATCCCCCAGTGGTCGATCACCACCGCGCCGGTGATGATCGTGTCGGGGGTGCCGTCTGCGCGCGTAGCACGCGACTGGCCCATGGACTCGCGGATGACCTTGCCACCGCCGAACACCGCCTCGTCACCGGCGAGTCCGGGCCCGCCGGAACGGTCCTCCTCGATCTCGACGATCAGATCGGTGTCGGCGAGCCGGATCCGGTCGCCGGTCGTCGGGCCGAACAGGTCGGCGTACGCGGCACGCGAGATCTCAGGCATCGAGGGCACCTCCGGTCTCCCCACGCAGTCCGGGCACGACACGGGCGCCGGCGAGCGGGACGAGTTCGACGTCGACGGGGATTCCGGGCTCGAAGCGCACGGCGGTGCCGGCGGCGATGTTGAGCCGCTTGCCGCGGGCGGCGCCGCGGTCGAATTCCAGACCGGGGTTGGCCTCGGCGAAGTGGTAGTGGGAGCCGACCTGGACGGGCCGGTCGGCGGCGTTGAGGACGGTCAGCCGGGTGACCTCACGGCCCTCGTTGAACACGACGTGCTCGTCGGCGAACAGGATCTCTCCGGGAATCATCGAAGCGCCCCTCAGACGATCGGCTCGTGGACGGTGACGAGCTTGGTGCCGTCCGGGAAGGTCGCCTCGACCTGGACGTCATGGATCATCTCCGGGATGCCCTCCATGACGTCGTCCCGGGTGAGCAGCTTGCGCCCGGAGGCCATGAGCTCGGCGACCGTACGGCCGTCCCGCGCGCCTTCGAGGATGTGCGAGGTGATGAGGGCGACCGCCTCGGGGTGGTTGAGCTTGAGCCCCCGGGCCCGGCGCTTCTCGGCCACGTCGGCGGCCACATGGATCAGCAGCCTCTCTTGCTCGTGCGGGGTCAGTTGCACGTCCCACCTCACAGTCCTCGCTCCGGACCGTGCGGGGCCCGGTTGCCGCAGCCACGGGCAAAGTCCCTGGTGGCGTGGAGGGAGGCTAGTTGGACCGAGTTTCGGGCAAGTTAACCGAGCTGTGATCCCGTCATGCTCATCAGGGCGCGCAGACCGTCCTGGAGGACCTCGACCGGGGCCGGCCCGAGCAGGGACTGCTGGGCGATGAAGCCCTGGACGACGGCGACCATGGTGCGCGCGACATGCTCGGCCGGAATGTCCGACCGCATCATTCCGGCCTCCTGGTAGGCCTCGGCCACCCGGATCCAGGCCGTGGTCACCACGCCGTACACCTCGTCCATGACGAGCGCGAGCTCCGGGTTGCGTACGGTCTCCGCCCACACCTGCATGATCAGCCGCGGGAAGGCGGGCTCGCCTTCGACGGACAGGGTGCCCCAGATGCCGAGCGCGCGGCCTAGGACCTCGCCGACCAGCACGTCCGGCGGCGGGGGCGGGCTCTGCCGGGTGACCTCCTCGAACGCCGCGCGCACTTCGGCGAGGACGCCCTTGACGATCGCGGCGATCAGCTCGTCCTTGCCGCTGAAGTAGCGGTAGACCGCCCCGGCCGAGAGGTCGACCTCCTTCAGCACGTCCTGCATGGAGGTGGCGTGGAAGCCGTTGCGGGCGAAGCAGCGGGCGGCGCCTTCCAGGATCTGGCGGCGGCGGGCGTCGAGGTGTTCCTGGGATACGCGGGCCATGCCTCCGAATGTAAAACGAACGTTCTTTCTTGACAAGGGCGCGAGAGGAGTCGGACCGTGGTGTCAGAACTAAAACGAATGATCGTTCTCTATAGCTCCATCGCACACGCAAGGGGGAACCATGTCCACCCGCCGCCGACTGATCGCGGTCGTCGTCCTCGTCCCGCTCCTCGCGGCCCTCGCGCTGTGGGCCTTCGCCTGGCCCGCCGCCCGTACCGCACCCCGTGACCTGCCGCTCGGCGTGGCCGGACCGGCCGCCGCCACGGCTCAACTGGAGCGGCAGCTCGCCCGGCAGGAGGGCGCGTTCGAGATCCACCGTTACGCCGACGAGGCCGCCGCCCGCGACGCCGTCGAGGACCGGTCCGTATACGGCGCGATCGTCGTCGCCCCGGAAGGCACCGAACTGCTCACGGCCTCGGCGGGCAGCCCTGTCGTGGCCCAGTTGCTCCAGGAGCGGCTGGGGCGCCAGGCTGCCGTCGAGAGCACCCGGCTCACGACCGTCGACGTGATGCCCGCACCGGAGACCGACCCGCGGGGCGCGGCCCTGACCGCGAGCGTGCTGCCGCTCGCCCTGGCCGGCATCGCGGCCGGCGCGGTGGTGACCCTGCTCGGGCTGCGCGGCACTCGGGCCGTGGCCGCCCTCGTCGGCTCCGCCGTGCTGGTGGGCCTCGCCGCGACCGCCGTGGCGCACAGCTGGCTGGAGGTCATCGACGGCAACTGGTGGGCGGAAGCCGGGGTACTGGGCCTTGCGACGCTTGCGGTGAGCGCCGCCGTCGCCGGTCTGGCCGCACTGCTCGGACCCGCCGGGATCGGGATCACCGCGGGTCTGGTCATGCTGTTCGGCAACCCCTTCTCCGGGGCGGCCTCGGCGCCGGAGATGCTGCCGGAGCCGGTCGGCGCGGTCGGGCAGTGGCTGCCGCCGGGCGCGGGCGCCGCCGCGCTGCGTTCGACGGCCTTCTTCGACGGCGCCGCGGCGACGGGGCCCGCCCTGACGCTGACCTGGTGGGCCGCGCTGGGCCTCGGCGCCGTACTGCTCGGCACCCTGCTGAAGCAGCGGACGGAGAGTGAGCCCGCGGCCGAGCGGGAACTCGCCTCGGTGTCCTAGGAGGCGCCCGGCCCCGTGTGCTCGGCGGCGATACCGAAGCGCTGCCGTTCGCGGGGGGCCGAGGCGACCTCGCGGACGCCGGAGATCGCGCTGATCACCTGCTCCTCCGGGAGATCGGCGGGGTCCGCGAGCTGTTCGAGCCGTTCGAGGTCGGCGGCGGACACCAGGGCGACGAGGGGCTTGCCGTGCCGTGTCACGACGACGCGCTCCCCGCCGTAGACCACCCGGTTGATCAGGTCGGCGAGCTCAGCCCTGGCTTGCGTCACCGGAATCTCGTAGGCCATGCACCCATCATAACGTCATGTACGTCCTGTACATTTTTTACAGAGACAGCTCGGAGACAGCCCGGAGAACCAGCTCTGCCGCGAGGAGGGGGTCCTGATGACCCGACCGTCCACACCGTCCGCCCGCCATGTCCTGCCCGAGTTCACCGAGCGCACCAGCTACGGGACCCGGACGATGGATCCGTACTCCAAGCTCCTGGAGGAGCGGATCGTCTTCCTCGGAACGCAGATGGACGACACCGCGGCGAACGACGTGATGGCGCAGTTCATGTACCTGGAGCACCAGTCCCCCGACCGGGACATCTCGCTGTACGTCAACTCCCCCGGCGGCCCGTTCAGCGCCATGTCCGCGATCTACGACACCATGCGCTACGTCACCTGCGACGTGGAGACGATCCTGCTGGGCCAGGCAGGTCCGACCGCCGCGGTGCTGCTCGCGGCGGGCACCCCGGGCAAGCGGTACGCGCTGCCGGACGCGCGCGTGGTGCTCAGCCAGCCCTCGCTGCCCGAGCCGGTGGAGGGTCAGGCGAGCGATCTGGCCATCCAGGCCGAGGAGTTGACGCGCATCCGGACCCTGCTGGAAGAGATGCTCGCGCGGCACACGGGGCGCGAGCCGGAGCAAGTGCGCGCGGACATCGAGCGGGACAAGGTGCTGAACGCCCAAGAGGCCCTGGAATACGGGCTGGTGGACGGGATCATCCCGAGCCGCAAGGCCTCGCGCACCGCTCCGGGCGCGAGGTGAGCCGCGGATGCTGCCACCGGAGCTGCCGCCCCTGCCCGCTCTGACACGCGCCGAGGGCGAGTTGATCGACCGATACCTCGACGTGGTCGATCTGCTCGCGCGGATCAACCCCGCGAATCACGGCGACACCTACCGCGGGCTGCGCGCCGCCCAGGCGCTGGTCACCAAGGCGGCCGAACTGCGGGACGCGCTGGCGCTGATGCACCAGCGGGGCGAGACCGAGGTGCACGCCCCCACGCTGGCGCGTGCGCTGCGTGTGCTGGACGGAGAGCGCCGCACGGCTCGTGTCACGGTGCCCCCGCGCTCGGACAGTTGACGCAATCGTTCCCGGTCCGGACACCTCGCGATGGCGCCGAGGCGTCCGGACCGGAGTTGAAACGGACCAAACGAGGTACCCCCTTTCGGCGTAGTCGCGTCTCCTTTTTCCGGCCCGTCAGGGTTGCGCAACGCGCGTTACCCCGGAACCGGAAGAGACGTTCCGTCGCTGGTCCGGGCATCCCCCAGCGCCTCGACACTAGTTCGAACGGAGCAGCGACCACCCGAACGGGTGAGTGGTGAGTAACACCACAAATCCCCGGTTCCGTTGGGATTTCCGGACACCCGTGAGCCAAGATCCCTGTCTGACGACAAGCCCCCGCCACAGCGGCGGGGCGGTCCGGGCGGACGCCGAGTCCTGCCGCCGCCCGGATGACCGGTCGACAGGAGTGGATCGGCAGGAGTGGAGGACCCGAGCACGACGGGTCGCCGGCACGGAGGTTCGTGCCGAGCAGCCCTTGGGGTGAAGCCGCATCGCGGCCGGGCAACTTCGCCAGCCCGAATCCGACAGGTCATCCTTCACAGGCGGCTGACGAAGGGTTGCGCATGACTGCGCTCAATCGTGTCCCGTCGCTCATGGCCCGGGCCGGTACGGCTTCGGCCCTCACCATCGCCGCCGTGGGCGGTTCGATCGTGGCCCCGGGCCTCTCCTCCGAAGCGGAGGCGGCCACACCGGCGACGAAGGCACTCCAGGTCGCGGCCTCCAAGAAGGGCTCCCCGTACAGGTGGGGGGCCGTCGGACCGCACCGCTTCGACTGCTCCGGGCTCACGCTGTACTCGTACAAGAAGGCAGGCAAGAAGCTGCCTCGTACGGCGGCCCAGCAGTACAACAAGTCGCGCCATATCTCCGCCAAGAGCCGCAAGGCCGGCGACCTCGTGTTCTTCCACTCGGGGTCGAACGTCTACCACGTCGGCATCTACGCCGGGAAGGGGAAGATCTGGCACGCCCCGAAGTCCGGGGACGTGGTGAGGCTGCAGAAGATCTGGACCAAGAGCGTCTGGTACGGCCGGGTGAGCTGACCCGGCCGCCCGAGGGGCGGCGGCGCCCTGACACGCCGCCGCCCCAAAGGGTGTGACGCGGGCTCAGAGCCCCCTTCCAGGAGGAGGGCCGTACCCAGGGCCGCCAGCGGCTCCGCCGTCGAGGGGGGCGGCGCCTGCCGTGGACGAGTTTCGGGCGCCGGTGCGGGGGAGGCGTTCGCTAAGGCTCCTGCTGGATCGAGGTGTTGACCGCGCGGGCGGGTACGGTCCAGGGGAGTTCGATGGAGACCGTTTTGCCGCCCTCGCGGGTGGGCCTGACTCTGAGTCGGCCGCCGCACTCGGCGGTCAGCCAGCGGATGATCACCAGGCCGCGGCCGTTGTCCTGCTGGACGGCGGCGGGCAGGCGCTTGGGGAAACGCGGGTGACTGTCGGTGACCCCGATGCGCAGTTGTTCGTCATGGTGCAGTTCGATGTCCACCGTGAAGGTGGGTGACTGGCCGAGGGTGTGCTGTACGGCATTGGTGGCGAGTTCGGAGACGATGAGTCGGATGGTGTCGGCCACGTCCGTCTCCGCCGACAGACCCCATTCCGCGAGGGTGCTCACGACATAGCCCCGGGCCGCGGAGACCGAGGCGGGATCGCTCGGCAGAGTGACGGATGCTTCCAGATGGTCTGCCATGACGACGTCGTCCCTTTCCCACGGGACCGCAGTCCGACACGGAGCGGAAGGTTCGAGTACGGTCCCGGACTGGTGCTTCATCGCCAGACTGCCATTCCCGCGCCGGTCACGGTGGCGATCCACCAAGATATGCATATATCTGTCGCTCAAAGCGGTGAACTCTGCTACGCGAAACCGTATTTGGGCGGCCCGGTTGGAGTAAGGAGTAGCGCATGCAGAACGGTCCCGCGGTACGCCGCCGAAAGCTGGGCGCCGAACTGCGCGCGTTGCGCACCGGTGCGGGGCTCACCAGTGGCGAGGCCGCGCGTCTGGTGGGCTGGCACCAGTCGAAGGTGAGCCGGATCGAGACCGGCGCCAGCGGGGTGAAACCGGCCGACGTGCGGTTACTCCTGGACGCCTACGGCGTCGCCGACTCCCAACTGCGGGAGTTGCTGCTGGTGTTGGCCGGGTCCGACGGCGGCGCCGGACGGCACCACTGGTGGCACGCGTATCGCGGAGTGCTGCCGCCGACCTACCGGGACTTCATCAGCCTGGAGTCCCAGGCGAGCGCGATGCGGACCCTGGAGACCTCCGTGGTGCCGGGGCTGTTGCAGACGCCCGAGTACGCACGGGCGGTGACCCGGGCCGCGGTGGGCGGCCTGGACGAGACGGACGAACGCCTGGACGCGCTGGTCGAGGTGCGTCTCGCCCGGCAGGACGTGCTGCGCGGCGAGCCGCCGCTGGAGCTGAGCGCCGTACTGGACGAGGCGGTGCTGCACCGGGAGATCGGCGGTCCGGGCGTGATGGGCCGACAGCTGTGGCGGCTCGTGGAGGCGGGGCGGCTGCCTCAAGTGCGCTTGCAGGTCCTGCCGTTCAGGGCCGGGGCGCACATCGGCATCACCGGGCCTTTCGTTATCTTCCTGTTCTCGCACACTTCTGATCTGGATGTGGTTGTTCTCGACCACTTGACGAGTAGCCTCTACCTCGAACGGAAAGAAGACCTCCAGGCGTACTCGGAGGCCTTCACCACCCTCCAGATCCACGCCCTTTCACCCGAGGAATCGTTGGATTACATCGCCGGGATAGCTGACGGCGCGTAAGGAGGCACCATGTCTGCACTGCCTCGGAACGTACCTTCCAGTACCGATCTGTATGACGTGCACTGGCTGCGCAGCAGCTACAGCACGGGCGCGAACAACTGCGTGGAGACCGCTCGGCCGCTGACCGGTCCCTGGGCCGGACTGCTCGCCGTACGCGACTCCAAGGCCCCGGCCGGGCCCGCGCTGCTCTTCTCCCCCGAGAGCTGGGCGGACTTCACGGCCGCATTCCAGCCCTGACCGTTCCGATCAAGTCCCGATCAATCCCAATCAGTTCCGATCATTTCCGCAGCCGCGGCGGCAGGGCCGTGTCACGCCGACTCATGGTCGTGTCTCGCCGATGATCCGTACAGCGCGTTCGATCTGCCCGTCCGTGAGGTCCGCGCGGGCGGTCAGCCTCAGCCGTGAGATGCCGTCGGGCACGGAGGGAGGACGGAAACAGCCCACGGCCAGGCCCGCCGCCCGGCAGTCCGCCGCCCAGCGCACGGCCCCCTCCGGGGAGGGCGCGCGCACGGAGACGACCGCGGCGTCCGGACGCACCGCCTGATGGCCCGCGGCCGTCAGGCGGGCGTGCAGTTCGCCGGCCACCGCACGCGCCCTGGCCGCCCGCTCCGGCTCCCGCCGCAACAAGCGCAGGGCCGAGAGGGCGGCACCGGCCGCCGCGGGGGCGAGGCCCGTGTCGAAGATGAACGTCCGCGCCGCGTTGACCAGGTGGTCGATCACCCGGGCCGGACCGAGCACGGCACCGCCCTGGCTGCCCAGTGACTTCGACAGCGTCACCGTGACCACCACATCGTCGGCGCCCGCGAGCCCCGCCGCGTGCGGGGCTCCCCGGCCACCGTCGCCGAGCACGCCCAGGCCGTGCGCGTCGTCGACGACGACTCCCGCGCCGTACTCCCGGCACGCCTCGGCGAGCCCGGCCAGCGGGGCGGCGTCGCCGTCCACCGAGAAGACCGTGTCGGAGACCGCGACAGCCGGTCCTTCGTGCGTCTGGAGCGCCTTGCGCACGGCGTCCGGTTCGGCGTGCGCGACCACCTGGGTCGTACCCCGGGCCAGTCGGCAGCCGTCGATGAGCGAGGCGTGGTTGCCCGCGTCGGACACGATCAGCGAGCCGTGCGGGCCGAGCGCGGTGACCGCGGCGAGGTTGGCCGCGTAGCCGGAGGAGAAGACCAGCGCCGCCTCGAAGCCGCAGAAGTCCGCCAGCTCGCGCTCCAGCTCGCCGTGCAGCTCCGTCGTACCGGTGACGAGCCGGGAGCCGGTCGCGCCGCCGCCCCAGGTCCGCGCCGCCCGGGCCGCGCCCTCGGTGACCTCCGGGTGGTGGGCCAGACCCAGGTAGTCGTTGCTGGCGAGGTCCAGCAGCGGCGAGTCGGCGGGGCGGGGACGCAGCGTCCGTACGAGTCCGGCGCGGCGGCGCAGCTCCGCCTGCTCGTCGATCCAGCCGAACGCCATGGGTCCTCCGGGGATTTTGTAGGCAGCGCACAGACACTAGCGGGACGACCAGGCACCCACGGTGTGGCAATACCCACACCTCGAAGGGCCTGAGTTGTACGAACTCTCCTTGGCCGGGGACCACTCCTTAGGACAGGATCTGCTCTCATGGACCTGCTGAACACGCTGCTGGACAAGGGGCTGCGGCGCGAGCTGCCGACCCGCGAGGAGGCCCTCGCCGTCCTCGCGACCTCCGACGACGACCTGCTCGATGTGGTGGCCGCGGCCGGAAAGGTGCGCCGGCACTGGTTCGGCCGCCGGGTGAAACTGAACTACCTGGTCAACCTCAAGTCCGGCTTGTGCCCCGAGGACTGCTCCTACTGCTCGCAGCGGCTCGGCTCGACCGCCGGGATCCTGAAGTACACCTGGCTCAAGCCCGACGAGGCGTCGAAGGCCGCGGCCGCGGGGCTCGCGGGCGGCGCCAAGCGCGTCTGTCTGGTGGCCAGCGGACGCGGTCCGACCGACCGTGACGTGGACCGGGTCTCGGACACCATCAAGGCGATCAAGGACCAGAACGAGGGCGTCGAGGTGTGCGCCTGCCTCGGCCTGCTCTCCGAGGGCCAGGCCGAGCGGCTGCGCGAGGCGGGCGCCGACGCCTACAACCACAACCTGAACACCTCCGAGGCCACCTACGGCGACATCACCACCACCCACACCTACGCCGACCGCGTCGACACCGTGAACAAGGCGCACGCGGCCGGTCTGTCCGCCTGCTCCGGTCTGATCGCGGGCATGGGCGAGAGCGACGAGGACCTGGTGGACGTCGTCTTCTCGCTGCGCGATCTTGACCCGGACTCGGTGCCGGTCAACTTCCTGATCCCGTTCGAGGGCACCCCGCTGGCCAAGGAATGGCACCTCACCCCGCAGCGCTGCCTCAGGATCCTGGCGATGGTGCGGTTCGTCTGCCCGGATGTCGAGGTACGCATCGCGGGCGGCCGTGAGGTCCACCTGCGCACGATGCAGCCGCTCGCGCTGCACCTGGCCAACTCGATCTTCCTCGGCGACTACCTCACCAGCGAGGGCCAGGCGGGCAAGGCCGACCTGGACATGATCGCGGACGCCGGGTTCGAGATCGAGGGCACCGACGAGGTGACACTGCCGGAGCACCGGGCGGGCGGCGGCTGCGGCTCCGAGAGTTCGTGTGGTTCCGAGGGGGTCTGCGGTTCCGCACCGGCCGTGCAGACCGAGCCCGGCGAGGCACGCACCGACCTGGTCGCCGTCCGCCGTCGGGGCGCCGGAACGGACCTCGCGCCCAATGCCTGACCTGAGCGTGCCCGAGCTGCTGGACCTCGACCGCAGGCACGTGTGGCATCCGTACGGTCCCATGCCGGGTCGGCAGGAACCGCTGGTCGTGGAGTCGGCGAGCGGGGTACGGCTGCGGATGGCGGACGGCTCGGGCGAGCTGGTCGACGGGATGTCGTCCTGGTGGTCGGCCATCCACGGCTACAACCACCCGGTGCTCAACGAGGCGGCGCGCGAGCAGCTCGGCCGGATGAGCCATGTGATGTTCGGCGGGCTCACCCATGAGCCCGCCGTCCGCCTCGCGAAGCTCCTTGTCGATATGTCGCCAAATGGTCTGGAGCATGTGTTCCTCGCCGACTCGGGTTCCGTGTCGGTCGAGGTCGCGGTCAAGATGTGCCTGCAGTACTGGCGCTCGCTCGGCCGTCCCGGCAAGCAGCGGCTGCTGACCTGGCGGGGCGGCTACCACGGCGACACCTGGCAGCCGATGTCGGTGTGCGATCCCGAGGGCGGGATGCACGAGCTGTGGACCGGAGTCCTCCAGCGCCAGGTCTTCGCGGACCCGCCGCCGGCCGAGTACGAGGAGTCGTACGCCGACCGTCTGCGGGCGCTGATCGCGCGGCACGCCGATGAACTGGCCGCGGTGATCGTCGAGCCGGTGGTGCAGGGCGCGGGCGGGATGCGGTTCCACTCCCCCGCCTATCTGCGGGTGCTGCGCGAGGAGTGCGACACGCACGGCGTGCTGCTGGTGTTCGACGAGATCGCGACCGGGTTCGGGCGCACGGGCGCGCTGTTCGCCGCGGAGCACGCGGCGGTGACGCCGGACGTGATGTGCGTGGGCAAGGCGCTGACCGGCGGCTATATGACGATGGCCGCCACACTGTGCACCTCGCGCGTGGCCGACGGGATCTCCCGGGGCGAGGTGCCGGTGCTGGCGCACGGGCCGACGTTCATGGGCAATCCGCTGGCGGCCTCGGTGGCCTGCGCCTCGATCGAGCTGCTGCTCGGCCAGGACTGGCTCGCGGAGATCAAGCGGATCGAGGCGGGACTGCGGGACGGGCTGGCACCCGCGCTCGACGTGCCGGGCGTCAAGGACGTACGGGTGCTCGGTGCCATCGGGGTCGTCCAGCTGGACCACCCGGTGGACATGCGGGCGGCGACGGAAGCCGCCGTGCGCGAGGGCGTGTGGCTGCGGCCGTTCCGCGATCTGATCTACACGATGCCGCCGTATGTCACGGGCGACGCCGATCTGGCGCGGATCGCGCGTGCGGTGTGCGCGGCGGCGCGGGAGGGCTGAGATGACGGTTCTGGTGATCACGGGCACCGGCACGGAGATCGGCAAGACGGTCACCACCGCCGCGGTCGCCGCCACGGCCCTCGCCTCCGGGCGCACGGTGGCCGTGCTGAAGGCCGCGCAGACGGGGCTGCGGCCTGACGAGCGCGGGGACGCCGCCGAGTGCGCGCGGCTCGCCGGCGGGGTGACGACGGCCGAGCTCGCCCGCTATCCCGAGCCGTTGGCTCCGGCGACGGCGGCGCGCCGGGCGGGGCTGGCGCCGGTGCGCCCGCATGAGATCGCCGAAGCCGCCGCGCAGCTGGCCACCGAGCACGATCTGGTGCTGGTGGAGGGGGCGGGCGGACTGCTCGTCCGCTTCGACGACAAGGGCGGCACGCTCGCCGACGCGGCCGAACTGCTGGCGGCACCGGTCCTGGTGGTGGCGTCGGCGGGTCTGGGCACCCTGAACTTCACGGAGCTGACGGCCCGTGAACTGCGTTCACGTCGGCTGGACTTGCTCGGTATGGTGATCGGGAACTGGCCCGACGCGCCTGATCTGGCGGCGCGTTGCAATGTGGCGGATCTGCCGGAGGTGGCCGGAGCGCCGCTGCTCGGGGCGCTGCCGGCCGGGTCGGGGGCGCTGGCACCGGCCGACTTCCGTGCGGCGGCGCCGGGTTGGCTGGCTGCCGAGCTGGGCGGGACCTGGGACGGCGTGGCCTTCCGGGAACGCGTCTGAGGCGTCATGCCTTCTCGGCGAGCAGCCGCACCAGTTCGATCCGGGACCGGATGCCCAACCGTGTGAACACACCGCGCAGATGATGGTCGATCGTCCGGGGGCTCAGTGCGAGCCGGGCCGCGATCTCGCGGTTCGTGGCGCCCTCGGCGGCCATCCTGGCCACCAGGAGCTGTTGCGCGGTGAGCCGGGCGGTGGGGTCGTCGGGACCGCAGGGCGCGGGGTCCGCGGGGGCGCCGAGGGCGCGCAGTTCGGCGCGGGCCCGGTCCGCGCAGTGCGGGGCGCCGAAGGACTCGAACGCCTCCAGCGCGCTGTGCAGCCGGTCCCGCGCTTCCGTGCGGCGTCGCAGTCGGCGCAGCGCGCTGCCGAACAGCAGCTCCGTGCGGGCGCGTTCGAAGTCGCGGGTGCCGCGTCCGTGCAGGCCGAGCGCGGCGCGGTAGTGCTCTACGGCCTCGGCGCCGGGCGTGAGAAGCGCGCGGCAGCGGGCACTCAGGGCGAGGTCGTCGGCGCTGCCGACGGCGGTGGCCCAGCGGTGGTAGTCGGCGTGGGCCACCCGGGCGATCCGGGTGTCGCCGGTGCGTACGGCGGCCTCGACATAGTGCGGAGTGGCCAGGTGGCGGATCGCCCGGTGACCGTGGCCCGGGCCGAACCCGGCCAGCGCCCGCAGCCGGGCCGCCGCCGCGGCGAACCGGCCACTGCCCAGGTCCAGGAAGGCGAGCGCCCACTGTGCGAGGGCCGCGGGCAGACCCAGGCCATGGGCGAGGGCGTACGACCGTGAGCCTGTTGCGTTTTCGTTCTGACTGCGCAGTAGCAGTGGGACACCACATCCGGCCCGGACGCCCCGGTCGTCTCAAGCGCATGGCTGTCTGTCCTCGTGGCTGCGGACGCCGGCACCGGCTTCCTGTCGGCTGGATTCCCCTCAGGCGGCCAGGGCTGCTGCCCGAAGACGGGGTCCAGTCGGCAAAACTTGCGGAGGTTGAGCACCAGCGCAGCGAGTTCCAGTTCGGACTGGCAGGCCGCCCGCCCTCGGCGGGCGAACCGGCGTAGGCGAATACGGTCCTTGAGCTGGCCGTTGACCGGCTCGACGGTGGCGGCCCGGCGCTTGTAGGTCGTCGATCCGTCTTCGGTGGCGAGGCGGTAAAGCATCCAGGTTGTAGCGTCGGCATCCTCGGGCGGGGGCTTCACATTGTGATCCACCTGGGGCAGATCCCGGGCCTTTCCTGGTGCGATGAGGCGGTCGGGCCCGGGGGCGTTCAGGTTCTCCTCGCTCCAGTAGCCGCTGTCGAACAAGAGCGTGCCGATCCAGTCCAGCGTGCAAGGGCACGACGTCTGACTGCACCCGGACGCAGACATGATCCCGGCTCCTGTGGGTGATGCGCACGCTTCGATGCAGCACCCGCCCAGATCCGGGCATTGACGCGGGCAGCGGGCCTGGTGGACGGCGAGGGCTGCCGCGACAGCCACGGGCATCATCGGCTTGAGTTGTCGCCGGTCGTTGCTGTCCTGGACAAGTTCGCAGGCCATGATCAATCCGTCAGCCCCGACGGCCAACTGGGCGTTGTAACCCTGCAGAGCGCCGCCGTCGGCCCCTTGCATCTGTCGGCTATCGGGATCGGTGACGTTGCGCCGGACCTGTGCCGACCTGTCTTTGACACTGTTGCCCCGTGGCCCGCGTTTGCCGCCGCCGGGTGTGATCTGCGCGGTAGTCACAGTGGCCTGGTCCATGGCGTTCTCCCGGGCCGAGCGGGCCCTCGCCAGTTCGTTCTCGGCCCGGACCACCCACCGCTTGGCGCGGGCAACTTCGCGTCCACGGTTCTCGTCGAAGCTGAACGGCCCGAGCACAGGCTTGGGTCCGTGGCCGGCCTCGAAGAGCCGGATCCTTTCTCGCATCGCTTCGATCTGCTCACGTTTGGCAGCCTTCTCGCGCGCCAGACGATCTTGAGCGGCCTGCAGCCGGGCTTCGGCAACAGCCAGCGGGTCCACTCCCACCGGGCGGGTGCCTACTGTGTTGTCCCCGCGCCGGGTGCGCTCGAGGAATTCCTCGTGTTTGGTTGCGATCGCTTTGGCGTCGAGTCCGCGCGCGGCCTCCTCGGCGAGCACCTCTTCCAAGGCTCTGTGCAGTCGGCGCTCGCGGTCCTGTCGGCCCCGAAGTTGCTGTGGTGTCTCGGTGTCTTTCGCTCGGGCTGTGAACCTGGCGTCCTCGGCCTCATCAGCAGCGGCGGCCTCGGCGGTGATCGCGGCGACCTGTTCCTGCAGCCATTCGCGGCGGCAGGATGCATACCGGGATGCGTTTGCCGCGATCTTGGTGCCGTCGATTGCTATCGTGCCCAGCCGTCCCAGCCCGGCCTTCGCGCACACCAGCAGCACCTGCGTGAACAGGTCCCTCACCGAGTCCTGGTGCAACTGCCGGAAGCGGGCTATGGCGGTGTGGTCGGGGACCTGCAGCCCGCAGATAACGCGCATGGCCACGTCGGTTCGGCACAGCCGCTCGATCTGCCGGGACGACCGCACCCCGTCCGCATAGGCGTAGATCAGAAGTACGAGCATCATCCGCGGGTCGTACGCCCGGCGCCCCCTCCCGCCGAGTGCATACCGGGACTCGATCCTGGACAGGTCGAGGTGATCCACGACCTCCAACAGGATCCAGACGACATGGTCTTGGGGCAACCATTCCCGCATGTCGACCGGGAGGAGGAACTGTTGGTCGCGGTCGACCCGACGGAAGCCCTTCGCCATGGACTCATCCAACAGTTCCAGCGGTGCGAACTCCAAAACGCAACAGGCTCCGTGCCGTGCCGGCGCGTTCACGGCACACGTCCGCGTCGCCGGTGAGAGCCGCGAACATCGCGAGGGCGGCCTGGAGATGGCAGGCCCCGTTGTCCTGGCCGGTGGCGTGGGCCTGCCACAGGGCGTCGGTCGCGGCGGCCTCGCCGGCCCGGGGGCGGCCGGTCCAGAAGTCCGCGTACGCCCGGAACTCCATCGCCTGGGCCACGGCGACCGTCGTGCCCCGGGCACGCGCGGAGTCGGCGGCGCGGACGGTGGCGCCGGCGGCGCGGGTGTGGTCGCCGAGGAGCAGGGCGGCGATACCGGCGTGGATGAGGAGGGTGGGGTCGCCGCCGGGACCGCAGCGTCCGGCCGCCGCCTCCAGCAGGTCCCGTGCGTCGGCGTACCGGCCCTCGAAGGCCGCCACCAGCCCGCCCAGCGTGCCGGGCACCGCGACACCGAGTCGCTCGGCGACCCGGGCGGCCTCCCGAAGCCGGCGCAAGTCACCTGTGTAGATGGAGGCTTCGGTGGCTCGGGCGAGGAGGTGGGTCGCGCGTCCGCCCTGTTCCCGTCCCGCTTCTCCGAGCAACGCGTCGAAGGCGTCCGTCGCGTTCCCCGCCCTCAGGGCCACAACGCCGGTCAGGGCTGTGGCGGTGTTCAGGTGGCGGGCGCGGTCGCTGTCCCCCGAGTGCCAGGCGTAGTCGGCGGCGCGCGCCAGCAGGCGGGTCTGCTCGGGTGGGTCGGGGCAGAGGGTGGCGGCGCGTTCGGCCAGGGCGCGTGCCAGGGTGAGGCGTCCCGTCTGCTCCGCCGTACGCGCCGCCTCCCCGAGTTCCGCCGCCAGCCGCCCGCTCGGCCCGAGCGCGCCCGCGCCCCGGTGCCAGGAGCGCCGGGGCGTCTCCCCGGCACCGTGCAGCACCCGCGCCAGCAGCCGGTGCACATCACGCCGGTCCGTCGGACTCCCGGTCTCGAAGGCGGCGATGCGTGTCCACGCGTCGCGGAAGACGACCCCGCTCCCTCCGGCGTGGGCGACACCGGCCGACTCGGCGGCCTCCAGCGGGCGGGTGTCGAGGCGGGCGGCGGTGATGGCGCGCAGGAAGGCGTGGGTGGCGACCGGGTACTGGTCGGCCGCAGCCAGCAGCAACAGCAGCCGGGTGTCGTCGGGCAGGGCGCGGATCTCCGCTCGATGCGCGTAGAGGAACGCGGGCGCCAGTTCGGCGGGTTCCGTCGGGAGCGGGTCGAGCCCGGCCGTCTGCCGCGCGGTCAGTCTCGGTACGGCCTCGGCGGCGGCGCGCGGATCGCCGTACACCGCGCGCAGGACGCGCACTCGGACGGGCTCGGGGAGGGTCGGGGCCAGGTGCTGCCACGCGTCCGTGAGCCGCGGTGTCGAAGTGCGGTCGAGAGGCGGGGGGTTCACCGGGGTCACCACACCAACGACGTTACTGGTGAGTTAATTGACCAGTAAAGACCGGCGATTTCGCCGATGCGGCGCGCGTAGACCCTGCCCGACACTCCTGGCGACCCCACATGCCTCAGGAGGCACCCATGCAGCGCACCGCGCGTCGCATCGCCACGGCCGTCTCGGCCGCGGCCGCATCGCTCCTTCTGGCTCTCTCGCTCTCCCCCACACCCGCCCGGGCGGCGACCCACAACCCGGTCGTGTTCGTACACGGTCTGAGCAGCTCGGCGAGCAGCTGGGACGACTGGATCGCCGACTTCAAGGCGGACGGCTACACCTCCTCGGAGCTGTACGCCTGGTCGTACAGCTGGTCCCAGTCGAACGTCACCACCGCGGGCCAGCTCTCCAGTTACATCAACACCGTGCGCGCGCAGACCGGTGCCGCCAAGGTGGACCTGGTCGTGCACTCCATGGGCGCGCTCAGCTCCCGCTACTACCTCAAGAACCTCGGCGGGACGGCGTACGTCGACGACTTCGTCTCGACGGCCGGCACCCACCATGGCACGACCACCGCCTCATGGTGCGCGTGGCTGTACACCTCGTGCGCCGAGATGTACACCGGCAGCTCCTTCCTCACCGCGCTGAACTCCGGTGACGAGACCCCGGGCAGCGTCTCCTACGCCAGCTACTGGTCGAACTGCGACGACGCGCTCACCCCGGACACCACCGCGATCCTCAGCGGGGCTACCAACGTCGAGGTCGGCTGCATCTCGCACACCGACATGAACAACGACTACGGCGTCTACGAACAGGTGCGCGACTTCATCGCCTGAGCACAGCGGGGGTGCGCGGGGGCGGTCGGGGGGACAATCGGGGTAGTGTCCGTCCTGCCCGGGAGGTCCCCCATGCCGCTTCGGTCCGCCGGTACCGGCAAGGTGCCGCGGGATGCCGTGCACCATCCGCTGTTCGCCCGCTACTACGCCCGCATCAGCGTGAGCGCCGAGTCGAAGCTCGGCATGGGCGCCGTACGCGACCGACTGCTCTCCGGTCTTTCCGGGCGGGTGATCGAGATCGGCGCGGGCAACGGCCTGAACTTCGCCCACTATCCGAGCACCGTCTCGGAGGTCGTGGCGATCGAACCGGAGCGGGTGCTGCGGAAGTTGGCCGTGGAGGCGGCCCTGCGCGCCGACGTGCCGGTCGACGTGGTGCCCGGTGCGGCGGAGGCCCTGCCGGTCAAGAGCGAGGCGTTCGACGCGGTGGTGGTCTCGCTGGTGCTGTGCAGCGTCCGTGATGTGCCGCGCTCGCTCGCGGAGATCCGGCGAGTGCTGCGGCCCGGCGGTGTCGTGCGGTTCTTCGAGCACGGCCGGGGCGGCGGACGCGTGATGACCTTCACCCAGCAGGCCCTGGACCGGACGGTGTGGCCGCTGCTGAGCGGCGGCTGCCATGTCGGCCGGGAGCCGATCGCCTCGCTGCGCGACGCCGGGTTCGAACTCGGCCCCTACCGGCGGATGCTGATCCCGGAGAAGGGGCCGACGCTGCCGTCCTCGTACTGCGTGCTGGGCACGGCGTGGCGGCCCGTGGTCAAGGACTGAATCACTCGCACCACTGCCGCAGCTCGTCCGCGATGTCCTGCACCGTGGCCTCGCCGGTCTTGACCAGCCGGGCCAGTTCACGGACCTGTACCGGCGAGGTGACGACCTTCAGGCCGCTGGCGACCAGATAGGCGTACGCCACGGCGGAGGCGAACAGGGCGTTGGAGCGCTCCAACGCCGGGACGTGGATGAGCAGTTGGAGCAGGGCGGCGGCGCGGGCGGGCGGGGTGTCGTAGACGGGGACGTCGAATATCTCGGCCTCGTGGCGGGCGACGGCGGCGATCAGCGCGCCCCAGTCGGTGACCTGCGGGTCGCCGGGGGTGTTCTGTTCGGCGAGCATCAGCAGCCAGGCGAGGTCGATCCTGAGATTGCTCAACGGATCAACGACGGCCTTCGCGCTCGGCGCCGAACTCCTCGGCGAACACGGACTCGTACTGCTTCATGAAGTCGGCGGCGGCCTCCACGAAGGTGTGGCCGACCTCGCCGGTGTCCTGTCGGACCAGTTCCTCGATGTAGCGGTTGACGCTCATGCCGCGCGCGAGGGCACGTTCGCGGGCCGCGCGGGCGGTGCCCTCGTCCACGCGTACGTTCAGCTGAGTCTTCGCCATGCATCGAAGCTAGCGCCAAGACGCTAGCAGGGCAAGGGGGTCATTCCTGGGGTGGAGACCGGCTCGGACCCAAGAAGGATGTCCGGTGTGCGCCTGGTCACACTACGCTCGGGCCTGGCAAGGAAGTCGCGATGTCCAGGACCGAGGAGGCAGCCTTGTCCACTCCTGCTTCGGCGCACGACTCGGCCGACGGGATCGCGGCCCGGGCCCGCGGTCTGACCAAGGCGTACGGCTCGGGCGAGACGACGGTGCTGGCCCTGGACGCGGTGGACGTGGAGATCGCGCGCGGCCGCTTCACCGCGGTGATGGGTCCCTCCGGTTCCGGGAAGTCCACGCTGATGCACTGTCTCGCCGGGCTGGACAATGTCTCGGCCGGGCAGGTGTGGCTCGGCGACACCGAGATCACGGGCCTGAGGGAACGCGAGCTGACGCGGCTGCGCCGGGACCGGATCGGATTCATGTTCCAGTCGTTCAACCTCATCCCGACGCTGAACGCCGCCGAGAACATCACCCTGCCCATGGACATCGCCGGCCAGAAGCCCGACGAGAAGTGGCTGGACCAGGTCATCGACACACTCGGTCTGCGGGACCGCCTCAGGCACCGGCCCGCCCAGCTCTCCGGCGGCCAGCAGCAGCGTGTCGCCTGCGCCCGCGCCCTCGCCTCCCGCCCCGAGCTGATCTTCGCCGACGAGCCCACCGGCAACCTCGACTCACGGGCCGGTCTGGAGGTGCTCGGCTTTCTGCGCGACGCCGTGGACCAGCTCGGGCAGACCGTCGTCATGGTCACCCACGACCCCGGCGCCGCCGCCCACTCCGACCTGGTGCTCTTCCTCGGGGACGGACGGATCGTCGACGAGATGGCCCGCCCTACGGCCGAGGCGGTGCTGGAGCGGATGAAACGGTTCGACGTGATCCGGGGCGCCGCCGACTCCGAGGAGGACTGACCCGGTGCTCAAGGCGACCCTGCGCAGCTTCCTCGCCCACAAGGGGCGGCTGCTGCTCTCCGCCCTCGCGGTGATCCTGTCCGTCGCGTTCGTCGCGGGCAGCCTGATCTTCTCGGACACGGTCAGCCGTACCTTCGACCGGCTCTTCGCCTCGACCGCGGCCGATGTCACGGTCAGCCCGAAGGAGAACCTCGACGAGTCGCTGCCCTCCGGATTCACGCCCACCCTGCCGGCCTCGCTGGTGGACCGGGCGGCCCGGGTCGAGGGCGCCGAGGCCGCACGCCTTGACGTGGACGTGGAGGGCATCACCGTCGCCGACGAGGACAACGAGTCCGTCGGCCCGACCACCGGCGCCCCCACCATCGGCACCAACTGGAACCCCACCGACCGCAGTCCGGTCGAGCTGACGTCCGGTCACGCCCCCGAGGGTGCGGACCAGGTGCTGATCGACGCGGACACCGCCGACAGCAAGGACGTCGGCATCGGCGACACGCTCACCGTCATCGCCGCACCGGGCTCGTTCAAGGTCGAGGTCGTCGGCATCGCCACCTTCACCACCACCAACCCCGGCGCCGCACTGATCTTCTTCGACACCCCGACCGCGCAGACCAGGTTGCTCGGCGACGCGGACGCCGCCACCAGCATCTCCGTCGACGCCGCGGAGGGCGTCAGCGACCCACAGCTCAAACAGCGCGTGGCCGCCGCGCTCGGCGCGAACACCTACGACTTCCGCACGGCCGACGAACAGGCCGAGTCGGACGTGGAGCAACTGGGCGGATTCCTCGACATCATCAAGTACGTGATGCTCGGCTTCGCCGGGGTCGCCGTGCTGGTCGGGGTGTTCCTGATCGTCAACACCTTCTCGATGCTGATCGCCCAGCGCACTCGCGAACTGGGCCTGCTGCGCGCGCTCGGCGCGGACCGGCGCCAGGTGCGGCGCTCGGTCCTCACCGAGGCGTTCCTGCTGGGTCTGGTCGGCGCCTCGCTGGGGCTGGCCACCGGGATCGGTCTCGCCATCGGGCTGATAGAGCTGATGGGCCTGCTCGGCATGAACATCCGCTCGGCGGACATGGTGATCGGCTGGGCGACCCCGGTCTCGGCGTACGTCGTCGGCCTCGGCGTCACCTTCGTCGCCGCCTACCTCCCGGCCCGGCGCGCCGCTGCCGTCTCCCCGATGGCGGCACTGGCGGACGCCGAGATCGCCGGGGTGGGCCGGCCGCTGCGGATGCGCGCGGTGGTGGGCACCGTTGTCGGGGCACTCGGCGCGGCGGCGCTCGTGGGATGCGCCACCGCCTCCAAGACCTCCTCGTCCGCCTCCCTGCTCGGCCTCGGCGTGCTGCTCACCCTGATCGCGACCGTCATCGCGGGGCCCCTGCTGGTGCGGCCCGTGATCCGGGTCCTGGGCGGGGCCTTCCCGGCGCTGTTCGGCTCGATCGGCCGGATGAGCCAGCGCAACGCCCTGCGCAATCCACGCCGTACGGGCGCCACCGCGGCCGCGCTGATGGTGGGGCTCGCGCTGGTCGGCGGGATGTCGGTGGCGAGCGCCTCGATGACCAAGTCGTTCGACGAGCAGATCGACAAGACGCTGGGCGCCGACTTCGTCGTGCAGAACACCAACTTCGTGCCCTTCCCGCGGGAGATCACCGAGAAGGTCCGCGACACGGAGGGCGTCGGCCTGGTGGTCCGCTCCCAGCTCACGACGATCGCGGCACGGTTCCCCGACGGCGACCGCGTCGAGACGACCGCGGCGGGCTACGATCCGCAGCTCGACGAGGTCGCCAACATCACCTACGCGCAAGGCGATACGGCCACCGCGCTGGCCGACGGCCACATGGCCATGGACCGGGAGTTCGCGCAGGACCACGGGGTGCGCGTCGGCAGCACCGTCCCCGTCGAGTTCCAGGGCGGGCGCACGGCCGAGCTGACGGTGGCGGCGCTGACCGACCAGGACTCCGCCGACGGGTTCGGCACCCAGGGCGGCATGTACTTCGGCCTGGGCACGCTGGAGCGGTACGCGCCGGGCGGCCAGGAGTCCGCGGTGTACGTCAACGCGGCCTCCGGCACCAGCGCCGACGACCTGCGCGCGAACCTGGAGGAGACGCTCGACCCGTATCCCCAGGTACAGGTCAGGGACCTCGCCGACTACAAGGAGCTGGTGCGCGACCAGATCGCCGTCCTGCTGTACCTGGTGTACGCGCTGCTCGGGCTGGCGATCGTCATCGCGGTGCTCGGTGTGGTCAACACCCTCGCCCTGTCGGTCGTGGAGCGGACCCGGGAGATCGGGCTGCTGCGGGCGATCGGCCTGTCCCGGGTCCAACTGCGCCGGATGATCCGGCTGGAGTCGGTCGTGATCGCGGTGTTCGGGGCGGTGCTCGGGCTCGGGCTCGGCCTGGTGTGGGGCGTGTGCACCCAGCAGGTGCTGGCCCTCCAGGGCATGACCGCGCTGGCGATTCCCTGGGGCACGATCGTCGCGGTGGTGATCGGCTCGGCGGTGGTGGGCATCGTGGCGGCCCTGCTGCCCGCGCTGCGCGCCTCGCGGATGAACGTGCTGGCGGCCATCGCGCACGAGTGAGCATCCGGATACCGGAATTCCGGGCTCTCGGCGGGCCACCCGTGGTGTGATCGTCACATGACTGAACTGCGGATACGGCCCGCCGGGCCCGGGGATCTGGACACCGTGCTGGCGTTTTGGAAAGTGGCCGCCGAGGGCACGAGCATCAGCGACGACCGGGACGGGGTGGAGCGGCTCGTCGGCCGGGACCCCGAGGCACTGATCCTGGCCGAGCGCGGCGGCGAGCTGGTCGGCACGGTGATCGCGGGCTTCGACGGCTGGCGCTGCCATCTGTACCGGCTCGCGGTGCACCCGGGCCACCGTCGCCAGGGCATCGGCACGGCGCTGCTCGCCGCCGCCGAGGAGCGCTTCGTACGGCTCGGCGGACGGCGCGGGGACGCCATGGTGCTCCAGCGCAACGAACGGGCGCACCACGCCTGGCGGGCGGCGGGATACGCCCCCCAGGACCAGTGGCTGCGCTGGGTCAAGCCGCTCGCCGACTGACCCTCTTTGCTCGTCCTTTACCCTTGGAGGACCGACTCCCGATCCTCCGACGAAAGGTGTGTGAGCGTCCGCCCATGGGCGAGCCTCCCAGTACGCGACATCGCGCGCTCCTTCCCACCCTGTCCGATCATGGGACGGAGGTGACCCGATGACCGAAGTGCTCCTGCTGCTGGTGGCGATCCTGCTCTCGGTGGTCTGTGGTGCCTTCGTCGCCGCCGAGTTCTCGCTCACCACCGTCGAGCGCGGCGAGCTCGAAGCGGCCGTGGAACGCGGCGAGCGGGGCGCCTCCGGGGCCTTGAAGGCTGTACGGAATCTGACCTTCCAACTCTCCGGCGCACAGCTCGGCATCACCGTCACCAACCTGGTGGTCGGCATGCTCGCGGAGCCGTCCATCGCCCGGCTGCTCGCGGGGCCGCTGGAGTCGCTCGGCGTCTCCTCCTCCACGGCGAGTTCGATCGCCCTGGTGATCGGCACCGCGCTGTCCACGGTCGTCCTGATGGTCGTCGGCGAACTGGTGCCGAAGAACTGGGCGATCTCCTCGCCGCTGGCGATGGCCAAGCGCGTGGGCAACGCGCAGCGCTGGTTCAGCGCCGCCTTCCGCCCGTTCATCACCCACCTGAACAACACCGCCAACCGGATCGTCCGCCGCTTCGGCGTGGAGCCCGCCGAGGAACTGGCTTCCGCGCGCGGGCCGCAGGAGCTGGCGGCGCTCGCCCGGCACTCCGCCAAGGAGGGCATCCTGGAGGCGGACACCGCCGAGCTCTTCGTGCGGACCCTCAACCTCGCGGACCTGACCGCGGAGAACGTGATGACACCGCGCGTGCAGGTCATCGCCCTGGAGGCGTCGGCGACCTGCGAGGACGTGGCGAACGCCACGCGCGCGACCGGCCTGTCCCGGTTCCCCGTCTACCGGGGCAGCCTCGACGCCGTCGTCGGCACCGCGCACATCAAGGACGTCCTCGCCATACCCGCCGCAAGGCGGCCCCGGGTCCGGGTCGCCGAGCTGATGCGCGAGCCGCTGCTCGTGCCGGAGACCCTCACCGTCGACCGGCTGCTGGACCGGCTCTCCGGCAAGCGCACCATGGCCGTCGTGATCGACGAGTACGGCGGTACGGCGGGCGTGGCCACGCTGGAGGACATCGTCGAGGAGGTCGTCGGCGAGGTGCGCGACGAGCACGACCCGCACGAGACGGCCGACCTCTCCCCCGCCGGCAGCGACGACAGCGGCCGGGCCCTGTTCTCGGCCGACGGCTCGGCTCGCCTCGACCAGCTCGCGCGCGTGGGCCTCAGGGCGCCCGAGGGGCCGTACGAGACGCTCGCCGGGCTCGTGGCGACCGAGCTCGGCCGGATCCCCGAGGTCGGTGACTCCGTGCAGGTCGCCCGATGGCGGCTGGACGTCACGGACGCCTCCGGGCACCGCGCCGCGCGCGTGCTCCTGCACGCGCCCCTCGATGACGCCACTGACGGCATGGACGACAAGGGGGAGACGCTGTGACCGCGATCCAGTTGCTGATCGGTCTGGCGACCCTCGTCGTCAACGCCTTCTTCGTCGGCGCCGAGTTCGCGCTGATCTCCGTGCGTCGCAGCCAGATCGAGCCGCACGCCGATCAGGGCGACCGGCGCGCGAAGAGCGTGCTGTGGGGCCTGGAGCATGTGTCCGCGCTGATGGCCGCGGCCCAGCTCGGCATCACCCTGTGCACCCTGGTCCTGGGTGTGGTCGCCGAGCCGGCCATCGAGCACCTGCTGGAGCCGGTGTTCCACGCGCTGGGTGTGCCGGAGGGCGCGGGACACGCGGTGTCGTTCGTGATCGCGCTGACCCTGGCGACGTATCTGCACATGCTGCTCGGCGAGATGGTGCCGAAGAACATCGCACTGGCCGAGCCGGCGCGCAGCGCGCTGCTGCTCGGGCCGCCGCTGGTGACTCTGTCCCGAGGCCTGCGCCCGGTGATCTTCACCATCAACGCCTTCGCGAACGCCCTGCTCAAGCTGTTGCGCGTGGAGACCAAGGACGAGGTCACCGCGACTTTCTCGGACGCCGAGCTGGCGCGGCTGGTGCGGGTTTCGGGCGAGGCGGGCCTGATCGACGAGCGCGCCCGGGAACGGCTGCACGACGCCCTGGAACTGGGCCGCCGGCCCGTGCGGGACGTCGTGCTCCCGCTGGAACGCGTCGTCCACGCGCGCGTGGGCGTCACGCCGGAGGAGTTGGAGGGCCTGTCGGCCGAGTCCGGGTTCTCCCGCTTCCCGGTGGTGGACGAGGCCCGCCGGATCGTCGGCTACCTCCATGTGAAGGACGCGCTGGACGCCTCGCCGCGGGATCTGCCGTTCCGGGTGCCGGACATGCGGCCCATCGCGCGCGTACGGGAGAGCACACCGCTGGACGACGTGCTCACCGCGATGCGGGGCAGCCGTACGCACCTCGCGGCGGTGCTCGGGGACGACGGACGGCTGTCGGGCCTGGTGACCATGGAGGACGTGCTGCGGGAGCTGTTCGGGCAGCGGGCGTGAGAAGGGGGCTCCTTGGTACTTTCCGGGACCCTTGGACGGTACTTCCCGGGACCCTTGGACCGACCGACCGACGGGTATGCGCCTCGGGATACCATGTGCCCCGCCATGCAGACGAACCCCGCACACACCAGCCTGGTCGCCGTCGGCGACTCCTTCACCGAAGGCATGTCGGACCTGCTCCCGGACGGTTCCTACCGGGGCTGGGCCGACCTCCTCGCCGCGCGGATGGCGGCCCGGTCGCCCGGCTTCCGGTACGCCAACCTCGCGGTGCGGGGCAAGCTGATCGGGCAGATCGTCGAGGAGCAGATCGAGGTCGCGGCGGCCATGGAGGCCGACGTGGTGACGCTGGTCGGCGGTCTGAACGACACTCTGCGGCCGAAGTGCGACATGGGCCGGGTGCGCGGGCTGCTGGAGGGGGCCGTGGAACGCCTCGCGCCGTCCTGCAAGCAGCTGGTGCTGATGCGCAGCCCGGGCCGCCAGGGCCCGGTGCTCGAGCGGTTCCGGCCGCGCATGGAGGAGCTGTTCGTCTGCGTCGACGAGCTGGCCGCGCGGCACGGCGCCCTCGTCGTCGACCTCTACGGCGCCCCGTCGCTCGGCGACCCGCGCCTGTGGGACGTGGACCGGCTGCATCTGACCGCCGAGGGTCACCGCCGGGTCGCGGAGGCCGTGTGGCAGACCCTCGGCTACGAGCCGGAGGACCCGGAGTGGCGCACTCCGCCGCCTGCCTCGCTGCCGCCGGGCTGGTTCAGCCGACGGGTCGCGGACGCCCGGTTCGCCCGGCAGCACCTGCTGCCGTGGATCGGCCGCCGCCTCACCGGCCGCTCCTCGGGCGACGGCCTGCCGCCGAAGCGGCCGGACCTCTTGCCGTACGAGCTTCAGTGACCTGGGTCTCGTAGGTTCCACCGAACAGGCCCGTGGCGCTGGCCTGCACGAACCGCCAGTAGAATCTGGACACGTGACTTCAGCGCCCGCCAAGCCCCGCATCCCGAACGTCCTCGCCGGACGCTACGCCTCCACCGAGCTCGCCACGCTCTGGTCCCCCGAGCAGAAGGTGAAGCTGGAGCGTCAGCTCTGGCTCGCCGTGCTGCGGGCCCAGAAGGACCTCGGGATCGAGGTGCCGGACCAGGCGCTGGCCGACTACGAGCGTGTCCTCGACCAGGTCGACCTGGCCTCCATCGCCGAGCGCGAGAAGGTCACCCGGCACGATGTGAAGGCGCGGATCGAGGAGTTCAACGACCTCGCCGGGCACGAGCATGTGCACAAGGGCATGACCTCCCGCGACCTGACGGAGAACGTCGAGCAGCTCCAGATCCGGCTCTCGCTGGAACTGATGCGCGACCGCACGGTGGCGGTCCTCGCCCGCCTCGGCAAGCTCGCGGGCGAGTACGGCGAGCTGGTCATGGCCGGCCGCTCGCACAACGTGGCCGCGCAGGCCACCACCCTCGGCAAGCGCTTCGCGACCGCCGCCGACGAACTGCTCGTCGCCTACGGCCGCGTCGAGGAGCTGCTCGGCCGCTACCCGCTGCGCGGCATCAAGGGCCCGGTCGGCACCGCGCAGGACATGCTGGACCTGCTCGGCGGTGACGCCGCCAAGCTCGCCGAGCTGGAGCAGCGGATCGCCGGGCACCTGGGCTTCTCGCAGGCCTTCACCTCGGTCGGCCAGGTCTACCCGCGCTCGCTCGACTACGAGGTCGTCACCGCGCTGGTGCAGCTGGCGGCGGCGCCGTCCTCGCTGGCCAAGACGATCCGTCTGATGGCCGGGCACGAGCTGGTCACCGAGGGATTCAAGCCGGGCCAGGTCGGCTCCTCCGCGATGCCGCACAAGATGAACACCCGCTCCTGCGAGCGCGTCAACGGCCTGATGGTCATCCTGCGCGGCTACGCGTCGATGACCGGCGAGCTGGCGGGCGACCAGTGGAACGAGGGCGACGTGTCCTGCTCGGTGGTGCGCCGGGTCGCGCTGCCGGACGCCTTCTTCGCGCTGGACGGTCTGCTGGAGACGTTCCTGACCGTCCTCGACGAGTTCGGTGCCTTCCCCGCCGTCGTCGCCCGGGAGCTGGACCGCTACCTGCCGTTCCTCGCCACCACCAAGGTGCTGATGGGCGCGGTGCGGGCGGGCGTCGGCCGTGAGGTCGCGCACGAGGCGATCAAGGAGAACGCGGTCGCCTCCGCGCTCGCCATGCGTGAGCAGGGTGCCGAGCGCAATGAACTGCTCGACAAGCTGGCCGCGGACGAGCGCATCCCGCTGGACCGTGCTCGGCTCGACGCGCTGATGGCCGACAAGCTGTCCTTCACGGGCGCCGCCGCCGACCAGGTGGCCGCCGTCGTGGGCCGTATCGAGGAGATCGTGAAGCAGCGTCCGGAGGCGGCCGGTTACACCCCCGGAGCCATCCTCTGACGCGCTTCACCCCCGCGGAGCTGGAGGCCGCCCGCGACCGTCTCGTACCGGACGTCGTCGCGGACGGCCTCCGCGCGCTGTTCTGTGGCATCAACCCGGGGCTGATGACCGCCGCCACGGGCCATCACTTCGCCCGTCCCGGCAACCGCTTCTGGCCGGTGCTGCACCTGTCCGGGTTCACGCCGAGGCTGCTGAAGCCGTCGGAGCAGGGGGAGTTGCTGTCGTACGGGCTCGGCATCACCAATGTCGTGGCGCGGGCGACGGCTCGTGCGGACGAGCTGGGCGCCGAGGAGTACCGAGAGGGCGGGCGGCTGCTGGCCGCGAAGGTCGGCAGGCTGCGGCCGGCCTGGCTGGCGGTGGTGGGGGTGACGGCGTACCGCGCGGCCTTCGACGACCGCAAGGCCCAGGTGGGGCCGCAGGAGCGGATGATCGGGGACACCCGGGTGTGGGTGCTGCCCAACCCGAGCGGGCTCAACGCGCACTGGACGGCTCGGACGATGGCGGAGGAGTTCGCCCGGCTGCGGGTCACGGCGGATCCGTTGTCGTGACGACGCAGTACACCTGGGGACAGTGCTCGGCGTCCCCGTCGATGACCGTCAGGATGACCCAGCGGTCGGCCACTTCCCATGTGCGCAGGTCCGTCGCCAGGGCGCTGAGCCTGGCCCACGGCTCGGGTATGCGCTCCCCTCGCGCTCCGCGCTCGATGAGCGTCGCGGTGCCCCACCGCGACGGTTCTCCCCACTGTTCGGTCAACCGCTCCGCTATGGCCGCCTCGTAGGCGTAGCAGTCCTCCGCGCTCTGCCATTGGCGCAGCCCTAAGACGGCCTGGCGGTAGCCGTCTTCGCCGGGCTCCGTGGGGATGTCCCCGGTGCGGAGCCCGTCGATCAGGGCGAGGTCCTTCGCGATGTCCATGTGATCCAGTAAACCGGCCACCACTGACATTTGGCGGGGCGTCAGTCGACCTTCGGTCAGGCGTCCCGTCTCCGCACGCTCCACGCGCCCGCGAGCAGGGCGGCCGCCGTCCACAGCGCGGTCACCGCGAGCCCGGACCACGGGCCGAGCGTCCCGTCGTACGTCTCGTACAGGATCACCTGACCTGCCTTGTCGGGCAGGAACTCGGTGGCAGCTCCGGCCGCGTCGCCGATGACGAAGGAGACGACGAGCACGAACGGGATCAGCAGGGACAGCGTGGCCACACCGCTGCGCAGCAGGGCCGTGAGTCCGGCCGCGAACAGGGCCATCAGCGTGAGGTAGAGCGCGGAGCCCAGGACACCGCGTACCTGTTCGGCCGCGCTGAGGCCGCCGACCGCGTCGCCGAGTCCGGCGCGGCCCACGGCGAAGGCGGCGAGTGTCGTGGCCAGTCCCACGGTCAGGGCCGGTACGGCGATCGCCGTCATCTTGGCCGCGAACCATCGCCCGCGACGCGGGACCGCGGACAGCGACAGCCGGAGCGCGCCCCCGTGGTACTCGGCCGAGACGGCCATCGCGCCGAAGCTGATCGCCGCGATCTGGCCGGGCAGGACTCCGGACAGCGCCGTGAACAGCGGGTCGAGGTCCGGCTCTGAGGTCTCGGCTCCGGCGAGCGGGAGGCGGAGGTGCTGCGGCTGATGACGCGTGGGTTGTCCAACGCGGAGATCGCGGCCCGGCTGGTGGTCGGCACGGAGACGGTGAAGTCGCATGTGAGCGCCGTACTGGCGAAGCTGGGGGCCCGGGACCGTACGCAGGCGGTGATCGCGGCGTACGAGTCGGGGTTCGTGGCGCCGGGATAGCGCCGGGACAAAAGCGCCTGCCCGGCGCGGCTTGGACGGACCGGTCGGTGGGCCGCAGGTCGCCCGGCACTCGCCGGGGTCCGCCGGGCCGAGTACGATCCGGCCAACACGCGCACGAGCTGGGAGGACGGACGGTGGGGCGGCTGACCGGCGGGGATCCCTCGCTGCTGCGAAGGATCAACTCCGCTGTGGTGCTGCACGCGCTGCGTGCCACGGACTGCGCGACGCTGACCGAGATCACCCGGGTGACCGGACTGTCCCGACCGACCGTCGAGGGCGTGGTCGAGGACCTCATCGGGGCGGGCTACGTCGTCGAGAAGGCAGCCGACGAGGGTGTCGCGCGGCGCCAGGGGCGGCCGGCCCGGCGGTACCGGTTCCGGGCCGAGGCCGGCCATCTGCTGGGCCTGGACATCGGGCCGCACCGGGTGGCCGCACTCCTGTCCGACCTCGACGGCCGGGTGCTCGGCTCCATCGCCAAGGACGTCGAGGAGACGGCCGGCGCCGACGAGCGTCTGGAGAAGCTGCGTACGGCGGTCGCCGAGCTGCTGCGCCGGGCCGGGGTGGCGCGCGGCTCGCTGCGGGCGGTGGGCGCCGCGACGCCCGGGATCGTGGAGGCGGACGGCACGGTACGGCTGAGCACGGCGCTGCCGCAGTGGTCGGGGCTGCCGCTGGGCGAGCGGCTGAGCCGGTCCTTCAAGTGCCCGGTGCTGGTCGAGAACGACGCCAACGCCGCTGCCGTGGCCGAGCACTGGAAGGGCGCCGCCACCGAGTCCGACGACATCGTGTTCGTGCTGGCGGGACTGAGCCCGGGCGCGGGTTCGCTGATCGGCGGGCGGTTGCACCGGGGCTTCGGCGGGGCGGCCGGTGAGATCGGCGCGCTGCACCTGCTGGGCCGTGAGGCGACGCCGGAGACCCTGCTGTCCACCACGGACGAGCCGCTGCACCCGCTCGACGAACAGGCGGTCGCCGAGGTGTTCGCCAACGCGCGCGAGGGCGACCGGCGGGCCCGCGCGGCCGTGGACCGGTTCATCCATCGGCTCGTCCATGACGTGGCCGCCCTGGTGCTGGCCCTCGACCCGGAACTGGTCGTAGTGGGCGGCTGGGCAGCCGGTCTTGACGGCGTACTGGAGCCGCTGCGCCGGGAGTTGGCGCGCTACTGTCTGCGGCCGCCGAAGGTCACGCTGTCCCTCCTCGGCGAGGCGGCCGTCGCGACAGGGGCGCTGCGGCTGGCGCTCGACCATGTGGAGGAGCAGTTGTTCGCGGTGGAGGGGACGGTCACGGCGCGCCGCTGACCATGCAACGCCCCGCGCCCCGGAGGCGTTCCGGGGCGCGAGGGATGCTGCGGGCTACTGGGCTCAGGACGCCTGGCGTGCGGGGCCTTCGTGGATCTCCACGCCTCCGGAGTCACCGAAGGTGAGCCGGCAGGTGTCCGCACGGTAGGTGGCGACCGAGAGGGCAGCGGTGCGGCCCTGGGCGACATAGCGCGTGGTGACGACCAGGACGGGCGCCCCGGGGAGCCGGTCCAGCTGCTTGGCGTCGTCCGCGCGGGCCGAGCCGAGCTCGACGGCGCTCTCCCGGCCCTCCAGCTCCAGTCGCTGAAGCTCGCGCAGCACCGCACGCGCGCGTGCCGCTCCGGCGGGCGCGTCGATGGCGGACAGATCGCGCACCGACGACGCGGGCACGTAGAGCAGCTCCGCGGCGACGGGCTGGCCGTGCGACACACGGGAGCGGCGCACCAGGTGCACCGTCTCGTCGGCGCCGGTGTCCAGGACCCCGGCGACGGACGCGGGCGGGACCTCCAGCGTGCTGTCGGCGGGCTGCCAGTCGTCTCCGGCCGCCCCCGGCCAGATGTGCTGCTCGGTGCCGACCGCGACCCCCATGCGCGGCGGCGCCACCGTCGTACCGACACCGCGGCGACGCTGCAGCCTGCCTTCCAGTTCGAGCTGTTCCAGAGCCTGCCGGAGCGTGGCGCGGGCCACGCCGAAGCGGGCGGCGAGATCGCGTTCGTTGGGCAGGATCTCGCCCACTGCGAACTCGGAGTCCAGCGCCTCGCTGAGCACGGTCTTGAGGTGCCAGTACTTCGGTTCCGGCACCGATTCCAGTTGCGTGGTCCCCACCCTGTCCTCCGCAATCGCCGTGGTCCGGCAGCGTTTTAGCGCCTTGTTTATTAAAGGTTGTTGCACTTCTCTGCGACCATAGGGCGGCCCCCACCCTTGGTCAATACCAATCCTCGATCCCTTGTGCGCACTGCGTAGGAGGCTTGAGGACGGCGCCTAGTCGAGGTCCAAGGACCGCAGCTTGTCGGGGTTGCGGATGACGTAGATCGACTGGATGTGGCCGTCCAGGATCTCCAACTGGAAGACACTGTCGGGCCTGCCGTCGGCCAGGGCGAGCAGGGCGGGGCCGCCGTTGACCTCCAGGAAGCGGAACGAGGCTTCGGGTACGCCCTTGTCCGCGGCGGCGACGAGGAAGCGGCCCACCTTCTCCGCACTCTCCACGACCCGCAAGGGGGCCCGGGACTTGCCGCCGCTGTCGCCGACGAGGCGCACGTCCGGGGCGAGCAGCGACATGAGTCCCTCCAGGTCACCCTCGGACGCGGCGGCAAGGAAACGTTCGGTCAGGTCGCGGCGCTCGACGGGGTCGACGTCGTAGCGGGGCCGCCGCTCGTCGACGTGCCGGCGCGCCCGTCCCGCCAGTTGGCGTACCGCGGGCTCGCCCCGGTCGAGCATCGAGGCGATGTCCGCGTAGGGGTAGCCGAAGGCCTCCCTGAGCACGAACACCGCCCGCTCCAGCAGCGACAGCGACTCCAGGACGACGAGGACGGCGAGGGAGACGGTGTCGGCGAGCACGGCCCGTTCGGCGGTGTCCGGAACGGTGTCGCCGAAATCGGTGACGTACGGCTCCGGCAGCCAGGGCCCGACGTACGCCTCGTTGCGCGCCTTGACCTGGCGCAGCCGGTCGATGGCCAGGCGGGTCGTGACGCGCACCAGGAAACCGCGCGGGTCGCGCACCTCGCCGCGGTCCGCGCCCGTCCAGCGCAGCCAGGCCTCCTGGACCACGTCCTCCGCGTCGGCGACGCGTCCGAGCATGCGGTACGCGACTTCCAGGAGGACGGGGCGATGCTCTTCGAAGACGTCGGTCACGGTGTCGGTGCTCACGGCACCATCCCAACCGACCTGTCAGGTCGTGTCCAGGCGAGGCATCGCAGACGCAAAGAACAGCGCTCGAATCGCGCCGAGTCTCGGCCTCCGTTCGAGTGCACATCTGGGGTCTACCCGCCGGTAGCAATTGCTGACAAGCTGTCTACGGCGTCCGACGAGTCCCAGACGAGGAGCACCCATGTCCGCCACCGTCTCCTTCGAGGTCCCCTCCCCAGGGGGCCCGCGGTCCGTGACCCTCTCCTACGCGCGCGTGGGTCGCGGTGAACCGCTGCTCCTGCTGCACGGCATAGGTCACCACCGGCAGGCCTGGGACCCGGTGCTGGACATCCTCGCGACCGAGCGTGACGTGATCGCCGTCGATCTGCCCGGGTTCGGCGCGTCCCCGGCGCTGCCCGAAGGGCTCCCGCACGACCTGCCCACGATGACCGCCACGCTCGGCGCCCTGTGCGAGGCACTGGAGATCGAGCGACCGCATGTGGCGGGCAACTCGCTGGGCGGCCTGCTCGCCCTGGAGCTCGGCCGGGAGAAGCTCGTACGGTCCGTCACCGCGCTGTCCCCCGCCGGGTTCTGGACGCAGGCCGAACGCCGTTACGCCTTCACCCTGTTGCTGTCGATGCGGCGGATCGCCCAGAGCATGCCGCTGCCGCTGGTGCGGCGACTGTCCCTCTCGGCGGCCGGGCGCACCGCCCTGACGAGCACCATCTACGCCCGGCCCGGCCGCCGTTCACCCGAGGCCGTGGTCGCCGAGACGCTGGCCCTCGCGCACGCCACGGGCTTTGCCGAGACCCTCCGGGCCGGGAACACGGTCCAGTTCACCGACGACCTCCCCGGTCTCCCGGTCACCGTGGCCTGGGGCAGCAAGGACCGGGTGCTGATCCGCCGCCAGGGGGTCCGTGCCAAGCAGATCATCCCCCGGGCCCGGTTGATCCGGCTGCCCGGCTGCGGCCACGTCCCGATGAACGACGACCCCGCGCTCGTCGCGCGCGTCGTCCTCGACGGCAGCCGCTGACCCACGCCGGGCCAACGCGCCGGAGCCCAGGGCGACTCCGGCGCCGACCAGGGCGCTGCCCGCGGCCTGTGCGGCGCCGTAGGAGCCCGTGCCGACCAGCGGCGCGGTGCAGGCCGCGGCGACCGGGATGAGGCCGGAGAACAGCGTCGCGCGCTCCGCGCCGATCCGCTGCATGCCCATGTACCAGCACACGAAGCCGATCACGGTGACGATCACCGCCTGCCACAGCAGCGCCGCCGTCTCCGTGGCGTCCGGCCGCCGCAGCCACCCGGTGCCGTCGGCGAGCAGTCCGGCCACCGCGGACTCGACGGCGGCGACACCGCACACCGTGGCGGACAGCAGCCGCGGGCCCAGCGGGCGCAGCACGGGCACGGCGAGGACGGCGAACCCGACCTCGCCGACCAGCGCGCACACCGAGAAGGCGATGCCCGCGCCGTCCGTTCGGCCCCAGCCCTGGACGGTCAGTGCGCCGACGGCGACAAGTGTGGCCCCGTACAGCACGACCCGTTGCGGACAGCGCCCGTCCAGGAGCGGGACGACGACGGCCACGACCACGGGCGCGCAGCCCACCAGTACGCCGGGGACGGCCGGTTCCGCCGTGCGTTCGGCGGCGATGACGGCCAGGTTGAAGCCGACCATGCCGACGGCCGCGAGCAGTGACAGGCGCACCCATTGACGGGCGGTGAGCGCTCGCAGCCTGGCCGCGGAGCCCCGGCCCGCGAGCGGCACGAGCAGCAGACAGGCCAGGCCGTAGCGCAGGAACTGGCCGCCCGCGTACGGATAGTCGCCGAGGACGCTGTTGGCGGTGAAGGACCCTCCGACGAGGACACAGGCGAGCGCGGCGAGCAGGGCCCCGCGCGTGGTGGTGGCGTTCATGGCACCGACGCTAGGAAGCGAGGCGGTCCGGATTAAGGTCCACTTTCATGACGGTGTCACAGACCAATCCGGATGGGCACGAGGGCGCGGACGGTGGCTCGGCCGCGTGGGAACTGTTGCTGCCGGCCGCCTCCGCGCCGGCACGCGCGCGTGGGCGGGCGTTGCAGGCGGCGTTGCGGGAGGCGGTGCGGTCCGGGCGGCTCGCGCCGGGGACGCGGCTGCCGTCGAGTCGGGACCTCGCCGCCGACCTCGGTGTGTCGCGCGGGCTGATCACCGAGGCGTACGAGCAGCTCACGGCGGAGGGCTATCTGCGCAGTGGCCGAGGGGCGGGGACCTGGGTGGGCGGTGCCGTACGGTCGGCACCGCCACGCGCGCGTGACCTCGCGCCGCGCTCCCCGGGCGCCCGGGCCGACTTCGTGCCCGGGACGCCCGACCTGTCGCTGTTCCCGCGCGCCGCCTGGGCCGCGGCACAGCGGGGCGTACTGGCCGAGCTGCCGCACCAGGACCTCGGGTATCCCGATCCGCGCGGGCTGCCCCGGCTCCGTACGGCGCTGGCCGAACTGCTGGCCCGGCGCCGGGGCGTGGTCGCGGACCCGGAGCGGCTCGTGGTCGTCTCCGGAGTGGCGCAGGCGACGACGCTGCTCGGTTTCGCGCTGCACGCGCGCGGGATGCGCACGGTCGGCGTCGAGGACCCGGGCAGTCCCCAGCACAACGCGCTCTACGCCGCCGCGGGCGTCACCACCGTGCCGTTGCCCCTGGACGACGAGGGGCTCGCCCTCGACCCACTGCGGACCTCGGGCGTACGGGCCGTCGTGACGACCCCCGCCCACCAGTACCCGACCGGGATCGCGTACTCCGCGCGGCGCCGCGCCGAACTCCTGGACTGGGCACGGTCCGTGGACGGATTCGTCCTGGAGGACGACTACGACGGCGACTTCCGCTACGACCGCGCTCCCGTGGGCGCGCTCCAGGGCCTGGACCCGGAGCGCGTCGCCTACGCGGGCTCGGTCAGCAAGTCGCTCGCGCCGGGACTGCGGCTGGGGTGGCTGCTGGTCCCGGAGGGGCTGGCCGACGAGGTCGTCGAGCGCAAACGGACGATGGATCTCGGCCATCCCACGCTCGACCAGGCACTGTTCGCCCGGTTCGTGGAGCGCGGTGACTACGACCGGCAGTTGCGCCGCTGCCAGCGCGCCTACCGGGAGCGGCGCGACGCCCTGGTCGCCGCGCTGGAGGAGCACTTCCCGGGCTCCCGGGTGTCGGGCATCGCCGCCGGGCTCCATGTGATCGCCGTACTGCCGAAACGGTTCGGGCCCGAGGAGGACTTCCTGGCGCGCATGGCCGCGGCCGGAGTGGCGGTGCGCCTGCTCGCGGACTGCACGCACGCGCGTGCGGAGCACGACGACGTACGGCTGGTCCTGGGGTACGCGCATCTGTCACCGGCCCGGATCCGGGAGGGCGTGCGGGCCATGGCCGAGGCGGTGTGAACCGGTCATCGGCCCCCTTGTCCCGTCGGTCAGTTGTTCACTTGTGGTTTCCGTGTGCGCTGCGGCGCACCAGTAGTTGTGGCACTGCACACTGGCCGGATCCCGTCCTGGAGGCCCACCCATGTCACACCGTCCGTTCCCCGGCCGCCGCAGTGTTCTGCGCGGCTCGCTCGCCGCCTCCGCGGCCCTGACCCTGCCCACCGCGCTCGGCGCGGCGCCCGCGTTCGCCCTGTCCGGGCGGCCCGAAGCGGGCTGGGGCGTGCAGACGGGCGATGTGACGACGGACTCGGGCCTGGTCTGGGTCCGCTCCGACCGGCCCGCCCGGATGATCGTCGAGACGTCCGCCACCGAGTCGTTCCGCAACCCGCGCAGATGGCACGGACCGCTGCTCGGCGCGGACACCGACTTCACCGGTACGACCCAGCTGCGCGGGCTCCCCTCCGGCGAGCAGATCCACTACCGCGTCCTGCTCGCCGACCCGGACGACCCGCGCCGCACCGGCGAGCCGGTGACCGGCACCTTCCGCACCGCGTCGGTCAAGCGGCGCAGCGGCGTCCGCTTCCTCTGGTCCGGCGATCTCGCCGGGCAGGGCTGGGGCATCAACCCGGACCTCGGCGGCTACCGCATCTACGACACGATGGCCGCCCTCGACCCGGACTTCTTCATCTGCAGCGGTGACAACATCTACGCCGACGGCCCGATCACCTCGGCCGTGACCCTGCCCGACGGCCGGACCTGGCGGAACATCACCACCGAGGAGAAGTCGAAGGTCGCCGAGACGCTGGCGGAGTTCCGCGGCAACTTCCGCTACAACCTGCTCGACGAGAACCTGCGCGCGTTCAACGCCCAGGTCCCCTCCATCGTCCAGTGGGACGACCATGAGGTCACCAACAACTGGTACCCGGGCGAGATCCTCGGCGACGCCCGGTACACCGAGAAGAACGTCGACGTGCTCGCCGCCCGTGCCCGGCAGGCGTTCTCGGAGTACTACCCGATCTCCACGCTGCGCCGCCCCGACGGCCGCGTCTACCGGGCCCAGCACTACGGCCCGCTGCTGGACGTGTTCGTGCTGGACATGCGCACCTACCGCAATGCCAACTCGCCGGACAACCAGACCACCGACCCGGTGGGCATCCTCGGCCGGGAGCAGCTGGAGTGGCTCAAGCGCGAGCTGGCCCGCTCCCGGGCGGTGTGGAAGGTCATCGCCTCCGACATGCCGATCGGCCTGGTCGTGCCGGACACCGGCGACGGCAAGCCGCACATCGAGGCGGTCGCGCAGGGCGACCCGGGGGCCCCGCTCGGCCGTGAGCTCCAGATCGCCGAACTGCTGCGGTTCATCAAGCACCTGCGGATCACCGGCACGGTGTGGCTGACCGCCGACGTCCACTACACCTCGGCCCAGCACTACCAGCCCTCGCGGGCCGCGTTCACCGACTTCGAGCCGTTCTGGGAGTTCGTCTCGGGTCCGCTCAACGCGGGCGGCTTCCCGGCCAACGCGCTCGACAACACCTTCGGCCCGGAGCGGGTGTTCCTGAAGGCCCCGACCGTCGCCAACGTCTCCCCCGCCCAGGGCTACCAGTTCTTCGGCGAGGTCGACATCGACGGCGACAGCGGCGAGCTGACGGTACGGCTGCGCGATCAGGACAGCACCGTGCTGTTCACGCAGGTGCTCCAGCCGGGGCGGGTCGGCCAGTAACCGGCGTAGTCTTCAAGGGTGTCGCGCACCGGCGTCATCCCCCGGCGCGCGGCACCTTCAACTCGGCCTCGTTGAGCGCGTTTTCGCAGGTCGGAGCCGATTGTCAGTGGTCGCGTCTACGGTTTTTCCATGACGCGATCACTGCAGGCAGTGGCCTATCGCCGACCCTCCGTGCTGGACTCCACCGCGGACGGCCGACGCCTGGGGCTTGAGACCTCACGGGGTGCGACGCCCACCGGCACCACCGACCATCCCCGTTTCTTCGCCGGGTTCCTGACGGCACCTCAGGCCGCCTCCGCCGGGCTGCTGGCGGTGGCCGACGTGGCGGCCGCGCGGTACTACCAGCGGCAGTTGCGCGCCTCGCTGGACCCGGTGGTGACCGGCAACGGCGACCGGCTGCGCTTCGAGTCGTTCTCCGGCTGCGGCGGGGTGTATGCCCGTCTGGACGTGCTCACGGCGGGCCTGGACGGCGACGAGGTGGGCCACGGCACGACGAACGTGGACGTCAACAACCCGCTGCGCGAGGCCCTTTCGAGGATCGGCACGGACGATCCGCTGCACATGCGGGTCGGACCCGACGACCTGACGGTGACCACGCTCGACGGCCCGGTCGTCGAGAAGAAGGTCCCGCTCCCCGACCGCTGGCTGCGCGGTTTCGCGGAGTCCCAGGTGATCGCCGCCGGCTTCGACCTGCGCGCCGAACTGCCCGCCGCCGAGGCGGTGCGGTTCCTGCGCGCGCTGCCGAAGGCCGGAGCCCGCGGCGCCGTGGGAGGTCCGCGCTGGCTGGTCCCGGCGGGCCGCGCACTGCGCCCGACCACCCGCGCGGTGCCCGGCGCGGTCTGTCTGCCCGGCCCGGAGCGCCTCATCGCGCTCCAGCGGGTGCTCCGGCACGCCACGACCCTGCGGATCTACGGCCCCCCGGTCGGGGCGGGCTCGGCGGCGACCGCCAGTGCCTGGGAAATGGTGCTGCCGGGCATGCGGCTCACCCTCACCCTGTCGCCCGACGCCTCCCGTGGCTTCTCCGGCGAGGGCGGCGTCCTCGACGCGCTCGCCACCGACGAGGCCGCCGGGGACGCGGAGCTGATCTCGGTGCTCCTCGCCTGGGAGCCGCGCATCGACGTCACCGACCTCGCCGCCGCCTCGGGCCTCACCCCCGAGCGCGTGCGCGCGGCTCTGGTCCGCCTCGGCACCTCGGGCCGGGTCGGCTACGACACCGCGGAGGCGGCCTACTTCCACCGGGAGCTGCCCTACGACTCCGCGCGCGTGGAGCGGCACAACCCCAGACTGCGCTCCGCCCAGGCGCTGGTGGCGGCGGGCGCGGTCGCCCTGGACGGCGCCCTCGGCACGGTGACCGCGGAGGACGGCCATGTGCACCGGGTGCGGGACGAGGCGGGCGTGCTCACCTGCACATGCCTGTGGTGGGCGAAGTACCGGGGCGGGCGCGGACCCTGCAAGCACGCCCTGGCGGTACGGATGGTGCGGCGCGGCGCCGCGGCGGAGCAGGGGACGGAAAAGGCACGAGTCGACGGGGGTGTGCGATGAGTTCGCTGATGGACGCGGTACGGGCGGGGCGGATCGCCGAGGTGACGAGCCTGCTGGACGGGATGACGGATGCCGAAAGGCGGGCCTGCTTCCCCGAGCTGAAGGCACTGCGCAAGGAGCTGCGCCCGGACCGCTGGAGCGAGCGGGGGCGTCAGGTCCTGCCCGCCCTGCATCTGGCCGGCGCGGCCTGCCAGACCGGTGCGGCGGCCGTGGCGAACTGGCTGGCGGCCACCGACTTCATCTGGGCGCCCGCGTCACCGGCCCGGCTGATCGACACCCTCGCCGACCGGGACCTCGCCTGGATCGCCGATGTCACGCATCGGCTCGCCCAGCGTCCGGTCAGCGCGCGCGTGCCCTTCGATCTGATGACGGGCCTGGTACGGCTGTCCGCCTGCCCGGTGCCCACCACCACCGCGTACGTCCAGGGCTGGCTGATGCACATCGGCAGCACCTGGGCGCGCTCGAGCTCCGTCGTCGACCGACTCCGTCAGGAGCCGCATCTGGCGGAGCTCGTGGCCGCGCTGTTCGAGATCGACGACATCGGCTCGGTGTTCGGATGGGTGGCCGGCGAGGGGCGCAACAGCTGGCCCGCCTCCCTCGCCCGCCTCACCGAGGAAGGCGCCCTGGACCGGAAGTCGATGCTGGACGGGTGCGCGGCCCGCCTGCTGCGGGGCGGCCGGGCGTCCGATGTCCGGGTGTTCCTCCAGCTGTTGCGGGCGCTGGCCCCGACCCGTGCGGAGGAGCGGGAGCGGGTGGCCGACTGGACGGCGCTCGCCGCGGACGCCGCCTCACCGGTCGCCGCGCACGCCCAGTCGGTACTGGCCGGACTTGCCCTGGACGGCGAACTCCCGCCCCGGCGGCTGGCGGAGATGTCGGAGTCGGTGCTGTTCCGCACCGAGAAGAAGCTGCTGCGGGCCCAGCTCGTGCTGCTCGGCAAGGTCCTCGCCAAGGACGCGGGCGGCGTCGACGAGTTGCTCCCCGCCCTGGCACAGGCCCTCGGGCACATGGACTCCGAAGTGCAGGAGCGTGCGGTCAAGCTGGTGGAGCGGCACGCGCCGAGGATCGGCGACCCGGGAGTGCGTGACGTGCTCGCCGCCGGCGCCGAACAGCTGAGCCCCGTCCTGCGTGCGCGGGTGGCCAAGGCCCTGGGCGTAGGCCTGGTCCCGGCGTCGGCGGAGGCGTACGAAGAGGCGCTGCCAGCGGTGCCGGTGCCGCTTCGCCTCTCGCCCGCTCCGGAGTCGGCAACCGAACTCGCCGAAGAAGTAGGGGCGTTGCTGGCCGGAGCCGCCGATGACGTGGCCGCCTTCGAGCGCACCCTCGACGGCCTGGTGCGCCACGCCCACCAGGATCCGGGCGCCCTGCGGGAAGCCCTCGAACCGGTGGCGAGCCGACTGCACTGGTTCACCGCCGCCACCGTCCATCCGAGCGACTTCTTCGGCCACCGCCATCTGGAGCTCATCCTCGCGGCGCTGCTGAGAAAGACACCGGGTGGCGGGTTCCGTACGCCGCTGCGGGACCCGCTGTCCGTGGCAGGCTGCATCCACAGTCCCCTGGGCCAGGCCTTCAACGCCCGCATATGGGAGATCGCCCACCGTATCCACGCCGATCCCCCGCCCTTCCTCCTCTCCACACCCACCTGGAGCACCGGCATCCTCGAACCGGACGAGCTGGTGGCCCGACTCGACGCCTACCGCGAACTGGGCGTCCGGGCGACGCCCACCGACTTCGCGCAGGCGCTGCTCCGGGTCCGGCGCCAGGACCGTGCGGGGGCCGAGGCGGCCGCGGAGCGCGCGGCGGCGCTGGGCACACCCGAGGGCACCCGGCTCGCACAGTGGCTCACCGCCGAGGGACCGGCCCTGCCA
Organism: Streptomyces cupreus; assembly: GCF_014257025.1. Classification (GTDB taxonomy): domain Bacteria; phylum Actinomycetota; class Actinomycetes; order Streptomycetales; family Streptomycetaceae; genus Streptomyces; species Streptomyces cupreus. The sequence continues at coordinate 112,419 of NZ_JACMSF010000012.1, forward strand.
CCCGTGACACTGCGCACCGCGGGCCCCCGAGTCCTGCTGGAGTTCGGCGAACTCGAAGAGCTGCAGCGGGACTTCCCGCCGGACTTCCGCCCCCTGGGCAGGCCCGTGTCCGTCTACCGCGAACACTGGCGCTGCTACCACTGGGACGCCGACCTGCGGCCGCACTGGACGGCCCTGCTGCCCGAGCAGCGCGAACTGGTGGCGGTCCGGCTGCTGCGGGACTTCTCTTCGCTGGCCGTGGACGACACCCGGGGAGCCGCCGAGATCCTTCCCCGGCTCGCCGAGTCGGACGGTGCCGCGGGTCCTGCCCTGCACCTGGGCCTCGCGTACGCGCTCGGCGCGCGGCACGAGGAGGACCGGCTCGCCGCCGTGGACGCCCTGCTGGTGCTGGCCGCGCGTGGACAGCTCGACGCCGAGCGGCTGGGCGCCGACCTCGGGGAGCTGATGGGCAGCGGGACGGTCAAGCCGGCGCGGCTGGTGGAGTCCGTGCGGACGGCGGCGGCCACCGGGGCGAACGCCACCATTTGGGGGATACTCCGGCACACCCTGCCCGCCCTGCTCGCCGGCCTCACCGGCGAACGGCCGCCTGCCCCGCCACGCGGGCTGCCGGATCTGCTGGCCGTGGCCGCGGACTGCGCCGAGCGGTCCGGTGCGCGGGGCGATGTGCCGCACCTGGCGCAGACGGCCGACCGGCGTGGCTCCTCCCGGCTGGTGTCCCAGGCCCGTCGGCTCCGCAGCACGCTGGTGCTGGAGGTGGCCGCCTGACGTAGTCCCGTACGCCGTACGTCCACACCCCGGCGTGGACACCGGCGGCGACCAGGCAGGACACGAGTCGCCCGGCGTCGGCAACACAACCGCAAAAGAAGCGACAAAAGGTGCAGAAGCGATCTTTACCGCCCGGTCACAAAGCGTTCGTGATCACGCAACACCGTTCCTTCACAGTGGCTGCATGAGTCGAGACATGTCTGATGTGACGCGTGCGAAGCACGGCCGTCCCGTCCACCACTGGCGGCGGGACGTCATCGAACTCGCCGCGCTCTTCACGGCGGTCGCGGTGGCGGACGCCGTGGCCAATCTGGTCGGGCACGGCCCGGACGGACCGGAGCTGCTGCTGGTGTCGGCGGTCGTGCTGATCGCCACGGCCGCGTTCCACACATGGTGGTCACGCCGCCACGGCCACGCACCGCCGACCGACGATACCGGTGCCCGGCCCGTCGCTGAGCGGCAGGCCGGGCCGTCGGACCCTTCGCCGCAGTCGCAGCCGGCCGAGGTCACCCCCGGCGAGAGCACACTGTGGCGGATGCGGACGACCGTGAAGGACGAGCCGGGATCCCTGGCCGCGCTGTGCACGGCCCTCGCCGAGCGGCGGGTCGACATCCTGAGCCTGCAGACCCATCCGCTGGGCGACGGCACGGTGGACGAGTTCCTGCTGCGCGCTCCGGGCGAGTTGGCGGTCGCCGAGATCACCCGGGCCGTTTCCCGGGCGGGCGGCGCGAGCACCTGGATCGAGCGCGCCGACGCCCATGACCTGGTGGACGCGCCGACCCGGGTGCTGGGCCTCGCCACCCGGACCGCCCTGGACGCGGCGGAACTGCCGCTCGCGCTCCGGCAGTTGCTGGGCCGCTGCACGATCCGCCAGCTGCCCGCCGCGCCGATCGGCGGACGGGCGCCGGAGGGCGTTCCCGTGGAGGGCGTCCTGGAGGACACCGTGATGCGGCTGCGGGCACCGGAAGGCGGAGTGATCACCGTGGAGCGGCCGTATCTGCCGTTCACGCCCACCGAGTTCGCGCGAGCGCGGGCCCTGGTGGAGCTGGACGCCAGGCTCGGTCCGCGCGTGCCGCACAGCCAGGTCGAACTGAGACTGCCGGAAGGCAGCGACATCACCGTGCGCCGGGCGGACAGGGGTGATGTCGAGGCCGCGAAGGCCATGCACGAGCGGTGCTCGGCGCGGACGTTGAGCATGCGGTACCACGGGCCGGTCGGTGACGCGGACCGGTACCTGAACCACCTCCTCAGCCCGCGGTTCGGGCGGACGCTTGCCGTGCAGACGGCGTCGGGGCGGATCGTCGGACTCGGTCACCTCCTGTGGGACGGTGACGAGACCGAGGTCGCGCTGATCGTCGAGGACGCGTGGCAGCGACGCGGGATCGGCGCGGAGTTGCTCCGCAGGTTGGTGGGGATGGCTGTTGAGGCCGGGTGCGAGAGTGTGTACGCGGTGACTCAGTCGTCCAACACCGGGATGGTGGCCGCGATGCGGGGGCTTGGGCTTCCTCTCGACTATCAGATCGAGGAAGGCACGCTGGTCATCACTGCCAGGCTCGCCTCCCAGGTGCCAGTGGGCCTGGAAGAGGCGACACGCCGTAGGAGCTAATGCCGGCCGGCCACAGCGGGTTCGTTGTGGCCGGTCGCGCCCCGCGGCGGAGCCGCAGATCGAGGCAGCCCCGCGCCCCTGCCGGGGTTCCCGCCCAGGGCGCTGTCCAGATCCGCCCACAGATCTTCCACGTCCTCCAGGCCCACCGACATCCTCAGCAACCGGTCGCTCACCCCGGCGTCCCTGCGGTCGTCCGCGTTCACGATGCGGTGGCTGATGGAGGCCGGGTGCTGGATGAGGGTGTCCACGCTGCCGAGGCTGACCGCCGGGGTGATCAGGCGGACCGCGGCGATGACCTCGTGGGGGTCTCCGGCCACCTCGAAGGCGACCATCGCTCCGCCGATGCCCGGGTAGTGGACCCGGGTCACACGCGGGTCGGCGGCCAGGCGGTGGGCCAGTTCGGCGGCGGTCGCGGAGGCCGCGCGGACCCGCACCGGGAGCGTGGACAGACCGCGCAGCAGGAGGTAGCCGGCGAGCGGGTGCAGGACTCCGCCGGTGGCGAACCGTATCTGCCGTAGGCGTCCGGCCAACTCCTCGTCGCAGGCCACCACGCCCGCCATCACGTCGCCGTGGCCGCCGAGGTACTTGGTCGCGCTGTGCAGCACCAGACGCGCCCCCTGCTCGGCGGGGCGCTGGAGCACCGGGGTGGCGAAGGTGTTGTCCGCGAGCAGCGGGACCGAGCCACAGGCGTGGGCGACGGCGCGCAGGTCGACCTCGGCGAGGGTCGGGTTGGCCGGGGACTCCACCATCACCAGACCGGTGTCGGGGCGCAGCGCGTCCGCGAGGCCGGCCGGATCGGTCCAGGTCACCTCCGAGCCGAGCAGCCCGGCGGTCAGCAGGTGGTCGCTGCAGCCGTACAGGGGGCGGACGGCGACGACATGGCGCAGGCCCATCGAGGCCCGTACCAGCAGCACCGCGCTCAGCGCGGCCATGCCACTGGCGAACGCCACCGCCGACTCGGTGCCCTCAAGGCGGGCCAGCGCGGTCTCGAAGCGGGCGACGGTGGGATTGCCGAGGCGTCCGTAGACGGGCGGTCCGTCCGGGTCGGCGCCGGTCTCGGCGAAGGCGTCGATCCGGGCGGCTTCGGCGCGGCTGTCGTAGGAGGGGTAAGTCGTGGACAGGTCGATCGGCGGGGCGTGCAGGCCCAGTCCCGCGAGGTCGTCGCGGCCGGCGTGCACGGCCTCGGTGGCCAGAGCTCTTGAGCGCACAGGGGTCTCCATGGGCGGAAGAGTGAACGTCGACCGGGTCACAGGAGGCGAACGCCGTGCTACGTTCGGCCAGTGGCCGAATCTGTCGTACTGGATCCGGTGGATCTTCACCTGTTGCGGCTGTTGCAGAACGACGCCCGGACGACGTACCGGGACCTCGCCGCGCAGGTCGGGGTCGCACCGTCGACCTGCCTTGACCGGGTGACCCGGCTGCGGCGGGCCGGGGTGATTCTCGGCCATCAATTGCGGCTGGACCCGGCGAAGCTCGGGCGCGGCCTGGAGGCCCTGCTGTCCGTGCAGGTCAGACCGCACCGGCGGGAGTTGGTGGGGCCGTTCGTGGACCGGATCCGGGCCCTGCCGGAGTCGCGGACCGTCTTCCATCTCACCGGTCCCGACGACTACCTGGTCCATGTCGCGGTGGCGGACATGGCCGATCTCCAGCGGCTGGTTCTGGACGAGTTCACCTCGCGTCGGGAAGTGGCGCGTGTGGAGACCCGGTTGATCTTCCAGCAGTGGGACTGCGGCCCCCTGCTGCCGCCTTCGCCCTCGGCTCAATCCGGGTGACGCGCGGCGGGCGTCGTACGAGGATGGTCCGCATGTCAGAGACCAAGAGCCCGCTGCCCCGCGAGGTCGCCGACGCCTATGTCGACGACGTCATCGCCCTCGATCCCGTGACCGGTACGTATCTCGGCGTGAAGGAGAGTTCGAGCCGACTGCCCGACCTCTCGCCCGCCGGCCAGGAAGCGCTGGCGGAGCTGGCGCGGGTGACGCTGGCGCGGCTCGACGAGGCCGAGCGACAGCCCGGCGCGGACAGTGACATCGAGCGCCGATGCGCACGCCTGCTGCGTGAGCGGCTGACCGCCGAACTCGCCGTGCACGAGGCCGACGAGGGCCTGCGCGCGGTCGGCAACCTGGGCACGCCCGCGCACTCCGTGCGGGAGATCTTCGCCATCACCCCGGCCGAGACCGAGGAGGACTGGGCGGCCCTGGCCGAGCGGCTGCGCGCGGTCCCGGCCGCGCTGGCCGGCTATCGCGAGTCCCTCACGCTGGGCCTGGAGCGCAAGCTGTACGCGGCACCGCGTCCGACGGCCACCTTCCTTGAGCAGCTCACCGAGTGGGCGGACACCGGTGAGGGCCGGGGCTGGTTCGAGGACTTCGCCGCGGCGGGTCCCGAGGCGCTGCGCGGCGAGCTGGACAAGGCGGCGCGCGGGGCGACCGCGGCCGTGGTGGAGCTGCGGGACTGGATGCGGGACGTGTACGCGCCGGCCGTCGACGGCGCCCCGAACACCGTGGGCCGGGAGCGCTACGCCCGGCTCGCCCGCTACTTCAACGGCACCGATCTCGACCTGGACGAGGCGTACGCGTACGGCTGGTCCGAGTTTCACCGCCTGCTCGGCGAGATGAAGCGGGAGGCGGAGAGGATCCTGCCCGGCGCCGAGACGCCCTGGGTGGCGCTCGCGTACCTCGACGAGCACGGCCGGCACATCGAGGGCGTCGACGAGGTGCGGGCCTGGCTCCAGGGGCTGATGGACCGGGCGATCGAGGAGCTGGACGGCACGCACTTCGAACTCGCCGAGCGAGTGCGGAGGGTGGAGTCCTGCATCGCCCCGCCCGGCGGCGCGGCGGCCCCGTACTACACCGGGCCGAGCGAGGACTTCACCCGTCCGGGCCGCACCTGGCTGCCGACGATGGGGCTGACCCGCTTCCCGGTGTACGACCTGGTGTCGACCTGGTACCACGAGGGAGTTCCGGGTCATCACCTCCAGCTCGCGCAGTGGGTGCACGTCACGGAGAGCCTCTCCCGTTACCAGGCCACCATCGGCCAGGTCAGCGCCAACTGCGAGGGCTGGGCGCTGTACGCGGAGCGTCTGATGGACGAGCTCGGCTTCCTCACGGACCCGGAGGAGCGGCTCGGCTATCTCGACGCGCAGATGATGCGCGCGGCTCGCGTCATCGTCGACATCGGCATGCATCTGGAGCTGGAGATCCCGGCGGACTCGCCGTTCCACCCGGGTGAGCGCTGGACGCCGGAGCTGGCCGAGGAGTTCTTCGGGGCGCACAGCAGCCGCCCGGCGGAGTTCGTGGAGAGCGAGCTGACCCGTTATCTGACGATTCCGGGCCAGGCGATCGGCTACAAGCTGGGCGAGCGGGCCTGGTTGCTGGGCCGCGAGAAGGCGCGCGAGCGCCACGGCGACGCCTTCGACCTCAAGGCCTGGCACATGGCGGCCCTCTCGCAGGGCTCGCTGGGCCTGGACGACCTGGTCGACGAACTCGCCCAGCTCTGAGCCGGTTCGGGCGGCGGAAGCCGCCCTCCGATTCGATCACCTGACCGGTGCCCCGGCCCGCCTCGTCGGTCGCGAGCCGCGCGATGAGGCGGGCGGGGTCGTCCGGCACGCCCGGCGGCCGCGTATTACTGTGCCAGCGGCCGGAGTTGGACCAGCCCGAGCCAGGTCTCCGGGCCGGGACGGGCCCAGGCCGCGCGGACCGCGTACGGTCCCGGGGTCAGCGCGACGCGCAGGGGGTCGGCCTGTCCGGTCTCGGTGCCGGGCCAGGCGGAGTCGAAGAGCAGCACGGGGCCCGGCACCTTCCAGCGCATCTCCTCGCCCCACTCAGCGGTGGCGAGGGCGGTCGGCACTCCGGAGAGGAGTTCGGCCTCGGTGTCGGCGGCGCACCAGCGCACGAAGGTGCCGTGGTCCGGCAGATAGGCGGTGGAGGCGGGTTCGTCACCGAGGACGAGGGCGGCGCTGTCCCCTACCGGGAGCAGGCCGACGGGTCCGTCGAGTTCGCAGGCCCGGTCGTAGTCGGAGGCGGTCTCGTCGCCGTCGGCGCCCGCCCAGAACGGCAGCACCGTCTCCGGTACCGCTATGAGCGGCCCGCCGCCCGACTCCACCCACTGCACCGTGTGTCGCACCATGGCGCAGAAACCTACACGCACCCCGAGCGCACAAGTTCGGTGTCCCCGACACCTTTTTGTACGAGGCCTGCGTGCTGCCGTCAGCAGCCGCAGTCCTCGCTGTCGACCGGCGCGGTCAGCGGGTCGGCGACGCGGCGGGCGGGGCCCTCCCAGGTCTCGTACCCGAAGCCCTCGCGCGCCCAGTACTCGAAGCCGCCGAGCATCTCCTTGACCTGGAAGCCGAGTTCGGCGAGGGCGAGGGCGGCCCGGGTGGCGCCGTTGCAGCCGGGGCCCCAGCAGTAGGTGACGACGGGCACGGACCTGTCGAGGAGCTGCTCGGCCTGCTCGGGGATGAGCGCGGTCGGCAGGTGGATCGCGCCGGGGATGTGGCCCTGGTCCCAGGACTCGGTGGACCGGGAGTCCAGGACGACGAACCCCGGGTCCCCGTCGGCGGCGAGCGCGGCGGCGACGTCGGACACATCGGCGTGGAAGACCAGGCTTGCGCGGAAGTAGGCGGCGGCCGCGGCCGGGTCCGCCGGGGCCACGCGCAGGACGGGGTTGACGGCGGTGGTGACACTGCTCATGGTCGGGCCCTTCTGTGGCGGCTTCCGATGACCGGAAATCTACGCCCCGAAGATCAACTTCCTGAAGGGGCAATCCCCGGCGCTCCTCTTGATCGGCCGGGGAATCCCCTGTTAGCTCGTGGCATGACCACGTATTCACCGGACGCCACCGACTGGCGCATCCTCGATGTCCTCCAGCGCGAGGGCCGGGCCAGCTTCGCCGAGCTGGCGCGGGCCGTGTCGATGTCCGCGAGCGCGGTCACCGAGCGGGTGCGCAGGCTGGAGGAGGCCGGTGTCATCCAGGGGTACTCCGCCGTCGTGGCCCCGGAGCGGCTGGGCATGCCGATCCTTGCGTTCGTACGGCTGCGCTACCCGAACGGCAACTACAAGCCGTTCCACGACCTGGTCGCCGTGACGCCGGAGATCCTGGAGGCGCACCATGTCACCGGCGATGACTGCTTCGTGATCAAGGTCACGGCGCGCTCCATGCGGCACCTGGAGGAGGTCTCGGGGAAGATCGGCGCGCTGGGGTCGGTCACGACGAGTGTCGTCTACTCCTCGCCGCTTCCCCGCCGCCCGCTCAGTCAGTGACCCCGCTGCCGCAGCGTCGACCCCGACCGTCCCTTCACGACCTCCAGCTGGGCGTGGATGCGCCGCCGCAGATCGGCGACGTGGCTGACGATGCCGACGCTGCGATCGCGATCCCGCAGGGAGTCGAGGACGTCGAGGACCTCGTCGAGGGTCTGGTCGTCGAGGCTGCCGAAGCCCTCGTCGATGAAGAGGGTGTCCAGACGGACCCCGCCGGCCTCGTCGGTGACGACGTCCGCGAGGCCGAGGGCGAGGGCCAGCGAGGCGAAGAACGTCTCACCACCGGAGAGCGTCGCCGTGTCCCGCTCCCGCCCGGTCCAGGCGTCGACGACATGCAGTCCGAGTCCACTGCGGCCGCGTCCGGCTCGGTCGTCGGAGTGGACGAGGGTGTAGCGGCCGGACGACATGCGGCGCAGCCGTACGGTCGCGGCGGCGGCCACCTGCTCCAGACGGGCGGCGAGGACATAGGACTCCAGGCGCATCTTGCGCTCGTTGTCCGCCGAAGTGCCCGCGGTGAGCGCGGCCATGCGCGCCACCCGGTCGTACTGGGCGCGCAGCGGCGCGAGCCGCCGTACGCCGTGCGTCGACCGGGCGGAGAGCCGGTCGAGTTCGGTGCAGCGCCGGTCGGCGGCGTCCCGCGCGGAGGCGGCCTCCCGCAGCCGCCGGCCCGCCTCGGCGGCGGCTTCTTCCGCCGCGGCCAGGTCGGCGGGCGGTCGCTGGGCGGCGGCCGTGGTGTCGGCCTCGGCGAGCACGGTTCGTACGGCGGACTCCTCGGCCTGCCAGGCGTCCAGGCGCCGTTGGAGTTCGCGGTGAGCGGTGTCGTCGAGGAGGGCGTCGGCGGCGGCCTGCGGTGTTTCGAAGCCCGCGCGGAACGCGGCGTCGGCCAGGCGCGCGTCGGCGTCCTTGAGCCGCTGCGCGCTGTCCTCGGCGGCGCGGGCGCTGTCGGCGGCGTCGGTGAGCAGCGCGACCTGGCGTTCCAGCTGGGTGGCGCGGGCGGCCACACTGTCCAGGCTGCCGCGCGCCTCGGTCAACTCCGCTTCCAGGGCGGCCCGTTCACGGTCGAGGCGTTCGCGATGGCCGCCCCGTTCGGCGGTCCTGACCTGCGCCTGCTGCCGTGCCGTCACCCGCCGCTCGTGCTCCTGTTCGGCGCGGCGCAGCTCCTCCTGCGAAGGATGCAGCGCGGAGGCGTCGCGGCGGGCCTCGGTGAAGAGCCGCTCCAACTCCGCGACCTCGTCGGCGAGTTTCGCGGTGGGCGTGTCACCGGCCTCGGCGGTGGCGGCGGCCAGCGCCTCGCGGACGACGCCGAGGTGCCGCTCCCGCTCGGCCTGGCGCTCCTCCGCGGCCTGGTAGGCGGCGAGCGCCTGCTCCTCGGCCGCGCGGTCGATGTGTCCGGCGTCCTTGCGGGCGGGCGCGGGGTGTTCGGTGGCGCCGCAGACGGCGCAGGGCTCGCCGTCGGACAACTGGGCCGCGAGTTCGGCCGCGATGCCGTTCAGACGGCGCTCCTTCACCTCCAGCCAGTGCTCCTTGGCGGTCAGCGTCTCTTCCTGGGCGCGACGGGCCCGGTCGGCGGCGGTGTCGGTGTCCCCCGCCAACTGGTCCCGCATCCGGGCCGCCTTGAGCCGATTGGCCGCGGGCTCCCGCTGTACGGCGAGCTGTTCGGCGCGGGTGGCGGCCTCCTGGGCGCTGTCGATCCGCGCCTGAAGTCCCGCGCGCGTCCCGTCCCACCCGGCGAGCCAGGCGTCGGCTTCCTGGAGGACGTCCTCGTCGGCCCGCTCCTGGCGGTCCAACCCGGTGCGCTCTTCGGCGAGTTCGGCCAGCCGCCGCTCGGCTCGGCGGGCCGACTCCAGGCCGCCCAGCTCCTCGGCGGCCCGGCGCGCCGCGGTCGCGAGCCCGGCGGCACCGGCGTCGGCGAAGGTGTCCGGCAGCAGGCCACACGCACGTGCCCGAGCGGCAGACGCCCGCCGGTGTTCGGCGTCGGCGGCGTCCCGCAGCTCCAGAGCGGGGGCCACCGCCTCGGCCTTGCGGGCCCGCTCCATCCTTGCCTGCGTCTCGCGGTGACCGTCGGCCCGCTCCGCAAGCAGCCGCGCCCGCTCCCGCGCCTCGGCGAACCTCTGCTGCAAACGGGCGGTTTCGCGTACGTCGGCCAGGGTGCGCTCGGCCGCAGCCTGGGCGGACTCGGCGGCGGCGAGGCGGCAGTGGGCGACGGTCAGCTCTTCGCGGGCGGTGCTGCGGGCCACGGCGGCGGCGCTCAGGACGGCCTCGGCGAGCCCCGGTTCGCCCGGTGTCAGCTCGGGCAGCTCCATGGTGCCGCCCGCCGCCTGCTGCATACGGTGCGCGTCGGCCAGCAGCGCCGCGTCGCCCTCGCGCACCTCCGCCTCGGCCGCCCGCCGACGCTCGGCGAGCCGCTTCTCCACCTCGGCGAAGCGGTGGGTGTCGAAGAGCCGGCCGAGCAGCCGGCCGCGCGCCTCGGCGTCGGCGCGCAGAAAGCGCGCGAAGTCCCCCTGGGGCAACAGGACGACCTGGCAGAACTGTTCACGGCTCATGCCGAGCAGCTGGGTGACCTCCTCGCCGATCTCCTGGTGGGAGCGGCTGAGGTCCTTCCAGGCGCCGGTCGTGGCGTCGTACTCGCGCAGCCGGCTCTGCGCCTTGTCCAAGGTCGTGCCCGAGCCACGCTTCTTGGGGCGCTCCCAGGGCGGCTGCCGGGTGATCTCCAACCGGCGTCCGGCGACGGTGAGTTCGAGGCAGACCTCGGTGCGCGTGCCGGGCGCGGCGTGGTCGCTGCGCAGCGCGAGGCCCTGTCCGCTGCTCTGCCGGGCGCCGGGCACCGCGCCGTACAGCGCGTAACAGACGGCGTCCAGGACGGAGGTCTTCCCGGCGCCGGTCGGTCCGTGCAGCAGGAACAGCCCGGCCGCGGACAGATCGTCGAAGTCGACGCTCCGGGACCCGCCGAAGGGCCCGAAGGCCGTGATGTCGAGCCGGTGCAGCCTCACGGGGCCACCTCCCGCACCACCGCGTCCGCACGCACAGTGTCGAACGCGTCCCGCAGCACGCCCCGCTCGTCCTCGTCCGGCCCGGCGCCACGCACATGGGCGACGAAGTCCTCGGCGATCTGCTGGTCACTGCGCCCGGCCAGCCGACGGGCGTAGGACACGTCCGGATCGTCGGGAGCCCGGTCGGGGTCGAAGACCAGACTCAGGGTGTGCGGGAAGCGCTCGGTGAGCCGGGCCATGGGGTCGGACGGGCGGACCGCGTCGGTCAGCGTGGCCTCGACCCAGGCGTCCTCGTGCCGGACGAGAGCGGGATCGGCGAGAAGTTCCTCCAGCGCCCCCCGGATCCGGGCGAGCGCGCGCGGGGCGAGGCAGTCGATCCGCTCGGCGGTCACGGCACCGTCGGCGTCCAGGTCGACCAGCCACATGCTCTTGCTGTGGTCGGCCTCCGAGAAGGAGTACGCCAGCGGGGAGCCGGAGTAGCGCACGCGCTCGGTGATGGTCTGGCAGCCGTGCAGATGCCCGAGCGCCGTGTAGTCGACGCCGTCGAAGACGCCGGCCGGCACCGCGGCCACCCCGCCGACGGTGATGTCCCGCTCGCTGTCGCTGGCCTCGCCGCCGGTGACGAAGGCGTGCGCCAGGACGACGGAACGCGTGCCACGCGCGCGTGCGGCGAGATCGGCGCGGACCCGGTCCATCGCGGCGACCAGCACCGCCTCGTGCCCCGGCTTGTCCACCCTGAACTCGTCCTTCACCAGGGCGGGTTCGAGATACGGCAGCCCGTAGAAGGCCACATCGCCATGCGCGTCGGTCAGCACCACCGGCGTCCCGCACGCCGACGGCTCGGTGCGCAGATGGATGCCCGCGCGGTCGATCAGCCCGGCGCCGACCCCGAGCCGACGGGCCGAGTCGTGGTTGCCGGAGATCATCATGGTGGGCACACCGAGGTCGGCGAGGCGGTGCAGGGCGTCGTCGAACAACTCCACGGCGGCGAGCGGCGGCACCGCGCGGTCGTACACGTCTCCCGACACGACCACCGCGTCCACCTCGCGCTCGCGCACGGTGGTGACGAGGTGGCCGATGAACTCGGCCTGGGCGCCGAGCATGTTCACACGGTGGAACGCCCGGCCCAGATGCCAGTCGGAAGTGTGCAGGAGCCTCATGATCCCCGAAGACTAACGGCCGGGTCTGACATCACGGGCGGTTACTCCCGTATCGGCCCGTCATGACCGCACCGGGGAGCGTCCGTTACGCCCGTTGCGTCACGCGTCGCCGTATGCCTCCCCACCCAGTTCGAACCCGGCGGTCCCGGCCGTGACGTCGGCCAGCCATGCGCGGAAGGCGTCCACGTCGGCGTCCGGCAGGCCGATCTCGATGGTGACGGCCTCGCCGTAAAGCACGTCCCGGACCTCGCGGCCGGTGGCGCGCAGATCGTTCTGGATCTTGCCGGCGCGCTGGTGGTCGACGGTCACGGTGGCGAGGCGGAAGCGGCGGCGGGTGATCGTGCCCAGGCTGTCCAGGGCCTCGCCGACGGCGCCGCCGTAGGCCCTGATGAGGCCGCCCGCGCCGAGCTTGACGCCGCCGTAGTAGCGGGTGACGACGGCGACGACGTACCGCATGTCGCGGCGCAGCAGCATCTGGAGCATGGGGACGCCGGCGGTGCCGCCCGGTTCACCGTCGTCGCTCGCCTTCTGGACCGAGGCGTCGGCGCCGATGACGTAGGCGTAGCAGTTGTGGGTGGCGTCGGCGTGCTCCTTGCGGACGGCCGCGACGAAGTCCTGGGCCTCCTGTTCGGTGGCCGCCGGGGCGAGGGCGCACAGGAAGCGGGAGCGGTTGACCTCGGTCTCGTGCACGCCCGCGTGGGCCACTGTGCGGTACTCGTCCTGCATCCGGCCACCCTATGTCAGGCGCCCGTCAGCGTTTCTTCCCCCGGGGCACGGTGAACCAGGTCAGCAGCGCGGTGCCGGGGGCGAGGGCGTTCCAGTCGGTGCCGCGCCAGGCAAGGACCGCGATGGCCGAGGTGGGGAACTTCACCCGGACCTGCTCCAGGGCATCGTCCAGGCTGTCCCCGGCCAGCTCGGCCACCAGGTCCTCAAGGCCGGGGTTGTGCCCGATCAGCAGCAGCGTCTCCACTTCGGCGGGCGTCTCGTGCACGGCGGCGAGGAGCTCCGGGACGTCGGCCGCGTACAGCTGTGGGTCGTAGCGGACCGGCGGTGGGGTGCCCCACTCGGCGGAGGCCAGTTCCCAGGTCTGGCGGGCGCGTACGGCGGTGGAGCACAGGGCGAGGTCGGGCAGCAGGTCGGCCGCGGCGAGAGCGTGGCCCGCCGCGGGTGCGTCCCGGCGGCCGCGCGGGGCGAGGGGGCGGCGGTGGTCGGGGACGCCTTCGGGCCAGGCCGACTTGGCGTGCCGCAGCACGACCAGTCGGCGCAGCGGGCCGGTCCCGGCGCGCGCGATCATGCGGGGGCTCCCAGGTCGCGGGTGAGGTCGAGCCCGAGCAGCCGGTCGGCGTAGGCGTAGGTCTCGAAGCGGGCGCCGTCCGGCAGGTCCGGGTCGCTCTCGACCCTGGCCAGCAGCCGCAGTACGCCGGGCACGTCCAGGTCGTCCTCCCAGGCGCCGCGCATTTCCGTGCGCACCTCGTCGGGGATGGGCCGCGAGGGGTGCCGGGCCCAGGCGGCGACCGCGTGCCGCCAGCGGACGAGGGTGTCGTGGGCCTCGGTCAGGGCGTCCGTGTCGAGCCGTACGGGCTGGTCCCTGCGCGGGGTGAGCAGGGCGAGGCGCAGGGCGACGGGGTCGGCGCCGGCGAGCGGCGCGGGCGACGCGGCGTGGACGGGCGCGACCGTGACGCGGACGCCGTCCGGGGTCGCGCCGCCCTCCTCCACGACATGGATGACCTGTTTCTCCCCGAGCCCCCGGCCGACCTCACGGCTGTCCTCCAGGGGCCGGATCCCGAGGGCGGCGGCGCCCGCCCGCAGCTCGGGCTGTTCCTGCCCGCCGTGGAGCACGGCCCAGACGGGGGTGCCGCCGAGTTCCAGGGCGCGCACGAGGAGGTCGGTGACGAGGAGCACGCGCAGAGCGCCGGTGTCGAAGCCCGGCGCATGGGCCTCGACGCGGGTCAGACCGCGCCGGGCGGGCGCGGCGTCCACGGGCACGCCCGTTCGGGCGTCGATGATGCGCAGCACTCCCCGAGCCTAGGCGGGCGCGCGCCCGCGCGCAGCACGCGGCGCGTTTTCCGGACAGCGAGGGTCGGCCCACCGTCCCGAGCAACCGCGCATGGGGCCGTGCTCGGGCCCCTCCCGACTCGGTGGGAATCTCCACGCTCCCTTGCCCGTTGAGCGGAGAACAGGCGTGTCATGAGGTCGAGGAGGCCCCCGGTGTACGGCGACGAAGCGATGGTCCGCAAGATCCTCACCGAACTCGGCGACACCTGGGCCGTGGTCGGCCTCTCGTCGAACCGGCGGCGCGCGGCGTACGGCGTCGCCCAGGTGCTCCAGCGCTACGGCAAGCGCGTGGTGCCCGTCCACCCCAAGGCGGAGACAGTGCACGGCGAGCAGGGCTACGCCTCCCTCGCGGACATCCCCTTCGACGTGGACGTCGTCGATGTCTTCGTCAACAGCGAACTCGCGGGGCCGGTGGCCGACGAAGCGGTGGCCAAGGGCGCCAAGGCGGTGTGGTTCCAGCTCGACGTGATCGACGAGGCCGCCTACGCCCGCACCCGGGCGGCCGGCCTGGAGATGGTGATGGACCGCTGCCCGGCCATCGAGATCCCCCTGCTTCGGTGACGCACAAGAACATGGCGTAGACAGGGTCCGCACCCGACGCTCGTCCGTCCCCGAGGAAGAATCGATGCCCGAGCCCCTGTCACCCGCCCGTTGCTGCATGCCGTCGTCCGGGTCCGGCTCGGTCAAGCCGTCGCCGCAGGCCCTTACCGGCCCCGCCTCCACCGAAGGCATGGTCCTGCTCCCCGGCGGCGAGTTCCTCATGGGCGCCGAGGACATCGAGGGCTTCCCGGACGACGCCGAGGGCCCGGTCCGGGCGGTGCGGCTGAAGCCCTTCCGTATCGACGCCCGCGCGGTGACCAACGACGACTTCGCGGGCTTCGTCGCCGATACCGGACACATCACCGACGCCGAGCGCCTGCACTGGTCGTACGTCTTCGCCGGGTTTCTGCCCGCCGCCCTGCGCCGGGGCGCCCCGCGGCCCGAGCAGACGCCCTGGTGGTGCGCGGTCGAAGGCGCGGCCTGGGACCGGCCGGAGGGTCCGGGCAGCGATCTCGCCGGGCGCGGGGACCATCCGGTGGTCCATGTGTCCTGGTACGACGCCGCCGCCTACGCGGCCTGGGCGGGCAAGCGGCTGCCCACCGAGGCCGAGTGGGAGTACGCGGCCCGCGGCGGCCTGGAGCAGCGGCGCTACCCCTGGGGCGACGAACTGGACCCGGACGGCGAATACCGCTGCAACATCTGGCGCGGCACCTTCCCCACCAAGAACACCGCAGCCGACGGCTACCGCGGCACTGCCCCCGTGGACGCCTTCGAGCCCAACGGCTTCGGGCTCTACAACACCTCGGGCAACGTCTGGGAGTGGTGCGCGGACTGGTGGTCGGACGAGCAGGACAGCTCCAAGGTGATCCGCGGCGGCTCCTACATGTGCCACGCGTCCTACTGCAACCGCTACCGCGTGGCCGCCCGCAGCGCCAACACCCCGGACAGCTCCAGTGGCCACGCGGGGTTCCGCTGCGCGCTGAGCGCCACATAATGCCCGGGTGACTTCCGCCACCGCTCACCGCGACTCCGGTGCCGCACAACGCTTTCCGGTCGTCATCGTCGGCGCGGGACCGGCCGGGCTCACCATCGGCAACATCCTGCGCGCCGCCTCCGTGGACTGTCTGGTCCTGGAGATCGAGAGCCGTGAGTTCATCGAACAGCGGCCCCGGGCCGGCGTCCTGGAGGAGTGGGCCGTACGCGGGCTCCAGCAGCGCGGCCTCGCGGAGAACCTGCTGGCGCGCGGGCAGGTGCACAACGAGTGCGAGTTCCGGTTCGCCGGACAGCGCTACCGGTTCGAGTACGCCGAGCTGACAGGACATCACCACTTCGTCTATCCACAGCCGTTGCTGGTGACGGACCTGGTGCGGGAGTACGCGGACGTGCGGGGCGGCGCGATCCGCTTCGGCGTGCGGGACGTGGAGCTGCACGACCTGGAGTCGGACCGCCCGTCGGTGTCGTACACGGACCCCGAGTCGGGCCAACGGCACATCGTGCACTGTGACTTCGTCGCGGGCTGCGACGGAGCGCGCGGGGTGAGCCGTGACGCGCTGCCGCCCGGCCGTGCCCATGTCTCGCGGTACGACTACGGCATCGGCTGGCTGGCGCTGCTCGCCGAGGCGCCGCCGTCCAACGACTGCGTGGTGTTCGGCATGCATCCGCGCGGCTTCGCCGGGCACATGGCCCGCAGCCCCGAGGTGACCCGCTACTACCTGGAGTGCCCGCCGGGCGACGACCCGGAGAACTGGTCCCACGACAGGGTCTGGTCCGAGCTCCAGGAGCGGCTCGGCGCGGCCGGCGCGCCCCGGCTGACCGAGGGGCGGCTGATCGAGAAACGCGTGCTGGACATGCACAGTTACGTCGTGGAGCCCATGGCGTTCGGCCGGCTCTTCCTGGCCGGGGACGCGGCCCATCTCACCGCGCCGATCGCGGCCAAGGGCATGAACCTCGCCCTGCACGACGCCTTCCTGCTCGGCGACGCGTTCGTCGCCCAGCTCACCAGGGGCGACCGGACCGGCCTGTACGGCTACTCGCGGGCCTGCCTCGGCCGGGTCTGGGACTACCAGGAGTTCTCGCAGTGGCTGTCGGAGGTGTACCACGGCACCTCCTCCGGCGACCCGCACCGCGCGGGCACCACCCTGGCCCGGCTGCGCCGCCTGTTCGGCTCCCGTTCGGCGGGGCTGGCGTTCGCGGAGCAGTACCTCGGCAAGAACGCCGACTACTGAGCCGGGAGAAGACTCTCAGTCGTGCAGGGGCCGGTCGCTGAGCCGGTGGTCCGCCACCTTCAGCGCCTCGTCCACCAGCCGCCGCAGATGGCCGTCGCGCAGTGAGTAGATCACCCGGCGGCCTTCCTTGCGTGTGTTCACCAGACCGGCCAGACGCAGCCGCGCCAGATGCTGACTGACGGCGGGCCGGGCCGCTCCGCACGCCTCGGTGAGCGTGCTGACGTCGGCCTCTCCCCTGGTCAGCGCGTGCAGCAGGGTGAGCCGGGTGCGGTCGCCGAGGAGGGCGAGGAGTTCCGCGGCGAGGGCGAACTGGTCCTCGCCGGGGGTGCGCGGATGCGCATCGTGTGCAGGTGATAGGTGCATGCGTGCGCTCATACGCACATAATGGCGTCGTGGACCGGGTAAGTCCACCACCGCCACCGGAAGGGGGACCCGTGAGCCACCCGCACCACCACCATCACCACCACCCGCGCCGCCACCGCGTCGGCCACCTCCTCAAGCCCCACTCCCACGACACCGCCGACAAGCTCGACAGCGCCCTGGAGTCCTCGGCCCGCGGGATGCGCGCGCTGTGGGTCTCGCTCGCGGTGCTGGGCGCGACGGCGCTCGTCCAAGCAGTCGTCGTGGCGATGTCCGGATCGGTGGCCCTGCTCGGCGACACCGCGCACAACACCGCCGACGCGCTGACCGCCGTACCCCTCGGCATCGCCTTCGTGCTCGGCCGCCGCGCGGCGACCCGGCGCTTCACCTACGGCTATGGCCGGGCCGAGGATCTGGCCGGCCTGGTGATCGTGCTGACCATCGCCGCGTCGGCGGTGTTCGCCGGGTGGACGGCGGTCGACCGGCTGCTCGACCCGCGTCCCGTCGAGCACCTTCCCGCGGTCGCCGCGGCGGCGCTGGTGGGCTTCACGGGCAACGAATGGGTGGCGCGGTACCGGATCCGCGTCGGCCGTGCCATCGGCTCGGCGGCACTGGTGGCGGACGGTCTGCACGCCCGTACCGACGGATTCACCTCGCTGGCGGTGCTGTTGGGGGCGGGCGGTGCGGCGCTGGGCTGGCAACTGGCCGACCCGATCGTGGGGTTGGCGATCACCGCGGTGATCGTGCTGGTGCTGCGGGACGCGGCGCGCGAGGTGTTCCGGCGGGTGCTGGACGCCGTGGACCCGGCCCTGGTGGACCGGGCCGAACAGGCGCTGCGGGAGGTGCCGGGGGTGCGCGGGGTGGGCGAACTCCGGCTGCGCTGGATCGGACACCGGCTGCGGGCGGAGGTGGCGGTCGTGGTGGACGGCGAGGCGACGGTACGGCAGGCCCACGCGATCGCGGTCGACGCCGAGCACGCCCTGTTGCACGCCGTCCCCCGCCTCACCGCGGCCCTGGTCCACGCGGACCCGGCACCGGTACCGGGCGAGGCGGACCCGCATCTGGCGCTGGCCCACCACACGGCGGCCTGAGCTCAGGCGAGCCCGAGCCCTTCCAGTACGACGGCTCCGGGCAGCTCGGCGAAGGCCTTCCCCGGCACCAGCAGCTTGCCGCGCCGGCGTCCGCTGCCGACGAGGACGTAGGGCAGGTCGACCACGGCGGAGTCCACCAACACCGGCCAGCCGGCGGGCAGTCCGATCGGCGTGATGCCGCCGTACTCCATGCCGGTCTCACCGGTCGCGGTGTCCATGGCCGCGAACGAAGCCTTGCGGGCGCCGAGTTGGCGGCGGACCGCGCCGTTGACATCGACGCGGGTGGTGGAGAGCACGACACAGGCGGCGAGTGTGGTCTCGCCGCCGCGCTTGCCCGCCACCACCACGCAGTTGGCCGACTGTTCGAGCAGCTCCTGGCCATAGTGCTCGACGAACACGGCGGTGTCGGCCCATGTCGGGTCGGTGTCGACGTAGACGATCTGGTCGGCGGGGACGCTGCCGCTCCAGTGGCGTACGGCGTCGGCGACCGGGGCGGTCAGCTCGTCGAGGCAGTCGGGGGCGGGGATGGCCCGGTCGAAGTGTCCGATGGGTGCGCGCATGGCCGCACGGTAGCAACCGCGCTCCACCGCTCAGTGCACGGGCGGTACGGAGACCGCCATCACCATCCGCATCGGCACCTCGCCGGTATTGCCGTACGTGTGCGGGGTATTGGCCTCGAAGGAGCCGGTCGCGCCCGCCGGGATGCGGTACTCCTCCCCGTCCACGGTGAGCGTCAGCTCGCCCTCCAGGACATGGAGCAGTTCGGCCGTGCCCGTCGGATGCGGGTCGGAGGAACTGCTCTCGCCCGGCATCAGCCGCCACTCCCACAGCTCCAGCGGGCCCGGCGCCTCGGTGCCGGCGAGGAGGAGGTTGTAGCTGCCGGAGTCGGTGCGCCACAGCCGTACGGCCTGGTCGGCGGGGACGATACGGACCTGCGGGCCGTGTTCGTATTCGAGCAGGGTGGTGATGCTGACGCCCAGCGCGTCGCCGATCTTGACGACCGTGCCGAGGCTGGGGTTGGTGCGCGCCTGCTCGATCTGGATGAGCATCCCGCGGCTGACATTGGCCCGGGTGGCGAGCACGTCCAGGGTGAAGCCACGCACCGCACGCCAGTGCTTGACGTTGCGGCCCAGCGACTGGGTCAGCAGGTCGAGGTCCGACACATTCCGTCCAACGTTGTGGTCCAATTTAATGAATGGCAAGGTTCAGTTTATTGCACTACGGTGAGGTGCACCGATCGTGCACCGAACTGTACTGCGAGGCTACCCGTGACAGCACTCTTCGCCCTGGCCGCCAGCCTGCTCTGGGGTCTGGCCGACTTCGGCGGCGGACTGCTGACCCGGCGCGCCCCCGCGCTCACCGTGGTGGTGGTCTCGCAGTCGGTCGCCGCGGTCGTCCTGGGCGCGATCGTGGTCGCGACCGGCGGCTGGAGCGAGATCGGCCCGCAACTCTGGTTCGCCGTCGCCGCGGGTCTGGTCGGCACGGTGACGATCCTCGCCTTCTACAAGGCGCTCGCCCTGGGCCCGATGGGCGTGGTGTCCCCGCTGTGCTCGCTGAGCGTCGCCGTCCCGGTGGGCGTGGGCCTCGCGCTGGGCGAACGGCCCGGCATGTTCCAGCTCGGCGGGATCATGGCGGCCGTCGTCGGCGTCGCGCTCGCCGGCGGACCGGAGGTCAAGGGCGCCCCCGTGCAGCGCCGGGCCATCGTGCTCACGCTGCTCGCGGCGCTCGGGTTCGGCACGGTGATGGCGCTGATCACCGAGGCGTCGACGACCGTCACCGGCCTCTTCCTCGCCCTGTTCGTGCAGCGCGTCACCAATGTCGTCGTCGGCGGCACGGCCCTGTACGTCTCCGTACGGCGCGGCTCCCCCGCCCTCCCCGAGGGCGGCTTCCCCTGGCGTGCGCTGCCCACGCTCGGTTTCGTCGGGCTCGCCGACGTCGCGGCGAACGGCACCTACTCGGTCGCCGCCCAGAACGGCCCGGTCACCGTGGCCGCCGTCCTCGCCTCACTGTTCCCGGTGGTGACGGCCCTGGCCGCACGGATGGTCCTCGACGAACGGCTGCGCGGAATCCAGGCGGCGGGCGCGGGCCTGGCACTGGCCGGCACCCTGCTGCTCGCCACCGGCTGAGTCAGGCCTCGGCGTCCAACTGGGCCAGCCGCGCCGCCGACTCCTCGTCCAGCTCCGCCAACGCGGCGAGCTGCTCCGGGGTCACCCCGTCCGGTATCGGCACCGGCGCGGGCGTCCGAAGCGGCGGCTGCCAGCCGTCGGCGGGAGTCCAGCGCCGTACGACTCGGGCGGGCGCCCCCGCCACGACGGCATGGTCGGGAACCACGCCGCGGACCACGGCACCGGCCGCCACGACCACGTTCCGGCCGATCTTCGCGCCCGGCAGGATCACCGCGCCGGTGCCGATCCAGCAGCCCGGGCCGATCGACACCGGCTCCATCCGCGGCCACTGCTTGCCGATGGGCTCGTGCGGGTCGTCGTAGGAGTGGTTCGTGGAGGTGACGTAGACATACGGGCCGAAGTAGCAGTCGCTGCCGATGGTGACCGTGGTGTCGGCGATGACATGGCTGCCGCGGCCGAGGACCACGCCGTCGCCGATCCGCAGGATCGGTTCGGGGCCGAGGTCGAGGTCGGGCATCAGGCCCGCCGTCAGCGTGACCTGTTCGCCGACGATGCAGTGGGAGCCCAGATGGATCCAGGGCTCGCCGAAGACCGTGCCGAGCGGGAACGCCAGACGGGTGGCCTCGCCGATCGCGCCGAAGTGGAAGCGGCCGGGGCGCTCGGCCGTCACCGAGCCGGTGCGCTGCACCCAGGCCCAGCCCGCGTGGACGGCCCGCTGCGCCGCTCGGCGACTCCAGGATGAGAACGTGTTCTTGCTCTTCGGCACGCGTTCACCGTACTGAGCGTGCGGCACCCTTATCGCGTGGAGGGCCTGTGATCTTCGCCCCAACAGGTGGCGTACGGTGCCGTGTATCACGTGATCGGGAGGCGATGATGATCAAGGGCATCGGTGGCAGGGAGCCGAAGGTCGACGCGAATGTCTTTGTGGCGCCCACGGCTTCGGTGATCGGGGACGTGACCCTGGAGACGGGGGCGAGTGTCTGGTACGGAGCTGTGCTGCGGGGGGACGTCGAGCGGATCTCGGTCGGGGCGAGCAGCAATGTGCAGGACAACTGCACGCTGCACGCCGATCCTGGGTTTCCGGTGACCGTGGGGGAACGTGTTTCCATCGGGCACAACGCCGTGGTGCACGGGGCGACCGTGGAGGACGACTGCCTCATCGGGATGGGGGCGACCGTGCTGAACGGGGCGGTGATCGGGGCGGGGTCGCTTGTCGCTGCGCAGGCGTTGGTGCCGCAGGGGATGCGGGTGCCGCCGGGGTCTCTGGTGGCGGGGGTGCCGGCGAAGGTGAAGCGGGAGCTTACAGAGGAGGAGCGGGCCGGCGTTTCTCTCAACGGGACCATGTACGCGCAGTTGGCTGAGGCACACCGGGAAGTACACGGTCAGTAAGGTCGAACGGCCCCGCGCCCTAGGGGAGTTCTACTCCCCTGCCCCTACCAGCTCGGCCTCCTGCTGTCCCGCCTGGGCCTTCTTCGCCTTGCGCTTCAGGATCAGGAACGACGTCAGACCGATCAGGACCGCCGCCACCAACCCCAGCCACGAGAAGCGCTTCAGCCAGGACTCGGCGACCACGCCCACGTAGTAGATGACCGCCGTCGTGCCGCCCGCCCAGAGGATGCCGCCGAGGACGTTGGCCGTGAGGAACTTCCAGTACGGCATGCGCAGGACGCCCGCGAGGGGGCCCGCGAAGATGCGCAGGAGGGCGACGAAGCGGCCGAAGAAGACGGCCCACATGCCCCACTTCTGGAAGGAGCGCTCAGCGGTCGCGATGTGCCCTTCGCTGAAGTGCTTGGGGAACTTGCCGCCGAGCCAGGCCAGCAGGGGGCGGCCGCCCTTGCGGCCGATGGCGTAGCCGATGGAGTCGCCGACGATGGCGCCCGTGGTGGCGCAGGCGCCGAGGATCACGGGGTCGATCTCACCGTGCTGCGAGGCGAGCAGCGCCGAGGAGACCAGGATGATCTCGCCGGGCAGCGGGATGCCCAGGCTCTCCAGGCCGATGACCAGGCCCACCAGCAGATAGATGGCGAGCGGGGGCACTGTTTCGAGCCATTCCTGGACGTGCAACGCCGCTTCCTCTCAACTGCTGGGCCTGTTCCCGGCGCGCGCTCGTCCGTGAGCGCGCGCCGGGGCAGCCTACCTGCTCGCCCCGACGGCGCCTCGCGGCCCCGACCCCGGAAATGACAGAGGGCCCGATCGGGGCCCTCCGCGGAAAACCGCGTTCTCAGCCATTGGGACGCAGGGTCCACACCACGGTCATCTCGGTCGTGACCGCGCCGTCCTCGCGCTGGATCGCCACGCTCACCGGGAACTCAGGACGCCTGCCCGCGTCGAGCTCGGCGACGACCTCGTCGATCGGCCGGCCCAGCGTCGCGGTGGCGGTGACCGGACCGAGGGCGATCTTCTTGAACGCGATCTCCGCGGTGACCGGCAGTGGCACGGCCCGCGACAGCTGGTCCCCGAAGGCCGCGAGCACGATCGCGCCGCTGGCCGACTCCCCCAGCGTGAACATCGCACCGGCGTGCGGGCCGCCGACGTGGTTGCGGTACTCGCTCTGGTCCGGCAGGACCAGCACCGCCTTCTCCGGAGTGGTCTCCAGGTACTCCAGGTTCAGCGTCCGAACCATCGGCACCGTGGCGGCGAGCAACTCGCCGATCGACATCTGATCTGCGCTCATGGCGGCATGTTACCCATGAGTAGCCTCGCTGGCCAGATTTGCTACGTCCCTGACAAGGGCCGGTGACCGAATCGTGTCCAGGGCGCCGTTAGGGTTGCTGCCCATGTGGCCAGGACAGCAGCCGCCCGGGGGCGAGCAGAACCCGCAACAGCAGAACAACCCGTACCAGCAGCCGGGGTACCAGCAGCCGAATCCGTACCAGCAGCCCGGCTATCAGCAGCCCAACCCCTATGGGCAGCAAGCGCAGTGGGGCGCGCCGACCTCGGCGGGGGCACCGGCGCCGCAGGGCGGTGGCGGCGGCAACCGGACCAAGCTGGTCGCGATCGTGGCGGCCACGGCCGTGGTCGTCGCCGCCGGTGTCACCGGGTTCCTGGTGCTGGGCGGCGACGAGGACGACAAGGCGGACGGCAAGGCGTCGGCGAGCCCGACCGTGAGCAAGTCGGCCGAGCCCAGCACCTCCGAGTCCGGCGCGGAGGACGACCCGCGCGGCGACGAGGAGTTGAAGCCGACCGTCGAGGGCTGGAAGGTCGTCGTCAACCCGCGCTTCGGCACGATGTTCGACGTGCCCGCCGACTGGGAGATCGACAACCAGGACACGAGCGTCGGCTTCGAGTGGGAGGACAAGGACGGCAAGCTCGACCGGTCCACCGTCACCGCTCCCGCCTACCTCAAGTCCAAGTGGTGCACGGTCGACTCCGACAAGGACGGCCGTACGGAGGACACCGCCCTGGTCACCGCCGGTACGCGCGGTGAGAACGGGGCGAAGGACCTCGACGAGGCCGCCGAGACCCGGGTGCCGTGGTGGATCTTCGGCGGTTACACCCAGCCGGACCGCAAGAGCGTGAAGTACTCCAAGCCCAAGCCGTACACCACGGCGTCGGGCATCAAGGGCAGCGTCGCCACCGCCCACTCGGAGAACACCCCGCAGAACGGCAAGTGCGACAGCGAGGGCAAGGCAATCACCTTCGCGTTCGAGAACGGCGCGGGCGACTACGTCACTTGGAACCTCTTCGGCGCCAAGGGCGTCAAGGGGGAGATCCCGGAGGCGACGATCCAGCAGATCCTGAGCACCGTGCGCCTCACCGAGGCCATGCCGACCGACACTTAAGAGCAGGTGGCGGGCTCGATGACGGACAGGAATTCGACTTGGCAAGTCGGCCCCGCCACGGCGATAGTCGCGAGGTGAAGCCCACCATCTCGCTCCGCCGCCCGACCTGGGCGGGCCGCAACTACTCCCTGCTGACCGCGTCCGCGGTCGTGACCAACCTCGGCAGCCACGGCGCGCTGATCGCCGCCGCGTTCGCCGTGCTGGAGGCGGGCGGGGACGGCGGCGACGTGGGCCTGGTGGCGGCCGCCAGGACCCTGCCGCTGGTGCTGTTCCTGCTGATCGGCGGCGCCGTGGCGGACCGGCTGCCCCGGCACCAGGTGATGGTCGCGGCGAACGCCCTGAACTGTGTGTCGCAGGCCGCCTTCGCGGTGCTGGTGCTGACCGACGAGCCGCAACTGTGGCAGATGATGCTGCTGACCGCGCTCGGCGGCACCGGCCACGCGTTCTTCTCCCCCGCGGCCGAGGGCATGCTGATGTCGTCGGTCAGCGGTGAGCAGGTGAGCCGCGCGTTCGCCGTCTTCCGGATGGCCATGCAGGGCGCGGCGGTGGGCGGCGCCGCGCTGGGCGGTGCGATGGTCGCCGCGATCGGGCCCGGCTGGGTGCTCGCGGCGGACGCCGCCGCCTTCGCCGTCGCCGGGTCGCTGCGTGCCCTCCTCGACGTCGGCCATATCGCGCCGCGCGCGCCGGGCGGCGGCCTGCTCACCGACCTCCGGGAGGGCTGGCGGGAGTTCACCGGTCGGCCGTGGCTGTGGGCGGTGGTCGTGCAGTTCTCGATCGCGAACGCGGTGGTCGGCGCGGCGGACGCGGTCTACGGCCCCCTTGTCGCCCGGGACCATCTGGGCGGCGCCGGACCCTGGGGCCTCGCCCTGGGCTTCTTCGGCGCGGGCACGGTCGCCGGCGCCCTGCTGATGACCCGCTGGAAGCCCCGCCGCCTCCTCCTCGCCGGCACCCTGTGCGTCTTCCCCCTGGCCCTGCCGTCCGCGGCGCTCGCGATCCCCACCTCGGCCGGTGTCCTGTGTGCCGTGATGTTCCTCACCGGCGTGACCCTGGAGGTGTTCGGCGTCAGCTGGATGACCGCGCTCCACCAGGAGATCCCGGAGGACAAGCTCTCCCGCGTCTCGGCCTACGACTGGTTCGGCTCGGTCGCCCTGGTCCCGCTGGCCACGGCTCTGGCGGGCCCGGCGGAGTCGGCGTTCGGGCGGACCTCGGCGCTGTGGGGCTGCGCCGTGCTGGTCGTCGTGGTCACGGCGGCGGTCCTGTGCGTACCGGACGTACGGAACCTGCGCCGCCGTACCAAACACGTGACCGCGGCCGCCGCACAGCCGTCAGCCGATGCTGAAAGCCCCGTCGGGGGGCTCGGGTGACGGTACGGCGTCCTCGTCCCGCACCGGCCGCGCCCCGCCGATGAACTCCCGCAGGCCGGGCCCGTGTTCGACGCGGGCGGGAAAGGCGTCGGAGGCGGTGAGCCGGGTCAGGGCGGCGAGGTCGACGGGCCGGTGCGAGGCGACCAGCACGGCGTTGCCGAACCGCCGCCCCCGCAGCACCCCCGGCTCGGCGATCAACGCCAGCTCCTCGAACACGGCCGCGAAGGTGGCGAGTTGGGACCGCAGAAACGCGAAGGGCGCGGCATCGGCGAGGTTGGCGAGATAGACACCGGTACCGCGCAGCACACGCTCGGCCGCACGGGCGTAGGCGAGGGACGTCAGATGCGCCGGAACCCGTGACCCCCCGAAGACATCGGCGACCAGCACATCGACGGAGTCGGCGGGGGCCTCCTCGGTCCAGGCCCGGGCATCCGCCGCGTGCAGCGCGATCCCGTCGGGAACGGGCATATGCTCGACGACCAGCTCCAACAGCCCCCGGTCCGCCTCGACGACGTCCTGCCGCGACCCCGGCCGGGTGGCGGCCACATACCGGGGCAACGTGAGCGCCCCACCGCCGAGATGCAGCACGTCCAACGCCAGCCCCGGCTCCCCGACGACATCCAGCACATGCCCGAGCCGCCGCGCGTACTCGAACTCCAGATGGGTCGGCTCATCCAGATCGACGTACGACTGCGGAGCCCCGTCGACGGTAAGCAGCCAGGCCCGCTCCCGGTCGACGTCGGGCATGAGCTTGGCGGTGCCGTGATCGACGGTGCGGCTCACGGGGACAGGTTCGGTCACATCCCCATTGTGCGTGGCGGCAGGGGCGCGGGGCTGCGTCGATATGCGGCTCCGCAGCGTGGGCGCGACCAGCCACAACCGGTCGGCAGCGCCCACGCACAGCAGGCGGCACTCACACCACGGCTGTCACGGTCCCCGCCCCCACAGTCCGCCCACCCTCACGAATGGCGAATCCAAGCCCCGGCTCCAGCGGCACCTCACGCCCCAGCTCAACAGTCATCGTGACCGTCTCCCCAGGCCGCGCCACCGCCACCTCCCCGAGGTCGATGTCCCCGACCACATCCGCGGTACGGATGTAGAACTGCGGCCGATAACCGGTCGTGACGGGCGTCGTGCGGCCACCCTCCCGCGCCGACAGCACGTAGACCTGCGCCGTGAAGCGCCGCCGCGGCACCACACTCCCCGGCGCCGCGACGACATGCCCGCGCCGGACGGCGTCCCGGGGAACCCCCCGCAGCAGCAGCGCCACGTTGTCCCCGGCCTGCGCCTCCTCCATCGGCTTGCCGAAGGTCTCGACGCCGGTGACGACGGTCTCGACACCGGCCCCGAGCACTTCGACCCGGTCTCCGACGCGAACGGTGCCCCGCTCGACGGCGCCCGTGACGACCGTGCCGCGACCGGTGATGGTCAGCACGTTCTCGACCGGCAACAGGAAGGGCGCGTCCACATACCGCTCCGGCATCGGAACGTAGGTGTCCACCGCGTCCAGCAGCGCCTCGATGGACGCCGTCCACTTCGGGTCCCCCTCCAGGGCGCGGAGTCCGGAGACCCGTACGACGGGCGCGGTGTCGCCGCCGTAGCCGTGCTCGGTGAGCAGGTCGCGGACCTCCAGCTCGACCAGCTCCACGAGTTCCTCGTCCGCCGCGTCCGCCTTGTTCAGCGCGACGACCACATGGTCGACCCCCACCTGCCGGGCGAGCAGCACGTGTTCGGCCGTCTGCGGCATGATCCCGTCGAGCGCGGAGACGACAAGGATGGCCCCGTCGAGCTGCGCGGCGCCGGTGACCATGTTCTTGACGTAGTCGGCGTGGCCCGGCATGTCGATGTGGGCGTAGTGCCGGGTGTCGGTCTCGTACTCGACGTGCGCGATGTTGATGGTGATCCCGCGCGCGGCCTCCTCCGGCGCCCGGTCGATGCGGTCGAACGGAACGAAGGTGCCGGAGCCGCGCTCGGCGAGGACCTTGGTGATGGCGGCGGTCAGGGTGGTCTTGCCGTGGTCGACATGGCCCATCGTGCCGATGTTGAGATGCGGTTTGGTGCGGACGTAAGCCGTCTTGGACATGGCGGTACCTCGAAGCGTCGGAAGTGGCGGTGGGACCCCGTGGACTGGCCGACCCTCCCCCTGCGGGGTCCGCCGGACGATCCGGAGAGGGTCAGCTTCGGGCGCCGTCGACTGCGGCGAGGATGACGAGGACGGCAGCCTTCGGGGCATCCGCGACCGCGGATGCTGCGAGGAGGAAGGCGTGCCGGAACATGACGTCGATCATCGTCGACGCGATGTCCGACGTCGAATGGTTTTCGGCGGTACGGGACTTCAGGCGGTTCGGGACTTCAGGCACCGATGTTCTTCAGCGCCTCCCGCACCGACAGCGGCGCGAAGCGTCCCTTCTCGCGCGCGAGGAAGTCCCGTACGGCGTCCGGGTCGGTCTTGGCGTACTCGCGCAGCGCCCAGCCGATGGCCTTGCGGACGAAGAAGTCGGGGTGTCCCGACTGGCGCAGGCAGTAGGCGAAGAGGCGTTCGGTGTCGGTGCGTTCCTTGTAGCGCAGTTGGTGGAGCAGGGCGGTGCGGACGATCCAGAGGTCGCCGTCCGTGCTCCAGGCGTCCATGTCGGCGGTGAGCTCGGGGTCGGCGGCGACGAGTGCGCCGACGACATGGGCGGCGAGCAGGTCGACGGTGTCCCACCAGGAGGCGGTGGAGACGAGGTGCCGGGTCACGGGCAGGAAGGCGGAGGAGCAGCGTCCGGCATGGCGGCGCAGATAGTCCACGGCGAAGTACTGGTACTCGCGCTCGGGCAGCCGCCAGCAGCGCAGGGCGACGGCGGTGCAGTCGGCCTCGTCGGGGCGGGGCGTGCCCGCCAGGACCGTGCGGGACAGGGCGCGGCGTACGGGGGTGGTGAGGCCGAGGAAGGGGGCCGCGTCCTTCATGTACGCCCGCATGGGACCGGCACGTTCCGGATCGGCCGCGGCGCCGTAGGCGGCGGTGAGCCGTTCCAGCAGGGTGTCGGCGAGGACGCTGTCGGGGACGTCCAGGGTTCTCGCGCCGGTCACGCTCATGAGACGAACCATACGGCGATCACACATATTTGTCGGTTAGTGTCACCGGATGCTCGACGCCACTCCCCGGGCCACCGCTCCGGAGCTCGCCGTCGCCGCAGCGGCGCCCGTGCCCATGCCTGTGAGCTTCGCCGCGCGCTGTACGAGAGCGCTGCTCTCGCCGTGGTCGCGGCTGTCCCTGCTGATCGCCCTGCTCGCCTCGGCCGCCGTCGCCGTGCTGCTCTTCGAACCGCAGCGGCTGCTGGCGGACGGCTGGCCCCCGCAGGTGAGCGGTGCCGCGGCGACGATGGTGTTCGCGGTGGCGTACGGGCTGTGCACGGTGGCGTTCGTGCCGCGGCCGCTGCTCAACCTCGGGGCGGGCGCGCTCTTCGGCTCCCAGCTGGGTCTCGCCGCCGCCCTGGCGGGGACGGTGCTCGGGGCGGGGCTCGCCTTCGGGCTGGGCCGGATCCTCGGTCAGGAGGCTCTGCGTCCGCTGTTGCGGGGACGCTGGCTTAAGGCGGTGGACGGGCAGTTCTCCCGGCACGGCTTCCGCTCGATGCTGGCGGTGCGGCTGTTCCCCGGGGTGCCGTTCTGGGCGGCGAACTACTGCGCCGCCGTCTCCCGAATGGGCTATGTGCCGTTCCTGCTGGCGACGGCGCTCGGCTCGATTCCGAACACCGCCGCCTACGTCGTGGCCGGCGCCCGCGCCTCGGCGCCGACGTCGCCGGCCTTCCTGATCGCGCTGGCCTGTATCGCCGTACCCGCGCTCGCGGGCGTGGTGGTGGCCTGGCGCAAGCGCCACCACCTGCGCGGCCGTTGAGGGGTTACACCGCTTCCAGGATCATCGCGTTGGCCAGACCGCCCGCCTCGCACATCGTCTGCAGTCCGTAGCGGGCGCCGCGCTCGCGCATCGCGTGGACCAGGGTGGTCGTCAGGCGGGTGCCGCTGGCGCCGAGGGGGTGGCCGAGGGCGATGGCGCCGCCGTGCACATTGACCTTGGCGAGGTCGGCGCCGGTCTCCTGCCGCCAGGCCAGGACCACGCTGGAGAAGGCCTCGTTGACCTCGAACAGGTCGATGTCGTCGAGCCGGAGCGAGGCCCTGCGCAGCACCTTCTCCGTGGCCGGGACGACTCCGGTGAGCATCAGCAGCGGGTCGGAGCCGGTGACGGCGAAGCTGTGCAGCCGGGCCAGCGGGCGCAGGCCGAGCCGGGCCGCGGTCTCGCTGGAGGTGATGAGCACGGCCGAGGCGCCGTCGTTGACGGGGCTGGCGTTGCCCGCGGTGACGTTCCACTCGATCTGCGGGAAGCGCTCGGCGAAGGCCGGGTCGTGGTAGGCGGGCTTCAGTCCGGCCAGGATCTCGGTGGTGCTGTTCGGCCGTACGCACTCGTCGCGGGCGACGCCGTCCAGGGGCGCGACCTCGGCCTCGAAGAGGCCCTTGGCCCAGGCCTCGGCCGCCTTGTGGTGGGAGGAGACCGCGAAGGCGTCCATCTGGTCCCGGGTGATCGACCACTTGGCGGCGATGAGCTCGGCGCTGATGCCCTGCGGGACCAGGCCCTCGGGGTAGCGCTCGGCGACGCCGGGGCCGAAGGGATCCTTGCCGGGCGGCACGTTGGACCACATCGGGACCCGGCTCATGGACTCCACCCCGCAGGCCACCACCAGGTCGTAGGCGCCCGCGATGACGCCCTGCGCGGCGAAGTGCACGGCCTGCTGGGAGGAGCCGCACTGGCGGTCCACTGTGGTCGCCGGCACCGACTCGGGGAAGCCGGCCGACAGGGCTGCGTAGCGGGTGGTGTTCATGGCCTGTTCGCCGACCTGGTCGACGGTGCCGCCGATGACGTCGTCGATCAGCGCCGGGTCGACGCCGGAGCGCTCGACAAGGGTGCGCAGGGTGTGGGCGAGGAGTTCAACGGGGTGGACGTGGGCGAGGGCGCCGCCCGGCTTGCCCTTGCCCATAGGTGTGCGTACGGCTTCGACGATCACTGCGTCACGCATGGTGCGGGCCTCCACAGCTACCGGTCAGTAGGAAATCCAAACTCACCATAGCCCGGAGAGTTGGAAAATCAAACCCTCCCCTAGACTTGGCGTCATGCCCGCCCCCAAGGACCCGCGCCCCTGTTCCATCGCCGACGCCCTGGCGCTGGTCGGCGAGAAGTACTCCCTGCTCGTCCTGCGGGAGGTGTGTCTCGGCAACGGCCGCTTCGACCAGCTGGTGCGCAACATCGGCGCCCCGCGCGACATCCTGGCCACCCGGCTGCGCCGCCTCGTGGACGCCGGGATCCTGACCAAGCGTGCCTACAGCGAGCGGCCGCAGCGCTTCGAGTACCGGCCCACCCGGGCGGGCCTGGAACTGGAGCCGGTCCTGATGACCCTCATGGCGTGGGGTGACCGTCATCTGCGCGGGGACGAGAACCGGCCGATGGTGATCGAGCACGTCTGCGGCAACGAGCTGGTCCCGGTCGTCACCTGCTCGGTCTGCAGAGACGAGGTGCGCCACGAGGACCTCAGCGCACATCCGCAGGCCAAGGGCTGGACGGTGGCGGGACCGACAACGGCGGCCTGACCCCACGCCGGGTCACGCGCGCGCGTGGCAGAACGCGCGCACCGCCCGCGTGAAGCCCTCCGGGTCCTCCAGATTGCTCATGTGCCCCGCCCCGGGCAGCAGGACCAGCTCGGCGTCCGCGATCGCCGCCGCGAAGTCCCGGGCCACGCCCAGCGGCGACCGTACGTCGGCCTCGCCCCACAGGAGCAGGGTCGGCACCGCGATACGGGGCAGCACCTCACGGAGGTCGGCCTCGGCCATCAGGTAGAGCTGCGCCGCCATGGCTACCGGGCGCACCTCGCGCTGCATCGCGTCGAACAGGGCCGCGTACTCGGCGGGCGGACCGCCTCTCGCGAACAGCCCCGGCAGCGTCGGATCGAACTGCGGCGCCGCGAGCATCCGCTCGGCGCCCACCACCCGCGCGGCCACCTCGTCGGCCGGCAGCGAGCCCTTCCAGCCCGCGTAGGTGTCGACCAGGATCAGCGTCCTGACCAGCTCCGGGCGCTGCCGGTACAGCTCCAGCACGACGGTGCCGCCCCAGGAGAGCCCGGCGACATGGGCCGGGCCTAGCTCCAGATCCTCGATGACGGAGGCGAGGGCGCGGGCGTAGTCGGCGAGGCCGAACCCGGCGGGCACGTCCGACGACCGGCCGGCGCCCGGCTCGTCCCAGGCGACCACCGTGAAGTCGTCGGCCAGCGCCTCGATCTGCGGCTGCCACATCCGGCCGTCCAGACCGGCCCCGTGCACCAGGACCAGGGGCGGGCCGGGGGCGTCCCCCACGCGCGCGTAGACGACGTCGACCCCGCTGAGCCGCACGGTTGCCATGAATCCAGGCTAGCCATGGGCGGGGGCGGGCGCTCGGTGCCAAACCCCTGTGCCATGGCCGTCGTCGAGGGGCGCTACGCTGCCCCTCGACCACTGTGATCACCGTGCCTCCGCGGCGCGGTGATCCCTTCGCGCCTACAGCCATCAGCACTTGGACGTCGTACCTACATGACCTGGTTTGAATCCCTCATCCTCGGACTCGTCCAGGGGCTGACCGAGTTCCTCCCCGTGTCCTCCAGCGCGCATCTGCGGCTGACCGCTGCGTTCTCCGGCTGGGAGGACCCGGGCGCGGCCTTCACCGCGATCACCCAGATCGGCACGGAAGCGGCCGTGCTGATCTACTTCCGCAAGGACATCGGGCGGATCATCCTGGCGTGGTCCAAATCGCTCACCAACAAGGCGATGCGCCGCGACCACGACGCCCAGATGGGCTGGCTGGTGATCGTCGGCTCGATCCCGATCGGTGTCCTGGGTGTGACGCTGAAGGACCAGATCGAGGGCCCCTTCCGCGATCTGCGCATCACCGCGACGATGCTGATCGTCGTCGGCGTCATCATCGGCATCGCCGACCGCCTGGCGGCGCGCGACGAGAGCGGTGGCCGGCACCGTGCGGCCAAGCAGCGCAAGGAACTTCAGGACCTGGGCGTCCGTGACGGCCTGATCTTCGGCCTCTGCCAGTCCGCGGCCCTGGTCCCGGGCGTCTCCCGCTCCGGCGCCACGATCAGCGGCGGCCTGTTCATGGGCTACACCCGCGAGGCGGCGGCCCGTTACTCCTTCCTCCTCGCGATCCCCGCGGTCCTCGCCTCCGGCCTGTTCGAACTCAAGGACGCGATGGATGGCGGCCACGTCGCCTGGGGTCCGACGGCCTTCGCGACGGTGATCGCCTTCGTGACCGGATACGCCGTCATCGCGTGGTTCATGAAGTTCATCTCGACCAAGAGCTTCATGCCGTTCGTCTGGTACCGCATCGCGCTCGGCATCCTGATCATCGTGCTCGTGGCCACGGGTGCGCTGAGCCCTGACGCGGGCGAGTCCGCGCACTGACGACGGCCCGGAATTTCCGTGACCCATCACATAAGGGATGCGTAGCCGTTCGGTAGCGCAGTGTCAGTTCTTGCCCCTAGGCTTGGCGGCATGGCCCCCGATTCCTCAGCCCGTGGTTCCGTGCGCTCCGCCGCCGAGGTGAACGAGCAGATCCGCGCCCTGTGGGTGCGCGCGGGCGGCACCCTGTCGGCCCAAGAGCGCGCGGAGTACGAACTGTTGGTGGTCGAGTGGGCGGCCGCGATCCGCAGCGAAGTGATCGAGGCCGCGTAGGACGACGGTTGTCACGGCATGCCTCTTGGCGTCGTTCGTCCCATGCCCAACACTGAGCCGATGACGCAGCGTGTGGAGCTCGCGACCGTGATGGACCGGCTGGCCGTCGACGGTCTCATCACGGAGTACGCGGTGGCGGTCGACGACGGTGACTGGGACGCGTACCGCGGGCTGTTCGCCCCCGCCGGGCGCGCGGACTACCGTTCGGCGGGCGGCATCGAGGGCGACGCCGGGCAGGTCGCCGACTGGCTCGCCGAGAGCATGCGGCTGTTCGCGATGCGCCAGCACCTCATCGTCAACCGCCGCCTCCGCTTCGGGATCCTGGAGCAGGACACCGGCGACACCGCCCACGTCCAGGCCGACTACGTCAACCCCATGCGCCTGGCCCGCGACGGCGAGGCCTCGGCCGCCCCCGACTTCGTCTGCGGCGGCCGCTACACCTTCGGCCTGACCCGCACCCACGACGGCTGGCGGATCGACCAGGTCGTCGTACGGGAGAAGTGGCGGAGGCTGCCCGCGACACGATGATCGATTCGGTCCGGGCACTCTGTTCCCGGGCCGAACTCAGCGCGCACACTGAAAGGACCACGGGGTAGGGAGGCGCCGCATGCAGAGGTTCGGCCACTGGCTCGTCACCCCGTGGCGGCGTTCCCTCGTCGCCGCGCTGGCCGGCGCCCTGCCCGTGCTCGCCTTCCCGGCCCCCTCGCTGTGGTGGTTCGCCTACGTCGCCCTGGTCCCCTGGATCCTCCTGCTGCGCGCCGCCCCGACCGCACGCCGGGCCCTGTACGACGGCTGGTGCGGCGGCTTCGGGTTCATGCTGGCCATGCACCACTGGCTGCTGCCGAACCTGCATGTCTTCACCTTCGTCATCGCCGCGCTGCTCGGCGCCCTGTGGGCCCCCTGGGGCTGGCTGGTGCGCCACTTCCTCGCCGAAGCACCCGGTCCTGGACGCGTCGGGGCCGCACTCGCCGTCCTGCCGTCGGGCTGGCTGATGGTGGAGCTGGTCCGTTCCTGGGAGGGACTCGGCGGCCCCTGGGGCATGCTCGGCGCCAGTCAGTGGCAGGTGGAGGCGGCGCTGCGGCTCGCCTCGGTCGGCGGGGTCTGGCTGCTCAGCTTCCTGGCGGTGGCGCTCAACGTCGCCGTGGCCGTCCTGATCTCGATCCGCGGCTCCCGCGTCCCCGCCGTGGCGGGCCTGGTCGCCACGGCCACCGTCACCTCCGCGGCCTGGGCCTGGTCGCCGCGCCCCGACATCGACGGACGGACCCGGATCGCCGTCGTCCAGCCGGGCGTCATCCAGGGCGCGGACAGCGGTGACCGGCGCTTCGAGGCGGAGGAGCGGCTCACCCGCGAGCTCGTCGGGCAGGACCTGGACCTGATCGTGTGGGGCGAGAGCAGCGTCGGCTTCGACCTCGGCCGCCGCCCCGACCTGGCGAGCCGGATCGGGGCCCTCTCGCGCGAGACCGGCGCCCCCATACTCGTCAACGTCGACGCCCGGCGCTCCGACAAGCCCGGCATCTACAAGAGTTCCGTCCTGGTCGGCCCCGACGGACTGACCGGCGCCCGCTACGACAAGATGCGGCTCGTCCCCTTCGGCGAGTACGTCCCGGCCCGTTCCCTGCTCGGCTGGGCGACCTCGGTCGGCGAGGCGGCCGGCGAGGACCGGCGCCGCGGCTCCGAACAGGTCGTGATGACCGCCGGAAACGGCCTGCGCATCGGCCCGATGGTCTGCTTCGAGTCGGCGTTCCCCGACATGAGCCGCCATCTCGCCGAGGACGGCTCCGATGTGCTCGTCGCCCAGTCGGCGACGTCGACGTTCCAGCAGAGCTGGGCCCCCGAGCAGCACGCCTCGCTCGCCGCCCTGCGTGCCGCCGAGACCGGCCGCCCGATGGTGCACGCGACGCTGACGGGCGTGTCCGCCGTGTACGACGCGAGCGGACAGCGCGTCGGCCCCTGGCTCGGCACGAGCGTGAACACGGCGCAGGTGTACGACGTACCGCTCGCCCAGGGCGCCACGCCCTACGTCCGGTTCGGTGACTGGCCGGTCCAGGTGGCGCTGCTGATCCTCGCCGCCTGGTGCGCGGGCGAGGGCGTACGGACCGTCAGGGTCAGGCGGCCCGCTCCTGGACCGCGCGTACCACCCGCTCGCACAACTCATGAGTCGCCAGCGCGTCCCGGGCGCTGACCACCTTGCCCGCGCGCACCGCGTCCAGGAACGCCAGCACCGCCTGCTCGATGCCGCGCTGGCGGGCCACCGGCACCCAGTCGCCGCGTCGGCGCACCGTCGGCTGCCCCTTGTGGTCGATCACCTCGGCGAGATTGAGCACCTGACGCTTGGTGTCCTGCCCGGACACCTCCAGGATCTCCTCGGCCGACCCGCTGAGCCGGTTCATCACCCCGAGGGCGGTGAACCCGTCACCGGCGAGCTGAAGCACCACATGGTGCAGCAGACCGCCCTCGGTACGGGCCCGCACGGTCACGTCGTCGACCGGCCCCGGCACCAGGAACCGCAGCGTGTCCACGACATGAATGAAGTCGTCCAGGATCATCGTGCGCGGCTTTTCGGGGAGCCCGATCCGGTTCTTCTGCATGAGGATCAGCTCACGCGGATGGTCGGCGCACTGCGCGTACCCGGGCGCGTAACGCCGGTTGAAGCCGACGGCGAGGCCCACCCCACGCTCCTCGGCGAGCTCCACCAGCCGCTCGGAGTCGGCGAGTTCGTACGCCAGCGGCTTGTCGACGTATGTCGGCACGCCCACCTCCAGCAGCCGCGTCACGATGTCCGGGTGGACGACGGTCGGCGCGTGCACGAAGGCCGCGTCGAGGCCCCGGGCGAGCAGGGCGTCGAGGTCGGTGTGCCGCTGTTCCGCCGGAAGGTGGAGGGTGTCGGCGACCCGGTGCAGGGTGGCGGGCGTGCGGGTCTGCAGATGCAGTTCGACGCCGGGCTGGTGGCCGAGCACGGGCAGGTAGGCCTTCTGCGCGATGTCGCCGAGTCCGATGCAGCCGACCTTCACTGGTGCTCCCTACCGTGTGCCCTGGGGTGACACGACCGAAGCATACGGCCGCTGCGCAGGCCACCGTGGCTGCCGTCCTGGCCCGGCCTCGGACCGTCGTAAAAACGATGGTGGGACCAGGCGAGTTGGGCAAGGATGCGGTCATGACAACCGAACGCCGTGAACCCGCCATCAACGCCGATGAGCGCACCATGCTGGAGGGCTGGCTCGACTACCACCGCCAGACCCTCGCCCGGAAGTGCGAGGGCCTGACCGACGCCCAGCTCAGGACCGCCTCCGTGGAGCCGTCGGAGCTGACCCTGATGGGGCTGGTGCGGCATATGGCCGAGGTCGAGCGGTTCTGGTTCCACGAGGTGCTCCTCGGCGAGGACCTCGGGGTGCTCTACTCCTCCGAGGAGGACCGGGACGGCGACTTCCACTTCTCCGACACGGACACCTGGCAGGAGGCCCAAGACACCTGGCAGGCCGAGATCGAAAGGGCCCGGCGCAACACCGCCGCCTACGGCCTGGACGACCTCTCCAAGGGCACCAGCCGGTCCGGGGAACCCTTCAACCTCCGCTGGATATACACCCACATGATCGAGGAGTACGCGCGCCACAACGGCCACGCCGACCTGCTGCGCGAGCGCGTCGACGGGTCCACCGGCGACTGACGTCACCCTGGGCGGGCACGCGGCCTCCGTACGGGGCCGGAGATCACCCTTGCGGGGCATCCTGCGCTTGTCCGCTGTCCCGAAGGGGGCCCGAACCAGCAGAGTGGCCCGGGTGCATCGAACGACGACCACCGCGACGCTCCTGGTCACCGTGGCGGTCTCGGCCCTCACGGGCTGTGTGACCGTCCAGCGCCCGCCCGTGTCGGTTCCGGCGCCGTCCCAGCCGTCCAACCGGCAGGACGGCCGGGCCGAGCCGCAGATCGTGCAGGCGCCGGCCCAGGAGGCGCTGGAACTCATCGGCCCGCCCCGCCACGCGGAACGCAAACCACCGGCGACCCGGCGACCGACCCGGTCGGCCCCGGCACCGACGGCCCCGCCCGCACAGCCGCCCACCCCACGCGGCCACCCGCGCCCGGCACACCCCCGCCCCGAACGCTCCGCTCCGCAGCGCCCCCGGTTCGAGATCCCCGACGTCACCGAGTCGGTCCGCGAGAACACGGACGTCTGTGCCCTGGGCAAGAAGTACGGCGGCTGGCGCAAGGACGGCCCGGAGGCGAGGCTCTGCGAGCAGGCGTACGGGCGTTGACCCTCAGGGCCGCTGTCTCGGCGGCCCCCAGCCTCCCGAGGAGTCCCCCTCCCCCAGGCGCAGCTCCAGTCGATGGATCGCCGCCCGCACCCCGTCCCCGTAACTGTCCTCGGCGAGCGTGTCGGCCGCCGTACGGGCCCGCCGAAGATGCGTGCGCGCCGCCTCCGAGCGGCCCAGCTTCACATAGTCCGCGGCCAGGTTCAGATGCAGCGACGGATACAGCGCCCGCAC
The DNA here is from genome assembly GCF_014257025.1 of Streptomyces cupreus. GTDB lineage: Bacteria > Actinomycetota > Actinomycetes > Streptomycetales > Streptomycetaceae > Streptomyces > Streptomyces cupreus. The sequence continues at coordinate 149,950 of NZ_JACMSF010000012.1, forward strand.
CGCGAGCGCGCTCTCGTGTTCGGCGAGCCGGTCGTCGGTCAGTTCCTCCGCCGCCGTCAACGCCCTGAGGTCCCAGGCGAGTTCGTCGCCCGGCTCGTCCTGTGTGTCGGCCAGGTAGTGGGCCAGGGTGCAGCGGTGCAGCGGGTCGCCGTCCTCGCCGATCTCGGCCCACAGATCGAGAAAGCGGTGCCTGGCCTCCTCGCGGTCCCCCGCGTGATGCAACATGACGACCTGCCCGATCCGTGTCATCACGGCATCCGGCGCCGTCCGCTCCTGTCGCTCCGCCACCGCGTCCTCCACACCCTCGGCGCCTGGTCGCCCCCGACGCTAACCGCAGGCACCGGCAATCCCGGCGAGGCGGGGCCGACCCGAGGGAGCGGCCCCGCACCAGGTCAGCCGAGGTTCGGCAGCCGCCAGTCGATCGGCTCGTGGCCCTGCGCCGCGACCGCCTCGTTGATCTGTGTGAACGGACGGGAGCCGAAGAACTTCTTCGCCGACAGCGGCGAGGGGTGCGCGCCCTTGACCACGGCATGCCGGGTCTCGTCGATGAGGGGGAGCTTCTTCTGCGCGTAGTTGCCCCACAGCACGAACACCGCCGGGTCGGGGCGGCCGGCGACAGCGCGGATCACCGCGTCGGTGAACTTCTCCCAGCCCTTGCCCTTGTGGGAGTTGGCCTCACCGGCGCGGACCGTGAGGACCGCGTTGAGCAGCAGGACGCCCTGCTGGGCCCACGGCATCAGATAGCCGTTGTCCGGGACGGGAAGGCCCAGCTCCTGCTCCATCTCCTTGTAGATGTTGCGCAGCGAGGGCGGGGTCTTCACCCCGGGCCGGACCGAGAAGCACAGGCCGTGGCCCTGGCCCTCGCCGTGGTAAGGGTCCTGACCGAGGATCAGGACCTTCACCCGGTCGAAGGGCGTCGCGTCCAGCGCGGCGAAGACCTCCTCGCGCGGAGGGTAGACGGGACCCTTCGCTCGCTCCTCCTCGACGAACTCCGTCAGCTCCTTGAAGTAGGGCTGCTGCAGTTCGTCGCCCAGAACCCCGCGCCAGGACTCGGGCAGCATGGCGATGTCGGTCACGTCAACTTCCTTCGGTGTGCGGTCACTACGACGTGCGTCGCTTCCTGACCACAGAACCTACCGGCGACCACTGACAACGCGCTCCGCGTACCCCCGTCCCGGCCCGCTACCAGCTGGTCTTGCGGTACAGGGTGCCCACCATCATGATCGTCGACGGGTCCAGCGCCCGCTCCGCGCCGGAGATGTCGTTGTTGGCCGCCACATACTGCCGCCCCTGCCACAGCGGAATCAGTCGCGCGTCCTCGACGAGGATCTTCTGGGCCTCCTCGAACTCCTTCTCCACGTTGGCACGGTCGCTCTCCTGACGCGAGCGGGGCAGCAGATCGCCGGTGATCTCGGGGGCTGGGTAGGGCGTGCCGAGGGCGTTCTGATCGCCGACGAAGGGCGCGATGAAGTTGTCGGCGTCGGGGAAGTCGGGAGACCAGCCGCGGCCGAACACCGGGTACTCGCCCTTCTGGTAGCCCGTCACGTACGTCTTCCAGGGGCGGCTCTTGAGGGTGATCTCGAACAGACCGGAGGCCTCCAGCTGCCTCTTGATCTCCTCGAACTCCGCCTTGGTCTCCGAGCCGTAGCGGTCGGTGGTGTACCAGAGCTGCAGTGGCACCGGTTCGGTGATGCCGGCCTCGGAGAGGATCTCGCGGGCCTTGGAGGTGCTGGGCTGGCCGTAGTCGTCGAAGAAGCCGGTGGAGTGGCCGGTCAGGCCCTTGGGGACCATGGAGTACAGCGGTTCCACGGTGTCCTGGTAGACCTTGTGCGCGATGGCGGGGCGGTCCACGACCTGGGCGAGCGCCTTGCGGACGGCGGGCTTCGCGGCCCAGGGGTCCTTGGGATTGAAGACCAGGTAGCTGATCTGGGTGCTGGCGCTCTCGACGACCTGGAAGTTCTTCTGCGACTCCCGCGTCTGGAGGGCGAGGATGTCGTCGGCGGCGATACCCCGGAAGGCGACGTCGAGCTCGTGCTGGCGCAGGGCGCCGATCATCTCGCCGGAGTCCTGGAAGTAGCGGATGGTCACGGCGCCGTTCTTGCGCTCCGCGTACCCCTCGTAGCTGTCGTTGCGGACGAGTTCCGCTTCCTGGCCGTCCTCGTACGCCTGGAGCGTGTAGGGACCGGATCCGACGACCTGTCCGTCGTCGCGCACCTTGTCGGCCGGGTAGCTGTCCGGGTCGACGATCGACATGGCGGGCGTGGCGAGCACGAACGGGAACGTGGCGTCCGGCTTGTTGAGATGGAAGACGATCTCACGGTCGTTCAGCGCCTGGACCCGGTCGAGGCTGCCCAGCAGACCGGCGGGGCCGCCGTTGACGTTGATGTCCCGGATCCGGTCGATCGAGTACTTGACGGCCTGGGCGTCCAGCGCGCTGCCGTCGGAGAACTTCAGGCCCTCGCGCAGCTCACAGCGGTAGGCCGTGTTCGTGTTGTCGGTGAACTCGCACTTCTCGGCTGCGTCGGGCTCCGGCACGGACGCGCCGTAGGGGTAACTGAGCAACGTCTGGTAGATGTTGCGGAACAGTTCCCAGGAGCTGTCCCAGGACGCGGCGGGATCCAGCGTGCTGGGCGCACTGGTGGTCCCCACGACAATCGGCCCCTCGTCCTCCGAAGAGTCCGACGAGAGGATTCCGCATCCGGTCATCAGGGACGATATGGACGCGATGGCCGCCACCTGCCGCAGGCATCGGTTCCGGTTGAACACGCGCACGCTCCTCGATCTGCCATACCAAGGGTCGGCAGACCATACCGCAGAGCCCGGCCGAATGAACCGGTGTCTCACAACCGTTCTTGATCGATAAACCTCTGACTACGTTGTCAACGGTCTGTGACTGCAATCGGTTTGGACGTGACGACCGGCTCTGTACAGATTCGGGCCCGTGCCCCCGCCGGGAGACACGGGCCCGACGCGGGTCAGGCGACGCCGGCGTTCAGGAAGATACCGCCGTCGACGACGAGCGTCTGACCGGTGACCCAGTCGGACTGCTCGGAGGTGAGGAAGGCGGCGGCGCCCCCGATGTCGGAGGGCACACCGAGCCGGCCCAGCGGGTAGGCGGCGGCCGCCTCCGCCTCCCGGCCCTCGTACAGGGCCTGGGCGAACTTGGTCTTCACCACGGCCGGGGCGATGGCGTTGACCCGCACCTTGGGCGCGAACTCGTGCGCGAGCTGCTGGGTCAGGTTGATCAGCGCGGCCTTGCTGACGCCGTAGGCCGCGATGAAGGGTGAGGGCGCGATGCCCGCGACCGAGGCGATGTTGACGATCGCGCCGCCGTTGTCCTTCTGCCAGGCATGCCAGGTCTTCTGCGCGAAGCCGAGCGCCGAGATCACATTGGTCTCGAACACCTTGCGGGCGACGCCCAGGTCGAGGTCGGCGATCGGCCCGAACACCGGGTTAGTACCGGCGTTGTTGACCAGGAAGTCGACGCGGCCGAAGGCCTCCATGGTGCGCTCCACGGCGACGGCCTGGTGGGCCTCGTCGTGGGCCTTGCCGACGATGTAGATGGCGCGGTCGGAGCCGAGCTGCTCCACGGCCTCCTTGAGGGCGTCCTCGTTGCGGCCGGTGATGGCCACGCGGTCGCCGCGTGCGACGAGGGCCTCGGCGACCCCGTAGCCGATACCGCGGCTGGCGCCCGTGACCAGGGCGACCCTGCCGGAGAGTTCCACTGAAGTCATGTGTCCGATCCCCCTAGTCGAGCGGTCCGCCGGCGATGTACAGCACCTGGCCGGAGACAAAGCCGGCCGCCTCGCCCGTGAAGAAGGCGATGGCGTTGGCGATGTCCTCGGGGTAGCCGACGCGCTGCACCGGGATCTGGGTGGCGGCCGCGGCCTTGAAGTCATCGAAGCCCATGCCGACGCGCTCGGCGGTGGCCGCCGTCATGTCGGTGGCGATGAAGCCGGGGGCGACGGCGTTGGCGGTGACACCGAACTTGCCGAGCTCGATGGCGAGGGTCTTGGTGAAGCCCTGCATGCCGGCCTTGGCGGCGGAGTAGTTGACCTGGCCGCGGTTACCGAGCGCGGAGGACGAGGAGAGGTTGACGATCCGGCCGAACTTGGCGTCCACCATGTACTTCTGGCAGGCCTTCGACATCAGGAAGGCGCCGCGCAGGTGGACGTTCATGACGGTGTCCCAGTCGGAGACGCTCATCTTGAACAGCAGGTTGTCGCGCAGCACGCCCGCGTTGTTGACCAGGATCGTGGGCGCGCCGAGCTCCTCGGCGATCCGCGCGACGGCCGCCTCGACCTGCGCCTCGTCGGAGACGTCGCAGCCGACCGCGAGGGCCTTGCCGCCCGCCGCGGTGATCTTCTCCACGGTGTCCTTGCAGGCCGCCTCGTCGAGATCGACGACGGCGACCGCGCGGCCCTCGGCGGCCAGGCGTACGGCGGTGGCGGCGCCGATACCGCGCGCTGCGCCGGTGACTACGGCGACCCGCTGGTCAGTGGTGGACATGGCTGCTTCTCCTCGCCCTTGGGGGTGCGGCTCCACGGCCGGCTCATCGGTGAGCGACCGCTTAGTACCTTCAGCAGACGTGACGCTAGAAGCCCTGGCACGCGGTGTCAACGGCACCCAGCCACGTGTGATCCATTACCTGGTCCCGCAGCCGCCATCCTCCCGCACCGCCGCTGGCCGGGGCACCCGATCGGCCCCTCTCCACGCGTCCTGGCGCGAGGCCGGACCTAGCGTCGACCGAGGGCCACCCCGTGGCCGGAAAGGAGGCGCACCATGCGCCGTCGCATCGGTGCCGTCGGCACGCTGATCGCCATAGCCGCGATCGTGCCGTTGGCCGACACCGCACACGCTCAGGACCTGGACTGCATCAACTTCACCTACCAGGAGGACGCACAGGCCGAGTACAACCGCGACCCCAGTGATCCGCACGGACTCGACGAGGATCAGGGCCGGGACGACGGCATCGCCTGCGAGGTGCTGCCCCGGCGCGGCACCGCCGTCAGTACGGTCAGGCCCGCCACCCCCGCCGCCCCGACGCTCGGCGTCCGCGGCGGTCTGGGCGGCGCCGCCGACTCCGGGTTCAGCGGCTGGGAAACCGCGGCCGGGATCGCCTTCGTCGCCGGCGGTGCCGTCGCGGTCGGCTACGTGGTGAAGCGCCGCCGCACCTGACTCACCGGACGAGCAGGTCCAGGAGCCGTTCCGTCTCCGCCGCCGGGTCGGTCGTGAGGCCGGTGTGGACGGGGCCGGGCTGGACGATCGTGGAGCGGGGGGCGATGAGCCAGCGGAAGCGCCGGCCCGCGTCGTCGGATGCCGCCTGACCTGCCGCCTCGCCGCCGGAGCAGACCCGCTCCACGGCCCCGAGCGCGGCCCGCACCCCGGCCAGGTCCACCTCCGGGTCCAGGGCCAGCAGGCGGGGCTCGTCCAGATGGGTGCGTGCTCCGACGTAGCCCTTGGCTCGACAGTAGACCAGCACCCCGGCGTTGATGCACTCGCCGCGTTCGACGCGGGGCACGACGCGCAGGACGGCGTACTCGAAGACCTCGCGCTCGCTCGGGCCTCCCTTGATGAAGTGGCGGTCGTCGCTCACTTGGTCCCCTCGATTCGCTCGTGGATGACGGCGGCCCGGGCCAGGAGCGGGCGTGCGTAGGCCCGCCTGAGGTCGTCCGGATCCTCGAAGCCGGGCTCCCCCTCCAGCCACTCGTCCGGGATCTCCGCGGTGACCTCGGCGAGCAGGTCCTCGGTGACGCGGGGCGCCAACTCGGCGGCGGCAGTGGAGACATCGGGCCCGAAGGGCGCGAGCGCGTGGTCGGAGGCGTCGTAGGGCCGGGCCGCGGAGGTCTCGGCGCCGGGCCAGTTGTGCTGCCAGATCATGGTGGCGCCGTGGTCGATGAGCCACAGGTCGCCGTGCCACATCAGCAGATTGGGGTTGCGCCAGGAGCGGTCGACGTTGTTGACCAGGGCGTCGAACCAGACGATCCGCCCGGCCTCCGCGGGGCTCACCGTGAAGGCGAGCGGGTCGAAGCCGAGCGCTCCGGACAGGAAGTCCATGCCGAGGTTGGTGCCCCCGCTGGCCCTGAGCAGCTCCTGCACCTGCTGTTCGGGTTCTCCGAGCCCGATGACCGGGTCGAGTTCGATCGTCACGAGCCGGGGCGTCCGGAACCCCAGCCGGCGGGCGAGCTCCCCGCACACCACCTCGGCGACCAGCGTCTTGCGGCCCTGTCCGGCGCCGCGGAACTTCAGGACGTACGTCCCGAAGTCGTCGGTCTCGACGAGTCCCGGCAGCGAGCCGCCCTCACGCAGCGGCGTGATGAACCGGGTCGCGATGACTTCCTTGAGCATCGCCCCAGGTTACTGGCGCGTTGAACCGCGGACGCGCGCCGCCCGTACCTGTCTACGCAAGGCGTACCTCCGTGGAAGGGAAGACCGGCATGACCAGCGAACCGCTCCACCCCGTCGCGACCCCGAGCCGCCGTACCGTCGTGGCGGCGGTCGGCGCCGTGGGCCTCTCCTTCGCGCTGAACGCGTGCGGGTCGGAGGACGAGGAGTCGTCAGGGGCGTCCGGGTCCGCCGGAACCGTCGTCGCGCAGACCTCGGACATCCCGGAGGGCGGCGGGAAGATCCTCAACGATCACAAGGTGGTCGTGACCCAGCCGACGGCGGGCACCTTCAAGGCGTTCTCGTACGAGTGCACCCACCAGGGCTGCCCGGTGACGGGCGTCTCCGAGGGCGCCATCACCTGCCCCTGTCACAACAGCAGGTTCTCCATCGAGGACGGCAGTGTGCAGAAGGGGCCCGCCACCCAGCCGCTGCCCGCGCGGGAGGTCACCGTGGACGGCGACTCGATCACGCTGGCCTGACCCGGAGGGCGGCCAGCAGGTCGGCTGTCGTGGTCAGCGTGGCGACCAACGCGAGGGTGTTGCGGATCATCGCGGGGGTGTACTCGGAGGGCACCCCGGCTATCGCGTCGGTGGGCACCACGGCGGTGTAGCCGCGGTTGACGGCGTCGAACACGGCGTTCGGGATCGCCACATTGGCCGAGACCCCGGTCACGACCAGCGTGCGGCAGCCCAGGTTGCGCAGCAGGGCGTCGACGTCGGTGCCCTGGATCGGCGACAGGCCGTGCAGCCGTCGTACGACGAAGTCCTCCTCGGTGACCTCGATCGGGGCCGCGAGCCGGACCGCGGTGGTGCCGGACAGCTGCTGGACGGGGAGCCGTTCGGCGGCGCGGAACAGACGGGCGTTACGGTTGGCGCCGCGACCGTCGGGGCGGCGCTCGGCGATCGCGTGGATCACCTGGAGCCCGCACGCGTGGGCACCGGCCACCAGCCGGGCCACGTTGGCAAGGGCTCCCGAGGAGCGGGCCTCCTTGGCGAGTTCGGGCAGGGCGCTGTCCGGTCCGACCACCCCCTGCTGGCACTCGACGGTGAGCAGGACGGACGTGGCGGGATCGAGGAGTTCGCGAAGCTGGTCGTACGACGGCACGGTTCCCCCTTGTCGCCGACGGTCTGGAGCGGGCGAGGCTAGCCACCATTGCGCGAGGACGGAAGACGACCCATTCTTTTCTGACGTGATGTCAGAGGATCTCCTCTGGCACGACGTGGGAGAAGAGGGGGACGCATGACCGTCACTCAGCGCCGGGGCCGGAAGATCATGATGACACCGGGTGAGCTGGACGAGTTCCTGGCCACCCAGCGCACCTGCCGGGTCGCCACCGTGTCGGCGGACGGCGCCCCGCATGTGAGCACCCTGTGGTTCGCCTGGGACGGCACCTCGCTGTGGCTGTACTCGGTGGTGCGCAGCAGGCGTTGGACACAGCTGCGGCGCGACCAGCGGGTCGCCGTCGTGGTCGACACGGGCGAGGAGTACGACGAGCTGCGCGGCGTGGAGCTGTCCGGGGCCGTGGAGTTCGTGGGCGAGATCCCGCGCACCGGGGAGCTGTGCGCCGAACTCGACGTGCCGGAGACGCTGTTCGCTCGGAAGAACTTCAATCTGGAGGAGATGCCGCACGACGGACGGCACGCGTGGCTGCGGCTGACCCCCGAGAAGATCGTGTCCTGGGACTTCAGGAAGCTTGCGGGACAGTAGCCCCGATCCGCTCGCCCGCGGCCCGCAGTGCCTTGACCGCCGCCCGGATCGACGGGCGGCGGTCGGCGTCCGCGCGCCAGATGACGTACACATGCCGCCGCACCCGCTGCTTGAGCGGTACGGCGACCACTCCGGCGGGCATCGGGTCGCGGCCGAGCAGGGGTACGACGCACACGCCGAGCCCCGCGGCGACCAGACCGAGCTGGGTGTGGGTCTCGGCAGCGCGGTGGCCGACGATCGGCTCGATGCCCTTGGAGCGCAGGGTGAACATCAGCCACTCATGGCAGAACTCGCCCTGGCCCCAGGTGATCCACTCGTCCTCGGCGAACTCGGCGAGGTCCACCTCGTCGCGGCCCGCGAACCGGTGGGCGACCGGCATCGCCACATCGGCGGGGTCGTCCAGGATCGGCGCCTTGACCAGGCCGTCGGGCAGCGGCATCGGCTTGTTGTACCAGTCGAGCACCACGGCCAGGTCCAGGTCGCCGCGCACCACCCCGGCGACGCCCTGCTCCGGTTCCAGCTCGCAGGAGCGCAGCCGCAGCGCGGGGTGCTCGGCACGCAGCTCGGCGAGGGCGGCCGGGAAGAGTCCGCGCGCGGCGGTCGGGAACGCCGACAGTCTGAGCTCCCCCGCGACCTGACCGCGCTGTGCCTCCAGATCGGCCCGGGCCAGCTCGACCTGCGACAGGATCCGGGCCGCGTGCTCCGCGAGCAGCCGTCCGGCGTCGGTGAGCCGGACCCCCCGGCCGTTCTTGGCGAGCAGCCGCTGGCCGACCTCCCGCTCCAGCTTGGACATCTGCTGGGAGACGGCGGACGTGGTGATGTGCAGCCCTTCGGCCGCGCCGCTGACCGAGCCGTGCCGGGCGAGGGCGTCGAGGGTGCGCAGGCGCTCCAGGTTCAACATGTAAGCAATGCTACGAGATATGGCTCGCGAAATCTCGCTTGTGCTACGAGATTGTGCTGTCGCACGCTGGTCCCATGACCCGCTCCCGCTCCCTGCTCGACTGGCGGCTGCGCTTCGCCGCCCTCTCCCTCGTCTGGGGCTTCAGCTTCCTGCTCATCAAGGTGGGCACCGAGGGATACGCGCCCTTCCAGGTCACCCTCGGCCGGCTGCTGTTCGGCACGGCGGTGCTCGCGGTCGCGATGGTGGTACGGCGGGAGCGGCTCCCGCGCGGGGCGCGCACCTGGGGGCATCTGACGGTCGCGGCGTTCCTGCTGAACGCGGCGCCGTTCTCCCTGTTCGCCTACGCGGAGCTGACGATCCCGTCGACGCTCGCGGGCATCTGCAACGCCACTTCACCGCTGTGGGGCATGGCCCTGTCCCTGGTCGCCCTCTCCGAGGACCGGCCCACCCGGCTGCGCGTCGCGGGTCTCGGCGTGGGCTTCCTCGGCGTCCTCACGGTGCTCGGCGCCTGGCAGGGCTTCACCGGCATGGACGCCCGGGGCACCGGCATGGCCCTGCTGGCCTCGCTCTGCTACCCGATCGGCTGGATCCACGTCCGCCGCACCCTGGCGGGCGCCGACTCCTCGCACCTGTCCCTGACCGGCGCCCAACTCCTGCTCGCCACGGTCCAACTGGCCGTCGTCACCCCGCTGTTCACCACGGCCCCGACCGACTTCCCGCTGCTCCCCCTGCTCGCCGTCGCGGCCCTCGGCGCCCTCGGCACGGGCTTCGCGGTGCTCCTCCAGTACGGCCTGGTCGCCGAGGTCGGCCCGACCACGGCCCAGATGGTCACCTACTTCATCCCGGTCATCGCGACGGCGGCGGGCGTGGCGCTGCTCGGCGAGTCGCTGACCTGGTCGACGCCAGTGGGTGCGGTGATCGTGCTGGTCGGGGCGGCGCTGACGCAGATACGCCCGCGCGAGCGCGGCCCGGTACCGGCCGACGGCGACCGCCACGCGCGGACGCCCGCGAAGGCCGCGTCCTAGACACCGCTCCGGCCGGGGGAGGGCCGTACGGCCGAGGCGATGGCATCGGCCAGGGCCAGGGTCTCCGTCCCGGTCAGCGTCGAGACCGTGACGCGCATCCCGGGGCTGGAGTTCATGCGGAAGCGGGCGCCCGGGGCGACGGCCCAGCCGGCGTGGAGGAGGCGGGAGACGGCGCCGGTCTCGTCGGGGACGGGGATCCAGACGTTCATGCCGGTGCGGCCCCGGGCGGTGACGCCCCGCTCGGCGAGCGCGCCGATGAGCAGGTCGCGGCGCCTGCCGTACGCCGCCGCCACCGCCTTCGGGTCGACCGCGCCGTCGGACCACAGCCGGACGACGGCCCGCTGGACGATCAGGCTGACCCAGCCGGGACCGAGGCGCTGTCGGCCGCGCACTCGGTCGACCGTCACGGCGTCGCCGGTGAGCACCGCGAGCCGTAGGTCGGGGCCGTAGGCCTTGGCGGCGGAGCGGGTGAAGGCCCAGTGGCGGGTGGTGCCGGCGAGGGGATGCAGCGGGACGTCGACGATGGCGTGGCCGTGGTCGTCCTCGATCAGCAGGGTGTCCGGGTACTCCCGGAGCACGGAACGCAGCGCACGCGCGCGTGTGCCGCTCACCGCGGCGCCGGTCGGGTTCTGGGCCCGGTCGGTGACGATCAGGGCGCGGGCCCCGGCGCCGAGCGCACGGCGTACGTCGTCGGGGAGCGGCCCTTCGTCGTCGACGCCCACGGGTGCGATGCGCAGCCCGAGCGCCGGGACGAGGTCGAGGACGCTGCCCCAGCCGGGGTCCTCGACGGCGACGGTGTCCCCCGGCTTCAGATGCGCGGCGAGGACGCGCTCGATGGCGTCCAGTGCGCCGGAGGTGACGACGAGGGGTCCGTCCGGCACCCCGTCGGCGTCCAGTTCGGCGCGTGCCGTGCGCGCCAGCTCCGGATCCATGGGGTCGTCCCCGTAGAGGACCGGCGTCCGGTCACCCTGTTCCGCCGCTGCCGCGAACGCCGGGGCGAGCGGTGGCAGCAGCGCCGGGTCCGGGTTGCCGTTCGCCAGATCCCGCACTCCGGCGGGGACCTCCTCCCGGACGTACTCACGGGCGGTGGTGGCCGGCTTGGGCCGCACTCGGCTGCCCCGGCGCCCGGCGGTCTCGATGACCCCGCGTTCGCGCAGGGTCCGGTACGCGGCCGCGACGGTATTGGGATTCACGCCCAGTTCGACCGCCAATTCCCGCATGGGCGGCAGCAGTTGTCCCGGCGCCAGCTCCCCGGAGCCGACCGCCGCCTCGATTCCGGCCGCAATCCCTGCTGCGCGCCGACCCGTGATCCGATATTCTCCTAGCACAAACCAAATTATGCACTAGTGCAATGGAGATCGCAATGCAGGGGACCCCACAGCCGACGTCGCAGCCCACCGCCTACACGCCGACCGATCGCACGGTCCCCACCCGCTCCGCCGAGCGGGCGTCGTACGACAAGGAGTTGGTGCACTCGATACTCGACGAGGCCTATGTCTGCCATCTGGGCTTCGTCCGGGACGGCGCGCCGGTGGTGCTGCCGACGCTGTTCGGGCGGATCGGCGACCGGCTCTACGTCCATGGCTCGACGGGCTCGCGTCCGCTGCGGATGACGGGGCAGGCCGACCCGGGGCTGCCGGTGTGCCTGACGGTCACGCATGTGGACGCGCTGATCCTGGCCCGCTCGGCCTTTCACCACTCGATCAACTACCGGTCCGTGGTGGTGCACGGCGTCGCGCACCAGGTGACGGACCCCGAGGAGAAGCGGATCGCGCTGGACGCGCTGGTCGACCATGTCGTGCCGGGCCGCTCGGCGGACTCCCGGCCCGCCAACAAGAAGGAGCTGGCCGCCACCGCCGTCATCCGCCTCGACCTGAACGAGGTCTCCGCGAAGCTCCGCACCGGCGGCGTGAACGACGAGCCCGAGGACCTCGGCCTGCCGCACTGGGCCGGAGTGGTCCCGCTGCGCAAGGGCTACGAGACCCCGATCGACGACCCGGACCTGGCGCCGGGCACCGAGGTCCCCGCCTACCTCGCGTGATCCGGGGCCGACAGCTCCCGCTCGGCCCCACCGCTCGCCACCGGCTCCGGGGAGCCCTTGCTCGGCGCCGAGGACTGCGCGATGAAGGCGCCGAGCAGGACGACCGCGCCGCCGATGATCTGCGGGGCCGAGAGATGCTCGCCGAGCAGGATCCACGCGAGGACGGTCGCGATGACCGCTTCGAGGCAGGCGACCACACCCGCGACCTGCGGGGAGAGCCGGCGCACCGAGACCACGCCGGTGACGTAGGCGACGACCGTGGCGATCAGGACGATCCAGGACAGCAGCAGCGCGGCCGCGACCGGGGTTCCGTTCATGTCCGCGCTGTCGGCGAGGACGGCCCAGTCCATGGACCAGGGGCGGGCCACGACGGTCAGCACGGCGGCGCCGACGAGCAGGCCGTAGGCGATGACGCCGAGCGGGTCCGGCGCCTCGTCGGCCGCGTCGCTGCCCTGGTCGGACAGGACGAAGTAGCCGACCTGGCAGCAGGCCGCGCCGAGCGCGAGGAGCAGCCCGAGGGCGTCGAAGCCGAGCCCGGCCCAGACCTCGACCACACAGGCGAGCCCGCCCACCGCGAGAACCACGCCGAGGGCGGCGGCCCGGGTCACAGGGCGACGCTGCACGAACCGCACCCAGCCCAGCACCAGCGCGGGCGCGAGGTACTCCACGAGCAGCGCGACACCCACCGGGATACGGGAGATGGAGGCGAAGTAGAAGGCCTGGACGCCGGCCACGCCGAGCAGTCCGAACCCGGCGAGCAACGCGGGGCGGCGGCGCAGCAGCGCGCGATGGCGTACGGCGAGCGGCAGCATCACCAGGGCCGCCCCGGCCACCCTCAGCCACACCACATGCAGCGGGTCGAGGCCCGCCTCGATCAGCGGCTTGGCCGCGACACCGGATCCCCCGAAGGCGAGTGCGGAGGCGAGGGCGAGACCGAGTCCCATCCCCTTGCCGCGACTGCCCTGACTGCTCTGAGACGTACGCACCGGCACATGATGACAGGCGATGACATGAGCGTCACCCCCGATGACACCTGTCTCACCGGATGGACGGAACTGCGCCCCTCAGCAGCCGCTCTCGCCGACGTAGCTCTCGGGCCTGCTGTCGATCCGCGCGTACACCTCGCCCGCGTCGATCCCGGCGCGGGCGAGCACCTCGACGGCCCGCGCCTCCTTGTCGACGACGAGGGCGGCGAGCAGGTCGACACCACGGGCGGGTTCGTCGCCGCGGCGGGCGGCGCGGGCCCGGGCGTACTCCAGCGCACCCGCGGCCATCGGCGAGAGCCCGTCCGCCTCGGCCACCACGGGCACGGCTCCGGAGTCCTCGACGCTGCCCTGCCAGCGCAGGCCGTAGCCGATGCTGCGCTGGACGAGATAGCCGAGGAGGCGGGCGACCTGGGGTGCACCGTCGAAGACGTCCCGCACCTCGGGGTCGTACTCCAGCAGGGAGTGCAGCACATGGGCGGTGTCGACCTGGCGGTCCGCGTCCCGCACCGCGCGTCGGCGGGCGCCGGAGATCACCGCTGCCAGCTCGGCACTGAGCCTGGCATCGCCGTCCGAGCGCCGTCCGGCCTGGTCGGGGTCCGGCTGACGGGGGATACGGGGTTGCACACCCCCTACCCCATCAGTCTCCGCGGACCTGGTCATCCACGGAGGGACTCATTTCCGCGTCCCACACAGAGTGGACTCGGCGGGCCGGAATCTCCTCCTTGGGGATGAGATCACGCCGATCTCCCCCGGGCGACAGCGGTCTCCACGCTTTCTGACGATTCATCAGTATTGAATGTTCCAGGCCCTGGGGCTACGTTCCGCGACACCGTAGCCCGAGACGAAGGGGTGGTCGCATGGCCGAAGTCAGCGCGGAGGCACGGATCGGGGCACCGGCCGACAAGGTGTGGGCACAGCTCACGGACTGGCCCGCTTACGGCGAGTGGAACGCGACCCACACCAACTTCCCCAAGGGCGGTCCGACGGCCCTCGAAGTGGGCGGGACCTTCCAGGAGAACATGAAGCTGATGGGCTTCCCGGCCGAGGTCGAGTGGACGATCGAGGAGCTGGAGCCGGCCCGGGTACTGGCCCTGCGCGGCAAGGGCCCGATGGCGGTGAGCGTCGCCACCCGCTACACGCTGACACCGGACGGGGACGCCACGACCGTCCGGATCGACGGGGAGTTCACCGGCGCCGCGGTGTCGTTGATGGCGGGCCGGCTCAAGGACTCGGGGACGGCCGCCCTGAACGAGTCGCTGCGCAAGCTGGCAGGTCTTGTGACCTGACGGCAGTACGCGAAAAGGCGCCCCGCGGATCGCTCCGCGGGGCGCCTTCCTCTCACGGCGGGGAGGCCGTCAGTCCTCGTCGGCGAGAATCAGGTACAGCTTCTTGCGCGCTTCGTTGATCACGGAGATCGCCTTCTCGCGCTGCTCCTTGCTGCCGGTCTTCCAGACCTGGCCGAATGCCTCCATCAGGCCGAAGCCGGCCTGCCGGATGTCGTTCACCGCCTCCCAGTCGACGCCTCGGGAGGCCTCCTCCCAGGGCGCCTCGGGACCCTCGTCGGCCGCGGTGCGGCCGGCCTCGGTGAGGGAGAACAGCTTCTTGCCACCCTCGCTCTCGCTGGCGATCAGGCCCTCGTCCTCCAGCAGTTGGAGGGTGGGGTACACCGAGCCGGGGCTGGGCTTCCAGGCCCCGCCGCTGCGCTCGGCGATCTCCTGGATCATCTCGTAGCCGTGCATCGGCCGGTCCTTGAGCAGGGCCAGGATCGAGGCGCGTACATCACCGCGCCTCGCCCTCCCCCGAGGTCCGCCGCGGCCCCTGGGCCCCCAGTGCCCCGGACCGAAGCCGGGTCCGCCGAAGCCGGGGCCACCCGGCCCGAAGGGCCCGAAGGCGGCACGGCCACCCTCGAAACCACCACGACCACCGTGTCCACGGTCGAATCCATGGGAACGCATCGCAATCACTCCATTCCATCGTTGATCTGTCGCGATGCCTCAACGATATATCGGTATTCGTCGGCTGACAACCCTCGGTCGGTCCATGAACCCGGAATTGGCCTTGGCCTGCGCCTTTGCCGTCCCTCTAACGTCATGGCATGCGCATCCGAATCGTCGACGCCTTCACCGACCGCCCCTTCGCCGGGAACCCCGCCGGGGTCCTGCTCCTCGACGCCGCCTTCCCCGCCGACGACTGGCTCCAGAAGGTCGCCCAGGAGGTCAACCACGCCGAGACCGCGTTCGCCCACCGACTGTCCGAGGACGCGGCGGCCGACTGGGCGCTGCGCTGGTTCACGCCCGCCGCCGAGGTCGCGATGTGCGGACACGCGACGCTCGCCACGGCCCACGTACTGCACTCCACCGGCGCCCACGAGGGCCCGGTGCGGTTCGCCACCCGCAGTGGCGTACTGGTCGCCACGCCCCGCGAGGACGGCTCGTTCACCCTGGACTTCCCGACGGCCCCGCTCACCACGGCCGAGATCCCGGACGGGGTCGCCGAGGCACTGGGTGCCGAGCCGCTGGTCGCCTTCGACACCGGCCCGAACGTGGGCGACCTTCTCCTGGAACTCGCCGACGAGAAGACCGTCCGCGCCCTGACCCCCGACCACCGCTCCCTCGGCGCCTTCTCCGAGCGCGGCATCATCGCGACCGCCCGCGCCGAGGACCCTTCACGGGGCTATGACTTCGTCTCCCGCTGCTTCTTCCCGAACATCGGCATCGACGAGGACCCGGTCACCGGCAGCGCCCACACCGCGCTGGCCCCGTTCTGGTCGAAGCGCCTGCGCCGACACGACCTCACGGGGCTCCAGGCCTCCCCGCGCTCGGGCCTGGTCCGCACCGAGGTGCGCGGCGACCGCACCCTGCTGAGCGGCCGGGCGGTCACGGTGATCGACGGCGAGCTCCTGGCCTAGGCCCGGGCAGACGAAAGGGGCGTACGAATCGCTCGTACGCCCCCCCCCTCTCCGCCGGTCACGCCGTGGGCAGCCAGTCGACCTTCCCCGCCAGCAGCGCGTACCCGACGAACGCCCCGATGTCGAGCAGCGAGTGCGCGACGACCAGCGGGCCGACCCGGCCCCAGCGGCGGTAGAGGTAGACGAACACCACGCCCATCACCATGTTCCCGATGAAGCCGCCGATGCCCTGGTAGAGGTGGTACGAGCCGCGCAGCACGGAGCTGGCCACCAGCGCGGCGCCGGGTGTCCAGCCCAACTGGTGGAGCCGGCGCAGCAGATAGCCGACGACGATGACCTCTTCGAGGATCGCGTTCTGGAGCGCCGACAGGACCAGCACCGGGTACTTCCACCACACCTCGGGCAGCGCCTCGGGGACCACGGTCAGGTTGAAGCCCAGGCCCCGGGCGGCGAGATAGAAGGCGATGCCGCTGCTGCCGATCACCGCGGCGATGGCGGCGCCGCGGCCCAGGTCCGGCCACGGGCGGGTGCGGTCGAAACCGAGGGCCCGCAGGCCGCTGCCCTCGCGCAGCAGGAAGTGTGCGACGAGGAGCACGGGCACCAGAGACGTCGTGATTCCGAAGAGCTGCCAGGCGAGGTCGAGCCAGGGCCGTCCGGGAGCGGCGGAGGCGTTGAGGGTGGCCGCCTGGTCCTTGAGGCCGCCGGGCTTGGTGGCCGAGCCGATGAAGCTGATGAGGGCGGAGACCCCGCTCGCCCCGAGCGAGAGCCCCAGCACGAGCAGCGTCTCGTCACGGAGGATCCGGCGCGAGGGCCCCTCCTGCGGGAATGAATCGGCCACGGGGCCCGCCTCCGCCTGCACACTGCCTCCCAGGGGCACCACCGTCATACGACGTCACAGCTTGCCCGACCAGTATGAGGCGGTGGGCGGCGGCCCCCGTTCAGGCGCCCCTCAGCCCAGCGGCACGGCCTCCGGCAGCCCGACGGGCCAGGTGTGGACCGGATCGCCGAGGTGCATCAGATCGCGGTAGCGGCGGGTCGTGGCGGCGAGGGCCGCGTCCCGGGACAGCCCCTGTTCCAGGGCCCGGTGGAAGGTGGCGGACTGCCAGGAGGCTCCGTTCGCGCGGCGCCGGCAGCGCTCCTCGACGACCCCGAGGTACACGTCCCGGTCGGCGGGCTCGACGCCCCACGCGTCCAGACCGGCCTCGGCGAGCGGCAGCAGTTCGTCGCGTACGAGGGTGGCCGCGTCGATCTCCGTGGTGCCGCCGTAGCGTCCGCGCCGGGGCCACTTCAGGCGGGCGTCGATGCCGTGCCGGCAGGCGCTGTCGAAGTTGGCGGCGGCCGCCTCGAACGGCAGCCGGGTCCACACCGGGCGGGGCTCCTCGGCGAGGGCGCGGATGACGCCGTAGTAGAAGGCCGCGTTGGCGATGACGTCCGTGATGGTGGGGCCCGCGGGCAGGACGCGGTTCTCGACGCGCAGGTGCGGGACGCCGTCGGCGATGCCGTAGACCGGGCGGTTCCAGCGGTACACCGTGCCGTTGTGCAGGACCAGTTCGGCGAGCGAGGGGACGCCGCCCTCGTCGAGCACCTGGAGCGGGTCCTCCTCGTCGCAGATCGGCAGGAGGGCGGGGTAGTAGCGCAGGTTCTCCTCGAAGAGGTCGTAGGCGGAGGAGATCCAGCGTTCCCCGAACCAGGTGCGGGGGCGGACGCCCTGGGCCTGGAGTTCGGGCGGGCGGGTGTCGGTGGACTGCGTGAACAGCGGGGGGCGGGACTCGCGCCACAGTTCCCGGCCGAACAGGAACGGGGAGTTGGCGCCGACCGCGACCTGGGCGGCGGCGACGGCCTGGGCGGCGTTCCAGACGTCGGCGAAGCGGGCGGGGGTGACCTGGAGGTGCAGTTGGACCGAGGTACAGGCGGCCTCGGGCGCTATTGACTTCGAGGTGCAGGTGAGATGCTCCACGCCGTCGATGTCGAGCACGAAGTCCTCGCCGCGGGCGGCCACGATCTGGTCGTTGAGCAGGGTGTAGCGGTCGACGTCGGAGAGGTTGGAGGAGACCAGGTCGTCCCGGTCGAGGGTCGGCAGAATGCCGATCATCATGATTCCCGCGTCCAGCTCGCCGGCTTTTCGGTCGGCATATGCCAGGGAGGTGCGGAGTTCCTCGGCGAGCCGGTCGAAAACCCGGCCGCCCAGCCGGTGTGGGGCTATGTTGACCTCCAGGTTGAACATGGCCAGTTCTGTTTGGAAATCCCGGCTCGCGATCCGCTCAAGAACCTGTGCATTCAACATTCTCGGCATGCCATCGGCTCCAGCGAGATTCAATTCGATCTCCAGACCCATGAGGTTCTTCGGGCGATCGAACCGCTTCTCCGCCAGAAGCCGCTCCAGGCCCGCCAGACACTGCCGGAGCTTGTCGCGGTAGTGCTGGCGGTCGGACAGATCGAACCGACCTGCCACGACCTTCTCCCCCATCGAAGCGTCCCTCCTCGATTGGGCGGGCCGAAGAGCCGGCCGCCGGTGTCCCGGGTCAGATGATGCCCAGCCGAAGCGATCGATAACGTCCCGGCCGGGCCCGCAGCCCGCTAGGCTGTCGAACGTGACCGGCGGCACATTCGCCAGGCATGGGGCAGTGTGCAGTTTCGGGCGGCCGACGAACTCGTGAAAAACGCCGACAAGAATTGGCCGACCGTTTCTCGCGCATTTTCCGAGGTCACCGCCTCACGCCCCGTCCGGAATCGGGATGATTCCCGCGGATCGCCGTCCGAATGCGCCCTTGCCGAGTGCGCCGGAAACGGCTAGACGAAACACTGACTGAACACTTGTCGTATAAACTCCGCGGAGAAGGCGGAAGGTTGGCGCCCGGTCGGAGTACCTGCCGTAGAGATGGACGTACGGCAGGCCTCACGCACACCCACGCACCCAGACCTCGGCCCACGCCTCTCCGCCCCCGCGAGCTGACAGCGCCGTCCGCCCCGCCCTCGCGCCACCGTGCCTTTTGAATGAGAGGCGACCCACCATGCCGCTGCATGTCCCCCCGGCTCCCGCGCCCGCACTTCGCTCCGTCCTCACCGCACTCGGGTCTCCCACCGCGGTCCGCGAGGCCCGAACGCCATCCCTGCGCACCGCACAGGGACCCGCCACCCCCGAACTGCCGTTGCCGGTGCACGTCCTGGACGGCATCACCGCCACCGGCCCCTGCACCACCAGGCTCGCCGGATGGCGGTTCCTGATCCGCTGCGGCGACCGTGCCGTCGCCGCCGCCGAGACCCGGCTGACCCCGGACGGCTGGGCCTTCTCGCACTTCTTCGAGGGCCCGTACATCACCTCCACCGAGCGCGCACTGCGCCAGGCCGAGACGATGCCGGGGCACTACCAGCCCCGACTGCTGTCCGTCCCCGGCCTGTACATGCTGACCCTGTGGCTGCACGGCGACATCGCCGCCGACGCCACCGCCGGCCATCCCGAGCCCACGGATCTGCTCGTCCCGCTGGCCCCCGCGCCGCCCGGCATCGCTGCCCACCGACCGCATCAGGTCGCCGATCTGCTCCCGGTGCTGACCCACCGCGTGACGCCCGCGCCACTCCTCGGCTCACCCGCCTGACGGTCCCCCGTCCGAGGCCTCCGTACCCCGCCGCCGGTCGCCGGTCGCGGGGTACGGCGCTGTGTGCGGCACTCCTCGCTCGTACGAGCGTCCACGCGCTCCCAAGAGCCCCCGACCTGCATGGACTAGCCCCATCGGGCCCCCTTGAACCACCCGAAATGACAGTGCAGTTGGGCTGAACCGTCCGCGCGGGTGATGCGTCATCAACCTGTGAGAAGCGGTGCAGCGAAATCCCTGCGGATTGACGCCCGTGGGGCAACACTGGGTTCGAACCACTTGTCGCAACGGGGGCGGCCATGAACATCACGTCAGAGCGAAAGATCCCATCCATGTGCCAGCACCAGCCACCGTGTCCCTCCGCAGACTCCGCCGACCGGGAATCGGCGCGCCTCATGGCGCACCACCCGGAACAGGGCTGGAGCCTGCTGTGCAACGGCGTTCTGCTCTTCGAGGACACCGGTGAGCTCCTGCCCGACGGCCAGATCATCGCCCCGCACCGCCCACTGGGCGCCGACCAGGTGATGACCGCGGCCTGAGCGCGGCCGGGCGGTCCACCGACCGCCCGGAGATCTTGGGGGCCGGCCCGCAGACCCGTTCTGCGCACCGGCCCCGACGCGTGTCCGGGGGCGGTTACTCCCCGTAGTCCCCCGTGCGTGCTGCGGTCCGGGCCGATTCCCCCTTCCACGAGCCCCGGTTTTCCGGAAGACTTCTGGAAGTTTTCGACAACGGGTCGACGGAGGTGGGCAGTTGTCACAGGAGCACACCGAGGGAAGGGTCACCATCACGGAGATCGCCCGGCAGGCCGGGGTCTCGGTGCCGACCGTGTCCCGGGTCGTCAACGGCCGGTCCGACGTCTCCCCGCGGACCCGCGCCCGCGTCGAGGATCCGCCGGCACGGCTACCGGAAACGGGCTTCCACGGCCCCCGCCGCCCTCCTCGACCTGGTCTTCAACGACCTCGACAGCCCCTGGGCGGTGGAGATCATCCGCGGGGTGGAGGAGGTCACGCACGCGGCCGGGGTCGGCACCGTGGTGTCGGCGATCCACGGCCGCTCGGGCGACGCCCGCGAATGGATGCGCAATCTGCGGGCCCGCGCCTCCGACGGCGTCGTCCTCGTCACCTCGGTCCTGGAGCCGGTTGCACGAGGAGTTGCGGGTGCTCGGCGTCCCGCTGGTGGTGGTCGACCCGGCGGGCTCCCCCGTCCTCGACGTGCCCACCATCGGCGCCGCCAACTGGTCCGGGGGCCTCGCCGCGACCGAGCATCTGCTGGGCCTCGGCCACCGCAGGATCGGCCTGATCGCGGGCCCGCCGCGGCTGCTGTGCTCCCGGGCCCGCTTCGACGGCTATCGCGCAGCCCTGGAGGGCGCCGGACTCGCCGTCGACGAGTCTCTGGTGGTCCCCGGCGACTTTCGCCCCGAGTCCGGCTGTACGGGCTGCACCGCACTGCTGGACCTGCCCGAACCGCCGAGCGCCGTGTTCGCGGCCAGCGACCAGATGGCGCTCGGCACGATCGAGGCGCTGCGCCGGAGGGGCCTCAGGGTCCCGGAGGACATGAGCGTGGTCGGTTTCGACGACCTTCCGGAAGTGCGCTGGTCGGCGCCGCCGCTGACCACCGTGCGCCAGCCGCTCGCCGACATGGGCAAGCTGGCCGTCCGCACGGTGCTGCGGCTGGCCGCCGGGGAACAGCCGGACTCACCTCGGATGGAACTGGGCACGGAGCTGGTGGTGCGGTCGAGCACCGCACCACCGCCCGCGCGGGTCAGCTGAGCGCCTCCCGGATCGCGTAGTACGCGGGCTTGGGCCGGAGCTGCTCGTCCCACGGCAGGGCCGCGCCCTCGCCCTCGAAGAAGGCCGGGATCCACGAGTACTTGTCGGTGTAGTCCCACAGCGTGATGCCCACGCACCGGCGCACGGCCAGGCACGCCTCGGTCAGATCCCGGTACCACTCGGCCTGCGTGGCCAGTTTCTCCTCGTCCGCGGGCACATACATCCGGATGTCGACCTCGGTGAGCGAGGTGTCGAGGCCGAGCTTGGAGAAGCGGCGGAGGTTGTCCTCCAGCGTGGTCGGATAGCCGTACTGGAGCGCGAGGTGGGCCTGGAGGCCGATGCCGTGCAGGGGGACGCCCTGCGCCTTCAGCTCCTTGGCGCGCTTGTAGTAGGCGTCGCTCTTCGGGCCGATCGACTCGATGTTGTAGTCGTTGAGGTAGAGCTTCACGCGCGGGTCGGCCTGGTGGGCCCAGCGCAGGGCGTCGGCGATGTAGCCGGGGCCGAGCGTCCTGTAGAAGATCGTCTCCCGGTAGGTGCCGTCCTCGTTGAAGGCCTCGTTGACGACGTCCCAGGCGAAGACCTTGCCGCGGTAGTGCCGTACCTCCGCCTGGATGTGCTTCTTCAGTACGGCCCTCAGCTCGTCGGCCGTCCACTCGCGACCGGTGAGCCAGCCGGGCAGCTGGCTGTGCCAGACCAGGGTGTGCCCGCGGACCTTCTGGTGGTTGGCGCGGGCGAGGTCCACGATCTCGTCGCCCTTGGAGAAGTCGAAGACGCCCTGCTGGGGTTCGGTGGCGTACCACTTCATGCCGTTGCCGGGGGTGATCTGGTCGAACTCGCTGCCGAGAATCGCCTTGTAAGGCTCGTCGACAAGCTCGGGGTTGTCGGTGGCGCTGCCGAAGTAGCGGCCGTGGCGCTGGGCGAGTTCGGCGAGTGTGGGCGGCTCGTCGTCATGAGCCTGAGCGGCCGGGGCGGTGACGGCGACCAGCATGGCGGCGAGGGCGCCGACGAGTCTGAGACGGTTCTTGCGCGTGGTGCGACTCCTCACGGAACAGGTGGGGTGAGCCGTACGTCCGCGGGCGCGGGTCATCCCTTCGTGGCGCCGGCGGTGAGACCGCCGACGAGCTGGCGCTCGGCGACGGAGTAGAAGGCCAGGGCGGGGACCATGGCGAGGACGAGATAGGCGAACACACGGGCCACGTCCTGCGAGTACTGGCCCTGGAACTGCTGGACGCCGATCGGGATGGTCCACCAGGTGGGCTCGTTGAAGACGAGCAGCGGCAGGAAGAAGTTGTTCCAGCTGGTGACGACGGCGAGGACCGACACCGTGCCGAGCGCGGGCCGTGCCATCGGGAGCAGCACCCGCCAGAAGAAGCCGAGCGGACCGCAGCCGTCGAGGGTGGCCGCCTCCTCCAGCTCACCGGGGATCTGCCGGAAGAATCCGCGCAGGACGATGATGGTCATCGGCAGCCCGAAGGCGGCCTGCGGCAGGATCACGCCGAGCGGGTTGTCCAGCAGGTTCATCGAGCGCAGCAGCAGGAACAACGGCAGCGCCGCCACCGCGAAGGGGAACATCAGCCCCATCGTGAACAGGGTGAACAGCATCTCCCGGCCCCGGAAGGCGAACCGCGCGAAGGAGAACGCGGCGAGTGCCGAGGCGGCGACCACGATGACCGTCGTGGCGACGGCGATGAGGGTGCTGTTGCCGACCAGTCGCCAGAAGTCGCCGGAGGCCAGGATGTCGGTGTAGTTGCCGGTCACCCAGGGGTCGGGCAATCCGATGGGGTTGCGGGAGAGCTGGTCGGTGGACTTGAAGCCGGAGATCACCGCGTAGAGCAGGGGTACGCCCATCACCACGCCGACCGCGATCAAAAGGAGGTGCAGCGGCAGATTGCGCCCTCGGGTCCTGTGCCGGACGGTCACTTGACGCCTCCCCGCATGGTCGTGGTCGCGCCCTCCAGGTCCCGGCGGAGCACGAACCGCTGGTAGGCGAGGGCGAAGACGAGGCTGATGCCGAACATGACCACGCTGATCGCGCTGGCGTAGCCGACCTGGTAGCGCTTGAACCCGAACTGGAACATGGTCACGGCCATCGTCTCGGAGTGGTGGTCGGGGCCACCCGCGGTGACCACCCACACCAGGTCGAAGAGCTGGATCGCCCCGATGACGGACAGGAACACGCTGATCCGCAGGGTCGGCGCGAGCAGCGGCAGGGTGACATTGCGGACCCGCTGCCAGGGCCCGGCGCCGTCGATCAGCGCCGCCTCGTGCAACTCCCGCGGTATGGACTGGAGTCCGGCCAGGTAGAGCATCATGTGGAAGCCGAAGTACTTCCAGGTCATGACCAGGAACAGGGTGGCCATCACCATGTCCGGGTCGGCGAACCACTCACCGCCCAGACCGTCCAGGCCGATCCCGCCGAGGACATGGTCGGCGAGACCGTCGCCCGGGGCGAAGATCATGCTGAACAGCACACCGGTGATCGCCTCGGACAGCACGTACGGCGCGAAGAACAGCATCCGGTACACGGCCCGCCCGCGCATGCGCTGGTTGAGCGCGACGGCCATGGCGAGCGCGAACGGCAGTTGCAGCGCCAGCGACAGCACGACCAGGACCAGACAGCGCCACAGGTCGCCGAGGAAGACCGGGTCGTCGAAGAGCCGGGTGAAGTTGTCGACGCCGATGTAGTCGGAGGGCCTGCCGAAGCCGCCCCAGCGGAAGAACGCGGCGTACAGCGCGAACAGGATCGGCAGCAGGACCAGGACGCCGAACAGCACGAGGGCGGGCACCTGGAAGGAGACCGCGGTGAGCCAGTTCAGGGCGCGCCGGCGGGCCCGCCCCCGGACCGCGTCGGCGGCCGGGGGCGGCCGGTCCGTGTCAGGACCGGTCCGCTTGTCCGGGAGGAAGGTGGACGTCATCGGCGGCTACTGCTCTTCCTTCGCGACGTCGGTGATCGACTCGGTGACCTGCTCCGGCGACTTGGACCCGGCGATGAGCGCCGCGACACTGTCGTTGACCTCCTGGCCGAGGGCGGGCGCGTACGCCTGGTCGAGGTAGAGCTGGAAGCCGGTGGCGGCCGTGAGCTCCTTCTGTACGGCCTTGATGTTGGGGTCGGCGATGGCGCTCTCGGCGGCCGGGACGACCGGGAGCACGCCGGTCTTCTTGACCAGCTCCAGGTCGGTCGCCTCGGAGGCGAAGAACTTCAGGAAGTCCGCGGCCGCCTGCGGGGCGCCGCTGCGCAGGGCATGCCCGCCACCCCCGCCGAACACTTCGGTGATGGCGCCCTGTCCGCCCTCGACCGCGGGGAACGGGAAGAAGCCGAGGTCGTCCCCGAGTCCCTTTCCGGTGTCCGCCTGCACCACGGGCGCCCACTGGCCCATCAGTTCCATGGCCACCTTGCCGTTGCCGACGGTGGCCGACTGCCCGGTGGGGCCGGAGTAGGAGGCGCCGAGGAAGCCCTTCTGGAACGGCTCCAGTTCGACCAGTTCCTTGAGGTGCTCGCCGGCCTGGACAAGACCGGGGGCGGTGAAGTCCTTGTCGTCGTTGGCCTTCTGGAGAGCACCGACACCGGCGGTGCGCATCGCGAGGTAGGCCCAGTAGTACATACCGGTCCACGCCTCCTTGCCCGCGAGGGCGAGCGGGGTGACCCCGGCGGACTTCAGCTTGCCGACCGCGTCCAGGAAGGCGCTCCAGGTGGTCGGGGGCGCGCTGATGCCCGCCTTCTTGAAGAGCGCCTTGTTGTACCAGAAGCCGATCATGCCGATGTCGAAGGGGATGCCGTACACCTTCTCGTCGATGATGTACGGCTGCTTCGAGACCGGCACCAGGCCCTCGGCCCAGTCCTTGGTGCGGTCCGTGAGGTCCTCGACGAGTCCCGCGTCGACCTGCTGCTTCAGCACGCCGCCGCCCCAGGTGTGGAAGATGTCCGGGAGCTTGCCGGAGGCGGTCAGCGCCGTCATCTTCGACTTGTAGGCGTCGTTCTCCAGCTGGACGATCTTGACCTTCACCTTGGGGTTCTGGGCCTCGAACTTCTTGGCGAGGCCGGCCCAGACGTCCTTCGTGGGCTGGGTGGTGGAGATGTTCCACCATTCGATCGTGGTCGTGCCGTCGGACGACCCTCCGTCCGAGTCGCCGCCGCAGCCGCTGAGTGCCGTCATGCTCAGACCGGCCGCGGCGGAGGCCGCCAGGAAGCCGCGGCGGGACAGTGCCGGGTCGCCCATCATGCGCTCCTTGAGATCCAGAGTTTCGAAAGTTTCGGAATGAATCCAGAAAGCTTCGCTGCTGCCGCACCCTAGAGACAGCGCCTGATGGGTGGCAACCCCTCGTACACAGGGAATTGGACTGTGACTCACCCGCGATCGAAGGGGAGTTGGGATCAGCGGGCCTCGGAGTCCCGCGCGACGATCTCGTACCACCACTCGCCGATGCGGTAGAGGTGCGGCCCCT